>NZ_JAHWDF010000009.1 GCF_019311235.1 Mesonia aestuariivivens | reverse complement strand
GAAAATAGAAAAAATGACTATCTTTAAAACACCGATGGGCTGCTTAAAACTCACATATTTACCTGCCGAAAGGCACGGCCGACCAGAAAATACGCTACACGTTGTAAAGAGCGGAAGCTCGCGCGAGGCAAAATGTGTACAGTTGTGGCTCTCTGTTGACCCAATGGCGGAGAAATATCCTTCTTTATCTCCCTATATTTATACCGCTAATAATCCGATAAAATACATTGATCCTGATGGAAGGGACATCATACCTGTTCATGGAAAATGGTCCAATATTTTGACTTGGGAAAATCTAAGTGGGATAACTAAGGCATCTAATAACTTATTTAAAGATAATAATCTTGGAGTGTCTTTTCCATGGTCAGGAGATAATTTTGCGGGTGCAAGGACTACCGCAGCAATTGGATTAATTGATCACGTAAGAACACAGATGAAATCTGAGGACTTTAACGGTAAAATCACTTTAGTAGGTCACAGTCATGGAGGAAATGTTTCCATTGAGGCTATGAATATGATGGTTGAAATGGAGGAGTTCAACGATGTTGAATTGAACTTACTTACCATTAATACTCCAGTTCGTGATGACTACCAGCTATCTGAAAAAGCTTCGGAACGTGTTAACCATGTAAATGTTTATGACGAAAAAGACCCTGTGCAAAGCAACGGAGGTGACAGTAATGGGAATAGAATTTTTGGGGTTTATCTAAGTGGAACAAGAACAGGGCACAGAATAGGAGAGCAGAAAGGTTCAGGAGAGTTAGGGCCTGCGGGTAGAACGTTTGAAAATGCTCAAAATATAAGTGTTGACAATCCCCAAGGTGTGGGAGGAGATTTTCATAATTCCCATAACAGAACTGATGATTGGATAGATAAAACTAAAACAGAATGAGATACTTGTATTTTTTGATTATAGCAATCCTTTTTAGTTGTAATGGTCGTAATATAAAGACCTTAAAAAATGATAAAGTAAAATCTGAAAATTTACCAATTGAGATTTTAAAATGTATCAAAAATCCAAATAAATTTCAAGAGGAAAGAAATAATATGCTTATTGAATTACCAAAAAATAAGAATGTTAATTATAAGGTGGAAAATGTAAAAACTTGGATTGGGCCATGGGTAGCTTACGTAAAATTGACAAATATAAAGAATGGTACCTGTTACAAAATTGATCAAGGTGTTCCCAGTCCATATATTATATTTGAAAACAAACTTTATATACCAAATAAATACAATATATTTACCACAGAGGATGATTTAAATTCATTAGAGTTTACCCGATATGATTTGAAATAATTAAGAGAAATATTCATTAAAAAAAAGGACCCTGCAAGACTAAAATTGCAGGGCTTTTTATTTATATAAAGCTGTAGCTTGATTTTGTTTAAGTAACGTATCAGAAGTGTGAAGACGTACTGTTTTTAATTCTTTTCCAGTTTTTTGATGTGAATAACTCTTAAAATAATATAACGTTTACCAGCCTATCTTGTCCCTCAAGGAGGAAGCTCAGGGGGTTAGCCATGGATAACCAAGTGGGCGAGGCAGGGCAGGCCCTGATCGCCACCTATGCCTCTTTGGAAAAGGAACTGCAATTGGGTAGCCTATTTACTTATGGCGGCAGCGGGGTAAGCAGTAATTTTGCCCATAACAATAACGATTACGATGCCTACTGGTACCATCCCGACCATTTACTCGCGTAGTTGTTATTGTGTTTAGGAGCTCGTGAACCTCCTTTGTCGGTTTAGCTCACTGGCTTCTATTGCTTTAGGAGTTCGTGAACCTCTGTCGGTTTGGGAAGTTCAAGTTATATCACTAACTTAGCAGGGAACATCACACAACATATAGGATGGAACGTAAAGAAAACAGCCGGTGGCTGTTTTTAGTGAACAGGCCAGCTTGCCGCGTTGGCAAACCATTTGGAGAAATCGAGGAACGAGATTCAACGAGACCTTTTTCTAAAAATAAAAAATATCGAGTTAAACATTGGTGGAAGAGCATTTAAACTCTTATAACAGTCCGTACAAGTTCAATGCCAAGGAACTCGACGAGGAGACCGGGAACTATTACTATTGGGCAAGGTACTATAACCCTAAGTGGAGCATTTGGCTCTCTGTCGATCCATTGGCGGAGAAATACCCCGGGTGGTCTCCGTACAACTATACACTGCAGAACCCGGTTAAGTTTGTGGACCCTACGGGTATGGTTGTTGAGTATCATAAAGACAATTCACTTTGGTTCAATTTAGGTGCTAAGTTGAGAATATTTGCTCAGTCAATATTCGGAACAAAAGAAACACGTTCTACAATTAAACAGCTGAAAGAAACTGATAATGTGATTACTATAAAGCAAGATTCAGAAGGAAGCTTTTTAGGAAGTAATGCACAGCCAAAAAAACTCTATGATTATGAAGAAACTGCTTTAGAGGATCCAAGCCTTCAAGTTCCAGGTGTTGATGCTACAAAAGAGCAATGGCAAGAATATGAAAAAAAATTCCAAGAATACCAGAACAATAAACCTACAGAACATAAGGACGGAACTGGTGATGGCTCTTACGTAACATTAGATTATACAAAAATCAGTAAAAAAGATGGTTACAAGAGAAATAAAACAACAGAATTATTTCACGAACTGTTTCATGCAAAACGAATCGACGACGGTGCTGCACAAGATAGAAAAACTGAAGAAATAAAAGCCTCTCAATTTATAAATAGAAACTTTAGAAATGAAAAGAACAGAAGAAGAAAATATGGTGATTGGAAAGTTCCTGCTAAAAATTAACATTCTAATTTTTATAGTTTTGTTTTCACTTAGTTGGAATGCTAAAGCTTTTGATCAATACACAAAGCCAGAATCTCAATTTTTTTTCTTATTGAAAAGTGACAGTATAGCTTTTGACCTCAAAGTCTCATCCGAAGATTTGAAAAATTTATCAGTAGTAAAATCTAACTTGTACAGCATTCAAGAGGTGAAGAGTTTTAAAAATTATAGTAGGGTTATTCTCAAAAGAAATGTATGTGAACAATTAGTACCTCAAATACAATTAACGTACAATGAAGAAAATGAGAAGGAGAAAACAATCAACATATTTTTCTTTTCAAAGTTAATTGATATTGATAAACTTTCGACAATCGACAAAATTATATTTGATAAGAAAAAAGATATTGTACCCCCTCTTCTTTTTATGTCTTCACTTCAGATAGGTAATTATGTACTTTGTATTAATAACAAATCATATAAAAAATTTGAAACATGGAATGAGTTTTATTTTATGTGTTATATCCTTAAAAATGGAGAGTACGAAATATCTGAAAATAATTGTAAAAACCCTTATTTTAATTTTATTGTTAAATAGATTAAAATAGAAAATAATCCCTGCAAGATTAAAATTGCGGGGCTTTTTGTTTACATAATACTTTGGAGTTTTCTTTTCTTAAGAAATTGAAATCGAAGTTGAATTTGAAGAAAGTTAGATAGGTAAAAAATCTTATCTTTATAAAATAAGTTCTTTGGATGCCTTGTTCTCCCCCTTGGGGGGAGCTAGAGGGGGCTCTTGGAATATTTACCATTTGGAGAAATCGAGGAACGAGATTCAACGAGACCTTTTTCTTGAAATAAAAAATATCGAGTTAAATGTTTGTAGAGGAGCATAAAAACTCCAATAACTCTCCTTATAAGTTCAACGGGAAAGAGTTGGATGAGGAAACGGGGAATTACTATTATGGGGCTAGGTACTATGATCCGAAGTGGAGTGTTTGGTTGAGTGTTGACCCAATGGCGGAGAAATACCCCGGGTGGTCGCCTTATAATTATACGTTACAGAACCCCGTGAAATTTGTTGATCCAGACGGGAATGCTGTTTGGAAACCTGACAGTAAAGGAAATCTTATTGCTGAAAAAGGTGATACAGTAGAAACTTTAGCTAAATATCTGAATCAAACTTCAGAAAAAGTCGGAAGCTCTTATAACTATAATGGTAAAAATATAGGTACTAATTTTGAATTTAGCGAGGGCGACAAGGTTATCGTGGATAATAATATGACTAGATCCATAAAGAACTCTAATGGTAAAACTCCTACAGGTCCAGATTCAAATAACCCAATTACACCTTCAAAAGATAACTATATATGTGATCAAGCATCACAAATGGCTGTAGATGAAGTAGAGATTAATCCTAAAAACGCTATGAACTATAGACAATTTATGCCTGAATCAACTACAAAAGGATTTACTGAAGTAGAAAATTTTGACAATGTTGATTTTGGAAAGGGTATCGCAATAATAGGAGGACAACATGTTGTAACTAATTATGGTCAAAGTAAAGATGGAACACAATATGTTTATTCAAAAGACGGTAGATTTTATAAACCTCAAGTAAGAACGCTTCAAGAAACTATTGATATATATAATGAAAATCAAACAACTAATTTTACAATGGATGATGTCAAATATTACAAGCAAGATTAAAATGCTAAAAACTAAATTAATCATCTCTTTTATTTTTGTGGTTGGTATTAGTTGTTCATCAAATAAAGAAGATGGGTATGAAATAAAGTTTTATATAGATGAAAAAAAAATATCTATCAAATCTCCTCTGTATGAATATGAGGAAGCTTTATATGTGAATTTGAATAACAAAGATAAAAAATCACTTCAAAATGCACATGTAGAAAAAATTGAAATTTTAATCAAAAATGAATTATATAATGCTTTACCAGTTAAAATTGCTTTTTCAAAAAAAATCACTTCTTCAGATTTTATTTTTCCAGTAGAAAACAAAACTGGTAATATCATAATTGAGACTTTTGAAGGTAAATATTATGTTCCTCTTATTTCTGAAAAAACTTCTATTAAAAATATGATTGATGATAGCATTATTACTCCAAAACATTTAAAATTTAATGATATTATTTTGAACTAGTTTATTTTATAGAAACTATATATGTTATTTTAAATAACTTACAGTAATCATTTCGGTAATGTAGTAAATTGGTGCTTTTTAATATGATAAAAAAGCCCTGCAATATTAAAATTGCGGGGTTTATTGTTTACATAATACTTTGGAGTTTTCTTTTATTAAGAAATTGAAATCGAAGCCTGAAATTGAAGAAAGTTAAATTAGCTAGAAAAACCTTATCTTTAAAGCAAGAAGTTCTTTGAAAGCCTTGTTCTCCCCCTTGGGGGGAGCTAGAGGGGGCTTATGGAATATTTACCGTTTGGGGGAAATCGAGGAACGAGATTCAACGAGACCTTTTTCTTGAAATAAAAAATATCGAGTTAAATGTTTGTAGAAGAACACAAGAATTCGAATAACTCTCCTTACAAGTTTAATGCAAAAGAGTTAGATGAGGAAACAGGTAATTATTACTACGGAGCGAGGTATTATGATCCGAAGTGGTCAATTTGGCTTTCTGTCGATCCGTTGGCGGAACAGTTTCCGGGATGGAGCCCATATGCTTATGTTCACAATAACCCTATAAATATGATCGATCCCGATGGCAGGTCTGCTGATTGGGTTGATAATGGTGATGGCACCTGGACAGCGGAAGCGGGCGATAGTGCTTATTCACTAGCTCAAGATGCCGGTATCTCAATGGAGGAGGCAAACAGTATAGTGGAAAGCCAATTAGGTGATAATTATATTAGGGAATCTGATGGGATGTTGATGTCAGATGTTGAAATTGGTGATGAAGTCCGTGTAAGTAATCCTACAACTGTCAATTCTCTTTCTTCAAACAGTGAGTTGTCTTCTAGTAATTATGAATTTTCAGGTAGTAGTTCTTTAAGTAATGATAACGCGAGTAGTTTGAATAATCTAAACACTTCTCTTTCTGTTGCAGGTTATGCAAAACTTGGTCAAGAAGCTTTGGTTAAGGGACTAATTAATTCCAAAGATTTAGCCCCGGCAGTGAGTTCTTATTTTAAGATTGGAGGTTATGGCTTAGGGGCTTTAAGCATGGGTGTTAATGCCGTACAGATTGAAAATGCTGTTAAGAGCAATAACAAACAAGCAACAAAAAAGGCATCCGCGGAATTAACAGCTAATGGTTTTATGACTTATGGAGGACCTATAGGATTGGGAGTAGGTTTAGGAGCTCATATATCTTTATTTTTAAACCCTACTATGGCAAATCCCGAAACACCAAAAGACTATAGTTATCAAAACCATTGCTTTGTAGCAGGGACTAAAGTAACTATGAGTGATGGGCAACAAAAGAATATAGAAGATATTAAAGTTGGGGATGAAATATTAAGCTTGAACATGGAAACAATGAAAGTGGAATCAGATCAAGTAATTGAGCTCCCAAATAAATTTCATATCCAAAGAATGATATATATGGAGTTAGATAATAACCTCGAGGTAATATCTTCCCCAAATCATCCATTTTACGTAAAATCCAAAGGTTGGAGCACACATACAACCCACGGAAATAATTCGTATGCAAAATTGGAAATAGGAGATACTCTTTTCTATTATGAAAATGGTAAAATAAAAGAAACCAAAATAATCAAAATTATTGATGAGAAAAAAGAAGCTCCAATGTATAATATAAAACATGTCCAGAACAATAATACTTTTTTCGTGAATGGAGTTTTAGTTCACAATAAATATAAAACAGAAAAATAATAAGTGAGTTTTATAAAAAAAATAGTTAGAGCCTATCAGTATATTTATTTTAGATTTGCATTATTCCAACAAAAACAATGGAATGGAGATGAAAACTTAAAGGCATTTAATACCGGATATGCAATCTCTTTCAGTTCTGTTGCTTTAATTTATTCTTTAGATTTATTGATAAGAAGAATATCTGATTTTGAAGGCTTCTTTGTTAATTCTTATAGGATTTTTGGATTGGTAATTATTGTTTTTATTTTAAATGTTCTACTGTTCAGGAAAGATGATGAAATATTATATGATAAATTTTCCCAAAATAAGGAGAGCAATTTATCATGGAGAATTAAGGGGTTCTTCTGTTTATTTTATATTTTCGGTCCAATCATTTTATTAATGGCTCTTTTGCTTCTATAGACCTAAATAGGTAATTTATCTGGTAATTGATAAATAAATGTAATAACATAATCCCTGCAAGATTAAAATTGCGGGGTTTTTTATTTAGCGAACGCCTGTTTGGTCTTGAAGTTCTGGATATAGGTATCGATAAGGTTAAATAGGTGAAAAATCCTATCTTTATAGGAAGAAGCTTTTTGAAAGCCTTATTCTCACCCTTGGGGGGGAGTTAGAGGGGGCTCTTGGAATATTTACCGTTTGGTGAAATCGAGGAACGAGATTCAACGAGACCTTTTTCCTAAAATAAAAAATATCGAGTTAAACATTGGTGGAAGAGCATTTAAACTCTTATAACAGTCCTTATAAGTTTAACGGAAAAGAGTTGGATGACGAGACGGGGAACTACTACTATGGGGCAAGATATTATAACCCTAAGTGGAGCATTTGGTTGAGTGTTGACCCAATGGCGGAGAAATACCCCGGGTGGTCGCCGTACAATTATACATTGAACAATCCGGTCAATTTTACAGATCCTACGGGAATGTCCGTTGAAGAAAACCCTGTCTATGACTCCCAAGGTAATTATAGAGGAGATACAGAAGAAGGTTTTACTGGGGAACCAATTATTTATGATGGTAAAAAAGATTTTACTTCTATGAGTAAAGATGAGTTGGTTAATAATAATGGAGGTACATATTTAAGTAATGAAGGGTTTAATTCATTGCATCCCGATTCACGAGATAAAATTGAATCACATATTACAAATTATAATCTTGATGATGGTCTCAATATTGATGGAGAAATAAAAATTAAACACCATATAGTCAACACTGATGGCGGATTATATAATGCCAATGAAGGAACTCCTAATAATTTACTTATAAAGAGAGGGGTTCATAAAGACGGAAGCAGTGTTTCTGATGAATATTTTAAACCGACAGTAGAGAATATACGAAATTTAATAAACATTCATGAGGTTAGAGGGCATGTATTAAATAATTTGACAGGGGACCCAAAAGACCATTTTAGAATTTTTGAAATGCAAATTAATCATTTGCAATTTAATACAACAACAAAAAGTTTTAAAGGCTTTCATCTTAATCATCTATATAATTATGGAGAAAATACAGGTAATAATATCCTAAGTAATTCAAAATATAAATCACTATATTATAAGTTTGGTTATCCTTTTTATAAGTCATTAAATAAAAATTAAAATTATGAAGACTATTATTTTAATTTTCATAGGCGTGATTTTATTCTCCTGTCAAGAAGAGAATAATAATTTTTCAAAACTTTATTTTTATGAATTTTATATGAGTCCTAAAAAAATGGGGGAAATAAATATTTATATAAAAGGAGATACTTTATTTAAAAACAGAAATCATTATGACGCTTTCAATAATCGATTAGAGTATATTTTATTAACAGATAAAGAAAAAAATACTTTATCAAACATTTTAAATGTATTAAGTAACGAAAAATTAAAGCCATATTATAAAAAAAACCTGACAAATTATTATTTTAACTGGGGGTTTATCCTTCATAAAAAAAATAATGAGAGTTATTCGTCAAATATTATGGATACTATAAACCCTAAAAAATTAGATAAATTATATTCTTTCATAAGAAACAAAGTAAAATCTCCAAAGTTTACAGAGGTCTATAAAAAAAATGAATATAGAAAAATAAAAATTCAAAATATACTTAGCTTAACTCATGAAAGTAGTTTAGATTACTTAAGCGATATAAAAAGACGTGAAATGTTATACATGATATGGCATAATTTATCAACAGGAAAACTTGAAGATTGCAATCAAATTAAGAAAGCTTTAAATTTTAAATATGAAGTAGAGTTTTCCTATTTATTAAATGCAACTAATCATAAAATTGAAAAAATATATCTTAGTAAAGACAATTATTTAGTTATTAAATTTTTAAATTCAAATGATTACAAGTGTATCAAATTAAAAGATGTACAGATATTCGATAATGTGGTAGATTAGACGAGTAATATAGAAAGCGGTGCCCTTACAAGTTCAATGCCAAGGAACTCGACGAGGAGACCGGGAACTATTACTACGGGGCAAGGTATTATAACCCTAAGTGGAGTATTTGGTTGAGTGTCGATCCGTTGGCGGAACAGTTCCCGGGATGGAGCCCATACGTTTACACCCATAACAATCCTTTGCGTTATACGGATCCGACAGGGATGTCGGCAGATGATGTTATCATAAAAGGGAAAGAGGCCCAGGCTGCATTTGATCAACTACAGGCATCTGTTCAAGGTGACTTAACCCTCTCTATGCATGATGATGGAAAGGTTACCTATAAACAAAATGGAGAAGGTAAATTATCTAGTGATGCGCAACAATTGGCAAATGCAATTGATGATCATTCTGTAATTGTAACTGCAACTGCCGAAAACACTAAGGAAACTTCCTCTGGTAATTTGTATATAGGCGGGGCATTTATGGGGAATGAAGTAACTGATGAAAAATATCAAGGAAAAAATATTGTGAAAGCTTCTCAAGAGGTAAATCCCGAAGTTTTGAATAAATTTAGCGAAGCGAATGGTAAAGCAGGAAAAGGTATGCTTCACGAAGTGACGGAAGGATATCAAGGTGGCTTAATTTCACAAGGAACAGGGATTTCTTCTCCTCGATCAAATATACAAGGTAGCGTTTACCCTCAAGCACATAGTACTGCTACTAAACAACCAGGAACAGTCAACCGTAGGCTTTTTAATAAAGATGGATTAATTATCACTCCTCAATATTTGGGGAACAGGGAAATATTTACATTGACACCAAAAAGAGTGGATTATATATCAAATGGAAAAACTATAATGAGCTACCCATAAAATGAAAAAAACTTTTATATTATTTTGTTTATCATTGAGTCTTTTCTCTTGCTCTTCTTTATTTAAAAAGAATAATGAAGGCGTTAAAAGCAATAGAGCAGATACAGTTAATTTGGAATATCCTATCCTTACTGAAGGAAAGGTTTATAAAATAGACTCAACAAAAAATTACTATTTGATTTATTTAAAAGACAAGAAAACTAACTATAAAATAGTATCCTCTAAGGAAAAAAATAACGTATGCGAAAAAATAGCAGTTAATGAAATATACAGTTTCAATTTAAAAAATATTACAAACGGAAAAAATGTTGCTGAATCGAACAAAGCTTTTATGCCTACAAACTATTTGATCCTTGAAAGATGCATAAATGGTAAAAACAGTGAAAAGATATGCGTGGAAGGAGATGTTGACTTATATAAATCTGCTAATCTACAGGGACTCTGTTACATAATTATAAATAGGTAATAGATCTATCATAAAAGACCCTACAATTAAAAGTTGCAGGGTCTTTTTGTTTACATAATACTTTGGAGCTTTCTTTTCTTAAGAAATTGAAATCGAAGCTGAATTTGAAGAAAGTTAAATTAGCAAGAAAAATCTTATCTTTATAAAAATAAGTTCTTTGAAAGCCTTGTTCTCCCCCTTGGGGGGAGCTAGAGGGGGCTCTTGGAATATTTATCATTTGGAGAAATCGAGGAACGAGATTCAACGAGACCTTTTTCTAAAAATAAAAAATATCGAGTTAAACATTGGTGGAAGAACATTTAAACTCTTAATAACAGTCCGTATAAATTTAACGGAAAAGAGTTGGACTTGCAATAAAAAACAGGACTTTAAGTTGAGTGACTATGCTGCTAGTTTTTGATTATACATATCTATTTCAAATTCTTTAATGGTTCTGTTGCCTAAATAAGAATGTCTTCTTCTGGTATTGTACCAGGTTTCTATCCACTGAAAGATAGATAACTCTGCCTGTGATCTAAGCTTGTACTTATGCCAATATACCCACTCTACTTTTAGAGATTTAAAAAAGGATTCCGCCACGGCATTGTCCCAGCAGTTTCCTTTCCGACTCATAGATTGTTTTACCAGGCCATTATAGCTTTTAAGTAGATTAGTAAATCTTTGGCTGGCATACTGAATACCTTGGTCTGAATGGAATATCAAAGGTTGTGTGAGTGTGGTATTTTTAATAGCCATCTGCCAAGCTTTTATAATAGTATCTTCGGTATTTAGGGTATCACTTAAAGCCCATCCTATAACTTTTCTGTTAAATAGATCAATGATCACTGTTAGGTAACTCCAACCTTGTTTGGTTTGAACATAAGTAATATCGCTTACCCATACTTGATTAGCCCTAGCTACATTAAAGCATTGGTTCAAAAGGTTTGGAGCTGTGGGGTATTTATGGTTACTATTAGTGGTCGTCTTAAACTTACGTTTCCTCTTTGCGTATAAATAGTTTGCCTTCATTATGCGAGCTATCCGTGGCTTTGATACCTTAAAACCTAAAGCTTCCAGTTCCGCTTTTATTCTTGGGGATCCATAGCTTTGGTAACTATCTTCAAAAATATCTTTGATTAATGAAGAGAGCTTCTGGTTTTCTTTCCAGAGGTTGCTGGGACCAGATTTCAACCAGTGGTAATAACCACTTTTACTAACGGCTAACATAGTGCACATCTTCTCAACAGGAAATTTCATACGATGCTGTTTTATGAACCTGTATTTTTCTTGTCGCTCGCGGAAATGCGAAGCATTCACGAATACCTTAATCTAAAATAATAAATAGTGAGCTAAAAGATGCCAATTGCCTTTTTTAGGATATCACGTTCTAATTCGGCTTCTTTAAGCTGTTTCTTTAAACGAGCTATCTCTTTTTGTTCATCGGTCATTTTAGGATTACCACGGCCGGGAAAACTATTCTTACCATAATTCTTTTGCTCTTTACGCCAACGGTAAAGAACAGCAGGTAATATATCTAAGTCTTCACAAACCTCTGCTACATTGCCTTTGGCATAACTTAGTTCTACTGCTTTTTGTTTAAACTCTAAAGTGTAATGTTTGGCTTTACGTCTCATAATTGCTAAGTTAACAACTTGCAATAATATTCATTCAACTCTATGTCCAGTCTAATGTAGTAATTCCAGTATTTGATGTAAATAGTACTTTGTTATTTTTCTAAGAATATGTTCTAAACATTAAAATTAGAAAGTAATAAAATTTACTAAATAAAAGAGCGACTTAAAATTAATTAAGTCGCTCTTTTTATATAGGCAAAAACTATAATTCTTATTGTAATCGTTCTGCTAAAAGTTCGGCTACTTTTTCAGAAGAAGCTGGGTTTTGTCCGGTAATTAATAAACCGTCTTCTACGGCATAAGGAGCCCAAGCTTCTTTTTTAGAATAAACGCCACCGTTCTTTTTCAGCATATCTTCAACTAAAAACGGAACCACATTGGTAAGTTGAACGGCTGCTTCCTCTTCATTGGTAAATCCGGTCACTTTTTTTCCTTCAACTAAAGAAGATCCATCAGCATTCTTTGTATGTTTAAAAACACCTGGTGCGTGGCAAACAGCGGCAACCGGTTTGTCGTGTTTATAAAAATCTTCAATTAGTGCGATCGAGTTTTTATCTTCAGCTAAATCCCATAGTGGACCGTGACCACCAGGATAAAATACCGCGTCAAAATCTTCTTGACTTAGCGTTGCTAACTTTAGGGTTTGTGCTAATAGCTGTTGAGTTTCTTTATCTTGATCGAAACGTTCGGTAGCAGGTGTTTGCGCAGCTGGAGCTTTACTATTAGGATCGATAGGAGGTTGCCCGCCTTTTGGAGAAGCCAATGTAATTTCAAAACCTTTATCTTTTAAAAGATAGTAAGGGGCAGCAAATTCTTCAATCCAGAATCCTGTTTTTTCGCCAGTGTCTCCTAAATCTTCGTGACTAGTTAATACAAATAATACCTTTTTCATGTCAGTGTTTTTTTTAGCTTTTTCACTTGTTGTTACATTGTTTTCTTTTTTGGTGTGTTGTCCACAAGAAGAAAATAAAACAATAGTGAATAGTGCTGTTAATACTCTTTTCATTTATTATTTCAATAATTTACAAGTACAAAGCTAGGGGAAAAGGAGAGCATAAAAATTGATGTAGGATAATAAATTACTTTTCTAGGCTTTCTTTTCGTATTCTACTTAAACTTTCTGTGGTGATTCCCAAATAAGAAGCGATATGATAATTTTTGACACTTTGTTCTATGTTTGGATACGATTTTATAAACGATAAATACCGCTTTTTGGCAGGTTGTGCTAAACTGGCTAATATTCTTTTCTGAAAACTGGCAAAAGCACCTTCCATTTTTTTTCTGAAAAATGTTTCGAGTGGTGGAATTTCTAAAAATAAACTTTCCATACTCTGTTTAGAAATTTTATAAAGTATGGCGTCTTGAATACATTCTATATTCATAATGGAAGTAGTCGTGGTAAAGAATGCCGTATAATCACTAATCCACCAATCGTTAATGGCAAATTGTAGCGTATGCTCTTTTCCCGATTGATCTATAAAATAGGTGCGTAGACAGCCTTCATCTACATAATATTGATGTAGTATGGTTTCGTTAGCTCTTAGTAACGTATCCCCTTTTTTAAGTTCAATTTTTTCGATTTGCTGTTCAATTAAAGAGATTTCATGAGGAGAAAAAGAGATGCCTTTAAAAATTTTAGAGACCATAGAATTCTTGATATTCATGTAAATACGTTCTGTTTTTTTAGAAAATGTAGAAAACCAAAGTAAGACATTTACCCTTTACCAGTCATTATTTTCTTTCTAATTTAACAATAGTTAGGAGAGTATCAATTTTTTAACTAACGCTTCTTTATTTCGTATTGAATTATAAAATCAGTTCAATCAGCAAACAACCTTGTAAGTATTCACTAAAATTGAATTTGCCCCTCTTTTGAGAAGTAGCTATTGAATTTTTGTAGCTAAAAATAAATGGATGATGATTTGTTAGAGGCTTTTTATAAGTATTTTAAAGTAATTTGATTTTAATTTTTTTATCTGAAAGTAATAAAGCGAAAAAATTCTAGAATAGAAGGAAGGGTGCCTGTGTCGTATCATAATTCTATAGTAGATTTGTATGGCGAAGGCATGAGTGAAATTTCACTAAAAAATTATAAGTGTATTAAGTATTAAGCAGTACTTTATTTAACACTTGTAAAGTGATCTTTTTTAAGGATTGATTTTTCTAATTAAATATGTTATGATAACTGAATTTTGGAATACCTATAGTGATGCATTTATATATGTTTTAAAAGTAATAGGCGTGGTTTTGTTACTTTTAGTGCTTACAAAGTTACTCAACGCATGGTTGGTAAAAAAAGCAGCAAAAAAATACCCTCATGAGAAACCTAGAACTATTAACCTCGTTAATCGAGTACTCAATACCTTATGGATTATTCTAGGCTTGGCAGCGTTAAGTTTTGTCTTTATTTCTGAAGATAAATATGCTATAGCTACTAAAAATTTCGAACTCATACTTTATGTGGGTATTGTCTTGGTTTTTACCATTATTGGAGCAAGCATCGTAGAAACTTTATTTTCACGAATCATCAAGAAAACGATAGCTTCAGATGGCGATCCTACCAGCTATAAATTTTTACGCTACTTAAGTGTATTTGGCGTTTATTTTTTTGGGGCTATTCTTGCTACATTGGCTTTTCCTGCATTAAGAGGTGTGGCGCAAACCGCACTTGGAGGTGCGGGAATTTTAGCCGTAGTCATTGGGATAGCCTCTCAAGAAGCGCTGGCAAATCTTATAGGGGGTATATTTATCATTTCTTTTAAACCTTTTCGGGTAGGTAACGTAATTAAAATTACAGATACGCTGGTAGGTACAGTGACAGATATTACACTTCGCCATACCGTGATTAGAAATTACCAGAACAAAATGATTGTGATCCCAAATGCAATTATTAACAAAGAGAAAGTAACCAATTATGACCTGGAAGAAAAGAAAATTTGCCAGTGGATTGAGATAGGAATCTCCTATGATAGTGATATAGATTTGGCTAAAAGCATTATGAAAGAAGAATGTGAAGCACATCCTAATCTTTTTGATAATCGAACCAATCAAGACCTTAGAAATGGCGATCCGTTAGTTATTGTTCGGGTGATTAATTTGGGTGATTCTTCAGTGACAATTCGTGCTTGGGCGTGGGCCTGGGATTATGCGTCTGCCTTTGTTATGAAATGTGAACTCTTGGAGAGTATAAAAAAACGTTTTGATGCAGAAGGTATAGAAATTCCTTTTCCACACCGAACTTTGGTTTTTAAAAAAAATCAGCTAAGCGAGTTAACTAACAATGATTTAGTAAATTAAGTTTATATTTGTAAGAGTTGTTGATAAAAAAATCTTATAAAAATAAGTGGCACTATATTAATTGTAGGGAGTATAAACACCCCAAGAGCCTAGTTTAATTTTAAACTAGGCTCTTGGGGTGAGATTGCTTTTAAACATCGCTTATAATTTTCGCCTTATTGAAAATCATACAGGTTTAATCCAGTAGCATCATCGTGGTAACGCTTAAGTACACCGTCAGATTTTTCAATTACAAATTCACCGGCTCCATTAATATCGCCAGAAAGCAAATGTCCCGCAATTGTAGAATAATCGCTACGGCCAAGTGTGACATGCAGGTGAATATAAGGTGCTCCCTTTTTTTGAGAAATATTCCCCGTAATATTAGTAATCTCCATTTGTTCTGAGAACGTTTTATCGGTATACTTTTTTGTCGCAGGATTGTAGAACCTTAAGGTAGCTTTATTTACAGCGCCCATTCCAACAACGGTAGCAGCTTTTATATCATGATCGTTAACAAAGCTCTCCATAGCTTTTGAAATTTCTACATGACTGGGTATACTTACATATATTTTTGTCCTATTTTTTTATAAGTATAAAGCGCATTTGAATCTTGTGCATTTACAAAAAGAGAAATGCTAAAAAAGGAAAGTATTAAAATTAGATGTTTCATAATGAAGAGTTTTAAGCATATTATTTTCTTAATGAATTTTTTGAAGAACGTCTATAGTTAAAAGATCTTCTTGTTGAGCTAGTTTTTTTTTAGAAGTTGAAAATGTTCGGTTTGGTTATGAAAATCGATAGCTTTTTGTGATTTCCACTCTTCTAAGATGATAATTTTTAAAGGATTATTTACATCTTGATGCAGCACGTAAGAAATATTACCTTCTTCTTTTCGAGAAGCATCGGTAACCTGCTCTAAAATGGTTAAAGCTTCTTTTATATCAAAAAAATAACTGAGTAGTAAACTGATAAATCTTATTAAGATGAAAATAAAAGGAAAAACATTTGTGGTAACTGGCGGCGGCGGATTAGGTAGAGCATTAGTTTTAGCGCTACTTCAAAAAGAGGCTAACGTAGCAATGCTTGATATTAATGAAAGTGCTATGGAAGAAACGCTGCAATTAGCTAAAGATTACAAAACTAATCTTTCTAAACACATCGTAAACATTACCGATAAAGAGCAAGTTTTTGCTTTACCTGAAAAAATTATAAAAATTCACGGAGCGGTAGATGGAGTAATTAATAATGCAGGAATTATTCAGCCTTTTGTAGATGTTAAAGAGTTAGAACTTCAGGTGGTAGAACGAATTATGAATATTAATTTTTATGGCACGTTGTATATGGTGAAAGCTTTTTTACCTTTTTTCGAGAAGCGTCCGGAAGCTCATATCGTAAACATTTCTAATATGGGAGGTTTTATTCCTTTTCCTGGACAAACTTATTTACAGCGCCTCAAAAGCAGCCGTAAAACAACTTACAGAAGGTTTGTATGCAGAATTAAAACACACCAATACCAATGGTTGCTATCATATTTCCTGGAGCTATAAAAACGAATATTAAAAAGAATTCTGGATTAAAAGAAACTAAAAAAGACAAAGAAGAAGCCAATAAATATGCTTCTAAAGTTACACATCCTAATGATGCAGCTCAGCAAATTATTACTGCAATAGAAAAAAATAAATATAGAGCGACCATTGGTAAAGACGCTAAATTCTTAGATAAACTTTACCGATTAGCTCCTCAATATGCCGTGAATTTAATCACCAAAAAGATGAAGTCTATGTCACAATCTTAAAACAAAATTTGTAGCAAACTGTTTCAATATCATTAAAATTAAAAAAAGGCTAAGATTAAAAATCTTAGCCTTTTTTTAGATAGAAAAGTTAGTTCTCAATCCATACTTTTTGAAATTCCAAAAGCTAGACCCCGTAGTTCTGCTAATCCTCGTAACCTTCCTATCGCAGAATACCCCGGATTTGTTTTTTTATGTAAATCGTCTAACATTTGATGTCCGTGATCTGGTCGCATAGGAATATTTGCATCTTTCATTCCTTCAGCTTTACGTCTTTTTTCCTCTAAAAGCACTTCTTTCATCACAGCAAACATATTTACATCTCCTTCTAAATGATTAGCTTCATAAAAATTCCCTTCTTCATCACGTTGTGTACTTCTGAGGTGAAGAAAATGTACTCGATCTGCAAAACCCTTAAATATCTGTACCAAATTATTATCAGCACGTACGCCTAACGATCCTGTGCAAAAGGTAATCCCGTTAGCTCTATCGGGTACTTTAGAAAATAAGTAGGCATAATCTTCTTCGGTACTTACGACTCTTGGTAAGCCTAAAATAGGGTAGGGCGGATCATCGGGATGAATACACATCAATACTTCATTTTGTGAAGCGATAGGAATAATTTCTTTCAAAAAGGCTACTAAATTTTCTCTTAATTGGTGTTCGTCAATATGCTGATAAGTATTTAAAATATGCTGAAATTGTTCTAGCGTATAGCCTTCTTCAGCGCCAGGTAAACCCGCAATAATATTGTTGATCAAGTGTTGCTTTTCTTCTTCAGAAAGTTGTTCTACATAGGTTTTAGCTTTCGCTTTTTGTGCTTCGGTGTAAGATGAATCGGCTCCTGGACGTTGTAATAAATACAGTTCAAAAGCAGCAAAAGCGGTGGTATCAAAACGAAGTGCTTTAGAGCCATCTTCTAAGCTAAAGGCTAAATCTGTTCTTGTCCAATCTAGAACGGGCATAAAATTATAACAAACAATATTTATCCCGCAGCTTGCTAAATTTTTGATACTGGTTTTATAATTTTCAATGTAGTGTTGAAAATTACCCGATCTGGTTTTAATAGTTTCGTGTACGGGTATACTTTCTACCACACTCCAAGTAAGTCCTTCAGCTGTAATGAGTTCTTTTCTTTTACTAATTTCTTCCACAGTCCAAACCTCTCCGTTAGAAATATGATGTAATGCCGAAACAACACCTGTTGCTCCTGCTTGTTTGATATCTGTTAAGGATACGGGATCTTTTGGCCCGTACCAACGCCATGTTTGTTCCATAAGGTTTTTTATTTGAATTCGTTAAACTCCACTGTAGGCTGAAAATCCACCGTCAATAGGAATGACCACTCCAGTGACAAATGAAGAAGCTTCATCACACAAGTACAAAGTAGTACTTATTAAGTCTTCGGGTTCTCCATAACGACCCATAGGAGTCTGATCTATAATTTGTTGTCCGCGTTGAGTTAAACTTCCATCGTTATTGGTTAACAGTGCTCGGTTTTGATCGGTGAGAAAAAATCCGGGTGCTAAGGCATTAACACGAATACCTACTTTTGAAAAATGAACGGCTAGCCACTGTGTAAAATTAGACACTGCTGCTTTAGCACCACTATATGCCGGTATTTTAGTTAATGGCGTAAAAGCATTCATAGACGATATGTTTAAGATGCTACAGCCTTTTTTACCCACCATATCTTTGGCGAAAACTTGAGTAGGTAACAATGTACCTATAAAATTTAGATTGAAAACAAATTCAATTCCTTGCGTATCTAAATCGAAAAAAGTTTTAAAACCTTCTTGAGTATTGGCTAGATCTTCTTTTTGTAAATAAGGATTTGAAGTGGTACCTAGCGGATGATTACCACCTGCGCCATTGATTAATAAATCACATGTGCCTAATAAAGAATTTACTTTTTCTCTGGCTACTTCTAAAGATTTTCTTTCTAATACATTACTTTCGATAGCTATTGCAGTTCCGCCTTCCGCTTTAATCTCATCAACTATTTTTTCGGCAGCAGCAAGCTTTAAATCTAATACCGCAATTTGATAGTCTTTTTTTGCCAGAGCTTTGGCTAACGTGCTGCATAAAATGCCTCCAGCTCCTGTGATTACTACTATTTTATTCATTTTTCTTTATGGTTGTTGTTTTTATTCATATAAATTTAAAAAAGAAAGTTGTCATAATTTGCCGCTTTGCTTTTTTTATTAATAGTTCTTGGCAATCTCGATATCTTTTTTAGCTTCCTCAATTAATGGAGTCCATTCAAAAGTTCTTACACGATTCATCCAAATAGGATTGATATAATGTTTTGAGCTAGCTTAGCATAGGTTTTGAAAAGGTTAAATGCTTTTGTAAGTTGAGTAACGGAAGCTTTTTTGTAGCATTCATCTTGAGTATACTGATAAAGTGGTAGCTGCTTCAATTTTTAGTGAATAATACTCTCCTAGAAGAGCCATCAGTTTTATATCGGTTAAGGTGCGTATTAGTTCCGGATCTTTCGCGGTTAACAATTCTTCTGTTAATTGCAGTGCTTTTTCAGAATTCTCGTGCAATAGTTGTGCGACTTCTAAAGGAGTTTTTAGTTGGGTAGTGGTCCCATTTTTTTGCATATTAATAAATTCATGAATCGACTGATAGCCTGCTAACGGATGTGGTGATGAAGCAATAAACCGTTTTACATCATGAAATCCTTTTTTATTTCGTGCCGCACGAGGTTCGCTCATACAGCCTTCAATAGACCATTGCATATCGTGACCAAAAAAATGAAAACCAGTGGTGACGGGATAGGTCATCGACGCTGCTTGCCAAGCACGGAATAATTTTTCGGCATTTGTTTCAGGAAAATGATTTTGAATAATACCTGTAATTCTATCGTTAGACAGTTTAGGATTGTAGCCTAATCTTCCCCATAACATCCAAGAATACCAATGCTTTTCAATTTCTAAACTTCCTAAAACCTCAGGATCTTTACTTATAAAATCACGTCCCCAAACCCATTGATCTGATCCAAAATAATATCCTCTAGTAACTTTTTTAGGAATATATTCTACAAATTCTCGAACAAAGTCGGCTGCTCCCCAACGAAACATATAATTATCGTCATTTCTAATTCCCCAAATGGTTTCCATTTCGACCAGCTCAATATCTTTTAAAAAATCTTCATCAAAATTATGCTGAGTGCTACTATAAGAATGAGCTCCTGCATATTTGTAGCAGAAAATTAAATCGATGTTCTTGTTTTTAATCACCGGTCCAAAACTTGCTTTTACATCTTTTGCTTTTGTCCAGTGTTGACGATGAATTAAGGTGAATTTTCGGTTTGGCATTTCTTTAGCGGCATCTAACATTCCTTGTCCGTAGGTTTCAAAAGCCCAATTTTCAGCAGCAATCGGGTCGTGCGGATTCATGTTTTCTCCTGTCGTTAATCCAAAACCGGCTAAATCTGGATAGGTTAAGAGCATTGCTTTTACACTTTTTCGGAAATAATCTTTGGTCACTTCGTTATCTTGATCAGTAGTGATGCCATGTTTACCAAAGATTCCGTAATCGTAAATATTCCAGTTTACCATGTAGAATTTAATGTTTTTGCTTTTGGCATATTTCATCACCGCTCGCCAAAATTCAATTTTTTCATCCATCGTGATTTCAACCACCACTTCGGTAGGGTCTAAAATTTCTGGGCCGTCAAATTTTTTACCTTTTAAAGGATAATGATCTTTAAATTTACCGGTAGATCGTAAAACATTGTCTAAGGCGATATCTTCGTAACCGGGTGTGCGAACCATTGAAGGATACGGGTTTAAACTCCATATCGAAACATAATTATAACGATCTCGTGCGAGTTTATCAATATAATTTTTCCAGAATTCCATATCCCACATCACTCATGTCTGGAATAACTGGGGCTTCTAGCATCTAGCGGAATATTAAATTTAGGACCGCGCATAGCCATATATGGATGTTGAGTTGTCTCTTTCACTCCATTTAAACCATAAATGGCGATTTGTTCGGCAAGTTCTAAACCGCCATACATCGCACCTGCTTCATCTAAAGCTGTAATTTTTATTTGGTTCTTTAGAATGTTGCGAAGTATGAAACCTTCTTTTTCGATACCATTTTCATTTGCATCTATACTGAAAATAATTCTTGCGCTTTTACTTTGAGTTATTTGAGAACTCATTCCTTTTTTGGTTAAGGCATTTTGAATATGAGTTACCGCAAATTGAATTTGTGGAGAGCTAGTGTCTGCTGAAATCGTAATATTTTGTTGAGGTTTTGCCCAACTCGATAGAAATACAAAAATTAGGTTTAGACTTAAAATATAAGAGAGTGAAGTAGTCGTACGTTTTTTCATAAATTCAATAAAATTTTTAGGGTAATAATATGCGACATAAGCTAAATTAACTCACTTGGGTTGAAGTGATTTTTTAACAAAATTGAATTTACTAGGTCTTCTTATTTTGTAAGCATTAATTATTAATCCCATTGTTTTTATACGTATAAATAAATAAAATATGCATGTTTAATATTTGTAGCTTCTTGTTTATTAATTATTTACCTATGCTTGAAAATTGATTTGATAAAAAGTAATTTGTCTATTTAATTAATTTAGCAGCCTTTTTTTGAAAAATTAGTAGCGTAGTTGTTCCTTTTTTGTATTTAAGTTAATAAAAAAAGACTTTGTAAATTAAGGAAGATATTTTATAGAATAGTTAATCTTGAATTAACCCAAGAAGAGCTAACTGAAAAATCAGAATAATCTTCAGTTAAACTGCTTAGCATAAATGAACTATCGAACTTGGCGTTAAATTGTGAATATCTATCTGTAGCGATAGCTTGATTCCAAGTGCTTAAATTTTATTTTTGCGATCTAAAGACAGATAATTATGAGCGCAACTTGGTATGAATGTAAAGTGAAATATAGAAAAACGGATGAAGCTTCCGGAACCCGAAAAGTAAAAACAGAACCTTTTTTGGTCGATGCCATTTCTTACACTGAAGCTGAAAAGCGAATTACAGAAGAAATGTCGGTTTACCTTAGTGATGGAGAAGAAATTTTGATTACCAATATTAAGGTGGCAAATTATGCAGAAATTCATCCCTTTGAAAATGCAGACCGTTGGTTTAAGTCTAAAATTTCACTCATTGCCTTTGATGAAGAGAGTGGGAAAGAGCGCAAAACCAATCAATACCTTTTAGTGCAAGCCAATGATGTAAAAGAAGCTTTTGAAAATACCGAGCACGTGATGAAAGATACGATGAGTGAATATAGTATTCCTGCGGTAGCGGAATCGCCCATTATGGATGTATTTCCTTATTTTACAGGAGAAGAAGAAGATACAGCACGGGCAGAAGAATTTATGCGTTTAAAGAATTCAGTTCCTTTTGCGAACGACGAAGACGAGGCCTTAGCGCAGGAAGATTCGTTAGTGAGCGAAGAACAGGCTTAAACAAAAGTTTATTCCATATAAAAAAGGTTGAGTTTAATTTTTTAAACTCAACCTTTTTTGCTTTCAACCCCACATGGAGAATAAAATATTAAAAGTCTTTCTTCTTATTAATATCCTTACTCAATCATAACCTATCGATCTAAAAAGGTAATACTAAATTAACGTTTAATATTCGGGGGGTTTTAATTTCGCGACATGATTAAATCCCCATCACTTCATATTTCTTACCTTCTTTGCTTTCTTATTGGAAGTGTTGCTTTTGCACAACACTTAAAATTTAAATCTTTTACGACAAAAGAAGGACTTTCTAACAACTCTGTAAAAAACATGAGTAGTGATAAACAGGGGCGTTTATGGATAGGAACTTGGGATGGTTTGAACAGGTATGATGGGCAAAACATCACAGTTTTTAAGTACGATTTGCAAGACAATACTGGTATTTCTGGCAATGTGATTAAAGACTTAAATAGAGATATACATCAAAATATTTGGATTCTTACCGATAATAAAAGTGTCTCTCGTTACATAGGAGATGGAGTATTTCAGCAGTTTCATTTTCAAAAGCAACCGCTTAGCTTAGCCCTAACGCATACTGGTGAAATAGCGGTAAAAATGCCTAATGGTTATCGTGTTTTTTCTCATAATCAGTTTAAAGAAATTTCAAAAGAGAATATTAAAAATTCAGATCGTTTAGGAGTGCTTAAAAACTTTTTATTACAAAATCATCCTGATCTTCAAATTAATGATATTCTAAAAGACAGTAAAGGAAATATATGGTATGCCACTAAAAGAAACGGACTTTATATTATCCCGAACACGCCTCAAAATGTAAAGAATGAATTAATTGAGCATTATACGCACGATACCTATTCCCCCTATTCATTTAACAGCAATGAAATTGAAAAAATTTATCAAGATGATTTTGGAAATATTTGGTTAGCCCATAAAGATGGTGGGATAAGTATGGCGTATGCTGGTTCAGAACAAATTACGACTATATTTCCGCATCCCACTAAATTTCCGCATTTACCCAATGAGAGTATTCGAGCGATTACTAAAGACAATCAAAGTAATATTTGGTTAGGCTATTATACCAAAGGTATCTATCATTATAGCGAAAAAACCAAGTGTTATTTAGCGTATCAAATTCAAGAGGCTAAAGCAAATCCAGATTGGTACCGTATTCGAAGTTTTTATACCGATAGTAATGGTCATTTATGGGTAGGAACCTATGCTGGATTGGTTAAAATTACTCCAAAAGGCTATCAATTGTTTAAAGCAGAAACGCATGCAGATTTTCCGAATAATAGAAATTATGCTTTTCAAGAAGATGAGCAGCAAAAGTTGTGGATTGCTTGTTGGGGAGGTTTAGCAAAGTTGAATTTAAATACCGATACTTTTGAAGCTTTCCCACACCAAAAAGACTTAGCACCATTTCACGTTCGGCATGTAATTAAACATCAAGATACTTTGGTGATGGCCACCGAAAATCAGGGGGTGATCTTTTTTACCGAAGCTCAAGGTGTTATTAAGCGATTAACGACCAAAGATGGGATTACAGGAAATAGTATTTATAAACTTTATCACGATCAGCATACAGGTTATTATTGGATAGCTACGTTAGGAGGAGTAAGTATTTATGATTTTCCGCATGGGGTAATTAAAAACATTACCGAAGAATCTGGCTTGCCTAGTCATATGGTTTATGGCTTGTTAGAAAACAAAAATAAGGTTTGGTTGAGTACCACAAAAGGTATTGCAACCATACAAAAAAAGGGCTATGAAGTTGCACAACTACCCAAAGATCAAGGCTGGCAAGCAGAAGAGTTTTCTGAAGGTGCCGTTTATCAAGATGAAAAGGGAATGCTTTTTTTTGGCGGCATAAGCGGGTTGAGTTACTTACAGCCTAATGCTTATCATTATGCAGTTAAAACTCCTAAATTACAGATCAACATAGACGGAAAAGAGTTATACCCCAACGTATTAACCAAAGCTTATCAAGAGAATACATTTACATTTAGCGCTATTCCTATTCAATTTTCAGGAGTAGCTCCAAAAATTTATTACCAGCTAGAAGGAGTAGATAAAGATTGGAAGTTATACCAAAATAAAAGAATAACCTATAAAAATTTAGAACCAGGACGGTATAGCTTGCTGACTAAAATGAATACAAAAGGCAGCAAATCTAAAAAGCATATAATTCTCGAAATTGAAACTCCATTTTACCAAACCAGCCCTTTTTATCTATTAATTTTCGGAGCTATTTTATTAATAGGGGTGATGATTATACTCCGAAAAAACTGGTTAGCGAAGCGACTTCATAAAATTATGGAAGCAAAAATTGAAGCGCGTACTAGAATGATTGAAACGCAGAAATTAGAATTGTTACAAGCAAATCAACACCTAGAAGAACGCCATAAAGAATTGAACGCTCAACAACAACAGGTTTTAGAGCTGCACCATCAACTTAAAGATCGCGATTTTGAGGTAGATAAATTTAAAACGTTTGTGCTTAATAGCTTTAAGCCCAAATTAGCAAATTTAGTAGCCATTACACACAGCTTAAAAAAATCTCCTGAAAGCAAACAATTAGAGCAAGAATTAACACAGCTTATTAGAAAAATTTCTGAATGGGATTATTTAGATCAAATAGCAGAATTAGGAACGCTCGTGCCGTCAGAAATTCATTTTAAAAAACTAATTCAAACTATTTATAGACAACTTCAATCTTTTTCATTTTCATTTGATTTTACATTGAAGTATCAAATTTTAACTGTTTCAGATTTAATTTCATTAGATGTATTACGCGTAAAACTTTTGTTTCAATATTTAATTCATGAAGTAATAAAATATGTAGAGCAAGAGGCTTCTTTAATACTGCATACTTCGTTAACAGAAAATGAAATGTTGATTGAGCTTTCTAGTTCTTCTTCTTTATTAAATGAGCAGTGGGAAAATATTATTAATTATAGTCCGTATTACAAAGCTGTAAAAGTATTAATCAACGACTTAGGGGGGGAGTTGGTGAAAAATACTAACGAATTTAAACTGCGCATACACCTCCCAATATTAAATGTTACTAAAGTAGCTTCAAGATCGGGCATTGTCTTGTTAAAGCACCTAGAAGATGATGCCGCCAAACTTCAACCTTCAATTTTAGTATATTGTGAAGAAGAAGAAGTACAATTGGTACATCACTTGTTAGAAGGTATGGCAGAGCCTATCATCTTTGAACATGAAGTGAATGCGCTCCCCTCAGCATTACAGCAAATTAATGTGAAAGCCTTGGTTGTTTACAATGCACAATTAACGTCGGCGTTTGTAGAGGTAATTTCTCAACCTGCTTTTAAAATTCTTCCAAGTGCTTATATTGCTGAGCAAATAGATTTAGCACTCGAAGAACAAGCCTTAGATTATGGTTTAAAAACGGTAATTTATCTTCCTATCGATAAAAGTTTTCTACAAAAGAAAATGAATCATCTTATTCAGCAATATCAAAAAACGCATCATACGGGCTTTTTAGATAAATTATTGCCTACCGCTAAAACTGAAGCTTTAAACTTAAACCCTCACCAAAAATTAGTAAAGCAAGCGTTAGCGCTTATTCGTGAAGAAATTGGTAATGCTGAATTTAATGTTGATAGGCTTATTAGCGAACTAGAAATTTCACGCACCAAATGTTACCGTGTGTTTAAAGAAGTACTTCATCAATCTCCGTCAGAGGTGATTATTGGTTTACGCTTGCAGAATGCAGAAAAATTACTAGGAGAAGGCAACCTTAATGTCTCTGAAATTAGTTTTGAATGCGGTTTTAAAGATCCAAAATACTTCTCGAGAATGTTTAAAAAGCACTATGGTTCTAGTCCAAAAAACTTTCAGTTAAAACAAAATCACTAATCCTTATGTTAACGTGAGAATACTGCATTGTTATGGGAATGTTATTGCAACAAAAAGATACGTATTAGGTCGTTAAAGTGGTGTTTTTTGCATCTAAACTTCACCTTTTTGAAACCATAATCCTACTGATAATTTGCAGTTCAATCTAGTTTAGCAACGAACGTTAAACATTTTATTTCGATGAAACAGATTTATTTATGTATGCTGACTTTTGTACTAGGAATGTCAGGAGTGATGGCTCAAACCATCGTCAACGGTACCGTTGTATCTAAATCAGATGGTTTGCCAATCCCAGGAGTAACTATTGTACCTAACGGGCAAGAAGCAAAGGGAACGTTAACCGACTTTGATGGTAATTTTGAATTAAACCTTAATCAAAATTCAGGAGCACTTCGTGTAAGCTATATGGGGTTTGCAACTCAACAAGTAAGCTACCAAGGGAATACTGAACTTACCGTCTCATTAGTAGAAGAGGTAAGTGCCTTAAATGAAATTGTATTAATAGGCTATGGCTCTTCAGAAAAAAGAGATTTAACTTCTGCAGTAGCGAGTGTTAAAAATATAGAGAATATTAAAAGTAGACCCGTTTCTAATTTTTCTGATTTTTTACAAGGAAACTTACCAGGAGTTACCGTTACCCAAGATGGAGGAGACCCTGCTTCTTCTGCGGGCATCACAATTAGAGGTTTAGGAACTTTAAATGGTCAAACTCCTTTAACTGTGGTAGATGGTGTACCTTACTATGGGCCGCCAATTAACCCTAACGATATAGCATCTGTTAGTGTCTTAAAAGATGCTGCATCGGCAGCGATTTATGGGGCGCAAGCTGCTTCAGGAGTAATTGTAATTGAAACAAAAAAAGGAGAAAAAGGTAAAATGCGTGTAAGTATTGATACCTATACAGGGATTCAATCGGCAAACAATTTACCAACACCACTAAATGCTGAAGAAAACAATTTTGTATATAACACCGCTGCAAATAATTCAGGTGCTTCTCCATTATCAGCTCATGATCCAGCACAAAACCCATGGGGAGCGGTTACTAGAACCAATTGGATGGATGAAATCTTTAGAGATGCAGCCTTATATAATGTAAATGCTAGTGTTAGTGGAGCTTCAGAAAATGCAAGTTATTTAACTTCTTTTGGTTATAATAAAGTAGATGGTGTATTAGTAGGCACCAGTAAAGATCGTTACTCATTTCGCGTAAAATCGGATTATGATTTTAATGATAAAATTACGATAGGAGAAAATGTTTATTTTTCTAAAAGTGAAGCCGTAGGCACTAATACGTCTAATGGTTATTCAGGAGCTATTATCAATGCGATTTATATGCCGGCTGCAGCTTCGGTGTACAATGAAGACGGAAGTTATCAAGGTGTGGTTCCGCAGGAATTATCAGATTTTGGTGGCGCTTATGGAGATGTTTATAATCCAGTAGCTTTATTAAAAAGACCAACCACCAACAATCCCGTAACTTATCTAAATGCAAATGTTTATTTGGATTATGAGATTATTGAAGGATTAAAATTTAAAACGAATTATTCGTATGCTTTAACCAATAAGAAAAATAAGCAATTTAAGCCTAGAGTGCCAGAAATAGGAAGATCAGATGCTCAAAATTATTTATACCAAAGTTATAGTGACCAAAATCGTTGGATCTGGGACAATCAATTAAACTATAAAAAATCTTTTGGAAAGCACAATCTAGCCTTAACAGCTATTTATTCTTCTCAGCATACCGATTATGAATATTACTACCAAGAGGGAAGAGGTTTTGCTAGTGAAGGCGCCTTTAACCAATATATGGGAAATGCCACTTCTTTACAGCCTGCACAAACCGATGTGTATGAAGATGTATTAACTTCTGCTATAGGTAGAGCCATGTATAATTATGATCATACTTATTATTTGTCGGCAAGTATTCGTCGTGACGAAACTTCTAGGCTTACGCCAGCTAATCGTGCAGATTATTTCCCGTCGGTTTCTGGAGCGGTACGTTTATCTAACTTACCCGTAATTGAAAACATTAATCCTTTAGACGATTTAAAATTAAGAGCCTCGTGGGGAGAAATAGGTAATATTAATACGGTAGGTTATTACTCTTTTGATGTGCCTCTAGAAAATAGTTTAGCGGTAATGGGAGAAGGAGGAACGAATGATGCCAATGGTTTGTATGTAAATAGACAATCCAATCCAAATTTAAAATGGGAAACTTCAGAATCTTTTGATCTAGGCTTAGATGCCAGTTTATTTAAGAATAAACTAACGATCACGGCAGATTATTTCTCAAAAACAACCAAGGGAATGATTATACCTGGTTTAGCCGATGCTCATCAAGGTTTTGAAGCCCCCGATGTAAATGGAGGAGAAGTAAAAAATACTGGATGGGAATTAGCGCTTTCTTATGCAGGTAAAGTTAAAGATTTTAGTTATAACATCTTTGGTAACATGAGTCATATTGATAATGAGTTAGTCAACTTAGATGGTTATAATGATGCAGGAATAGATTTTATCCAACATAGCGATGATGTAAGAGGTGTGTTAAGACCGTTAAGATCTGCCGTAGGAGAGAATTTATATTCTTACTTTTTGGTACCTCAAACGGGAATATTTCAATCTCAAGAAGAAATTAATGCCTACACTAATAGTAATGGAGCATTAATTCAACCCAATGCGCAACCAGGAGATTTTAGATTTGAAGATACCAATGGCGATGGTAAAATAGATAGTGGTGACCGTAAATTCTCAGGAAGTTATTTGCCAGATTTTACCTATAGTTTTGGGATGAATTTGAATTTTAAAAATTGGGATTTAAGTGCTTTATTTCAAGGAGTATCGGGAGCTAAAGCTTTTAATGCTTATAAATATTCTACTTACAATGCTTCCTTACAGGGGTATAATTTAGATAATCGTGTGTTAAATGCTTGGAGTCCACAAAATACAGGAGCTACGATTCCTAGATTATCTACAAGTGATGCTAACGGTAATTTTGGGACTACCTCTAGTTGGTACCTAGAAAATGCTTCTTATTTACGAGTTAAAAACATCACCCTAGGCTATACACTACCCACTACTACGATGAATCATATTTTTAAAGGTTCTTCTTTGCGTATTTACGCATCTGCAGATAACGTACTCACAATTACCGATTATGAAGGGATGGATCCTGAGGTAGGCAATAATGGCTTAGATATAGGTAGATACCCATTGTCTTCTAAATATGTTCTTGGATTATCCTTGTCATTTTAATATCAAATACATAAAAAGAAAATTATGATAAACTATATCAAACTTAAAAGCATTGCGCTTTTTTCTATAGCAGCGTTAATGTTTACTTCGTGCTCAGATGATTTTACAGATGTAAACTCTAAAGGAAGCGTTTCTTACGGAAATTTCTGGAAAACAGCAGATGATGTAAATCTTGCGGTTAATGGTATGTATGAAGAAATGAAAACTTCAGAAATGTTTGGGCGTGGCTTCTTTTGGTACATCAATGCCTCCGACGATATGATTACGGGGCGTATTAAAGCCGATGCCGATAATGTGAAAAACTTTGTATGTACTGGCGATGAAGGGTATACCGGTAATATGTACCCTAGGGCTTTTAAAGTAATTCGTAGAGCGAATGATATTTTAAAAAATATTCCAGCAATGAATATTAGTGAAGATTTAAAAAATCAAGCAATGGGAGAAGCTTATTTTATGCGTGGTTTTTTCTATTTCTGGTTAGCCCATACCTATGGTGATGATGGTCAAAACGGGGGGATTCCTATTGTTACTGTAGATAATATGGATGCTTCGGCAGGAACTTATGAGCGTCCCTCAAGTGTAGTAGAAAATTACGATCAAATTGTGCAAGACCTAGAAGCTGCAGCAGAATTATTACCGCTATTTACAGAAATGTCTGGAGCAGATTATGGGCATGCGCATAAAGATGCTGCTTACGCTTATATCGCGAAAACGTATTTATACTGGGCACAATATGATGCTAGTCAATATGAAAATGTGGTTAAATTTAGTGATAAAGTGACCAATTCAGGTTCAGGAAGAGCTTTAATTGATACCGATCAACCAGCAGAAGATTTTAGATTATTGCACAGTCATTTAAACAATTGGACGAGCGAATACATTTGGTCGGTCAACTCTGGTGTAAATGGGGGTAGTATATTATCTGGTGTGATGTTAGAAAATAAAGGATGGAGTAAATATAATGGTTGGGGTTACTACCAACCCACTTTAGAATTGTATGAAGCTTTTGAAGCAAATGATGCCCGTAAAGAAGTAACTATCTTAGCGTATGGAGACGAGTTCTCTTATTTTGGAGAAGATAGAAGATACTACTCAGAAAATTCTTTATCTGGATTTCAGTTTAACAAATACATGTATGAGTTTGGGTATGAAAACCCTATTGGAACTTATGTAAATAGCAATGGTGACGATCCATCTACAGTTTATAATATACCACTTTTACGTTATGCCGAAGTATTATTGATGAAATCTGAAGCTTTAATCATGCAAGGACAAAATGGTGATGCACCCTTAAATGCGGTTCGCGATAGAGCAGGCTTAGCTGCAATTTCAGGAGCTACTTTAGAAGATGTAAAGCATGAACGTCGTGTAGAATTGGCAGGAGAATTTGCCAACCGCCATTTTGATTTAGTGCGTTGGGGCGATGCCGAAGAAGTATATGCTCAACCCTTACACGGAAGAATACACGAAGATCGTACAGATCCTAACTCTAATTATAGCATACAAGAAGTATGGAGTGCAAGAAATTACGATAGTTCTTATATGCACGTTTGGCCACTACCAACTACAGTGATTGAAAGCTCAGGAATACCTCAAAACCTAGGTTGGTAATATTTGATTGTTTGTTTCATGTAAAGCTGCTATTCTTAAAATAGCAGCTTTTACTACCTCTATTTTATACTATGAAAAATTTAATACTAAGTTTTTGGATCCTAATTACAGGCTTTGGTAGTCTGTACGCACAGCAATATCCAATAGTTCATTCTCATAATGATTATGAACAGCAAATTCCATTTTGGCAAGCTTATGCTGCAGGAGCTCGTTCTATAGAAATTGATGTTTTTTATAAACACAAAAAGCTTTGTGTAGCCCACAGAGAAGATGAAATTTCAGAAACTAGAACACTAGAAAGTCTTTACTTACAACCTTTAAAAGAGGCGGCATCATTACAAATGCTAACTAATGAGCCACTTCAATTATTAATAGATGTTAAAACCGATGCGCATCAAACACTAAAAGAGTTAGTAAAGGTTTTAGCCAATTATAAAGCGTTGTTGGCAGAGAATACTATTAAAATTATCATTTCAGGAAATCAACCTTCACCAAAACAATTTCATAACTACCCTAATTTTATTCAATTTGATTATCAATCGTTAGCGCCACTAACCTCTGCTCAATGGGAACGTGTTGCCATGATTAGTCTTCCTTACCCCAACTATGCTAACTGGAATGGGAAAGGTAGATTTACAGAACAAGACCTGCAACAGGTAACACAAGTGATTAAAAAAGCTCAGGCTTATGGAAAACCTTTTCGCTTTTGGGGAACTCCAGATTCTAAAAGTGCTTGGAAAGCGTTTGTAGATTTAGGTGTAGAAGTAATTAATACAGACCAACCTTTTACCTGTGTAAACTATATAGAAACTCTGCCCAAACGTATCTATAAAAATGAAATATTTTCAAAAGTATACCAGCCTACTTATGCCACTGATGGAGAAGAAACAGCAGTGAAAAATATTATTTTGTTAATAGGAGATGGTAATGGGCTTTCTCAAATTTCTGCTTCAACTTTAGCTAATGGAGGCGAGCTTAGTCTAACACAACTAAAACACGTGGGATTAATTAAAACTTCTTCTGCAGACGATTTTACAACCGATTCTGCTGCTGCGGGAACTGCTTTGGCTACAGGTGAAAAAACTTATAACCGTGCCATTGGGGTTGATGTTTCAGGCAATAAAATCTCAAGTATTTGTGAAGTTTTACAACAAAGAAATTTTAATACCGCAGTGATCACTACCGATGAAATTACAGGAGCAACACCTAGTTCTTTTTATGCACACCAAAAAGATCGTGGCATGACGCAAGCCATAGCTTCAGACTTATATGAGAGTGAACTTACGCTTTTTGCTGGAGGAGGGAAAAAATATTTTGAAGTAGAAATGCCTTTTCAGTTGGTCGAAACTCCAGAAGCTATTTCTTCATCAACAGCAGCACGTGTAGGTTATTTTATGGCGAATGCTGGGGTGCCTTCTGTATTAAAAGGTCGTGGTGAGCAATTTCCAAAAGTTGTTGAGCATAGTCTTAAGTTTTTAGAAAAACAAAAACAACCTTTCTTTGTGATGATTGAAGGTGCCCAGATCGATAAATTTGGACATTTTAATGAAGTAGGTGGGATAGTCAGCGAAGGTATAGATTTTGATAAAGCAATTTCAAGAGCTTTGCAATTTGCAGATACTCACCCCGGAACTTTGGTGGTTATTACCGCAGATCATGAAACTTCAGGATTTAGCGTTCCGCAAGGAAATCTAGAAAATCACATGATAGAAGGTGACTTTACCACCCATGATCATACCGCTACCATGGTGCCGGTTTTTGCATACGGACCCCAAGCTCAAAAATTTACCGGAGTGTATGAAAATAACGAAATTTACCATAAAATTTTATCACTTCTCAACTAAAAACTTTTTACCCCACGTAAGTTGGAATCCGTAGTCTTTAATTAGACTGCGGATTTTTTTTAGGATGCAAAAGAAACTTAAGCTTCTTTTGCTTCTATACTTTGTTTATCATCTATTTTCTAACCTAATACCTTTTTTCTTCTACAAACAAAAACTAACGTTGGTTAAAGGCTTGCTTTAAGTAGGTTATAAAACTTCCTAGGGATAAGCTTTAATACTTATTAACTTGTCAAAAAAGATTTATATTTTTAACCTCTTCAATTAAAAAAAACTTTGTAGCGTTGAAAACTAAGTTTTGTTGAAAAAATATTCCACTATAGGGAATAAAACATCTAAATTTAATAAATGACAAGTACAGCACAAAGAGCCGAATTACAGAGCCAAATTTGGAAAATAGCCAATGACGTTCGAGGTTCAGTAGATGGTTGGGATTTTAAGCATTTTGTTTTAGGAAGTCTTTTCTATCGTTTTATTAGTGAAAATTTCACCATTTACATTGAGGGTGGTGATGAAAGTATAGATTATGCCAGTTTATCAGATGAGGTAATTACCCCAGAAATTAAAGAAGATGCGATAAAAACCAAAGGCTATTTTATTTACCCAAGCCAGCTTTTTAAAAATATCGTAAAGAATGCTAACTCTAACGAAAACTTAAATACAGATTTAGCCGCCATTTTTTCTGCTATTGAAAGTTCTGCCAACGGTTTCCCTTCTGAGGAAGATATTAAGGGCTTATTTGCAGATTTTGACACTACCAGTAGCCGACTGGGAAGCACGGTAGAAAGTAAAAACAGCCGTTTAGCAAAAGTTTTAAAAGGAGTGGCCGGTTTAAAATTTGGTAGTTTTGAAGACAATAAAATCGATTTCTTCGGAGATGCCTATGAATTTTTAATCTCCAATTATGCGGCCAATGCAGGGAAATCTGGTGGAGAGTTTTTTACGCCTCCCAATGTTTCGCATCTTATTGCAAAATTAGCATTACATAAACAAGAGACGGTTAATAAAATCTATGATCCTGCGGCGGGTTCGGGTTCATTATTATTGCAAGCGAAACCTTATTTTAAAAATCATATCATACAAGAAGGTTTTTACGGCCAAGAAATTAACTATACCACCTATAACCTGGCGCGGATGAATATGTTTTTGCATAACATCAATTACGACAAGTTTCATTTGGTACACGGTGATACGCTGATAACTCCTGAATTGGGAGATGAAAAACCTTTTGAAGCCATTGTTTCCAATCCGCCCTATTCGGTAAAATGGATTGGTAACGATGATCCTACCATGATTAACGACGATCGTTTTGCGCCCGCTGGTGTGTTAGCACCTAAATCGAAGGCAGATTTTGCTTTTGTACTACACGCCTTAAGTTATTTATCAAGTAAAGGTAGAGCGGCTTTAGTTTGTTTTCCGGGTATTTTTTACCGTGGCGGTGCCGAGCAAAAAATTAGAAAATATTTGGTAGAAAACAACTTTGTAGAAACCGTTATTTCTTTAGCGCCTAATTTGTTTTTTGGGACTTCTATAGCCGTAAATATTTTGGTGCTTTCAAAAAGTAAAACCGATACGAAAACCCAATTTATAGACGTAAGTGGGGAAGACTTCTTTAAAAAAGAAACCAATAATAATGTGTTGCTCGATAAGCATATTGATACCATTATTGAGATGTTTGATAATAAGAAGGAAGTAGCTCACGTAGCGACGACTATCGATAATAAGAAAATAGCAGACAACGACTATAACCTATCGGTCAGTTCTTATGTAGCACCAAAAGATACCCGAGAGAAAATAGATATTAAGGTACTCAATAAAGAAGTTGAACAAACCGTAAAAAAAATAGATAAGCTAAGGTCAGAAATTGATGCCATCGTAAAAGAAATTGAAGGATGAGTAAAATAAATAGTAACCTTATAATTTACAAAAGTGATGATGGTCTTGCTCAACTATCCGTTCATCTAGAAGATGAAGATGTTTGGTTAACCCAGAAGCAATTGGTAGAACTCTATCAAACTTCAAAGTCTACAGTAAGTGAGCATATAAAGAATATTTATACCGATGAAGAACTAATGCCAGAAGCAACTGTTCGGAAAATCCGAACAGTTCAAACAGAAGGTAATCGGGAGGTTACTAGGCATCTAGACTATTATAACCTAGATATGATTATAGCTTTAGGGTATAGAATTAATTCTAAAATTGCAACACAATTTCGTATCTGGGCAACCCAACGCTTAAAAGAATATATCGTAAAAGGTTTTACCATAGATGATGACCGCCTTAAAAACCTTGGCGGTGGCAATTACTGGAAAGAGTTATTAAACCGCATACGCGATATACGTTCTAGCGAAAAAGTAATGTATAGGCAAGTATTAGATTTATATGCTACCGCTACAGACTACAACCCCAAAAGCCAAGAAAGCACTACCTTCTTTAAAATTGTACAAAACAAACTACACTATGCCGCCCACGGCAATACGGCTAGTGAAGTTATTTTTTTAAGAGTAGACAGTAATAAACCTTTTGCTGGCCTCACCAATTTTAAGGGAGAACAACCCACCCAGGCAGAAGCCATGGTCGCCAAAAATTTTTTAGCCGAAAAAGAACTTAAAGTACTCAATAATCTGGTAGCCGCTTATTTTGATTTAGCCGAATTAAATGCGATTGAAGAAAAAGAAATGCGTATGGCAGATTATGTACAAGAACTAGACAATATCTTAGCCACTACAGGCCGTAAAGTGCTGGGCGATGCCGGTAAAATATCTTCAGAAAAAGCTAAAGAAAAAGCAAGCCAAGAATACAAAAAGTACAAAGCCAAAACACTAAGTACCGTAGAAAAAGACTATTTAAACACCCTTGCTGCCTTAGAAAAGAAAGCCAAAAAAGAAAGCCGCAAGCCTAATGGATAAAGAAAAATTAAAAATGGATAATGCAGAAGCAAATACTAATAGCCAAGATAATCTCCCATTTTTAGAGAATTTATTAGATGGGGTTGAAGTGGAATGGAAAACAGTTGATGAAATATTTAATGTGAAAAATGGATATACACCTTCAAAAAAGAAAAAGGAATTTTGGCAAAATGGGGATATACCGTGGTTCCGTTTAGAGGATATTAGACAAAATGGGAGAATTTTAAATACTGCGTTTCAACAAGTCACGAAATCAGCAGTTAAAGGTGACCTAATTCCTGCAAACTCTCTATTTATGTCTACTACTGCAACAATAGGTGAGCACGCTTTAGTTTTAACTCCATTTTTAACTAATCAACAAATTACCAGTTTTAGTCTAAAAGATGCCTATAAAGAAATTTTGAGTATCAAATTTATGTTTCATTATTTCTTTAAATTCAGTAATTGGTGTAAAGAAAACGCTAATAAGAATGGTAGTCTCGGTATTATAGGTGTTAAGAAACTTAAAGAGTATAAAATCCCCATCCCTTGCCCGGAAAACCCAAAAAAATCTTTAGAAATTCAACAAAAGATAGTTGACATTCTCGATACGTTTACCGAGCTTACCGCAGAGCTTACCGCAGAGCTTACCGCAGAGCTTACCGCCCGTAAACAGCAGTTTAGCTACTATCGGGAACAGTTGTTGAGTTTTGATGAAAATGAGGTTGAGTGGAAGACTTTGGGAGAAATTGGAGAATATTCTAAAGATCGTATCGGTTTTGAAGAGTTAGATGAGAATAATTACGTAGGTGTCGACAATCTATTACAAGATAAGTTAGGTAAGACAATTTCGACCAGAGTACCTACTAAAGGAAATTCTACACGATTTCAAATTAATGATATACTAATTGGAAATATAAGACCGTATTTAAAGAAAATTTGGTTGTCTGATAGCATAGGCGGAACTAATGGAGACGTTTTAACTATTAGACTAATTAACGAAAATATAAGTCCAAAATTTCTATATCAAGTTTTAGCAGATGATAATTTCTTTGCATTCAATATGAAGTACTCAAAAGGAGCTAAAATGCCTCGTGGTAATAAAACGAAGATAATGGATTATTTAATACCCATTCCTTCACCGAAAGAACAAGAACGCATCGTATCTATTCTGGATAAGTTCGATATAATTACCACTTCTATCAGCGAGGGGTTACCTAAAGAAATAGCGTTACGGCAAAAGCAATATGAGTATTATCGCAATCAATTGTTAGCGTTTGGTAATGGTTAAGTTTTAATGGTTAATGGTTAATGATAAATGGTTAATGATTAATGGTTAATGATAAATGGTTAATGGTTGATGATAAATGGTTAATGATTAATGGTTAATGGTTAATGGTTGATGGTTGATGATAAATGGTTAATGGTTGATGGTTAATGGTTGATGATAAATGGTTAATGGTTGATGGTTAATGGTTGATGATAAATGGTTAATGGTTGATGGTTAATGATAAATGGTTGATGATAAATGGTTAATGATTAATGGTTAATGGTTAATGGTTGATGATAAATGGTTAATGGTTGATGGTTAATGATAAATGGTTGATGGTTGATGATTAATGGTTAATGATAAATGGTTAATGGTTGATGATTAATGGTTGATGATAAATGGTTGATGATAAATGGTTAATGATAAATGGTTGATGATAAATGGTTAATGATAAATGGTTAATGATTAATGATAAATGGTTAATGGTTGATGATAAATGATTGATGATAAATGGTTAATGATAAATGGTTAATGGTTAATGGTTGATGATAAATGGTTAATGGTTGATGGTTAATGATAAATGGTTAATGATAAATGGTTAATGATAAATGGTTAATGGTTGACTACTAATAATTAAAGAATGAAGAAGAATATTGTAAAGGATAAGAGTTTTGAGTTTGCGGTGCGTATCGTAAAGCTTTATCAATATTTATGCGAACAGAAAAAGGAGTTTGTTTTATCAAAACAATTATTACGTTCTGGTACAAGTGTAGGCGCAATGCTGCGTGAGGCAGAACACGCAGAAACAAAAAAAGACTTTATCCATAAAATGGCTATTGCTCAAAAAGAAATTAATGAAACGATATATTGGTTAGAGCTATTAAAAGCTACAAATTATCTTACAAGTGAAGAATTTATGAGTCTAAATAATAAGGCTGTTGAAATTATAAAGTTAATCACAACCATTATAAAAACAACTAAAACCAACATTAACAACTAACCATTAATAATTAACCATTATTATGTATAAACCCATCGCAGAATCTAAAAACTTTATTATTTTAGATAGATACCAAAAGTTTTCAGAAGTTAACGAAGCCCCGGTAAGCTATCAAACCGAAGCGGCTTTAGAAAAAGAACTTATTCAAGATCTAAACAACCAAGGTTACGAGTTACTTCCGCAGCTTAATCAACAAACCATGTTAGCCAATGTACGGGTACAATTGCAAAACCTAAATGATATGCAATTTACCGATAAAGAGTGGCAGCGTTTTGTAGTTGAGTATTTAGATAAACCTAGCGATAACCTTGTCGATAAAACCAGAAAAATACACGACGATTATATCTACGATTTCGTGTTTGATGATGGGCATATCCAAAACATCTACCTGGTCGATAAGCAAAATATAACACGAAATAAATTGCAAGTTATTTCGCAATTCGAGCAAAAAGGCACACACGCCAATCGTTATGATGTTACTATTTTAGTGAATGGTTTGCCCTTGGTGCAAATAGAGCTTAAAAAAAGAGGCATTGCCATTCGTGAAGCTTTTAACCAAGTACATCGGTATACCAAAGAGAGTTTTAATACCACAAATTCGTTATTCAAATATTTACAGCTTTTTGTCATTACTAACGGTTCAGATACGCGTTATTTTGCCAATACCGTAGAACGAAATAAAAATAGTTTTGATTTTACGATGAATTGGGCATTGGCAGATAACCAACGGATTTTCGATTTAAAAGATTTTACCGCTACCTTTTTTCAAAGAAATGTATTACTTAATATTCTGCTGAATTATTCTGTATTCGATGTTAGTAATATCTTGCTGATCATGCGTCCTTATCAAATCGCAGCCACCGAGCGTATTTTATGGAAAATAAAAAGTAGTTACGAAGCTAAAAAATGGGCAACTACAGAAAGTGGCGGTTTTATATGGCACACCACAGGATCGGGAAAAACCTTAACCAGTTTTAAGGCAGCCCGCCTAGCCACAGAATTAGACTTTATAGATAAAGTATTTTTTGTAGTAGACCGTAAAGATTTAGACTTTCAGACCATGAAGGAGTATCAGCGATTCTCTCCAGATAGTGTAAACGGTTCTGATAGCACAGCTGGTTTAAAAAGAAATATCGAAAAAGACGATAATAAGATTATTGTCACGACCATTCAGAAATTAAACAACCTCATTAAAAGTGAAAAAGACTTAGAGCTTTACCAAAAGCAAGTCGTGTTCATTTTTGATGAAGCGCATCGCTCACAATTTGGGGAAGCTCAAAAAAATCTTCAAAAGAAGTTTAAAAAATACTATCAATTTGGCTTTACTGGTACGCCAATATTTCCTGAAAATGCGTTGGGCGCAGATACAACCGCAGGCGTATTTGGCACAGAGTTACATTCTTATGTGATTACCGATGCTATTCGGGATGAAAAAGTATTAAAGTTTAAGGTAGATTATAATGATGTTCGTCCTCAATTTAAAGGAATAGAAACCGAACAGGATTTAGAAAAACTAAGTGCAGCTGAAAACAAAAAGGCTTTATTACACCCTACACGTATAAAAGAAATATCACAATACATATTAAATAATTTTAGGCGAAAAACGCATAGAACAAAAGGCGGCAATAGCGGGTTTAACGCCATGTTCGCGGTAAGTAGTATAGATGCAGCAAAATCTTATTACGAGATGCTTAATGCGTTGCAAAAAGATAGCGACAAACCTTTAAAAATTGCCACTATCTTTTCTTTTGCAGCTAATGAAGAGCAAAATGCCATAGGCGAAATTCAAGACGAAAGTTTTGAAGTTTCAGCAATGGATATGAGTGCTAAAGAATTTTTAACCAAAGCGATTAACGACTACAACCAACTATTTAAAACCAGTTTTGGAGTAGATAGTAAAGAATTTCAAAACTATTATCGCGATTTAGCCAAGCGAGTTAAAAATCAGGATATCGACTTTTTAATTGTGGTAGGGATGTTCTTAACCGGTTTTGATGCACCTACTTTAAATACTTTGTTTGTAGATAAAAACTTACGTTACCACGGTTTAATGCAAGCCTTTTCGCGTACCAATCGTATTTACGATGCCACCAAAACCTTTGGAAATATTGTCACGTTTAGAGATTTAGAAAAAGCTACGGTAGATGCGATTACGCTATTTGGAGATAGCAAAACCAAGAATGTTGTTTTAGAAAAAAGCTATAAAGAATATTTAGAAGGTTTTGCAGATATCGCTACAGGGAAAGCACGTCGTGGTTATATAGAAATCGTAAACGAGTTAAACGAGAAGTTCCCAAATACAGACCAGATAGAAACCGAAAAAGATAAAAAAGAATTTTCTAAACTCTTTGGGGAATACTTACGTGTAGAAAACATCTTGCAGAACTACGATGAATTTACGTACCTGAAAGCACTTCAAAAAATAGACAAAGATGATAAAGAGGCTGTAGAAGAATTTAAAGAAAACAACTTCTTAACCGATGCAGATCTAGAAAATATGCAAGGCCTTGATGTACTGGAAGAACGAACCGTACAAGATTATCGCTCTACCTATAATGATATTCGTGATTGGCTAAGAAGAGATAAACAAGGCAAAGAAGCAGAAGAATCTAGTATTGATTGGGACGATGTAGTTTTTGAAATTGATTTATTGAAATCACAAGAAATCAACTTAGACTATATTATTGAGTTGATTTTTGAAAACAATAAGAAAACAAAAAGTAAAGCCGATTTAGTAGAAGAAATAAGACGCGTAATTCGTGCGAGTATTGGCAATAGAGCCAAAGAAAGCTTAGTGGTAGATTTTATCAATTCAACAGACTTAGATGCGATAGAAGACAAATCTGGTATTATAGAAGCTTTTTTTGCATTTGCTCAAAAGAAGCAAAAGAAAGAAGCCGAAGAATTAATTAAAGACGATAACTTAAATGAAGCAGCAGCCAAACGCTATATGTTATCTTCTCTAAAACGTGAATATGCTAGTGAAAACGGCACAGAGTTAAATTCGATTTTACCAAAAATGAGTCCGTTAAACCCGCAATACCTCACCAAAAAACAAAGCGTGTTTCAAAAAATAGCAGGCTTTGTCGAAAAGTTTAAAGGAGTAGGTGGTCAACTCTAATAGGGAGATTAGTCAATAGAAAAAGTATCTAATGAATTTATATAAATTACATTCAAACAGTATAAGTAGTCTAAAAGAAAAACCTTTCAAGTTAGAAAAGGAAATTCAGCAGGTTTTTGAAACTAATTTAAGTGAGTTGATGAATTTACAGTTGGTAAAATCTGAATTCTCCATAAAAAACAAGCGTATAGACACCTTAGCCTACGATACACAATCAAAGGCATTTATTATTATAGAATACAAAAGAAGCAAAAATATAAGTGTCGTAGACCAGGGCTTTACCTATTTAAGCCTAATGCTCGAAAATAAAGCAGATTTTATTATAGAGTATAATGAAACTCTAAAAACTCATTTAAAACGTTCTGAAGTAGATTGGAGTCAGACTAGGGTAGTTTTTGTTTCTACAAGCTTTACAGAAAACCAAAAAACAGCAACCAATTTTAAAGACATCGCTATTGAGTTATGGGAGGTTAAACGTTACGAGAATGATTTAATAAGCGTAAACGAAATCAAGAAAAGCAAAGCTGCCGAAAGTATCAAACCAATTACAGCTTCTAACTCAAAACTAGAATCAGTAACCAAAGAAATAAAAGTGTATACTGAAGAAGATCATTTAAGCAATACCTGTGACGAGGTCATTGAATTGTATGAAGCATTTAAGGAAGCTATTTTAAACCTAGCAGATGACATTGAGATAGAACCTAAAAAACTTTATATAGCCTTTAAAAAAGACAAAAACATATCAGATATTGTTATTCTTAAAAAAGGGCTAAAGCTTTTTATTAATCTGCCAATAGGGAAACTTGAGGACCCCAAAAAAATAATGCGGGATGTATCTAATACTGGTCATTGGGGTAATGGTGATTATGAAACCATGATTAAACATACTAAAGATTTGGAGTATATAATGAGTTTGATAAAGCAGGCAATAAATTAAAGCCAATAAACAGTTGGTGAGCAATGCCGAAATAAAACAACTTATCATTAGGTTTCATCAAATTCAAAATTAATAATTCTTCAAACCCCAAGGTTCTTATTCAATTTTATTATTTTAGAGAATAATCAATTAGAACAAAATTGAGATGCTGTGACGTTATTCTTTTAAAACCAAAATAAAATGAAAACCGAATATTTAGAAAGTGTCTTTAAGCAATTTGAATACTATAAATCTGTGGGCGAGAAAACTTTTGATCAGCTTTCAGAAAAAGAACTTTTTTGGCAATATAATGAAGCCTCAAATTCTATTGGAATTATCGTAAATCACCTATGGGGAAATATGCAATCTAGGTGGACCGATTTTTTAACTACAGATGGAGAGAAATGGTGGAGAAATAGAGACTCAGAGTTTGAAGAAGTGATCACGACTAAAAAAGAATTGCTTGAGAAATGGGAAAAAGGTTGGACGTGCCTTTTTAGCGCTTTAAATACCATCACAGAAGAGAATTTTGATACCAAAATTTACATTCGAAATCAAGAACACTCCGTACTCGATGCAATCAATAGACAGTTAGCACATTATGCTTACCACTTAGGGCAAATTGTATATATAGGTAGAATGATAAAAGGAGAAGAATGGAAAAGTTTAAGCATACCTAAAGGAAAATCTACCGATTTTAATCAGCAGAAATTTTTAAAGGGTAAGCATACAGGACATTTTTCAGATGATTTAAAATAGTTTTTTTTTTGATTATCAATAAATTGTAAAAATGTTTCTTTAGTCAACCCGTAGTAAACAAAAAAGTGCTACGACAGCGCATTAGTTATTACAGAGCATATGCACTCATCTTTAGGATAGCTTGGTTTTATAGCGAATAATCATTTGATTACAATTGATTAACTCAGCGTAAAATTTAACTCATTTCTATACGTAGACGGCGATCTTCCGGTTAAGCTTTTAAACTTTTTGTTGAAATAACTAAAATTATTAAATCCGCTTTGAAAACATACGTCGGTAATGCTAATTTGTTTTTCATGAAGTAGTTTCGCTGCATGCGTAAGTCTGTATTCATTTACAAATTGAACAAAAGTTTTACCGGTAATTTTTTTAAAATACCTACAAAATGCAGGAACCGTCATATTGACCAATTCTGCAATTTCTTCTAATGAAATGGGACGTTGAAACTCCTCTTTCACAAAATTAAAAACGGTATTGATACGATTGTTGTCTTCTAATTTGGTTTCGAGCATAAAACCTTCGGCATTTAAAACCGTGTAGTTTTTAGCTTCTTCTAAAAGTTTGAGAATTTCTAATAACCCCAAGAGTTTATGATAACTGTCTTCATAACGCAAGCCCTGAATTTTAGCTCCAATGGTACGTTTATATTGACCATGAAAAACAATGCCTTTGGCTGCACGTTCAAATAAATTTTTAATAGGCGACATTTCTGGAATATCAAAAAAGTATTGCCCTAAAAAATCAGGAAGAAACTGAATAATTGTTTCTTGTTGTTCTTCTCTCATTTGATCGGTAAAACCACAATGCGGTAAATTGGCACCAATTAAAATTAAATCTCCATTCCTATAATGAGATACGTGGCTTCCTATTTGGCGTTTTCCCGATCCTCTATTCACGTATACCAATTCTAATTCTGGATGGTAATGCCAAAACTTTTCACTCTTATTGAGGTTATCTTGATTAAAATGTTTGTAAGAAAAAGAGTTCCCAAATAAGGGTTCAACTTTCTCAAAAATAGGTTTAGAATTTTTTTTTGTAGGCATATTATGATTCTGAAAAAAAATTAAACTTTAATTTATGAATATACTAAAAATATTGCATCAACATTATTATGTATGTAATTGATCATTAAATTAACATTAAGCAAAGGTTAAGGGTTAATATAGCACATATTTAAGTTTAATGCGTGCTAAAATAAACTTACTTATGCTCGTACATTTGTCATGTAATTATAAAAGAAATTTTTTAGTAACCATTAAAACTAAAGATGATGCAGAAAACAATTAAAACAATCGTATTTACATTATTGCTTATTGTAAGTTACAATGCAAATGCAGCAAAGAATTTTGAGGTAGCGGTCGCTAAGAATCAAATTTTAATGGTAGAGTTGAATGATGCCCAGGCAGGAGATATGTTAACTTTATTAGATGCAGAAGGAAAAGTATTGTTTAAAGAAATGAATTTAACGAGTGATTTTCAAAAGCAATTAAGCTTAGAGATGGTACCAGATGGTAAATATTTTCTTCATTTAGAAGATGAAAATAGTATTTATGCAAGAGAGATTGTAAAAAGAAAACAAACAATAACTGTAAATGAAGCTTCAAAAATTATCTTCAAGCCAACTTTTAAAGAAGAAAACAACCAATTAAAAGTAGCGTTTACTAACCCTAATGAAGAGATTATGCATTTATATGTGTATGATGAAAAAGGGAATATTGTTACTTCTCTAAAAAATAATGATTTAGTGATTAAAAAAACATTTGATTTTTCTAAGGTTCCTGCAGGAAATTATATGCTAGCAGTAGTATCTTCAGAAAGAAGTTTTTACAAATCAATTCGTACCAAATAAAAATTTTCCCCAAATTTTTAAAGACGCCACAAGCAATTGTGGTGTTTTTTTTATTTCATTATTATTCTAAAACTTATAAGTCCAGCATCAATTTCGGCTTCGGTTAAATGTCCGTCTTTATAGGTATAGATGCTAGATTTTCCTTTATGATTGGTCTTTTCATATTGATGAACTCCTATTTTTTTAATCTGATGAAAAATACCATGTTCTTCAGCATAAACTTTTTCGATGCCGTCTGGTTCTTCAAACATTAAATTTACCGTAGAGTACCTAATATTTTCATGAATACGGTTTTCTTCTTTATCGTCTTCGTAAAAAATATATCCGGTTTTGTTATGGTCTGTGTAGGTATTAGTTTTCTCTTTTCCGTTAAATAGTATCAATACGTGTGCATGCGATAAGAGTTCATTTTCATATACTACTTTGTAATTGTAGTCTACTTCAATTTTAGTAATCATACGCGTATCAATTTCAGTACGGTTGCTATAAATGGTTTTGCCTCCTACGTTCTCTTTTTTAGCATATAAGGTACCAATGTCTTTGCCTTTGTGCAAAATATTGAATACGTTTTGTTCTGCTTGTGCACAAACAGCGAAGCTAATCGTACTTAGCAGGTAAACTATAATAACAAGTCTTTTCATTGAAATTTAATTTAGATACCGAAAGGTAGTATAAAAATTTTAAAATTAAATTTTAGAGATCCTGACAATTATCATTTTTAAACCAAGGCTTCTTGTGCAACTTTGTAGTTGTAAATATTTTAGAAAAGAAGATGCAACAACCTTGTTATCATTGTGGAAATGATTGTGTGAAATCGCCTATTTTGTTTGACGAGAAAAACTTTTGCTGTCATGGTTGCCAAACGGTTTATGAGATTTTTTCAACTAATAATTTATCCAGCTATTACGATTTGCAATCGTCTCCTGGAGCTATTCCGCAGGAAATTGAAGGAAAATACGATTATCTCGATCATCCTGATATTATTAAAAAATTAATAGAGTTTAACGCTGGAAATATTCAGGTAGTTAACCTGTACATCCCACATATGCATTGTAGTTCGTGCATTTGGATTTTAGAAAATTTAAATCAGTTACAATCAGCCATAAAAACGTCACAGGTTAATTTTCCAAAGAAAACCGTACGTATAACTTTTAAAACTGATACAGTTTCACTAAAAGAAGTGGTTAAGCTTCTTAGTGCTATAGGCTATGAGCCTTACATTAGTTTAAACGATTATTCAAAGGGAAAGAAAAAAGTAGACCGTAGTTTAATTTATAAATTGGGAGTAGCTGGTTTTGCTTTTGGAAATGTGATGTTTCTTTCTTTTCCTGAATATTTTGAAGTTTCTGATTTTTGGTTAGAAAAATACAAGTATTTGTTTCGCGGACTTACCTTTGCTTTTTCATTACCCGTAGTATTTTATGCTGCACAAGAGTATTTTATTTCGGCCTATAAAGGTGTACGTTCTAAGATTTTAAATATAGATGTACCTATTGCTTTAGGGATTTCGGTTCTTTTTTTAAGAAGTACTTATGAAGTGCTGACCAATACGGGTTCTGGTTTTTTTGATAGCCTTACTGGTTTGGTTTTCTTTTTATTGTTAGGTAAATTTTTTCAGCAAAAAACCTATTCATTTCTTTCTTTTGAGCGCGATTATAAATCGTATTTCCCAATTGCGGTGACTAAAATTTCTAAAATTGAAGGTGGAGTTGAAGAAGAAAATATTCAAGTATATAAGATTAAAAAAGGAGATCGATTACTCATAAGAAATGCAGAGTTACTCCCAGTAGATAGTATTTTAATTTCAGGAAATGGACAAATAGATTACAGTTTTGTAACTGGAGAGAGTGAAACAGTAGCTAAAAATTCTGGAGATCAACTTTTTGCCGGAGGAAAACAGTTGGCAGGTGCTATTGAAGTGGAGGCCATTAAATCTGTAGAACAGAGTTATTTAACACAATTATGGAGCAATGCGGTGTTTTCAAAAGATCGAGAACAGGGTTTTGTGGGTTTAATTAACACCATAAGTAAACATTTTACTTGGGCAGTGTTGAGCATTGCGGTAGTTGCGACATCTTATTGGTTAATGGTCGATAGTAGTTTAGCGATAAATGTACTTACTTCTGTACTTATTATTGCATGCCCTTGTGCTTTGGCATTAGCCACCCCTTTTGCCTTGGGGAATATGCTGCGTATTTTTGGTAAACAAAAATTCTACTTAAAAAACGCAAACGTAATTGAAAAAATAGCAAGAATTGATACGCTTATTTTTGATAAAACAGGAACCATTACCACGAATAAAAAAGCAAGTATCGCTTACGAAGGAATGCCACTTTCTAATGAAGAAGCTTCATTACTAAAAAACACATTGCGTTCTTCCAACCATCCGTTAAGCAGAGCATTGTATGATTTTCTAGCAGAACAAGATATACAAACCTTAGACGATTTTCAAGAAATTACAGGAAAAGGAATGCACGCTATAAAAGCCAATAAATCTATCGCCGTAGGTTCTGCTAAATTTGTAGGCAATGAAACTGAAACCGAGACTTTAGCTACCGCTGTTCATGTAAAGACAGGTAATCATTATAAAGGTAAATATGTGTTTCATAATCAATATAGAAAAGGAGTAAAAGAACTTTTTCAGCAATTAAAAAAAGGATTTCATTTAATGATTCTTTCTGGAGATAATCAAGGAGAAAAAAAATACTTGCAGCAATTATTACCTTTAGGAACAGATATGCTGTTTCATCAAAAACCAGAAGATAAACTCAATTATATACATACACTCCAAAAAGAAGGTCGAAAAGTAATGATGGTCGGCGATGGCTTAAATGATGCCGGAGCTTTAGCGCAGAGTGAGGTAGGAATTTCTATCGCCGAAAATGTAAATGTGTTTTCACCGGCTTGTGATGCTATTTTAGAAGCTGGGCAGTTTCAGCAGATTGGTGCATTTATTCAAGCCGCTAAACAAACTGTAGGTATTATTAAATCGAGCATTGTACTATCTTTTATTTATAATGTTATTGGATTGTATTTTGCAGTAACCGGACAGTTGTCGCCTATTATTGCAGCTATCTTAATGCCCTTAAGTTCTATTACGGTATTGGTATTTGTAACGGTACTTACCAATCTAAAAGGTAGAAAATTGTTTAAGAAATTGTAATTAATTTTTAGCATTGAGGTTGGATATTTGGAAGTTGAAATGCAAGAATAATTTATAAATAATTTCTTAAAATAAAGTGTTTTTAAGAAATAAAGTGAAGGTATGGATCTAGATCACAACCCTATACAAGAATTCCAACATTGGTTTTACCAAGCAGAACAGTCTGATGAAATAGGAGAGGTGAATGCCATGTTATTAACGACTATAGGGGAAGACGCATCTCCTAAGAGTAGAATGGTATTGTTAAAACGCTTTACTTGGGAAGGTTTTTTATTTTTCACCAATTACACGAGTGAAAAAGGAAGGGCTATTGCACGAAACCCTAATGTAAGTTTGCATTTTAACTGGCAAGAAATAGATTGCGAAATTCATATTCAAGGAAAGGCAGAAAAATTACCACGATCAGTATCAGAAGCTTATTTTTTACAACGACCTGCAGGAAGCCAATTAGGAGCTTGGGCATCAGCACAAGGAAGTCAATTAAACTCACGAATAGCTTTAGAAGACAGGTTGTTATATTTTGAAAAGAAATTTAAAAATAAACCCATTCCTATGCCAAAACATTGGGGTGGTTATTTAGTAAAACCCAAATCATTTGATTTTATATGCTATTCTTCCGTAGGTATAAGAAAAACCATCCATTATCAATTAGAGAAAAATTATACTTGGAGCAAGCACGTACAACATGGTTTCGATTTGTTTGAATTATGAAATTGAAATTGTTTTTTATCTTTTATCTTAGAACTCACTCACTCACTCACTACTTCACTAACTACTCACCGCATTAAAAATTCCCTAAAACCTAAACCTAATTTTAGAAGCCTATTTTTCAAACCCTGACAAATGTCATTTTTTAAGAAAGTCTTCACATTTATTTTTGAACTCTAATAAGAAGAGTTTTAGTATGAGTGTCATGTATGTTTTATTAGCCATTAGCGTCACCGTTGCGGTATTATTCTTCGTTATTTTCATTTTTTCAGTAAAGAGTGGGCAGTATGACGATGTATATACGCCATCGGTGCGAATGCTTTTTGAAGATGAGTTAGTGAAAGATGAAGATCTGAAAAAAGAGAAAAATCAAAAACAAATATTAACTAAAGATAAACAATCATAAAAATGGAAATGGATCAGTTTTATTACGACAATAAGATCGTAAAAAAATTCTTGTACGCTACGATTTTCTGGGGAATCGTAGGGATGTCTGTAGGACTTCTTTTAGCGTTTATGTTTTTATTCCCTAACGTTACCGATGGAATCTCCTGGCTGAGTTTTGGACGATTACGTCCATTGCATACCAACGCCGTAATTTTTGCTTTTGTAGGGAATGCAATTTTTGCTGGGGTTTATTATTCTTTACAGCGTTTATTAAAGGCTAGAATGGCTAGTGATGCATTAAGTAACTTTAATTTTTGGGGCTGGCAGTTAATTATAGTCGCTGCAGCAATTACCCTTCCGTTAGGTTATACTTCTTCTAAAGAATATGCCGAATTAGAGTGGCCTATTGATATTGCTATTGCTTTGGTTTGGGTAGCCTTTGGGGTAAATATGATATGGACTATCTTCAAAAGAAGACAGCGTCATTTGTATGTAGCAATTTGGTTTTATTTAGCTACGTTTGTAACGGTAGCGGTACTTCATATTTTTAATAATATAGAGTTGCCGGTAAGTGCATTAAAAAGTTACTCTGTCTATGCAGGTGTACAAGATGCACTGGTACAATGGTGGTATGGGCATAATGCGGTAGCCTTTTTCTTAACGACTCCATTTTTAGGTTTAATGTATTACTTTGTGCCTAAAGCGGCTAATCGTCCGGTATATTCTTACCGATTATCAATTGTTCACTTTTGGTCTTTAATATTCATTTATATCTGGGCTGGTCCTCACCATTTATTATACACAGCTTTACCAGATTGGGCACAAAACCTAGGAGTTGCTTTTTCTATTATGTTGCTTGCACCGTCTTGGGGAGGGATGATTAATGGTTTGTTAACTTTAAGAGGAGCTTGGGATAAAGTAAGAACAGATCCTGTTCTTAAATTTATGGTGGTTGCAATCACCGGTTATGGGATGGCTACGTTTGAAGGTCCTATGCTCGCTTTAAAAAACATTAATGCCATCGCTCATTATAGTGATTGGATTATTGCACATGTTCACGTGGGCGCTTTAGCTTGGAATGGCTTTTTAACCTTCGGAATGGTATATTGGTTAGTGCCTCGATTAGTGAAATCTACTTTATGGTCTACCAAATTAGCTAATGTACATTTTTGGGTAGGTACTTTAGGAATCATTATGTATGCGTTGCCTATGTATGTAGCTGGTTTTACGCAAGCTTCAATGTGGAAACAATTTAATCCCGATGGAAGTTTAACTTATGGTAATTTCTTAGAAACCTTACAAGAAATTATACCCATGTATTGGATGAGAGCTATCGGTGGTAGTTTATACATTTTAGGAGCTTTCGTTATGCTTTATAATATTGTAAGAACCATTAAAGCAGGAAATGAAGTAACTGATGAGTTAGCAGAAGCAGCTCCATTAACAAAAGTAACTCAAAAACGAGTTTCAGGTGAAGGTTACCATACTTGGTTAGAAAGAAGACCAGTACGTTTAACTATTTATGCGACAATTGCAATTTTAATAGGGGGTGCTGTTCAAATTGTACCTACTTTGATGATCGATTCTAACATTCCAACGATTTCAAGTGTCAAGCCTTATACACCATTAGAACTAGAAGGTAGAGATATATACATTCGTGAAGGTTGTGTTTCTTGTCACTCTCAAATGATTAGACCTTTCCGAAGTGAAGTAGAACGTTATGGAGAATATTCTAAAGCTGGAGAATATGTATATGATCACCCATTTTTATGGGGAAGTAAACGAACAGGACCAGACTTATTTAGAGTAGGTGGTAAATATTCAGACAACTGGCACTTTAATCACCTTTACGATCCGCAAACCACTTCTTCAGGTTCAATTATGCCTAGTTACAAATGGCTAACCAAAGACGAGCACGATCGTAGCCAAACAGAAGCTAAAATGCGTGCGATGGTTTCTTTAGGAGTGCCTTATACCGATGAAGAAATAGCAAATGCACAAAAATGGATGGACGAGCAGGCAGCACAAATTGAGCAAAACCTTTACTCAGATCCAGATTTTGCAGACAGCTATGAAGCAGATAAAAAGTTTGCAAAAGAAAACGGGATCGAGTTTGTAGATATGAAAAATCGTGAAGTTGTAGCTCTTATCGCATACCTTCAACGATTAGGAACCGATATAAAAATTAAAGACGCTAACCAAGAAACAAGTTCAAACTAAAACCAAAAACCATGTTGAAGTTTATAAAAGGACATATGGAAACTATAGCTGGGATAGAGATTTATCCTATAATTTCCTTACTCATATTTTTTCTATTTTTTGTAGCTCTATTTTGGTGGGTATTCACTGCTAAAAAAGATTACATCAACGAAGTAAGTAGCCTTCCGTTAGAAACCGATAAAGATTCTGCCTTATGAGAAGTTTTGCATCATACCTTAGAGTAGTTTTATTTTTACTAATTGGCTACTTATTAATAGAATACACGGTAGAAGTAAAAACAGGCTCTGTGTTTACCACTTATCCGTTGGCTTGGTTGGTTTTAGGAATTGCAGGTTTGTTTGCCATCGCTGTAGAGTTTTGTATAGCTGCCCTACAGAATGTGCTTTTTAAATCTTTAGATGCCGAAGCAAAAGAACGCTACTTAGCTGCAGAAAAAGAAAGTAGAGCCCAACGTTTTGTATGGTTTAAGAAAACTTATCATAAGTTAGTAGGTCGTAAACCCTTAGATCAAGAAGATGAAATTGTTTTAGATCATGATTATGATGGTATAAAAGAGTTAGATAATAATTTACCACCTTGGTGGATCTATCTTTTCTATGCTACCATACTTTTTGCAGGAGTGTATTTAGTAAGATTTCATATTTTTCAAGACTATAATCAAATTGAAGAATATGAAGCTGAAGTGGTCGAAGCAAAAATAGCTATTGCAGAATACAAAAAAACCGCTAAAAACTTAGTAGATGTTAATACGGTTGAATTGTTAACAGAAGCTTCAGATTTAGCCGCAGGGAAAAATATTTTTCAAACCAATTGTGCTGCTTGCCACAAACCTGATGGTGGTGGTGGTATTGGCCCTAACCTAACCGATAAATATTGGATTTTAGGAGGAGGAATTAAAAATGTATTTAAAACCGTAACCAAAGGAGGCCGTTCTAGTAAAGGAATGGTAGCTTGGGAAGGAACGCTAAAACCTGTAGAAAGAGCACAAGTAGCCAGTTATGTAATTTCATTACAAGGAACCACGCCCGCAGAACCAAAAGAACCTCAAGGAGATCTTTGGGTTGAAGAAGGTGATGCTCCTAAAGCAGATCATTTAGAAAGAGCAGAAAACACCACTTCATTAGATACCATAAAAGTAACCGATGAAATTTAGATAAATTATCCCGGACTCGTTCCGGGGTTTTATGCTTCAATTTCTAATTCGAATTCATTAATCCCAAAACTCAACACATTGGAAACTTCAGATAACGAAAGATTCAGAGATTCTATAGGTACAATCGACAAAGAAGGAAAACGATCTTGGGTTTTTCCTAAAAAGCCTAGTGGGAAATTTTATAAATATAGAACCTGGGTAAGTTACATTCTTCTGCTGTTTTTAATTTCAGCTCCTTTTATAAAGGTGAATGGAAACCAGTTTTTGTTATTTAATGTGATGGAACGTCGCTTTAATATTTTTGGATTTCCTTTTTGGCCCCAAGATTTTTACTTGTTTGTCATATCGATGCTCACCGGTATTGTCTTTATTATCTTGTTTACCGTAGCTTTTGGTCGAATATTTTGTGGATGGATTTGTCCGCAGACCATTTTTTTAGAAATGGTATTTAGAAAGATTGAATATTGGATAGATGGCGATCGTGGAAAGCAAATTCGTTTAGCTAAACAAGATTGGAATGCAGAAAAGATTAGAAAAAGAGCTTTAAAATGGAGTATCTATTTTATCATTAGTTTTCTTATCGCCAATGTATTTTTAGCTTATTTAATTGGGAGTGATCAACTTTTAAGATATGTAACAGAAGGCCCCGGTACTCACAAAAGCACACTCATCTCTCTTCTTATATTTACTGGGGTCTTCTATTTTATTTTCGCATGGTTTAGAGAGCAAGTGTGTATTATTGCCTGTCCTTATGGTAGATTGCAAGGCGTTTTATTAGATCAAAAATCTATTGTGGTTGCGTATGATTATAAACGCGGAGAGAAAGAAAAAGGAAGAGCTAAATTTAGAAAAAACGAAGACCGTGAAGCTACAGGTAAAGGTGATTGTATAGATTGTTCTCAATGTGTACATGTTTGTCCTACCGGAATAGATATTAGAAACGGTACCCAATTAGAATGTGTTAATTGTACCGCCTGTATTGATGCCTGTGATGCTATAATGGAAAAGGTAGATTTACCTAAAGGCTTAATTCGGTATGCTAGTGAAGAGAATATTGCAGAAAAAAAGAAAGTTACTTTTAGTCCTCGTCTAAAAGCTTATACCGCCGTTTTAATTATTCTTATCGGTGTTTTAACTGGAATGCTATTTTTAAGAAATGATGTAGAAGCTTCTTTATTACGTTTGCCAGGCCAGTTGTATGAAAAAAAGGATAATAATGTGATTAGAAACGTGTACACCTTTAAGCTGGTCAATAAAACAGTAAAAAGTATTGAAGATGTTCATTTTAAATTATTATCTCATCAAGGAAAAATAGAATTGGTGACACATGCTAATTTTGAAGTGCCAGAACAAGGTTTGTCTAAAGGAACATTATTTATAGATATTAATCAGTCCGCATTAGAAAGTGATAAAGAGCGCGTGGAAATTGGAGTTTATAGTGGAGATGAATTAATCGAAAAAACAAAAGCTTCATTTTTAGGCCCACGTAGTTTTAGGTGATAGGAAACTTGTCAGTTCGAGTGATTTGGCGCTATGATAACTAAGAAAAATTGGGACGAGAATCGACGGTTTTAAAGTTGAACTATACATGTTACTTTGAGCTCTAGTCGAAGTGTGTTTTAGAAAATTAAAAAATAAATAGCGATGAAAAAAATAAATTGGGGAACCGGCATTTTAATTGCCATTGTATGTTTTATAAGTTTTATCATGTTTTTTATCGTACGCATGAGTACCGATAAAAAATTTGATCATGATTTGGTGACTGAAGAATATTACAAACAAGAATTAGCTTTTCAAGATGAAATAAATGCTAAACAAAATTCAGCTAATTTGGTTAATAATATTCATGTTAACGTAGATGAACAAGGAATAAAAATTGTTTTTCCAGCAGAAAAGAAAAATATTGAAGGCACAGTTAATTTTTACAGACCTTCAAGTAAAAAATTAGATGTAGAAATACCTATTACTTTAGAAAATCAGCAAATGTTTGTAGCTGCAAAAACTTTAGTGGAAGGAAAATATATCTTGTCGGTGAACTGGACATCAGGTGGTGAAAGCTATTTGTATACTGAAGATTTACAAATTAGACCTTAGCGATAATGTTTTTTTGTTCTCATTGATGCTTTCGTCATTCCAGACTTGATTTGGAACCACATAACAAATAGAAAAATAAAATCTTGCGAAATGAAGTCCTGAATCGATTTCAAGGTGATGGTATCTCTTTATAATTTACAAGGAAAAATTGAAAATTAATGAATTGGTCACCTCTAGCGGAGTCGAGAGGTTTTTTGAAATTACAAAAATAAAAAGTTCTCGACTCCGCTTGACTTGACAATTTTCAAAAAATAAGTAATAAAATCCTGAAAATAAACCTGTCTGCCAACAGGCAATTTCAGAGCGACAATAAAAAGAATCATGCTTTATTCAGCTTTCATATTAGGATTGTTAGGAAGTTTTCACTGCGTAGGCATGTGTGGCCCCATCGCTTTTATGCTTCCGCTGGATAGAAAAAATAAATTTAAAACACTACTACAATTAAGCCTTTACCATGTGGGTAGGTTGTTCACGTATAGCTTTATAGGGTTGCTATTTGGACTTTTAGGTAAGGGCTTATTTTTATTTGGGATTCAGCAGAACATATCGATAGCAATTGGTGTGCTTATGATTTTAGTCGTAATAATTCCGCATCAAAAATTCAATAAATATAATTTCTCAAGACCTGTATTTCAACTCATTTCTAAAGTGAAATCAGCCTTAGGAAAAGAACTTCAAAAGAAGACTCCCGATACATTTTTAACCATTGGTTTTTTAAATGGTTTCTTACCTTGTGGGCTGCTTTATATGGCTATTTTTGGTTCATTTGCTTATGAAAGTGTACCTATGAGTTTAGTGTACATGCTTTTATTTGGTTTAGGTACAATCCCGTTAATGACGACTGTGGTGTTAGCCGGTAATTTTCTAAGCGTTTCTTTTCGGCAAAAAATACAAAAAGCCATTCCTGTATTTGTAGTGATCGTGGGATTATTATTTATACTTCGCGGTTTAGGATTAGGAATTCCGTATGTTTCTCCTAAAGCAATTCATACCACAGAAAAAATTTCTTCACAAATAGATTGTCACGTTCCGCGTAAAGGATAGTAGCCCTTCAACTTTCGCTCAGAATATATTTATCCTTTTTTATTGTCATGTTGAGCTTGTCGAAGCAAAGCAAAAAAGAGATAACAAATAGTCCGAGCCTTGGGTTGCGCCCAATATTTTTTCATCAAAAACTTCTTTTTGTTGAAGTATGCTAAATATCATATTTTAAATGCTACTAGTGTACTAATTTTGTCGTAGAAATTAAAAAAGAAGAGTTATGATACCATTTATTTCGGCAGAAGATGCTGTAGCAAATGTGCAATCGGGAAATCGTGTATTTTTTCAGGGAGCCGCAATGACCCCTAAGGTAATTATTAAAGCGCTATGCGAACGTTATCAAGAAATTAAAGATATAGAACTGGTGCAGATGCATACGGAAGGTGATGCTTTGTATGCTCAAGATCCTTACAACAAAAGTTTTCACGTAAATAGTTGTTTTGTAGGTGGTAACGTAAGACGCACGGTAAATTCTGAACACGGTGATTATATTCCTATTTTCTTAAGCGAAATGCACCTGTTGTTTAAACGCGGAATTTTACCATTAGATGTCGCTTTTATTCAAGTATCACCACCAGATAAGCACGGTTACTGTTCCTTAGGGACTTCTATAGATGTAACGCTAACTGCTATACAATGTGCTAAACAAGTAATTGCACAGGTAAATCCGCAAGTGCCAAGAACACATGGTGATGGCATTATACATATGAGTAAAATTGATGCTGCCGTAGAAGTAAATGAGCCTATTCATGAAGTATTTACTGTAGAACCTTCTGAAGTTGAAAAACAAATTGGTTACCATGTAGCTCAATTAGTTGAAGATGGCGCTACTTTGCAGATGGGAATTGGCGGAATCCCTAATGTAGTGTTGAATAATTTATACAACCATAAAAATTTAGGAATCCATACTGAAATGTTTTCAGACGGAGTTTTACCGCTTATAGAAAAAGGCATTATTACCGGTGAAAATAAAGTGGTGAAAAATGGAAAACTAGTTACCTGTTTTGCTATAGGCTCTCCTAAATTATATCAGTTTTTAGATGACAATCCGTTAGTGCATTTTAAAGAAGCAGCTTATACCAACGATACTTCTATTATTCGTCGAAACCCAAAAGTGACCGCCATTAATAGTGCCATAGAAATAGATTTAACCGGTCAAGTTTGTGCAGATACCATTGGTAAAATGCAATATTCTGGCGTTGGCGGCCAAATGGACTTTATTCGTGGAGCATCCCTTTCTGAAGGAGGAAAAGCGATTATTGCCATGCCATCTGCTACCGCTAAAGGAATTACAAAAATAGTTCCTTACTTAAAAGAGGGCGCAGGAGTCACTACAACAAGAGCTCACGTTCATTATATTGCTACAGAAAATGGAGTGGTAAATTTATACGGAAAAAGTTTAAAGCAACGTGCAAAAGCCTTAATATCTATAGCGCATCCAGATCATCAAGAAAGTTTAGATAAAGCGATGTTCGAACGTTTTAGATAAAATGAATTGGTTTCTTGAGCGGATTTGATTTGAAAGGTCTTTAGTTTTAATTTTTTAATCTAAATTGAGTTCTCGACTCCGCTCGAACAGACAATCAATTATAAAAAAATCCCTAGTTTTTAAGCTAGGGATTTTTTTATAATTTATTTTGTGTTATTCTAGAACTGATCTGGAATCTCATCTGAGTCAGTAGAAGAATTTGATGTGATTCTGAAATAAATTCAGGAATACGAAAAGATTATTTTGAAAATTATCTTCTATTTCCTAAGATGCGAAGTAAAAACAAGAACAAGTTGATAAAATCTAGATATAAAGTCAATGCCCCAATAATAGAAAGCTTTTGTCCTGATTCAGAATTTTCATTTCCTTCAACAGCAATTCGTTTTAACTTTTGCGTATCCCAAGCCGTTAAACCTACGAAAATAAGTACACCTGCATAAGTGACAATCCAATATAAGATTTCATTTTGAAAGAATAAATTTACGATAGAAGCAATCACTATACCTATAAGTGCCATAAAGCACAGGTTTCCGATTTTGGTTAAATCTTTTTTGGTGAAATAACCATAAGCGCTCATCGCCCCAAAAGTTCCTGCAGTTACAAAAAATGTAGAAGCGATAGATCCTGAGGTGTATGCCAAAAAGATAAACGATAAGGTTAGCCCATTAAGCGAGGCATAGGCAATAAATAGGGCTATTGCTGTGCTTGCCGACATATTTTTGATAGCAGAACTTAAGTAAGCTACTAAAGCAAACTCACCAATAATAAGTCCGAAAAATACAATTTTATTGGCAAAAATGGCATTTAATAAACTTGGGGTAGAGGCCGTTATAATAGCAACCAATCCGGTAATCATTAAGGCTAAAGTCATCCAGCTATACACTTTGGTGATAAAGCCAGCTTGAGCTTTTTTAATCTCGTCTTGCGTAAGTGAAGGAGCTTGGTATGTAGCAGCTTCAGAAAAGTTAGAGTTCATAAATCAATAATTTTTTGTAAAAATATGAGTTTAATTTAAAAAGGAAATCATCTTCTAGCAAAAGATTTAAATTTTATTTCCCAGTAAAAGTGTATTGGTGCCTTTAACGTGTTCTATTTTTTCAAATGAAATAGATTGAGCGATTTGCTGCTGAAGCTGATTAATTTTTGCTTGCTGATTTTCGCCAATGCCAGCGTTAAAAATAATGGTAGCTTTAGGTTGAAGTAATATTGAAACATTCTGCCAGAATTCTATTTCATAAAATTGTTCAGGAACTTTTATATCTATAAAAAGATCGACAATTACCGTATCGAATTTCTTATCGTTTTGTTTGACGAATTTTTCAGCATCTTCACCAATCACTTCCAAAGGTTCATATTGCTGAATGTTGAATTCTTTTTTTGCAATTTCAATAATTTTAGGGTCGAGTTCGACCGCAGTAATTTTTCCGTAGAAATTATATTTTTTCCGAAGCAATTGTAAAATACTTCCGCCGCCTAAGCCTAAGATTAAGGTATGACCGCCACGATTTGCATTGGTTTTTTGCAAGGCCACATCCAAAATTTGGTGTAAAGTGCCATAAGAATAGTTGGCATTTTTAGTGTCTAGAATTTTCTTTCCGTTAAGCCAAGTAACTTCCAACTCTCCACTAAATTCAGAGCTTACTTTTTTGGTTAAAGGCCAGAGGTAACTGAGGGTTCTCTTCATGAAGCACTAATTTTTACCGAAGTCATACTCAAGGAACCCCCAATCACATAATCGTTAAATAATTCGATTTGGTCTTGCTTATCTTTAAGCGCTAAGCTATAAATAAGCGGGAGGTAATGATCGTAACTAGGTACGGCCATTTTAAAATCGTTTCCTAAGTTTTGAACGTTAATCAAATCTTGAAAATTACCTGCTAAAAGGAGTTGATTTACTTTTTCTTGAATATTAAACGCCCAGTCATAACCGTGATTTAATTTATTAATATGCTGAAAATCTACATAGCGAAGGTTGTGTACAATATTTCCGCTGCCTATAATAAGCACTCCTTTATGTCGCAAAAGTGCCAATTTTTTGGCTAACTCATAATGATACGAAAGCGGCTGACTATAATCTAAACTCAGCTCAATCACTGGAATGTTAGCTGCTGGATAAATATGACGTAAAACCGTCCAAGAGCCGTGATCCAAACCCCAATGTTCATCTAACTCCACCTCAAACGGACTCAAAATTTCTTTGGTGATTTTCGCGAGTTCGGGGTCGCCCAGAGCTGGGTATTGTACTTCAAAAAGAGGTCTTGGGAAACCTCCAAAATCATGAATGGTTTTTGGATTGGGCATCGCAGTTACTTTGGTGCCTTGCGTGAGCCAATGTGCCGAAACACAAATAATAGCTTGCGGTATTGGTATATGTGCTCCCAATTTTTTAAATTGTTGTACAAACTCATTATCTTCAATCGCATTCATGGGGCTACCGTGGCCTATAAAAAAAGCCGGCATTTTTGGAGAATTTTTTAAATGCTGACTAAATTTTTCTAAATCTTTAAGATTGTTCATTATCAACGGAGTGAGTTTTTATAAGCATTACCAAGACTAAGTCGGTCATGACACAACAAAATTACAATTTTAGCGGGTCGTCTCTAAAATCCACGTACTAATATCTGCTAAAACTTTTGGCGAAATTGTTTGTTCAATTTCTTCATATTCCTGTACACTTCCAGTAGTTGCTTCTTGAAATAAGTGATTCAGTTTTGGATATGATTTTAGGGTTAGCTTTTCACTAGATTGTTGAACACTTTTTTCAATCGCCGCTAAATTTTCTTTTGCAGGAACTTGCGTGTCTTTTTCGCCATTTAAAGCCAAAACCCCACTATTTACTTTTTGAAGATAAGGTGAAGGGTCAAAGCGAATAAAAGTTTTGAGCCATTCAGAATTATGTTGTTCGTTTATTTGTGCTAATTTTGATTCAGGAACCATTCCTTTCCAATGTTTTTCAAAAACGGCAAGGGTTTGTTGTTCTGTTGCTTCGGAAGTTAAACTGGTATCTAAAATCACTTCATAGACTTCACTAAAAATATCAAGTCGTTTTTGGGTAGCTTCAGGATTAATACCTAATAACTCTTCTTGCTTTTTACGCTGAAGGTTTAAAAGTAGATCTCCACGAAGTCCAGGAGCAGCCATTAATACGATAAAATCTAAAATATTTTTCGAAGCTAGAATAGGAGCAATGGCACCACCTTCACTGTGACCAATCGCCCCAATTTTTTTCTTATTGATTTCTTTTCTGCTTTTTAAGTATTCGATAGCTGCTTGTGCATCATCAGTAAAATCAAAAGTTGTAGCGCTGGCGAAATCTCCTTCAGAAGCAGCCGTTCCTCGGTCATCGTAACGCAATACTGCAATTCCGTTTTTGGTCAGGTGATCGGCTAAAACTTTAAAAGGTTGATGATTAAAAATTTCTTCATTTCGGTCTTGAGGGCCACTACCTGAAATTAAAATAACTGCTGGAAATTTTCCTTTTCCTTGAGGAATCGTAAGCGTTCCTGCTAAATTTATTTTTGCTTTCGGGTTATAAAAAGTAACCTCTTCTACGCGATAAGCATAAGGCGCCATTGGTGTTTGTGGTCGATTTGGTTTTACGGCAGAAGTTTGTTTCTCTTCCGTAGAAAATTTTTCAAGATTTAGCGAGATACTAAAACCACGTTGCTCGAATGTTCCTTCTAAATGAGTATCATCAACTAATGTTGCTTCATAACTAAGTTGAGCTGCTGCATGAGTAATACTAAGATGGTTATCTGTAAGTTTTACCTCATCAAGCGGAATGCCGAACGCATTTTGTTTTGGACTATCCATTGTTGCGGTATAGCTGCTGTCTATTTTTTCAATATGAAAAACAGTAGGGAGCGTGGTTCCTTGTACGTTTAAACTTCCTTTCCAATCACCTTCTATAGATTGGGTAAAGCTTAATTGACAAGTAAATAAAAGGAGTATTAATAGGAGTTTTTTCATGATTAGTAGAGGGTATAAATGAGGTATTTTGAAATTACTTCAGCAATTAAAACAGCCAAGATAAATAAACCAATCGCTAAAGCACCTTTAGCATTGGTGGCAATCTGATACCCTTTATAAAGCAAATACAAAAAGTAAATGAGTAGAAGTAATGAGATGAAAGCGAAAGCTAAAAGTAGGAGCAAGTCAACTCCGCCAATAGGCATAAGTTGAGGTTGTGAAGGATCAAAGTTTAGAAGTTTTTGAGAAAGCATTAGCATATAATTATTAATGTTCCCGAAGCTGATGAGGTAATACGGTAATCTTGCAATTAAACAAGCATTTAAAATATCGATACATCGAGTTTTCTTATTGATTATTTTTCCAGTGATAAATAGTAATAAAGAAAGCGTAATAATGTTGATGCTGTTATCTAAAAACGGATGGTAGATTTCTATAGCTTTTACAAAATGAACATCCAAAACTCCGTCAAATCGAGCATGAAATACATAAGCTATAAAACAACCGATAAGGGTACCAAGAATGCCAATGCCTAAAAGTTTCTTTTCAGTATAATGTTCAAAAGGCTCAAGTAATACTTTTTTCATTTCTATTTTGAATTTAATTGATTAATAATATCATCTAATTTGTTTCTCACGGTAGGGTAACTTTTACCTAATTGTGAAGCCATTTTTTTTAAGCTACCGCCAGTTATCACGAAAGCCAATATAAATTCTTGATCTTCTACAGGCAGTTGCATTAAGGCAGGAAGTGCATATGTTCCTGAAATTTTTGTAGCACAGCTAGCACAAGAAAGTTCACTTACCTCGAGCGTGTCTTGACAGCTGGGACATTTAATAGGAAGTTGAGCCATTTTTTATAAAATTTAATTTAATATTAATAAAGTTAAGTTAATAATAATAAAGTTAAAAATTAAATGTATTTATTTTAAATGGATGTGATTTTTTAACCTGATTAATATCATTTTTCAAAACGCTCTTCCTCTGTAATTTTATAGTGTAATTTAAAAACAAGAGAAGATGTCTGTATATCAAAAATGTTACGGTGAATTTAAAGAAATGTATTACGGTAGTGCATCAATAGGTATTATTGCTTCGAGTTGTTTAGGAGCCATTGCAGCGATGCTTATTCTAATGACCGATCACGGAGTTTGGCAAATGCTACAGTTATTTTTAGTGGTTATGATTAGCATGGGGTATAATACTGCAGTATTGTCTTGTTTGCCCTCAAAACAAGTTTTTAACGCTTTAGTAGGTAGTGTATCTGTAAATTTATTATTTATTTTGTACTACGGAATTATGATGATGATTTAATTATGAAAGAATTAGAAAACAGAGCCGATGTACAATTACTCGTGCATCGGTTTTACGATAAAGTAAGAGCCAATCCCGAGATTGGCTTTTTTTTTAATGAGACGATTACCAATTGGGGTGATCATTTAGAAAAACTAACAGATTTCTGGGATAGTAATTTATTTTATGCAGGAACCTTCCGAGGGCGACCAGGAAGGGCTCATATTATGGTAGATCATCAATTTAATCACCAAATTGAAGCTAAACATTTTGGTGTATGGCTTAACCTTTGGATAAATACCTTAGACGAATATTTTGAAGGAGAAATGGCTGAACGTGCTAAGTTTCATGCGAGAAATATGGCCACCAATTTTCATATGAAAATTTTTATGGCAAGGCCTTAACGGGGCTTGGCTTTTCGGCAGTCGTTTTTGATGTTTTATAAAAGCTCTTGATTCCGATCAAGCGAAAAACATTAAATAGCTTCAAAGCTTTAATCTCTTCAGAATACCACTAAATTTCTATTTTTAGGATAGAAGGTGAATTTTTCAAAAAAAGCCAACACCCTTCAGTTTACTTAAAAACCTTAGGGTGCTGGCCGCCTACTAAAAACTTAACCTACTTTAACTTAATTATTAAACCGTCATCGAGAATAATCTTGTTTCTGGTTTTTTTCGTTGCAGGCGCAAATCAAACGCCATGCATATATTTCTAACAAAAGGTCTTCCTTTTTCTGTAATTTGTAATGAATCTGGATTTATTTTAATAAGTCCATCTTTTTCCATTTCCTGTAAACGGTGTAAGGTTTCGGGAAGTTCGAAAAAGCGATTTTCTTCATTCAGATCTGTTTGTAAATGGCACATTAAATTTAAAATGTGTTTTCTAATCATAAGGTCTTCATCGTTTAATACATGACCTCTAAAAACAGGTAAATCTCCTCTGCCTACCATTTCTTGATATTCTTCTATACTTTTAGAATTTTGTGCAAAACCATACCAACTATCACTTATAGCAGACACTCCTAAGCCTATCATTAATTGCGTTTTTGAAGCAGAGTAGCCCATAAAATTTCGGTGCAAGTTATTGGTTTTTAATGACTGGTAAAGTTCGTCGGTTTTAAGTCCAAAATGATCCATACCTATTTCTACATAGCCCATTTCTTCTAACAATTCTTTCCCGAGTTGGTATTGGGTACGTTTTGTTTCTGCACTTGGTAAATGTTGTTCGCTGTAACCTCGTTGTCCGTTGCCTTTAATCCAAGGTACGTGAGCATAACTATAAAAGGCAATACGATCTGGCATTAAAGCTTTAGTCTTTAGAATGGTATTTTCAACCGCATCGATACTTTGAAAAGGCAACCCGAAAATAATATCGTGGCTAATAGAAGTATAACCAATTTCTCGAGCCAATTGCGTAGCTTTTTCAACTTTCTCGAAAGGTTGAATACGATGAATGGCTTGTTGTACTTTAACATCATAATCTTGTACGCCGTAGCTTACTCGTCTAAAACCAACCTCATAAAGTGCTTCTAAATGTGCTTTGGTGGTATTGTTGGGGTGACCTTCAAAACTAAACTGATAATTATTGGCTAATTCAGCATGCTTTAAAATTCCTTTAATAAGCTGTTGTAAATTTTCAGGAGAAAAGAACGTAGGTGTGCCACCCCCTAAATGTATTTCTTTAATTAAGGGTCTATTGGGTAGAAAGTCAAGGTATAACTGCCATTCTTTTAATACAGAAGTTATATAAGGTTCTTCTACTTCGTGACGTTTGGTGATGCGTTTGTTGCAACCACAAAAAGTACACATACTTTCACAATAAGGTAAATGAATATAAAGGCTTATCCCTTCAGAAATATTTGTTTCTTCAAAAGAGTTAAGCACAGATTTTTTCCATTGTCGAGCCGAAAATGTATTGCTGTCCCAATATGGTACGGTAGGATAACTCGTATATCTAGGCCCTGGAATATTATATTTTTGAATGAGCGGTTGGCACATAATTATTTTTTTATTCGTGTAAAACTAAAAACGGAACCTCTTTATGATAGCTAATTCTATGGGCTAAAGGATGAAATAAAATATGCTGAAAGAAATTCAAATTTTTTGCCATCATAGTGATCATTTGCGTGTCGTGAGAGGTGACAAACGACTCTACTGCTTCTTCTAACGTATCGTTTCTGGTAAAATGAAAACCGTGTTCAATTTCCATCAGTTGTTCTTTTAAGTATACCCGATTACTTTCTTGTCTTTCGGTAAGGTCTTCGCTTTTCTTAGAAAGGTAAAGTACATTTAATGCAGATTCATTAAAATGACAAACCTGTTTTAAGGTGTGTATCACTTTATTTTTATAAGAAATATTAAAATCTGTAGGAAATGTAATATGTCTAGGCTCACGATAAGTAGCGTTTTCAGGAATAACTAACACAGGGCATTTAACCCTTGTAATTACTTCTGTAGAATGGCTTCCTACAGTCGCTTCTTGATAACCACTAGCACCTTGGGTACCCATCACAATAAAATCTATTTCACGTTCACTCACATGTGCTCGAAGCGTATCTACAAAATGACCGCTTTCTATAGAAGTAAAAAACTGATGTTTTTTATTCAGTTTTTCCTTTCCCAAACGTTCTAGTAAATGTTGAAAAGCCACTGTAGCGTTTTTAGAAGCTACTAACGTGGGTGATAAGTTTTCGTTTTTCTGCTCCCATTCAGGAGAGTTAACGTGTACAAAATAAAAATTAGAGTACACATTCTTAAAGAACGATAAAGCATAGCTAATCGCATTCCATGAGTTTTCAGAAAAATCAGTAGGCATTAAAATATTCATCTTCCTCGTACATTATATTTTGAAGCAAAAATAGAAGAGGAGTACTTGTTGAAAAATGACAAAAATCAGGTTTTCAATTTTTTATGAAAGAAAAGTGTGATTTGTACAAGCCTTCAACCAGCAAAGGTTATCGGTTTTTAAAGAAAGGGGAGTATTTAATTAGTTGAGTTCAGAATCAACGATTCCGGCAATTTTGCTGATAATTTTATTGTGAATAGGTTTTTCTTTTAAGCCATTAGTTAAGACAATAATGGTCATATCTTGATGAATAAATTTTCTGTAGCCTGTCACTAAACCTCCCGTAAAGCCGTATGAAATTTCTCCATTAGAAGTGTATTGCTGCCAACCATACAGAAACTCATCTTTTTCATTATTAAAATAAAAAGGGTTTTTATATTGAAATGGAGTCCACATTTTTTGTTTAGTTGCAGGCTAGTAAAATTTTTGAGTTAATCATAAAAGATGAAGTTAATCTATATGGGAATTGATTGAGTTTTTTTAATTTTCTCTATTCTCTATTCTCTATTCTCTATTCTCTATTCTCTATTCTCTATAAAAATTACTCCATCATTTCTAAACCTTCAATATCTAATATTTTAATATTTCTTCCTTCAATTTCAATTAAGCCTTCTTTTTTAAAAGCAGAAAGTGTTCTAATTAAGCTTTCTGTGGCAATACCAGCAACGCTAGCTAAATCACCCCGGGAAATTTTAATATTTTCTGAAGGTTTTTTATCTAATATTTTTACAAATTGAAGGATGGTTTGTGCTGTTTTTCTTTTTACAGAACTATAAGCCATTTGCAGTAATTGTTGCTTAATTTCTGATAAGTTATCGGTTAGCACGTTCATTAATTCTAACGAAACTTTTTTGTTGCTTTCTAAAATTAACTTTAAGCTTTGCTTAGAAATACCCGCAAGCTCTACTTTTTTTACTGCGGTAGCAGATTCTTGGTAAGGAATGTTTTCTTCAAAAGAGGTGAAGCCTAAAAATTCATCTGCTTTAAAAAGCGCAGTGATTAATTCTTTTCCATTTTCATCCATTTGGTGAGTTTTTACCACCCCGTCTAAGATTAGAAAGATATAATTAGAATGATCACCTTCTTTATAAATGGTCGCTCCTTTTTTATACGTAGTCACTTCACCTTCATCATCAAAAAGGTTTTTGAGTTCATTTAGATTTCTAACTTCGTCTTCTTTTTCTACTTCAGTTTGAGCGTTTTTAGTTGTGTTTTGCGCAATAATTTTAGATTTTGCTAATCTACTTTCTACGGCGCTAATTAACTCTTCTTCATCAAAAGGTTTGGTGAGGTAATCATCAGCGCCTAAATCCATTCCTTTTCTAATTTCTTTGTGTTCTGTTTTAGCTGAAAGAAATATAAATGGAATATGTTGTGTCTGTTGATTTTTTGCTAAAGCTTCTAACACGCCATAGCCATCTACTTCTGGCATCATAATATCGCAAATGACAATGTCTGGATGCTCTTGTAAAGCTTTCTCTATTCCTAATTTTCCGTTAGGAGCTGTTGTGACTTGGTAATCTGAAAGTTCTAAAAGTTCTGCAGTATTTTCACGGAGTGCCGTATCATCTTCAATGAGAAGAATAGTTTTCATAAAGTAGGGTTATTGGTTTGTATTCATAGGAAGACTTACCGTAAAGGTGCTTCCTTGGTTTTCTTTGCTGGTAAAAATAATAGTTCCGCCAAGGTTTTCCAAATGACTTTTAATAATGTTTAACCCAATACCAGTACCTTGATTGAGGAGCGCATTTTCTGCTCTAAAGTACCTTTTGAAAATATATTTTTGTTCTTTTTCTGGAATTCCAATTCCTTGATCGGTAACTTTTAAGATCAAGTTATTTTCTTCTAGAAAAGCTTCAGTGTTAATCGTTGTATTTTCTGGCGAATATTTAATGGCGTTATTGATGAGGTTGGTGAGAATAAGTTCGAGAATCTTCTCATCAAATTCTAAAACAATATCATCGATGTTTTGAGGGTAACTAATTTTTTGTCCGCTTTTTAGCAGCATATTTGCATCATAAATTACCTCGTTGGTTACTTTACTCAGCGGGAAACTACTAAATTTATAAGCTGCTTTTCCAGTCTCGAGGCGTTCTATAGAAAGAAAATCATCTAAAATATTATTTAAATATTTTACTTTGTTTTTAATGGTTTTAAGATGCTTCTCTCTTTTTTCTTGATGTTCTTCTTTTGTGTATTTTGCAATAAGCGTGGTTGAGGTGAGAATGCCACTTAACGGAGTTTTAAACTCATGAGAAACTAACGATAGAAATTTAGTTTTTAAATCGTTAAGTTCTCGTTCTTTCTTGAGTGATTCTTTAATTTTATTTTCTGCTTCTTTTCGTTTAATAATCTCATCTTCTAGCTCGATTACGGTTTGTCGAAGCTCTTCAGTTCTGATTTGAATTTTTTGTTCTAACTGATTGTTTAAATCTAGAATTTGGCGTTCTTGGTTTTTACGAATGGTAATATCTATCACCATAGCCATGACATAATTTTCACCCTCTAATTGAAAAGGATTTAATCCTGCTTCTACCGGAAATTGTTTGCCATTTTTTCGTAAACCATGTAAATCCCGACCATTCCCCATTTGTCGGTGGCTGCTGTTATGCATAAACTTATCCACAAGCACATCGTGATGATGTACGTGTTTACGCGGTATTAATATATCTAGGTGTTTTCCTTTTAATTCGCCTTCATCATAACCAAACATGCGATTAGCAGAAATATTACTGGCTACAATAATTTGTTTTTTATTGACAACAATAATTCCTTCAGAAACAGATTCGAATAAAATTCCGAAGCTATTCTTATTGATTTCCTCAAATTTTTTCATACATCAAAAATAAACAATTTTTAACTTTCCATTTCTTAGTTAAGGTTTAAGTTTTAATGAAATGTTTAATCTATTTTAACAAAATTAATTACTAAAAAATATGCTTCATATAGCTTTTAAAAATTAGTATTTGATGATGAGTGAGATAAGAATGAAAGTGAATGAAAAGTAGGTAGAGAATAAAACAATATTTCAATTGAAAATCTATCTGATTTGATTCAATAAAAATGTTATAAAAGTCCTAATCTTCTTAAAAACGTTTTAAAAACTGCTAAAAAATAACGATATTACCGAGTCTGAATTTAACAAAAACATTCAGTATTTTTTTAAACATTGTAAACCAGTTTTTTAAATGAAAATTAATAAAGTTCTCGTTGCCAACCGTGGTGAAATTGCTATTAGAATCTTTCGTGCATGTACAGAAATAGGTATAAGAACCGTCGGTATTTACACCTTTGAAGATCGTTATTCGTTACACCGATATAAAGCAGATGAAGCTTATCAAATTGGAGAAGATAATGATCCTTTAAAGCCTTATTTAGATATCGATAAAATTATTGAAATAGCAAAAGAGAATGATATTGATGCCATTCATCCTGGTTATGGTTTTTTATCTGAAAATTCAAAATTTGCCCAAGCTTGTGAAGATAACGGGATAATATTTGTAGGACCTAGAGTTTCTGTACTCAAATCGTTAGGAGACAAGGTAACAGCAAAAGAAGTTGCCATACAAAATAATGTTCCAATTATTCAGAGTAACAAAAAAGCACTAACCACAGTCGATATCGCTTTAGATGAAGCTAAAGTAATTGGTTATCCGGTAATGTTAAAAGCCGCTTCTGGAGGTGGTGGTCGCGGAATGCGAGTAATTAGAACTGAAGATGAGTTGCGTAAAGCTTTTCCTGAATCTAAACGTGAAGCAGGTAATGCCTTTGGTGATGATACTGTTTTTATTGAGAAATTTGTAGAAAACCCTAAACACATAGAGGTGCAAATTATTGCCGATAACCACGGGAATATGGTACACCTTTTTGAAAGAGATTGTTCGGTACAACGCCGCTATCAAAAAGTGATTGAAGTAGCACCTTCTTATAACTTAAAAGAAGAAACCAAACACAAATTATATGACTATGCTTTGTCTATTTGTAAAGCAGTAAATTATAATAATGCAGGAACCGTTGAATTTTTAGTAGACGATGATGGAAGCATTTATTTTATTGAAGTAAACCCACGTGTTCAGGTAGAACACACGGTAACAGAAGTAGTGACCGGAGTTGATATTGTAAAGTCTCAGCTTTTTATTGCCGGCGGCTATAAATTATCAGACCAGCAAATTAAAATTGAAACACAAGATAAACTTTCTACGCAGGGCTATGCCGTACAATGTAGAATTACGACGGAAGATCCACAAAATGATTTTAAACCCGATTACGGAACCATTACGACTTATAGAAGTGCTTCCGGATTCGGAATTCGTTTAGATGCCGGTAGTGTTTATCAGGGCGTAAGTATTTCACCGTTCTTTGATTCGATGCTGGTAAAAGTAACTGCCAATAGTAGAACCCTAGATGGAGCCTGCCGAAAAATGCGTAGAGCTTTAGCTGAATTTAGAGTGCGTGGTGTAAAAACCAATATGGCATTTTTAGATAATATTTTAAAAGATGAAAACTTTAGAAGTGGACAAGTAACTGTTAATTACATTAAAGATACGCCCAAGCTTTTTGAAATAAAAGAGCCAAGAAACCGGGCGACTAAAATGGTTAACTTTTTAGGAAATGTAATTGTCAATGGTAATGATGATGTGAAATTTACCGACCCACATAAAAAGTTAGTGACTCCTAAAGTTCCTAAATTTGAACATAAAGATCCTTATCCAAAAGGAACCAAAGATTTATTAACAGAAAAAGGACCAGAAGAATTTGCGAAGTGGTTAAAATCTGAACAAAAAATTCATTTTACAGATACCACCTTTCGTGATGCACACCAAAGTTTGTTAGCCACCCGAATGCGTACTTTCGATATGATGAAAGTGGCTGAAGGTTTTGCTAAAAACCATCCAGAAGTATTTAGTTTAGAAGTTTGGGGAGGAGCTACGTTCGATGTTTGTATGCGTTTTTTAAAAGAGAATCCTTGGGAGCGTCTAAGACTCTTAAGAAAAGCGATGCCAAACATATTATTACAAATGTTACTTCGTGGTTCAAATGGGGTAGGGTATACCGCTTATCCTGATAACCTTATTGAAAAATTTGTAGCTGAAGCTTGGGAAAACGGTGTAGATATTTTTAGAATTTTCGATTCTCAAAACTGGATGCAATCCTTAGCACCAAGTATAGAACACGTTCGTAAAAATACACAAGGTATTGCAGAAGCTTCCATGTGTTATACAGGAGATATACTTCAGCCTAAAAACAATAAATATAACTTAGCATATTATGTTCAGCTAGCGAAAGATTTAGAAAATGCAGGCGCACATATTTTAGCGATTAAAGATATGGCAGGTTTACTAAAACCTTATGCCGCATCAGAATTAATTTCTGCTTTAAAAAGTGAAGTTTCTTTACCTATTCATTTACATACGCACGATACTTCATCCATTCAATCGGCAACTTATATAAAAGCTATTGAAGCTGGTGTAGATGTGGTCGATGTTTCTTTAGCAGGAATGTCTGGCTTAACTTCTCAGCCTAATTTCAATTCTTTAGTTGAAGCAATGAGCGATAGTGAGCGAGAAAATAAAATGAATATCGATAAGCTTAATGAATATTCTAATTACTGGACAAGTGTTCGCGAATATTACTATCCTTTTGAGTCTGGTCTAAAAGCAGGAACAGGAGAGGTTTACAAACACGAAATTCCTGGTGGTCAATATTCTAATTTAGTACCACAAGCAGAATCTTTAGGCTTAAAAGATCGTTTTAACGAAATTACCGAGATGTATGGCAAAGTGAACGAGCTTTTTGGTGACGTAATTAAAGTGACGCCAAGTAGTAAGGTCGTGGGAGATATGGCTCAATATTTAGTGAGTAATGACTTAACCATCGAAGACTTTTTTGAGAAAGGTGAAACTTTATCTTTTCCAGAATCTGTAAAAAGTTTCTTTAAAGGTGATTTAGGGCAGCCAGTAGGTGGTTTTCCTAAAAAGGTACAAGATATTATTTTAAGAGGAGAAAAACCTTATACCGATAGACCAAACGCGCATTTAGAGCCAGTAAATTTTGATAAAGAATTTGCAGAATTTAAAGAGAAGTTTAGTGGAGGTATGGACCGAGAATGGGAGCTTACAGATTTTATTTCTTATAAATTGTACCCAAAAGTATTTACAGACCTTTACGATCATTATGTGAAGTATGGTAAAGTAATTAATATTCCTACTAGAAACTTCTTTTATGGAATGAAACCGGGAGAAGAAATTATTATTGAATTAGATCGAGGGAAAACATTATTAATCACCTTAATCTCTACCACTAAACCAGATGCTTCCGGAATGGTGACTGTTTTCTTTAAAGTTAATGGACAGACCAGAAATATTCGCATACAAGATAAATCTGTTAAAGTTGAAAAAGTAGAACACGTTAAAGCTGATAAATCTGATGCGAAGCAAGTTGCTGCTCCCTTACAAGGTTCACTTTCAGAAATTATGGTGAAAGAAGGTGATAAAGTAACCAAAAACCAACCTTTATTCGTAATTGAAGCCATGAAAATGGGGACTACCATTACCTCTAATGATGAAGGTGAAGTGAAAAAGATTTATCTAAAAGCAGGTGATATGGTTTTTAGTGATGATTTAATTGTAGAGTTGAAGTAGATTTATACAATCTATACAGCAAACTTAAAACATAAAGCCTTCCAGTAATGGAAGGTTTTTTTATATTCAAACTAAAACCAAATACGTTGTTTAAACATACCCATCCTTACCAGCCATTTATTCCTAAAGGAACAAAAAAACTAATAGTTGGTACTTTGCCGCCTCCAAGATTTACTACGGGTAAATTTAAGCCAGGCGATGTGAATTTTTGTTATGGAAGTCGTGACGGGCAGTTATGGACGATTCTAGATCGAATTTTTAACTTAAACCTCAAATTTGAAATTACCGAGGAAGCTATTCTACAACGAAAAGAATTTCTTCAGCATCAAAAAATAGGAATTTGTGATATGGTAGCATATGCGATGCGGGAGAAAATTGATGCTTCAGATTTAGGAATGAAAGAGGTGAAATTAAGGAATATCATAAAAATTATTCAAGAACATTCTTTTGTAGATACATTGCTTTTTACTGGCGGAAATAGCAAAAATGGACCTGAATATTTTTTTAGAAAACACCTACGAAATTATCCTAAAATTCAACTTAAAAAAGTTAGTGATGAGGTGCCAAGAATTCATGAATTTAACTTGGAGGGAAGAATTATTAAGACGGTTTCATTAACTGCTCCATCTGGTGCTGCCAATCGAGCGGTGGGAAGCATGAGTTATTACAAATATCTAAAACAGAAAAATCCTGAGATGAATACTTTAGATTTTAGGGTTTTGCAATATGAACCTTATTTTAAAGCATAAAAAAAGCTACTCAAATTTGAGTAGCTTTTTGTGATTTATTAACTTCTAAATTATTTTTGAGCAGCTTCTTTCATTCCTTCTTCAATCATATTGTAAAATTGATCTAATTTAGGAAGTACTACAATTCTTGTTCTGCGGTTAGCAGCTTTACCTTCAGCATTATCATTAGAAGATACAGGTACATATTGACCTCTACCAGCAGCAGTCATTCTTGCAGGATCTACATCAAAATCATTTTGTAAAATACGTACAATAGAAGTTGCTCTTTTTGTACTTAAATCCCAGTTGTCTTGAATACATTCAGTTTTAATAGGATCGTCATCTGTGTGACCTTCTACCATAAACTCAAAATCTGGTTTGTTTTTAACTACTTTAGCAACTTTACCTAATACTTCTCTAGCACGGTTGGAAACTTGGTAGCTACCACTTCTAAACAAAAGTTTATCAGAGATAGAAACAAATACGACTCCTTTTTCTACATTAATTTCAATGTCTTCATCATTAATATTACTTAATGCACCTTTTAAGCTAGTTACTAGAGCTAGAGTAACAGAGTCTTTTTTGTTAATAGCATCACGCATGGTTTTAATTTGAAGGTCTTTTTCTTTGATGCTTTCTAATGAACGCTCTAAATTTTCAGCTCCTTTTTTAGATAAAGTAGCTAAATCACCTTGGTTCGTTAATAATGCATTATTGGTCTTTTTCAAAGTGTTTACTTGGTCTTCTAAGTAAGAAACTCTGGTTTCTTTTTCATCTAAACAAGAATTAAGCTTCACTGTTGCAGTGTTTAGCAAATCTTGAGTCTCCTTCTGTTGTTCTTCAAGTTCAGCATATTTCTTTTTAGATACGCAAGACGTAAACATTAATACTGATAGTACAGAAAATAAAAAAACTCTATTCATCATAGTTATATTAAAATGTTAATTATGGGTTCAAAGCTATTAAAAATGCAATATTGATATTGAGTATTAACAATAATTTAGCGCAGTAGTTTATAACTGCCTGTAGGTTGTTTTTTTCTCAATAAAGTATCGCCATACGATTGATTTTAACGGACTGAATTTTTCTTTATTGTAAGTAGGTTTTCTTTTTTTGATCATTTTTGGTAAATACTTATAAAAGCTATAATGAGCTTTTAAGATAGCTAGAAAATGTTTCGGTTTTAATTCGATTAAAAATTTAATACCAGCAACACCGTCTAAGACCATTCTTATTAGAATAGTTAAAGTTACAAATTGTTGTTTGTTTTTTACTAAATTAAAGAGACTGTTTCTAAAATTTAAAAATGTTTTTTTTGGGTGCATGGCATGCAATGTTCCGCCTCCTAGATGATAAACTGTAGATTGTGGGAGTGCCCAAATAGCATAGTTTAACTGATGCACTCGCCAGCATAAATCTATTTCTTCTTGATGGGCAAAATAATCTTCATCAAGCTTTCCTGCTTCAAAGAATACTTCTTTTCGGATTGCAAAACAAGCTCCGCTCGCCCAACTTACTTGAAGAGGTTCGTTATATTGATTTTTATCTTCTTCTAAAGTTTCAAAAATTCTTCCGCGGCAATAAGGATAGCCTAATTGATCTACAAAACCACCACAAGCCCCCGCATAATCAAACTTATTCTTATTTGTGTAATTTAAGATTTTAGGTTGAATAATAGCGGTATTGGCTTGTGTTTTAAAATGTGCTAAAATAGGGGTTAGCCAATTAGGAGTTACTTCAACGTCGCTATTTAATAAAATAAAAATATCTTCTTTTAAATGTTTTAACGCATCGTTATACCCCTTAGCATAACCTCCGTTTTCTTTGTTTTGAATAAGTTGTACTCTAGGAAAATTTTGTTGAACAAATGCTACAGAATTATCTTCTGAGGCATTATCTGCTAAGTAAAGATTAGCTTCAGTAGAATGTTTCACTACTGAAGGTAAAAAAGTTTCTAATAACTTTTTACCATTCCAATTTAAGATGACGACTGCAATTTTCACATTGCAAATTAAAGCGAATATGGTGAGATTTCTCTTAAGAAATGATATTTTTCTAATTCATAATCCATTTGGCAATAATAATGCTCAAGTCCATTGGTGACCATCAGCTGTTCAGCTTTTAATGATAAATTGTAACGCGCGATTTGATCGAAGGTGTCTTGTGTAATTTTTATCGATGGAGCTTTGCATTCAACAATAAGGTTTATACTTCCATTGGGATTATAAGCTACAATGTCGTAACGCCTTGTTAAACCATTTACTTTTAATTGTTTTTCAGCATTTAAAAGTTGTTTGGGGTAATTTTTTTGTTGAATTAAATATTGAATGGTATGTTGTCTAACCCATTCTTCTGGGGTGAGGATGATAAATTTTTTTCGGAGTTCATCGAAAATAGCCGTTTTATTTTCGCTATTTTTGACCCGAAATTGATAGGATGGAAAGTTAAGTTTTATCATTTAAATAGTACAACTTAGGCTGTAGCGCTTTTATGGAGCAAGTAAAGAAAATTATAGCAGATATAAAAAAAGACGAAGTAAAACCTATTTATTTTTTAATGGGTGAAGAGCCTTACTATATTGATAGTTTGGCAAGTTACTTTGAAAAGAATTTGCTTACGGAAGAAGAAAAAGGCTTTAATCAGTCGGTTTTATACGGGAGAGATGTTAGTATAGATGATATTGTTTCATCGGCAAAGCGTTTTCCGATGATGGCTAAATATCAACTGTTAATCGTAAAAGAAGCTCAAGATCTTTCTCGCAGCATCGAGAAGTTAGTGAAATATGCCGAAAATCCGCAACCTTCTACCGTGTTGGTGATTTGCTATAAATATAAGAAATTAGATAAGCGGAAAGCATTATATAAAACCTTAAATAAATCTGCGGAGGTTTTTGAAAGTAAACCATTATACGATAATCAAATTCCAGATTGGATAGCTAAAGTACTTCGAGGTAAAAATTATACCATTACCCCAAAAGCATCTTTGCTGCTGGTAGAATTTTTAGGTACAGATTTAGGTAAAATTAATAACGAACTTGAAAAGTTGCAGTTAATTTTGCCCGAAGGTTCTCAAATTACTCCTGAACTTATTGAAGAGAATATTGGGATAAGTAAAGACTTTAATAACTTTGAGTTGCAAAAAGCTTTAGGAGAAAAAGATTTTAAAAAGGCTTTTCGAATTATAGATTATTTTTCTCAAAACCCCAGAGAACATCCAGTACTTCAAACAACCGCTATTTTATTTAGTTTTTTTACTAAAATTTTAAAATACCATAGTTTAAATAATCAAGATAAAGCTAATGTTGCCAAAACTTTAGGAGTGAATCCTTTTTTTGTAAAAGATTATGCGGTGGCTGCCAGAAATTATAAGATGAAAGAAGTTAGTGGGATTGTGGAAAAACTAAGAGAAGTAGATGCAAAAAGTAAAGGAGTAGGAGCAAATGGTGCTCATACTTCAGATCTGTTTAAAGAATTATTAATAAAAGTATCTTTAAAATAAATGAGCACAAAATTTAAAACATGGATAGGTGCAGCAAGATTAAGAACTTTGCCGTTATCGATAGCAGGAATTATTATGGGTACTGCTTTAGCTATTTTGTACGGTTTTTTCTCTTGGGATATTTTTATTTTAGCTATTTGTACCACTTTAGGTTTACAAATTCTATCTAATTTTGCAAACGATTATGGCGATGGAATAAAAGGTACCGATAATGAAGAACGTATTGGACCTATGCGGGCTTTACAAAGCGGAATTATTACCGATAAAGAAATGAAAAAAGCCATGATTATTACTTCGGTAATCACTATTCTTTTTGCACTGGCTTTAATTTATGTAGCATTTGGAAGGAATAATTTTTTATATTCAATAGTGTTTTTTCTATTAGGGATTGCTTCTATTGGAGCTGCCATTAAATATACGGTAGGGAAATCTGCTTATGGCTATAGAGGTTTAGGTGATGTGTTCGTTTTTCTTTTTTTTGGTTTATTAAGTGTAGTTGGGAGTTATTTTCTTTATCATCATCAATTAAATTTTACAATATTTCTTCCAGCAATTTCAATAGGTTTGTTAAGCACGGCAGTACTTAATTTAAATAATATGCGTGATCGTATAAGTGATGCTAACGCTGGTAAGCATACCTTGGTGGTTAAATTAGGAGGAGAGAAATCAAAGAAATACCATTCAGCCTTAATTCTATTTGCTTTTTTTGCTAGCCTAGAGTTTATATTTTATTCGCAAAACTATTGGTTAGCTATTAGTCTAATAGCATTCTTACCGTTATTCTTTCATTTAAAAACGGTGGCCAATAATAAAGTCCCAAAAGAATTAGATCCCGAATTAAAGAAAGTCGCTTTAAGCACTTTTTTATTTTCAATTTTATTTTTGATAGGTGCTTTGATTTAGAAAATAAAAAAGCCGTTAATTTCACGGCTTTTTTTGTCTAAAATTTAATGTTATTTCTATGTGAAGATATAAGGTGATTATTATAAAATTTATTATTTTTTGCCTGAAAAACTAAAAGATAAAAATTATGAAAATCACCTATTACGGTCAAAATTCATTAGCGATAGAAGTGGCCGGTAAGCATATTGTTGTAGATCCTTTTATCACAGGAAACGACTTAGCAAAAGATAAAGTAGCATTAGATGCTTTAAAGGCAGATTATATTTTACTCACCCACGCTCACCAAGATCATATTCTAGACGCAGAAGCCATTGCCAAAAATACAGGCGCTACCATGGTGAGTAATGCTGAAATTGCTTCGCATTACGAATCGAAAGGTTTTAATGCTCACCCAATGAACCACGGCGGAAGCTGGAAGTTTGATTTTGGAAGATTAAAATATGTAGTAGCACATCACAGTAGCTCTTTTCCTGATGGAAGCTATGGCGGGCAACCAGGAGGTTTTGTTCTAGAAACAGCAGAAGGAAATCTCTATATTGCAGGTGATACTTCACTAACCATGGATATGAAACTTATCCCGATGCGTACCAAATTAGATCTTGCAGTTTTACCTATAGGAGATAATTTTACGATGGGCGTAGATGATGCGGTTATTGCTAGTGATTTTATTGAATGCGATAAAATATTAGGATGTCACTACGATACCTTTGGTTTAATTAAAATAGACCATAAATTAGCACATGATAAATTTAAGATGAAGAATAAAGAACTTCATTTATTACCAATAGGAGAGAGTATAGAGGTTTAATGAAAGCAACATATAAAAAGTATATTTTAAATTTTAAACGCCCCAGCGGAACATCGCGGGGCGTTCTTACGACCAAAGAAACTTGGTTTATCATTTTAAAAGATGGTGAACAATTTGGTATTGGAGAATGCGGCATTTTAAGAACACTTAGTATTGATGATCGTCCAGATTATGAAGAAAAGCTAAAATGGGTTTGTGAAAATATTCATCTTTCTAAAGAAGAGTTGTTAGCAGAGTTAACGGAATTTCCTTCGATTCAATTTGGGTTAGAAATGGCGCTAAAGTCATTTGAAGCAATACATCCTTTTCAATTACTTCCCTCTAAGTTTACTAAAGGAGAAGATAAAATACCTATTAACGGACTTATTTGGATGGGGGAAGAAAAATTTATGCATGAGCAAATTCAGCAAAAATTAGAACAAGGTTTTTCTTGTATTAAGTTGAAAATTGGTGCCATAGATTTTGAAAAAGAAATAGCCCTGTTACAATCCATCAGAAAAAAATATACGGCTACACAAATAGAATTACGGGTAGATGCTAACGGAGCCTTCTCTGCTGAGCAAGCTTTAGAGAAACTTCAACGCCTAAGTGAATTAAATTTGCACAGTATAGAACAACCCATTAAACAAGGGCAGCACCAAGTAATGGCTAATCTTTGTCAACACACACCCTTACCAATTGCTTTAGATGAAGAATTAATTGGGGTATTTTCTGTAACAAAAAAAGAAGAACTGTTACAAACTATACAACCACAATACATTATTTTAAAGCCAAGTTTAATTGGTGGCTTTAGAGGAACACAAGAATGGATAGATTTGGCAGAAAAGTATAATATTGGTTGGTGGATTACGAGTGCTTTAGAAAGCAATATAGGTTTAAATGCTATTGCACAATTCACCTATACTAAGCAAACTAACATGCCGCAAGGTTTGGGTACTGGTAGTTTGTATACCAATAATATCGAAAGTCCGTTAGCGGTAAAAGGAGAATTTATTCAATATATACCCACAGAGATTTGGGGTGTTCATTCAATTTTAAAATAATAGATGAAAGATTTTATTAGCATTGCTGCGCAAGAGGGAAGTTTTAAAAAATGGAAATATATTTTACCTCCTTTAGGTTTTTTAGGCTTAATGGCGATAAATTATTTAGCTATCCAACTTTTACAAGTAGATGTAGGGCAGGTAATGCAGCAAGAGGTGGCAAAAAAAGGAGCTAATCGGGTAGTGCTAGAGTCACTAATTCCTTTTGTGGTATTTTTAGGATTATTGTTTTTGTGGGTTAAATTAGTGCATAAGCAAACTTTAAAATCATTAACCACCACTCGAAAAAAGATTGACTGGAAGCGTATCTTGTTTAGTTTTTTTATGATAAGTGTATTTACTGTGGTGATGACATTTATAGATTATAAAAGCAATCCTGAAAATTATCTGTATAATTTTAATACAGAAAAATTTACTATTCTATTTGTTATCGCTATTATTTTGGTGCCTATTCAGACCAGTTTTGAAGAATATTTTTTTAGAGGTTACCTTATGCAAGGCTTAGGCTTAACTTTTAAAAATAGGTGGTTGCCATTTTTGGTAACTTCACTTATGTTTGGCTTAATGCATTTGGGCAATCCTGAGGTTGGTAAATTAGGTCCTATAATCATGGTGTATTACATAGGTACGGGTCTTTTTTTAGGCTTAATTACCTTGATGGATGAAGGGATGGAGTTAGCGCTTGGTTTTCATGCTGGTAACAACTTAACAGGTATTTTATTGGTGACTGCCAATTGGACTGCTTTTCAGTCAGATTCAATTTTAAAAGACATGGCAGAGCCAGAAGCTGGTTTAGATATCTTACTTCCGGTAATAATTATTTATCCTATTTTTACATTTATCATGGCGAAAATGTATAACTGGAAAAACTGGAAACAAAAATTGTTTGGTAGAGTTTATGATTCTTCTTCGCAGGAAAAAATTACTACAATATCTGAATCTTAAATATTTCTTATTGTTTTATTAACATTTGCTAGTAGTTGAAATAAGATATTTGGTTATGAATGAATTTGCAGATTATTACACGCCACGTTTACACGAGGATTTTCAGTTTAATAAGAATAAGTTAAATGAAACTGGCTTAATTCAATTGGCTAATTTATATATTAATGAAGGAGAACCTTATGAAGAATCAATAGGAGAATTTATTTTAGATTGGTTAGATGAAAAAGAATATGTAGAGGTAAAAACTTCAGGCTCTACAGGAACACCAAAAATTGTTCAGGTTAAGAAAGAATACATGGTTAATAGCGCTAAGGCTACTGGTAAATTTTTTAAGCTTCCTGAACAAACTACGGCCTTGTTATGTTTACCTGCTTCTTACATTGCTGGGAAGATGATGCTGGTAAGAGCTATGGTATTAGGTTGGCATTTAGATAGTGTACAGCCCAAATCTAACCCTATAGACCAAGTGTTTAAGCGCTATGATTTTTGTGCAATGACTCCTTTTCAATTAGATAATTCTTTAGGGCGACTTCATTTAATTCAAAAATTAATTGTTGGAGGAGGTGCTGTTTCTGTTCATCTTAAGCAATTAGTGCAAGGTATTCCTACTAAAATTTATGAAACTTACGGAATGACAGAAACCGTAACTCATATAGCAGCTCGAAGAATAAACTCTAAAAAAAGTAGAAAAAAGAAACTTCCTTTTAAAGTATTAGCGAATGTAACCGTAGCCCAAGATGATAGAAATTGTCTAACCATTAAAGCTCCTTTAGTTTCAGACCAATTGGTGGTTACTAATGATGTAGTTGAATTAATCACTTATAAAAAGTTTTTTTGGAAAGGAAGAATTGATAATGTAATTAATAGTGGTGGCGTAAAAATACATCCTGAAGAAGTAGAAAAAAAATTACAAAATATTATTTTACAACGCTTTTTTGTTACTTCATTGCCTGATGATGCTTTAGGTGAAAAGCTAATTTTATTTGTAGAAGCTGCTTTTAGTGAAGAAGTACTAGAACATTTAAAAGAAGAAATACAAAAATCAAAAAAAATAGATAAATTTGAAAAGCCTAAAAAAATCTATTTTGTAGAAAAATTTGAAGAAACACATACCGGAAAAGTAAATAGAATTAATACCTTAAAAGCAAGGTTAGCTTAAAAAATTTAAGCTAATTTCTATGATCTCTCCTATTCAATACTTCATTTAAATTGGTGGTAATATAAAACTTTTTTAAGTTTACTTGTAAATTTTCTTTAGAAATAGACTTGTCTAATTTTTGCCAAGAATTACTAGGTGTAATTCTTATTTCTTTTTGATTAGTTAAAAGTTCTACAGGCATTTTAAAATTTTCAACATCGGTTTTCCAACGGTAGTAAATGGTAGCGTTTTCTTTTTTAAATTGAAGTTCTGGAAGCTTTGTATGCCTTAGGTATTGATTGAAAAATGATGCTAATTCTAGATCGGTTTCCTCTTCAAAAAAACGAACTACAGCTTCTGTATCTGTTGTCGTGTGTTTAAATGCTGAAGTAAAATGATTTAAAATTTCCCACCATTTTTCATCATCATTAATCATAAAGCGCAAGGTATTAATCATATTAGCGCCTTTAAAATACATATCACCAGAGCCTTCTGAATTTACACCGTAATCGCCAATAATGGGGCGGTCGTTACTTACCATAGTTTGTCTTAAACCGTTAAGGTAGGTGAGCGCTTTTTCTAAGCCCCAGCGGCATTCAATATAGATCGCTTCGGTATAAGAGGTAAACGACTCATGTATCCACATATCGGCAATATCTTTTGCAGTAATGCTATTTCCAAACCATTCGTGACCTGATTCGTGAATTATAATATAATCCCAATTTAGTCCAACTCCAGTGCCAGATAAATCTCTGCCCATATATCCGAAATTAAAACCATTTCCGTAGGCAACGGCACTTTGATGTTCCATACCTAAAAATGGAGTTTCTACTAATTTATAAGAATCTTCAGGAAATGGATACGGACCTATTTTTTCATAAAAGCAATCCATCATAGGGGTTACTTCTTTAAATGATTTTTTTGCTTTTTCTAGGTTGTAAGAGAGAACATAATAGTTGAGGTCTAGATCTTTGTAATGATCTGAAAAATTCACATAATCACCAATGTTTAAAATAATATTGTAATTATTAATGGGGTTGGTAACTTTCCAATTCCATTGTGTGTAATTTTCATCTACTTTTTCTTTTCCTAATAACCGACCGTTTGAAACTGCTACTAAATTTTTTGGAGCAGCGATATGTATTTCTGCTTCTTCTGGTTCGTCGCTTAAATGGTCTTTATTAGGATACCATAAGCTGGCTCCAGTGCCTTGTACCGCAACACTTACCCAATCTTCATTATTTTTATCTTTGGTGAAAATAAAACCTCCGTCCCAAGGTGGGGTTTTGGCAACAATTGGTTTGCCTGAGTAATAAAAGTTAAGTGTACTTTCTTTTTTTTGTTGAATAGGTTGTTCAAATTCTATGAAAACAGCATTAAATTCTCTATAAAATTTTACTTTTTTCCCTTTATAAGTAATCGAATCTACCTTCATGTTTTTGAATAAATCCAATTGCATTTTTGGCAATTCCTCTAAAGTCTTAAAAGTAATTTTGTTAACGCCCGAAATGTATTTTTCTTCGGGTATAACTTTTACATACAAATCATATTTAAGTACATCATAGCCTGTTCTTTCTGGTCTCAAAGAACCTCTTAGTGAATCTGCCCTGGTGTAATTCTTGTCATGATCAGAAAGTAATTGAGCCGTTGAAATTTGAAAAAAATGAAAAGCTATAAATAAAAGTAGAAAACGCATGGGATAAATTTATGAAATGCAAGATACTAATTTTAGCAAAGTCATCCCTAAGGCTTTCTTTAGAAAAATATTTTAGTTAAAATTTTAAAGCTAAATTATTAAACGTAATTAAGTTTTTTAATTATTTAGACTTTTATGAAGCTTAGGAAGTATACTTAATTTATGATTTTTTAAATCTGATGGTATTTGTTGAAGTAAGCTATCTAATTCTTGAAGTTTTACTTGATCGTTGATGTTGCTGTAATAATAAATTTCAGCAGGAGAAAAGATAAAAGGAGATTTGATGTTATTCTTAATTTCTGTAAGTAAAAAATTATTTATTTTTTCTTTATTTTCTTCGGGATTTTTGTAAAGTTCTTTTAAAGTTGCTGAATATTCTTTAATATGATCCTGTATTGGAGAGTTGGTTACATGAGTCACTTTAGCAAATCTATTAATCTCAATATCTATAATAGTATGATCACCATCTAACCAGATTTTTAATGGCGATATGTGTTTTTTTGAAAAGAAATTTATTTTATATAAATCATTTAAAGGCTCATTTATATGAAACTTTAAAGTGTCTGCAGATGCTTTAACAATGGTCGCTTTTTGTTTATTATTTGAGTTTTTTATGCCAATACTATCAATTTTATGGTCGTTTTTATGTACTACAATATTAATATTACCAAGCGGTTCACATTCAGAACTTTTGTTAGATTTTTCTTTTTGACAGCTAATTAAAGAGAAAGTGATTAATAAAGAGAGAATTGCTTTCATAAGTTAGAATAATTTTTTCAAATATATTTAAAACTAATATAAACTTTCTACTAAAACGTAACCCCTCAATTTCTTTTGTTTTTTAGGTATATTTTTTATCCTACATTTTAAGATTCATTTCAATAGATAGGCTAAACACTGTAAGGGGAGTAATATTCATCATGTTTTTAAAAGGATATTTCGTTATGGATAAACTAAAAAAGTAATTTAAAAAAAAATATATGTTTTGATTTTCAATTTCGTACGATAAATGTTTATGTTTTTTTAAAATGTAGCAGATTAATGAAACAAAAGCGAAGAGCTTAACTGCATAAATTAAATATTTAAGTTATTATTAGAATACTAAATAATTAATGAAAAACCTAGTGATAGCTTACTTTTACCTAAATGAAAAGGAGTTTTTATTTAAGTTAGCGTGAACTAAAAAGCTTAAAATTTGTAATTTATGATGACTTGATGTACTTTTGTAAAAGATTATGAAAAGAGTTTTTGCAAAATATTTAACCTTGTTGTTTATTTTTTTGGTAAGCTTATGTGCCCACAGTGGAGTGCTAGCTCATCAAAAGAATACGAACTCATTTACTTTTGAAGATCTTATTAAGATAGATAAAGAAGACATTCTATCAAAAGTAAATCCACAGTCATTTCAATATCTAACTTTGCCTTCTTCTTCTGAAAATGATTTTGAAATAAAAGCCATTGAAGATGTAGAAGTAGAAGAATACGAGTGGGTTTCTGTTAAAAAACTTATCCAAAAAAATAATACGTTAACCGTACTGTTTTATACACTGTTTTCTGATTACATTCTTAAAGAAAATAGTAAAGGCATCTCCTTTCCAGAGGATTTATCCCCACATTCATCCGTACAGCAACCTCTGTACATAGCATTTTGTGTTTATAGAATTTGATTTTTTTGACTTAAGATAAACAGTATAGTCTTTAAGCTAATCACTGTTGTTTTATGAGTATTCATTTTTATTTAAAATGAAGCTACTGGTGTGTTTATTACACTATTTCAATTATTCAAACAAAACTATTAATATAATGAAGTTATGATGAGGAATATTCTCATGGTTATAAGCTTATTTGCGCTTGTAATTACTACAAGTTGTGAATCTAAAAAAGAACACAAAGAAGAAAAATCTAAATTAGTAGTCACTAGTCCTATTATAAAAGACACTATTACTACTAAAGAATATGTAAGTCAAATTCACTCTATAAAACATATTGAGTTAAGAGCCCAAGAAAGAGGGTATCTTCAAAAAATTTATGTAGATGAAGGACAGACGGTTAAAAAAGGAGATTTACTTTTTAAAATTATGCCTAACTTGTATCAGGCAGAAATGCTAAAAGCTAAAGCAGAGGCAGAGTTTGCTAAAATAGAATACCAAAATACGACCACATTAGCAGATAGTAATGTAGTTGCAGCAAATGAACTAGCAATGGCAAAAGCAAAATACGATAAAGCTAAAGCAGAACTACAACTATCACAAGTACACCTACAATTTACAGACATTAGAGCACCTTTTGATGGTATCATTGACCGTTTTCACGTTAGAGAAGGGAGTTTAGTAGATGAAGGAGAATTGCTAACGAACTTGTCAGATAACAGTAAAATGTGGGTTTATTATAATGTGCCTGAAGCTGAGTATTTAGACTTTAAAATGGCTCATAAAGATAGCACCAAGGCTCAAGTAGAATTGTTAATGGCTAATCATCAAAAATTTTCTGAAAAAGGAATTGTAGAAACCATCGAAGCAGACTTTAATAACGAGACAGGTAATATTCCATTTAGAGCCACTTTTGATAACCCAGATGGATTGTTAAGACACGGAGAGACTGGTAATATTATTTCTAAAATACCTTATAATCATGCTTTATTGGTGCCACAAAAAGCCACTTTTGAAGTTTTAGATAAACACTATATCTATGTAGTTTCAGAAGATCATAAAATTCATGCTAAAGAAATAAAATTGATAGGTGAAATACCACATTTATACGTCATAAAAGAAGGGGTGAGTGAATCAGATAAAATTCTTCTTAACGGATTAAGAAAAGTGAAAGATGGAGATGAAATTTCTTTTGAATATCAAGAACCAGAAGAGATGCTTAGTCACCTTCAACTTTCCGCAGAGTAAATCAATAGCAAAATAAAACGATATGTTTAGTAAATTTATACATAGACCCGTATTTGCTATAGTGATTTCTATTATTATAGTGTTTATGGGGTCTCTCGCCATAAAAAAATTACCAATATCACAGTTTCCGCAAATTGCTCCAACAACGGTAAATATTTTTATCGCGTATCCAGGAGCAAGTGCAGATGTATTGGTGAAATCGACCTTAATTACCTTAGAGAATTCTATTAATGGAGTTCAAGATATGCGTTACATGGCTACCGATGCAACAAGTGCCGGTGAAGCTACATTACGTATAATTTTTGAACCGGGTACAGATCCTAATGAAGCTGTAGTACGCGTAAAAACTAGGGTGGATCAGGTAATGCCATTGTTGCCAGAGTTAGTGCAACGAGAAGGGGTTACTATTACACCTATACAGCCTAGTATGTTAATGTATGTTAACCTTTACGCTAAAGATAAGAGTATAGATGAAAAATTTCTATACAATTATGCTAATGTGAAAATGATACCTGAAATTAATAGAATTAAAGGTATTGCACGTTCTACCATTTTAGGGAGTAGAAAATATGCGATGCGTGTTTGGTTAGACCCAGACCGTATGAGAGCCTATGATGTTTCTGTAGATGAAGTTATGGAAGCCATGCAAGAGCAAAGTATTGTGGGGCGTCCCGGTAGGTTAGGTAGAAGTTCTGGTATACAAGCGCAATCTTTAGAATATGTGCTTACTTATAAAGGGAGGTTTAACGATCCCAAGCAATATGAAAATATAATTATTAGAGCCAATTCTGAAGGTGAAAGTCTTCATCTAAAAGATGTTGGTCGGGTAGAGCTAGGTAGTGAATTTTTTGATATTTACTCCAATTTAGATGGTCACCCTTCAGCTGCAATTGTATTAAAACAAAGTTATGGTAGTAATGCAAGTGATGTAATTGATAAAGTAAAAGAGGAGTTGGAAGATATGAAAGCCGATTTCCCTCCTGGAGTAGATTATAAACTTAGTTATGATGTATCTAAATTCTTAGATGCTTCTATAGAACAAGTGGTTCATACCTTAAGAGATGCATTTCTTTTAGTAGCATTAGTTGTATTTATATTTTTAGGTGATTGGCGTTCAACATTAATTCCTATTTTAGCGGTTCCCGTCTCATTAGTTGGTGCCTTTTTTGTAATTCAATTTTTCGGCATTTCGATAAACATGGTTACCTTATTTGCTTTAGTTCTTGCTATTGGTATTGTGGTCGATGATGCGATTGTTGTAGTTGAAGCTGTACACGCTAAGTTTGAAGAGCATCCAAATATTAGTCCGTATCTCGCCGTCAAGAAGGTTTTGTCAGAAATAAGTGGTGCAATTATCGCAATTACCATGGTTATGGTATCGGTGTTTTTGCCTATATCATTTATGTCTGGTCCTGTAGGTACATTCTATAGACAGTTCTCCATTACGATGGCAAGTTCTATTGTGATTTCAGCAATTATAGCATTAACACTAACTCCTGTTTTGTGTGCAATGTTGCTTAAAAATAACCACGGAAAAGAAAAGAAAAAGAATATCTTAACGAAAGGCTTAGATAAGTTTAATTCTGGTTTCGATAAACTTACGGGAAGATATGTAGGTATTTTAAAGAAAGTGGTGAGTAGAAGATGGCTTACTTTTGGAATACTTATCGCTTTTTGTGCGGGTATTTATTTAGAAAGTCAAGTATTACCTTCTGGTTTTGTACCTAGTGAAGATCAAGGAACTATTTATGCGATCATTCAAACTCCTCCAGGAGCTACTTTAGAACGTACTAATGAGGTTTCTAAAAAACTTCAGGCTATTTGTGAAGAAGTAGAAGGAATAGAGTCTGTCTCTTCTTTAGCAGGGTATGAGATCATGACAGAAGGTAGAGGGTCTAATGCCGGTACTTGTTTAATTAACTTGAAAAACTGGTCAGATCGTGAGCATACCGTAACTGAAATTATGGAAGAGCTCGAAGAAGAGTCGAAAGATTTAGGAGCCGTAATCGAATTTTTTGAACCACCCGCAATTCCAGGATTTGGTTCATCAGGTGGTTTTTCACTTCGATTATTAGACCAAAATACAGATACAGATTATCAAGAGTTTGACAAAATTAATAAAGAGTTTATAGAGAACTTAAAAAAACGTGAAGAGCTAAAAGGACTGTTTACTTTCTTTGCCGCAAACTATCCTCAATACGAGTTAGAGTTTAATAATGAACTTGCGATGCAAAAAGGAGTTTCTATAGGAGATGCTATGGAAAACCTTAATATCTTAATTGGTAGTACCTATGAGCAAGGATTTATTAAATTCAACAGGTTCTTTAAAGTTTATGTTCAGTCAGATCCTAAATTTAGAAGATTACCTTCTGATGTGTTGAATATGTACGTGAAGAATGATCATGGAGAGATGGTTCCTTATTCAGCATTTATGACCCTTAAAAAGCAGCAGGGGCCAAACGAGGTAACTCGTTTCAATATGTATAATTCTGCCGCTATTAGAGGTTTACCAGCAGATGGTTACACAACTGCAGATGCGATTAATGCCATTAAAGAAGTGGCTAAAGAAACCCTACCTAATAATTATGATATTGCTTGGGAAGGTCTTTCTTATGACGAGGCACAACGAGGTAATGAGTCTATTTATATATTTTTAATTGTATTGGTGTTTGTATACTTTGTTTTAGCAGCACAATATGAAAGTTTTATTATTCCATTAACGGTAGTATTCTCTTTACCTATAGGTGTTTTTGGATCGTTTATGTTGCTGAAAATGATGGGACTCCAAAACGATATTTATGCACAGATTGGACTTATCATGCTGGTTGGTTTATTAGGAAAAAATGCGGTGTTAATCGTAGAGTTTGCCGTGCTTAAACATCATGAAGGTTTAAGTGTTTTAGAAGCAGCCATAGAAGGAGCTAGAGTACGTTTTAGACCAATTTTAATGACTTCATTTGCATTTATAGCAGGTTTAATACCATTAATGTTGGCTACTGGTGCGGGTGCAATAGGTAATAGAACTTTAGGAGCTTCAGCTTTAGGAGGAATGTTATTTGGTACCATATTCGGTGTAATAATAGTACCAGGTCTTTACTACATCTTTGGAAGTTTAGCTGAAGGGAGAAAATTAATTCGAGATGAAGAAGACGAATCTTTATCAGAAGGATTTGTACACGAAATAGATGCATTCGATGCTAATCAAGATACGGAAGAAAATGAATAGAATAATAAATTATAAATACTTTGGTTTAATAACTGTAGTGATGTTCTTTTTTGGGAGTTGTAAAACCCCAAATGTAGCAACCAGAGAAGCAGATACTAGTGTTCCTGAAAATTTTGATAAAACTGCTTTAGATAGCATTAATTCAGCAAAAATAGATTGGAAAGAGTTTTTTAAAGACCCTTATTTAACCAATCTTATTGAAGTGGCTTTAGAAAATAATCAGGAGCTAAACATCACGCTACAAGAACTTCAAATTGCAAAAAATGAAGTGAAAACTAGAAAAGGTGAATATTTGCCTTTTGTAGGCTTAAGAGGTGGAGCTGAATTAGAGAAATCTGGAAAATATACCAGAAACGGAGCTGTAGAAGAAAACTTAAATATAAAAGAGGGAAAGGCTATGCCAGACCCTCTTCCCAACTACACACTTGGGGCTTATGCTAACTGGGAGTTAGATATTTGGGGAAAGCTTCACAACGCAAAAAAAGCAGCTGTCATGAGGTATCTTTCTACTGTAGAAGGAAGAAATTTTATGGTCACCAATTTAATTGCCGAAGTAGCTAATTCTTATTATGAATTACTAGCACTAGATAATCAATATGCTATTTTAAAGCGTAATATCGATATACAAAGTAATGCATTAAGAATTGTTAAGTTGCAAAAACAATCGGCAAGAGTTACAGAGTTAGCGGTACAAAAATTTGAAGCAGAAGTATTTCATACCAGAAGTCTTCAGTTTGAAATTCAACAGAAAATAACGGTTACAGAAAATAAAATTAATTTTTTGTTAGGGAGGTATCCGCAACACGTAGAAAGAGATGCTGATGGTTTTTCAAATTTAATACCAGATACTATAGACGCTGGTTTTCCTTCTCAAATTTTGCAAAATAGACCTGATGTTAGACAGGCAGAGCTTGAGTTGTCAGCCTCTAAGTTAGATGTGAAAGTTGCAAAAGCAAGATTTTACCCTTCTTTGGGCATTTCAGCAGGTGTAGGTTTTGGAGCTTTTAATCCTAAATATTTGTTAGAAACTCCAGAATCTTTATTGTATTCTATAGCAGGAGATATTGCAGGACCATTAATTAATAGAAATGCAATTAAAGCTACTTATGCAACGGCAAATTCTAAACAAATACAAGCTGTTGTAAATTATGAAAGAAGTATTTTAAATGCTTACATTGAAGTAGCAAATCAACTCGCTAAGATTGATAATTTAGAAAAAAGTTACGATCTAAAGGCTAAAGAAGTAGAAGCCTTAACAAAATCTATAAATATTTCTAATGATTTATTTACTTCAGCAAGAGCAGATTATATGGAAGTATTATTAACCCAACGTGATGCGTTAGAGTCTAAGTTTGAATTGGTAGAGACCAAGAAAGAACAGATGAGCGCTCTGGTAAATATGTATCAAGCCCTAGGTGGCGGTTGGGATAAAAAGAAAAAAGAATAGTTTTTTTGTTTGTTTTAATTGGTTTAGTTAAAAAGCCATCTTATCATCGATAAGATGGCTTTTTTAGTTAGTATTTTATAATTTTTTGAATTACATCATCATTTTTTAATTTAATTTTCAGCCAATATATACCCGTTGCTAATTTTGAAATATTCACGTTTCGTTCATCACTTTGTAAAACTCGAGTAAGGTTTGTATCGTAAATTTCTACCGAAGTAAAATCTAAGTTTTCAATAAAAAAAACATCTTTTACAGGGTTGGGGTATAGTTTGGCTATATTTTTTGTTGATTCTATAATCGATAATTCAGGGTCGTTTGTGGTAAAAGAAAATAATTTAGCTTCACTAGAAAACGGAGGAAAATTAAAAGATTCTGAAGTTACAAAATACCTATTCGCGCCTATATGTGTAATTGCTTCTACTTGTTCTAGCTCTAAATTTGTAAGTGAAGTTTTGGTATTTGTCCCAGAAAAAATATCATTTAGTAGAAAACTTTCGCATTCCCAAACAAAAGGTTGCAAATTATTGGTGTAGCCTATCGCATATATTTTTTCTGTGAGTGAGTTATAAGCAGCTCCAGTAATTAAGCCTTCAGCACTTAAGGTAGTAGGTAATGGAGAAACGGAATGAGTACCAGCGTTTTTTGAAATAGGATAGGCGCTTGTAATCCCATTAACCCAGTTTTTTGTGAGTAAAATTAATTGGTTTTCATCAAGACTAATTAAAGCTTCAGCATCCCACTGTGTTTGGTTAGGGTTTGAACTGAAATCGAATTGATCTGAATAATTAAAATTTATCACTTCTGCAATTAAGCTATTTGTAGTGACATAATCGCTTTTGGCAATTTTATAAATTTTTAAATCTGTTCTGTTTCCGCTATTATTACCTATATCTCCCACATATATAAAATTCTCATCTTGAGTGAGATCTTCCCAATCTACATGAGTAGCATTTGTAATGGTTATAGTTCTTGTGATTAGACCAGATAAAGTGTCTACTTCATAAAGCTTATTTTCGTTACCAGAATCATTATGAGTAACTAATTTATCGTTAAAAAAAATAGCGCCAGAAGATTCGTTTAGGGTTTCAGGTAAGATAAATTTTTCTTCGACATTAGAGGGTTGACCTTTACCAATAAATGTGATAAATAGAAAAAACATGACCATAATTATCGTTTTCATTTTTCATTTTTTATAGTTAGAGAAGTTACAGCATTTGTTGCTTTTCTCCAATGTGAACATATTTATTAATTTTTTTAAAATTTACTAATATCTATTAAGCTAGCGAACTATATATTTCCAGATAAACCAACTTTTGTATGGTTTTGAGTTTTGCCTTTTAATTGATTTACCACGCGATCTAATGGACTTTGAATATTCATTAAATCACGTTGTGTTACGTGTGTGTAAATCATTGTAGTTTCAGGTTTACTATGGCCTAATAAAGTTTGAATGTATCTTAAATCTACTCCATCTTCTAGCATATGAGTAGCAAATGAGTGCCTAAGTGTATGCGGAGTAACTCTTTTTAAAATCTGAGCTTCTTTGCAAGATTTGCGCAAGAAACTTCTAATACTTTCTGCGCTGTACGGATTACCATTTTGCCCTTCAACAAATAATTCTTTAGGGGCGTAAGTGTTTAGATAGTTAAACAATAGCGGCAAAATACTTTCCGCTAAAATTACTGTTCGGTCTTTTCTGCCTTTACCAGATTTTATAAATAATTGCTTGCGATCGATATCAATTTCATTTAATTTTAAAGAAAGCAACTCACCAATACGTAATCCAGAACTATAAATAAGTCCTAAAACTGCTCGGTGTTTTAAGTTTTTAGTCACTTGTAAAATACGCAATACCTCGTTTCTGGAAAGTACGGTAGGTAATTGTTTAGACCTTTTAGGACGAAGCGAAATAAGTTCTTTTTCTAAGGGTTCATCTGTAAATAAATCTGTAAAATGTTTAAGTGCACTTATACATTGCCGATGAGAACTAATAGAGTAATTTCTTTTAGTAATTAGTTTCTCTAAGAAAAGCTCATAATCTCGAAACGCTAATGTATCGATTGGTTTTTCAATATAAGCTACTAACATTAATGCAAAATGATAATACGTTTTAACGGTACTTTCGCTATAGCGTTTGCCTCTTAAGTAAGAAACGTATTTCCATAAATTCTTTTTATCAGCAGCACTTAATTTATCTTTATCTACTTCATAATAATCTGGCCTAGCTTTGTTTTTTTGTGGTTGTAGAAATTGTATTTTTTTATAATCTACAAAATAACCACGATCATTAAAAAATGAAAACAGCATTTGTTTATGAGAAATAGAATAGGGTGAATAATAGCAATTATGCGTTTTACTCCACGTGATATTTGGCAGTAAATTTAAATCGTTAGCTATTTCTAACTTATATAAAAATTTAATAGCAATCTGTAAATTACCAAGATGATGTAAGGGTAACAATGTAACTGTTTTCTTGTTTATCATACCTTTGGAGTTGTGCAAAACCTTCGCTCTAAAAGCTCAGGTCGGGCTTTACGCTATATCTTTTTAAAACTATTTTTTCTAAATAATTTTAAAAAGGATGCCGCTTCAATCCCTTTTGCAAAATCAATTATAAATGTTTTAAGCTAAGTGGTTTAAAATTAGCTAAATAAAACTATTTAAAAAAATCTTAAATAGGATTTTATCCAAAAATTATGATTTTATCCAATAATAATGTTTTTTTTCATTTTGGATAATTACGGTTTTTCACTAAAATGTTTTCAACGTCGTGGTAAATACAATAAATATAGCAATTAGTTTATTGTTTAGTACCAATCTAAAATTTCTACTTCAATAGAAGGATTGTTTGTGTTTACAATGTTTTTAAATTTTGCAACATCGCTCATACCATTTTTTCCGCGGTAGTGATAAGGATATACTTTTTTGGGTTTAAATTCTAGTACAGCATCTGCAGCTGCGTCTACAGGCATGGTGTAAGGTAAATTCATGCATACAAAAGCCAAATCTATGTTTTTTAGATTTCGCATTTCAGGAATATCTTCGGTGTCGCCAGAAATATAAATTTTCTTTGAGTTATGAGTTAATACATATCCGTTACCGCGTCCTTTTACATGAAAGTCTTTCGCTTCTTCTCGTAAATTGTACATAGGTATGGCTTTTACCTGTACACCCAAAAAACTTTTTTCATCGTTATTATTCATCACCACTAATCGGTTTTGTAAACTTTTTGGGAGTTGCTCTTTTACCGCTTGCGGACCAACAATTTTTAGTGTAGCATCTTTTTTTGTGAATGCTAATAAGGTTTTTGCACTCATATGGTCGCCATGTATATCGGTTACAAAAATAAGGTCTGGTTTTGGTAAAGCTGTATAATTTTCAATTTCACCAACAGGATCAACATAAAAAGTTTTGTCATTAAGTTTCATTGCAAATGATGCATGTTCTACAGGCATCACAACAATAGAATCTTGCGTTTTTTCTTCAGTTTTTTTTGCTACCGCAGCGGTTATTTTTTGTTCTGCTTTTTGTGGCTTTTTCTCTTGTTTGCAAGCTAGTAAAGAAAGGCTTAAACAACTGTATAAGAATATGTTTTTCATAAGTTATGGTTGTTGGGTTGGTAAATCATTTTTATATCGGCACGAACATATGGCGGATTGTCTTCTAAATTCACCTCTTCAAATCCATATTTATTGTATAAATAAATAGCATTTTCAAGCTTTTTAGAAGAATAAAGCACATACTGGTATGAAGGGTTTTCTTTTGCATATTGCTGAAAATGGGTTAACATAAACTGACCTATTTTCTTACCTCGCCATGCTTCATCTACCGCCATTTTAGTGAGTTCTAATGTATGTTGGTTAAGTTTTAATAAAGCAAAAGTGCCTACAATTTCTTTATCTAATTCTGCAAAGAAAATTCTACCTCCTTTTAAAATAATTTCTTCTTCACAGTTGTTAAGTACATTTTTATCGTGAGCTTCAACTTTAAAAAATTTCTCTAGCCAAGCTAAATTTAATTGGGCAAATTTTTGTGCTAAATCAGGGGTGAATTCTTTAATTGTTAAGTTCATTTATTTTTCTTCTCTTATAAAATCTGAAACAAAATAACTTAAAGCTTTTCCTATCATTGCATTTTTTTCTGGAGAAGCTTCACATAAGTGTAAGTATAAAACTTCTTGTTTTTTAGAAAGTTTAATAAAACTTCTTATTTCATTTACATTAAATCCGCTAGGGGTCATTGCGCTGCTATCAAAGTTTTTAATGCTATCGCAGTCTATTTCTAACCCAAAATTATTTCTAACAAAATCTGTTGCTTTTTTAAATTTAATGAGTTTTTCTATAGTGGTTAGGTGTAAATAATCATCAAGAAAGGTATATTTAATATGTTTATCTTTATTCATTTCATCAAAAATATACTGGGGTGTATAGTTTTTGTGAATACCCACCATTGCGTAACGATCAAGTAGTTTTTCTTCTTTTGCATATTTAAAACCATTACCGCTGTGTCTATAATCTGTTTCGCGTAAATCTGTATGCGCATCTATATTTAATACGTGAATAGGGCGTTCTAAGGCTTGAGAGGTTCCTTTAATATTTCCGTAGGCATTATTGTGACCGCCACCAATAATTACGGGAGTTTTTCCTGAGCGCACTATTTTTTCTACCACCATGGTCACTTGTGCATCAATTTGTTGCACGATTTCTCCTAATTCAAATTTGGTGTAAGTGGCTAGAGAAGCTTTTGTAAATGAAGAGCAATTAATTTCACCTAAAATCATACAATTTTTAGGGTCGTTATATTCATTCACTTGAATATTACAAAATGAATTTAAAAAAGCACTCCAAGCTTTAGAAGTCCCTGGTTGACCAAAATTTCCTCGAACGCCAATATCTTCGGGGATTCCGAAAATCACGTAACGAGCTTCAGAGCTTTCTAAGTCTTCAAAAGAGGGAATAAACTCTAGAGCTTCACCGAGTTTAGTTTCACCTTTACGATGCTTAATATAATGAGTGATTCTATTTTTAGTATAAAAGTCGAAACTTTCCATCTACTTCTTTTATTAAGATTATTGTATTAATTTTCCTGCTAAAATAACTTGATGAATATGATTATTACCAAATGAATATGGTAAAAAACCATAACTTGGGATGACATCTGTTATCATTAGATTAGCGGTTTTTCCTTTTGTAATGCTGCCATGAGTTTTTTCTAATCCCATGGCGTATGCAGCATTTATTGTTGCTGCATTGATAGCTTCTTCTGGTGTCATCCCCATTTTTATGCAAGCTAAAGAAACCACTAAATTCATATTACCATTAGGAGAGCTGCCTGGGTTGTAATCTGTAGCGATGGCTAAAGGCAAACCAGCATCTATCATTTTACGAGCTGGGGCATATGGTATTTTTATAAATAAAGAACACGAAGGTAAAGCTACCGGTATGGTTTCACTTCCTTTTAATGTTTCAATATCTTCATCATTCATAACTTCTAAATGATCTACCGAAAGCGAATTATAATCAACTCCCATTTTAACGCCGCCTATTGAGTTAAATTGATTGACATGAATTTTTCCTCGTAATCCATATTTTTTTCCTGCTTCTAAAACTTGTTTGGTGTCATTTAAATCAAAATAACCTTGTTCACAAAAAATATCAATAAAATCGGCTAAATTTTCTTCTGCAATTTGTGGTAACATCTCTTCGCAAATCTGATTGATGTATCCCTGTTTGTTATTTTTAAATTTTGCGGGTAGAGCATGAGCTCCTAAAAATGTTGTTTTTATGGTGATAGGGTGTGCTTTTTGCAATTTTTTAGCAACGCGAAGCATTTTTAGTTCAGCTTCAGGAGTAAGTCCATAACCCGATTTAATTTCAATAGCTCCGGTTCCCATTTTTATCACCTGCTCTAAGCGTTGTAAAGACTGCAGATAAAGTTCTTCTTCATTTGTATGTTGTAAAGTTTTTGCACTGTTAACAATCCCACCGCCTTTCGCAGCAATTTCTTCATAACTAAGGCCTTTAATTTTATCAATAAACTCTTGTTCTCGGTGACCAGCATATACTAAATGCGTATGTGAATCTACCCAAGAAGGAAGCACCATTCTTCCAGTGGCATCAATTTCACGATCGGCTTCAATTTTGGGTAGGTTTTCCATGCCTCCATAATTTTCAATTTTATCGTCGTTAATTAAAAGCCAAGCATTGGTTAGGGTAGGTAGGTAATTCATCTCTAATCCACTTACCTTAGTGGTATGATGATCTCTAACTTGTATAAGCTGTTTTATATTTTTAATAAGTGTCTTCATAAAAATAAAAATACATAAACGATTATAAATTATTCCATATATTTAATACTAAAAAACAGTAAATAGTTTTATGTTATTGTATTTGTAATGTGTGATAGTAAAAATCTATAACGTAATAAAATTTAATAAGTAAGATAGGTTTTTAAAAGTAGATAGATCCCTTATTTTTGTAATGAAAATAATTTGAAAGAATAACTAAAAAATAAATAAAATTATGTCAATTGTAGGTGAAAAATTTCCAGATTTAGAAGTAAATGCAATGAATGAAATGGGCGATACTTTTAAAATTAACATTTTAAAAGAGGCTAAAAAGAATAACAAGAAAGTTGTGCTTTTCTGGTACCCGAAAGATTTTACTTATGTATGTCCAACAGAACTTCATGCTTTTCAAGAAGCACTTCCAGAATTTGAAAAGAGAAATACTATTGTAATAGGTGCCTCTTGTGATACTGCAGAAGTTCATTTTGCTTGGTTAAATACTTCTAAAGATAATGGAGGTATCGAAGGTGTAACTTATCCAATCTTAGCAGATTCTAACAGAAATTTAAGTTCAAGATTAGGTATTTTAGATACTACTAATGAAAGATATGATGATGAGACTGGTGCTTATACCGTAGATGGTGATAACGTTTCTTACCGTGCCACTTATTTAATCGATGAAGAAGGTACAGTATTTCATGAAGGAGTAAACCATATGCCATTAGGAAGAAATGTAAGTGAGTTTATTAGAATGATAGATGCTTATACACACGTTCAAAAACACGGAGAAGTTTGTCCTGCCAACTGGGAAGAAGGAAAAACAGCTATGAAAGCAGACCGAGAAGGAGTTTCTTCTTATTTAGCTGCAAACTAAGATTTTTAAGAATTGCTAGAAAAAGAAAAAGTATTTACCGGCAAATTGAGTTTTGTCGGTAAATTTTAACCAACAAAACAAAATGCTATGTTACAAGAATTAGATCAAGATAATTTAAATGAAATTGTATCAGACAATGACACAGTGGTCGTACAATATATGGCTGGATGGTGTGGAAACTGTCGTTTAATGAAGCCAAAATTTAAAAAGCTCGCTTCAGAAAACGAAAATGCTAAATTTATTTTAGTAGATGCTGAAAAATATCCAGAATCAAGAAAATTAGCTACTGTAGATAATTTACCAACTTTTGCTACCTTTAAAGGAGGAAGTTTTGTAAATCAAGTACAAACTAATAAGTTAGAATCTTTAAAAGAATTAGTAGATGAAGTTACCAGTAATTAAACACTTACAGAAAAACAACGACAAACAGAAGTTAGAACATACCGTAGAAGTATTAGAGTCTTTTACCGAACACCGTTCTTGTACAGATGAAGATATGGATGTTGTTGGAGAATTAATTACCAATATTTGTGGAGCGATTGAAGTTCATCAAATGGTAGAAGAAGGCGTGCCAGAAAAAGACGCGGCCAATAACTTTGTTAAAAAAGTATTAGGCTCTATAGATAAATAGTTATTTTAGATAGATTACAAAATATAAAGGATTGCCATACGGTAATCCTTTTTTTATGATAGCTTTAATAAGATTGATAACCAATATTTGTAATTTTAAAAATAAAAATGGCAAATATCACTTTAAAAGGAGAAGCTTGTAAAACAGTAGGTAATTTACCTGAAATTAATAAAAAAGCACCCGAATTTCAATTGCTCACCCCAAGCTTAGAAAAAGTAAAACTCTCAGATTATAGCGGTAAACGTTTAATTTTAAATATTTTTCCCAGTATAGATACAAATGTTTGTGCGACTTCTGTCCGCAATTTTAACCAACGAGCTAAAGATTTGAATAACACAGAAGTGCTTTGTGTTTCTAGAGATTTGCCATTTGCCCAAAAACGTTTTATTGAAGCTGAAGAGTTGAAAGAAGTAAAAATGCTATCCGATTTTCAGAACCAACAATTTGGAAAAGATTACGGATTAGAGATTGAAAATGGGCCCTTTAAAAACTTGTTGTCTCGTGTAGTGATTGTTGTAGATGAAGATGGAAAAGTATTACATTCGCAGCAAGTAAAAGAAATAGCAGATGAACCCGATTATCTTTCAGCTTTAAAAACTTTATTATAATGCAAAATTCCTTTCTGGGAAAACGTATAAAAGCCTGCCAGTATGCGCTAAAAGGAGCATATATTTTAATAAAAACAGAACCGCCTGTGCAGGTGCAAGTAGTCATTTCAATTTTAATGATTGGATTGGGTTTTTATTTTGATATTACGTCTACAGAATGGATTTTTCAAATATTCGCAATGGGTCTCGTGCTTAGTTTAGAAGCAGCAAATACCGCTATAGAAGAAATAGCAGATTTTATATACCCAAATTTTCATCATAAAATAGGACTGATAAAAGATATGGCAGCAGGAGCAGTATTTTTTGCTGCCATTACAGCCATTACCGTGGGGCTTATTATTTATGTCCCTTATTTTTTTAATTAAAATTTTTAGTTTTAATCTAACCTAAACACTTAAATTATGAAAGCTATCATTAGTTTATTATTCATTTTCTTAGGCTCAAATTTGGCAATCGCTCAAAAAAATCAAATCAAAAATTTAGCGATAGATCTCTCTAATTATGAATATCCTTACGAAGTTGCTTTTTACAATTTCGAAGCCCAACAGCAAAATCTAAAAATGGCTTATATAGATGAAAAGCCTAACAAATGGAACGGACAAACTGTCGTTTTATTACACGGAAAAAATTTTAATATTGCTTATTGGGAAACCACTATTGAGTTACTGAAAAAGAATCATTACCGAGTGGTGGCGCCCGATCAAATAGGTTTTGGAAAATCTACCAAGCCAAAATATTTTCAATATACATTTCAGCAATTAGCAGAAAACACCAAAAATTTACTTTCAGAAATCAAAGTAGAAAATCCTATTATTTTAGGACATTCTATGGGCGGAATGTTAGCTGCACGTTTCACTTTAATGTATCCAAACTATACTAAACAATTGGTGTTGGTGAATCCAATTGGTTTAGAAGATTGGAAGTTAAAAGTTCCTTACCAGTCTATTGATAATTGGTATGAAGGTGAATTAAAAAAAGATTACAAAAAAATTAAAAACTACCAAAAAGAAAGTTATTACGATGGCGATTGGAAACCTGAGTATGATGAGTGGGTAAATATTTTAGCTGGATGGACCAAAAACGAAAACTACCCACTAATTGCGTGGAATGCCGCTTTAACTTATGATATGGTATTTACGCAGCCTGTAGTTTATGAGTTTTCAGAAATTAAAGTGCCAACGCTACTAATTATAGGTACTAGAGATCGTACCGCATTAGGTAAGGGTTTAGTTTCTAAAGATGTGAAAGCAACTATGGGGCTTTATGATGAGTTAGGAAAAGCAACTGCTAAAAAAATACCTAATTCTAAGTTAGAAGAAATCTCAAATGTAGGGCATTTGCCACATATTGAAGCTTTTGAAAAATTTAAAGAAAAATTAATTCCTAATTTATTAAAATAAGATGCTGTTTATAATTAAATAGGCTATAACTAAGTTTTCTTATCTTTAATTCAGTTGAATTTGTATTTTTGCTACTTAGTGACTAGATCAATACATGGCAAAGAAAAAAAAGACAACAACAAAAAAGAAAGCTTCCGGCTTTAAAAAACCTAACCTCAATTTTACCCGTAAGCAAAAGGTGATTTTTGGTAGCTTTTTAATATTATTTGGGATTGCCTTATTGGTTGCTTTTACTTCATTTTTATTTAATTGGAAGGTAGACCAAAGTACATTAAGTCAGCTCTCAGACAGAAGTGTAGAGACTCAAAACTGGATGAGTAAATTTGGAGCTGGCATTAGTAATTTCTTTATTTATAAAGGTTTTGGTGTTGCCGCCTATAGCATAGCTGTATTGGTAAGCCTTACGGGTTTTTATTTTTTCTTCGGAATGAATAAAACCAACCTTAAAGTTTTTTGGTTTTGGGGTGTTTTAGTAATGATTTGGTTTTCAACGGTACTTGGCTTTTTTGCCAATAGTAACGCACTTTTAGGAGGAATGATAGGTTTTGAAACTAATGATTTTCTTCAAGATTATTTAGGTTTTGCAGGAACCATCTTACTATTGGCTTTTATCTTAATTGTTTACTTAGTAGCAAGGTTAAATATTACGCCAGAAGTAGTCGCCAAGTATTTTCATAAAACTAAAAATGAAGTAGCAGAAGATTTTGATGAAGCACAGCAACAGTCTTCAACATTTGAAAACGAAGAAAATTCTTCAACAACAAATCAATCCATTTCAGTAAATAATTTTGATAATAGCTCTTCAAACTCAGAAGAAACCGAAGCAGAACTTGCTATAAAATTTGAACAAAAAGAAGAAGGTCAAGAAAGTGCCGCAATACAACACGAACCTGAAGATAAGAATGCTTTAAATGAAGCTGAAAACGCTACTGCTACACCAGAAGTAAAATCACCAGTTAAAGAGAAAATTGTGATTAAATCTAATGATGAAGAAGATGTAGCTATGGAAGTGGAAACAGCGGAAGAAGAAGAGGAAGAAGATAGTCTAAGTAAAAAAATCGTTAAAGATTTTGGAGAGTTTGACCCAACTTTAGAACTTTCTAACTATAAATTTCCCACTATTGAATTGCTGAAAGATTATAACGCAGGCGGTTCTAGTATAACGATAGATCAGCAAGAATTAGAAGAGAATAAAGACAATATCGTTAATACGCTTAAGAATTACAAAATTGAGATCGCGCAAATTAAAGCCACAGTAGGTCCAACAGTAACCCTTTATGAAATTGTACCAGAGGCGGGAATAAGAATATCTAAAATTAAGAATTTAGAAGATGATATCGCACTTTCATTAGCAGCATTAGGTATTCGTATTATAGCACCAATACCGGGTCGTGGTACTATTGGTATAGAAGTGCCTAATAAAAATGCAAGTATTGTTTCTATGCGTTCTGTAGTTGCGTCTTCTAAATTTCAGCATGCAGAAATGCAATTACCTATTGCTTTAGGAAAAACAATTTCTAATGAAACCTTTGTAGTCGATTTGGCTAAAATGCCTCACTTATTAATGGCAGGAGCAACCGGGCAAGGAAAATCTGTTGGTTTAAATTGTATTTTAACATCTTTACTTTATCAAAAACATCCTGCTGAGGTGAAATTTGTCTTGGTAGACCCTAAGAAAGTAGAACTCACCCTATTTAATAAAATAGAAAGACATTACTTGGCAAAACTTCCTGATAGTGAAGAAGCTATTATTACCGATAATACTAAAGTAATAAATACCTTAAATTCACTTTGTATTGAAATGGATCATCGTTATGATATGCTGAAAGATGCGATGGTGAGAAATATAAAAGAATACAATGAAAAATTTAAAGCTCGAAAACTAAACCCTGAAGACGGACATAAGTTCTTACCTTATATTATTCTTGTGGTTGATGAGTTCGCAGATTTAATTATGACCGCAGGAAAAGAAGTTGAAATGCCTATAGCTCGTTTAGCTCAATTAGCACGTGCCATTGGTATTCATTTAATAATTGCTACTCAGCGTCCATCTGTAAATGTAATTACGGGAATGATTAAAGCCAATTTTCCAGCTAGAATAGCCTTTAGAGTAACTTCTAAAATAGATTCAAGAACAATTTTAGATAGTGGAGGAGCAGAACAGCTTATAGGTCGTGGAGATATGTTATATACCCAAGGTAACGATTTGGTAAGATTACAATGTGCTTTTGTAGATACACCAGAGGTTGAAAAAATAACAGAATTTATAGGTTCTCAAAAAGCTTATCCAGATGCACACCAACTTCCAGAATATGAATCTGAAGAAAGTGGCACAGGACTTGATATAGATGTAGATGAACGTGATAAACTGTTTACGCAAGCAGCTGAGGTATTAGTTACAGCACAACAAGGTTCTGCATCACTTTTACAGCGTAAGCTTAAAGTGGGTTACAATCGTGCAGGAAGATTAATAGATCAATTAGAAGCTGCAGGTATTGTAGGGCAGTTTGAAGGAAGCAAAGCTAGGCAGGTTTTAATTTCTGATTTAGTCGCTTTAGAACAACATTTAAATAACGAATAAAATTAACCTAACCAATGAAAAAATTAACCTTTTTACTTAGTCTTTTTGTAGCATGTAGTTCAGTTACTTTTGCGCAAAATTCAGATAAAGCCAAAGCTTTACTAGACGAAGTCTCTAAAAAAGTAAGATCTTACGACAATATAGAAATAGAATTTTCTTATGTTTTAGAAAATACAACAGAAAATATAAAACAAGAAACTCGTGGTGATGTTAATTTAAAAGACGATAAGTATAGATTAAATCTGATGGGAACCACTCGTTTGTTCGATGGTGAAAAACTGTATACTATTATTCCTGAAGATGAAGAGATAAATATTTCTACCTACAATCCTGAAGATAATACAGGAATTACACCTTCAGAAATGCTTACTTTTTATGAAGATGGGTATTTGTATAAGTGGGATATTAAGCAGAATGTAAAAGGTAGAAAAATTCAGTATGTCAAGTTAATCCCTATAGATTCTAATGCAGAAATTAAAGAAATTTTATTAGGCATAGATGTACAAACTAAACATATTTATAATTTAATACAGACCCAAGACAATGGGACTAAAGTAACCATTAAAGTAAATGGTTTCAAAACAGATCAAAACTTATCTGAGAATTTATTTAAGTTTAATGAAGATAAGTATCAAGGCTATTATATAAATCTTTTAGATTAGTAAATTGAAGATTTTAGATCGCTACATATTTTCAAGTTTTGTTAAAACATTCTTAGCAGTATTCGTCATCCTGATGTTCATTTTTGTACTTCAGGGAATATGGCTTCATATTTCAGAACTTGCTGGAAAAGATTTAGACTACGGCATTATTGGTAAATTTTTATTGTATTTAACTCCCAGTTTGGTTCCGTTAGTATTGCCGCTTACGATATTGGTTTCTTCAATTATGGTTTTTGGTGGTTTTGCAGAAAATTATGAGTTTGCTGCCATGAAATCTTCAGGAATATCATTACAAAGAGCGATGAGAAGTCTTATCTTTTTTATAGGCTTTTTAAGTTTACTGGCTTTGTTTTTTACCAATACAGTAATTCCTTGGGCAGAATTTAAGTCTATAAATTTGCGTTACAATATTAGAGAATTAAAACCTTCTATGGCTATTGTTGAAGGAGCTTTTAATGAAATTGGCGACGTTAATATGAAAGTGGGTAAGAAGTATGGTAAAGAGGGAGATAAATTTAAAGATGTAATTATTCATAAGAAGAACCCCAAGCGTATGGGCAACCATACCGTTATTAAAGCCGAATCTGGCGAGCTGGTAAGTTCTGGAGATAAAGGTTTGGCATTAGTGCTTTATACGGGTAATTATTATGATGAGCTTCAGCCTAAAGATTACAAAGAACGGCGTAAAAAACCTTTCATGAAAAGCTATTTTGATAAGTATAATATTAATATAGATCTTTCTAATTTCAATAATGTAGATTTAGGTGAAACGAGGTATAATTATTCATACAAAATGCTCGATATCCCAGAGCTAAATGAGTCTATAGATTCTCTTTCACAAGATTTTAATCAAGATAAAAAAAACTTTACCAATAATATTATCACTAGAAGTGGTGCTAGAAGGTTAGGAGTTAAAGAAAATGATAGTTTAAAGGCAGAGCGAAAACTGAAAATGAGTAAGCTTTCAAAAAGAGTTACCGCTGCTCAAAAGAAAGATACTGTAGTTTACGATATTCAGAATATTGATGAATTTTTAGAATCTTATACAATAAATCAACAACAACAAATTACCAATATAGCTTTAGGTTCTGTAAGAGGTACAATCTCTAATATTAAAGGGAAAAAATCAATTTTTAAAAAGAAAGTTTCTCGTTTAAATAAAACAGAAATTCAGTTGCACGAAAAATATGCACTAGCCGTGGCTTGCTTTATCTTATTTTTTGTAGGTGCTCCTTTAGGGGCTATCATTAGAAAAGGTGGTTTAGGGTTACCAATGGTCATTGCGATTTTATTATTTTTAACTTATCACTTTGTAGGTATTTTTGCTAAAAATAGTGCAGAAGATGGTACAGTAAGTCCATTTGTAGCTACTTGGCTTTCCACATTTATTATGTTTCCATTAAGTATTTACTTAACCTATAGAGCCACTACAGATCAGGGCTTTATTAATACAGATGCAATTACCGAGCCTATTAAAAAGTTCTTTAAGAAAATTGGATTAGGAAAAAAGAAAGACCACCAATAGATTACGTACCTTTGCAGATAGAAAATTTTAAGAAAATGTCATTAAATACCGCTATTTCAGATAAAATAAAATTAAATACCATTCAAGAAGCTATCGAAGATATTCGTGAAGGTAAAGTTGTCATTGTAGTAGATGATGAAGATCGTGAAAATGAAGGAGATTTCATTGCCGCTGCAGAAAAAGTTACTCCAGAAATGATTAACTTTATGGCTAAGCATGGTCGAGGCTTAATTTGTGCTCCACTAACAGAAGATCGTTGTGATGAATTGGATCTTGATTTAATGGTGAATAATAATACCGTGCTTCATCATACGCAATTTACCGTTTCTGTAGATTTAATTGGTCACGGTTGTACCACAGGAATATCGGTACATGACCGAGCAAAAACGATTAAATCTTTTACCGACGCAGAAACAAAACCAGAAGATTTAGGAAGACCAGGACATATTTTTCCATTACGAGCTAAAAATGGCGGCGTATTAAGAAGAACAGGTCATACAGAAGCAGCAGTAGATTTATCTAGATTAGCAGGACTACAGTCAGCAGGAATTTTGGTTGAAATTCTAAATGACGATGGGACTATGGCGCGTTTACCTCAATTAATAGAAGTAGCTAAGAAATTTGATTTAAAATTAATTTCTATTGAAGATTTAGTAGCTTACAGAATGCAGCACGATTCTTTAATCGAAAAGAAAGAAGATTTTGATATCAAAACACGCTTTGGAGAGTATCGCTTAAGAGCTTATAAGCAAACCACCAACGATCAAATTCATATAGCTTTAACCAAAGGCAGTTGGACTACAGAAGAATCTGTATTAGTAAGAGTGAATTCTACTTTGGTGAATAATGATATATTAGGAACTTTAACAAACAATGCCGATAAAAAATTAGAAAATATGTTTCAGGCATTGAATAAAGAAGAAAAAGGTGCTGTGGTATTTATTAACCAAGAAGTATCTAGCTTAAATTTACTGAATCGTTTACGCGGAGTAAAAGAAAATCAAGAAAATGATGAAATGAAAGCTCCAGGTTTAGCCATGGATAATAAAGATTTTGGTATTGGAGCTCAGATTTTACACGACTTAGGTATACATAAAATAAAATTACTTTCTAACTCTCAACAAAAGAAAAGAGTAGGAATGATTGGTTACGGTTTAGAAATCACAGAATATTTAGGGTACTAATAATAACCTATTATAAATATAATGAAAAGGCCTTCAGTATTGAAGGCTTTTTTATTTTATAGTTTCTCGTTTCAATGTTATAAAAGCAACTGAATAATTAGTGTATCATTAATAATTAGAATTCATCTTAAAATTAAATTGCTAAATATATTTTAAAGTGTCTTGTACTATGCAATTAATCTTGCAACTTGCCCGAAATTTAAATTGAATGATCTCTAAGATAAACTGTATATTTTTATTTACCTTTTTACTCTCCAAAATTGTTTCTTCGCAAGAATTTTCAGAAAATTTAGTTTCAGAAACTGCTTATCAGCATCAGCTTAATTTTGGTACTGATAATGATTTTTTTGCAGTATTTACCAATAAAGACCGTTCGTATACCTTTGGTGTAAATGCAGCTTATAGATTTATACCTAAAGAAGAGAATTTCATCACTAAAATTTTGCCGAATAAAAAGCATAGCTTTCATGATATTTCAATTCATTTAGAAGCTTATACTCCAAATTATAATTTTGAAACCGGAGTGCCTAACGGAGAGAGACCTTTTGCTGGTTGGGCTTATACCACCTTAGCTACCAGGTATATTTATGAAAAGTCTTTTGTAACTTTAAAGGCAGATGTAGGGGTGTTAGGAGATATTTCTCAAGCTGGGACTATACAAAATTGGTTTCATGAAAACGTATCTGGAGATACCGTTTTAAAAGGTTGGGAAAATCAAATTCCCAATCAATTAGGCGTAAACTTAAAAGCAAATTATTTTCATGATATTATAGGAAATTCTTGGTATAATATTTTTGGAAGTGGTGAAGCTTCTCTAGGAAATGTACGTACGTATATCATCCCTAAAATTTACATGAGAATTGGTAGATTTTATGAATTAGGAAAAACCACTTCTTTAAATAATAGTATACTTCAACCTAAAAATGCTATAGAATACTTTATACAAGCATCTGCAGGATACAAACTCATTGCTTACGATGCTACTTTACAAGGAAATATTTTTAGTGATAGTCAAGATAATAGAACTACCGATGATATAGATCATACCACTTTTCACGCAAATTTTGGAGCTTACGCTGCTTATCATCGTTTTAATTTAGGAGTAATCTATCATTTTAATAGTGGAGAGATAGCTAACATAAAAACGCATAGTTATGTCTCTATAAATTTAGATTACAAATTTTAATCTTAACTTAATCTAGGAGATACTTCATCTTGCTTACATTTGCTAACTTAAATTAGAAAGCAAATGAAAAAAACAATTACCCTATTTTTCCTTTTTTTAGTCTCTATTTCTTTAAACGCGCAAATTGTGATTAACGAATTAGACTCTGATACAGACGGAATTGACGATTTAGAGTTTATTGAATTGAAAACTGATGCACCGCTAACTTCTTTAGACGGTTATGTGTTGGTGTTTTTTAATGGTTCTTCAAGCGGAAATGACAGTAGTTATTTTACAATAGATTTAAATGGTTATACTTCAGATATTAACGGACTTTTTGTAATTGGTAATCAAAAAGTTTCTCCAGTTCCTCAATATATTATTGCAGATAATACCATTCAAAATGGAGCAGATGCTATAGGCATTTATCAAGCAAGTTATTTAGATTTTCCTGAAGGCACCCAAGCGACAACTACTAATTTAATAGATGCTTTAGCCTATGATACAAATGATGCTGATGATGATGACTTAATGGCACTATTAGGACTTTCGGTTCAAATTAATGAAGACGAAAACAATAACAAAGATTTTGAATCTATACAACGTAACAATGACGGCACTTACTCTGTAGCAACACCTACACCTCGACAACTTAATGATGGTAGTGGTATAATACAAAATCAAGTCTCTATAAATGTAGCTCAAAATCAATATAATGAAGGCGATGATATTATTATCGAATTTTCTACAGATACACCAGTCTCAAGTAATCTAAACTTTAGCTTTACATTGGCTAACGGTTCTTTTAATGCTAGTGATTATACGGGATCTACATCGGTTACCATTCCACAGGGACAAAGTTTCGTGAATACAACCATAAGTATTACCGAAGATCAAGTAAATGATGGAGACAAAATTATGCGTATAGCTATAGGCTCTTTACCTAACGAATATATTCTAGCTAATAATAATATAAAGGTTAGAATTATAGATCTTGATTTTGTAGTATCGGCTTGGGGAACTCCTGTTAATCCAACTTATGGTGTGGTGCAAAGTACAGCTCCATCAAATTATTACAACTCCTTAGAAGGGAAATCAGGTCAAGATTTACGTGATGCCTTACAAGCTATTATAGCAGAAGAAGGAGTGGTAAGAGAGCAAACCTATGCAGAGGTCTTTAATATTTTAGAAGATGCAGACCAAAATCCATTAAATAGTAATGAGGTTTGGTTGGTATATACAGAACAAGGTCGTGCTAAATTAGATAAACAAACCACTTCTAATAGTACAGGCTTTTGGAATAGAGAACATGTGTTCCCAAGATCGAGAGGTGGTTTTTACAGTATTGAAGAAGATGATTTTATAGATGGAATTGACAATTATTGGAATACGAATGTAGATTCTTTACGCCATGGTAATTCTGATGCACATCATATTAGAGCGGTAGACGGACCTGAAAATAGCTCAAGAGGTAATCAATTTTACGGTTCGGGTCAGGGTCAATACACCGGTCCTGCAGATACTCAAGGCAGTTTTAAAGGCGATGTAGCCAGAAGCATATTTTATATGGCTATTCGCTATAACGATTTGTCTGTGGTGAACGGTTATCCTGAAAATACAACAGGTCAGTTTGGAGATTTAGCCACTTTATTAACATGGCACCAAAATGATCTTGCAGATGATTTTGAAATGAATAGAAATAATGTGATTTATGAATGGCAATTTAATAGAAATCCATTTATCGATCTGCCAGAATTAGTAGATTACATTTGGGGAGATCAAGTAGGTGAGGTTTGGCATCAAGATCTTTCAGTTGAAGAAAATGAATTTTCTGAAATTAAAGTATTTCCTAATCCTACCGAAGGAACTTTAACTATTGTAGGGCTTGAAGGAAAATACAAAATTGAAGTTTATTCAATTTTAGGAAATAAAGTTTGGAGTACAACAGCAACGAACCAAACTTCTATTGCTCCAAATTTACAAAGTGGTATGTATCTTCTAAAAATATCAAACCATAATATTCAAAAAACACAAAAAATTATAGTCAAATAAATATTGACTAGACAATACCAAAAAAAAGTCTCTTTTAAGAGGCTTTTTTTTATGATATAATTCAGAAAAAAATAAATTTTTCAATTTGTTTTTAGATTACATTTATACGGTTTTATATACATATAAATGAAAAAAATAATTGTTGCAGATCAACTTAAACCTTGGGAGTTTTTACAAGAAGATATTAAAATTATATCTGCACAAGATTACCTTACTACACCTAGCTATGCGACGCTTAAAAATGTAAGAGTTTTTAATCTTTGTAAAGATTATTCTTACCAATCTAAAGGTTATTATGTTTCACTTTTAGCAGAAGCTAGAGGGCATTTGCCTATACCAGCAAGTAAAAATCTAGTAGACTTGCGGGTTCCTAAATTAGTGAAAGTAATTTCAGAAGAGTTTGATGATTTAGTTCAGCAAAGTTTAAAAAACATTAAGTCTAGAGAATTTGTGTTAAGTATTTACTTTGGGCAAAATGTGGCCGCTAAATACAAAGAATTAAGTGCTATGTTTTTTAAGCATTTTCAAATTCCTTTTTTGAGAGTGAAATTTACTTTTACTCATAAATGGACAATTCAAAATATTAGAGCGATAGCTAACTCAGAAATTCCTAAAGATCATCGGGAGAGTATGAAAAGTTTTGCGCTTCAATATTTTTCTAAAAAGAGATACGATACTGCCAAGCCTTCTAAGTTTTTATACGATTTAGCTATTCTAGTAAATCCAGACGATCCAGCTCCTCCGAGTAATTTAAAAGCGATTAAAAAATTTATAGAAGTAGCCGAAAAGAATAATTTTTATGTAGAAGTAGTTTCACCTAAAGATTTATCACGTCTATCTGCATTTGATGCTTTATTTATTAGGCAAAGTACAGAAGTAAATAACGAAGCCTATGCCTTCGCTCGAAAAGCACAACAAGAAAACATTGCGATTATCGATTATCCAGATGCTATTTTAAAATGTTGCAATAAAGTTTTTATGGCAGAAGCATTACAAAATGCAAATATAGATGCGCCTAAAACTAAAATTGTTTACCAAGAAAATATTGAAGAGGTATTGAAGGAAGTAAAGTTACCTTGCGTATTAAAAAGTCCAGATTCTACTTTCTCATTTGGAGTGAAGAAAGCTAAAACAGAACCTGAATATTTTGAGATGGTTCAGGATATGCTAAAAACTTCAGATTTAATTATTGCTCAAGAATATTGCCCTTCAGATTACGATTGGCGTATTGGCATTTTAGACGGAAAAGCTTTCTACGCTTGTCGTTATTATATGGCAAAAGGGCATTGGCAAATTTATAATTGGGATGCCAAAGAAAAAGACGATCAAGACGGTAATGCAGATTGTTTGCCTATCGAAAAAGTACCTGCAAAAATAATGGAAGCCGCTTTAAAATCAGCTAAAATTATGGGGCAAGGTTTGTATGGAATAGATGTAAAAGAAGTAGACGGCAAAGCGCTAGTCATTGAAATTAACGATAATCCAAATATCGATTTTGGAGTCGAAGATGCTCATTACGGAGAAGAAGTTTATCAACAAATTATAAAAGCGCTTAAAAAACGTTTAGAAGACAAGTAGTCATGAAAAAATATCATCTTTTTGAAGTTGCGGGCATAGAATTAGAATATATGCTAGTGCATCAAAATAATTTAAAAGTTTCTCCTAGCGTAGATCGATTGTTAAAAGCAAAAGAAGGTAAAGAAATTGCAGATATTGATAACGGAGAAATTAGTTGGAGCAACGAGTTGGTAGCTCACGTTATTGAATTAAAAACAAACGGCCCCACCAATGATTTAGAAAATTTAGCTGAAAAATTTCATTCAAATATTATAGAAATCAATCAGTTATTAGCACCAGATAAGTTACAATTATTACCTACAGCTTCGCATCCAATGATGAATCCTGAGAAAGATACACAACTTTGGAAGCATAGCTATTCTGAAGTTTATGCGTTATATAATAGAATTTTTAATTGTAAAGGTCACGGTTGGTCTAATGTGCAAAGTATGCACATTAACCTTCCTTTTTATAATGATGATGAATTTGAAAAACTGCACGCAGGTATAAGAATTCTATTACCACTTTTACCTTCTTTAGCCGCAAGCTCACCCATTTTTGAAGGGAAAAATACTGGATTTAAAGACGCAAGAATGCAGGTTTATAAAACCAATCAAAAAGAAATCCCGGTATTGGCAGGAAAGGTGATACCTGAACGAGTTTTTAATAAAAAAGCTTATAAGAAACAAATCTTCAATCCTATCAATAAAGCGATAAAACCTTACGATACCGAGAATATTTTAGAACATCATTTTTTAAACTCTCGTGGTGCAATTGCTCGTTTTGATAAAAATGCAATAGAGATTAGAGTTTTAGATTTACAAGAATGCCCAAAAGCAGATGTTGCTATTGCTATGTTAATTGTTGAAGTTCTAAAATGGATCATTACAACCTTAGATTTAGAAAAAATGAAAGCAATTCATGAAGACGAATTACTACCTATTTTAAACAAAACCATCTTAGCAGCCGAAGAGGCAACTATTAATTCAGCTTTGTATTTGAAAGTTTTTGGATTGACTGATATTGAATACAACGCTAAAGATATTTGGAAGTTTTTAATAGAAAAAGTAGCAGGTAAACTGAATGATAAAACCAAAGAAACAATTTATACGATAATGGCTAATGGTTCACTTTCTACGCGAATATTAAAAGCATTAAAAGATGATTTTTCTGAAGCTTCAATTCAGAAGGTTTATCAAAAATTAGCTACTTGTTTACAAGAAAATAAGTTGTTTTTACCTTGAAATTAATCATCACCTGTGAACACGGCGGAAATAAGATTCCGCCGAAATACGAATCTTATTTTAAAGATCAGCAAGAAAATTTAGCTTCTCATAAAGGTTACGATTGGGGAACTTCAGATTTGTTTGATGAGGTGAAGCATCTGGCCGATTTTAGTAAAAAAAGTGAGGTAAGTCGGTTATTAGTAGAGCTAAATAGATCTTTGCATCATCAGCATTTATTTTCTGAAGTTTCTAAAGAATTTTCAGTAACAATAAAGAAAGAAATTCTTGGGGACTATTACTTTCCTTATCGAAATTTAATAGTAGAAAAAATTGCTGAATCGATGAAGTTGGGTGAAAAAATAGTTCATCTGTCTTTACATTCTTTTACTCCTATATTAAATGGTAAAGTTAGAAATACAGATTTAGGGATTTTATATGATTCTTCTAAATTACAAGAGAAAGAATTCAGCAAAAAATTAAAGGCTATTTTACAAAAGCACTTACCTTATTTTAAGATCAGGTATAACTATCCATATTTAGGAAAAGCAGATGGATTTACGACTTACTTAAGAAATAAATTTCCTAAAAATTATATAGGTGTTGAAATAGAAGTCAATCAGAAATACGCTGTGGGAAACAAATTTTCAGCAGATATTAAACAAGCTATTGTTCACGTTGTGCAGCAACTTCGGGAAAATGATCATTTAATTGAGAGGTGATTTCTCTTACTTCACCAGCCTTCATATCTTCAATAGTGAATTTATCAACACGATAACGCACCAAGCGTAATGTAGGAAATCCCACGGCTGCGGTCATTTTTTTTACTTGACGAAATTTACCTTCAGTAATAGTGATTGATGCCCAGCTGGTAGGTCCGTGGCGCTCATCTCTTATTTTTTTTGCTCGTTCTGGGAGAGTAGGAGGTTCAATAATTTTGGCTTTACAAGGCTGGGTAAGGTATTTTTTTCCTTGTATACCAATTTCTACTCCATTTTTTAATTGCTCAATAGCTTCTGTTGTGATTACACCATCAACTTGTACGTAATATTCTTTTTCTACCGAGTTGCTGAGTACGGCATAGCTCATTTTTCCGTTAGTGCTTAGTAGAAGTAAGCCTTCAGAATCTTCATCTAATCGGCCAATAGACATTGTTTCTTTCGGGAAATTGTACAATTCACCTAACATCTTTTTCTTCTTGGCACTTTTTTGATTGGTAATAAACTGACTTAGATAACCGTAAGGTTTATACAATTTAAAATGACGATGCATGTTATTTTTTCATTTTTCTGAATAATAAATGAAATTAGAGAAGTATCCAAATGAAGGTGATAGAAAATTAACTTTCGAGCAAATTATTCAATTATATATTGCTTTATATTTTTAAATTAATTGTAAAAGAAGATAGGCATTTTCTTTAGAATATTACCAGCAGCTAATAAGTTTTACTTTAAAATTTCAGCTCCTCGTTGATAGTCAGAAGGCCTTTTTCCTATTACCTTATAAAAAGTATTACTAAAGGTAGGAATACTTGAGTATCCTACTTTAGAAGCTATTTCACTAATACTGTATTTTTTTTGTGCTAAATAATCAATCGCTTTGTACATTCTTAAAAGGGTGAAAAATTTAATATAAGAAATGTTTGTATTTTTTTTAAATAAGCGGTGTAATGTCCTTTCGTTAATTTCAAATTTTTCAGCCAACTGAGATAATAAAATATTTTCGCTAAGATTATTATTCAGAAACTCTGTAACTTGTTTTAATTTTTCATCTTTAATAATAGGAATTGTAAAATGAATAGGAGTTTTTGAAAAATCTGGTAATAAAACTTTTATCGCCTGTACAATAGGGTACGGTTTACGATGTGATTTTAATATATCGCCTCTCCATTCTTTAGTATGAGATAAAAGTTGTAGTAGTAAATCTGTAGCTGGATAAACGCCTACCGTATTATAATATTGTTTTTCATCACTTAGTATCGGAATGTATAGCGATCGCATTTGAACAGATTCTGAATTAGAATATACACTATGATTTACTCCTGCAGGAATCCAGATAAAATGATTTCCGGGAACAAAGTAATTAGTAATATTCGTTTTTACGTGGATTGTTCCGCCTTCAACATAAGTGAACTGTCCTTTTTTATGTGAATGATCAAAAAAACTATCATTCTCTTCAGTGTAATGCAAGCTGTGATAGCAGTAAACACTCTCAGGATTGCTATCTACCACTGCTAAATATTCTCTTTGATCTGTTATCACTTTGATGAATTTAAAATTAATAAATGTTTACAGTATAGATTCAATTAATTTCAGATTAAATAAATATATAAATTTTTATTAAAAATTTATACTGTGATACATTTTTTTACGATAAAAAATTAAAAAATGGTAAATTTGAATAAATTTATTAAAGAGTATTAAAAAAGGGATTCAAAATTTGAACCCCTTTTTTAATGATAAATTATTTTTTCTATTTCCAGTCAGAATCAAGATCTTCCATAATTTTAATATTATTTAATGTCATTTTAATTTCATCTACTTGAGTAATTAAAGTAGATTTAATTTCAGCAGGGAAATTATAGTCTTTCAGTTTTTCTTCATATTCTTCTAAACTATTTTTATCCCCTCTAATGCATTCTTCAAGTACAGCTTCAGCATCATTATTAGTGAAAGCGGTTTTAATATCAATCCAGGTTCTGTGCATATCTCCTGCAATGCTTCCTTTTTCGATAGGTTGTTCGTTTAATTCATGAATATGTTTGTCTATTTCTGTAGCAAATCTATTTCTTTTAACCGCTTGGTATTTTAAATATTCTTTTAGGTTTGAATTATTAGTATCTTGTAGGGCTTTTTTAAATCCTTTTTCAGCATCATAATTTTTTTCTAATAAGGATTGTAAATGATTTACTAATTCATTATGAATATTTTCTTTAGCTTCTTCAATTGTAGTTTTCATAATCTATTATTTTTATTTAAAGTTAATAATTAAACTAAACAACTGCTCTTTACAAAACCTTAATTGAGAATTGTTTAACAAAAAAAAAGTCTTTCTGTAGTAGAAAGACTTTAAAAAATTAAATCGTTGAAATTTTATTTTCTTTTGATCACTTTTTGCGCTGCAGTTTTAATTGCATTAGCATTTAAGCCATATTTTTCCATTAATTGTGCTGGTGTTCCGCTTTCGCCAAAAGTATCTTTGGTAGCAATAAATTCTTGTGGTGTAGGTTTATTTTCGGCTAAAACCCGAGATACACTTTCTCCTAAACCACCTAAGAAGTTATGTTCTTCTGCAGTTACGATACAACCCGTTTTTTCAACAGATTTTAAAATAGCTTCATCATCTAATGGCTTGATGGTATGAATATCGATCACTTCAGCAGAAATACCTTGAGTTTCTAATTCTTCTGCAGCTAATAAAGCCTCCCAAACTAAATGGCCAGTTGCTACAATAGTAACGTCTTTACCTTCTGTTAACTGTAAGGCTTTTCCAATTTCAAATTTTTGATCTTCTGGAGTAAAGTTGGCTACTTTTGGTCTTCCAAAACGTAAGTAAACCGGTCCGTCGTGTTCTGCAATTGCAATGGTAGCTGCTTTGGTTTGGTTATAATCACAAGTGTTAATAACCGTCATACCCGGTAGCATTTTCATTAAGCCAATATCTTCTAGGATTTGGTGAGTTGCCCCATCTTCTCCCAGAGTTAAACCAGCGTGAGAGGCGCAAATTTTCACATTCTTGCCAGAATAAGCAACACTTTGTCTAATTTGATCGTAAACTCGACCGGTAGAAAAGTTAGCAAAAGTACCAGTGAATGGAATTTTACCGCCAATAGTCATACCAGCTGCCATCCCAATCATATTTGCTTCTGCAATACCTACTTGAAAAAATCGTTCTGGATGATTAGCTTTAAAAGCATCCATTTTTAAAGATCCTGTTAAATCTGCACATAGAGCAACCACATTTTCGTTGGTTTTACCTAACTCTTCTAATCCTGCTCCAAAACCTGATCTAGTATCTTTTTTACCTGAGTCTGTATATTTTTTCATCTTATTTGATTCTGAATTAATAATGGTTGAATTGTTTTTTAGTAATCTCCTAAAGTTTCAGGATTTTGTTGTAATCCTGTTGCTAATTGCTCATCGTTAGGAGCTTTACCATGCCAAGCGTGTGTATGCATCATAAAATCTACACCGTTACCCATGACTGTTGTTAAAAGAATACAAACGGGCTTACCTTTACCGGTTAGTGCTTTTGCTTCTTTTAAGCCTCTTATAATTTCAACAATATTATTTCCTTTTTCAATTTCTATAACTTCCCAACCAAACGCCAAGAATTTATCTTTAACGTTACCCATTGGTAAAACATCCTCGGTTGCACCATCAATTTGTTGTCCGTTTAAGTCTACTGTAGCGATAAGATTATCTACTTTATGACCAGCAGCATATAAGATTGCCTCCCAGTTTTGTCCTTCTTGTAGTTCACCATCACCGTGTAGCGTGTAAACAATATGTGAATCTTTATTTAATTTTTTTGCTTCTGCAGCACCAATAGCAACAGACATTCCTTGACCTAAAGATCCAGAGGCAACTCTAATACCAGGTAAACCTTCATGCGTGGTTGGGTGACCTTGTAAGCGAGAATCTATATGTCTAAAGGTAGCTAATTCTTCTACTGGGAAAAATCCGCTACGCGCAAGAACGCTATAAAAAACTGGTGAAATATGACCGTTAGATAAGAAGAAAAGATCTTCATTTATCCCATCCATGGTGAAATTCGTACTGTAATCCATAACTTCTTGGTAAAGCGCTGTAAAAAACTCTGCGCAACCTAAAGAGCCTCCTGGGTGACCAGAATTAACTTTATGAACTTGTCTAAGAATATCTCTTCTTACCTGAGTAACAAAATCTTCTAATTGTTGAGTGTTGTGTGGCATCGTATAAAAGTGTTGTTTCAATTTCTGCAAAAGTAAGTCTAATTAGAAGCTTAAAAAAGAAAATAGGTTTCATTTATTAACTATTTATTGTGAATAATTGAATACTGATATTTATAAAAAGAAGAATCTTTAATTCAGCAATAAAAATATTCGGCATTTCTTTTAGATAGTTATCTTTGCCCTCCATATTCTATATTATGAAATTTGATCTTTTAACTACAGATATTAATAGTAAAGCTCGTGCTGGAGAAATTACTACCGATCATGGCAAAATAGAAACTCCTATTTTTATGCCGGTAGGTACCGTCGCTACCGTAAAAGGGGTGCACCAACGAGAATTAAAACAAGAAATTAATCCAGACATTATTTTAGGTAATACCTATCATTTATACTTAAGACCTCAAACCGATATTTTAAGAAAAGCGGGAGGTTTGCATAAATTTATGAATTGGGATCGTAATATTTTAACTGATAGCGGTGGTTATCAGGTTTATTCGCTTTCTGCAAATCGTAAAATTAAAGAAGAGGGAGTGAAATTTAAATCGCATATCGATGGTTCTTATCATTTCTTTACTCCAGAAAATGTTATGGAAATACAGCGTACCATTGGGGCCGATATTATCATGGCTTTTGATGAGTGTACACCTTACCCATGTGATTACCGGTATGCTAAACGATCAATGCACATGACGCATCGTTGGTTAGATAGATGCATTAATCATTTTGCAAAAACTCCGCCACTTTACGGGTATGAGCAAACCCTTTTCCCAATTGTACAGGGTAGTACTTATAAAGATTTAAGAAAACAATCGGCAGAATATATTGCTAATGCGGGAGCTGCAGGAAACGCTATTGGCGGCTTATCGGTAGGAGAACCTGCAGAAGAAATGTATGCGATGACAGAAGTGGTTACAGAGATACTTCCAGAAGATAAACCACGTTACTTAATGGGCGTAGGGACTCCGATTAATATTCTAGAAAATATTGCGCTTGGTGTAGATATGTTTGATTGTGTGATGCCAACCAGAAATGGACGTAACGGAATGTTATTTACCGCCCACGGAACCATTAACATTAAGAATAAAAAATGGGAAGATGATTTTTCTCCTATTGATGAAATGGCGATTACTTGGGTAGATACTGAGTATTCTAAAGCCTATGTTAGGCATTTATTTACTGTAAATGAAATGCTTGGCAGGCAAATTGCTACTATACATAATCTAGGTTTTTATCTTTGGTTGGTTAGAGAAGCTAGAAAGCATATTTTAGCAGGAGATTTTAGAGTCTGGAAAGATAAAATGGTGAAACAAATGGATAAAAGATTATAAGTTGAAAATATTAGACTGGTACATACTTAAACGCTATTTAGGGACATTCATCATGTTGTTGTTGCTATTTATTCCTATTGGGATAACGGTAAATCTTGCTGAAAAAATAGATAAAATATTAGAAAATGAAGTTCCGTTTATAGAGGTGGTTTATTATTATATAGATTTTACGATCTATTTTGCCAATTTATTATTTCCATTATTTTTATTTTTGTCGGTTATTTGGTTTACTTCAAAACTAGCTAATAATACAGAAGTGATCGCCTTTTTAAGTTCGGGTGTTTCTTTTTATAGGTTTTTGAGACCTTATTTTATAGGAGCAACGATTGTATGTTTAGGAGCTTTGGTCATGGGTATGTATTTAGCACCACAAGCAAGTTCTGGATTTAATGATTTTAAGTATAAGTATTTAAAAAATAGTTCAGATGTACAAGAAACTAAAGATGTATATCGGCAAATTAATGATCACGAATTTATTTATGCTACCAACTTCCAGCCCAAGCAAAAAACAGCCAGAAACTTTACTTTAGAGCATTTTGAAGGTAATAAGCTTAAATTTAAAATTAGTGCAGACCGATTAAATTTTAATACAGATTCTTTAAATTATACCTTAACTCGCTATGAAAAAAGAATTATAGGTGAGCGTAACGATATTTTAAGCAGCGATACTAAATTTGATACCATTTTACCTTTTGAAATAGATGCACTTACTCCGGTATCTTACATTGCTGAAACTTTAAACTATCAAGAGTTAAATGAATTTATTAAGCAAGAAAAAAGAAGAGGTTCGGGAAACATAAATATTTACCAAGTCGTAGCATACAAACGTTGGAGTATTCCTGTTTCTGCCTATATTCTTACCATTATTGCAGTTTCTGTATCTGCCATGAAAAGAAGGGGAGGGATGGGTGTTAATTTAGCTGTGGGTATCGCTATAGCTTTTACATATGTATTTATGGATAAAGTTTTTGGTACCATTGCAGAAAAATCTACTTTTTCACCCTTAATAGCCGTTTGGTTTCCAAATATTGTATTCGGAATTTTGGCATTTTTCCTTCTCAAAAAGGCCAAAAGATAATTTCTTAATAACTTCAAAATTTATAATCTTAATTTTCAACTTTTCAATCTTATAAGTTTTATATATTTGTAAGCTGAAATAAAAAAAGCCTTATTCATATTATGGAATATTTAGAATTTGAGTTGCCCATTAAAGAGCTTCAAGAGCAATATGAAAAAGCTTGCGCGATCGGTAAAGATAGTGAAGTAGATGTAAGCTCGACTTGTAAGCAAATAGAAAAGAAATTAAAAGAAACTAAAAAAGATATATATAAAAATCTTACGGCTTGGCAACGAGTACAACTCTCAAGACATCCAAATAGACCTTATACTTTAGATTATATTAATTCTTTATGTGAAGGTAATTTTCTAGAATTACATGGTGATCGAAATGTAAAAGATGATAAAGCCATGGTCGGTGGTTTAGGTAAAATTGGTGATCAAACTTTTATGATTATTGGTCAGCAAAAAGGTTACAATACCAAAACCCGTCAATACCGAAATTTTGGTATGGCAAACCCAGAAGGTTACCGCAAAGCACTTCGCTTAATGAAGTCTGCAGAAAAGTTTGGTATTCCTGTATTAACTTTTATTGATACTCCAGGAGCTTATCCTGGATTGGAAGCAGAAGAACGCGGACAAGGAGAAGCAATTGCTAGAAATATATTAGAAATGACGCGCCTCAAAACTTCTATCTTTGTAGTAGTGATAGGTGAAGGAGCTAGTGGCGGAGCGTTAGGTATTGGTGTAGGTGATAAAGTAATGATGTTAGAAAATTCTTGGTATTCAGTCATCTCACCAGAGAACTGTTCTTCCATTTTATGGAGAAGCTGGGATCATAAAGAACAAGCAGCAGAAGCATTAAAACTTACCGCTAAAGACGCAAAAAAATTAGAGGTAATCGATTCGATTATTAAAGAACCTATTGGTGGTGCGCATAGTGATCGTGAAGAAATGTTTAAAACACTTAAAAAAGTGGTTTTAGAGTCTTTCGATGAATTAAAAAACTTATCACCAGAAGAATTGATTAAAGCCAGAATGGATAAATATTCTAATATGGGAGTGTTTAAAGGATAAACACTTCTATTAGAAACTTCTTGAAAAAATCCGGATGTGAAATCTGGATTTTTTTATACTTATTAACAGCAATTTTAAGTTATTAACACACAGATTGTTCATAAACGGTGAACTATCTGAGCAGTTATTTTCTGCTCTTGTCTTAACATTTTTTTTACATTCGTAGTATGGAGAAAGCACAGGTGCAAAAGCAATACAATTATAATCAAAAAAACGTCATTAGCCTTGAAAAAGGAAAAATACCTCCTCAAGCAGTTGATTTAGAGGAGGTTGTTCTTGGGGCGATGATGATTGATAAAAAAGGAGTAGATGAGGTTGTCGATATTCTACACCCAGATGCTTTTTATAAAGAAGCACACCAACATATTTTTGATGCGATCTTTAAATTGTTTAAAGACGGTTCTCCTATCGACTTATTAACGGTTTCTAACCAGTTAAAGAAAGATGGAAATTTAGAATCTGCTGGTGGTGATTACTACATCATTCAGTTAACTCAAAAAGTGTCTTCTTCAGCACATATTGAGTTTCACGCGAGAATCATTCTTCAAAAATATATTCAGCGTAGTTTAATTAAAATTTCCAACGAAATTATTGAAGATTCTTACGATGAATCTACCGATGTTTTCGACTTATTAGATAAAGCTGAATCTAAATTATACGAAGTTACCCAAGGGAACATCAAAAGATCTTCAGAGACAGCTCAGAATTTGGTAACCCAAGCCTTAGCTAAAATTGAAGAAATCTCTAATAAAGAAGGTTTAAGTGGTATACCTTCAGGTTTCGAGCGTTTAGATAAATTAACCTCTGGTTGGCAACCAAGTGATTTAATTATCGTAGCAGCAAGACCGGGTATGGGTAAAACAGCCTTAACCCTATCGATGGCAAGAAATATAGCCGTAGATCAAAATATACCTGTTGCTTTTTTCTCTTTAGAGATGTCATCAGTACAGTTAATTACACGTCTAATTTCTTCTGAAACTGGTTTGTCTTCAGAAAAATTAAGAACTGGTAAATTAGAAACTCACGAATGGGAACAGCTAAATGTAAAGGTAAAAGACCTAGAAAAAGCTCCTTTATTTATAGATGATACACCATCACTTTCTATTTTCGATTTACGAGCAAAAGCACGTCGTTTAGCCTCGCAGCACGGCATAAGGCTTATTGTAATAGATTATTTACAATTAATGACAGCTGCTACAGGTGCTAAAGGAGGAAACCGTGAACAAGAAATTTCTACAATTTCGAGAAACTTAAAAGCACTAGCAAAAGAATTAAGTGTTCCTGTAATTGCACTTTCACAGCTTTCACGTGCAGTAGAAACGCGTGGCGGTAGTAAGCGGCCCTTACTTTCTGATCTTCGTGAATCTGGTGCAATTGAGCAGGATGCCGATATTGTATCGTTTATTTACCGACCTGAATATTATAAAATTGAAGAGTGGGATGATGATGAACGTTCGCCAACCGATGGGCAGGCAGAATTTATTGTGGCTAAACACAGGAATGGTGGATTGGAAAACATAAGGTTGAAATTTGAAGGGCACTTAGGTAAATTTAGTAATTTAGAAAGTTTCGATTCTCCTTTCGAGTTTCATTCAAAAATGAATGAAGGTGAAGAAGAAAATCCATTTAGTACACCACCAAATTTCCCTTCGGCAGATGAAGCTTTTGGGCGGCCTAATACTCCGCCTCCAAGTAATGATGATGAAGTACCTTTCTAATTCTTAATTAATAAGAATTAATTGGAATAAAAATTGTTTACTTTTAGGTTGAATAATTTTGGCTATTTTAAGCTGAAGTTTTTCAACCTTTTTTAATTCAATGGCATTTATGAAAAATTACCTTGTTATATTTTTTTTATTACTCATTCCTTTTCAAAATTATGCATCTTACGTGCTAATCCCAATGGATGTTGATACTCAAAAAAATCACTTAAAAGCCTACGGAATTACCTATTGGGTACTCAATAAACAGCAAAAAGTAAAATGGCTACTTAACTATCGAGGAGGTTCTTTTTTAATGCCAGATACTGAAGAATTAAAAAAAGAATGTAAAATTAGAGGGGTTTCTTTTGAAGTGCTTAGCGATGCCAAAACGCAAAATATTTTAGATGAAATTTCTAGTCCGTCACAAAATCAAGATGCTGTAATTTTAGAAAAAGCTCCAAAAATTGCGGTGTATACCCCTAAAGGAAATGCACCTTGGGATGATGCTGTAACCATGGTGTTAACTTATGCTGAAATACCTTACGAGAAAATTTACGATAAAGAAGTATTAGAAAATAAGTTGTTACTTTACGATTGGTTGCACTTACATCATGAAGACTTTACGGGGCAGTTTGGAAAGTTTTATAGAGCTTATCGAGCATCAGCTTGGTATATTGAAGAAAAACGTGCGGCAGAAGCACTAGCAACAGAGTTAGGGTATGATAAAGTTTCTCAAGAGAAATTAGCCGTAGCACAAAAAATAAGAGACTATGTAATTGGAGGAGGTTTTATGTTTGCGATGTGCAGCGCTACCGATAGTTTTGATATTGCGTTATCTGCTGAAGGAGTAGATATTTGTGAGCCTATGTTTGATGGTGATGCTAGTGATGCCGCTTACCAAAGTAAAATAGATTATAATAAAACTTTTGCATTTACCGATTATACCTTAGAACGTAGCCCTATGGAGTATGAATTTTCTTCTATAGATATGACTTCGCAACGGCATATACCTAAAGAAACAGATTATTTTTCGTTGATGAATTATTCTGCAAAATGGGATCCAATTCCTACTATGCTCTGTCAAAACCATACTGCTTTAGTAAAAGGTTTTATGGGGCAAACCACTTCATTTAGAAGAGATCAAATAAAGCCTACCGTTTTAGTTATGGGTGAAAATAAAACCAATGGAGAAGCTCGTTATATTCATGGTATTAAAGGAAAAGGTTTTTTTACTTTTTATGGTGGTCATGATCCTGAAGATTATCAGCATAAAGTAGGAGATCCTAAAACAGAATTATCGCTACATCCCAATTCTCCGGGCTATCGACTTATTTTGAATAATATTTTATTTCCGGCTGCCCGTAAAAAGAAACAAAAAACCTGATAGAAGTTAATGGGTAGGTTTATAAAAGTCCGCTGAAGGAATTACTATAATTTCTACTCTCCTGTTTTTTTTTCTGCCTGAGACTGTTTTATTTGTTGCTACGGGCTGTGTTTCACCTAAAGATTTCAATTGAAAATTATAATTTTTAGTTTTATTTTTTAATTGCTGAAAAAGGGATTTTTTTACACTTTTAGCGCGGTTTAAGCCTAAAATTTGGTTGTAAGTATGAGAAGCTTGATTGTCGGTGTGTCCCTCAATAATTACTTCTGCTTCTGGTATTTTTTCTAAACCTATAAGAAAATTATTTAGGGTGCTTTGTGCTTCTTTTTTTAGTGCATATTTATCTAGATCAAATAATAGATTAGCATCAATATTAACTTTTAATACGCCACCAATGGTGCCAATGGCGTCTATATCTGCTCCTGCGGTAGGTCCGTCACAAAAAGAGCCTAAATCTACAAGTTTAATATAGTAATAAATATCTTTCTCGTTTTCTTTTTCTACTGAAGCTATATCAACATAGCTAGAACCGCCAGAAGTATCTTGTACATATTTCCAATTTTTACCGTTTTTAGAAATGTAAACTTCAAAAGCTTCTACGGATGGGCCTACTTCAAAGAAATAAAGATCTGGGCCTTCAATATCTATAAATCCATTGTTCTTAAATTCCACCACTAATTCTCCGTAACAACCCAAAGATAGGTAGGTTTTGTCTGGATACTTTGTATAATCTGGTGCTCCCAATGCGTTAGTGGTATCTGTATAATCTATTTCAGGTTTCGGATTCCCAACTTTAAACGAAGTTATTTTATCTACAAATGAAATGTCACCCAAGGGAAGAAAAACATCGTTAGCTTTCCCTACTTTATAAAATTTTTGAAAGTTGATATTAGTAAAATCAATCTGTTGGGCATTAGCGTGATTGGCAAATATAACTAAACAAAAAGCTAAAATGTTTTTCATGAATTTATAATATATTTTTAAATTTAGGTAAATTCAATAAAAATAGTAATGAAAATAGTACAAAAAGAAATTCAGATTTCTGCTAAATCTAGAGGGTTTCATTTGGTGTCTTCAGAAGTTATCAAGCAATTACCAGAATTAAAAGATTTTAATCTCGGCACTTTAAAAGTTTTTATTAAGCATACTTCAGCAGGTTTAACTATAAACGAAAATGCAGATCCAACAGTTCGTGAAGATTTTGAAACGCATATTAATAAAATGGTCCCTGAAAATATGCCTTATTATAAGCATACTCTTGAAGGATCAGATGATATGCCCGCTCACATTAAGTCTTCATTAATAGGAAGCAGTATCGAAATTCCTGTTACGAATGGCAAATTAAATTTAGGAACTTGGCAAGGTATTTATTTGGGTGAATTTAGAAATCACGCCAGCAAACGTAAGTTGGTGCTTACTTTGATGGGAGAATAACTTTTTCTAAGATAGTTTCAACGCCAAATTCATCGTTACTTTTGGTGGTGAATTTTGCTATAGCTTTTACATTAGGGTGAGCATTAGCCATGGCGAAACTGAAATCTGCTAATTCAAGCATTTCTAGGTCATTGTTATAATCACCGAAAACCATGGTTTCAGATTTTTTAATTCCTAAATTATCTTGTAATTGCTGCAAGGCATTTCCTTTATGGGTTTCTAAACCTGAAAGGTCTACCCAATGTTCTCCAGAAACTTTTACTTTAAATTGATTTTCAAAATTTTTAACTTCAGCGTAGATGTGTTTTTCGGCATCTGTAGGGTGATAAACTGCTATTTTGAAAAACTCATCATCTTTTACTTCTAATAAATTTTCAACTTGGGCGTATTCTACATAAAATTCTTTAAAGAACTCTATAAAATCTTGATTTTTACTTTCGATATAGGCTTTAGCTTTTCCGCAGATCACAATTTCAGCATCTTTAATTTCGCGAATTTTTTCTACGATTTGCTGAACTTTTGCTAAGGAAAGGCTGTAGGTGTTTAAAACTTTATCTGCTTTTAAAGTGATACCGCCATTTTCTGCAATAACATAAATTTCATCTTTAATAGGAGAGAGTTTGTCTTTTATACTGAATAATTGTCTTCCACTTGCTGCTACAAATTGAATATTTTTGTTTTTTAATTCTTTATAAATTTCAAAAAAGCGATCACTTACTTCATTGTTAGAATTGAGTAAAGTGCCATCCATATCGCTAACAATAAGTTTTACTTGAGAGAAGTCCATAATTTTGCTTTTTATTTTAGTGGGTTATTGGTTAATTTAAATTAAAAATCCGATTCAAAAAAAATTGAATCGGATTTTTATATAAGAGAGATAATTGATTGTTGTATTTATTTTACTTTCTCGATAATGGCTTTAAAAGCATCTGGATGATTCATCGCTAAATCCGCAAGAACTTTACGGTTTAACTCGATATCGTTAGCTTTTACTTTACCCATAAATTGAGAATAAGTCATTCCATTTAAACGAGCTGCTGCATTAATACGAGCAATCCATAAAGAACGGAAATTTCTCTTTTTGGTTTTACGGTCTCTATAGCTATACAACATTGCTTTTTCAACCGCATTTTTGGCTACAGTCCAAACGTTTTTACGACGTCCGAAGTAACCTTTGGCTTGCTTCATCACTTTTTTTCTTCTAGCTCTTGAAGCAACTGAATTTACTGATCTTGGCATAATATTATTGTTTTTTGTAGTAGGCGTCCAAATTTATGGCACTTTATGAGCCCAACTCCAGGGTTTAAAATTTAATTGAACCGATTAAACTGTAATTACTTTAAACGTAATTGTAGTTTAATGTTATTTTCATCAGCCTTATGTACTAACGTACTGTGGGTTAATGCAAGCTTACGCTTTTTAGACTTCTTTGTTAAGATGTGGCTTTTAAACGCGTGCTTTCTTTTAATTTTACCAGTACCAGTTAACTTAAAACGTTTTTTGGCACTAGATTTAGTTTTCATTTTAGGCATAAGATCCTTTTTTGTAATTATCTCTACTTATATTATTTTTAAACAGCTTGGCTGTTACTTTGTCTTTTTAGGAGCCATGAACATGGTCATACGTTTTCCTTCTAATTTAGGCATTTGCTCTACTTTACCAAATTCTTCTAAATCTTGAGCTAGGCGAAGTAATAAAATTTCTCCCTTATCTTTAAATACAATAGAACGGCCTTTAAAAAATACATAAGCCTTTAGTTTAGCACCTTCTTCTAAGAATTTTTGAGCGTGATTTTTCTTGAATTCGTAATCATGATCATCTGTATTAGGACCAAAACGAATTTCTTTAACCACTACCTTAGTAGCTTTTGATTTAATGATTTTTTCTCTCTTCTTCTGCTCGTAAAGAAATTTCTTGTACTCCATTGCTTTTACGACAGGAGGATTTGCATTTGGAGAAATTTCTACCAAATCTAACCCAAGTTCTTCAGCGATGTCAAGAGCTTTCTTAATAGGGTAAACATCCATTTCAACGTTATCACCTACTAAACGAACTTCTTTCGCACGAATTTTATCGTTAATTCTATGCGGATCTTCCTTGATTTGTCTTAACGGACCTCTCGATTTTTTTCTACGTATTGCTATGACTATATAATTTTAAATTAAACTTCAAATGATTTTAGAGTCGAATTTATTTCTGCATTGATTAATTCAGCAAATTGCTCAACCTTCATTGCTCCTAGATCCTCTCCACCGTGTTTACGTACAGAAACCGTGCCGTCTTGCTCTTCTTGTTCACCAATTATAAGCATATAAGGCAATTTATTCATTTCTGCTTCACGAATTTTCTTACCCATGGTCTCGCTACGGTTATCTGCAAGGCCGCGAATTTCGTGATTTTCTAACAAATTTAAAACTTTTTTCGAATAATTTTCATATTTCTCACTCAAAGACAGTACAATAGCTTGTTCTGGCATTAACCAGAGTGGGAAATTACCACCGGTATGTTCTAATAAGATAGCTATAAAGCGTTCCATGCTGCCAAAAGGCGCACGGTGAATCATTACTGGGCGGTGTAAACTGTTATCGCTACCCTTGTAAGTAAGATCAAATCGTTCTGGTAAATTATAATCTACTTGAATGGTACCTAACTGCCAACTTCTACCCAAAGCATCTTTTACCATGAAGTCTAATTTAGGACCATAAAAGGCAGCTTCACCTGTCTCTATGACATAGTTTAGCTCTTTTTCTTTGGCAGCATTAATAATGGCATTTTCAGCTTTTATCCAATTTTCTTCTTCACCGATGTATTTTTCTTTGTTTTCTGGATCTCTCAATGAAACCTGAGCGGTAAAATTTTCAAATCCTAACGAACCAAAAACATAGAGAACAAGATCGATTACTTTTTTAAATTCTTCATCTAATTGATCTGGTGTACAGAAAATATGCGCATCATCTTGAGTGAAACCTCTAACACGCGTCAACCCATGTAATTCACCACTTTGCTCATAACGATAAACCGTTCCGAATTCTGCAAAACGTTTGGGTAAATCTCTATAACTCCATGATTGTGAATTAAAAATTTCACAGTGATGAGGACAGTTCATCGGTTTTAATAAAAACTCTTCGTCTTCACTAGGTGTTTTTATAGGCTGAAAACTGTCTTCTCCATATTTAGCATAGTGACCAGAAGTTACATATAATTCTTTTTGACCAATGTGTGGAGAAACTACTTGTTCGTAACCTGCTTTCTTTTGAGCTTTCTTTAAAAAGTTTTCTAAACGTTCGCGCAAAGCTGCGCCTTTTGGTAACCATAACGGTAAACCTTGACCTACTTTTTGGGAAAAAGTAAATAGTTGTAATTCTTTACCTAGCTTTCTGTGGTCACGTTTTTTAGCTTCTTCTAAAAGAGCTAAATGTTCTTTTAATTCTTTTTGTTTTGGGAAAGATACTCCATAAACTCTGGTTAATTGAGGGTTATGTTCATCACCTCTCCAATATGCACCAGCGATATTCATTAGTTTTACCGCTTTAATAATTCCTGTGTTAGGAATATGGCCTCCACGACATAAATCGGTAAAAGTGTCGTGATCACAAAAAGTAATCTCTCCGTCGGTAAGGTTTTCAATTAATTCAACCTTAAAAGGATTGTTTTCATTTTTATAAAAATCTAATGCTTCTTGTTTAGAAACCTCTCGCATATTAAACTCGTGTTTTCCACGAGCAATTTCTAGCATTTTGTCTTCAATTTTCTTGAAGTCGTTTTCAGAAATTTTATGCTCTCCAAAATCTACATCATAATAAAAACCACTTTCAATAGCTGGTCCAATGGTTAATTTAGCACCAGGATATAGTTGTTGTATCGCTTGCGCCATTACGTGTGAAGTACTGTGCCAAAATGCTTTTTTACCTTCTTCATCTCTCCAAGTAAAAAGTACTAAAGAACCATCTGTGGTAAGTTTGGTTTTCGTTTCAACGGTGGTGCCGTTATATTTTGCAGAAATTACATTTCTAGCTAAACCTTCACTAATACTTCTAGCCACATCTAATACTGTAGTGCCGCTTTCAAATTCTTTAATACTGCCGTCAGGCAAAGTTACCTTGATCATGATTTTAATTTAGAGGTGCAAAGATAATAGTATAATTATTCTTTACAATAATGTTGACAAGGGATTAATATAATTTTATCGTTCTACTTTTATAGCATTTTGAGGAATGTCGAATGTAGCTTCTTCAATTGGAATATATTTTAATTTAGAAATTTCTGCATCGCCTATCGCTTCTCCGTAGATTCCTTTGTCTTCACTCCAGTTATAAAACTTCCAATATTTAGCCACAGGAACGCTTTTTACGGTGAAATAACGTTCGTAAACAATAGCGTGAGGATTTTCTTCAGCAGATTTTACATCTTTACCAAAAGTCACAATGTAAGCGGCTGCTTTTAGTAAATGAGTTCTTTTGTCTGAATAAATTATATACCAATCGTCTGGAGCGTCACCCACGTTATTCTTAAAAGTTAATTTAGCCGAATTATAATTGGTGCTATCTAATTTGCGTTCTTGTTTTTCTTGCCATTTTGTACCGTCGTCTGTAAGTTTAAAAGGCATAGCAAAAAAGTAAGGCCAAGTAAATATATCGAAACGAGCGCCTTCGTAATTTTTTTGTTCTGGATAAAGAAAAACTTCTTCACCGTTATATACGATTGTTGTACCGTCTTCTTTTTCAATTTTAATTTTAGAAGAATTGGTTAGCATAGTAACTCTTCCGTTTAGTCGCTCTTCACCACCAAAATTGATATTGATATCGAATGCAATCGCTCCATTATCAAAAAAATCTTTCTTGTGATGTGTAGTTGCAATCGTTTCTGCTAAGTTTCTAGCGGCATTCGTTTTTTCTTCTTTAGCCGAAGTTTCTTTGGTATCAACCTTAGCTTCTTTTGAATCATTTTTACAGCTGAAGCATAAAATTGCAAATAATAGTATGTAGAGGTTTTTCATAAATTTTATTATTATCTAAGCGAATTTACTAAAAAAAATAAAGCCGTTTTTCAATTAGTAGATTGAAAAACGGCTTTTAGTATTTAAAAGAATTCTCTTTTATTTAATCATTTCAAAACTACGTTTTACGAAATTGGTTAACTCTTCACCTTTTAATAGGTTTTGAGATAAACGTGCTAAGTCTAACGATTGTTTGATGATGCGTTCTTGCTCAGCTTCTTCTTTACCTACCAAACTTGAGATTAACTCATTATTAGTGTTCACGACTAAGTTGTACATTTCTGGCATATTACCCATACCAAACATACCGCCGCCGCCAGATTGTTGCATCTCTTTCATACGGCGCATAAATTCTGGTTGTGTGATAATTAATGGAGCTGCATTACTATCCATCGCCTCTAATTGAACGGTGTACTTCTCTTTAGGTACAACTTTTTCAAAGTCGGTTTTTAATTGTGTTTGCTCTTCTTCAGAAAGTTTAGAAGTTTTATCTTCATCTTTCTTAATTAAATTATCAACGTGATCGCTATCTACACGAACAAAAGAGATATTTTCTTTAGAGCTTTCTAGTTTCTGAATTAAATGCGGTACAATTGGCGTGTCTAATAATATTACTTGATAACCTTTGTCTTTTGCTGCAGAAATATAGCTGTGTTGCTCATCTTTGTTAGAAGCATAAAGAATAACCATTTTACCATCTTTATCGGTTTGGTTGTCTTTAATTTTTTCTTCTAACTCTTCGTAAGTGAAATAATCACCATCTACAGTTGGGTAAAGGGTAAATTTTTGAGCTCTTTCAAAGAATTTATCTTCAGTAAGCATACCGTATTCAATCACTACTTTAATGTCGTTCCATTTCTTTTCGAAATCTTCACGACTATTATTAAATAACGATTTTAATTTATCGGCAACTTTACGAGTAATGTAGCTAGAAATTTTCTTCACCGCCCCATCTGCTTGAAGGTAAGAACGAGAAACGTTTAATGGGATATCTGGAGAATCGATAACACCTTTTAACATCGTTAAAAATTCTGGAACTATACCTTCTACATTATCGGTTACGAAAACCTGATTTTGGTATAACTGAATTTTATCTTTTTGCATTGCCATATCGTTGCTTAACTTAGGGAAGTATAAAATACCAGTTAAGTTAAACGGATAATCTACATTCAGGTGAATGTGGAATAATGGCTCTTCAAATTGCATTGGATACAACTCGCGGTAGAAGCTGTTGTAATCTTCATCTTCTAACTCTGTAGGTTGTTTTGTCCAAGCCGGTTCTGGATTGTTAATGATGTTATCAACCGTTACTTTTTTAGCTTCTTCGTCTTCTGGAGCATCTTCAGCTTTAGGAAGTTCTTTTTCTTTAGTGCCAAATTTAATAGGCACTGGCATAAACTTGTTATACTTGGTAAGAAGTTCAGCAATTTTATTTTCTTCTAAAAATTCTTTTTCATCATCATTAATATGAAGAATAATTTCAGATCCTCTTTCAGTTTTATTACTATCTTCTAGCGTAAAGTCAGTTGTTCCTTCACAAGTCCAGTGAGCTGCTGGTTCATCTTTATAAGATTTCGTGATAATTTCAACTTTATTAGCTACCATAAAGGCCGAGTAAAAACCAAGACCAAAATGCCCAATAATACCGCTATCTTTGGCAGAGTCTTTATATTTTTCTAGAAACTCTTCAGCTCCAGAAAAAGCAACTTCATTAATGTATTTTTCAACTTCTTCTTTGGTCATCCCAATTCCTTGGTCAATTATATGAAGCGTTTGCTTGTCTTTATCTGCTTTAACTTCAATTACCGGATTTCCGTATTCTACAGAAGCTTCTCCAATATTAGTAAGGTGTTTTAGCTTTAAAGTAGCATCGGTAGCGTTAGAAATTAATTCTCTTAAGAAAATTTCGTGATCGCTGTAAAGAAATTTTTTAATCAGCGGAAATATATTTTCTACCGAAACATTAATTTTTCCTGTTGACATATCTATTATTGATTTATATTAAACATTGTTGACTTTGAGTGAGTCAAAAAAAATACCATTAGATCCAAAATGACAAACTGACAGCGAATGAGATTTGCCTGTCATCTATCAAATATTTCATAAGCTAAGTTTTCAAACTGAAATCATTCAACAATTATTCGGCATAAAATTTATTCCGTATAAATTTCAAAATTATTTTCTAGAGAGAGTAATTGAAATTCAGTTTATTAAATAAATAAATAGGTATGAAAATTGTATTCTATTAACTGAAATTATTTAACAAACATTTTGTTTAAGTTTTTTGAATATAAATTAAACAAAGTTGTAAATTTGAATAAAGAATTGAATTATGGCGACTACGAAGAAAACAACACCCAAAAAATCTACTGTAAAATTAACTAAGGAGCGAGTAATTACGCTTTATATGGAATATGTTTTAGAAAATGAAACAACTCCAAAAACGGTTTATAAGTTTTGCAAAGAAAATAATATGACCGAAGAAGAATTTTATCAATTTTTCGGAAGTTTTGAAGGTTTACAGCAAGAGATATGGAATACTTTTTATCAAAAGAGTATTGATCTAATGCATAAATCTCCAGAAGTAGAACAATTTGCAAGTAGAGAAAAGCTACTTACTTTCTATTTTACATTTTTTGAAATGTTAACTGCAAATAGAAGTTACGTTTTATTTACGCTGAAAGAGCACCGTGAACCTTTAAAAAATATGAGTCAACTTAAAGGGTTGCGTAAAAACGTAGTGAGTTTTGCTAAAGGGTTAATTGAAGAAGATAACCAAGAGAAAAACGTAAAATTATTACAACGCAATGAGCGTATTTTTTCTGAAGCAGCTTGGCTACAAACCTTATTTTTATTGAAGTTTTGGATGGATGATAATTCACCACAATTTGAAAAGACCGATGTAGCTATCGAAAAATCTGTAAATACCGTTTTTGATGTATTTGATAACACACCATTAGAGCGCGTTTTAGATTTCGGAAAGTTTTTATTTAAAGAAAAAATGGCTTAATGAAATCTATAGACAAAATACCTACGGGCAAAATTGGTAGAACTTCTGAAATGGTGAAAACTGGAGTTAAAATAGGAGGTAACTACTTAAAATATTACGGAAAAAAAGCTTTTAATAAAGAGCTGACTCGAGACGAACTAGATAAAGATAATGCAGAAGATATTTACGACGGACTTAAAAACCTGAAGGGAAGTGCGCTTAAGGTTGCGCAAATGCTCTCGATGGAGAAAAGTTTATTGCCAAGTGCTTATGTCGAGAAGTTTAGTTTAGCTCAGTTTAGTGTACCGCCACTTTCTGCACCTTTGGTTAGAAAAACATTTAAAAATTATCAAGGAGCATATCCTGAAGATTTATACGATTCGTTTACACCAAATTCTGTGAATGCTGCGAGTATCGGTCAGGTACACCAAGCAACAAAAGATGGGAGAAAACTTGCTGTGAAAATCCAATACCCTGGTGTAGCCGATAGTATCAGTTCAGATCTGGCGATGGTAAAACCTGTTGCTATTAAAATGTTTAATTTACAAGGTAAAGATTCTGAAAAGTATTTTAAAGAAGTAGAGGGGAAGTTACTAGAAGAAACTGATTATAAATTAGAGGTTGAACAAAGTAAATTTATTTCTGAAGCTTGTGCTAATATCGAAAACTTACGCTTCCCGAAATATTATGAAGAACTTTCTAGCGAGCGCATCATTACGATGGATTGGATGCAGGGCGAGCATTTAAGTGAGTTTGTAAAAAATGATTTCACCAAAGAAGAAGGAAATAAACTTGGTCAAGCATTATGGGATTTTTATATGTTCCAGATGCACGAATTAAAAGCAGTTCATGCAGACCCGCATCCAGGGAATTTCTTGATAGATGAAAATAGAAATCTAATCGCTATCGATTTTGGTTGCATTAAAAAAGTACCTGAAGAATTTTATAAACCTTATTTTGAATTAGCAGTTCCAGAAAATATTAATAACCGTGCTTTCTTTTTGGCGAAACTTTCAGAATTAGAAATTTTAAGAGCTGAAGATACCGAAAAAGAAATTGACTATTTTTCAGAATTGTTTTATGAGATGTTGAGCTTGTTTACGAGTCCGTTTCACGGAGAAACTTTCGATTTTTCAGATGAATCATTTTGGAACAAGATCACTGAGTTAAGTGAAAAATATAGCAAAGATACCGAGCTTCGAAAAATGAATGGTAACCGCGGAAGTAAACACTTTTTATATATTAATAGAACTTTTTTCGGTCTATATAATTTATTACACGATTTAGAGGCGAAAGTGGATATAAATAATTGGAAAAAATATATTTAAGTAAGATTTTATTTTATAAATTATAAAGAAGCAAGTTGTTTATCAGCTTGCTTTTTGTTTTTTATAATTATTTCAATTTCCTATAGAGATATTTAAATAGCATGACAAATAAAATAATGAATGCTACAAGAAAAATAAAATTTAAAATCTGCCAAAAAATTAAACCAATCTCAGGTTTGATTAAATCCATAATAAGTGTTTGATTTTCTTAAAGATAAGATTAATTTTAAAAATACTTATTTGAAAGCAGAAAAATTCTCATACTGTGCGTGCATACAATAACTATCCGCAATTTTTATGTTCAATTTTAATAATATGTATATTGCTAATGAAGAATTATAAGATTCTTTTATTTTTATTTCAACAAAATTAAAAAAAAGCACGAATGTTATATCAATCAAAAATTGCCGGTTTAGGTTCTTATGTCCCTGAAAATATAGTGACCAATGATGATTTATCCAAAATCATGGAAACAAATGATGAATGGATCACCGAACGTACAGGTATTAAAGAACGAAGACATATCAAAAAGGGTGATGGAAATTCTACGGCGGTAATGGGCGTAAAGGCTGCAAAAATTGCTTTAGAAAGAGCTCAAATAGATAAAGACGATATAGATTTAATTGTTTTTGCCACCTTAAGCCCAGATTACTATTTTCCAGGGTGTGGTGTGCAAGTGCAAGAAATGTTAGACATAAATACTTGTCCGGCTCTAGATGTAAGAAACCAATGTAGCGGATTTATTTACGGACTTTCTGTAGCCGACCAATTCATTAAAACAGGAATGTATAAAAACGTTTTGCTCATTGGTAGTGAAAATCATTCTGGAGGTTTAGATATGACGACCAGAGGGAGAAATGTATCTGTGATTTTTGGAGATGGAGCAGGAGCTGCCGTCTTAACCAGAAGTGACCACAACGGACAAGGAATTTTATCTACCCACTTACATTCAGAAGGAAAACACGCGTTAGAACTTTCTTTAAAAGGACCAAGCACCATGCATTGGGTGCCTGAGTTAATTGAAGAAAATCCAAAAGAAGACATTCCATATTTTCCTTATATGAACGGGCAATATGTATTTAAAAATGCTGTAAAACGTTTTTCTGAAGTAATTATGGAAGGCCTAAATGATAACGGCTTAGAAGTTTCTGATATCGACATGTTAATTCCGCATCAAGCTAACTTGAGAATTTCTCAATTTATTCAACAAAAATTTAAGTTGACAGATGAGCAAGTTTTTAATAATATTCAGAAATATGGCAATACAACTGCAGCTTCTATCCCAATAGCTTTAACCGAAGCTTGGGAGCAAGGTAAAATCAAAGCCGGAGATCATGTAGTATTAGCCGCTTTTGGTAGTGGCTTTACTTGGGCGAGTGCTGTAATTAACTGGTAAAATAACCCCTTTAGCTCTCGCTTTAGGGGTTTATTTATATATTGTTAGTTGATATATTTTTTAAAGGCTAATTCAAATAAATTATAACTAACATTCTATTTTAATAGACGAAGATTAGTGAAAATAGTTGCATTCTTTAACTAAGTTTAACAATTTGGTAATCAATGATTAATGTTTTGTGAACTTGCTGAGTTATCATATTTATTCTCTAATAACTAACTTCTTAACTCAATTATGAAAGTTTGGTTAAAATTTTTATTCTTTTCATAGCATCGTCTATCTTAATGACGAACAATAAAATTGAATGTTGCAATGAAGTCAAATAAAAATGAAACTTTAGTGATTGGAGCGTCTTTAAAGCCTAACCGATATTCTTATATTGCTATAAAGAGATTGCGAGAAAAACAGCAAATTACCAAAGCAATTGGTTTAAGAAAAGGAAAAGTGGGAGATGTTGAAATTGAAACTGAAATGAAAGATTTTCAGCATATTGAAACAGTGACTTTGTATTTAAATCCTAATCGGCAAGTGGATTATTATGATTATATTATAAGTCTAGAGCCAAAACGAGTAATTTTTAATCCAGGTACAGAAAATCCAGATTTTTATAAAAAGTTAAGAAATCATAATATTCAAGTAGAGGTTGCTTGTACGTTAGTCTTACTTTCTACGAATCAATACTAAGCCCAAAAAGGTAATTAATCCATTTACAATAAGTAACTCGTAGTTAAATTGATACCCCCCCAAATATTCTGAAGGTAAATTTCCAATTACTGCGGTTAGGGCTACAGAAACTAATGCAACTAGCCAAACCAACTTATCTTTAATTTTCCATTTGGTGAAAATACCGAAGCTAAATAAACCTAATAAAGGTCCGTAGGTATAACTGGCAACTGTTAGTAGCGTATCAATTACGCTAGTGTCTAGTAAATATTTAAATGAAATAATAACAACAGCTAAAAGCGTGCTTATTAAGATATGAATGCGTTTTCGTAGACCTTTTTGTAAAGAAACTTCTTTCTTTTCAATAGCTAAAAAATCTACACAAAAGCTAGTGGTAAGCGAAGTTAAAGCACTATCTGCACTTGAATAGGCAGCAGCGATTAAGCCGAGCAAGAAAATTATACCTAGCCCAATTCCCATATTTCCGTTTAGTGCAATTTCAGGAAAGAGTAAATCTGTTTTTTCTTTACCATCAAGCACGGGTATCCCTATTCCTTGCTGTTCTGCATAGATAAACAATAATGCGCCTAAAAATAGAAAGAGAATATTTACTGGAATAAATACAAAACTATACGAGAGAATGTTCTTTTTGGCATCGTGTAAAGTTTTACAAGTAAGATTTTTCTGCATCATATCTTGATCTAAACCTGTCATGCAAATGGTGATGAACATTCCCCCAAAAAAAGCTTTAAAGAAATAGTTTTTATCTAAAATGCTTTCAAAATGAAAAGTACTTGTATACCTATTTAATTCTGGAGCGGTAAAAAAATCGGAGAATGACCATTCTAATTCATTTGTAATAAAAATTATCGCAATAATGACCGATGCTAACATAAAAAGTGTTTGCAGTGTGTCTGTCCAAACAATAGTTTTAATTCCACCTCGCGAAGTGTAAATCCAAATTAATAAAATGGAAACAATCACAGTAAACCAGTAAGGAATTTCCCAAGCATCAAACACGAAATATTGAAGTACAGTTGCTACTAAAAATAATCTAAATGAAGCACCTAGCACTCTAGAAATAAAGAAAAAGAAAGCTCCTGTTTTGTAACTTACATTGCCAAAACGTTGCTTTAGGTATTGATAAATAGATGTTACGTTTAAGCTGTAATAAATAGGTAGTAGTATAAAAGCAATTACAAAATAACCAACTAAATATCCTAAAACTACCTGCATATAGCTAAACTCTGCATCGCGAACCCAACCTGGTACCGATATAAAAGTTACTCCAGATAAAGAAGCTCCCACCATGCCGAAAGCTACGACATACCAAGGTGATTTTCCTTCGGCCTTAAAAAAAGCAGCATTGCTATCATTTTTACCAGTAAAGTAAGAAATAAGCATTAATACCGCAAAGTACAAACCAATGAGTAAAAGAATATGAATAGGCTTCATAACATGATTTTAGTTATTGCAAACTTAGTAATATAGAAGATGTAAAAAGCAATCTTATTTAGTTGAATTTTTACAAGATAGAAATTATCTAAAAAAACTTTACTAAATTGTCAGCCTTATTGCAAAACCAACTCAACCCATGATTAAAAAATACTTAATTTTAATAAGCTTATTTTTTAGTAGTTTTTTATTTGCACAAAATAAAAACACTGAAAAAGCAGACCAACTTTTTGCTAACTACCAATTTGTAGATGCAATAGATGAATACCTAGAATTAGTAGGTAAAGGGAAAGCTAATGGTTATGTTTATAAACGTTTAGGTGATAGTTATTATAAAATTTTTAATATAAAAGAAGCTTCAACTTGGTATAGCAAAGCGGTACAAAAAAAACAAGATGCAGAAACTTATTATAATTATGCACAAACTCTAAAATCGCAAGGCAAGTATGAAGAAGCAAATAAGCAATTAGATGAATTTGCGGCCTTAAAACCAAATGATTCAAGAGCCATAACACACTTAAAAAACCCAAATTACATTCCTAAGTTATCTTCAGATGAAGCAAAATTTACGGTAGAAAAACTTACGTACAGCAGTAAAGAGTTTACCGATTTTGGTCCAGTTTCTGTAGGTGATGAACTTTATTTTGTGAGTACTAGAAATAAAAGTAATAAAAAAGACAAATGGTCTAACCAACCCTTTTTAGATATTTTTAAAGTCGACCAAAACGGTACTGCAGAACCAGAACCCATAGAAAATTTAAATACCAATCATCACGATGGTCCTGTAACCATTAGTAAAGATGGTAAATTAATGGTTTTTTCTAAAGATGGTCACGAACAAGGTTTGTATAAAAAAGGTAAAGGAAGAACCAAAATTGCTCAACAAGGTTTGTATTTAGCTAAAAAAGTAAATGGAGAGTGGCAGTATGTGAAACCACTTTCGATAAATAGTTCAGCATATTCGGTTACGCATCCCGCTTTAAGTGACGATGGTAAAACTTTATATTTTGCTTCAGATATGCCAGGCGGTTTAGGAGATACCGATTTATGGAAAGTTTCATTTTCTGAAAATTCTTTAGGTAAACCAGAAAATTTAGGAGATAAAATTAATACACCAGCTAAAGAAGGTTTTCCTTCTGTAAGAGAGAACGTATTGTATTTTTCTACTAACGGAAAACAAGGATTAGGCGGTTTTGATGTATTTAGTTTCGATCTGGAAAACGGAGAGAAAGCGGAGAATATGGGAGCACCAATAAATACTGCAAAAGACGATTTCTCGTTTAGTATGGATTTAGATAATAAAAATGGTTATTTCGCTTCCAACCGTGATGGTATTGATCAATTATATATCGCTAAAGGAATTTGCAAAGCAGAACTTTTCAACTTAATTAAAGATGAAAAAACCAAAACTTTAATAGCTAATGCTGAGGTAGCTATATTAGATGAACAAGCAAATAAGATTACTTCGACTTCAACCAATACTAGGGGAGAAGCAATATTTGAAGTTTCTTGTGAACAAGCTTACCAGTTAGAAATCACACAACCAGGTTACGAGACAAAAATGGTCACAATTGCTCAACCGGTAGATGGCATAAATAAAAAAGAGATCCTTCTAACTCCGGAAGAAGTAGAAATTACAGAAACCGAAGTGAAACTCGATAATATTTATTTTGAATTCGATAAAAGCTTTATCACCCAGCAAGGAGCGAAAGAATTAGATAAACTAGTTCGAGTGATGCAAAAGTACCCAAAAATGAATATTTTAGTAAAATCGCATACCGATTCTAAAGGTAGCGCTTCCTATAATAAACAGTTGTCGAATGAACGTGCACAAGCTACGGTTCAATATTTAATTTCTAAGGGAATTGCAAAAGAAAGACTAAGTGCTCAGGGCTTGGGAAGCACAGAGCCTAAAATAGATTGTGGGGTAGATTGTACCGACGAACAAGATGCAAAAAACAGAAGATCTGAATTTATTATTGTTAAAAAAGAATAATACATAAAAAAGATTTGTAATCATAAAATAGTCAGCTATTTAAGCTGACTATTTATTTTTAATTCATTATGAGGTATTGCTTAATTTTTATTTTTCTAGTTATTCATTTTCAACTTATGGCTCAACAACCTAACGATTGTGTGAACGCTATTGTTATTTGTGGTAACGGAAATTTTAGCTCTAACGCTAGTGGTGCGGGAGTTCAAGAAGTTTCAGGTTGTAGTAGTGAAGAACATAATTCAATTTGGATAAGAGTAGATATTGTGCAAAGCGGAACTTTAGGCTTTGATTTGATTCCTAATAATACAGATATTTCTGTAGATTATGATTTTTGGGTTTATGGATCAAATGAAGATTGTTTAAATTTCAGTACTCCTATTCGTTGTTCTACAACAAATCCTCTTGCTGCAAATTTAAGCAGTAATTATACAGGTATAGGTAATGCAAACTCAGAATTTTTTGAAGGCCCAGGAGCAGTTGGAGACGGTTATGTAGAATGGATAGATGTTTTAGCTGGCGAATATTATTATATAGTTGTAGATAGGCCAGTGGGTAATGGTGGGTTTCAAATGAATTGGACAGGAACAGCTTCTGAAGGAACAGGGGCATTTCCAGAACCACCCGCAGCAAATTTAGTTCAAAATATAGAAAAATGTAGCGATACAGGAATAGCAAATTTTGACTTAGGAAGTTTAAGAACTACCGTAAATTCTGATACAGCTAATAATGTAGTAGAATTTTATGAAAGCTTAGCAGACGCCACAGATAACCAAAATTTATTACCAGATAATTACAGCTCTACACAAAATGTAAAAACAGTCTATGCAAAAGTGACTAGTAACACTACTCAATGTACTAATATAAGTGAATTTAATATTATCGTAAATCAGATTGAAGATGTAGCTATTAGCATTTCAGAAAATTCTATATGTGCACCCAAAGAAGTAGAAATTGCATTTACAGGGTCTGAAAATGCTTTTGTGGAGTATCAAATTAATAGTGGTAATATTCAGCAAATTCAACTCGATGCATCGGGAAACAGCATTGCTAATGTGTTTATAAATGGTACAACAACTATTAAAGTAACCAATACTTTTGTGGAAGATTTAAATGGAAATGTAACTTGTTCCGCTGGACAAAATCTTACTAAAACCATTAAAATTGAGGGTATCGCTGTAGGTGATAATTTAATTGATTTTTATAAGTGTGACGGAAATAAAGACGGTAAAGTGATTTATAACCTTACTAAAAATGATTCTATTGCATTATTAAACCTAGGGGTTGGCTATCGAGTTTCTTATCATCTTACAGAAAATCAAGCTATAAATGCTAGTGCACCGATAACTTCTCCAGAGAATTTTGAAAATACAATTTCGCTTCCGCAAGAAATTTGGGTGAGGGTAGAAGATCAATTTTTTACCGATTGTTATGCTATTAGTAGTTTTCAGATAGACGCGTATAGCGATGAACCTCCAAGCTTTGAAATAGAAAGAAGTAACCTTAACCTTGGAGAAAAACACCTTATAACTATTAAAAACATTTCAGGTATTGGTACTTATGAATTTAGTATAAATAATAAAGATTGGAAAGTAGTAAATTTAACCCAAAGCACGATAAATTTTGAGGTTAAAGGTGGAGGGCAATTTATAATAACAGGAAGGCATACCGAAGGTTGTGGGAGCAGTTTTAAAACAACAACATTTATAGATTACCCTAAATTTTTTACTCCTAATGAAGATGGGATTAATGATACTTGGAATATAAAGGGTTTTCAGCAAAATAATAGCAATGCAAAAATTTTAATATTCGATAGATTTGGAAAGCTTTTAAAAAGCATTTCTCCTAATGCTAACGGCTGGGATGGCAACTATAATGGTAAAGCTATGCCTTCTAATGATTATTGGTTTCTTATAAAATATATAGAATTACTACCAGATGGAACAACTATTAATAAATCCTTTAAAAGCAATTTTAGTTTGATAAAGTAACTATTCTTGAGTAAAAATGTTAAAATTGAATAGTATGGTAGGAGAATATAGTTTCTCTTTGTTCTAATAACGACGCAGAACTATATTTAATGACATTTATTTAATAAAAAGTTAAATAATCATTTTAGTTTTTCGTTATTTTGTTAATAATAAAACCTCAAATAAACCTCAAATGAAAGCTTTTAAACCTTTGTCTTTTTTATTGTTTATTTTGTTAAATTGTGTGGTTTCTGCACAGTCTACAAAATCTTACGTTACAGATGTTGATGATTCTCAAATAACTACTCTTTTAATTGATGCTTATGGAAAAACTAAAGCCAAATCAATTATTGAGGATAAAATGAAAATGCAAGTATGCAAAAATAATATTCATAGAGTTAAAATTGTAAAAGCAACTAAAGCACATGTGGCTCGTTTCAATAAGCTTTCTACAATATCAATTTCTAAATACCCCTATGCTGAAAATTTTGATCCAAAAAAGTTTAATCCATTTTTATTTAATATTAATTATAAAGTACCAGGAGTTAAGAGTGCATACGCAATTGATGGTACAGAATATTATATGTTAGTTCAACAGAAAAAATAAATTATGAAAAAAAATATACTTTTAATTATATTATTATTAGCTCCACTTTTAACATTCCCACAGGATGTTATTATGGGAGAGTCTTCTTCTGTGTCTCAATGCGCGGGTAATTTTTATGATACTGGGGGTTCAGATGGAAATTATGGGCAAAGTGCTCCAGGGGTCATAACTTTTTGTCCTGATAACGATGATGAGGTTATTGAGCTAAATTTTACTGATTTTTTAATTACTGATGATCAAGATTTTTTAATAATATATGATGGAGATTCTACAAATTCTCCTCAGATAGGTAGTTATACGGGAAGTTTTTCTCCCTTACTTGTTAGTGCTTCTATTACTAATGATTCAGGTTGCTTGACCGTAGAGTGGGTTCCTGGTGGTGGTTTTTCTCCTTTACCTGGCTGGAGTGCAGAAATTTCATGCAGACCAGAGTGTCAAGATGTTGTAGCGAGTATAATATCTACAACAGCAGAAAATCTTCCTGATGATGCTTTGGGTAATGATGTGTATGGTGGTTGCTTAGGTGAGCCTATAGATTTTGAAGGATCTGCAACATTTTCTAACGGGTTTGATGATAATGCAATCTATAGATGGGATTTTGATAATGGGGAAATTGTAGAGGGGCAAACCGCTAGTGTTACTTATAATGAACCAGGAGCTTATTTTGTGACATTTACGGCTAAAGATGCTCAAAATTGCCCAGGAGGTACTGTAGAGATTAAAATGCAAATTGCAGATGAGCCAGAATATAATTCAGAAGTAAGCGGGTCTTTTTGCTCAGACGATTTTGTTACCCTTACAGGGAGTATAGAGCCCATAGAATATTTTAGACCTGTAGCACCACCCGTTACAGGAGAAACTTATTTGCCTGATGGTAGTGGTGAATCTTATGAAACTTGTATTACCGTAGAAGCTTTTGATGATGGAGAAACATTACAAAGCGCAGCAGATCTTTTAAATGTTTATTTAAATATAGAACATTCATATACTGAAGATTTAGATATAACCATTACAGCGCCTAATGGAAATCAAATTATTTTATTTTCTGCTGCAGGGGATGGTAATCATTTTGGAGAGCCTATAGATAATGGTAATGATGATGGTATACCTGGTGTGGGTTACGATTATTTCTTTTCTGAGTCAGCTACTGCTACTATGGTAGATTCTTTTTTGGGTACTGGGCAATCTCTTCCTTCTGGAGATTATTTGCCGATTGGAGATTTTTCAGATTTAATAGGTACAGAACTAAATGGCGAATGGTGTATTACGGTTACCGATAATTTACTTAATGATGATGGTTTTATCTTTGAGTGGGGGCTTAATTTTGCTCCAGATATTCTTCCTGCAGAAACAAGATTTAAACCTGAAATTGTTAGGCAATATTGGGATGGTTTTGAAGACGGAAATGAAATAATTTTGAATTTACCTGTAGGAGAACATTGTTATACTTTCAATATGGAAGACGATTTTGGCTGCAAATTTGAAGAAGATGTTTGTTTTACCATATTTCAAACTCCAGTAGTTAGTAATATTGATTTGTTAGATCTACAGAATTGTCTTCCTACAGATGCGGGTACGGTAGAATTTAATTTGGCAGATAATTATGATCTAGTATTAGGAAATCAAGATGCTAGTTTGTTTGATATTACTTATTATGAAGATTTATCTAGTGCAGAAAATAGAGGTACTTCTATTAGTAATTATACAGTAGATGAAGAAGGAACGTTTCCTGTTTATGTTAGAATAGAAAATTCTAACAGTGTTAATTGTTACTCTGTTGCAACTTTTAATCTAATTGTAGCAGAAACAACTATCGGGTCTCCTCCAGCCATAGAAGGATGTGATGAAGATAACGATGGAGAAACTATTTTTAATTTAACTGAAAACGAATCAGTTATTTATAATGGCCAAAACCCTGCTAACTTTACGATTAGTTATTATACTTCT
>NZ_JAHWDF010000008.1 GCF_019311235.1 Mesonia aestuariivivens | reverse complement strand
ATACTCTAATATTCCTTCTGGTAATATTAAACTTAACAAGGAAAACTCAGTGCTTTTATTCATCAATGGAATTTAAAACGCAAAGAAAGTTATTTTTCAATTTAGACCCAACTTTTGAGATTGATCCTTTAAAACGTAGAATTCTTCACAAGGAATACAGTTTTTTTAAAAAATACTTCTATTTTCGCTTTTTTTAAATATTTAAATTAATTTTTATGAAAGAACTTATTGAAAACATTCAGAAGGAGTACACTTCTTTTGAGAGTGATGCACAAGCACAATTAGAAAGCGGTAACAAAGCAGCAGGAACAAGAGCTAGAAAGTCATCTTTAGCCTTAGAGAAGCTTTTAAAAGAATTCCGTAAGGTTTCTATCGCTGAGTCTAAGAAATAAACAGAAAAGCCCCTCAATTAGAGGGGCTTTTTATTTTAATACTTTTTGAATATTATACATCTTCAGATTGAACTATTTTCCCTCCCATATATTCAATTTCTTTTTTAACAGCAGTAAATTCTTCAGCTTGAAGTGCGCGAGAAGCATCTTCAATTAAATAAGAAGTAAAGCCTAATTTAAGTGCGTCTTTTACCGTAAAGCTCACGCAAATATCTGCTGCGAGACCGCAAAAGTAAAGCTCTTTAGCTTCTTTCTCTTTAAGATAACCAGCGAGTCCGGTAGATTTTAAATGTGCATTGTCATAAAAGCCACTATAACTGTCTATTTTAGGACTGGTCCCTTTTCTAAATATAGCTTCGATATTTTGGGTATTAAGTTCTTTGTGAAAATCTGCTCCTAGTGTATTTTGAATACAATGTGCAGGCCAAAGCGTTTGTTTAATTTCACCAAATTTTATGGTATCAAAGGCTTTTTTACCTAAATGATTATTCGCAAAACTAATATGATGCTCGGGATGCCAATCTTGGGTGGCAATTACCAAATCAAATTCAGGAATTATTTTATTGATTACCGGAATAATTTTATCACCCTCAGGAACCGCTAAAGCGCCTCCAGGCATAAAATCATTTTGTGCGTCTACGATCACTAAAACCTTCATTGTTTAATTTTTATGTGAATTAATAAGTTGCTCACGTGCTTCTTTTAAAGCGTCACTCATTCCTATTTTGTAAATATGCGGATTGTAAAAGCGCTTATATTCTAAGGGTAATAAAGCAAGTCGTTCTTTACTGAATTGAGCAATTTCTGAAAGCGATGGTGTTGGTTTTAGTTTCATTCCATTTTCCATTACAGGTTTTAATAAGGCTTCTTGATGAAATTTGCCTATAATTAGTGATTTATAAGGTTCAAAAGGGTGATTCATTTTCTTTATCTCTTTTTCATCAGATAGAGAAATTACATCAGCTCCATTAAAATTTCCATGCTCATCAAAAGTTCTCCACACTTGTTTACGATGCGGAATGGTAGTTTTTGCTAAACTTTCAGAAATTTTAATTCTTGGTTTTCCGTTAGAAAAAACTAATTTATAGACGCCATCTAATGCTGCATCTGGTTTACCTATCACTAGATTAGTACCCACACCATAAATATCTATGGGTGCATTTTGCTCTTGTAAGCTTTTAATTACAAATTCATCTAATTGATTAGATGCTGCAATTTTAATATAATCTAAACCAGCGTCGTCTAGTAGTTTTCTGCTTTCTCGTGCAAAATAAGCTAAATCTCCACTATCTAACCTTATCGCCAATAACCGCTGCCCTTTTGCTTCCATTTCTTTGGCAACTTTAATGGCATTAGGCACTCCACTTTTTAAGGTGTTATAAGTATCTACGAGTAGCACACAATTTTTAGGACGTTTTTCAGCAAAATCTCGAAAAGCTTCTAATTCATTATCATAGCTTTGAATAAAAGAATGCGCCATTGTTCCTGATATAGGAACATTGAAATCTCTACCCACAATTACATTACTGGTACCATTAAAACCACCAATAATAGCTGCTTTACTTGCATAATACCCGCCTGTTCCTTGCGCACGTCTAAGACCAAAATCTAATAAGGTTTTTTCTTTAGCAATGAGTTTAATTCGGCTAGCTTTTGTCGCAATTAGAGTTTGAAAGTTTAATAAATTTAGCAAAATGGTTTCTATAAGCTGTGCTTCAACAATAGTAGCTTCAACCTGTAGAATAGGAGCTGTGGCAAAAATGACTTCGCCTTCTTGACATGCTCTAATAGTTCCTTTAAATTTAAAATCTTTTAAATAAGCTAAGAAAGACTCATTGAAATCTTGAGATTTTAAATAATCAATATCTTTTTGACTGAATGATAAATTTTCTAGAATTTCAAGAAAATTATTTAAACCTGCAAAAATAGCGAAACCTCCCTGATAAGGAATTTTACGAAAGTAATAATCAAAAACGGCTTCTTCGTCGGCTTTACCCTTTAAAAAATAAACTTGAGCCATGCTCAATTGATAAAGGTCTGTATAGGTAAGTGTGAAATTAAACATAGGAATTATTTACTGCAAAAATAAATAATGTTGAATAGCTTTTTGGTAGTACCTATGCTAAAGTTAAATTAAAAAAACCTCTATTACAAAATATTTAAATAGAGGTTTTTAGTTATATAAAATTAATTACCTAATTACTCTTACTTCTGAATTGATATCATGTTGTTGCCCATTTAAAAACTTACCAAAATATGTTAACTGTTTACCTTGATAAGCATTAAAATTTTTACCCAATTCTTTTTCTGCTTCTTCTAATGAATAAGAGAAGGTCTTAATATCGTTATAAAAAGAATTTTCATTCTCTTGTTTTATACCAATTTGAATAGTTCTGGTTTCTTTATTATAGTTTGCATATTTAGCCTTTAAAGTATATCTAATTAATTCAATAAATTCTTCTGAAAGCTGATCGCAACTTCTACAATTATCTAAGTATTGTTTTACTAATGTTTTTAACTTTGTTTTAATCTCATGTTCTGTTAAATACGCCGTCATTGTCTTCTGGTTTAAAATTGATAATTTAAAATTAGAAAGAATAATAATAACCGAAAACGTTTTCGGTTACTTTTAACGATAAAGATTAAACTTTTATTAATTTAGAAAAATAGCTTGTTTAAAATTGAATAATTTCATTTTAATAAATATTGCCTCTAGCTCTTTTTAATTAAAAGGAATTATAATATTCTGAAATTAAAAAGATTGCATTTTTTGATGCAATTTATTCATCTGAATAAGTTCACGTAGCCTAAGAATGAATACTTATTTATAAATAAAAAAAGCCAACTAAAAGAATAATTTTAATTGAAAAATTAACTTCTAGTTGGCAAACAGGTTTGGGGGTAAATCTATATTTTTTGAATAGCAATCGCTACACCACCACCGGCAGCTAATTTTGCTTGATAAACCGTAGTTGAGTTTATTTCAACCTCTTCTATTTTATAAGCTGAAGGATTTTTTTCAAAATCGGCATTTTTAGCGTCTTTATAAATCGTGGCTTTGTAAGTAGAATTTTTATCTAAGAAACTAAATGGAATTTTTAATTCTCTCGCATTCTCATCGGTCACACTTCCAACAAACCAATTATCACTATCTCTTTGTTTTCTTGCAATGCTAACATAATCACCAATTTTTGCATCGATTACTTTTGTAGTTTCCCAGTCTACACCTACGGCTTCAATAAACTGAAATGCATCTTTATATTTTGCATAATTTTCTGGTAAATCTGCTGCCATTTGCATTGGGCTATATAAAACCACGTATAATGCTAATTGGTTAGCTAACGTAGATTGTATAGCTTGACCTTTACGATATTCGGCTAAATTAATCTGAAATATTCCAGGTGTATAATCTACCGGTCCGCCTAAAATTCTAGTAAATGGTAAAATTGCGGTATGAGAAGGAGGGTTTTCATGAGACCAACCGTTAAATTCCATACCACGTACACCTTCACGCGTCATAAAATTAGGATATGTTCTTCGTAAACCTGTTGCTTTTATAGGTTCATGTGCGTTAATTGCTAACTGGTGTTTTGCAGCGGTTTCAATTACTTTTTGATGGTGACGCACCATATATTGCCCGTGATGAAATTCACCTTTAGGTACAATACCGCCTGCATAACCAGTTTTTATAGCATGAATGCCTAAGTCTTCATAAAACTGAAAAGCTTTTTCCATTCGGTTTTCATAATTATTGGCGTCTCCGGAGGTTTCATGATGACCAATAATTTCTATATTATTTTCTTTTGCAGCAGCGACTACTTTATTAATATCAAAATCGTCGTAAGGAGTTACAAAATCAAAAAAACCAATAGTGTCTTGAGCACCCCAGTATTCCCAACCGGTATTCCAACCTTCAATTAATAAACCTTTTATCTTGTGCTTTTTATTGAAATTGATGTATTTCATTGCATTCTCCGTAGTAGCACCATGAGTGGTGTAGTTTCCTTGATCATCTTTTCTGCCCCAAGTACTTTTGCCTAAGTGCATTTCCCACCAAATTCCGGTATATTTCATAGGTTGAGCATAAGCCAAAGAACCTTCTAATTTATTAGGCTCATTAAGGTTTAGAATAAGGTAATTGGTGATTAAGTCTTTGGCCTCCTCATTTATCATAACACTTCGCCAAGGAGAAGAGAATGGAGCCTTAGTTCTTACTTTATCGCCATTTTCCCAAGGAACCAACTCTGCATTTAGGGTGTTATTTTCTGTTAATCCTAAGGTCATGCCTGCATAATCAGTAAGGTTTGCTTCGTGAATGCTTATCATCAAGCCTTCTTCAGTTTGCATGGTAATAGGCGTATTTACTGCATGAAAATTGGTAATGTTTCTATCGTGGCGTTGCGCATATCCAGCCTTTTGTGCATCAATTTCAGAAAGTTTAGTTTCAGAATAATTATACTCATAACTATCGTAATCTGCAGGAATCCACCAAGATTTGTGGTCGTTAGTTAACCTAAATTGCGTAATTTCATCTGTAATGACGAGTTCACCTTTTAGGTTTTCTTGTTCTGGAATGTGATACCTAAAACCAACTCCATCATTAAAAACTTTAAAAGTAATGTTTAGTTTTCGTGCAGTCTTAGAAGTTTCTTGTAATTGAAGTTGAAGTTGTTTGTGGTGATCTTGTATTTTACGCTCTTCACCCCAAGGCTGTTCCCAAGTTTGATCTACTTCAGTTTTTTCAATAGTAGAAATTTTAAAGTTTTTATTTAAATCAGATTGGTTTTTAAACTTCAATCCCAAATAAGAAGTATCAATAACTACCTTATTATTTTTTTGAACTCTATAAAACGGACTTCCTTTTTGATCTAATTGAAAAAATACTTTAATCTCACCGTTAGGAGATGTTATTGAAGCCTGATTTTTATCTATTGTGTTCTCTTTTTTAGTACAATTTACCAAGAGTAAAGCGATACTAATTAAGCTGAATATTTTTTTCATGAGTTATTTTTTTTAATCCAAAGTTGACGAACATCTTTTAAGTCTCTACCTTTAGTTTCAGGCACAAATTTCCAGACAAATAAAGACATGATAATACAACTTACCCCATAAATCCAATACGGGAATGTACCATTACTCATTTCAAAAACAAGACTATCTTTATCCATCATCATAGGAAAAGTTTGCGACACCAAGTAATTAAATAGCCATTGTGAAGCTACAGCAATTCCCATCGCGATACCTCTTATTCTATCAGGAAAAATTTCTGAAAGCAACACCCAAGTAACAGGTCCCCATGTCATTGCAAAACCTGCTGTAAAAAGTAAAATACCAACTACTGCCAACAAACTAAATTGCTGTGTATAAATATCGTAAGTAAGCATAGCTAATGCCGTAGCCATAATAAAACCACCTAAAATAAGTAAAGGTTTTCTTCCCCATTTATCTACCGTAAAAATGGCGATAATGGTAAAGGTGAAATTAACTACAGCGATTAGAATATTTTGAAAAATGGCACTTTCTGCTGAATTGCCTAAAGCTTTAAATATAGATGAACCGTAATATAAAATAGCATTTATACCTGTTAGTTGCTGAAATATAGACAGCATAACTCCTACAAAAACCGCAAAACCTAAACCTTTAAATGCCCCCCAATTGCTACTTACTTTTGCTTCTAAAGAGCCTTCAATCTCTTTCACCTTATCTTGTGCTACTTGCTCGCTATAACCTAATTTTTGTAAGGCTATAGCAGCTTTTTCGTATTTTTGCTTAATTACAAACCAACGTGGCGATTCTGGTACAAAAAAGAGTAATAGAAAAAACAACACTGCAGGAATAATTTCTAAGCCAAACATATACCGCCAGCCTTCATTAATATTCCATTGGCTAAGCGATTCTGTAGATATTTCTCCAGTAATCATTAATGCCGATAAATGGTTACCTACCCAATAGTTGGTAAAGAATACAATTAAAAAACCAGTAACAATGGCCATTTGATTTAAGGAAACCATAGCTCCTCTTTTCTCTTTAGGAGAAACTTCAGATATATACATAGGAGACAGTAAAGATGCTAAACCAATACCCACACCTCCTAAAATTCTAAAAATAGAAAGACTTAATAAATCTTGCGATAAAGCGCTTCCAATTGCAGAGATAGAAAAGAGAAAAGCAGCGATGAGCAAAGATTTTTTCCTTCCAATGGCTTCTGCTAAAACACCTGCTCCAAGCCCTCCGAATATACAGCCAATTAAGGCCGAACCAACTGCCCAGCCTTGTTGTGCTGTAGAGAAATCAAAATAGGTTTTAAAATAGAGTTGTGCTCCGTTAATCACTCCTGTGTCATACCCAAAAAGGAAGCCACCCAATGTAGAAATGATGATAGGTAAAATTAATTTCTTACTCATTATATATGTTTAAATAATAAAATACAATTTAATAACGCTAACTTTTAAAAACCTTTTTCAACAAAAACAATAAGTGATTATTCTTTTAATATAAAGGTCTTCATTTGGTTATTATCGCTAGAGCTTGTACCAATAAAAACTTCAAATTCTCCAGGTTCAGCTATAAAATCTAAGCTGCTGTTGTAGAATTTTAAATCTTCTGCTGAAATAGTAAAAGTAACGGTTTTTGATTTCCCTTTCTTTATTTCAATTTTCTGAAAACCAATTAATTGTTTTTGTGGAGGCGTAATACTTCTCACTTTATCGTGAATGTAAAGCTGAACTACTTCTTCGCCGTCATAATCACCTGTGTTTTTAATGGTAGTAGTTACCGTGATAGAACCGTTCATGTTCATTTCTTTTGAAGAAAGTTGCATGTTTGTATATTCAAAATCTGTATAACTTAATCCGTAACCAAAAGGGAAAAGAGGTGAATTATCTACATCTATGTATTTAGATTTAAATTTTTCAAATCCATCTTGAGTACCTGGTCTACCGGTTGTTTTCATTGAATAATAAACAGGAACTTGCCCTACATTTCTAGGCCAAGAAGCGGTAAGTTTCCCTGAAGGATTGTAATCTCCGAAAATTACATCTCCAATTGCATTTCCAGCTTCGACACCAGGATGCCAAACTTGAAGTATATCTACTGGTAATTGTGCCTCTTCTGAAATATTTAGAGGACGACCGCTCATTAACACCAACACCATTGGTTTACCAGTTTTAGCCAATTCACGAATTAGTTTTTTTTGACTTTCAGGAATTAATAGATTAGTTCTACTTGCGGCTTCTCCGCTCATTTCTGAGGCTTCTCCAACTACAGCTACAATTACATCTGCCTCTTGTGCTACTTTTAAAGCTTCAGCTAAAAGTTCTTCTGGAGATTTTTCGCTAATTACAATTTTAGGTCCAAAAACATTTACGTTTTCAGCCATTTGCTTATCGTTAGTAATGTTGGCTCCTTTAGCATATGTGATTTTTGCTTTTGGAGCTACATTTTTTAACCCTTCTAATACGGGAATGGCATTATCAAAATCTCCTGTAGGCGACCAAGTCCCTGGCATGTTGTTTTTATCATTCGCTAAAGGTCCTATTAAAGCAACTTTTGCTTTTTTATCTATAGGAAGTACTTGCTGATCTTTTTTTAACAATACAAATGAATTTGCAGCAACTTCTCTAGCTAATGCTCTATGCTTCTTGGTGAGTATATCTTTCTTAACTCTTTTTTTGTCCAAGTATTTATAAGGATCTTCAAATAAACCTAATTTGTATTTTGCTTCTAAAATTCTTTTGGCAGCAGTAGTAATTTCTTCTTCGGTTACTCTTCCTTCTTCTAAAGATTTTTTTAAAGTAGTTACAAAACCTTCACCCACCATATCCATATCTAGTCCTGCTTTTAAGGCTAGGGCAGAAACATCTTGTAAATCTCCCATACCATGAGCAATCATTTCATTTACAGAAGTATAATCTGAAACAACAAAGCCATCAAACTTCCAACGTTCTCTTAGTAAATCTGTTAATAGCCATTTGTTTCCTGTTGCTGGTACACCATCTACATCGTTAAAAGAGGTCATCACACTCGCTACTCCTGCATCTATTGCTGCCTTATAGGGAGGTAAATATTGGTTAAACATTTTTACTCGACTCATATCTACACTATTGTAATCTCTTCCTGCTTCTGGAGCACCATATAAAGCGAAGTGCTTTACCGTAGCGATCATTGTATTTGTTTTGGTAAGGTCATCACCTTGGTAACCTTCTATCATCGCCCGAGCAATTTGAGAACCTAAATAAGCATCTTCACCAGCTCCTTCTGCTACACGGCCCCAACGAGGGTCACGAGAAACATCTACCATAGGAGAAAAATTCCAGTTAATACCATCTGCAGTGGCTTCTGTAGCGGCAACTTGTGCACTTTGTTTGATGAGTTCCATATTCCAACTTGCTGCAGTACCTAAAGGAATAGGAAAAGTGGTTTTGTACCCATGAATTACGTCTGAACCTATGAGTAAAGGTATACCTAATCTAGTATCATTCACTGCATATTCTTGAGCAATTCTAATCTTTTCGGGACCAGAGACTCCAAAAAGTCCTCCTACATTCCCGTCTTTAATTTTTTGCTGAACATTATCGCTAACTACAGCACCTGTAGCAACCCCACCTCCTGGATTAAGTAAGTTAAGCTGACCAATTTTTTCTTCTATAGTCATTTTATCTAAGAGAGAACTCACTGTTTTGTTCATTTCAGTTTTGTTTAACTTAGGACCAGTATAAGTTTTTTCCTTTTGTTGTGCATTAAGTGTAAAACTTAAAATACTCAACGAAACCGCTGCAATTGTTTTTTTAATCATGGTTGTTGGTTTTTTATGTGGGTGTATATATGTTGAAGTTAAATTTTAAATTTTCTGTTTTATTTTGAATAGGTAAACCCTAGTTTATCTAAGCCTTGTTGAACTTCTGGTGCTTGCATGAATAAGTTCCAAATTAATCCTGTTCTGTAATTTTCAATCATAACAATCATAGGACCTTGATCGATGGCTAAATATTTTTTAGCTGCCCATTTGCCGTTTTCTAGACTAAATGCATCGTAAAAACCAGCCGGCCCCCAGGTAAGTTCATTTAAATCTGTATAAAAATGACGAATGGCGCGCATAGATTCTTTAGGAGTGTAAGGGAGTGAACTCACAGCAGCTGTGGGCGAAACGACTCCGTGATCATCGTCTGGAGAGTGTGCTGTGTATCCTGTAGAACCATCTTTATTTTTAGTATAACTCGCGGTTAATCCCCAAGAATTTTTAGCGTAAGTTTTATAGTTATTCGGATTTTCTTGACAGTATTCGTAATTTATTCTAGAGTGATTTACATTTAAATTCCAATAATTAGCATATTTATCTTTTAAGCCTTTTGGATTTAACCCTAAAAAAGAATAGTGTGCCCAGAACAATGGTCCGCCCTTACCTCCTACAGTATTGTGCTTTAAAATTAATGGAATGCCATACGCTTTTTTATTGGTAATGATATTTCCGTTACGAGCCCAACCTTGATGATATACTTCTGATTGAATACTGTGTTCTGGAGAAGATGCAGCTAAAACATAGGTTATTAAACATTCATTATAACCTTCGATCATAAAGTTCTTTTCAAACTTATAATTAGGAGACCAATGCCAAAAGATTCCGTTTTTGTGATTAGTATACCAATTCCATTCAATGCCGTTCCATAGCTTATTAAATTTTTCAGCCACAGCTTTTTCTTTTTCATTACCGTTTTTAAGGTATTCTCTCACTACGATAAAACCTTGAGCTAAGAAAGATGTTTCTACAATATCACCGCCATTATCTGTGCTGTCAGAACCAAAGTTTTTGGTGTTTCCTGTTTCTCCATTAATCCAATGTGGCCAAGCCCCATGATAACGAGGAGTATTTGCTAAAAAATCAGCGATTTTTTCTAAACGCAACACCGCTTCTTTTCTATTAATAAAGTTTCTCTCTATACCTACAACAATTCCCATTAGACCAAAACCAGAACCTCCAGTAGTGACAATTTTGGGATCGTTCTTAGGGTATTTTCCATCGGGATGAAACCGTTCTCTCGCTAAACCGGAATTAGGCTCTGCATAATCCCAAAAATATTTTAGCGTTTGTTTTTGTACGAGTTCTAAAAGTGCATCATCACTTAATTGTGTACTGTCTATTGCTGATTGTGATGTTTCTTTTACAGCATGATTAGTTTTTTTATTTGAATTTTCTTTGCAAGCAAAAAAAGACAAAAGTGTAAATGCAACTAATAGATGTAGCGGTAATTTTTTCATAGCGGTTTTACTGTTTTTGGTTGAGTAGCCACTCATAAAGTTTTGGGTTGTTGTATGTTTCTGACCAACTGTTATGGTTGGCAAAAGGATAAACGGTGTATTTTACATTTTTGTTTCCGGCTTTATGTAACGCCATGACCATATTGTTACTATTTTCAGGTAATACTACATCATCTAAAGCTCCGTGAAAAATCCAAATGGGCATATTTTTTAGGTGTTGCGCATTTCTATAAATAGGTCTATAAATTGCTCCACAAACAGGTGCCATCGCTGCAAAAAGTTCTGGATATTCACCTCCTACAGCCCACGTGCCATAACCGCCCATACTTAAACCGGTTAAGTAGACTCTAGACTCATCTATATTATATTTTTTGATAATAGATTTTACTAAACCTGCAACTTGATGAGGTTGCCAATAGGTTTCGGCAGGACATTGCGGAGCTAAAATCACAGCATCTATTTTATTACCTTTTTCTAGGTAATTAAATGGACCATTTACTTTTACCTTATCTAAGTCTGTACCTCTTTCACCTGCCCCGTGAAGAAAAACAATTAGTGGATAGTCTTTTTTTGTCGTATGATAACCTTTTGGAGTGTAAAGTAAATAACCTAGTTCTGTTTCTAATTCTACTTTTTGTTTAAAATTTTTCTTTTCAATTTGTCCAAAAGAAGCATTAATTGTAAAGCAAAATAGAAGTACTATAAATGTTAATTTCTTCATAGCTATATTTTTTTAATAGTTGAAATTTAAATTATCTAATCCGTTTTGTATTTCTGGAGCTTGCATAAACAAATCCCAAATAAGTCCGGTTCTGTAATTTTCAATCATCACAATCATTGGGCCTTGATCGATAGCTAAATATTGTTTGGCTGCCCAATCATTGCCTGTTAAGCTGATCGCATCATAAAATCCTGCTGAACCCCAACTTAATTCGTGATGTTTTTCATATAAATTATGCATCATCGCTAAAGATTCTTCTGGGGTGTAAACAATAGAACTTACTGCTGCTGTGGGAGAAATTACGCCCGTGTCGTTAGCAGGGGAATGTGCTGTATAACCAACAGAACCGTCTTGATTTCTGGTATAACTAGCGGTTAGTCCCCAAAAATTTTCTCCATAACCAGAGTAATTATTTGGATTTTCAACGCAATAATTATAATTAATTAAAGTGTGATTTTGATTTAGTTGCCAATAGTTAGCATATTGATCTGATAAGTTTCTTGGATCTAAACCTAAATAAGAATAGTGAGCCCAAAATAGTGGACCACCATATTGTTCGTTGCCGTTGTGTTTTACTATTAATGGAAAACCATAGGCTAAATTTATAGTAGTGATATTTCCATTTCTTGCCCAGCCTTGGTGATATACTTGAGAATCGATAGCATGGTCTGGTGAAGAAGCTGCTAAGACGTAAGTAATTAAACATTCATTATAGCCTTCTAATGGCATATTCATTTGCCATTCATAGTTGGGAGACCAATGCCAATACAATACATTTTGATTATTGGTGTACCATTGCCAATCTATACCTTGCCAAAGTTGATTAAATTTTTCTGCGATAATTTGCTCTTCTGAAGTACCATTTTTAAGGTATTCTCTTACCACAATTATTCCTTGAGCTAAAAATGAAGTTTCTACTAAATCACCGCCATTGTCTGTATTGCTAAATGGCTCTACGTTTCCTGATTGGCCATTTAACCAATGTGGCCAAGCCCCGTGAAATCGATCTGCATTTTCAAGAAAATTTGCTATATTATTTAATCGTTGCAAAGCTTCAGTTTTAGTGATAAAACCTCTTTCTATACCTACAATAATTGCCATTAAACCAAAGCCTGAGCCTCCTGTAGTAACTATTGAATTGTTTGTTTGATTAGGGTGGTATCTCTCTCTAGCCATTTGTGAGCTAGGTTCTGCAAAATCCCAAAAATACTTTAAGGTTTGGCGTTGAACCGTGTTTAATAGTTCTTCATCACTTAATGGCTCTATTTCTGGTTCCTCTTCATTCTCTGTGGGGTCTTGAGTAATAGGTTCACTTTCTGTATTAACACTGTTATCATCACTACAGCAGTATAAGCAAAAACTCAGTATGAGTAGCATAGCTAAAGAAAAGTAGTGTTGATTTTTATTGAACATGAGAAAGTTTTTTAGTCTGTGAATGTTTATAAGATGAACTATACAGCGTTTAATTACGCTGTATAGTTTGCTAATTCATCTCAAATTATAAAACCTTACCAACCTGGGTTTTGAGTCATTTGTGGAGTTTGAATAAGTTGATTTTCTGGAATTGGGAATAATTCATGTTTACCGTTAACATAAGTTTTTCCGTTGGCTTGCATGGCTTGTTCAGCTTGACCTGTTCTAATTAAATCGAACCAACGATCGTGTTCAAAAGCAAGTTCTAATCTTCTTTCATTCCAGATTTTTTGTCTTAATTCTATTTGCCCCAAACCGACAACATCATCAAGTTCTACTCTTTGTCTAACTTGGTTTAGTGCGGAAAGAGCTTCTGAGGTTTGCCCTAATTCGTTAGCAGCTTCAGCTTTAATAAGCAAAACTTCGGCATATCTAATTACTCGAATATTTTTGTCTCCGTCTGCGGCTCCTGAGTTTGCGCTAGAGTAGGCTTTTTCATTATATCTTGGGTTTTCTACAGAAGGACTTACTTCACGACCGTCCCAAAGAGTTTCGCCTGCAAAAATAATGGTAGCATCTTTTCTAATTTCGTCTCCTTCAGCATCAAAAGCAGCCACTAGGTTTTCTGTAGGTGTGTTAAACCCCCATCCCCAACCACTAGGGCCTCTTGCTCCTTGAACTTGTGAATATTGTTGCACTCCATGCGCAATAACTTCACCTCTTGCTTGAATTTCAAAAATAGATTCTGTACCATTCTCTGTATATTCTCTCCAAATATCTTCGTAGTTAGCTTCTAGTCCATATTGACCTGAATTAATAACTAGATTAGCATATTCTAATGCTTGATTATAATCTTGTTGGTATAAATAAACTTTAGCTAAGAGGGCTTGAGCAGCCCCTTTTGTAGCTCTACCTAAATCTTTAGAAGCATATTCACTTTTTGTAGGTAAAACTTCAATAGCGGCTAATAAATCTTGTTCGATATAAGCATACACTTCTTCTTTAGAATTACGGCTAGATAAATTTGATTCAGGATCTAGTATGGCTTCTTTATTTTCTATTGTAATATCTCCTTGTATGGTTACATCACCAAAAGATCTTACTAAATAAAAATAAGTAAGGGCTCTTAAAAATTTAGCTTCCCCTACAAGTCTGTCTTTGTATTCTTCATCTTGTAATCCGTAAGTCTCTGTAAAAGCTATGGAATAACTAGCTCTTCCTATAGTTTTGTACCATTGCGTCCACATTTCTCTAACTGAAGTTGCAGTACTGGTAAAAGTTAAGTTATCGAGTAAATTTTTATCGGCTCCGTTATCTGTAGGAGAACTACCTTTATCTGCATTGTCGGAGATAATTTCTGTAATACCAAGCCAAGAAAATGCATAAGCATAGTCTGTATACATCCCGTAAATACCGTTTAAAAATTGCTCTGGAGTAATATTTTCATTACTATCTATAGCTTCTATATTTTCTCTAGAATCTACGTCTAAAAAGTCTTCACTGCAACTAACTAAAGCAAGCGTAGCTACTAAACTGATTGTTATTTTAGTAAATAATTTCATTTTCTAATTTTTTAAAATTCTAAGTTTAATCCCATTAAGAATGTACTTGTATTTGGATAAGCAGAAAGTTCAATTCCTGTGGTACCATAAGGATTTCCGTCTGAATTTAATTCTGGAGTAAATCCTGAGTATTTGGTAAAGATGAAAGCATTTTGTGCAGAAACATACACTCGAGCTTTAGACACCATTTTAATTTCTGGTAAAGTATAACCAAATGTGATGTTGTTTATTCTGAAATAATCACCATCTTCTAAATAATGGCTTGACGCATAAGCATCTTTATTGGCTCCAGGGTTAGCGTTTGTAGAACCTGCTCCTGTCCAACGGTTTTCAAAAACTTCTACCGGGATGTTTTCACCTCCAAGTCTTGTTCCTGTTAATCCATTATAAACTTTGTTTCCTCCGGCTCCGTAACCAGCAACACTAAAATCAAAGTTTTTATAATTTACCGCTATATTAATTCCGAAGTTATATTTAGGGATATATGAACCGAAATATTTCTTATCTCTTTCATCTATTACACCGTCTTCATTTTGGTCTTTATATTTAAGGTGACCAGGAAGAGCACCTCCTAAAGATGCATTGTTGTCAATCTCTTCTTGTGTTTGCCAAACGCCATCAGCCTCATACATCCACCAAGAACCAAGTGGCTGTCCTTCTTCTAGGCGTTTAGAAATTTGACCGTTATCTAAACTTCCTCCAGTTTGACCTGCGTAGTTATTTTTAACTTGAGTAATTTCGTTTTTATTGTAGTTATAAGTAACTCCAACATTATAGGAGAAATCGTCACTAATATTATCTGACCAATTAATACCTACTTCTACCCCTTTATTTACAACTTTTGCACCGTGATCATAAAATTTTTCTGCAAATGGTGAATTTAATAAAGGTTGGATTTCTAAAATAGTATTCGTTGTGGTTTTGTCATACCAGTCAAAGCTACCAGTTAACCTATTATCTAGTAATTCATAATCAAAACCAGCACTCCATTCTTGTACAACCTCCCAGCTTAAAGGTTGAGCAGGGGAACCTATAGATGCTCCAAAAACTAAACCTTGATTAGGTCCAAATACATAATTTTGATTTCCGCTTGCAGCGTTTGTTTGAATAGTAGTTGTGTTAAAAGGAACTTTAGCATTACCTAGTTCACCATACGACCCTCTTAACTTTAAATAATTTAAAAAGTTACTATTTTCTAAGAAAGACTCGTTGCTTAACGTCCAACCTAAACCTACTGATGGAAAATAATCAAAATACTCCTTATTACTCTTAAATACACTGGTGCCGTCTCTTCTTAATGTAGCTGTTAAATAATATGTTCTATCAAAATTATACTGTAATCTACCAAATTGAGACATGTAATTTACCTGAGTAAAATAGTATTGATTAGTTTGTTTATCGTAACTATCACCAGCATGTTTAATACTCCAGTATTGTTCAGCTTCTGGTACTTCGTAAGCTGAAGAAGTATTTTTTTCTCCAATTCCTGTTTCTTCTTTAGAACCACCAAGTGTTAAATCAAAATTATGTTGACCAAAACTTCTTTTATAGTTAATGAAATTGTCCCAGTTGTATTTAAAAGTTTCTTCTTTTTCAAATGCTAAGGAATTTCTAGCCCATTCTGGTGAGTCTGGAAATTGAGTTCTGTTGTTTTCAAATGCTTCAGCTGTTCTTGTAGGGTCATTTGCAATCCAACTCTTTTTAGTAGGAGTAAAAGCACGCTTATTGTAATAATATTTACGCATCCCTATTCTAGAAGTAAAGGTTAAGTGATCTGTAAGTTCTAACTCAGCAGTTACACTACCTTGAAGCGTAAGTGTAGAAATTTTTTCATTCGCAAAATTAACAGCAGCTACTGGATTACCTGCGTCTGTTAGCCTTCCTACAGCTTCACCTTCTTGAGCCATATAAGTAGCTTCTCCTGTTGCCTGATTATAGAAAGATTGCCCGTAAAGACCATTTTCATAATAAACAGGAATTACAGGTGCTTGTCTATAAGCGGTATTAAATGAAGATAATGGTTTAGGATTTTCATTTGTAGGCGTAATAGATAAGTTTTGAGTAACCTTTAATTTATCGTCAAATAATTTAAAGGCATTGTTAGAAGTAATTACAGATCTTCTATATTTTTGATTAGGTAGTAAACCTTCTTCTTCATAATGGTCGTAGCTAAAAAAGTAATCTACATTTTCAGAACCACCACTTATGGTAAAAACATTATTGCTTACTGCACCAAGTTGAGTAAGTTCGTCTAGCCAATCTGTATTATAGCGTTGGTTAGGAGCTAATAAACTAGTAGAACCTATAGCGGTTTCTTCTTCATTATAATACTGAGTATACTGGCTAGCGTTTGCCATATCTACTTTATTAAGCAAACTTTTTACTCCATAATAACTGTTGAAAGATAATTTTGCTTTTCCCTTTTTTCCTTTTTTTGTCGTTACAATTACGACACCGTTGGCAGCTCTTAGCCCGTAAATAGAAGCAGAAGATGCATCTTTTAAGAAATCCATAGATTCAATATTGGAAGGACTAATATTTTTAATATCAGTAACAGGAACACCGTCTACCACATAAAGCGGGTTTCTACCACCTAAGGCTGTCCCTAAACCACGTATGGTTACAGTTGGAGTGGATCCTGGAGAATCGCTATTAATAATATTTACCCCAGCGACTTTACCTTGTACTGCTTGAGTAGCAGTTAATGCAGGTTGTTTTAAAATTTCATCAGATTTAACGCTGCTAATCGCTCCTGTAAGATCTTGTTTTTCTGCAGCTCCATAACCAATTAAAACAATTTCGCTCAACGACTCTGTATCTGCAATTAGATTAACGTCTATGGTTTCTTGCCCTCCAACTTTAACTTCTTGGGTTTGAAAACCAATAAAACTAAAAGTTAATACATCTTCTGGTGCTACTTCGATTTCGTAATTTCCGTCAAAATCTGTAGTTGTTCCAGTACTTTGATTTTTGATAACCACATTAGCTCCTGGTAATGGTAAACCATCATCTGCAGAAATAACAGTACCTGAAATCGTTTTCTCTTGCGCAAATAACTGTATTCCTGAGAACAGAAGCAGTAGTGCTAGTAAGTTTGTTTTCATTTCTATAAATAGATTTAAATGAATTAAGATTAAGTATGTCCTAATTTTAAAGCTTATATTTAACGAAACATTAAAAATAAGCTTGTTTAATTGTCAAATTTATAAAGAGTAGGCGTTGGTTAGCTTTCTTTTACGCATAACTAAACTCATCATCATTTTTTAAAAAAATAAATTATTGAATTTCAGTTATTTGTAATCTAATATGTTGTGTTTGTGAATTTGAAATAATCGTTAATGATGTGGAATTGATGTGGTGAAACTTAATAGTTTAAAACGTTTTCGTGAGTGAGGATTAATCAAACGATAACAAAAACTTAACTAGATTTTCCTTTTTATCTAAATTAAGTTTCTTTCTCAATCTATATCGATGTAACTCTACACTGCGGTATGTAATACCAATTAATGGTGCAATTTCTTTTGAACTTAAGTTCATTTTTAGATAAGCACATAAATTTAAATCTTTGGGAGTAAGCTCAGGGAATTTCTTTTGAAGGTTTTTGAAAAATTCATCATGAACTTCATTAAAGTTTCTTTCAAATAATTTCCAATCATCTTCAGAATGAGATTGGTTTTCTTTAAATTTATTAAGTCTATCGTATAATTTGCTGTGTTCTTTTTTAATTTCTTCTTTATTAATTTCTTTTTCTAACTGACTTAAAATCTCTTCTTTTTTCGCCATACTGGCAGCATAAGTAGCTAGTTCTCTTCGTTTAGAATCTAGTTGTTCTCTCAGTTGCTTTTTCTCTAACTCTGCTAAGCGTTTATTATTCTCAATTTTCTCTTCTTTTATTTCTAGCTCATTTTTATGAGCAAGCTCTCTTTCAAAACGTATTTGCTTTTGTTTAAATTTTCTCTTATTGAAAAAGTAGATGAGGTATAACAATAAAATTGCTAAAAGAAGATAGGCTATTATGGCTTCTACACTAAAATACCACGGGGGCAAAATTGTAAATTTATATGATAGAATTTCACTTTCCTTATTCCCTGAACGATTTTTAACTAACAACTCGTAATTCCCTTTTGGTAAATTTTCAAAATTGATCGTATTATTTTGAGCTGTTTTCCATACTTTATTATATCCTTTTAATTGGTAAATAAAACTGTGTTGCAGGTAATTTACTGGTCTGTAATTAGTTAGTGAAAAATTAATTGAATTTTTATAAAAAGGTATTTTGTAGTTTTTACCAATGGTTTTAGTTTCACCATTAATACGTAATCTAGAAATTACAGGAGGCAATTTCTTTTGAACATCTATGCTGCTATTCATATCTACAAGCAAATAACCAGAGTCTAGAAAAAGGTAAATAGAATCATTTACTGCTTTGGCGAAATCAAAGTCTTGTACTAACTTATTTTCTATAATTTTAGAAGATAGTTGTAGTGTTTTATTAGCTAAAACATCTAATATCTTTATTTTGTTCTTTTGCTTGGTAACTATAAATTTATTTTCAAAAGCCATGACGTGATCTAACGGCATGAGTTTCTTTGTTAGAATTTCATCTTTAATAATTGTATCATTAACCAAATCGTATTTAAAAATATCATTTTTACCGGCCAAGAAAATTTCATTATTAAGCTGAAATAAGTGTTTAAACTTATTTTCAGGATAAAATTTCTTCTGAATTAATTTATCTCCATTTTGTTTAAATTGATAAACTCCGTTATGTGGAGAAGTAATCCAAATATGATGTTGCTTGTCTAAAGCGAGTTCACTCACCCGGTGATACATATTTTGAAAATGTTTCACTTCCCATTGATCATCAATTTTAGTGAACTTTGTAAGCCCGGAGTAATTTCCCTGAATATACGTGTTTGCTTTTGTAGTTTTTACAAGCCTTGTACCTCCACTAATTGTACTTAGTAGTTTAATCTTGTTATTTTTAATAGCGAAAGTTTCGTTATTATGACCGCATATAATTTCATCATCGATTTGAGTCAGATTCCAAACTTGTCCGTTAGAGTTATTTATTAAACTAAGCTGATGATCTTCTTTTTTAAATACTCCATGATTACTTCCTAGGTATTCAATATTAGGATTTTTTGGACTTTTTTCTATGGCGTATAAAGTACCTAGTTTTCCGCTTTTGTCATTAAACACGTGTAGCGGAGAACTTAAGTAAATACAAGCAAAACCATTATCAAGCCCTAACCATAAGTTACCATCGGTATCTTTATATTGACTTAAAACCGTATTATTATTAAGCCCATTACTCGTATTTATAGTGTATAAAAGTTGCTTTTGTTCATTTAAAATAAGTAAACCTTTGTTAATGGTACCTATGCATAACTTTTGATTAACAAGGCTTAAATTGTTAATTTCTATTCCATCTATAATGGCAGAATCTTTATTTAGCCACTTTGTAAGTTTATTATCTTTATAATAATAAATACCATTAAGTTGGGTACCCAATAAAAAACCACCTTTATATAAAATCATAGATTGGATTGAAAACTCTTTTAAAGGCTCACTCCAGGGTTCGGCATCAAACTTATGTTCATTTAATTTATAAACGCCACCATATTTACTAGCTAAATAAATCTTATTATTTAGTTTATAAGTAAAAATTGATGAGGTTTCAGGAAAAGGTATTTTTTCTATTTTATTTTCTTTTTTGTCGAAAAAGTAAATAGCACTAAATGATTGAAAAACTATGCCTTTTTGAAAAGGATAAATTTTCCAAATTTCATCATTGTTAAATAAAGAGTCTTTTTTTTCGCTGCTTAAGGAATGATACGTTAATTCATTTTTATCATTACGTAACCAATAGCCAAATTCTTGGTAAGCCCCAGAATACAATGTATCATTAATTACGTTAACAGACCTTATTACAATATCTTTAGGCAGTGAATATTTACTCCAGTCGTCTCCATCATAAGCTAAAAGCTTATAATTATTTGCGGTGTAAATAACTCCTTTGTCGTCTTGTGTAATGTCCCAATTGGCATTTTCCCCTTGGTAATCATTCTTTGTGTAATTTTTAAAAAAGGGAATAGTTTGCTGTGCGAGCAAAGTTTGTGAAAAAATGAACCATATGCTTAGCAGACAGAATCTCATCATAAAGTGGGGATATGAAATTCAAATATAATCATTTACTTGTTACTTTAAATATTTCGGAAATTCATTCGATTATTTACATCTAATAATAGATATTTCGAATTAAATCGAAGCTAAAAAAAAGAATAATATCTTTTTAAATGATCATGGCCAGATTAATTTAAATTTCTTTTTTTTATAAAGAATTTTTTTAGCAAAGTTGAAGCTTCTATTTCAAGCAAGCCCTCGGTAATTTTAGTTTTCGGGTGTAATTTTCCACCCATTACCCGATATCCGCGTTGTTCATCTCTCGCAGCAAAAACCACTCGATAAATTTGACTCCAATACAAAGCTCCAGCACACATTTGACAAGGTTCTAAAGTGACATAAAGCGTACAATTAGTTAAATACTTTCCGCCTAAAAAATTAGCAGCGGCAGTAATGGCTTGCATTTCGGCATGAGCGGTTACATCATTAAGCATCTCGGTAAGGTTATGTCCGCGAGCAATCACCTTATTATTACTTACAATAATAGCTCCTACTGGTATTTCATCACGCTCGTATGCTTCTTGCGCTTGGTCTAGCGCTTTCTTCATAAAATAAGTATCATCAAAAGGAGTTAACATACGCCAAAAATACAATTTCAAACTTTACCTTTGCTTTATGGCATTAAGATTATTGCAAAATATTAATTCTCCTAAAGACTTAAAACAACTTCACAAGAAAGATTTGTTGCAGGTTGCTCAAGAGCTGCGAGAGTTTATTATAGATATTGTAGCCACTAAAGAAGGACATTTGGGGGCAAGTTTAGGCGTGGTAGAGTTAACTATTGCTTTACATTATTATTTTCAAACTCCACAAGACCTTTTGGTTTGGGATGTAGGGCACCAAGCTTACGGACATAAAATTTTAACTGGTAGACGTGATATTTTTGAGACTAATAGAAAGTTAAACGGACTTAGTGGTTTCCCAAAACGCGATGAAAGTGAATACGACACTTTTGGCGTAGGTCATAGTTCAACTTCCATCTCAGCAGCGTTAGGAATGGCCATTGCTTCTAAATTAGATGGGAATCTTAAAAAAAATCACATTGCAGTAATTGGCGATGCTTCCATCGCTAGCGGAATGGCTTTTGAAGGTTTAAACCACGCGGGGGTTACCAATGCTAATCTTTGGGTGATTTTAAATGATAACGCCATAGGTATCGATCCCAGTGTTGGGGCGCTAAAAGAATATTTGTCGAAATCTAAAATTGGCGTTAAACCCAAGCAAGATAATATGATCGAAGCTTTAAATTTTCATTATTCAGGGCCTATTGATGGTCATGATTTTGAAGCTATTTTTGAAGCATTCGAAAAATTGGAAAAAGTAGAAGGTCCTAAATTTTTACATATTATTACGAAAAAAGGAAAAGGACTTCAGCAAGCAGAAGAAAATCAAGTTACTTATCATGCTCCTGGAAAATTCGATAAAATTACAGGAGAATTACTTTCAAAAGGAAACGAAAAATTACCTCCCAAATTTCAAGATGTTTTCGGTTTGACTTTAGTTGAATTGGCAAAAAATAATAAACAGATTATTGGGATTACTCCAGCTATGCCTACCGGAAGCTCATTAAAATACATGATGAAAGAATTTCCTGATCGCGCTTTTGATGTAGGTATTGCAGAACAACATGCCGTCACCCTCGCAGCGGGTTTGGCCACACAAAATAAAATTGTGTTTTGCACCATTTATTCTACTTTTTTACAACGTGCTTACGATCAATTAATACACGATGTAGCTTTACAAAATTTACCCGTAATTTTTTGTATTGACCGTGCTGGATTAGTGGGTGAAGATGGAGCAACGCACCATGGGGTTTTTGATATTGCTTATTTACGTTGTATCCCTAATTTAATTATCGCAACACCTTCTGATGAAATTGAACTACGTAACATTTTATATACAGCTTCACTAGGCTTAGAAAAACCAATAGGCATTCGTTACCCGCGAGGCCGAGGAACAAAACTTGATTGGCAAAGAGAATTTAAAAAATTAACAATAGGAAGAGGGAAGCAACTCAAAAAAGGGAATAAAATCGCGATTATTTCTATAGGAACAATTAAAATTGAAGTTGAAAAAGCACTAGATGAACTTAGTCATTCAGAAGAAGTAGCTCATTATGACTTAGGTTTTGTGAAGCCTCTAGATGAAAAATTGTTAACTAAAATCTTCAAAAAATACGAAACTGTAATTACCGTTGAAGACGGAGTGATTTCTGGCGGAGCGGGCGAAGCGATTTTAGCATTTGCGCATCAAAATGAATTCACTTCAAAAATCATAACCTTAGGAATTCCAGATGAGTTTATCGAGCAAGGAGCCACCCAAGAATTGCGAGTACTCGTTGGGATTTCAGCAAAAAGAATTCAGCAGAAGATAGAAGAAGTTTTAACCTAACTTACTTCCCGATAATTTTTGAAAAGTCCTTAATGCATTGCCATCAGTTAGTGCGGCTACTTGTGAGCTTAACTGAATTAGCCATTGGTAAGTAGATTTTTCTTCTGCTTCAAAACCTTTTAAGAAACTATTTAAAATAAGTTTATCAAAGTTAGTTTCTTCGTGATTGACGCTGTTTTCAATTGCTTGAGTATAGGTTTCTAAAAGTGTTGCGATAATTTTATAACCAGCAATTTCCTTTTCAATTACTTCTGGACTTTGATAAATTTTTTCTACACTCAAACTAATAATATCTTTAATTTGAGCAGTGTATTTAGATTTGTCTAGTAAAGATTCATGAAAGTTTCCTTGTAAAATAGCTTCTTCATTTTCTATAAAAACACGGGCTGCATCTTGAATAAGTGTATTTATGGCTAAAGATCTTAGGTAACTCAGTCTACTTTGCGTATTGGTAAGCGAGTGAAATTTTTCAGTATTAATATTGTTTTTTACTAGTTTAATTAGGTATTCTAACGCATAGCTTTCATCAATAAGACCAAGGTTAATACCATCTTCAAAATCGATGATGGTGTAACAAATATCATCGGCAGCTTCAACTAAAAATGTAAGCGGGTGGCGTTTATAATGAATATCTCCGTTTTTGCCAGAATTTTCTAAACCTAACTCTTCTGCAATGTCTTTAAAAATAGATTTTTCACTCTGAAAATATCCAAATTTCTTATCGGCAATTTCTGGTGTAGGTTTGTGGGGTAGTGATTCTTTGGGGTATTTAGTAAATGCACCTAGAGTGGCATAAGAAAGCCTTAAGCCGTCTTGATTACCGTGTTTAGTTTCAGTAAGTAATTTGAAACCGTTAGCGTTTCCTTCAAAATGAGTGAGATCGTGGTATTCTTTTTCGCTAAGTTGTGATTTAAAACGTTTACCGTTTCCGTTTTTAAAGTATTCTCCGATTGCTTTTTCTCCAGAATGCCCAAATGGTGGATTGCCAATATCGTGTGCCAATGCTGCGGCAGCGACAATAGCTCCGAAATCATTAAAATGATAGCCATGAGTAGCTGAAAGCTGTGGGTGTTTTTCAATTATTTGTTTACCTACAATTCTACCTAAAGATCTGCCTACCACAGAGACTTCTAAACTGTGCGTTAAACGTGTATGTACAAAATCTGTTTTAGATAATGGTATTACCTGTGTTTTATCTTGCAGGCTCCTAAATGCTGAAGAAAAAATAACACGGTCGTAATCTACCTCAAACCCCAAACGAGTGTCGTCTTGTTCTGTACGTAATCTTTTGATGGTATCGCCATAGCGTTTTAAAGAAAGTAATTGTTCCCAGTTCATCTTATTTATTTTGAAGGCTAAAAATAGCAAACCTATAACAATCAGCTAGGCTTTCAATTGTAGTTTTTGGTTCTAATTCTTAGAACTTTGTGTAAAGTCTATAAATTACTTGTTAAGAGGATAATGGCACTTGGGGTACTTGGCGTTGAATAATCAAAAAAACTACTTTAAATGATTTTCTGCAACCTTTTCAATTTCCATATACCAATCTTCGCCAAACTTTTTGATTAGCGCTTCTTTTACAAATTTGTAAATAGGTGTTTGTAGTTCTTTTCCTAATGAACAGGCATCGTCGCAGATTGGCCAGCGGTGATAATTTACCGCAGAAAATTGAGAATAAGATTGTACGCGAACTGGGTAAAGCTCACAAGAAATAGGTTTTTTCCAATCAATTTTTCCAGCTCGGTAAGCACCTTCAATACCACAAAGGGCAGTTCCTTTGTCATCAAAAGTTACATAAGCACATTCGGCACCATTTACAAGAGGAGTTTCATATTCTCCAAAATCATTTTCGATATGAGTTCCTTGTTTTTCGATGGCTTCGATTCCTTCTTTTCTTAAAAAGGGTTTTACTTCAGCATATACATCTTTGAGTTTTTGAATTTCCTCTTTTTCTACGGGTGCACCAGCTTCGCCTTCTACGCAGCATGCACCTTTACAGGCAGAAAGATTACAAACAAAATCTTTCTCTATAATATCTTCTGAAACTATGGTTTTTCCTATCTGAAACATTTTGCAAAGGTAATATGTTTTTTTTGTAAGCAATGAAATTTATACCGACAATGTTAGCTGAAATTTTTATAAATTAATGATTGCAAAGGGTTAAAATTAAAATACTTTTGCACGCATTTTTAAAGTATTTGTGATGGGTTTTGATATTAAAGAAATTTTTACTGCCGGGATGATTTTGTTCGCTGTAATCGATATTATTGGGAGTATACCAATTATTGTAGATCTAAGAAAAAAAGTAGGTCATATTCAGAGTGAAAAAGCTTCTGTGGTGGCGGCAATTTTAATGATTGTTTTCTTATTTGTAGGGGATGAAATTTTAAACTTAATAGGGATTGATGTTAATTCTTTTGCAGTAGCAGGGTCTTTTATTTTATTTTTCTTAGCTATCGAAATGATTCTAGGCGTTCAACTTTATAAAGATGATGCCCCTGAAACGGCAGCAATTGTTCCGTTAGCCTTTCCTTTGGTTGCGGGTGCTGGAACCATGACCTCTATTTTATCTTTAAGAGCAGAATACCAAACTATAAATATAATTATAGCGATTTTGATTAATATTATGATTGTTTATTTGGTACTAAAATCTTCTGGTAAGATTGAACGAGTGCTAGGAAAACAAGGAATTAATGTGATTCGTAAAATTTTTGGTGTAGTTTTGTTAGCTATAGCGGTAAAATTATTTGCTGCCAATATTCAAAATTTATTCAAGTAAAATGAAGTATTTAATTTATTTTTTAATGCTTTGTGCATTAGGTTTATTGATTTACAATTTGACTATCGTAGATTTTAATAATCTTGCGGCAGAAAGTAGTAAGGTTGCTATAGCTTGTATCTTATCTTCTCTTAGTGTGATAGTGCTTATGCTTATCTTATTAATTTCAAGAGCAATAAAAAAGAAGTCAGAAATTTAGTCTAGGCTTAACACTTTTTGAATCATTTTGTCATCTTGACTAATTATTTTTTGTGCCGCATTGGTACCAAAAAGTTGTTCTGCCATACTTGCTTTTAAGTACTTTCTTAATAGATAGCGGTAATTTTTAGTTTTAAAATCAAAATTAAATTCGTTTAAATAGTTTATGTAATCTTCTACTATTTGATCTGAAACTATTTGTTGGGTGTTAAATTCCTTTTGTGTTAAGCTATTGTAGTAATTACGATCCTTTTCAAGAATGTTGAATATAAATCTATCCATTATGCCTCCTTTCAACATATAGTTTAAGCTTTCTTTTTCATAGTCAGTATCTTTGGCAACAAACACATCTGGAATAATACCACCACCGCCATAAACAATTTTTCCTTTGGGAGTTGTATATTTAAGCGAATCGTTTACACTTATACTGTCTTTGCTTTGTAATTCGCCATTACGATATCTACTTAAATATTCTTCAAAATATTTTTTATTATCGCCGTGGTCATAAGGCTTTTGTATAGAACGACCTGTAGGGGTGTAATATCTTGCTACGGTTAGCCTAACAGCGCTACCGTCTCCTAAATTCATTTCTCTTTGCACCAAGCCTTTTCCGTAAGATCTTCTTCCTACAATTGTACCAATATCATTGTCTTGTAAAGCACCGGCTACAATTTCACTGGCAGAGGCCGAATTTTCGTTAATGAATACAAAAACTTTGGTGTTTTTAAACTTTCCTTTTTTAGTCGAAAAGGTTTTGTTAATTTTTCCAGCTTTATTTTTAGTAAAAACAATGAGTTTATCTTGAGTCAAGAATTCATCGGCAATTTTTACCGCTTGGTCTAAATAGCCTCCGCCATTATCTCTTAAATCTAGCGCTAGCTCTGTTGCTCCTTGTGTAATTAAACTCTCAATTGCTTTTTCAAATTCTTTATAAGTACTTTCTGCAAAACGATTAATCTTAATATAACCAAGTTTTTCATTGAGCATATAAGCGGCGTCGACACTTTTTATAGGAATCGTCCCTCTTTTTACGGTAAAATCTAATAGCTTTTCTGAACCATTTCGTTTAATTTTTAGCTTAACTGTAGTGTTTTTTTTCCCTTTTAATAATGATGAAAGTGAATCTGTATCAATAGTTTTTTGCGCCAGTTCAATTCCATCGGCATACAAAATACGATCTCCAGCTTTGATACCTACTTTTTCACTTGGTCCATTTGGTATAGGTTTAATTACTGCAATGGTATCTTCTAATGTGTAAAAACTTATTCCGATACCCACAAAATCACCTTTCATGTTTTCTGAAACAGCGTCGTATTTTTGTTTTGGTATATAAACCGAGTGTGGATCTAAGTTTTCTAAAATACTATTAACAGTTACATCTACTATGCTATCTGTATTTACATCATCTACATATTCATAGTCTATGTAATCTATAAGCCTATTTAGTTTTTCTTTTTTTGCATTTGCAGTAAAAATACCTTCTGAGGTATCTGGAAAATCTAAAACAGATCCTATAAAAATCCCTAATGCACAAGCTGCTCCAATAATTAATGGAAAATATATTTTAGAGTAAGCTTTCAATAGTATTAATCGTTTAGTTCGGTGATTTGTTCTATGTTAACTCCAGCTTTTTCTAAAAATGTTAAGCCTGAATTATCTTTGTATCCGTTTTGATAGACTACACGTTTTATGCCAGCTTGGTGAATGAGTTTACTACATTCTTTGCAAGGAGACATGGTGATGTATAGTGTTGCATCTTTACAAGATTGTGTAGAACCGGCAACTTTTAATATAGCGTTTGCTTCTGCATGTAATACATACCATTTAGTGAGACCTTCTAGATCTTCACAGCAATTTTCAAAACCACTAGGCGTACCATTGTACCCATCAGAAATAATCATTCTGTCTTTCACAATAATGGCTCCTACTTGTTTTCTTTTACAATGAGATAATTTTCCCCATTCTACAGCCATTCTAAGGTAGGCTTTATCAAATTTAAGCTGTTTTTCTACAGACATTTATCAGCATTTAGAGTCGTAAATTTAAAAGAATAATTTTTTTTATAGCAGCTTAGAGAGAAAATCGCTATAATTTACCAAAAATTATTTTCTAGTAACATTGGGATAACTAAGCCTATGACGATTGATGAAATAACCAAAACCCAATCTCTTTTAGAATAGTTAAATAATGATTGAAAGATTAGCGCTAAGATTAAAACAATTATAACAACAATGGTTTGCGCTGCTTCTATCCCTAAAGCGAATTCTAATAACCAGACAAACTTATCGGTTCCAGAACCTACTGAGCCCATAAAAAATGAAGAAAAACCTAACCCATGAATTACTCCGAAAAAAAGTGTAGTGGCCATTAACATATTCATTTTCCCATCTTTTGGTGTTTTTCCTGCTCTTATGAGGTTGTAGAGAGCGGTTACAAAAATTGTTATTGGAATTAAAAACTCTACATAGGTTGAATTTACTTGTACAATGTTAAATGTGGCCAATATTAAAGCTAGGGTATGACCTATTGTAAAAGTGGTGACTAACCAAAAAACTCGTTTCCATTCTAAAAAAGTATAAGAAGCAACTAATACAATTAAAAATAGTACGTGATCATAAGCGCTCCAGTCTAAGACGTGTGTAAGTCCTAGCTTAAAGTAAATCCAAAATTCATCCATATATCGTGTAAGTTTCGAAGTTATCCAAACTTACATTTTAAAAATTAGATTCAAAAAATAATTAGAATTAATATATACTGAAAATTATTATTTACCTTATTCTTTTAGCGTCTGTTTAGGGGTGTATCCGTAATGTTTTTTAAACATATTTATAAAATGAGAGGTACTTTTGTAGCCTAAAATATTAGAAATTTCATAAACTGTATGGTTTTCTAATAGCGTGAGTGCTTTTTTCATTTTCAACTCAATAACATAACCTCTTATTGTGCTGCCAAAAACTTTTTTAAATGTGCTTTTTAATTTCTGTTCATTTAGTAAGACTTGCCTAGAAAGCTGCTTTATGGTAGGAGTGTGATTAAAATTTGCCGCTAAATAGGCTTTAGCCTTTCTTACCTTTTCTAAGGTTTCTGAGGGTATATCAGAGCTGGGGGTTTGTAATTGTTGTTGTACATAATACACATAAAACAATTCTTTTAATTTAAGTTTAAAATAATTTTCTTTATGCTCATCAGGAAATTCACATTTAGCCAATTGCTTTAAAATTTGATGAATAGAGAAACTAATCGGGAATTTATTTTCTCCCATTCTAATAAAGTTATTTGCTTGCACTTTTAAAAATAATTCATCTAATTGAATCCAATTTTCATCTTTTAAAAGCTGTAGGTAAAATGCTTTAGATAAAATAATTAATGTATAGTGTGTAGGTGCGTTGCTGGGTATAAGAACTTCCCAAGATGAGCAAGATTGAAAAGTAAACTGAACATTTCCTGTTTGTATATGTTCATTTTTAATAGAGTTTTCAATTTTTAAGTCGCCTTTACTTACCAAAGAAATTTGTATAAAATCACCTTTAATATGAAAAACATCAACTAATTTTTCTATGTTGGAGAATTGTGTGTCTATAATACAAAAATCTTTGTTGTATTGTAAGTGGCATTTAATTTCAATCTCATCATTGGGGTGTAAATGTAAGTTTTCAGTTTTTAGTTCATTTACGCTAGATAAATCTAAATTAAAGAGAGAAAAATTATGATGTTTTAATTTAGACTTAATATACATAATCCTGTTTCCGTTATTTTTATTTCTAAAACCGCAATACTTAAATGTAAAGATAAAATACTTTTGCAAGAAGTTATTTAAAATCAGTTTAAATAAAAACAAGTGAAAATATTTTATTCTCTTATTGCTTTAGTTTTTTTGTTAACCCAAGTAGCAACTGGGCAAAATGATAATTTTTCTACTGTTAAAGGAAAAGTTACTTCACAAGAAGGAGAGCTTTTGCCAGGTGTTTTTGTCTATGTAATAAATAAAACATATTTCTCTGAAACAAACGAAAACGGAACCTTTGAATTGCGTTTACCTGCTGGAAAATATAAATTATCTGCTACAAATTTAGGATATCTAAATCAAGTTGAAGAGGTAGAAGTGCTACCTAATTCTAATTTGCGCGTTAACTTTCAATTAGAAGAAGATCCAGCGATGACACTCGATGATGTAGAGATTGTTGGAAAATCTGCTCTTCAAGAAGTTCAAGAATCTTCTTATAATGTTTCTGCATTAAACGCAGAAGCATTGCACAATACAACTTTAGACGTTTCTCAAGCTTTAGAACGGGTGTCTGGAGTTCGGGTGCGAAGGTCTGGTGGTGTAGGCTCTAATACAAACTTAATGCTTAATGGTTTTTCAGGTAGACACGTTAAATTGTTTATAGACGGAATGCCTATGGAAGGTTTTAATTCAGCTTTCAGTATTAATAATATTCCTATCAATTTAGCAAAACGAATTGAAGTTTACAAAGGAGTAGTGCCCATTAATTTTGGTTCTGATGCTTTAGGTGGGGCTATAAATATTGTTACAGAAGATGGAAAGCAAAACTTTGTGGATGCTTCTTATTCTTATGGATCATTTAATACCCATAAATCATTTTTAAATGCGGCTTACACAGCAGATTCTGGTTTTACCGCAAGATTAACGGCTTTTCAAAATTATTCTGATAACGATTACAATGTCGATGTTAGGGTGAAAAATTTGCAAACTCAGGTTTTTCCTTTAGAGAAAACTAACGAGCGACGCTTTCATGATATGTATCGTAACTATACATTAATGGGGAAAGTTGGCTTTGTGAACACTGCTTTTGCAGACCAGTTATTGCTAGGTTTTACGTATGGAGATGAGTATAATGAGATTCAACATCCAGCTTATATGGATATTGCTTTTGGACAGGTCTATGAAACCTCAGAAACGCTAATGCCTTCGCTTACATATAAAAAAGATAATTTATTTATTAATGGATTAAATGTTGCGGTAAGGGGGAATTATAATTTCGGAGAGGCAAGTTATATAGATGATGCTATGCGAAATTATAACTGGGCAGGAGATTTTATAGAAAAAAGTGAAAAAGGAGAATACCCTCCTTATACTAGAAATTTTTATAGAAATAGAAATGGTTCAGTAAACGCAAATGTAACTTATAAGTTTAAAGATAAACATGCTTTTACCTTAAATAACGTATTTAATACTTTCTCTAGAAAACGAAGAAATGAAGCAGAGCCAAGCCCTTCTGATGATTATCCGAGTGAAAATTTTAAAAATATTTTAGGTGCTGGTTATAAATTTCAGCCTAATAAAAAATGGAGTACCTCTCTTTTTGGGAAATATTACAGCAATAAAGTAAATCAATATGCAGATCCGCTAGCGGTTGGTGAGTATCAGAAATTTTCAAAAACAACAGATACGTATGGCTACGGTTTGGCTACGTCTTATTTTTTAACCGAAAGTTTACAAATGAAAGCCTCTTTTGAAAAAGCATACCGTTTACCTGTAGGAAGAGAATTGTTTGGTAACGGAAGTAATTTTGAATTAGGAAATCCCGATTTAAAACCAGAAAGCAGTAAAAACTTAAATATAGGTGCAAATTACAACTGGAGGTTAACTAAAAAACAAAACTTAAATCTAGATGCAAGTTTTATTTACCGTGACATTAAAGATTTTATACGAAGAAAGGTGACCGAAGAAGGAAGCGCTCAATCTATAAACGAAGCTTCTGTTAAAAATAGAGGTATAGATTTAGAAGCTACCTATAATTACGCGAAGTTATTTTCAGCAAACGCAAGTTTCACTTATCAAAGCCTACGGAATAAATTAGAATACAAAAACGGAAGTACAAGTAAAAACTTGAGTTACGATCAAAGAATACCTAACATGCCATATTTGTATGGAAATGCAGGTTTTGCTTTCTATTTTAATCGCTTGTGGGATAAAAAAGATGTATTAAGCCTCAATTATAATTTATTATATATACACGAATTTAGTTACGATTATGATTCTTTTGGAAATAGCGCTACCAATAGAAATATACCTAATCAAATCGCCCATGATGTTTACTTGAATTATAGTTTCAAAAACGGAAAATATAACCTCTCATTAGAATGTAAAAACATTTTAAATGAAGACCTATATGATAATTATAGCTTGCAAAAACCAGGTAGAAGTTTCGCTATAAAAGTTAGGTATTTTTTAGACAAATTTTAACATAACTCCATAATAATAATGATGATGAATATTTTATTAAGAAAAAAACTTTATGTTTCAGTTGCATTCGCAGCAATGTTAGGTTTCACTTCTTGTAGTGATGACGATGGTGAAGATAATACAGTAGGTTGTGAGGGCGTAGCTACAGAAGAATATGTGGTTGCTGCAACTTCAGAAGAGAATTCTTATGTGCTAACCAAAGAGAATATCTCAGAAGGAGAGCTTTCTATTGTAGGTGACGGTCTTCAAGTTACAGGAACTCCTTCTTGGTTTTTCTATAAAAACTTAGCGGCTTATTCGTTTGTATATAGACAAGGAGACCCAGGTACCACTCAATCATTTATACTTGAAGATTGTGGCTTAGAACCAAGAAACCCAATAGATTTACAGGTTTCTATTCAAAGTAAAGGTATTGTAGGTGAAGAATTATTTGTTCAATATTCTTCTAGAAATTACGAAAATCCAGAAGCTACTTTTTATAAAGTAAACGGCAAAACAAGTGTAGTAACAGGCCCTGTTACCATAAATACAAAAGAGTTAGCCAATAATGGTGAGTATGCTTACATAACAGATATTACAGAGCATAACAGCCGAGTTTGGATAGCATACAGAACTATTAAAGCAGGAGAAGATAATGAAGATAATGCTTTTAATAGTGATTTTAACGATCATACCTATATCGCAATTTTTAATGAAGATTTAGAATTTATACAGCGTATAGAAGACACAGGTAGAACAGGAGTTATTGCTGGTCAATCTAGGTCTCAAGGAGAAACAGGAATCGAGCCAGTAGAAAATGGAGATGTATATGTTTTTTCTTCAGCTTTAGATGCGCCTGAGGTAAATTCTGGAGTTTTAAAAATAAATAATGGCACTACAGAATTCGATCCGAATTATTTCTTTAACATTAGTGAAGCCTCAGGAGGTTATAAATTATACAGAACTCACTATGTAGGAGATAATACTTTTGTATTACAAATGTTTACAGAGCAAAATATTGCTTCTGCTAGACCAACTGAAACTCGTCATAAATTTGCTGTAGTTAATGTAGCGACAAAAAGCTTTAACTGGGTTGATGATGTTCCAAATGGAATACAAGAAATAGGCGCTCCCTATGTAGACAAAGCCAACAAAGAAGTTGTTTTTCCTATAAAGACCAGTGAAAACCCTCGTTTATATATTATTAATGCAGCAAATCATGTGATGACTGCTGGTACAAAAATAGAAGCAGACGGAGTTACCGCTGTGGGAAAATTAGCGAAACAATAAAATTTATTTGAAATGTTAGCCAACCTTAAGCCTAAATTTTAGGCTTAAGGTATTTCTTATGATTACCTATATAAAAGGTTTAAATTTGAATTAGAAAAAATCAATATGAAAAAGATATTAATAGTTGCCGTTTTTGCATTCATGTTTTCTGGTCTTTTTGCACAAGAAAATGTTTTTTTACAACGAGAGTTTTGGGGTGAAAACCCCTCTGTAGCATCTATAAAAGAAAAAATAAAAGAAGGCAACGACCCTAAAGAGTTTAACCGTTCTCATTTTGATGGAGTAACTATTGCTATTCTTGCCGATGCTCCAGTAGAAGCTATTACATATCTTCTTAATTTGAAAGAGGTAGATGTTAATAAGCGCACACACGATGGAAGAAGTTATTTAGTATGGGCTGCTTATAAAGGCAACTTCTCAGTCATAAAATATTTAGTAGATCATGGCGCCGATGTTAACGCAAAAGGAACACATGGTTTTGGAGCGATTACTTTTGCTGCTTATGCTGGTGTAGAAGATCAAAGAATTTACGATTATTTAACCGATAACGGACTTTCTATTCAGCAAAAAACAAAAGGTGGTGCTACTGCTATATTGTTAATCATGCAGAAGTTGAAAAACCTAGAGATGATTAATTATTTTAAGAAAAAAGGTCTCGATCTAAACAGCAAAGACGATGATGGTAATGGTGCTTTTCATTACGCAGCCAAAGGCGGAAACATAAAAGTAATGCATGCCTTAATTGAAAGCGGAATCGATTATAAAACCAAAAATAAATTAGGCGGTAATGCAATTCTTGTTGCTAGTCAAGGTATGCGTGGAGCCAGCCCAAAATTGGAAACTTTTAAATATTTAGAAAAAACGGGGATCAATCCTAATATTGTGAATAAAAACGGAGAAACCCCACTTATTTTATTAAGCCGAAGAAATAAAGACGTTTCGCTTATTAAGTATTTCTTAGAAAAAGGAGTAGATGCTAACCAAACTAATACAGATGGTAATAATGCATTAATCAATGCTGCTGCAGGTAATAATTTAGAAATTGTAAAAATTCTAGAAGAAAGAACTACAAATAAAAATCATCAAAATAACGAAGGTCAAACTGCTTTAATGAAGGCTGTAAGCGGCAATTCTATAGAAGTAGTTTCTTATCTAATTAAAAAAGGAGCAAAAATAGATGTTCAAGATAAAGATGGTAATAACTTAATTTATTATTGGGCAAATTCAGCAAAACGAAGCAGAGATGGTAAAGTGACTCCTCCTAAGAAAGAGAAACTTACCTTGTTATTAGAAAATGGTTTAGAGCTTACAAAGCCACAACCTAACGGAAATACATTATTACATGTAGCTGTTCAAAACAACAATTTAGAATTAGCACAGCAAGCAATAGATTGGGATGTTGCCGTTAATGCTAAAAATAAAGAAGAAAATACGGCACTATTATTGGCTGCTTTAAATGCAAAAGACACCAAAATATTAAAGTATTTATTAGCAAACGGAGCCGATAAATCAATGACCACAGAGTTTGATGAAAGCGCTTACGATTTAGCTAGAGAAAACGAAGTGCTTTCTAAAAAAAATGCGTCTATTGATTTTTTAAAATAATAGAAATTTAAAAATTGACGGAGTAAAACTATTTAATTTTACTCCGCTTATTTAGAAAAAAATAAAAAATGAAAAAGTATATCTTTAAAAGTGTAATGGTTTGCTTAACCGCTTTTACATTACTGGCTTTTACAGCTGGAAAAGAAGTAAATCTCGAAAAAGAGACCACTACCGTGAAGTGTTTATTGCAACTAAAAAACTATTCGGGTAAAAAACCTTACGTAGTAGTTTCAATTGTCGATGAAAATGAAAAATATCAAAAGACCTTATACATGCAAGGGCAAGATGATGAATGGTATAACACTTTAAAAGAGTGGTGGAGCCAACTTGGTAAAGAAGGTTCAGAAAATATAGATGCCATTAGCGGTGCTACCATTAATCCAGGAGCAAGAGCTATTGTTGCTTTTGAAATTCCTTCAGATAAAATAAATAAAAACTACACACTTCGTTTTGAAAGCGCGGTAGAAGATCAAGATTACCATAAAAAAGATTTAGAAGTAGCTTTAACCAAAGAAAACCTTAAAGGTAAGTTTGAGGGTTCTGGTTACATTCGTTACGTGAGATTGATTGCCAACTAAAATCATTTTTCAATGATTATTTCTGCTTGGAGATACAGTCATTTAGCATTGGCCGTATCTTCTTTTTTGTTTGTGCTAATGGCTTCCTTAACAGGAATTATACTTGCATTTGAACCTATTCAGCAAGAAATAGAGATAAACTCTTTTGATCTTGATCAAATTACTGCTGCTACGTTAATCGATAATTTACAAGAAAATTACTTAGAAGTTTTTGAAGTAAAAGTAGATGGTTACGATCGGGTTTCAATTTCGGCTTTGACAGAAAATGGCGATTTAGCAGAATTTTATGTGAATCCAAATACAGGTGAAAAAGTAGCAGAAATAAACCCAGAAGCAAAAACTTTTCAGTTTGCTCGTAGTTTGCATCGTTCTTTATTTTTAAAAACTACCGGAAGATTTTTTGTAGCGCTTACCTCTTTTTTACTCTTTTTAATTAGCCTTAGCGGACTCATTTTATTTCTTAAACGCCAGCAAGGTGTGAAAAAGATTTTTTCTACGATTATCAAAGAAAATTTCTACCAATATGGGCACGTATATTTGGGGCGACTTTTTTTAATTCCAATTATTATTATTAGCCTTTCTGGAGTTTATTTGTCTCTCTTTCAATTTAATATATTAGAACATCCAGTTTTTACTGCGGAAGTTGAAAATGAAAATATTAATGCAGCTCCAAAACGCGCTATAAGCGATTTTGAAATTTTTAATAACACGTCAGTAGCTAATGTAAAAAGCATCGAATTTCCTTTCTCATCAGCGCCTAGTGATTATTTTATGCTTCAGCTTAAAGACGGTAGTTTTGCTATAAATCAATTTACAGGAGAAATTTTAGATGAAGATCAGCTTTCAGCACAAGAACAGTTTTTTCAATATAGTTACATCTTGCATACGGGCGAAGGCAATTTTATTTGGGCATTTATACTTTTACTTTCTTGTGTAAGCATTTTGTTTTTTATCTATTCAGGTTTTAAAATTACCTTCAAAAGAAAGGCTACTAAAATTAAAAATAAATTTAAACTTAACGACTGTACGCATCTTATTTTGGTAGGATCAGAAACCGGAAGCACGTTGCAATTTGCAGTATGGTTTCAGCAAGAACTTCTTAAAAAAGGTAAGAAAGCTTATGTGCAACAGATGAATGAGTTTAGCTATCATAATCAACTTGAACAGCTTATTATTTTTACGGCAACCTATGGCGTGGGAGAACCGCCAACCAATGCTAATAAATTTGAAGCAAAGCTGAAAGAAATTTCGTTTGGTAAACCCATTCAATATAGCGTAGTAGGGTTTGGATCTTTTGCATATCCAGATTTTTGCAAATTTGCTTATACCACAGAAAGTTTACTAGATGAAAAAGAAAATGCTGAATGCTTTTTAGCTTTACACACCATTAATAATAAATCTGCTGAATCATTTAACCGTTGGTTAGCCCAATGGGCGCGGCTAAGCGAAATGAATTTCCCTAAATTTGAAGGAGAAGTTGATTCTACAAAACAAAAAAAATTAGCTTATGAGGTGGTTAGAAAAACAGAAATAATTCCCAATCACCAAACTTTTTTAGTTGAATTAAAGCCAATAAAAAGACAAAAGTTGAGGTCTGGAGATTTGTTGGCGGTAAGTCCTGGAGAAAAACATCATGACCGTTTATATTCATTAGGGATTACTTTAGAAAATACAATTTTACTAAGTATAAAGTTGCATAGAAATGGCATTTGTTCTACGTATCTAAATAGTTTAAAACAAGGCGATGTGGTGCAGGCTTCACGTTTAAAAAATAAGTCTTTTTATTTTCCGAAGAAAGCCTCTCAAGTTTTAATGGTTGCTACCGGAACGGGAATCGCTCCTTTTTTAGGAATGTTGATGAATAATAGCAAAAAAACGCTTACAAAAATGTATTGGGGAGCGAGAGATGAAGAAGCTTTAATTCAGTATAAAAACATGATTACTTCGGCTTTAGAAAACCAACGTTTAGCTCAATTTATTCCGGTATATTCTCGCACAGATCAGCAGCAGTATGTACAAAATCGATTGCAAGAAAATGATTCTGAAATTGCTGAGGTCTTGCAAGCTGGCGGCGTGATTATGATTTGTGGTTCTATATTTATGCAACAAGCAGTCTTGGCTTTATTAACCAAAATTTGCGAAGAAAATAAATTAAAAAATTTAAGTGATTATCAAAATAGAGGTCAATTATTAATGGATTGTTATTAAAATGAAAAATACACTTGTAGCTTTTATAGTATTGCTCAATTTTTTAGGAAACGCACAAACCAGTAAAGAAATTAATATTGGTAAATCTTATCATATTTACTCTAAAATTTTAAATGAAGAAAGAGAATATTATGTCTATTTACCAGATGATTATCAAGAAAATGAAGACAAACAGTATCCGGTAGTTTATTTATTAGACGCCAATATTAATTTTCATAGCTATACTGGTTTGCAGCAAATGCTTTCACGAGGAAGACGTGGTGGTTTTATTCCAAAAATGATTGTGGTAGGAATCGTAAATACCAATAGAAATAGAGACTTAACTCCTGTAAAAACTAAAAAGCTTCCTGAAAAATTTAGAAAAAATAAAGCAATGTTAGAAGATGGCGGTGGCGGAGAGAATTTTTTAAATTTTATTATTAATGAACTTCGTCCAGAACTACAACAAAAGTACCGTACAAATTCATCTGCTACTTTTGTGGGTCATTCATTTGGAGGTTTAACTATTATGTATACTTTATTGAAACATCCAGAATATTTCGATAATTATTTAGCGATAGACCCTAGTATTTGGTGGGATGATAACTATCTTTTTAAGCTTGCTAATTCAGCTAAAGATTTCTTTCAGTTTAATAATAAACGTTTATTTTTTTCTTCTTCAAAGAGAAAACCAAATATGATGTCAAGATCGCCATTAGAAAATGTTTTTAATAAACAATCTTTTAAAGGCTTAAAGTGGAAATTTAAAAATTATCCAGAAGAAAATCACGGTTCGGTAATTATTCCTTCAGAGTACGATGGTTTAAAGTTTTTGTTTAAAAACTAGAGACTAGCATTTGGGTTTATTTATTTCTTTTCTTCAGCTCCATTTAAAATAATTTCTAGCAACTTAGAGAAGTTTAATATAATTTTAAGTGAATGTCTATTCTGAAAAAATTATATTGAATCTAACCGAAAAAATGATTTGATATGAAAGTTTTAATTATTGGTGCACACGGAAAAGTAGGAAAAAAAATAGCTCAAAAAATGAGTGTTTCTAAAGAGTTTGAGCCTACTGCCTTTATTAGAAAAGAAGAACAACGTTCTTACTTTAAAGATATTGGAGTTAACAGCGTTGTTGAAAGCTTAGAAAATACACCAGAAGCGATTAGTAAGGTAATTAAAAATTATGATGCAGTAGTTTTTACGGCAGGATCTGGCGGAAATACAGGGGATGATAAAACTATGGAGATAGATTTAGATGGAGCCATTAAAACCATACAAGCAGCAGAAAAAGAAGGAGTGAAAAGATTTGTTATGGTTGGAGCTTCCCATACCGACGATCGTTCTTTCTGGGGTAAAGTTGAGGGAATGAAAGCTTATTATACTGCAAAATATTATGCAGACTTAGAGCTGAAGAGAAGTCAGTTAGACTATACTATTTTACGTCCAGTCGCATTAACAGATGATGAGCAAGTCGGAAAAGTACTGATGACGAAAAAGCCAGAAGAGGTAGGCGATAAAATACCTAGAGAAGCGGTTGCTGAAACTGTTTTAGCTGTTTTAAAGGAAGAAAAAACTTACGGAAAAATTATAGAAATGAGTAAAGGTGAAGATGAAATCACCGAAGCTTTAACCAAGGTATGCTCTTAGAAAATTGCAAACGAAGTGAAATAAAAAGCCTGTTGAAAAAATCAACAGGCTTTTTTGTACTCAAGGCGGGAGTACCTTTATTTTTAAACATATTTGAATGCTCTTAAGTCTGCTTTAATATATATATGGTGGTTTAATTCAATTTATTTAAATATTTATATATGAAATTATTTTAATTTTAGTAGCCCTTTAAGTTGCCCTATTTTTTATATTTGCATTATATTAAATACATATGCAACTTTCATTTCATTTAAGAAAAGACAAAATCAATAAAGACGGTTTAATACCCATCCGATTACTTATTTCTTTTAATAGCGAAAAAATTTTTAGATCAGTTTCCGGTGTAAAAGTTTTAGAGAAACAGTGGAATAAAAAAAACGAGAGAATAACTAATCCTAGAAAAGGAGAACCATATAATAACTACATAGAGTTTAATAAAATCTTAGATAATAAAGAAGCTGAAATTAAAAAATTATTTAGGTACATCCTTTTAAATGAGATAAACCCTACAAAAGATTTTATTATTGATAAGTTGAAAAATGGTTTAGAAAAAATAAATTTATCTCATAAGTTTTTTCCTTCCTTCGAAGAGTTTATAAATATTAATCGTTCTACTAAGTCACCTAGAACGATTAAGTCATATAGGACTACTTTAAATTTTCTTAAACACTTCGAAACAGAAAAAGGGATTGTTTTAACTTTTGAATCTATAGATCATTCTTTTTTTGAAGATCTTAAAGAATATACTTTTTCGATAAGAAAGAACAAAAATAGTTATTTGGCTTTTATAGTGAAGGTTCTGAAAACTTTTATGAATTGGGCGCATGATAAAGAATATCATACCAATTTAAAATACAAAAAATTTAAAGCTAGAGAAGATGAAACAGAAGTTATCTATCTTACTATGGACGAATTGATGACTCTTTTTAATTATAATTTTGAATCAAAACGATTAACCCATGTTCGTGATACATATTGTATGGGATGTTTTAGCGGTTTGCGCTTTTCAGATTTAGCCTTATTGAAACCTTCAAATATTTTTGATACACATATTAACTTAACGATTCAAAAAACCCGAAGTATAGATCATAAAATTCCTCTTAATAAATTTTCTATGCAGATTTTAGAAAAGTATAAAGGGACTATTTATGAACCACTACCCATAATTTCTGGACAAAAATTTAATAAGTATCTTAAGGAGTGTTGTAAAATAGTTGGAATAGATACACCTATCACAATAACAAGATATATTGGTCAAAAGAGGGTAGATAAAACTCTTCCTAAATATAAATTAATAACAAGTCATACGGCGCGTAAATCTTTTGTTACTAATTCTTTAGTGTTAGGTATGAAGGAGATGGTAGTTAGAAATTTAACAGGTCACAAAAAGGAGGAAAGCTTTAGAAAGTATGTGAAAATTGCTGAAAATTTTAAACAACAGGAAATGGATAACACCTGGAATAAATTATGAGAATAACTTACAAAGCCGGTATTAAGCTCTTAAAATTATATGATTCTTGTACTAGAAGGAAATTTAATTTAAAAATTTTATTTGAAAAATATGCCTTGCCTATTTATATTTTTCCAGTTCTTATTGGATTAATTTTCATAAATGTTAATGCCTTCTTAAGTATAAATTTAAAAAGTTCTATATTCAATATTTTTTATTTAGGGTTAATTTTTTTTTTCACTATTGTTTATTTAATAGTGGCTATTATCTCTTTAGATTTCTTTTACAATAAGAAAATTATAAAAAAGAAAGCAGGTAAGTATTGTATTTCAGACTTAGATTCTTACTGCTTTTCAGGAAAAACTAATGCTAGTGATTTAGGTCAATTAGATAAAAAACCAAAAATTGAATTTTATGGTTATCTAACTGATTTGCAAAAAAAAATCATAGAATTTAAAATATTTTCCACATCTAAAGTACAGACAGAAAGTATAAAATTTTTTATTTCTCAATTTTTTATTACCAAAAATGGACCATCTAAAAAGCTAAAAAAAATTACAGTAAATACTTTACCTCAAATAGAAAAGAAAAATAAAATTTCTATTGTAGGTTTTTTTTGGTTTTTACACAAGCAAGGTGATATTTCAGGAGCTTTTAAAGATACTTGTGAAAAATTGGAAAGCTTTTATCCTGAGTTGGGTAAAAGCCTAAATCAGCTTCCATCAAAAAAGAATTTTCAAGAAATTTATGACGAAAACACGAAAATTACATCTTTCATGAGGATTATTAGAAAATTTTAAATGGAAAAATAAATTTTATTTTACTGATTTTTAGGGTTTTATGTCTGTTTTTGAGAAAATGAAAATTTTAAGCTGAAAGTTGTTACATATTTGAATTGTTGGAAATTAAATTTAAACTTAAAACAATTTAAAATGAGTAACGTACTATTCTATTCGCACACAAAAGAAGATTTACAGAGAGTTGTAAAGATGGTTTTAGATGAAGTTATAAAAACCGAATCTATTTTATCAAGTTCTTCAATTACACCTGATGATAGACTTTCGCAAAAACAAGCGGCAAAATTTTTAGGAGTATCGGTAACCACGATTATCACTTGGAAGAAACAAAATAAGATACCCTATTATTCTGTAGGCAGGTCTATATTTTATTCAAAAAAAGAGCTTTTAGAAGTTGCTAAACAAAATAGAAAAGCTAAATGAAATGAAAAAGCTAGAACCCTCCTATTATGCTATTTTATCCGCTCCTATTAGATATGACAAAAGATTAAGCCCCAGCGCAAAAATACTTTACGCAGAAATCACTTCACTTACGAATCAACTTGGTTTTTGTTATGCCAGTAATAGATACTTTGAAGAGCTTTATCAGGTATCCACTCAATCGGTAAACACTTGGCTTAAACAACTTCAAGAGTATGGATATATTCAGCGGCATTTATATCGCGATAAGGGTACTAAAGAAATCTTGAATAGGTATATAACTATTTTTGAAAAGCCTATACAAAAAAACTTGAATAGGCCTATACAAGATTTCTTTAATGATAATAATAAACATTCAATACTAAACTCTAATAGTTTTAAAAAAGAAAAAAAGAAAAAAGAAAAAAAAATTAATGCTAGACCGAGAAACTATGAATGATTTATCAAGACAAAGAAATATTAATGAAAAATTATATACGATTTCTACAGATCAGTTTAAAGAGCTTTTCTGGAAGGAAGGAAAGGAATACTTCCGGAAAAGACATCGACATTTTGTTGTTGACGATCAAAATAGGAGCTTTTTAGATCTTATTTGTAAATACTTTACTAATGATCCCCTTTTCGAAAAAAAATGTAATGGAGAGCTTAGAAAGGGACTTTTGATATTTGGTCCTTGTGGCACGGGAAAAAGTTCAATTTTTGATATAGTCCAAATTATTAGTAAAAAATATAAATTAAAAAATTTACGGTTTTCCAATATATCTGTTCATGATTTGGTTACGAAGTATAGTTTGGAGGGTGAGTATCTTGTAGAAAGATATAGAAAAGGAAAAGTCCACTTTGATGATTTGGGAACCGAGAGAATAGCCAATTCCTGGGGCGTAAAGGAAAAACTTATGGGGAGAATGATTGAGCTTCGATATAATGAGTTTAAACAAAAAGGAACTAAAACTTTTATTACAACAAATCTTACTATAAAAGATTTGAATAAATTTTATGGTAATGGTTTCGATGATAGTAGAAATCGATTTGCAGACAGGCTTTACGAGATGTTCAATTTTATTCCTTTGGATGGAGATTCTAGAAGGTTTTGAAGGTATCGTAGATAGCAAGTTGAACAGGGGCAGAGCCCCTATTTTCAACTTGCTCTGCGAGGCTTAGCTTCTGTTAACTAGTAAGTTAAAGTTGTTTTTTAATTATAAAAAATTATATAAATATTATAAATGAAGTCTTAAGGTATTCATTGTCAATGACAAAAAATATAAAATGAAAAAAAAGAGTATTATAATAGATGATTTTCATCATAAAGAATTGATGAAAATCTCCAAGGTATATGGAGCTAAATATGGCGATTTTGTACAAGCCATGATATTATATTTTAAAAAAACAGGAATAAATCCTTTAGAAACCGCTAATGATAATCCTGCAGAATTGATTAAAGTTTTAGATAAGAGAATAGTCTCTTTTATGAGGGTTCAAGAAAGAGATATTTTGAAGCCTATGAGAAATGAAGCCTTTACATATTCTAAAGATCAGAATACTAATTTTAATAATTTACAGGGTTGGGTTAAGGATGCAATCGTAAAGGTCAATAAATTCGATGAAGCTAGAAGTAAAAAACTAAGTGATGGTTTTAAGGCAATACTTAAAGATATAAATAGAGTAGAGGTAGAAGTCAAGAAACAACAAGAAGCACTACATCTGATATGCGAGTATTTAGATCAAAAAAATAAATCGGGATTTAAAGCTAAATTTAACTCTATTTTCAAAGATGCCGATTAGCAAACCCCATAGTACATTAGGAGCAGGAAATATGGGAAGTTGCTCAAAGCTTGCTGTATACTTAGAAAAAGAGAATAAAGATTTAGATAAGCTTTTACAGACTAAAACTTCTTTAAAGGATCAAAGAAATATAGAAAATAGAAAGCAATCATTTTTTTCTCATTCAGAAAAAGCAATTAGTACAAATGAAGTTATAAGTTCTATTGATAATAATATTAAAAAATTAGGAAGAAATGACTCTAAATATTTCGCCCCAACGATTAGTTTTAGTCAAAAAGAGCTAGATTTTATATTTGATACAGTTACTAATGGTGAGGAAGTGAAAGATGTTTGGCAATTAAATCAAGATCAGTATAGATTATATAATGATATGATCATGGACTATACCCGATTGGTCATGACTAATTATGCTAAAAATTTCAACAGAGAAGATAAAGGTTTAAAATCTGGAGCAGATTTGGTTTATTACGCCAAAATAGAACATTTTAGGAAGTTTAAAGGAAATGATAAAGAAGTTATAAGCGGCAAATTTAAGAGTGGAGATATTAAACCAGGACTAAATACTCACGTTCATGTAATTGTCAGTAGAAAATCTAAATCGCAACGTTTAAAACTTACACCTACTTCTAAAGAGAGAAAAACTGATAGGTCAATAGGAGGGAATAAGTATCGAGTTGGTTTTGATCGAGTAAGATGGATCAATTTAAATGAGGATAGTTTCGATAAATATTTTAAATATCCACGTAAAGCATTAGAAAGGTTTGAAATCCAAAACATTTTAAAAAATGGCTCACCAAAAGAAAAAGAAGTTCTATTAAAACAAATCAACCAACAAGATTTATCAACTAGAAATTTACAAGCAAAAGAAACAAAGGCAAAAGTTTCAGTGCCTAAGAATAGAATTAAATAATAATTATATTTATTTTTAAAAAAGACTAAAGGGAAATAAAAACTAAAAGTAATTTTTTCCCTTCAGTTTTTTTGATCGTAAAAAATCAACTTTTATTAAATTTATTAATCAAAAATCAAGCTTATGTTTAATTATACTGATGTTGAAGACTTTATGGAAAACAGAGATCTTCACGAAGATTATTATACGCTAATGGAAGAATATACTGGAACTTCAATATATAAAGAAATTATACATTTTATGTATTTAGCATTTCCAAATTGGACCTCTAATAGAGGAATAGGTTCAATGGCTGCTGAATTTGTTCTATCAAATATTGAAAACTTAGAATATTTAGATGAAGATGCAATTAATTCTAAAGAAAGTTTGGAAACTATTTATTTAGAATTAGTAAAGCGTTACCATAGCTTCAAGAAAACTTTTGACTTTTCAGATTACACAAGACTCAATAATGAATTTGAGCAGGAATATGAAGAAGAATTGCAGGATATAGAGCATCTTAATATAGAAGATAGTGAAAAAGCAAGGGACGAGCTTTATATGAAGTTTGAGAAAGAATATTTGTCTAAAGTAACTTATAATTTTATTGATGAAGACGAGTTGATAATTTCTTAAGTATAAAGTTTAATATGCTTCACACTATCCTAAAAAGAGTGTAAGTTCAAAATTTCAGGGTTAAATTATTTATAGTTTAATCCTGTTTTCAAATATAGCTAAAAATTGATTGAGTATAATTCCCCAATTCCTAACAGGTATTGTCCATTTTTTAGTGCTTTGCCTAAGAGCTAAAAACACAGATTTCATAACAGCGTCATCCGTTGGAAATGAAAGTTTGTTTTTAGTGTATTTTCTGATTTTTCCATTCAGGTTCTCAATAAGGTTTGTAGTGTAAATTATAGTTCTTACTTCAATAGGAAAGTCAAAAAATACGGTCAGCTCATCCCAGTTGTTTTCCCAACTCTTGATAGCGTAAGAATATTTAGAGTTCCATTTTGTCTTAAAATCTTTTAAGGCTGCTTTTGCGGCTTCTTTTGTTGGAGCCGTATAGATCTGCTTCATCTCCCTTGTAAACTCTTTTTTGTCTTTCCAGACCACATAACGACAAGAGTTCCTGATTTGGTGCACAACACATATTTGGGTAACAGAATTAGGGAAAATAGTTTTAATGGTATCTGTAAAGCCATTTAAATTATCTGTGGCAGTTATTAATATGTCTTGTGTGCCTCTTGCTTTGATATCCGTAAGGACACTCATCCAAAAAGCGGAAGATTCGTTCTTTCCCAGCCACAGTCCAAGTACTTCTTTTTTACCGTCGACTCTTAAACCAACTGCAATGTAAATGGTCTTGTTCACAACTTTAGAGTTCTCTCTAACTTTAAATACAATGCCATCCATCCAAACAATTAAATAAGTGGCTTCCAGAGGCCTGTTTTTCCAAGCAATTATATCTTCTGTCACCCTATCGGTGATCCGTGATATTGTACTTGTAGAGATATTAAAATCGTAGAGTTCCCTTATTTGTTCTTCAATATCGCTATTGCTCATGCCCTTGGCATAAAGGGAGATAATAATATTTTCAATGCCCGCTGTGGTGCTTTCTCTTTTCTTTACGACCATTGGGTTAAATGAGCTCTCCCGATCTCGTGGGACCGCAATCTCTGTCTCTCCCAAAGTGGTCTTTAGTTTCTTCTTTGAGTAACCATTTCTTTGGTTGGTGGACTTACTCTTTTTATGCTTGTCATAGTCTAAATGAGCGTCAAGCTCTCCTTCTAGGATCTTCTCGATTCCTCGCTTGTGCAGCTGTTCTAAAAAGCTAGTGAGTTCTGTTCCGTTTTTAAATTGATAAAAAAAATCTTCGTTCAATAAATCTTCTGGTTACATAAATGTGTAAAATTTAAAATTAATAAATAAAAAATCTCAGGCAAAACATTAATCTGAGATCTTAAAACTTAAACAGTTTATGAGATACTGCCATGCTTGCAGTTGTTTAGATTTTTTATATATTTTGTTAAGTTACAAAGTGAATAAAAATTTATTATTTGGAATTGTTTAAATTGATTAATTTAATTTATACTGATTATACCATGATTCAATATGTTGAAAATAAATCCATTTTAGTTTCTTCTCTTGTTAGATATGTTGTCTGATAAATTCTTTCAACTTTTAAGATTTTAAGATAACTCTCAGATACCGAATTGCCCAAGTAATTAACTTTTATGAATATGCTTTTTATGATTAATGATAACTTTAATAGGTTTCATCCCTTTGCTGAATTAATATCTAATAATCTTGTGGTTATATAGTTCAAGTATAATTGTTAAAAAAAGCCAGTCTTCTTTTGTATAGAAATGAGTAATATCTGAAATCTATTTTTCACAAGCTCATTTAGCTTAAAACATTCTACTCAGTATATTTTCTAAAACGGGATAACTGTTCTCTGAGTGAGTGGGAGGAATGAATTTTTTGTTTGAAAAGACTTTAGTCTGTGTTTATTTATTTTACGAGTTAATAAAGAACTTTCACCCAGATTTAGTGAGCTTTAACAATTGAGCATGTTAATCATTTTCAATAGCTGTTCTCGTTTTATATGTTGTGTGGAGCGTCCAGATTTTCAATTGTTATAAATTATGTGTCTGATTTTTAGTATTTAACATATAAAATAAAAAGTAAACTCCTTTTGTTTCGATTTTATGAATACTTATCTTTTTAATATTCGATGAGAAAATGCTTATAGTATTTTTGACTTTTGTCTAAACAAGTTCTTTCCGCAAATTGGACAACTCTTTTTTCTTACCATTACTAGTAAAACTGTTTCTTTTTTGGTTTTTCTGTTGATAATTCCAACTTTATAATATTTGCGGATCGATATCAAGACCTTCTGTTACTTATTCTTTTTGTTACGAGCATGACTAAGTTTAATCGCAATAAGTTTAAATTTTCTGCGATAAAATTATTTTTATATTTTAACTGATGCTAGAGTTTTTTTATAAAATATATACACTAAAAACCTGTTCATAGAATCAATACTTATTTTTAATGTAACCGATAATATATAAAGGATTAAAAAATAATTGTTAATTATTTTAACTTAAGTTATATACATAAAATAAAAGTTTTATTTTTACAGAAAATTTATCAAATGAACAGATTTTTATTATTATTAATATTTATAATTACGATAAATTTTCTTCACGCCCAAAATATTTTAGATACTTCGGATTGGCAAGAGGGAAATTATGACTACACTGATTTTAATGCAATTTATCCAGTATTTGGAACTAGAACAATCAATAGGGTTTCTTTAGAAAGCAATCATTTAGGTGTTGTAAAGAACTCTTGGAAAACAGATCATACATTTAATCCATTCACTATGAATCCCAGTAAACATGGCTGGGGCACTAATTATAAAAATCTTTCAGATTTATATGACTACAGATTTTCTGTATGGGTTAAAACAAATAATTTTGGTAATTTGGTGATTCGTGCAAAAGATCTAATAAAAAACTTTAGAAAAGGTTCTACCAACTACGATGTAGCAACTTTTTTTTTAGGTGATTTACCTATCAAGGATAGATGGTACCTAATAGTAGGTTATATATATAGATCTGCTCCGGTTCTTCCACCTATAAATAGTAGTATAAGGAGAAATCTTGGCGGAATTTATGATGGTGTGACAGGAAAACGAGTCTCTAGTATAAATGATTATACTAGAAACAGTTCTAACTATAGCATTAGCTTTTAATCTTATTTAGAATTTGGAAACTCTGTCATAGTAGTTTCCCCTAGAAATATTGCCCCTAGAAATACTACCAATTTTCTAACCACGGCGAATGCTTTTTACTTAAACCCAAGAATTGAACCTTTAAATGGGAATCAGCCTACTATAACCGATCTTTTAGAAATCAATCAAAATAGTTATTTGACTTTTGAATATGATAATTCAAAAAACCAAGCCAAAAGAATATATGACTACTATTCTGAAAATGAAGGAAGCGATAGAAATAGGATACTCTCTTCACAAACAACATTAAATGAATCTGAATATTATTTAAACAGGATTCCAACCAAAAATATACAGAACAAAAACAATCCAGGACAATCAACTCAATCAATCACTGTCTATCCTAACCCTGCATCAAAAGTGGTTTACTTTGAAATAAATAATAATCTAAAAAATTTGATCGCCGGTATTTCTATACAAAATTTGAATGGTCAAATGCTTTATTATATACCTTATAAAAATAGTAATCAACAAACAATAGATATAGCTCAACTTTCTGCAGGTGAATACCTAATGGTTTTTACTTTAAAAAGTGGCGAAAAAATAACGAAAAAAATATTAAAGGGTTAACCCATGAAAAAAATACTTACATCCTTTGGCCTTTTTATTATATGTCTAAACTATCCTTTATTTAGCCAAAATAATAATCCTTCAGAAGAATCTAATATTACTGGAACTGGTGATAGTATAATTTTACCGAATCAATTATCCAATCATTCCACTTTTGCTTCCTCATCAAGCTCTTCTAAACTTACTTCCTCCACTATGAATCCTGCTGGAATGCTCAATGCAGAACTTTCTGTAACTTCATCAGGTGCCGCGATATATCATATCCCATTCGACTTACCGAAAGGGATTGGGGATTTTAAACCAGATTTAGGCTTAACCTACAACAGTCAAGCCGGTAATGGTATTGCCGGTTGGGGCTGGCAAATATCAGGATTATCGTCTATTTCACGTACGGGCAAGACAAAATTCCATAATGGAGTTATTAATAACATTAAATTTGATAACGATCAATTTACCCTAAACGGACAAAGGTTAATGGTTGTTAGTGGCACCTACGGCAACCATAATTCAATTTATCAAACGGAAAATTACTCCAATTTAAAAATTCAGGCCAAAGGCACCCATACAAGTGGATCACAACATGGTCCTCTTTATTTTATAGTACATTACCCCAATGGAAATAAATCTTATTACGGAAACTCAATGGATAGCCGGGGCAAACTGGAATGGCTTTTGAAAAAGACCATAGATAAAAATGGAAATACTATTGATTATAGTTATACCGGTAGTTTAACAGAGAAATACATTAGTAAGATTATGTATGGAGCTAAAGGAAGCAATACAGCACCTGTAGAAATCAAATTTAATTATAACACGAGAAGGAATCAAACAAATTCATACATAGGCGGAACATTCTTTCAGAAAGGTGAAATATTAGATAACGTAGAAGTTAATGTTAATAATGAACTTTATAGAAAATATGACCTCTTTTATAGTCAAACAGTTTCTCAATACCAGAGATTAACTTATATTTGGGAATACAATCATAATAATGAAAGAAGAGAAGTTAGATTAGTTTATGATGTTACTCCTAATAACTTAACTCAATATACTAATTCGGTAGACTTTATTCCTCAAATTACTTCTTCAAGTAAGGCCTCTGCCGGAGAATTTAATGGTGATGGTAAAATGGATTTAATATTCTATGACAAGAACAAATTAAATTTATTTACAGAATTATTTGACTCTAATTCAGGTGTTTCTTTTGGTTACTCTTTAACTGGCGATCGTGATTTTGAAACAGTTTTTCCCTCAAAGATTTTAAATTCTCAATCTAAGCTATTAAATCCGCAAGCTATAACAACTGTTACTGAAGAAATAAAAAGTGCAAATTCTGAGATTGAATTTAATATGTATAGTTTAGCGGCATATGGCTTAATTTTTCAATATCAACGAACCTTTAATTTTCCAATTGAACCAGGCTATAATTCAGGGTGTTCATACAGATCTCCATCAGTAAATAGAAAAATAGAAAAAGAATTTTTGTCAGGTGATTTTAATGGAGATGGATTAAGTGATGTATTAGTAGTTTCAAAAGGTTACAATAAAACTATATGTGATGAAATTAGAGAGCCTTATGAACAACGACCGGATTGTAGATGTGTAGAAGAGTTTATAGGTTCTGAAACACCTACTGTATATTTTATTGATTTAAATCAAAATCTTACTTCTAATAATTTCACTATATCAGGTGTTTTATCCACAGGTGTAGCAAAAGGGGATAAATTTTTTACTGTTGATATTGATGGAGATGGTAAAACGGATTTTGTCCATTTCAAAAATGGTTCTGTGAGAGCATATACAATAAACTCAGAGGGTGATCTTGAACTCCTTTATGTGTATTCAAGCTCTTCAATTGATATCGAAAATCCAATATTAGTAGGTGATTTCAATGCCGATGGCAATACTGATTTTATTACTCCTATAGCCGAAGGATCATCTTCTTGGAGATTAATATTTTCTAATGGAAGTGGTTTTAATTCTTATCTAAAGGACTTCGGGCTGAGTTTTAAAAAAAACTGGATTGATGATTCTATTACAGATCCTTTAATTTATGAATATAATTATATTGCACAAGATTTTACAGGGGACGGAAGAACTGATATCCTTCTAAATCAATTAGAGTCTCATTTATATGGAACAAGAAACGGTCAAACTAAGCAACAGTTGAAGTTATTTGTGAGCCAAACAGAACCTAATAATTCTCAGATTACCTTCTATTCTCATTATATGACCACTAAATATTTAGAAGGAAACATAAGAGGTGGTTTATCAATATCTTATCAAAGTTCTGATTTGAAAAATAATTTAGGTTATGGTTATCTAATTCCACATAATTCTCGTAATACAAATAATGTTTTAGGATTTCAGTTTAATCGAGATCATCGTAGAGATGTAAGTTTAAAAAGAATTGAAAATAATGGTGTAATAGATTATATTGAATATTCAAATCTGTCTAAAAAAAATGGAGATGAAACATATGCTGTTGATTACGAAGAGGTTTATCCATATATAAATACAAATATTTCTCCTAATTTAAAAGTAGTCAAGAATAGAAGAAAAGAAGCAAGTGGCTATGTCCGTAAAAAACTATATCGTTACAAAGGCGGTGTTTTTCATGCAAAAGGGTTAGGTTTCCTTGGTTTTAAAGAATTTTCTGAAACAAATTGGTATAGTGATAATAGTGGTTTAATTTGGAATATAAATGTTAGCAACCCTCAACTAAGAGGAGCTATTATCCACAAATACAAAGCAAATTCTCCTTATTATACTACTTACATTACTAAAGAGTCGTATACCTATCAAAGCAATCTATCTGCTACTAAAGTATTTAAAATTTCACCTTCACAAGTAGTAACCACAAACAACCTTCAGAATTTTACTTCTACTAAAACATTTAGTTATGATAATTACCTTAATCCTATTGAAGTAACTCGGATCACACCGGATATACAGGAATCGACTCAATACAACTATTCTAACAATCCAAGCATCAGTAGTAATTATCATGTTGGAAGGGTTTTACAACAAACCCAAAGTAGTACCTTAGACGGAAACACCTTTACAACAGAAAAAAACTTATTCTATAATAGCAATGGCTCCCTATCTACCATAGAAGAAAAAGGAAATAACACTGAAGCAATTACCAAATCTTATGAATATGACTGGTATGGAAATATTATTGAAAAAAGTTTAAGTGCACCAGGACTAGCAACTAGAACAGAATCCTTTGAATATGATTCAACAGGAATATTTTTAATTAATTCTGTAAATATTGAAGGGCTAGAAAAAAATTATACTTATAATAATTTTGGCAACCTAATTTCGATAACCGATGAGTCCAACCGTACTTCTACCCTAGAATATGATAGCTGGGGAAGATCAATAAAAGAAATAGATTTTTTAGGAAATACGGTAAATTACAATTATTCTGTTTCGAATGTTAATGCTACTCAAACTTTATTAAAAGAAACAGATTTTCAAACAGGGGCAGATAAAAAAGAATATTTTGATGCATTTGGAAATTTAATTTTGCAAAAGGAATTGTCAATCAACTCCAACTGGAGGGCAATCTCCTATAAATATAATGACTTGGGAAGGCTTATTAATGAAAGTGAACCTTATTTTGGGAGTTCTCCCTCTCAATGGAATACCTCCGAATACGATATATATGGAAGACCTATTCAAAATAGCTTATTCACAGGAAAAACAATCCAAACCAGTTATAACGGTCTGAGAACAACGGTTGATGATGGCACAAAAATAAAAATTACCACTACCGACACAGAAGGAAACATTAAACAGGTACAAGACTCTGGAGGTACTATTAATTATAGTTACTATGGAAATGGAGAGCTAAAATCTTCCAATTACGCAGGACATACCATCACCATTTCCCGAGATGGATGGGGTAGAAAAACTCAGATGGTAGATCCATCTGCTGGGACATATTCTTATTCCTATAACCTTTTTGGAGATATTTTAACAGAAACTACTCCTCGAGGCACTACCACTTATGAATATGATAGTACTGGGAAAGTAATTTTTAAACAAATTGTTGGAGAAGAGACCGACTTAATGTTAGATTATTCTTATGATCCAGATACAAAATTACTAAGTTCGATCGATGGCCTTGATGCGATGAGTTTTGGGGGCGAGTATTATGCATACTCTTATATATATGACCAATACAACCGACTTATTGAAGTTTCAGAACAAACCCCCTTTGCAGAATTTAGTAAAGATATTTCGTATAACAATAAGGGGCAGATAGTTAATGAAATATATACTACCAGCAGTATACCCGTTGGTCATGTAGTAGTAAAAATAAAAAATGTTTACGATATATCTGGAGATTTGGTAGAAATTAAAGATTTTAATTCTAACCAATCATTATGGAAATTATCTACTGTAACGGCGAAAGGCCCATCTAAAGAAATAAAACTCGGAAATGGATTCATAAAAAAAAGATTCTATGATAACAATAATTTTCTGACCCAATTAATAGATGAAAATGCCCTATCAAATGAGGGTTTGAAATTGGAATATGAATTTGATCACCAAACTGGAAACCTATTACAAAGAAAAAATCATATTTTTAACTGGGAAGAACATTTTTCTTATGATGATTTAGACCGTTTAACCACAATATCTGGAGATGAAAGCTTTTATAATAGTTATGATGATAAGGGTAGAATTATCACTAATTCTCAAATAGGTAATTATAAATATAATACAAGTACCTATCAGGCTTCGAAAATTTTGTTAAATAATCAAGGGGATTTGTATTACCAGCAGCACCCCCTTCAGGAAATCACCTATAATGCCTTTAAGAAACCAGTAGAGATTTTTGAAGAAGGCAAGGGGCGTGTTAATTTTATTTATGGGCCCTTAGGTAATAGAACGCAAGCCTATTATGGTGGGCTAAGTGAAAATTTAAATGATAGAGAAAATTTTAAATACTATTCCTCTATCATTCCCGTAGAAATAAATGGAATGAAAGCTATTACTTATATTGGCGGTGATGAATATAGTGCACCGGTAATACATGTAAAAAAAAGACGATCATCCACTCCCAGTTATAAAAATTATCATTATTTACATAGAGATTATTTAGGAAGTATAATAGCAATCTCTAATTCTGAAGGAGAAATAGTAGAGAAAAGGCATTATAATGCTTGGGGAGAAATAAGTAAATACCAAGACAGTTCAGGAAATACAGAGTTTACTCATCAAAATACTTTATTGAGTCGGGGGTATACCGGGCACGAGCATTTTTTTGGAGTAGGTTTAATTCATATGAATGGGCGGGTATACGATCCTCACACACATCGCTTTCTATCACCTGACAACTATATTCAAGATCCATATAATACGCAAAGTTTTAACAGGTTCGGGTATGTGTGGAATAATCCTTTAAAATATAGTGATCCAAATGGTGAATTTATAATTGCTGCTATAATAATTGGAGCTGCTGTAGGAGCTTATTTTGGAGGGTCTATTGTAAACCGCTCTTACAACCCTACTAAATGGGACTGGTCTAGCTCTGGTACATATGTAGGTATATTAGGTGGGGCATTAATTGGAGGACTTTCCACTGGAGCCGGAGCAATGGTCGCTACGAGTATAGGGGCCAGTTCAACTGTTGGTTTTGGAGGCTTAATGGCAACAGCAGTAGGAGGGACTGTAGGTGGGGCTATTTCAGGTGCTGGATTTGCCATACTTCAGGGTGAAAATGTATTTGAAGGTTTTTGGAAAGGAGGAGTTTCAGGTTTAATAGGTGGAGCCGTAGGATCATATATAGGAGGAATAGGTGGAGCATTCTCAGGAGGCTTTTCATCTAGTGCCTTTAATGCTATGATAGAAGGAGATAATTTAGGAGATATTATAAAATCTGGAATTATTGGTGGTGCCATTTCTTTAGCTTTAAATCATGTTCAACAGAGAATTGCTTACTCGAGTTATAAAAATACTGGTGGAAAATTAACATTTAAACAATTCAGCAAAATAAGCTATGCTTCTCAGAAGTCATTTGCTAGAGGAGAGGAATATGGTGGATGGATATTAGACGATGGTTCCATTGAAATGTGGACAGAGAGATCAGGAAAAAATTTCATACAACCGACTAAAAGACCTTCAAATACAATTGGTGAGTTTCATACCCATCCAAACCTAGGAGGTAATTGGATAGAATCCCATAGCCCTACCGATATTAACGCAGCAATAGACCCTTCATATGTAATAGGTAGAAAAAATGTGTGGTTTCTGCATCCATCATTTGGAGGGAGCCCCACCAATTTGTATAAATCTAATTTATTTCATGTATATCCCTATTTTCATAATCCCTTTGCCTTAATTAACTGATTTATGAAAAAATTATTATTGCTTTTATTATTAATTTCTTGTAAAACACGGGAAAGGTTTCATTTTAATGTATGTAATTCGATTACCGCAGGAAAGTATGCTAATTCTATTCTAAAAAAAGAAGGCCTTGATTTAAATCTTTTAAAAAGGGAAATAAAGGAATCAACTAATGAATTTATTATTATTTATTCTCCGAAAAATGATAACGTGCGGGGTAACAGTGCAAAAATTAAAATTAGTAAAAACGAATGTCAAATAATTGAAACAAAACTATACCAATAGCTTAATTTAATTCATTCATATATAAGTGATTAATTAAAATTTTTAAAAAGTTCCTGAATAGGGACAGCAGGATTGGATTATAAGGATATAAACAATCTAAAAGATTTTATTACAGTAAATGAAAAGCTACAAGGGGTATTAATTATTGAGGAAGGAATTAAAAATATTGATTTTCAATTAAATAAGTAGAGGAGCTAAAAGATATCCTCGTTATTTTAGGCGAGATTCTCAATTTTAATACATCCTGAGACCTTTTAAAAAAAATCAAATTTGAGAATAGGTTTAACCGAAAGGGGTTTAGTAATGATATGTTTTGGTCAATTTTTAAAAAAGAGTGCAGATTTAAAATCATTAGCAGAGACTTGTGTATGTTTGGCAAATTCATAGGGTAGACAAATCATTTATAGGAGTTGAAGATTTAAGATATAATGGAGAAAGTAAAATGTCTGAAATAAGAATACCAGAAATATATCTAAAAGAATTGCAGAAAACTGTTTACAAACTTGTTAAGAATGAAATTATAGATATTATGGGTTCAAAAAAATAAACAACTTCAATAAAATAGGCTAAACCATTGATTTTATTGAAGTTGTTTGTTTTTATAATTATTTTCTAATAAAAAAATGCCAGATTTAGTAAAAGTCAATTATAAACAGACAGAAAAGAGAAAAAAAATGCGCTAGGAATGCGAGAAATGCAAGAAAGAGCATTTGAAGCAAGAACAGCCACAATATTTATTAATAAAAGCTCCTCTTGCATTAGATAAATCTAGAGAATTAATGTTTCTTGGCTTAGATAAACTGCAACCAAGATATTAAAAAGTAATTGTAGCGGGCCTGAACGTTCTATTGGTAGTTCTTTTGCGCCAACATAATTAAAAAACACGATTTTTTGAAGATTGGCAGCTAAGCCCTAAATATAATCTTTGTACGCTTGGCGGTGAAAAATCAAAAGTAGATGCCTTCATTAATTTTATGTATAGTGAAGAAGAAATTCTTATTTGTAGACACGTTACACTTCGTTTTGCTTTTGATGTCATAGAAGAAAAGTATTTTAATGATACAATAATTGCTATAGATGAATTTCATTACGTATCTGCTGAAGGGTCAAATAGATCGGAGGGTTTCTAAATTCTATAATGGCAAAGTCAACCGCTCATATTGTAGCAATGACGGGTTCTTATTTTAGAGGGGATAGTATTCCTATTTTGTTAACTGAAGTAGAAGAAGAAAGACAACATATTGTAGTAGATTCTGTTATTAAAAATGGAAGTATAGAAGAACAAGGCGATAGACGTTTTATCAAAATGGCAGATACTTTTGTGAATATAGATGAAATACACATAGATTTAATAGATAGTGTAAACCCGTTCCAAAAAGCATTTGAAATATTATCCAAATCAGTAACAGCGCCTGTTTTTAAGAACTATCCAAGAAACCATAGATGTGTCCAGAATTCGAATGACGGAAGAAGAAGCTATTATCTTGTGGCCTAAAATAAAAGCTTGGGTGCAAAAAACAGGAAAAAACCCAGATATTAAACCTTTAGAGCCAAAATAAAAGGGAATGGCAGAAGCAGTTATTTTCTTAAAAGAATTAAAGCGTAAACAAAAACAAAATATCTAAAGATAAGTTAAGCATAGAAGATATTTTTGAAGATGACGATTTAGGTATTTTAAAAGATACTTCTAAGCAATCGAACGTAAAATCTACAGATCAACTTTTAATTGAATCTTTTGAAGAAATCAATGCTTTTGTAGATGAAAAAGAAAGAGAACCAGAACAAAGTAATGGTATATCAGAAATGCGTTTGTACTTGCGTTTAAAAGGATTTAGAGAGAATGATAAAAGAAATTTGCATTAAAGTGTGTTGATAGGCATAATTTATTGTTTGAAACTAAAAAAATCGAATCCGTAGCCGATATTTTAGAAGATGATGATTTTGGTTTGTTAGCAGATGATGAAGAAGGTACAAATATTTTCGATTTTAAACATACCCCAAAAGATAAAAAAGAAACCGATTTTGTGGCGCAACGTAAAGCAATGTCAGAATCTGAATTTGAAAAATATGATAAGCAGTTTAAAAGAGTACACCAAGAAATTAAATTAGGTTTGCGTAGTTTAAAATCCTTTAAAAATGCAGAAAAATTTAAAAGAAGGAAAATACTATATTCTTGATGGTGTTTTATTGTATTTAGAAGTAGGTGTTATTTCAGAGGCCGTTAGGGAATTAGGAGACAGGGTTAGAAAAGATGTAAGAACAAGAACTATTTTTGATAATGGCACGTATAGCAATATGCTTTATAGATCTTTAGCAAAATAATTATATACTAATGTTAAATTAGTAACAGATTTAGATAAAGACAGCGAGAAAGAGCTATTTACAAATGTAGAACAGTTAGAAGAAGATGATAAGGAAACAGGCTGGATTTATGTATTGAAATCTAAATCGACCCACCCAAAAATAAGTAAACTTAACAATTTATATAAAATAGGTTTCTCTACAGTACCCGTTCAAAAAAGAGTTATGAATGCTAGAAATGAAGCTACCTGTCTAAATGCAGAAGTAGTAGTAGCAACTTTTAAATGTGTTAATGTAAACACACAAAAGTTTGAAAATTTAATCCACTGTTTTTTTAGCCAAGCACAACTGCAAATAGATATTTAAGATAAAAATAAAAATAGAATAACTCCAAGAGAATGGTTTGTAGTTCCTTATCCAATCATTTAAAGAGCAATAGGTTTATTTAATACTGGTGAAATTATCAATTATCATTATAATTTTCAAAATGAAAGAATAGATAAGAAAAACTAATAATATTGTTGTCCTTTTTGTATCCCCTTAAATTTAAAAAGCCTGTAAAATCAACGATTTACAGGCTTTTTTTGTACTCAAGGCGGGAATCGAACCCGCACTTCCGAAGAAACTGGATTTTGAATCCAGCGCGTCTACCAGTTCCGCCACTTGAGCAATTTGGAGATGCAAAATTAAAAAATTAATTTAAACATTCGCAAAAATAAGTAAGAATATTACTACGCTGCTGAAAATAAATTTATAAATTTGCAGCTCATTTTAAAAAATCGTAAACCTTTCGTTTACACAACTTTATTTTGATATGGCCTCAGCAATGACAGATGTAAAACTTTTCGCTTGTTCTCAAAGTACAGAATTAGCTCGTAAAATTGCATCTAATTACGGAATACCTTTAGGTAATGTAATTACTTCAACCTACAGCGACGGAGAGTTTCAACCCTCTTTTGAAGAGTCTATTCGTGGATCAAGAGTTTTTATCGTAGGTTCTACCCATCCTGGTAGCGACCACTTAATGGAAATGTTATTAATGCTAGATGCAGCAAAAAGAGCATCGGCAAGACATATTACGGCTGTAATGCCTTATTTTGGGTGGGCACGACAAGATAGAAAAGATAAGCCTAGAGTGCCTATTGCAGCAAAATTAATTGCTAAAATGTTGGAGACTGCGGGAGCAACACGTATTATTACAATGGATCTGCATGCTGATCAAATTCAAGGATTTTTTGAGCGTCCTGTAGATCATTTGTTTGCTTCAACAGTATTTTTACCCCATTTAAGAGCATTAAATTTAGACAATTTAACGATTGCTTCACCAGATATGGGAGGTTCTAAAAGAGCTTATGCGTATTCTAAAGCCTTAGAAAGTGATGTGGTAATTTGTTACAAACAAAGAGAAAAAGCTAATGTAATTTCTCACATGGAATTAATTGGTGATGTAACCGGTAAAAATGTAGTCTTGGTTGATGATATGGTAGATACTGCCGGAACGCTAACCAAAGCTGCAGATGTGATGATGGAGCGTGGCGCAATAAGCGTAAGAGCAATTTGTACGCATCCCGTTTTATCTGGAGATGCTTACGAACGCATTCAAAATTCAAAATTAGAAGAGTTAATCGTTACAGATTCAATTCCGCTAAGACAGAATTGTGAAAAAATAAAAGTAGTTTCTTGTGCAGATTTGTTTGCAGATGTGATGAAAAGCGTACACGAGAATACCTCAATAAGTTCAAAGTTTTTAATGTAAATTTTTTTATTAATCTATATATATTTATAAATGAAGTCAATTACGATCAATGGATCTAAAAGAGAAAGCGTAGGCAAGAAAGCAACAAAAGCCTTACGTAATGCTGGAGAGGTTCCTTGCGTATTATACGGAGGAGAGCAAGCCATTCACTTTTCAGCACCAGAAGTGTCTTTTAACAGCTTAATTTACACAGCAGATGTACACACAGTAGTGTTAGAGTTTGATGGCGTTAAACATAATGCTGTTCTTCAAGACATACAATTTCACCCAGTAACTGATGAAATCTTACACATGGATTTTTATGAGTTTGGTGAAGATCAAGAAATTTCTATGGAAATTCCTGTTCACGCTGAAGGTATTCCTAAAGGTGTTAAAAACGGAGGGGTTTTACGTTTTAACTTACGTAGAATGAAGGTAAAAGGGCTAGCAGATAAATTGCCAGACTATATTATTGCAGATGTAACACCACTTAAAATTGGTAACAAGTTATACGTTACTGCTGTTAAAAGTGATGATTACACAATTCTTCACCCAGACAATACAGTAATTTGTCAGGTTAAAACATCTCGTAACGTGGTTGCAATCGACGACGATGAAGATGATGTTGCTCCTGGAGATGTTCCTTCTACAGAAACTCATGACGAAGGTGCAGCTGCAGCTTCTAACGACGGATAGTAAGTAAGCAAATATTTTATTAAAGCATCTTGATATTTATCAAGATGCTTTTTTATTTTTACTGAAAACATAAAAGATGTTAGCCTTTTTCGGTAAAATTTTAAATAATAAAAAAATAGAGAAAACAGATTCTATGAAAAAGTTTTTAATTGTAGGCTTAGGTAATATTGGTCCTAAATATGAAGAGACAAGGCATAATATAGGTTTTAAGGTGCTAGATCAATTAGCTGAAGAAGAAAATGTTTCTTTTGAAACCGTAAAATTGGCAGACCGAGCCGAATTTAAATTTAAAGGCAGAATATTTGTGCTCATCAAACCCTCTACGTTTATGAATTTAAGTGGTAAAGCGGTAAATTACTGGGTGCAGAAAGAAAAAATCTCACCAGATAATTTAATGATTGTAACCGATGATCTAAATTTATCTTTTGGTACAATTCGTATAAAGACCAAAGGAAGCGATGGCGGGCATAATGGGTTAAAAGATATTCAAGCGCAACTAAATACTTCAAAATATAATAGATTTAGATTTGGTATAAGCGATCAATTTTCTAAAGGAAATCAAATTGATTATGTTTTAGGAGAGTGGGATGAAGAAGAGCGCAAACAGATGCCTGAACGTCTTAAAATATCTGCCAAAGCAATTAAATCTTTTGGTACTGCAGGTATCAATAATACCATGAACGAATTTAACGGAAAATAGAAGTATTATTCAATAGTACTTGTAACTTTGTGATAAAGATTAAGAGATCCTTGTGAAAATTTCAGAAAATAACACCCCAAAAATCATTACGATTGGCACCTTTGATGGTGTACATATGGGGCATAAAAAAATCATAAAAAGATTAGTAGAGTCTGCAGAGAATTCATCTTTAGAGTCAGCAGTGCTCACATTTTTTCCGCATCCTAGAATGGTATTGCAGAAAGAAGTTGGTATCGAGTTAATTAATACCATAGAAGAGCGTAAACAAATTTTACAACATACAGGGATAGATCATTTATATGTATACCCATTTACTTACGATTTTTCAAGATTATCTGCTCAAGAATATATTGAACAGATATTGGTGAAAAAGCTAAATGCAAAAAAAGTAATCATAGGCTATGATCATCGTTTTGGAAGAAATAGAAACGCCGATATTGAAGATCTTAAAAAATACGGAGAAGAATATGGTTTTGAAGTTGAAGAAATTTCTAAGCAAGATGTAGATGAAGTAGCAGTAAGTTCTACTAAAATTAGAAAGGCGCTTAAAGAGGGAGAAATAGAAAAAGCCAATAAATACTTAAGCAGTCACTTTTTGCTAACAGGAAAAATAGTAAAAGGTAAAGGTTTAGGTAAAGATTTAGGTTTTCCAACGGCAAATTTAAAGATTATAGAAAAATATAAGCTTATCCCTAAAAACGGAGTCTATGTTGTGAAAGCTCATATTGATAGTGAAGAAGTTTTTGGAATGATGAATATTGGTTATAATCCCACTGTAGGTGGTTCAGAAAAAACAATAGAAACTTATTTTTTCAATTTAGATAAAAATCTCTACGGAAAAGAAATTCAAATAGAAATGCTTAAGCGCATTCGTGAAGAAAAAAAGTTTGGAGGAGTGAAAAACTTAATTGAAGCAATGAAAGAAGATCAAGAGTTTTCAGAAAAATATATACATCAATTAAAAACTAAATAAGGTGCTAAATAAGTGGTTGTTTCAACGAGTAGATAATAGTTCTTTAATCGTATTTAGAATTATTTTTGGATTGTTAATTACTGCTGAAGCATGGGGTGCTATTTTTACAGGTTGGATTAGAAGAACACTTATAGAGCCTCAGTTTACCTTTAATTTTATTGGTTTCGATTTTCTACAGCCACTTCCAGGTAATGGCATGTATATTTATTACGGAATCATGGGCTTTTTTGGTTTGTTGGTGACCATTGGATATAAATATAAATGGAGTATTTCTGGATATACCTTAATGTGGACTTGCGTTTATCTTATGCAAAAATCTAGTTATAATAACCATTACTACTTGCTTATTATCATTTTGGTGTTTATGATGTTAGTGCCTGCAAGTACCTATGCTTCTGTAGATGCAAAATTAAACCCAAAACTTCGTAAAATTTCTATGCCGCGTTGGGTGGTTTTATTTATTATTTTTCAGTTATGGATTGTTTATACCTACGCCTCTGTAGCAAAATTTTATCCCGATTGGCTAAGTGGTGAAGTGCCGGCAATGCTCATGAAAAGTAAGAAAGACTATTGGCTAGTAGGAGAAATTCTTCAGCAAAAATGGACGCATTATGTTATTTTATATTTCGGGATATTATTCGATTTATTAATTGTCCCGTTGTTGCTGTATAGAAAAACAAGGTTTCCTATGTTTTGTATCGCAATTTTCTTTCACCTCTTTAATAGTTTTGTATTTAGAATAGGTATTTTCCCCTATTTATCTCTAGCTTTTTGTTTGTTCTTCTTTTCACCAGAATTAGTACATCGTCGTTTTTTATACAAAAAAGAATATTATAGTGATGGAGAAGTTGTAGTGCCAGAGCATAGAAACTTGCTTATTGGTATTTTTTGCGTTTGGTTTCCATTTCAAATTTTAATGCCATTAAGACATTGGGCGATAAAAGGAGATGTTTTATGGACAGAAGAAGGCCACCGTATGAGTTGGCGTATGATGTTACGTAGCAAGAGCGGTACAGCAACTTATAAAATTGTGAATAAAACAACAGGAGAAATTAATTACGTAAGAAAAAGCGATTACCTGAGTAGAAAACAAACTAGACAAGCCTCTACAAAACCCGATGTAATTTGGCAGTTTTCTCAACGTTTAAAAGAAGAATACGCTAAGAAAGGAGAAGATGTTGAAATTTATGTAAATGCTTATGTAAGAGTTAATCATAAAGAAAAACAACAACTCATCGACCCTAAGGTTAATATGGCTGAAGCCCAATGGAATTATTTCTTTCATAATGATTGGATTTTACTTCACGAAGATGAAGATTAGTTAAAACGAAATAATTAACTTTGATTCTTTAATTAAATAGAAAATTTTAACCCAATGTTACAAGTAGCTCACATTAGAGAAAACAAAGAGGTTTACGTGCAAGCTTTAAAAAAGAGAAATTTTGAAGCCGAAACTGTTTTAGAGCAAGCAATTACCTTAGACGAAGAAAGAAAATCTACGCAAGCAGAGCTAGATAATACGTTAGCAGAATCTAATAGACTTTCCAAAGAGATTGGGTTGTTATTTAAATCTGGCGAACATGAAAAAGCCAATAAAGTAAAAGAGCAAACCGGCGATTTAAAAGAAAAATCAAAAGAATTAAGTGAAAAGCTAAATTCAGTTTCAGAACAATTAAATCAGCTTTTATATACCATTCCTAATATTCCACACCCATCAGTTCCTGCAGGAAAAGATGAAGAAGATAACGAAGAAATCTATAAAGAAGGCGATATTCCAGTATTAGCAGAAGGAAGTTTACCGCATTGGGAACTCGCTAAGAAATACGACCTGATTGATTTTGAATTAGGAAATAAAATCACAGGAGCTGGTTTTCCAGTCTATAAAGGTAAAGGAGCTAGATTGCAGCGTGCTTTAATTACTTATTTTTTAGATAAAAATATTGCTGCCGGTTATACCGAATATCAAGTGCCATTAGTGGTAAATGAAGAATCTGGTTATGGTACAGGACAGTTGCCCGATAAAGAAGGACAAATGTATCATATTCAAAATGACGATTTGTACTTGATCCCGACTTCAGAAGTTCCGCTAACCAATATGTTTAGAGGCGATTTACTAGAAGAAAAGCAATTACCAATTAGTTGTACGGCATTTACGCCTTGTTTTAGAAGAGAAGCAGGTTCTTATGGTGCGCACGTTCGTGGTTTAAACCGTTTACATCAGTTTGATAAAGTAGAATTAGTGAATTTGGTAAAACCAGAAGACTCTTACGAAACTCTAGATAAAATGGTAGATCACGTAAAAGAGATTTTAAAAGAATTAAAATTACCATATCGAGTATTAAGACTTTGCGGCGGTGATTTAGGATTTACCTCTGCCTTAACTTTTGATTTCGAAGTTTTTTCTACCGCACAAGATCGCTGGTTAGAAATTTCTTCAGTTTCAAACTTTGAAGCCTTTCAATCTAACCGTTTAAAAGTGCGTTACAAAAATAAAGAAGGTAAGAAAGAACTTGTACATACATTAAATGGGAGCTCTTTGGCCTTACCTCGTGTAATGGCAGGTATTATGGAAAATTACCAAACCGCAGAAGGGATAAAAGTACCTGAAGTATTGGTGCCTTACACCGGTTTCGATATGATTAATTAATATAAATCATATTAAAAATACATATTTATAAACGCATTTACTATTTTAGCTAAATGCGTTTTTTAATTATACTCTTTTTCGTTTTTGCTTCAAGCTGCTCGCTGTTTTCTCAAACAATGAAAATAGCTGATAACTATTTTGAACAAGGTGAATATGAAAAGTCGAAGGCCGTTTACCAAAAACTTTTTAAAAAAAGCAGCGGTAGTTATGCATATTTAATGGGAGTCGTGGCAAGTTTGCAAGAGCTTCAAGAATACGAAGAAGCAGGAAAATATTTGTCAGAATTTTCTAATGAAACTCAAGTTTATCCTAATTTATTGGTAGAAATTGGTTACAATTTTCAGTTGCAAAAAAATCAAGATAAAGCTGAAGAATATTATCAATTAGCAATAGAAAAAGTTATCGAAATTCCTGGTTTTGCTTATTCTATAGGGAATGCTTTTCAAAAATATAATTTGCTAGACCAAGCCGCTTTGTCTTACCAAAAAGGAATAGAAAAACAATCTAATGCTAATTACATTATTCAATTAGCAAAAATTTATGGAGAACAGGGAAAGCTAGAAGAAATGTTTGGTACCTATCTCGATCTCATTAAAGAGAAGCCAAATTATTTTTATGCCGTTAATAGAAATTTCTCTGAATATATTACTGAAGATGCAGAAAATGAAGCTAATCAATTATTAAAAAATATATTATTAAAACGAATTCAGCAAGCGCCAGATTTGTTTTATAACGAAATGTTAAGTTGGTTATTTATTCAGCAAAAAGATTATAAAAAAGCATTTATCCAAGAGAAAGCGGTTTATCAACGCTCTTCAGAAAAAAGCTTGAATAAAATCACTGAATTGGCAGAAATTGCTAGTCAAAATGAAGAAAAAGAAATCGCCAAGGAAATTTTGAATTATACCATCGAAAACGCCGCGATTGAAAGTCAGAAACTTCGAGCTTATGAGTTAATTTTAGCGATACAAGTAGCGCAAACTAATTCAAAAAAAGAATACGAAGAAGTAAATAAAAGGTTTCAAGAGGTTTTTCAGCAATATGGTAGAGATAGAACCACACTTGGTTTGCAATTGCAATATGCAAAGTTTTTAGCTTTTAACAAAAACGATCAAGAAGCTGCTAGAGCAGTATTAATAAGTCTTTTAGACGAGCGAATAAACCGATTTGAAGAAGCTAGAACTAAAATGGTGTTAGCAGATATTTTAGTGTTAGAAGAAAAATTTAATCAAGCTTTAATTTATTACAGTCAAGTGCAAAACTTGGTTCCTAATCATGAGCTGGCGCAAGAAGCAACCTTTAAGGTGGCAAAAACCAGCTATTATAAAGGAGATTTTAAATGGGCGCAAACGCAGTTAAAGGTTTTAAAAGCAGCTACCAGTCAATTAATTGCCAACGATGCGTTGCAGTTAAATTTAATGATTACAGATAATTCATTAGAAGATTCAACTCAAACGGCTTTAAAACTATTTGCCAAAGCAGATTTATATACGTTTCAGCAAAAAGGTGAAAAAGCATTACATGTCTTAGATACAATTTTACTTCAGCATAAAGGAGAGAAAATAGAAGATGAAGCGCTCTTTAGAAAAGCCCAACTTTTAGAAAAGTTAGGCCAATATAAAAAAGCAGAAGAAAATTATCGTCAAATGATACAATTTTTCAGCGATGATATTTTAGCCGATGATGCACATTACTTTTTAGCTGAACTTTATAGAAAGCAACTCAATCTACCCGAAAAAGCCAAAGAAAACTACGAGCAGATTATTTTTAACTTTTCTGATAGTATTTTCTTTGTCGAAGCCCGAAAAAAATACCGCATATTGCGTGGCGATCAACTAGAATAATGCAATTTTGCAGCTTAAAAATAAAACTATGATTATTTACAATGTAACCATAAATGTAAGTGAAGAAGTGCACAGCGAATGGCTTACTTGGATGCAGCAAGAGCACATTCCGCAAATGTTAGCAACAGGTAAATTTAAAAATGCAATAATGACCAAAGTGTTGGTAGAAGAACCAATGGGAGGCGTTACCTATTCTATACAATACAAAGCAGAAAATAAAGCCACGTTGCAACGTTATTACGAAGAAGATGCAGAAAAGTTAAGAAAAGAAGCTCAGCGTTTTAAAGATAAGACTGTATTTTTTAGAACCGAATTAGAAGTGATTTCTGAGCAATAATCTACAATTCTCAATCCTGTATTTAAAACAAAATGATTTCTGAACATGAAAAAAAAATATACTCATAAAACACAGAAATCTTCTGTAAAACAACATTCTTCAGACCCTGTAAGAGCCAAAAAACATTTAGGTCAGCACTTTTTAAAAGATGAAGAAGTGGCCGAGCGTATTGGCGATACACTTACTTTAAGCGGTTATGAGAATGTGTTAGAAATTGGTCCTGGTACAGGAGTACTTACCAAATATATATTACAAAAAGGGAAAAATGTAATTGCAGCCGATTTAGATACCGAATCGATTGAGTATTTAAACCAATCGTTCGCTTTAGATTACCCGCACGTTTCTACTCAAAACTTTCAAGTGATTGAAGCAGATTTTCTAAAGATGAATTTAGAAGAGCTATTTAACGGTGAACCTTTCGCAATCACAGGAAATTTTCCTTATAATATTTCTACACAAATTGTTTTTAAAGCCATAGAAAACAAAGAATTAGTGCCAGAATTTACTGGGATGTTTCAAAAAGAAGTAGCTCAACGTATTTGTGCAAAAGAAGGAAGTAAAACCTACGGAATACTTTCAGTATTAGCACAGGCTTATTTTGAGGCAGCATATTTATTTACCGTACCCCCAACTGTATTCAATCCGCCGCCAAAAGTAGATAGTGGAGTCTTGCGTTTAATTAGAAAAAAAGACTATAGCCTTCCTGTAGAAGAAAAGTTGTTCTTTAGAGTCGTAAAAACAGCATTTCAACAACGCAGAAAAACGTTAAGAAATAGCCTAAAAACCTTCGATCTTAGTCCGCAATTAAAAGAAGATACTATCTTTGGGCAGCGACCCGAGCAATTATCGGTGAAGCAATTTTTAGAACTCACCCAAAAGATACAACAGGATGCAATTTCAGATAAGTAGGGAGTTTATTGAAAAAATAGAAAACCTTGTAGAACAAAAAAATAACAAGGAACTCTTGGTGCAATTTGAAAATATGCACCACGCTGATATTGCTGAAACACTAGAAGATCTAGACCTAGACGATGCTACCTACGTCATTAAACTTTTAGAAAGCGATAAAACGGCAGAAGTTTTAATGGAACTTGCCGATGAAGATCGTGAAAAAGTACTTAATAATCTTTCGGCAAAAGAAATAGCAGAAGAGATTGAAGAAATGGATACCGATGATGCCGCAGATATCGTTGGTGAACTTTCTCCAGAAATAAAAGAATTAGTTATCGCTCATATTGAAGATGAGCAACACGCCGTTGATATTGTAGATCTTTTGCGGTATGACGAGAATTCTGCGGGTGGTTTAATGGCAAAAGAGCTAGTTAAAGTTAACGAAAACTGGAGCGTCACCGGTTGCATGAGCGAGATGCGTGACCAAGCAGAAAACGTTACTCGTGTACATTCTATTTATGTGGTCGATAATAAAAATAAACTTAAGGGTAGACTGTCATTAAAAGATTTAATCACTGCGCCAAGTACCGCTCAAATTAGCGATGTATATATTAATAAAGTAGATTATGTTTCCGTAGATACTAAAGGCGAAGAAGTAGCTCGTATTATGCAAAAATACGATTTAGAAGCTATTCCTGTGGTGAACGAAATGGGTAAACTTGTCGGGCGTATTACCGTCGATGATATTTTAGATTTTATCAAAGAAGAAGCAGAGAAAGATTACCAGATGGCGGCTGGTATTTCTGAAGGAGTAGAAGCAGATAGTGGTATATGGCATCTTATGCGTGCACGTTTACCATGGTTAATCTTAGCTCTTTTAGGTGGTTTTATAAGTGTAAATGTTCTAGAAACCTTTGACGGTGCTATGGAAAAGCACGGAGAGTTATTCTTTTTTGTTCCTCTAATTGCAGCAATGGCAGGGAATGTAGGCGTACAATCTTCAGCCATAGTATTACAAGGTCTAGCCAATAACTCCTTGCGAGGTTCGCTATTAAATAGATTATTAAAAGAAGTTTTATTAAGCTTAATTAACGGAGCTGTACTAGCTGCTTTACTAATTTTAGGAGGAGTTTTTCTTTTAAATCTTGGTTTTGATTTTGGATTAACTGTTGCTATTTCACTTATTTCAGTAATTATAACGGCCTCTCTTATTGGTACTTTTGTTCCCATTATTTTACACAAACAAGGTATTGACCCTGCGATGGCTACAGGACCTTTTATCACCACTAGTAATGATATTTGCGGAATTTTAATTTATTTCAGTATCGCTAAATTAATTCTTGGCTTTTAGGCAATTTATTGGGGCGTGTCCCTACGGGTCAGGCTCTCGGCAGTCGCTTTTTTGTTTTATAAAACTCGAGTGTACGAAAAATAAAACAAAAAGAGCTCCAACAAAGCCTCCATCCTTCACGCAAAATATTCAGTTTATAAAAACATATTTTCCTTTAAGTGTTTTCTTCAACAGAAAAAATTTTAAAGAAATAGTAATATTGCTACATTTGGTGAAAGCAAAAGATTACTATGACACCTATTCCTTTTCAATATGAAATTGAAGTTCAACAAGAACACATCGACGAATTAAAGCACGTTAATAATGTTGCTTATTTGCAATGGGTGCAAGATGTGGGAGAAAAACACTGGAATCTAAAAACTTCCAAAGAGTTAAGAGAACGAATGGGGTGGGTTGTTTTAAATCATTTTATAGAATATAAAAGTCCAGCTTATTTAAACGATAAACTTATACTCAAAACTTGGATAGAAAGCCACGAAGGTGTAAAAAGCGAGCGACGCGTAGAGATTATTCGTAAAAAAGATAATAAAATTTTAGCACAGGCTAAAACATTATGGTGTCTTATAGAAAAGCAAAGTCACCGACCTTCACGCATCACGCCAGAAATTACAGAACCTTTTTTTAAAGATTAGTGTATTATTAATTTCATTTTGAGCGAAGTCTAAAGTTTTTATCATGCGGTGATTTTTAAATCATTTTGAGGAGAAAAACCAGATTCAGCATGATATATTTATAATGATTTTCTTCAATAGGTAAAAAAATAAAACAAAAACAAAAATGAAAGTCCTTCATCTCGATAAAAATCATCCCTTAATTTTAGAACAACTTCAGGAGCTGGGGTTTGCTAATGATGAAGATTATACATCTTCTAAAGAAGAAATTTTAGCAAAAATTAATAATTACGAAGGTCTTATTATCCGCAGTCGTTTTAAGCTTGATGTAGCATTTCTTTCCGCAGCAAAAAATTTAAAATTTATAGGTCGACTGGGAGCTGGTTTAGAAAATATAGATGTAGACTTTGCCTTAGCACAAGGTATTAAACTCTTTTCTGCCCCAGAAGGTAACCGCAATGCTGTGGGAGAACACGCATTGGGTATGTTACTATCTTTGTTCAATAAACTCAATAAAGCCGATCAAGAAGTTAGAAATGGTCAATGGTTACGTGAAGAGAATCGCGGAGTTGAATTAGAAGGGAAAACCGTGGGGATTATTGGCTACGGGAATATGGGGAAATCGTTCGCTAAAAAACTTCAAGGCTTTGAGGTTGAGGTGCTTTGTTACGATATTAAAGAAAATGTAGGAGATCAATTTGCTAAACAAGTGAGCTTAGAAAAATTTCAGCAGAAGGTTGAGGTAGTAAGCTTGCACACACCTTTAACCGCGCTTACCAAAAACATGATTGATGCTAATTTTATCACAGCTTTTCAGCATAACTTTTGGTTCATCAATACCGGTCGTGGGCAAAGTGTAGTCACTTTAGATTTGGTAAATGCTTTAAAAACAGGAAAAGTTTTAGGTGCAGGACTCGATGTGTTGGAGTATGAAAAAACTTCTTTTGAAAATTTATTTACTTCTGCAACACAAATGTCAGCGGCTTTTCAATATTTAATAGAAGCTGAAAATGTATTACTTTCTCCACACGTAGCGGGCTGGACGGTGGAGAGTAAACGAAAACTAGCTCAGGTAATTGTAGATAAAATTAAAGCCGAATTCAAATCAGTTTAATTTTATAAATTAAAGAAGAGAAAACTTTACTACTAGCATATTTAAACGCTATGTTAAAAATTTCGTAGTCAGTTGTGAAGCTTTGGTTTTGCAATTATCTTTGTGGCAATGAGTACAGCTAATATCTCCCACAGTTTTGCACAATCCCCGCAGCAGCAGGAATTGCGAGACGCTATTGCCGTTTCCCGAAAAAATACCGATAAAATTCATCTAAAAGGTCTTGTAGGCTCTGCACTTTCTTTTGTGGTGGCTAACGCTTTTAAGGAAACCAATCGTCCTTTCTTATTGATTTTAAATGATAAAGAAGAAGCGGCCTATCACCTAAACGATTTGGAACAATTAATTGGGGAAGAAGATGTCTTGTTCTATCCGGGGAGTTACCGCAGGCCTTATCAAATTGAAGAGACAGATAATGCCAATGTGCTTTTACGAGCCGAGGTGTTAAACCGTATCAATTCGCGTAAGAAACCTTCGGTTATTGTGACTTATCCCGATGCGCTTTTCGAAAAAGTAGTTACTCGGAAGGAGCTTGATAAAAGCACTCTTAAAATAAATAATGGAGACGAGCTTTCCATTGATTTTGTAAATGAAGTTTTATTTGAATACAAGTTTAAACGCGTAGATTTTGTAACCGAACCAGGTGAATTTTCTGTACGCGGTGGAATTATAGATGTATTTTCTTTCAGTAATGACGAACCGTACCGAATCGAATTTTTTGGGGATGAAGTAGATAGTATTCGTAGTTTCGATGTGGAAACACAGCTTTCAACAGATAAGGTCAAGAAAATCTCTATTATGCCGAATGTCGAGAATAAAAAACTCGACGAAATAAGAGAAAGCTTTTTAAAATATGTAGCAGAGAACACCTTGATTTTCGTTAAAAATCTAGATCTTTTTTCAGCACAAATCGATAAACTTTTTGAAAAAGCAGAAGAGGCTTTTCAGAAACTTTCAGGAGAAATTAAGCAAAGCGAACCAGCAGAACTTTTTTGTACTTCTTCATTAATAAATAAACAATTATTAGATTTTTCGGTGGCAGAATTAAGCAATTATCCGTTGTTAAAACCGAAGAAAGAAATTGTCTTTTTTATTACACCACAACCTTCTTTCAACAAACAATTCGATTTATTAATTACCAATTTAATCGAAAATCAAGAAAAAGGCTATTCCAATTATATTTTCTGCGGAAGCGAACAACAAGCCAAACGTTTTCACGATATTTTTAAAGATCAAGATAGAGAAGTCAAATATAAAACGGTGGTGCTTTCGTTATTTCAAGGTTTTATCGATGAGCAGGCAAAGAATGTTTGCTATACCGATCATCAAATTTTTGAGCGTTACCATAAATTCAGCTTAAAAAATGGTTATGCTAAAAAGCAAGCGATAACGCTTAAAGAACTCACCAATCTTACGGTTGGCGATTATGTAACGCACATTGATCACGGAATTGGGAAATTTGGCGGACTCCAGAAAATTGACGTAGAAGGCAAAAAACAGGAAGCGATTAAATTAATTTATGGCGAGCGTGATATTTTATATTTAAGTATTCACTCGTTACATAAAATTTCAAAATATAACGGGAAAGACGGGAAAGAGCCAAAAATTTTCAAATTAGGTAGTAATGCCTGGAAAAAACTGAAAAGCAAAACCAAAGCCCGAGTTAAACATATTGCTTATAATTTAATTGAATTATACGCAAAACGCCGATTGCAGAAAGGTTTTGCCTACGGTCCAGATTCATATTTACAGCACGAGCTAGAAGCTTCATTTATCTATGAAGATACGCCAGATCAAAGTACCGCTACCGAAGCGGTAAAAAAAGATATGGAAAACGAACGCCCAATGGATAGATTGGTTTGTGGGGATGTTGGTTTCGGGAAAACAGAAGTAGCGATTCGTGCTGCTTTTAAAGCAGTGGATAACGGAAAGCAAGTTGCGGTTTTGGTGCCCACAACAATTTTGGCTTTTCAGCATCATCAAACATTTTCTGAGCGTTTAAAAGATTTGCCGGTTACCGTAGATTACCTAAATAGATTTAGAACAGCAAAAGAACGTCGGGAAACTTTAGCCGATCTAGAAAGTGGTCGCGTAGATATTATTATTGGTACGCACCAATTGGCAAGTAAAACAGTAAAATTTAAAGATCTTGGATTGCTGATTGTAGATGAAGAGCAAAAGTTTGGAGTTGCTGTAAAAGATAAACTGAAGACTATTAAAGAAAATGTAGATACCTTAACACTTACAGCAACGCCAATTCCGCGAACGCTTCAGTTTAGTTTGATGGCAGCACGAGATTTATCTACGATTACCACACCGCCACCAAACCGTTATCCAATTGAGTCGAATGTGATTCGTTTTTCCGAAGAAAGTATTCGGGATGCTGTTTTATATGAAATTCAGCGAGGCGGACAGGTTTTCTTTATTCATAACCGAATAGAGAATATTAAGGAAGTTGCCGGCATGATTCAGCGTTTAGTTCCTGATGCTAAAGTGGGGATTGGCCACGGACAGATGGAAGGGAAGAAACTCGAAAAATTAATGCTGAGTTTTATTAATGGCGAATTTGATGTGTTGGTTTCGACTACAATTATTGAAAGCGGATTGGATGTAACCAACGCAAATACCATTTTCATCAATAATGCCAATAATTTTGGGCTATCAGATCTGCATCAAATGCGTGGTCGGGTAGGGCGAAGCAACAAAAAAGCCTTCTGTTATTTTATCACACCACCATATTCGGCAATGACCGAAGAAGCACGTAAACGAATGACCGCTTTAGAGCAATTTTCAGAATTAGGAAGTGGCTTTAATATCGCGATGAAAGATTTAGAGATTCGTGGTGCCGGTGATTTATTGGGCGGAGAACAAAGCGGATTTATTAACGAAATAGGTTTTGATACGTATCAGAAAATTCTTGCCGAAGCCATTGAAGAATTGAAAGAAAATGAATTCAAAGATTTGTATGATGAAGAGAATGTTGAAGATAAAGACTTTGTAAAAGACACCCAGATCGATACCGATTTTGAAATTCTGTTCCCGGATGATTACATCAATAACATTGCAGAACGTCTGAATTTATATACGAAGCTGAACGAACTGAAAACCGAAGAAGAATTAGAAAAATTTGAAGCCGAGCTTGTCGATCGTTTTGGTGAATTACCGGTTCCGGCGGTTGATTTATTGAACAGTGTCCGCATCAAATGGATTGCTTCTAAGATAGGTCTAGAACGTATAATTATGAAGCAAAACAAACTGATTGGGTATTTTATATCAGATCAGCAATCGCGTTTCTATCAAACGGCTAATTTTACTAAAGTTTTACAATACGTACAATCACATCCTACGACTTGTAAGATGAAAGAAAAGAAAACCAGAAGTGGTTTACGTTTGCTATTAACTTTCGATAAGATTAATTCGATAGAGAAAGCCTTGAAAGCTTTGCAGCCTTTAGATTTAAGAAAGAAAGAGGAAGAAGTCGAAGCTTAAATAAATGAGTAATTATTCGCCTTTTGTCAACTAAATTTTTCAATTTAAAAATGTTATGCTGAACTTGATTCGGCATCTCATGATGGTTAGGAAGACCCTGAATCAATTTCAGCGTGCCGGAAATTAAATATTATGGCACAGCGGACATACAATATATTTTAAGTCGAATAGGATTTAAACCTCATAGTCCGGATAAATATCTTAATGTTGAGGTTTTTTTTAATTGAATAAGAATGAATTTAATCTCTACGCATTTCTGCTTTTCGCATAGGCATAACATCTATAGTAGAAAATAGTTTTTCAGTTGAAATGGGCTGTTGCTGACGTAGTTTTTTCCCGCCATCAAGACCAATTAATATAATTTCAAAATCAGCATTTGGGGTTGAAAATTTATCGTATAGTGAAGGCTCTCTTTTCCAATTCTTACTAAAATCTGTTGTAAATTTTTCAGGAGTAATTTGAAATACTTTGATTTTTCTTTCAGCTAAACCTTCAGTATTTTCCTTGAGCTTTTGTACTTGTTTTTGATAGTCGGCTGTTTCAGTAGAAGAAGAAAGGACAAGAACTAACCTATTTTTCCATTTGTAAGTAGATATTTCTTGGGCTGTCATCGTCGTCGTTCCTATTGATATAAGTACTAATAATATATTTTTTATTCTTAAATTTAAAAAGAAACTCCTAATGGTCATAACGAGCAGCGATAAAACTATCTTAAAAATATAGAAACGCATCTTCTAGATGTTCGATGCGAGTGCCGAGTTTATTTTTGATAATAGCCATAATATCAAAACGTAATTCAACATCAAGATCGTTATCTGTAACATAAAAATCCATTGCTTTTACCAACTGCTGAATTTGTTTGGGTTTTACAAAATCTTGCGGATTACCAAATTCTGGTGTACTTCTGGTTTTTACTTCTATGGCACAAATTAAATTTTCTTTTTGAGCAATAATATCTACTTCTGCTCTTTGAAAACGGTAATTACGTTCTAAAATAGCATAGCCTTTTTGATGTAGAAAATCTACCGCTAGTTGTTCACCTTTTTTACCAAGTTCGTTGTGCTGTGCCATAGCTATTTCCTGCGTAGGCAGGAATCTTTTGGTGTTAATATCGAATTGTTCTCACCATGCAGGGTTGAGATTATATTTTTTGTAATTATATGTGATGCTAAAACAAGTTAAGCAGGACGTGATTATGTATAAAGATATTCAAATTAAATTTATTATTCTTCAAGGTAACTCAACAGAGAGCCGTTTTCAGTAACTTCAAGTTTCACTTTTGACCCTAAAATTAAGGCTTGGTTATCTTCAATATGACCTGCCGGAAAATTAAAACCGACTGGAAAATCATAAGCTGCAACTGTTTCTGAAATAATTTCTTCAGCAGTTTTTCCAAACGGAATGCTGTTATCATTCATAGCGCTCATTCCGCCAACGATGAGTCCAGCTAAATTTTCTAGCATTCCATTTCGCTTTAGGTTTTGCATCATGCGGTCAATATGGTAGAGATATTCATCTAAGTCTTCTAAAAAAAGAATTTTTCTTGTGGTGTTGAGGTTAGAATTGCTTCCGCATAGTGAATAGAGCACCGATAAATTTCCGCCAATTAGTTCTCCTTGCGCAATTCCATTTCTATTAAGTTGATGACTTTGAAATTGATAATTAACCTTTTTACCAAAAAGTAATTTTTGTAAAGATACTCGACTTGCTTCAGACTTAGTTTCTACCCCAATGCACATTTGTGCGTGAAGCGTGGCAATACCTAAATTGTGAATATGTGCGTGCAAAGCGGTCACATCACTGTAACCAATAATCCATTTCGGATTTTTTTTAAACATTGAAAAATTGATTAAATCTAAAATACGAACCGTTCCGTAACCTCCTTTTGCGCACCAAATCGCTTTAATCTTAGGGTCATCTAATTGCTGTTGAAGATCTTTTGCACGTTCTTCATCACTTCCTGCAAATTGATGTTCTTCTAATCCGATGCTAGAACCAATTACATATTGAAGCCCCCATTGTTGCAAAAGCTGAATGGCTGGTTGCAAATCTTCTTTCTTAGTTTTTCTTGCGGTGGCTACGATAGCGATTTTATCATGTTTCTGAAGGGGTTGCGGTGATTTCATCTGAAATAATTTTGTTTAAAAATAGTAAAAATCTCTTTTCTATAAACAGTTTCAAAATCCTCGTGGCTTTTCTTACCTTTACCCCCTTAAAATTCGAGAAATGAGTACACCAAAAAGATATACCATTACTGCCGCTTTACCATATACTAACGGTCCTATTCATATTGGACATTTAGCAGGGGTTTATGTGCCAGCAGACATTTATGTAAGATATTTAAGAAAACTAGGGAGAGATGTAGTTTTTGTCTGCGGAAGCGATGAACACGGTGTGCCCATTACCATTAAAGCAAAAAAAGAAGGCGTAACGCCACAAGATGTGGTGGATAAGTACGACGGAATTATTAGAAAATCATTCCAAGATTTCGGGATAGCTTTTGATAATTATTCGCGCACGTCTTCCAAAATTCATCACCAAACGGCCTCCGATTTTTTTCAGAAATTATATGATGAAGATAAGTTTATAGAAGAAGTTACGCAACAACTTTATGATGAAGAAGCACAACAATTTTTAGCCGATCGTTTTGTGGTAGGTACTTGTCCTAAGTGTGGTTATGAAGAAAGTTACGGCGACCAATGTGAAAAGTGCGGAACTTCCCATAACGCAACAGATTTAATCAACCCTAAATCGGCAATCACTGGAGCCGTTCCCATTTTAAAAGAAACTAGACACTGGTTTTTACCTTTAGATCAATATGAACCATTTTTAAAAGAATGGATACTAAAAGAACATAAAAAAGATTGGAAATCTAACGTTTACGGCCAATGTAAATCGTGGATTGATGATGGCTTACGTGCTCGTGCCGTTACCCGTGATTTAGATTGGGGAATTCCTGTGCCTGTAAAAGGTGGCGATGGTAAAGTGCTTTATGTTTGGTTCGATGCGCCTATTGGCTACATCTCGGCCACCAAACAATGGGCAGAACGTGAAGGCAAAGACTGGGAGCCATATTGGAAAGATGAAGATACTAAGCTGGTTCATTTTATAGGTAAAGACAATATTGTTTTTCACTGTATTATTTTTCCGGTAATGTTAAAAGCGCACGGAGATTATGTAATGCCAGATAATGTGCCTGCTAATGAGTTTTTAAACTTAGAAGGCAATAAACTTTCTACCTCTAAAAATTGGGCGGTTTGGTTGCACGAATATTTAGAAGATTTTCCAGGGAAAGAAGATGTGTTGCGTTATGTATTAACTGCCAATGCTCCTGAAACTAAAGATAACGATTTTACTTGGAAAGACTTTCAGCAGCGAAATAACAGTGAATTAGTAGCCATTTTCGGTAACTTTATTAACCGAGTTGTAGTGCTAACCAATAAATATTACGAGGGTAAGGTACCAAGTCCTGCAGCGTTTTTAGCAATAGATGAACAAACTTTAGCCGAATTAAAAGCCTACCCTTCAGTAATTGCTAGCTCAATTGAAAAATATCGTTTTAGAGAAGCGCAAGCTGAATTGATGAATGTAGCTCGATTAGGAAATAAATACCTAGCCGATGAAGAGCCTTGGAAAACTTTTAAGACAGATAAAGAACGCACAGAAACTGTGATGTATGTAGCTCTACAGATAGCTTCTGCACTAGCTACTTTAAGTGAACCGTTTTTACCATTTACTTCTAATAAATTAAAAGCAATGTTGAATTTACAAGAAGTAGATTACTCTTGGGAAGATATTTCAACAGAAAAAGTATTGTTAGAAAAAGATCATCAAATAGAAAAAGCTGAATTGTTATTTGCAAAAGTAGAAGATGAAGAAATTCAGAAACAAATCGATAAATTAGAAGCGACCAAAAAAGTAAACGCGACAGAAGAAGCCGAAGTCATTTCGCAGAAAGAATTTATTGAATTTGATGATTTTACCAAACTCGACCTTAGAGTAGGGACAATTATTGAGGCTGAAAAAATGCCGAAAGCAAAAAAATTATTAATTCTAAAAGTAGATACCGGTATCGATCAAAGAACCATCGTTTCTGGTATTGCAGAACATTTTAAACCTGAAGATATCATAGGAAAAAAAGTAAGCGTTGTCGCCAACTTAAAACCTATAAAACTTCGCGGAACGATGAGTGAAGGAATGATTTTAATGACAGAAAATGCCGAAGGAAAATTGGTTTTTGTAAATCCAGATGAAAGCGGAGTAACTAGCGGAACCGTAATTTCTTAAATTTAAAATTCTCCTCGTTGATTTTTTAAAATCAATAAGGAGAATTTATTTATATGCTCAAAATCGCTTTTCATCCTAGTTACGTTTATCCGTTGCCGGCGAGGCATAGATTTCCTATGGAAAAGTATGAACTACTTCCGCAGCAATTATTGTTAGAAGGAACTTGTAGCGAAGAGAATTTTTTTGAACCAAAATTGCCCAATGATAAATACATTTGTGACGTTCATGATGTTGATTATTACTATGATTTTCTCAACCTAAAACTAACGCAGAAAGAAATTAGAAGAACAGGTTTTCCGCTTTCTCGTGAGTTAGTTTGGCGAGAAAGATTAATAGCAGGCGGCACGATTATGGCAGCTGAGTTTGCTTTGCAATATGGAATAGCAATGAACATTGCCGGAGGAACTCACCACGCTTACACCAATAGAGGAGAAGGCTTTTGTATGCTGAATGATCAGGCTATTGCAGCAAGGTATCTTCAGCAGCATAATTTAGCAGAAAAAATACTAATTGTAGATTTAGACGTACATCAAGGAAATGGAACGGCTGAAATTTTTGAAAATGATGATTCGGTTTTTACGTTTTCAATGCATTGCGAAAGTAATTATCCCTTCAAAAAAGAAAAATCAAATTTAGATATTGGTTTACCAAACCAAACAGAGGGAGAAGAATATTTGAAAATTTTAAAAGAAACATTACCGAAGTTAATTGAAATGGTAGCGCCAGATTTTGTATTTTATCTTTCTGGTGTAGATGTGTTGGCGACTGATAAATTAGGGAAGCTAAGTTTAAGTATAGACGATTGTAAAGAGCGAGATCGTTTTGTTTTACAATCTTTAAAAGATAAAAATCTCCCTGTAGAATGTAGTATGGGTGGCGGTTATTCTAAAGAGATCAAACATATTGTTGAGGCACACGCAAATACTTATCGTTTAGCTCAAAAAATCTTTTTTTAGGAGTAGATTTAGTATCACTACAGCTGGCCTGTTATTTTAATATAGGTTAACTTTTCCAACTATGTCCTTGTAGCTCTAAAGCTGCTTTCAATACATTTTTTTGACTAATGAGGCCAACTAATTTCCCTTGTTCACAAACTGGAAATCTTCTTTTTTTTAAGCTTAAAAATTTATTAGCTACATCAAATAAATGCATGTCTGGCGTTACTGTTTCTACATCTCTAATCATATAATTTTCAACACTCATATTTTCCATAGGCTGATTGTAATAACGAGATTCAGATATTTGTTTAATACAGTCACCTTCAGAAATAATACCTACTAATTCATTTTGATCATTAACTACAGGTCCTCCTGAAATATTATGTTTAAGTAAAGTTTCCATCACCTCTAAAACACTTTGATTCTTATAAAATTTATATAAGTTTATCGTCATAAAATCACTAACGGTGATGTTTTCTGAAATTACCTCTTCTTCTAATTTTTTAGTTTGAAAATTTTTAATAGCCATAACTTTTTATTTTTCAGTTACTTAAATATAAATAAAAAATTTATATTATAAAAATAATAAAATTAAGCAGTTAAATTTAGTAAATATTCAACAATAAATAAAAAAGAGCGCTTTAAGTTCAAAGCGCTCTTTTTTAATAAGAATTATAATGTTTAAGATGCTATAAATAAACTCGCAATACTAGTGGCCTCGTCTCCTGTCAAGATCTCATCGTAAGCTTGAGAAGAAGCTATTGCTGTAAATGGAGACCCACTTCCAAGCGTGGTAACATCTACACCAGCTTGAGATATATTTTCTTCTCCATTATAAACGGCTTGGGTGGCAGCTGGCATTCCTTCTCCTCTTTCATTTAAGGTAATCCAACCTTGAAGTTCTCTTAATCTTCTTATTTCAGAAGCATGACGAGCTTCTACAGAATGTATTTGTAATGCCGCAGTTAATAGTGCATCATTACCCATCAATGCTCCTGCCTGACCTTTATAGGCTCTTACTCCTGTATCTTCAAATGCTTGAGCTAATGCTAATAATTGAACATAAGCGTCTGGATTGTCCGTGTTAAATGGATCAAAAGCACCGTTAGCTGTGAAATCAAATTGTGGTGATGTTCCAGGAGTTTCACCTAAGCTTATTAAAGTATCTTGCAGCAAAGTTACGTGAGCAGATTCGTGCTTTGAAATTTGTTCGTAAATTGCATTTGCTTTACCACTAACGTCTTCATCTAATACGTTAGATTCTAGAGCTTTTAAATAGAAATCTGCTTCTAAATATTCTAGTGTTAGCGCTAATTGCAAAGCACCTACTGCATCGTCTGTTTGAAACATAGTTGCAGCCTTTGCTTTATTTGATAAAGTTGCCATGCCAAAAGGTACTGCAGCGATTGCTGCTTTTTTACCAAGTGAAGAAAAGGTGCTAAATGCATCTCTTCTTGAAGCTCCTTTTTTGGCTAGATTTTCTGAGGTGAATTCGTCTAAAAATTTTATAAGATTCATGATGTTGTTTTTAAATTATTAAAAAATTAAATGATACTTGATTACGGCAATTGATTTGCTGTAAATGGAGTAACGAAAAAGTCTTTAGCGGCATTGATAATTACTGATGGATTTTCTGCCCCGTCTAGACCACTTTGGCTATCCACAATATCATCACCTGCAAAAAGTTTAAAATCATCCATATCATTACCTCTAATACTTCTAATTGCAGCAGCATGTCTTGCTTCTACAGAAACAATTTTTCCTGCAATAACTAAATAAGCGGCAGTTTCTATTAATTTACCAGCACCATTGTATGCTTTAACACCAGTGTCTTCTAATAATTGAGCAGTTTCTAACACAGAATCTCGATTCGAGAAATTTACGGTTGAAAAATCAAACTCTAAACTTTCTGGTAAAACTAATTCCGCATCGAAATTAGCATTTAAAGCAGCTTTAAAAAACTCTCGGTGATTTACCTCATGATTATATAAATCTTCTAAGATTTGCTTTTCTTCTGCAGCAGCACCAGACCAATAGGAGCCGTTAACGACTTTGGTATAGAAATCTGCTTCTAGCTGTTCAAGCGCATAAGCATAATTTAAAACACCAAGATCTCCGCTACCCAAATCAAATAAATCAGGTACATTTTCAGTGAAATCGTCATCATCGCTACAGCTTAATATTAAACCACTACCGGCAATTGCAAGTCCACTCATTTTTAAAAATTGTCTTCTTTTGTTACCTTTTTGGGTTACAAGACGTTCTACTTTTACGTTTTTGTTCTTCATAATTAAAATAAGTTTTGTTGATCTATGTAAGCTACGTACAGATTTGCAAGGTGGTTTTATATAAATAGTTAAAAATTTGTTTTTATTTGTTAAAAAATACGGTTATTGATAAATTTATAGTGATTTGTTTTAATTATGTTCATTTTTTTACGTTTATGTTTGCGACTTAAAGTAGTAACTATTTATTAGTTATTAAAAAATCTTGAGCTACAATTTCTGTGATATATTTCTTTTCGCCACTTTTATTTTCGTAACTCCTAGTAGTTAATTTACCTTCGAGAATTACTTCTTTTCCTTGTAATAAATAATTTTCAGCAAGTTCTGCTAATTTTCCCCAAGCTATAATATTGTGCCATTGGGTGTCTGTAACTTTTTTTCCCTCACTATTTTTATAAGTTTCATTAGTAGCGATAGAAAATTTTGCTAATTTTTTACCACTTTCAAGGTTAATAATTTCTGGGTTGTTACCTAAGTTTCCAACTAACTGTACTCTGTTTTTTAATGCGTTCATAAGATAGAATTTTAAAGTCTGAATTTCATTAGTTCGATTCAGTAGAGCAAAGATGAAGAGTCGATTAGGTTTTAGTTGTTTGTTAAGTATTTACTTCCGTTTAATTTCGTTTTTAAACGTTTGTAAATATTAGTATTTAAGAAAATTCAAATAAATTTTTTACCTTTAGTTTTATGGAAAATCTAAACATCACCATTATTCAAGAAGATTTAAAATGGGAAAATATTACGGCTAATCTTGAGTTGTTTTCAAAGCATATTAATTTTCTTAAAGCGTCATCAGATTTAATTGTATTGCCAGAAATGTTTACAACAGGCTTTTCTATGAATCCTATGCAATTTGCAGAATTAGAAAATGGGAAAACTTTAGATTGGTTAAAAGAAACAGCTAAAAAAAATAATATTGCTATTACAGGAAGTGTAATGATTAAAGAAAATTCTAATTATTACAATAGGTTATTTTTTGTATTGCCTAACGGAAGTTATCAAACTTATAATAAAAAGCATTTGTTTACTTTGGCTCATGAAGAACAAACTTACGCAGCAGGTGAAGAGCGATTAATGGTAGAATACAAAGGATGGAAAATTTGTCCGCTAATTTGTTATGACCTTCGTTTTCCGGTATGGTCTAGAAATACAGTTGACTTTGATTTGTTGCTGTATGTTGCTAATTGGCCTAAAAAAAGAATAGCAGCTTGGGATACGCTTTTAAAAGCCAGAGCAATTGAAAATATGTGTTACGTTGCTGGTGTTAATCGGGTTGGTTTTGACGGTAATCATCACGAATATTCTGGTCACTCAGCAATTTATGATATGTTGGGTGAACAAATTTCAACTTTAAACGAAGGGAAAGTATTTTCAGAAACTATTTTATTAGAGAAGGCCAAACTAAATGAAACCAGAAAACGATTCTCTTTTTTAAATGATCGTGATGAATTTAATTTAGTTTAAAGGTTTCCATAACATCCCAATTTGCTCTTATTTCTATTTCTTTTGGGTAATAAATTATTTCTTCGGGTTGTGTTTTTTGAAGATAGTTACCAGTATCCCACGCTCCGTTATTGTTTTCATCATAAATAATTCTCAACAAATATTTACCAGGGTTTATGTATTTAAAGTTAAGTACATTTCCTTCATTTTCTTGATGAATTACTTCTTTATAAACTTCTCCTTTGTTATTGGTTAATTGAGCAATTACTGGGTAAGATTTAAGATTGGTGATGGTCATATTTAACACTCCTAAATCTGCAAAGTCTGGGGTTTTAATTTTAAAATTTAGCGTGTCGTTGGTGTGCTCATAAAAATCTGTGATAGCACCGGGTAATAATTTAATATTGAATATTTGTTTTTGTTCTTTTTCAAAATTAAGCGCATATGTGTTTTCAAATTCTTCAAATTGATATTGAAAAGGAATAGCGATAGAATCTTGATTTATAATAGTTATGTAGCTAGAATCTAATTTAACTAATGGTAAATTAGCTGTGATTTTAAAGTCTTTATCTACATCAAAACTTCCTTTAGTGAGTGGGGTAATTTCTAGAGAGTCTTTTTTCATATCTCTAATTTTAGTATAAACCGTATCGGTATATTTTTGGTGTGTAACTTTAAAAAGTAAACTATCTACTTCTTTATAAGGTTTAAACCAATAGTGTAAGGTGTCTTTTTCTCTGTCTTTTATAATTTTGTAATCAAAATCAGCAGGTTTTTCAGAAATTAATTCAATTTGAGTTTCTTCAGGGTTTCCGCGGTAACCAAAGATTAAATGTTGTTTAGAAATTTGTTTGGGTCTTTGAATTTGAAAATCTAATACTTCTTTAAATATAGAAATTTGAATATTTTTATTAGTAGGTAAGGTGATTAAGCTATCTACAAATCCAATTTTATCACTTCTTGGGTCAAACTTGTAATTCTGATTTTTATCTAAAATAGCTACCATTTTATATTTTCCTTCTTTCATATTCTCAACGCTAAATGTATTTAAGGTGTCTTGGGTATATGAAATATAAGTAGGCATTTTGTTGAACACGACAGAATCGTTAAATGTAGAATCAATTTCGTAGAGCATGACAGAGATAAACTCATCTGTTTTAGGTTGGTAGGCATCTTTTATAGATCCTTTTACCATAAGCGAATCTACATAAGCTCCGGTAGAAAATACATATTTAAAAAAAGGTAAAGGGTTACCCTCATTGTTATCTACTATGCTATTTCCAAAGTTAATAGTATAAGTAGTGTTTTCTTGTAAAGTGTCTGTAATTTTAATTCTTACATTCTCACTAGCACTTCCCATGGGGTATAATTCTGGTTTGGGATCCATGGGGGGAGAAACAATAATTTGACGCTGCGGATCTTTTAACTTAATATATTCATCAAACTTGATTCTTATCTCTTCTGCTTTAAATTTAGTAGAATAATTTTCTGGTAAAGCATTTATAAATGCTGGGGGTATCGTGTCTAAATCGCCACCAGTAGGCATGCCTCTTTTAGCACAGTTAAAGAGAAAACTTAAACTTATAAAAGCCAAAAAAAAGTATGTAAAGCGCTTAAAATTCATCTGCTTAATTTTACTGCAAAGAAACAATTATTTTGCATATTCTAGACAAATTAAGGCGTATAAGCCATACTGGCAATACTTAATTTTATATTATTTACTCGATTTAAAATTTTGCCACAAGAAACTAAGGTAGAGCCTGTAGTAATAATATCATCTACTAATAAAATATGCTTACCAGCAATTTTTGTTTCATTTTCTAAACTAAAATAATTAGATTTTATTTCTTGTCTGGCTAGTTTACTTTTAAATACTTGTGTTTTGGTGGCTTCTTTTTTAATAAGTACGTCATCAATATAATAGATATTAAATTTTTGCGCAATTACTTTGGCAAAACCTTCTACTTGGTTGTAGCCTCTTTCTTTTTTTCGACTTTTATGGATTGGGACAGGAATTACCACCTCGATATCTTTCATAAAATCATTTTTAGCTAGGTAGTAACAAATCCATTCTCCTAGATAAGTGCTTATTTCTGGATGATTACGGTATTTTAAATTATGAAATAAATTTTGAGTTATTCCCTTCTTATAAAAATAGAGCAAGCAAGTAATATTGCATAGAGGTAATTTATTATCAAATACTTTTTTTAATGTATTTTCGTTATGTAAGTGTGTATTGGCTAAAGGTAATTGGTGTAAACATGAAGTGCAAATTATTTCGTGCTCTATAATATTCTCGTTACAAGCTACGCATTTTTTAGGTAAAAACAGATGTAATAAGTCTTTAAACAATTCATTTTTAATTTGTTATTAAGTTAATAAAAAAATTGGACTCTTTTATATGAGCGAAAAGAATAAAGAAAATATTTTAAAAATTCTCATCGGAGTTTTATTATGCGGTTTGGCCATTATGATTATCTACACGGTTAATTTTCACCGTGAGAAGAATGAGAATATCAAATATTTAGAAGAAGAAAAAGCTTATCTAAAGAGTGAACTTTTAGAAATACAAACCGCTTACGATAGTTTAGAGGTAGAAAACATCTTAATTAATAAATCCTTAAGCCATGAAAAGCGACGAATTTTGGTGCTCTTAGATTCTCTCCAGTCTTTAGAATCTAATTATAATTTACTAAAAAAATACAGATTACAGGCAGATCAGTTAAAAATTGCTAAGCACAGATTGCTTACACATCTTAGTGCATTAACTGAAGAAAATAAAAAACTAAAAACAGCTATAGATAGTACCAATCAGGTTTTAAGAAACAACAAGCAAAAAACAGATTCTTTACATTTAAAAAATGAAGAATTACAACAAAGAATAGATGAAGCTTCTATAATAAAAATTTCAGAGGTTCATGGAGAGGGCGCCTATGTGAAAAAAAACGGAGAATTGAAAATTACAGATCATTTAAACAGAATAGAACAAATTAGAATTTGTTTTCAGATAAATGAAAGTAAAATTGTTCCCGCAGAAACTTTACAACTTTTTATTCAAGTAATTAACCCAAGTCACAATCTCATTGGTGATAAAAAAAGAGAAATGTTTCATAATAAAGAATTGTATTATAGCCAAGACCTTACCGTAAATTATCATCAATCCAATTTGCAGCTTTGCGAGTTTGTGAGCATTAATAAAAATCATAAAGAAAAAGGAGAATATATCGTGAATATCTTTAAAAATGAGCAGTTACTCTCTTCTTCTACATTTATTATCGAATAAAACAGTTATGAATATCTATTAATTAAAGTCGGTTTTATATTTTTGTTGTATGGCAAAACAACAAGACAAATTCAAACAGGTAATTGCTCACGCAAAAGAGTACGGTTATATATTTTCTTCAAGTGAAATTTATGACGGGCTTAGTGCAGTTTACGACTACGGTCAAAACGGAGCAGAGTTAAAGAAAAATATAAAAGAATATTGGTGGAAAAGCATGGTTCAGCTTCACGATAATATCGTAGGCTTAGACGCTGCAATTTTAATGCACCCAACCACATGGAAGGCTTCTGGTCACGTAGATGCTTTTAACGATCCACTCATAGATAATAAAGATTCTAAAAAACGCTATCGTGCCGATGTGTTGGTAGAAGATTATGCTGAAAAAATTAATCAAAAAGCACAAAAAGAAATTGCAAAAGCACGCAAGCGTTTTGGAGATAAATTTGATGAAGCAGAATTTGTAAGCACCAATCCTCGTGTAATTCGTTATAAAACCGAAGAAAAAGAAATCTTAGAACGTTTGGCAAAATCGTTAACCAATGAAGATTTAGCCGATGTGAAAGCCTTAATTGAAGAATTAGAAATTGCTTGCCCAGATACTGGTTCAAAAAACTGGACAGATGTAAAGCAATTTAATTTAATGTTTGGTACAAAATTAGGAGCCTCTGCAGATAGCGCTACAGATTTATATTTAAGACCCGAAACCGCTCAGGGAATTTTTGTAAACTTTGCTAATGTGCAAAAAACCGGAAGAATGAAAATACCTTTCGGGATTGCGCAAATAGGGAAAGCTTTTAGAAATGAAATTGTAGCTAGACAATTTATTTTCCGTCAGCGTGAGTTCGAACAAATGGAAATGCAATTTTTCGTGCGTCCAGGCGAAGAACTTACTTGGTTTGAAAAGTGGAAAGAAACACGTCAACAATGGCACGCTTCTCTTAATTTAGGTGAAGAAAATTACCGTTTTCACGATCACGAAAAAATGGCGCATTATGCCAATGCCGCTACAGATATAGAATTCAACTTCCCATTTGGCTTTAAAGAATTAGAAGGAATTCACTCACGTACCGATTTCGATTTAAAAGCACACGAAGAACATTCAGGTAAAAAATTACAGTTTTTTGATCCAGAGATGAATAAAAACTATGTGCCTTACGTGATTGAAACTTCTATTGGTTTAGATCGTATGTTTTTAGCTGTCTTCTCAAGCTCCTTGCAAGAAGAAGAATTAGAAGGCGGAACGTCGAGAACAGTATTAAAACTTCCAGCAATTTTAGCGCCTTACAAAGCCGCAATTTTGCCATTAGTAAAAAAAGATGGTTTGCCAGAAATCGCTCAAGAAATTGTAGACGATTTAAAATGGGATTTCAATATTACTTATGATGAAAAAGATGCGGTTGGTAGAAGATACCGCCGTCAAGATGCAGCAGGAACGCCTTTTTGTATTACGGTAGATCATGATACCAAAGAAGATCATCAGGTAACTGTAAGAAATAGAGATACAATGGAACAGAAAAGAGTTCCGATTACAGAATTAAAATCTTTGATTCAAAAAGAAGTAGATTTTAAAACATGGATGAAAAAATAAAGTTGAAGTAATTTATTTTAACCTATAAAAAAAAGCTTCTCAATTGAGAAGCTTTTTATGTTTTAAGAATAGTTGCATTATTCTGATACAGCGATAGTGTTAGAACTTTGCCAGTTAGTTACATCAGCAATTTGATTGTTGGCATAATCTACTTCTACAAGTTCATCTTTTTTCCAGAAAAACCATTTTCCAGTCTTTACGCCTTTCTCATAATTACCAATGGCAGTTTTATCACCTTCAGCATTATACATAATCCATTCTCCGTGAAGTTTTCCTTCTTTATTATAAGTACCTTCTTGCTTTACTTCACCGTTATCGTAATAATAAGTTCCTTTTATTACTTCTCCTTTTTTTTCAAAATTAGGCTTTACTTCTTGTGCATAAACACTCACTCCAAGTATTACCATCGCCATAAAAACTATCTTCTTCATCGTAATTAATTTAAAGTTAACTTAACAAATATAGTATTTATTTACATTAAATCAATATTTACGTAACATTAAATTAACATTGAATTTGTTTAATGTTGAATATAAATAAGTTATCGGTTTAAAATTACTTTATATTCACTTATATTTTATCTTAATATTAGTAGGGCAAAACAGGATATCTTCTTATTTTTGCGCTCGAATTTGAATAAACAAACTATGTACAGATCTCATACAAACGGAGAATTACGATTAAGTCATAAAGAAGAAACGGTAACTTTAGCCGGTTGGGTGCAAAAATCAAGAGATAAAGGATTTATGATTTGGGTAGATCTACGTGATCGCTACGGTATTACTCAGCTTATTTTTGATGAAGAACGTACTCCTGTAGAAGTAATGGAACGCGCAAAGAGTTTAGGGAGAGAGTTTGTAATTCAAATTAAAGGAAAAGTAATTGAGCGTGAATCTAAAAACGCTAATATTCCAACGGGAGAGATAGAAATTTTAGTTGAAGAATTAGAGGTTTTAAACGCGGCATTAGTGCCACCGTTCACCATAGAAGATAAAACTGATGGAGGTGAAGATCTTCGCATGAAGTATCGTTACTTAGACATTCGTAGAAACCCAGTTAAAAACAAATTGGTTTTTCGTCATAAAGTAACCATGGAGGTAAGAAATTTTTTATCTAATCAAGATTTTGTAGAGGTAGAAACGCCTTACTTAATTAAATCTACCCCAGAAGGCGCAAGAGATTTTGTAGTGCCAAGTAGAATGAATGAAGGGCAGTTTTATGCACTTCCGCAATCACCACAAACGTTTAAACAATTGTTAATGGTAGGTGGTATGGATAAATACTTTCAAATTGTAAAGTGTTTTAGAGATGAAGATTTACGCGCAGACCGCCAACCAGAGTTTACGCAGATAGATTGTGAAATGGCTTTTGTTGAGCAAGAAGACATCTTAGATATTTTCGAAAACTTAACAAGACATTTATTAAAAGAAATTAATGGAGTTGAGGTAGAGAAATTTCCGAGGATGACTTACGATGATGCGATGCGTAAGTATGGTAATGATAAACCAGATATTCGTTTCGGGATGGAGTTTGGTGAGCTTAATGAGGTAGCTCAGCATAAAGACTTTAAAGTTTTTAATGAAGCAGAATTAGTAGTGGGTATTGCTGTACCTAACGCAGCTAATTATAGCCGTAAAGAAATAGATAAATTAATAGATTGGGTAAAGCGTCCGCAAGTGGGAGCTCTAGGAATGGTTTACGTAAAGTATAATGAAGATGGAAGTTTTAAATCTTCAGTAGATAAGTTTTATGCTGAAGAAGATTTAGCGCAGTGGGCAGAACAGACAAATGCTAAGCCAGGCGATTTAATATGCGTGCTTTCTGGAGAAACCAACAAAGTAAGAGCTCAGTTAAGCGCATTGCGTATGGAAATGGCAGAGCGTTTAGGCCTAAGAGATGCTAAAATTTTTGCTCCACTTTGGGTAGTAGATTTTCCATTGTTAGAATGGGATGAAGAAACTGAACGTTACCACGCGATGCACCACCCGTTTACTTCACCTAAAGTAGAAGATATTCCGTTGCTTTCTACAGATCCAGCTAAAGTGAAAGCTAATGCTTACGATTTAGTATTGAACGGAAATGAAATTGGAGGAGGTTCTATTAGAATTCACGATAAAGAAACTCAAGCAACAATGTTTGATTACTTAGGCTTTTCTGAGGAAGAAGCAAAAGCACAATTTGGCTTCTTAATGGATGCTTTTCAATATGGAGCGCCACCACACGGCGGTTTAGCTTTTGGATTAGATAGATTAGTCGCTATTTTAGGAGGACAAGAAACCATTAGAGATTTTATAGCTTTCCCAAAAAATAATGCCGGTAGAGATGTAATGATCGATGCGCCAGCAAAAATAGACGAACAACAATTAAAAGAACTTCATCTTAAAGTTGAATTAAAATAAGTAAAAAAATCCTGTGAAAACAGGATTTTTTTAGCAATAGTAATAAGGAAATAGAGATGGCATGTTGAAGAAGAAAACACCTTTTACACGATTTTTAATCTGGCGGTATAAGCATATCTCCAAGAAAAATTTTATTTACATTTTAAGTATTCTTGTAGGTTTAATTGCTGGATTGTCTTCTGTAGCATTAAAAAATATAACGCATTATATTGCAATGTTTTTTGAGAAAGGAGCGGTTCATGATTACCATGTATATTGGTATTTTATATTTCCTTTTATAGGTTTATTGCTAGTATTATTGATGAAAAAATATATACTGCGTAAAGATGTAGGTCACGGAATACCTATGGCACTTTTTGCAATTTCTCAGAAAAATGGTAAGATGGATAGACGTAATCTTATCAGCTCATTATTAACCGCTCCATTAACTGTAGGTTTTGGAGGTTCTGTTGGGTTGGAAGGACCTTCTGTAGCTACTGGGGCGTCTTTTGGTTCTAATATAGCGAGGATGTTTCATATGAATGAGCAATCCCGAAAATTACTACTAGTTTGTGCAGCAGCAGGATCGCTTTCAGCAATTTTTAAAGCACCCATTGCGGCAATTTTATTCGCGATAGAGGTATTTAGTTTAGATCTAACTTTTGCTTCTTTACTTCCCTTATTAATGGCGTCTGTCGCTGCGGTAGTTACTCGAATGTTTTTTATTGGAGAACAGTATATTGTAGATTTTCATGCTATTCAGCAATTTGATATTCAAAATATTTTATTTTATGCCGCTTTAGGAGTGATAACCTCTTTAGTGTCTATTTATTTTTCTAAGATTTATTTTACCACCGAGAATTACTTCAGCAAAATAAAAAATGATTATTTAAAAATAGTGATTGCTGGTTTTATTATTGGGTTACTTACATTTTTAGTTCCGCCGCTTTATGGAGAAGGTTTTACTTTTATGAATAGTTTGATAGCACAAGATTATACAAGTGCTTTTGATGCTTTTCTTTATAAAGATACTTTAGGAAATAGTTGGGTGGTTATTGGCTTAATTTTAGGTTTAATTTTGCTCAAGCCCATAGCTACTTCGGTTACTTTAAGTGGTGGTGGTGTTGGAGGTGTGTTTGCTCCTGTGTTGTTTTTGGGGGCTGCTACGGGTAGTTTTTTTGTGAATTTTTCACGCCAATTAGGTTTTAACTTGAGTTCTGAAAACTTTACTATGGTTGGGATGGCTGGTTTAATGGCGGGAGTTTTGCAAGCACCTATGACAGCAATTTTCTTAATAGCAGAAATTACTGGTGGCTATCAGCTTTTTGTGCCATTAATGATTACCGTGGCGATTTCATTTTTAATTTCTAAAGCAAATTCAGACTATAATATTTATACCAAAGAGCTAAAAGATCAAAATGCTTTACTCACTCACGATAAAGATCAAGCTGTTTTAACTTTATTAAAACTTGACAACATTATAGAAACTAATTTTATTAGTGTTAAACCTAATATGACTCTTAAAGATATGTTGCATCAAGCAGTGGTGAAATCTAAGCGAAATCTTTTTCCGGTGTTAAACGATGAAAGAGAATTGGTAGGGGTGTTAACTCTTGATGATATTCGGGAAATTATGTTTAATACAGAATTGCAAGAAACCATGTTGGTAGAGTTTTTGATGCACGATGCTCCAGATTATATACATTACGGTAAAGACAGTATGCAACAAGTAATGAATAAGTTTCAGAATACCAGCGCTTGGAATTTACCAGTAATTAAAAACGGTAAATATGTAGGTTTTGTTTCTAAATCTAAAATGTTAACCGCTTATCGTAGAAAATTAATATCATATTAAAAGGCTTATGAAATACGTAATTTTAACTTTATTTATTTTAATTGTGTTAGGAATTGCAACAGGGTTTTATGTTAGAATTTTTGAAGAAGATCTAAAAACAGGCGATATTATTATAGGAATTTCTGTCTTAACAAGTTGTTTTATCATGATGCCTTTATTTATTTATCATCGTTGGAACGGAAAAAAATTAGAAGATTATACTTTAAGTCCTAAAAACATTAAGAAGATGAAAGACAGGGGGTTGTATTAACAATAAGTTGATATTTTTTTTAAAACATCTTCTGAAAAAAAGTAGTTTAATTCATTTTTTTATCGTTAGGTTTGTAGTAATTATTAATTATTTTATTACAATGGAAGGTACAGTAAAATTTTACAATGAATCTAAAGGATATGGATTCATTACTAACGACGACACAGGAAAAGACATTTTCGTTCACGTTACCGGTTTAAACGGAGAAACTATTAACGAAGGCGACAAAGTGGAGTACGAAGAATCAGAAGGAAGAAAAGGATTAACTGCCACTCAGGTGACATTAATCTATGAATAATATAAATATTATTTTTATTTTTTTTCTAAACACCGCTATTTTATAGCGGTGTTTTTATTTTTATTAAAGTTGTAGATTCTTTTAGAAAATATTGAGTTTTAGAAAAAAGTGTAAATTTATAAGGGTTTTGTACTTAACTTTTACACTTATGACTAAGAGATGTTTAGAATGTAACGAAGAGATTAAAGGACGCGCAGATAAAAAATTTTGTAGCGATTATTGTAGAAATGTTTATCATAATCAATTAAATAGAAATAGTAAAAATTTAATAAGAAATACGAACAACCGTTTGCGCAAAAATTATCGTATTCTAGAAGAATTAAACCCAGCAGAGAAATCAAAATCTACTAAAAACCAACTCCTCAATAAAGGCTTTAGTTTTGATTATATTACCAGCATTTATATCACTAAAAAAGGTACTATTTACTATTTTGTATATGATCAAGGTTATCTACCGTTAGAGAACGATTACTTTGCGTTGGTCAAAAAATTAGACTCATAAATAAGATGAAGCAAATAATTTATAAATTGTTAATTTTAATAGCATTAGGACTCTTAGTAATACTTAGCTTTTATTCTCTAATGCCTAATCCTGAAGGTTTTTCAGCAGAAAATAAATTGGGCTTTTCTATAGAAGCTGCTAATGAACATGTAAAAAATATTAGTGAAAAACCACATTCCATAGGAACAAAAGCGCATAGTGAGGTGCGTAATTATATTGTTCAAGAACTTCAAAGCTTAGGAGTTCAAGTACAAACTCAAAAAGGATATGCTTTAAACAATGAAGGCGTTATTACCGTTCCTGAAAATATAATTGCTAAACTATCAGGAAATGATCCTAGCTCTAAGAATGATTTAATGATCATGACGCATTATGATAGTGCAGTGCATTCTTCATTTGGAGCGAGCGATGCAGGTTCTGGAGTGGCTGTGATATTAGAAACAATTCGGGTATTTCTAAAAAAAGAAATTCAGCATAAAAACAATATCATCATCTGTTTTACCGATGCAGAAGAAGTGGGACTAAACGGAGCTGAGCTTTTTGTAAAAGAACATCCTTGGGCAAATAATATAGGTTTAGTGCTAAACTTTGAAGCTCGAGGAAGCGGCGGACCATCCAATACAATTTTAGAAACCAACTCAGGTAATGCAAAGCTTATCAAAGCTTTTTCAAAAGCAAATCCTGAATATCCTATGGCGACTTCGCTTATGTATTCAGTGTATAAAAAACTCCCTAACGATACCGATGCTACCGTATTAAGAGAGCAGAAAAATATACCTAGTTTCTTTTTTGCTTTTATCGACGATCATTACGATTATCATACCGCTAATGACACTTTTAAAAATTTAGATCAAAACTCATTAGCACATCAGGCAAGTTACCTTACTGCTCTGATGCCTTATTTTGCCAATGCAAATTTAACTGAACTTCAATCTGAAAGTGAATCGGTTTACTTTAATTTTCCAGGTATTGGGATGATCCATTATGGTTATGCTATAATAATACCATTATTAATTATCGCTTGGGTGTTTTTTTTAGCAATTTGTGTGTATGCTATTAGAAAGAAAATTTTTACCGCTTTTTCTTTAGTAAAAAGTATAGCTTGGTTTTTATTAATATTAATAGCAAGTAGTTTGGTTACCTATTTTGGTTATCAGTTAATTTACCATCAATACCCTGAATATATAGAAAACCAACACGGTTTTACTTCTAACGGGCATTATTATATTTATGCTTTTGTAAGCATTAGTTTAGCGGTAGTCTTTTTGTTTTATCGAGCCATTTATAAAGGTGAAAGTTTAAAACGAACTCTACCTGCGCCTATTTTTATTTGGCTACTTATCAATACCATTATAAGTATAGCTTTCAAAGGAGCTGCATACTTTATCTGGCCCTTATTTTTCGGGTTACTTAATTATTTTTTAGTAATTAAATACAATCGTCCCAATCTATGGTTGTTATTATTCTTTAGTATTCCGGCAATATTTATTTTTTCACCATTAATTCAGTTTTTTCCAGTGGGCTTAGGTTTAAAAATGTTGGTGGTTAGTAGTTTATTTTCGGTTTTACTAATTGGATTGTTAATGCCAATATTTATTCATTATCGTAAAATACATTGGCTAGGAGTATTGTTTATTATAGTAGCCTCAATAAGTTTGTTGATGGCGCATCATAAAGCTGAATTTTCTAATGTAAATCAAAAACCAAATAGTTTATTATATCTTTTAGATGCAGATCAAGAAAAGGCATGGTGGGCAACTTACGATCACCAATTAGATAAATTTAATTCCCCTTATTTTACTGAAGAAAATGAAGTTATAGATTCTGTTATTTTTCATAGTAAATATAATTCGCGATTTACAAAACAAAGTAAAGCTGAAGTAAAACCTATTACTGAAGCTACAATTTTAGTGAAAGAAGATTCCACTTTTCAGCAAAAAGCTACACGTAAATTTAGCGTGAAAATTGCCCCCCAACGAAAGATTAACCGAATGGAAATTTTTGCCGATCAACAGGTGAATTTTTACAATTTAAAAGTGAATGGTCTGGATCAAGATTACGATAAGAAAAAAATATTTTATCAAGATCGTGATTCTGAAAAATTATTAACGTACTACGCTATAGATCGGGACACTTTGAGCTTAGATTTTGAAATTAAGAAAGGTGAAATATTTGATTTGAAAATTTACGAAGCTAGTAACGATTTGCTAGAGAACAAAAATTTCAATATTAATGAGCGTACCCAAAATATGATGCCGAGACCTTTTGTGTTGAATGACGCAATAATTACCAAACAAAGTTTACGTTTAAATGCAGAATAAAACGAATGATAAAAAGAACTTTTTTAAAAAGTTATCTTTATATAAAGCTAGGAAAAGAGATTTTAAAGAATGGAAAAACAAATAAAAATGACTATTTCTATATTGGGTTGTGGTTGGTTAGGCTTGCCACTAGCCGAAAAATTTTTGGAAAAAGGATTTGCTGTTAATGGTTCTACAACGACTACTTCTAAATTAGAAGTGTTGAAAAAGAAAGGCATCGATGCTTTTTATATCGAATTAACCGAAGAAAAAGTAAAAGGTGAAGTCTTCTCTTTTTTAGATGGAGCCAAAGTTTTGGTGGTAGATATTCCGCCAGGTTTACGACAAAAACCAGATGTAGATTTTGTAGAGAAAATGAAACACTTTATAAAAAAGCTTGAGTTATCATCGGTAGAGAAGGTGATTTTAGTAAGTTCTACTTCGGTGTTTGAAGATGAAGAATCTATTCCAGCGTACACTGAAAACTCAATGACTAACGGAAAAAGTTCTTCTTCTAAACAAATTCAAGAAGTAGAAAAATTATTTCAAACCAATTCAAATTTTAAAACTAATGTTATTAGAATGGGAGGTCTTTTGGGAGAAGATCGACATCCTGCAAAGTTTTTAGCAGGAAGAGAAAATATCTCAAACCCTGATGCGCCTGTTAATTTAATACATCAAAAAGATTGTTTAGGTTTAATTTTTAAAGTGCTTGAGCAGGAAAATTTCGGGAAGGTTTTTCACGGCGTTTACCCTAATCATCCTTCTAAAAATGAATACTATTCAGCAAAAGCTAACGAACTTCATTTAGAAGCACCAAAATTTGCTTCTGGAGCTAAATCTAAAGGAAAAAAGATTTCTTCTGAAGAAACTCAACAAATGCTTGACTTTCAATTTGAGCATCAACCGTAATTTAAGCGGTTTTTAATTCAGTAGAAATACAAAAAAAGGCTTGCTATTACAGCAAGCCTTTTTAATTTATAACCTTATCTATGGTCAACTACCAAATTTTAACTCTGTTTTTTGGTGCCACATACATAGAATCTCCTTCTTTAATATCAAAAGCTTCGTAGAAAGCATCGATATTTTGAAGCGGAACGTAAGCTCTATACATTCCTGGAGAGTGTGTATCTGTTTTAATTCTAGAGCGTAATGCTTCTTCTCTCATCTTAGTTCTCCAAACGGTAGCCCAAGACATAAAGAAACGTTGTTCTGGTGTAAATCCATCAATTTTATCTGGACGACCATGTTCTTTAAAATACATTTGAAGTCCGTCGTAAGCGGCTAAAACACCTCCTAAATCTCCAATATTTTCACCTAGTGTATATTTACCATTAATGTAAACACTGTCTAAAACTTCAATATCACTAAATTGTTCCGCCAATTTATCACCTCTTTCGGTAAATTTTTCAAGGTCTTCATCGGTCCACCAATTTTTAAGGTTTCCGTCTGCATCAAAACGAGCACCACTATCATCAAAAGCATGAGAGATTTCGTGACCAATTACAGCACCAATACCTCCATAATTTACAGCAGCATCTGCTTTGTAGTTGTAAAATGGTGGTTGTAATATAGCTGCAGGAAAAACAATCTCATTGTTAAACGGATTGAAATACGCATTTACAGTTTGCGGAGACATTCCCCATTCTTTTTTATCTACGGGTTCGTTAATTTCAGAAAGGTTGTCTTTAAGATTCCAGTCAGAAACGGCTACCATGTTTTGGTAATAACCCTGATCAGCTTTTACTGCAAGTTCAGAATAATCTTTCCATTCATCTGGGTATCCAATTTTAACAGTAAATTTATCTAACTTTTCAATAGCTTTTTGCTTAGTGCTGTCTGTCATCCACTCTAAACGCTCAATTCTATTTTGGTAAGCTTTGATGACGTTAGCAATCATTTCTTCTGCTTTAGCTTTAGCTTCTGGCGGAAATTTTTCATCTACATAAAGTTGACCTAAAGCTTCTCCAACAGTACCATTTACTGTAGATAAAGCACGTTCATCAGCAGGAAGTTGTTTTTTAGCTCCATTTAAGGTTTTGCTGTAAAAGTCCCAATTTGCTTTTTCTAATTCTGTAGTTAGCATGCCTGCAGCACTGTTTAATGTTGCCCAACGCATCACGGTTTTCCAACGCTCTACATTACCTTCAGCTAAAACTTTCTGTAATGTCTCCATGTATTTTGGTTGCATTACAATTACTGTATCTAGGTCTTTTTCTACGCCTAAGTCGTTTATATATTTTGTCCAATTTATAGCAGGAACCATTTTTTGAACTTGAGCAATAGATCTTGGGTTGTTGAAGTTTCTAAAATCACGACTAGCTACTTTATCTAATCTAGGTTCTGCTAAACGTGTTTCAAAAGCTAAAATTTCTTTAGCTTGTTTTTTAGCACTTTCTTCACTATCTCCTAAATATTGAAGCATACGAGTGATGTGTGCTACATATTGTTGTCTAATTTCTTTAGACTTTTCATCTTGATCTGTATAGTATTCTTTGTTTGGTAAACCTAAATTGCCTGGTGTGATGTAAGCAGAATTTATGTTACTATCACTAGGGTTAGAAAATGCAGAAATACCAAAAAACGGATCAGAAACTGTAGCTGCATGTTTAGCTACTGCTTCTTGAAGATCTTTTACATTTTTTATAGATGAAATCACCTCTAATGCTGGTTGTAGAGGTGATAAGCCAGCTTTATTTCTAGCTACCGTATCTAGCTTTGTGTTAAAAATAGCTAGCGCTTTAGCTTGATCTGTACCGTCTTCGTATTTACCACTTTTTTCAGCTTTAGCAAGAATAGCTAAAACATCATCGTCAGTATTTTTTCTTAGTACTTGAAAACCTCCCCAAGTTGTTCTGTCTTCAGGAATTTCGGTTTCCTTCATCCAAGTACCGTTTACATAATCGTAAAAATTTGTTTTTGGACTTACCGTGGTGTCCATATATTTTAATTCAATACCGGGAGTTTTTTCTGCCTCGGTTTGAGCTACCTCTTTGTTGTCATCTTTACAGCTTACTACACTAAGTGCTGCGGTGGCTAAAAGAAGTACGGGTTTCATACTTTTCTTCATAGTTTAATATTAAAAGTTATATTATAGGTTTGTCTAATGTTAGAATTGTTACAAGATAATTCAATTATTTCAAAATTTTTAATAGCGAATAATCATGCGGTTTATTGATAGTTTTGATTTTGATTAGATTCTCATTGGGTATCGTTATAGAGAGTACGTAATGCGCTATTTTCCAACCATTTTTGGTAAGTTTCATGATTCCTGAACCTCGGCAGATACCTAAATCTGTTTCTAAAAGTTCATCAAACCAAGCTATTTTTTTGTTTTTACTGAAATAAATATTTTTTTCTAAAGAATTAAATGTCCAAGCTTTGCCATTCTCAAAATAAGGTTTCGCATATTTTTTAAACTCATCGAGTTGCCAGTTTTCAGAAGCGTCTGTGCCTATAAAAACAGCATTAGATGTCATTAAATCAAAATAATTATTAAAATTAGCTTCTGCTGCGGCTTGATGCCAGTTATTTAAGGTTTCTTCAATAGTTTTTTTTTGATCTTGTGACCAACAACTTATAGAGATGAAAAATAAAAGGTATAGTATTTTTATCATCGTTTAGCTTTGAGTTTTGGCAGCGAGTTTTTTTTAGAGCTAGAAAGGCTATCTTGTATTCTAACGCGTTCATCTAACTCAAATTCAAAATCTTCTATAGACTTTCTGAAAACTTCATTTAATTGAATTTTAAGATTTTCAAATTCTTTGTAAAGATTAGCACTTAAGGTATCTATTTGTTTAGCAGAGGGTGTTTGTTTACTAGCTTCTCCTTCTAATAAGTAGGCTTTTGTTAATAATACATTTAAGCGTGCTTTAATAGTTCTTTTTTGAAATTCAGTAGGAATAGAATCTTGTAAACCTTGAATAGATTTAAAAAGGTTATTACTGTTATTCACCACTTCTTGAAGCGTGAAGTTATCAATACGTTCTATTTCATTTTTTGCAGTGGTAAAAGCCATCCAGTTTGCACTGCTTTCTTCTGCTTCGGGTAATAAATTAACTTTTCTATCTTTAAATATGTTTACTTGTCTCGAGAAATTCTTTGCATTTTTCTCTTGAAAAGTGTCTGTTTTATTATTGTTTAAATCTTCATTATTATTTTTGCATGCCAATAGACAAGCACTTATCAAGATGCTAAAAATTAAAAGGGAAATTTTGTTTAGTTTCATAATATAAAAATACGCCGAAAGATAAGAAAATTTAAATTCTCTTCGTGCCGAAAAAGATTTTGTAATAAGGTTCAAAAATTGTTCTTTTGACAAAAGAATGGCAATAAATAAGCTTTAAATTAAAAATTCATTAACATTATGGCTACTAAAATATTAATTATTGGGGCTTGCGGGCAAATAGGCACAGAACTCACTTTAGCTCTACGAGAAAAACACGGAGAAAATAATGTGATTGCCAGTGATATACGTGAAGGTAATGAAGAGTTAATGCAATCTGGTCCTTTCGAAAAACTAGATGCTACCAATTATAAGGCTATTGAAGATATTGTCATGCATTATGAAGTAGAAGAAGTATATCTAATGGCTGCGATGTTAAGTGCCACTGCAGAGAAATTCCCTATGCGGGGTTGGAATTTAAATATGGATTCACTTTTTAATGTATTGAATTTAGCTAAAGATAAAAAAATAGATAAAGTATTTTGGCCATCGAGTATTGCTGTTTTTGGACCTTCAACTCCTAAAAATGATACACCACAGACGACAGTGATGGAGCCAACCACCGTTTACGGAATTAGTAAACAAACCGGTGAGCGTTGGTGTGAGTATTACTACAATAAATATGATGTAGATGTAAGAAGTATTCGCTACCCAGGGTTAATTAGTTATAAAACCTTACCAGGCGGAGGTACGACTGACTATGCTGTTGAAATTTTTCATGAAGCTTTAGCGAAAAAAAAATACACTTCATTTTTAAGTGAAGAAACAGCTTTACCTATGATGTTTATGGATGATGCTATTAGAGCAACCATTTCATTAATGGAAGCTCCAGCAGAAAGTTTAACGATTAGATCTTCTTATAATTTAGGAGGAATTAGTTTTACTCCAAAACAACTAGCCCAAAGTATAAAAGCAGAAATACCAGAGTTTGAAATTGCTTATGAGCCAGATTTTAGACAACCTATAGCTGATTCATGGCCTTCTAGTATCAATGACGAGCAAGCTCAAAAAGATTGGAACTGGAAGCATGAATACGATTTAAAAAAAATGACCAATAAGATGCTGAGAGGTTTAAAGTCGCTTAAATAGAAATATCGTCAATTTTAATGAGTTTGTTTTTTGCGGCAAAAATAATGAGCCCAGCAATATTTTTTGCGCCTGTTTTTTGTAGCAAATTACTCTTGTGAGATTCTACGGTTTTTTTGCTTAAAAATAACTTTTCAGCAATTTCTTTAGCAGTAAGTTGATTGCATAAAAGTTTAAGGACATCTATTTCTCTACTACTTAAATCGTTAGCATTGCCTAGTGGAACTTTTGGTGGTGCTTGTTGCATTTGTGAGCGTAACACTTCTAACTGGTCTTCATTAAAATGATGTCCGTTTTTAGCAACATTTTTAATGATTGGAATCAGTTCATCCTTTTCAATTTCTTTGGGTAAAAAAGCGTTTGCTCCTAGTTTAAACATATAACCAATATAAATAGGTTGATAGTGTGAAGAAATGATAATTTTTTTAGATTCTATATTATTCTCGTTGCAATAGACCAATAAATCTTCACCTGTTCCGTCTTTTAACTTTAAATCCATTAAAATAACATCAGGAATAGGTTCTGTCTTTAGTTTTTTAATAAATTCTTTTAATGAATAGCCAATAAAATTTACCTGAAATTCATCTTCAGCATTTAAAAAATCGCGTAACAAATTGGCGACTAATTTATCGTCTTCTAAAATGGCTAGGGTAGTTTTAGGTAGTGTAGTCATAAGCTAAAATAAATTTAGATCCTTTAGGTTGGTTGGCTTTAAACTTGTATTGAGCGTGAATCTGCTTGGCACGTAGCTCTATATTTTTAGAGCCTAAGCCATTTTTAATTTGTTCAGGTTGAAATCCTACACCAAAATCTTCAACAACTAATAGTACATAATTCAAATTTATCTTTAAAGAAACATTAAAGCGATTAGTTTTTGCATGCTTCTGAATATTAGTAATAATCTCTTGAAAAATTCTAAATAGGTGCAATTTAACGGTATTATCAAAAATAATTCCTTCTTGATTTTTGTGATAAAAATGGTATTTGTATTCTTTTTTTAAAGGATATAAAAACCCTTCAAACGTTTCTTCTAAGGTTTGATTATCAATAAGTGGTGGTGAAAGCTCATGAGAAATGTTTCTTGCCGTTTGTATGCTTTTAGTGATGTAACTACCTAATTCTTTTTCATTATTTAAAAGCTTTACCTGATATAGTTGAGCTATAAGGTTATCATGAACTTCTGAAGCTATGCGTGTACGTTCCCGTTCTTGAATTTCAATACTCGTGTTTAATAATGCTTCTTGATAATGTACCTCTAATTCTGATTCTCTTTTGATGCGCTGTACGTATTTGCGAACTAATAGGGCTATAAAAACGAGTAACCCAAAAAAGAGGATTAAGTTTCCTATAATCCATTTTAGGGGAGCTAGGCCTTCTTCAAAATTTTCCATGTACAAATACTTAATGTTAGAAAATAAAACAATAATACAATAGAACGTAATAGGTAAACCCAAGATACTATTTTATAAGCGCCATTAACAATATAATTCATGGTGAAAGCAACTGAGAAATCTAACCCAAAAAAGGCTAAAACGCCAAAACAGATAAATAAATGATATTTATTAATTTTAATTTGCTGTACTAATTTTAAAATAGCAACTAAGGTGAAAATTAGAATAAAAGTGTCATAAATAATCCAATCATAAGCTTCGAAGTTTTTAATATTATTCCAATCAAAAAGTTTTACGATCATAGGTAGGCTACCTATTACTAGCAAGAGGTAGTAATGAGTTTTTTTTATATTGAAAATGTATTTAAAGAAATAAAAACAGAGAAATAAAAAATTAAAATAATAAGAAATAGAAAAGAGGTAAAGATTGGTAGGAAAATCTAAGTACTTAAAAATTTTAGAAATCATTTGTAAGCTAAAAGTCGCTAAAAAATAATATCCAATAGGATACTTTTTGTAGTTATATAAAAATAGAAGCCCCGCTATTAATAAAGTCGAATTAAAAACAGGGTCAAAAACTGACAAGTAGATGTCTATATTGTTCAAAACTAAAATCTTATGTATTTGATTGTTACCTTTTTTTTCTGTTGTAAGAGTTGAAATTCCAGATAAATAGCAGTCGAGCTTATTTTAATATGAATAATTCTCGACTGCTTTTGAAGTGATAGTTTTTATTGAAGATTAATTGTGTCTAGTATTTTAATTTCTGCTAAGAAGGTTAAATTTATTTTTAGATATCTTGTTTGGAGGATACCCTATTGACATATCAGCAAAAGTTTCTCTAACTAAACTTACCTCAGTAAGTGATTTGTTTTCAATTTCTGTTTTAGCCAAAATAATTTCAAGTTCATAACTTTTTATTTCTTCACTTTCAAAAGGTTTAAGGGCAAAAGTAGCTTTTAAGCTTTCTGTACTTTTATCACTAAATAAGTCTTTTAAATCTGAAAATGGAATGGTGAATACCTGCACCATTTCTCCTTGAGTTATGGTCTGTTTATTGTTTCTTAGGGCTTGTTTGTGAGCAACCCAATCTTTGGCACATAATGTCCATGTAGTGATGCGTTGGTCTCCTTCATTTGTTGTTAAACTAGCATTTATCAAATGACCATTGCTTTTAGGATTTTGAGGAAAAAACTTTTCAAAATCTTTAACGATTAGATTCCCGTCACTATAATTTTGTTTTTGATCTGAAAGGTTATCTACTAAAAAAAGTTGAAACTTATCTTTTTCATCAATTGCTAAATAACAATTAATAAATTCTGGCTTATGATAATTCCAGTTATTAAAATCTTTCAGGCTAATTGAAAAACCGCAGCCTGAAGTTAAGTAATTAATTGATTTTTCACTATTTCTAATTGTATTCCAACGTTGAATATTTGCTTTAATAACGTCTAATTTATCCATAACTAAAGATTTTTTTGAAAGATAAAGGTAAATTATTTTAGGTACTATTAACATATTCTACCACCTATTTATCATAAGTATTATCACCTATTTTATAAAACGGGAAGTTATACTGAGTGTATAGCCTTCAATTCTTATTTACTTTACATTGTTGTTCAATTAAACCTTATAATTATGAATTCTTTATTATTAAACCCTTCGATGATGTCTGAAAGTGAAACTATTTTTGATGTGTTAAATATTGATTTAAATAATATAAATAGAGCGCTTAATCTTTTGGATCGAGAGATTTTTGACGATGAGGTGAAAAGAGTTTTATTTAAGCAAAAGGAAAAGGAAGTATTTGTTTTTGATAAAATTGAAATACAAAAATTAGAGGTTACTCATCAAACTAAAATTTATTTAAAGCAAACTAAGTGTAAATCAGTATTGTTTAATCTGAAAACACTTATGGATAAACTGTGTGATTTATATGGTAAAGATGATTTTTCTAGAAATAAATTTAGTTTGAATGATTTATTAGATCTTTTCCATGGAAATATAATTACTAGATCTTGGCAAAATGCAACATACCCAGTCGAATTGACTTTTTTAAAGGGAAATACAATCGAGTTAGTAATTCATCTTAATTAATTTTATATAAGTTAACTTTTTAAAATTATTTCTAAAGTTATATTTTTTGTTTTGTCTTAAAAGGTAGGTGAGTAGCTTACCTTTTTTGTTTTTAAACAAAAAATCCCAAATTCATTTTATTGAAATTGGGATTTTTATTTTTACTATAATAAGTTTTATCCTTTAGATGTAGCGCTCATATATTCACGATTCATTCTAGCAATATTCTCTAGAGAAATTCCTTTAGGACATTCAATTTCGCAAGCTCCAGTATTACTACAGTTACCAAAACCTTCTATGTCCATTTGTCTCACCATATTTTGCACACGCTCTGTAGCTTCTACTTGTCCTTGCGGTAATAATGCATATTGTGATACTTTTGCAGAAGTAAATAACATTGCACTAGCATTTTTACATGCAGCTACACAGGCCCCGCAACCAATGCAAGTTGCTGCTGCAAAAGAATCGTCTGCATCATGTTTGTTTACAGGAATGCTGTTTGCATCAATTGTATTTCCTGAAGTATTCACAGAAACATAACCACCAGCTTGCTGAATACGATCAAAAGAACCTCTATCTACAATTAAATCTTTAACTACAGGAAATGCTTTTGCTCTAAACGGCTCTATAACGATGGTGTCTCCATCTTTAAAAGAACGCATGTGTAATTGGCAAGTCGTTACCAATTTGTCTGGACCGTGTGGTTCGCCATTTATTTGTAAAGAACAAGCCCCACAAATACCTTCACGACAATCGTGATCAAATTCTACGGGCTGGTCTCCTTTATTAATCAATTCTTCATTTAAAACGTCTAACATCTCAAGAAAAGACATATCACCTTCAATTCCATCAATAGGATAGGTTACCATCTTTCCTTTTACGTTAGCGTTTTCTTGACGCCATATTTTAAGTGTAAGTTTCATATTTTTTAGATTTTAGTATTGAGTATTGAGTACTGAGTCGCTAAATTGTAACACCTCATAGCTCAATACCGGCATCTATTTATAGCTTCTTGTTTTCAATTCAATATTTTTGAAGTCTAACTCTTCTTTATGTAATTGTGCATCTCTCGGGTTGCCTTTGTACTCCCAAGCGGCTACATATTTAAAGTTCTCATCATCTCTCAAGGCTTCACCTTCTTCAGTTTGGTATTCTTCTCTAAAGTGACCCCCACAAGATTCATTTCTATGTAAGGCATCTTTAGCAAATAATTCTCCTAATTCTAAGAAATCTGCAACGCGTCCTGCTTTTTCTAATTCGGCATTTTTACCATCAGTAGCTCCAGTAACTTTCACATTTGCCCAAAAATCTTCTCTTAGCTCTTTAATTTCTTCAATCGCTTCTTGTAAACCTTGAGCATTTCTAGCCATACCACATTTATTCCACATGATTTTACCTAATTTCTTATGGTAATAATCTACAGAATGTTTGCCAGCAGCATTTAATAATTTATTAATTCTATCTGTTACTTCTTTTTCAGCCGCTTCAAATTCTGGTGTATCTGTGGATATTTTACCAGTTCTAATATCTTTAGAAAGGTAATCTCCAATAGTGTATGGTAATACAAAATAACCATCAGCTAAACCTTGCATTAAGGCAGAAGCTCCAAGTCTGTTTGCACCGTGATCTGAGAAATTAGCTTCTCCTGCTGCATAACAACCAGGAATTGTAGTTTGCAAATTATAATCTACCCAAAGCCCTCCCATTGTGTAGTGAACCGCTGGATAAATCATCATTGGCGTTTCGTAAGGATTTTGGTCTACAATTTTTTGATACATTTGAAAAAGGTTCCCGTATTTAGACTCGACAACCTCTTTTCCTAATTTTATAATTTCTGCTTCTGAAGCATTTTTATTTCCTGATGTGAATGCTTGTTCTTTCCCATAGCGTTTAATAGCACTGGCGAAATCTAAAAATACAGCTTCCCCTGTTTTATTCACACCAAAACCAGCATCGCAACGTTCTTTTGCAGCTCTCGATGCCACATCTCGTGGTACTAAGTTACCAAACGCAGGATATCTTCTTTCTAAGTAATAATCTCTTTCTTCTTCGGTAAGCTCGGTAGGTTTCTTTTTGCCTTCTCTAATAGCAATTGCATCTTCTTTTTTCTTAGGCACCCAAATACGTCCATCATTACGAAGAGACTCAGACATTAAGGTTAACTTAGACTGATGATCTCCTGAAACAGGGATACAAGTTGGGTGAATTTGAGTATAGCAAGGGTTGGCGAAGTAAGCACCTCTACGGTGAGCTCTCCAGGCCGCCATTACGTTACTTCCCATCGCATTTGTAGATAAGAAAAAAACGTTACCATAACCACCAGAAGCTAAGACCACAGCGTGTGCTGAATGTCTTTCTATTTCTCCGGTGACCATATTTCTAGCAATAATACCTCGAGCTTTACCGTCTACCAGTACTAAATCCATCATTTCGTGACGGTTAAAAGACTGTATTTTACCACGGTTAATTTGGCGGTTCATGGCAGAATACGCACCTAATAATAATTGTTGTCCTGTTTGTCCTTTTGCGTAGAAGGTTCTTGAAACTAATACTCCTCCAAAAGAACGGTTATCTAAAAGACCACCGTATTCACGAGCAAAAGGAACTCCCTGTGCTACACATTGATCGATAATATTACCAGAAACTTCCGCTAAACGATAAACGTTTGCTTCACGAGAACGGTAATCGCCACCTTTTACGGTATCATAGAACAGTCTATAATTAGAGTCACCATCTCCTTGATAATTTTTGGCAGCATTAATACCACCTTGCGCCGCAATAGAGTGAGCACGTCTTGGAGAATCTTGGTAACAAAATGTTTTTACGTTATAACCTAATTCGGCTAAAGTTGCCGCAGCACTTCCACCGGCTAAACCTGTACCAATCACAATAACATCTATATTACGCTTGTTGGCCGGGTTAACCAGGTTAATATCATTTTTATGTTTTGTCCACTTATCTTTAAGTGGTCCTTCTGGTATATTTGAATCTAAAACTGACATAATCTTTCTGCGTATTATAGGTTATTGATATAGTGGTATAAAGCAATAAAAATAAATCCTAAAGGAATGATAATTGCGTAAGCTTTAGTAAAGCCTTGAATTCCTTTGGAATATTTGTTATTCCACCCTACAGATTGAAATGAAGATGCAAAACCGTGTAATAAATGTAACATCAAAAAGATGAATGAAATTACATACAATCCTGTTCTTACAGGGCTTTCGAATTTTGCAACGGTTTCTGTGTAATATCTAGCAGGATCTTCAGGATGAGATTGTACATACTTGTGTATTAATTCTGGCACCCAAAAATCATAAAAGTGTAAAGCTAAAAAAGCTAAGATAACAGCTCCAGAATAAATCATGTTTCTAGACATCCAGCTTGAGTTAGCGCTTCCGTTATAATTTACGTAATTTACGGCACGTGCTTTTCTGTTATGAATTTCTAACACAAACCCCATAATGAAGTGAAAAACCACTCCAAAAATTAGTACTGGCTGTAAGATTGCTTGTACTAAAAAATTGGTTCCCATAAAATGGGACAATTCGTTAAATACATCTGGTGCAATTACAGAAGTAAGATTAATGGTAAAGTGTTGTGCTAAGAAAAGAACAAGAAATAGTCCCGATAAAGCCATAGCAAACTTCTTTGCTACAGAAGATTTTATTAATCCACCCATTGGTTTCGAGTATTTATTTAAAATTTTATACAAAAATACGCTTCAAAAAGGTTATGAACAAACTTTCACAATCGTTTCTCCTTATTTAGAATTAGTATAAGCTATATCGTTTTAGTTTAAGTGTAATCGATTGAAATTATATAGCATAAGATTATAATTTTTTTAGTTCTTTTATAATCAGCTTATGCTTTTATTAGACAGTTAATTTTTTTCGGCTTAGCGGAAGATTGTGCTTAGGCTTTCTTAAATTTGGAAAAATTCAATTTTTATGAGATATCAACCTATAAATTCAGATTTGTTTATAAAAAACCGTAAAAATTTTATGGCGCAAATGAAGCCTAAGAGTTTAGCGGTATTTAATTCTAACGACACCTATCCTATCGGTGCCGATAGTACCATTCCTTTTCAACAAGATAGAAATATTTATTACCTAAGTGGGGTAGATCAAGAAGAAAGTGTGTTGGTGTTATTTCCTGATGCTCCTCACGAGAAGCATCGTGAAATCCTTTTCTTAACCGAAACTAACGAACATATTGCGGTTTGGGAAGGTGAGAAGTTAACCAAAGAAAAAGCTTTTAAAACTTCAGGAGTAAAAACAGTCTATTGGTTAAAAGACTTTCATAAAGTTCTTCATGAATTAATGGCCCAAAGTGAAACGGTTTACATCAACACTAACGAGCATTATCGCGCTAATGTAGAAACAGAAACTCGTGAGGCACGTTTTAATAAATGGCTGTTAGAGAGTTATCCAGCACATTCGGTGGCAAAGAGTAACCCTATTTTACAGCGCTTACGCTCTGTTAAAGATCACTTAGAGCTTGATGTGATGCAGCAGGCTTGCAATATTACAGAAAAGGGATTCAGAAGAATTTTAAATTTTGTGAAACCTGGCGTTTGGGAGTATGAAATTGAAGCAGAGTTTATGCACGAATTTTTACGCAATCGCTCTCGTGGTTTTGCTTATACACCAATTGTTGCTTCTGGAAACAATGCAAACGTTCTACACTATATTGAAAACAAAGCACAATGTAAAGAGGGCGAATTAATTTTATTAGATGTAGGGGCAGAATATGCTAATTATTCAAGCGATATGTCTAGAACTATTCCGGTAAGTGGTAAATTTACTAAGCGTCAAAAAGAGGTTTATAATAAAATAAATCACATTAAGAAAGAAGCTTCTAAGATGTTAGTGCCAGGTACAGATTGGGCAGCTTACCATAAAGAAGTTGGTAAAATGGCAACATCAGCATTTTTAGAATTAGGTATTTTAGATAAAGCAGATGTGCAAAATGAAAATCCAGACTGGCCAGCTTATAAGAAATATTTTATGCACGGTACTTCTCACAATATAGGTTTAGATACTCATGATTACGGATTGTTGCACGAACCTATGAAAGCCAATATGGTGTTTACCGTAGAACCTGGAGTTTATTTACCAGAAGAAGGTTTTGGTATTCGTCTTGAAGATGATTTAGTGATTCAAGAAAATGGAGAGCCAATCAACTTAATGAAAAACATTCCTATTGAAGCAGATGAAATTGAAGATTTAATGAATTCTTAATTGGTAAGAAAATATAAATTAAAAAAAGGCTTCGTTGATTCGAAGCCTTTTTTTATGATTTTAATTGAATTAAATTTTAATCTTCAGTTTCATTTTTATAAAAATGCAAATCTTCAAAATCGAAGCTGAAATCGGTAATGGGTGCGATTGGTTTCATCGTAATTTCTGAAGCTTCACCTTTTTCATTCAGCGTAAATAGAACAAAAACATCAGCATCAAAACTGCGATTGTCCCACTTTGCAATATAAGTGGTTAAGCTGTAAGGAAGTAATTTTCCTGTAAGTTGAGAAGAACGTGCTGAAGAAATTTGAAGTTCGTTGCCTTCTTTTTTGATGGTAATTTCACCAAACCAATCATCTTGATAAGTTCCTAAGATTTTTGAAGTTTCTAACGCTGGTTTATTTTTAATTTTTTCAACTTGTTTGTAAACTACTGTTTTTATACTGTCGTTATAGGTAATCCATTCTTCATTTTTCTCGCCATACTTTTCGACCCAATTTCGGTCTTTGTAACCTAAATAGCTGTCTTTAATGGTATTGGTGATCGAGCTAAAAGCACTACCCACCATTTGATTGGTAAGTACCACAATCCCTAAATCTAATTCAGGAATCATAGTGAATTGTGTAACCGTTCCTAATAAACCGCCTGTGTGGCTAACTTGTTTGTAACCACCATTTACATCACTTACAAACCAACCTAATGAATAGCCAGAAAAATGAGTGTTATAATCATTTTCTTTACTTACAGGTAATGGTGTTTGCAATTGCCATAAGTTATGCATTTGCTCTTCACTTAATAAACGTTCTCCTTTTTTAGTCACCGCATCGTTCATTAGAAATTCTGCCCAAGTTAGCATATCAGAAACGTTACTCATAATACCGCCAGCAGGATTGGCAAGGTCGCTCCAGTCGTGCGGAATGTGAATTACTTCTCCTTCTGTTCTGGTGTGTGCATCAATAATATTCGATTTATCGGTCACGCGGCTGTAAGAAGCTTTACTGTTTTTCATTCCGACAGGTTGTAGGATACGCTGCTCGATAAACTCTTCCCAAGTGAGTCCACTTACACGATGAAGCACTTCTCCCGCGATAATGAACATATTATTATTGTACTTGAAAGAACTTCTATAAGCACTTTTTTGGTCTTGTTTGCTCATATTGGCAATCACATCCTCTATGGTAAAATCGCTTCCTTCAGGAAAAAACATTAAATCGCCGGCTCCAAGACCCAAACCGCTTCGGTGCGTTACTAGGTCGCGAATGGTAAATTCTTCAGTCACAAAAGCATCGGGCATTTTAAATTCAGGAATGTATTTACGCACTTTATCGTCCCAATCTAGTTTACCCTCATCTACCAACATCGCTAGTGAAAAACAGGTGAATCCTTTACTGTTAGAAGCAATACCAACTAAGGTTTCTTTCGTCATCGGTTTGTTATTCTTTAAAGAACGAACTCCGTGACCTTCGGCATACACAATTTTTCCGTCTTTAATAATTCCCACAGAAATACCGGGAACTTCAAAAGTTTCTAATGAGTTTTGAATGACTTTATCGAGTTTACGGTCTTTTATTTGTGCTGAAAGACTTATCGATATGAGAAGACTGAAAAGAAAAAGAAGGTTTGTTTTTTTCATGAAAATGGTTTTTATCATATTTAAATTGCGTCATGCTAAACTTGCTTCAGCATCACATCAAGCTAATGTTTTTAGGAAAAGCAAATTAGATTTATAATTCAAAACTTTCAAATACTTGAAAAGACGTTATTTTTGCGCAATGCAAGAATTTATCTCCTACAAAAATATACAAATTGCTTTTACTGCTGAAGGTAAAGGCAAAACAATCGTTTTGCTCCATGGCTTTTTAGAAAGTTCAAGTATTTGGAAACATTTGACACTGGAACTTAAAAAGACGCATCGAGTAGTAACTATAGATTTATTAGGTCACGGAAATACCGAGAAATTAGGTTATATCCATTCAATGGAAACGATGGCAGAAGTTGTACATGCAGTTTTGTTTCATTTAAAAATTAAAAAATTTTCGTTGATTGGACATTCAATGGGTGGTTATGTGGCGTTAGCGTTTGCAGAGAAATTTCCGCAGCAATTAGAAAAATTAATATTGCTGAATTCTTCTCCCGTAGCAGATTCTGAAGAGCGTAAGCAAAATCGTGATCGCGCCAAGCGTTTGGTAAAGCAAAACAAGAAAGCTTTTATAAGTATGGCGATTAAAAATTTATTTACTGATGAAAACCGAAATGCATTAAGACCCAAAATTAATACCTTGGTAGAAGAGGCGACCCAAATTCCTGAAGAAAATATTATTGCGGCTATAGAAGGCTTAAAAAACAGGAAAGACCGCACTAAGGTTCTTCAGCAATATAAAGGAGAGAAAGTAATTATTTCAGGTAAAAATGATCCAGTCGTTCCGTTTCAAGAAATTAAAGAAATTGCTGAACAAGCACATTCAAATTTTATTGCTTTTGAGGACGGACATATGAGTTATTTAGAAAATAGAGAAGAGTTGGGAGAAAAATTGATAACTTTATTTAGTTGAAAAAGACTGCCAAATGACAGTCTTTTATGTGAATTTTAAAATTAATCGAAAGCAGGCTGAGGTTTAAAAATATATGCATTAAGTAATTTTAAAGTTTTAGTTTTGTCTTCGGTATTAACCAATAAAGAAATATTATTGTTACTGCCGCCATAAGCAATCATGCGAATATTTACATCTTGTAGAATATTAAAAAGCTGCGGAGTAGTTTTATGATGAATAATATTATTGCCTACCATACAGACAATGCTTTTGTTTTCTTCTAATTCTACTTGTGCAAATTTGAGAAGTTCTGAGGTAATTTCTGGTAAATAATTGTTATCGTCGATAGTTAAAGAAACTGCAATTTCTGATGTGGTAATCATGTCGATAGCGGTTTTGTATTTCTCGAAAATTTCAAAAACCTTTTTTAAGAAACCGTGGGCGAGCAGCATTCGTTCAGATTTAATTTTGATGGCGGTAATTCCATCTTTAGCGGCGATAGCTTTAATGCCTTCACCTGTAATTTTATTAGAGATTAAGGTTCCTTTAGCTTCAGGAGCATTGGTGTTTTTTAGACGAACTGGTATTTCCAAATTTCTAACAGGAACCACGGTTTGGGGATGAAGAATTTTTGCGCCGAAATAAGCTAGCTCTGCAGCTTCATCAAAAGAAAGTGCTGCAATAGAATATGTGTTTTCTACAACGCGAGGATCGTTGTTATGAAAGCCATCAATATCGGTCCAAATTTGTACTTCTTCAGCTTTAATAGCCGCACCAATAATACTGGCTGTGTAATCGCTACCACCGCGTTTTAAGTTGCTAATATTTCCTTCATTATTCAAACAAATAAAACCTTGAGTTACGTAAATTTCTTGGTTGGGATTATCTTTTAAAATCCGATTGATGTTTTGTTGAATGTAAAAGTAATCAGGTTCTCCTTCTTTATCTACACGCATGAAATCTAAAGCGGGAATTAATGCTGAAGCAATACCTTGTTCTTGTAAAAATTGATTCACTAAATAGGTAGAAAATAATTCACCTTGCGCAACAATTTCGTTGTAATTACTAATTTGATTATCAATAGAAGATTGTAATCTTTCTGAAAGGGCATAAATGTATTTTTTGAGCTGCTCTATGCTGTCTTCATCTTTAATAAGCCCAGTTATGGCTGCTAAATATTTTTGTTCAAGTTGATGAATGATGGCTTCGCTTTCTGCTACTTGATTAGATTTGATGAATTGAGATAATTCTACTAATTTGTTTGTGCTGCCACTCATGGCAGATAGCACAACAATTTTTGGCTCACCATCGTGAATAATTTTTTTTACTTTTTGAATATTACCAATCGTTCCTACGGAGGTGCCACCAAATTTTAAAACTTTCATTTCATTATATTTTTCCCGAATGTAATTGAGATCAAGTTATTTACCTTATAAATATTTAAATTTTACTAATTTTACACATAAAGTTAAATAATTAACAAAATGAAAACGGTAGCGCAAGGTGTTGAGCAAATCTTAAAATCACAACCATTCTTAGAGGAAGCTTTGCAGCGAGAAATTATTAATTTTAGTGCTTTGGCAGAAGAATTGCAACCAGAGATCACTTCGATGTTGAAAAAACCAGTAAAAACAGGTGCCGTTATGATGGCGTTGCGACGTTATCACTCTCCGCCTGGAGTGAGCAAAAATCAAAAAATAAAGCTTGCTTTCAAAAACTTAGGAGATATTACGGTGCGTTCAAATATATCGGCGTTTACGTTTAAAAATACAAATACGTTGGTGAATTGTCACGGGAAATTACTGAATTATGTTTCTGAAAATACACACTTATTTTACGCCTTCACTCGAGGTATTTTAGAGAGCAATATCATGATATCTGGTTCAGAGACTGAAAAAGTTAATTCATTTTTTAAAGAAGAAAACTTAATTATTCAGCGGGAAGGTTTGGCAGCGATTAGTGTACAATTGCCACAAGATAATTTTAAAGTCGCTGGTTTATATTATCAAATTTTTAAACATTTGGCTTGGCAAAATATCGCTTTATACGAGGTCGTTTCTACGACAAATGAGTTTACTGTTTTGGTAGAAGAAGATTTGGTAGAGCAAGCGTTTGCTGCGATTAAGGGGTTGAAGAATTAAAAACCAATTAAATTAGAATAATGAAAAAAAGATTAATACCGTTAGTAATCGCGCTTGGCTTTTTGAATATTTTTCAAGGATTTCAGTTGTTTAGAATGTTAGAAAATTATAAAGAGTTCGCTTCTTGGCGAATTGTATTTTCTGTAACTGGCTTTACGATTATATTGCTATTTTCGATTTATATTTTATTCCGACTTTTTAAAACTTCAAAAAAAGACAAATAAAAACTCTCGCATAATAGCGAGAGTTTTCAATATAATAAATTAAAGAAAATTATTCTTCGTCATTTGCATCTTCAAAAGAATTCCAACCACGAGATTGGATAGGGATTTTTTGATTTGCTCTAGTGATGAGGTGCATTCCTTCACGTTCTTCGGTCATGTGACCAATAATGGTTAAGTTAGGATTTGCTTTTATTTTTTCATAATCACTTTGATCTACTGTAAATAAAAGTTCATAATCTTCACCACCGCTCAAAGCGACCATCGTACTATCAATATTAAATTCTTCGCAAACTGTAATTACCGTAGGGTCTAATGGTATTTTTTCTTCGAAAATGTTAACACCGACTTTAGAGTTTTTACATAAGTGAATCACTTCAGAAGAAAGTCCGTCGCTAATATCGATCATCGATGTTGGTTGCACTTCTAACGCTTCTAGTAATTCTGGAATATCTTTACGAGCTTCAGGTTTTAGTTGACGCTCAACAATATAACTGTAAGCTTCTAAGTCGGGTTGTGCATTTGGGTTGGCTTTAAAAACCTGCTTTTCACGTTCTAGCACCTGTAAGCCCATGTATGCAGCGCCTAAATCTCCAGAAACCACTAATAAATCATTCGCTTTTGCTCCGCTACGAGTGGTTATTTTTTCTTTTTTAGCTCTCCCCAAGGCGGTGATGCTAATCATTAACCCTGCAGTAGAAGAGGTGGTGTCGCCACCAACCACATCAACATTATATTTTTTAGAAGCCAATAAAATACCGGCGTATAATTCTTCTAAAGCTTCTACAGGAAAACGGTTAGAAGCGGCAATAGAAATGGTAATTTGCGTAGCCTCTGCATTCATCGCATAAACATCAGAAAGATTTACCATCACAGCTTTATAGCCTAAATGTTTAAGCGGCATAAAAGACAAATCGAAATGAACGCCTTCTACCAATAAATCTGTGGTTACGACAGTTTCATCTCCTTCAAAGTTTAAAACTGCGGCATCGTCGCCAATACCGATATTGGTTGAAGTTCTTTTTACTTCAAAATAACGCGTAAGGTGATCTATGAGTCCAAATTCACCTAATTCAGATAAATTGGTTTTACTATCTTTATTATCAAACATATCTTGAGACTTTATGCTGTTTTGTCAACTTGCAAAATTAATTAATAATAAAGATTTTCATTCAAAATTTAATTTTTTCTCTATAGATTAGATTTTTGTGGATAAAATTTAGCGATTATAGAGAAGAAAAGCTAAAGTTTTAGTTATTTATAGAAGTTTATTTCGACCAATAAAATAGTAAGTTGAAACTATAGCTGTATAATGTTTTTTGATTGTAAAATAAATTAGAATAATGTTTAGCTATATGGTATTCACGGTTGTAAATGGTATATTTGCCAAATTAAATTAATTAACGATTTGCGTTATGATTGAAGTTAGTAATGAAGCAAAAACAAAACTAGGGCAGCTTATGGCTGAAGAAGGTTTTGATGTGGCTACAGATTTCGTGAGAGTAGGAGTAAAAAGTGGAGGATGTTCTGGACTTTCTTACGATCTAAAATTTGATAAAGAACAAATAGAAGGCGATAAGCTTTTTGAAGCTAACCAAGTGAAAATTGTGGTAGATAAAAAAAGTTTTTTATACTTGGTTGGGACCATACTAGAATATTCTGGTGGCCTAAATGGTAAAGGATTTGTTTTTAACAATCCAAACGCACAAAGAACTTGTGGTTGTGGTGAATCATTTTCACTTTAATAAAGAAGAAAATTAAGTAATGAATAAATTTACAGAAGACGACTTAAAGAAAGAGTTAGAAACCAAAGAATATGAATATGGTTTTTACACAGATATAGAATCTGAAACCTTTCCAGTTGGTTTAAATGAAGATATTGTAAGAGCTATTTCTAAAAAGAAAGAAGAGCCAGAATGGATGACCAATTGGCGTCTGGAGGCTTTTCGTATTTGGCAAGAAATGGAAGAGCCAGATTGGGCAAATGTAAATTATCCTAAACCCGATTTTCAAAATATTTCTTATTACTCGGCTCCCAATAAAAAGCCGAAATACGATAGTCTAGATGAAGTAGATCCAGAGTTATTAGATACATTTAAAAAACTTGGAATTTCTTTAGATGAACAAAAAATGCTTGCTGGTGTTGCTGTAGATGTGGTGATGGATTCTGTTTCTGTAACTACAACTTTCAAAAAAACATTAGCAGAAAAAGGAATTATTTTTTGTTCTATTTCAGAAGCGATCAAAGAACATCCAGAATTAGTGAAAAAATATTTAGGTACTGTGGTTCCGCAAAAAGATAATTTCTATGCAGCATTAAATTCAGCAGTATTTAGTGATGGTTCTTTTTGTTACATTCCAAAAGGTGTTCGTTGCCCAATGGAGCTATCAACATATTTTAGAATAAATCAAGCGGGTACCGGTCAGTTCGAAAGAACCTTAGTAATTGCAGACGAAGAGAGCTATGTGAGTTACTTAGAAGGTTGTACCGCACCAATGCGAGATGAAAATCAATTGCACGCAGCGGTAGTAGAATTAGTAGCGCTAGATGATGCCGAAATTAAATATAGTACGGTACAAAACTGGTTTCCTGGAAGCAAAGATGGGAAAGGTGGAGTTTTTAATTTTGTTACCAAAAGAGGGCTTTGTGAGAAAAATGCTAAAATTTCTTGGACGCAAGTAGAAACAGGGTCTGCTGTAACGTGGAAGTATCCTTCTTGTATTTTAAAAGGAGATAACTCGGTAGGAGAATTTTATTCTATTGCGGTAACTAATAATTACCAACAGGCAGATACAGGAACTAAAATGATTCACCTAGGTAAAAACACAAAGAGTACCATTATTTCTAAAGGTATTTCTGCTGGGAAATCTCAGAATTCTTACCGTGGTTTAGTTCAAATTAACGGAAGAGCAGAAAACGCAAGGAACTTCTCGCAGTGTGATTCTTTATTAATGGGGAATGAGTGTGGAGCGCATACCTTCCCATATATTGAGGCTAAAAACAAAACAGCTAAAATTGAGCACGAGGCAACCACCAGTAAAATTGGAGAAGATCAAATTTTTTATTGTAACCAACGCGGTATCGATACTGAAAAAGCAATTGCGCTTATTGTAAATGGATTTAGTAAAGAAGTATTAAATAAACTTCCTATGGAATTTGCGGTGGAAGCTCAAAAATTATTAGAAATATCATTAGAAGGATCAGTAGGTTAATAGAATAGAATATCATATGAAAAAAATTATCATTACACTTTTAGCAGTTTCAATAGTTAGTATAAGCTGTAAAGATGAAGAAAAGAAAGCATCAGATAACGATAAAGTTGTTGAGAAAGTAGAAACAATTTCTTCTGATGGTGAAGTAGTTCTTAGCGGTGAGTATATTTATACGGAAGATGCTGCGGTACTTAAAGGAGATGATTTTATTTACGGAGTAGAACTCGATGAAATGGCTAAAAAATTGGCTAGTCAAGTAGAAGAGTTTAAAAGAGAAGATTATGATATGATTCCTGTTATTTTAAAAGGGAAAATAAAAGAGAATCCTAATAAAGACGGTTGGGAAAAAATCGTTGAAATTAAAAATATAATAAAGGTATCTGAGCCAACCTCAGAACCGGCCATTAAAGTTAAAGGAGAATAAAAGAAGAAAAAGATATGCTAAAGATAAAGAATTTACACGCGAGTGTTGAAGATAAAGAAATTTTAAAAGGAATTAATTTAGAGATTAATGCCGGAGAAGTTCACGCAATTATGGGCCCTAATGGTTCAGGTAAAAGTACCTTGGCTAATGTAGTTGCAGGAAAAGAAGAATATGAGCAAACCTCTGGTGAAATTATATTTGAAAACCAAGAAATTTCAGAATTAGAAGCAGACGAGCGAGCTCATAAAGGTCTATTCTTATCTTTTCAATACCCAGTTGAAATTCCTGGTGTTTCTGTAACCAACTTTATGAAAACTGCAATTAACGAAAATCGTAAAGCACAAGGTTTAGAAGATATGCCAGCAAAAGATATGCTGAAAAAAATTAGAGAAAAATCTGAATTGTTAGATATGGATAGAAAATTTTTATCTAGATCGTTAAACGAAGGGTTTTCAGGAGGAGAGAAAAAGCGTAACGAGATTTTCCAAATGGCAATGTTAGAGCCAAAGCTTGCAATTTTAGATGAAACAGATTCTGGTTTAGATATCGATGCGCTAAGAATCGTTTCTAACGGAGTAAATAAACTAAGAACAAAAGATAATGCGGTATTAGTAATTACACACTACCAACGTCTATTAGATTATATCGTTCCCGATTATGTACACGTTTTACTTGAAGGTAAAATCGTAAAATCTGGTGGTAAAGAACTCGCTTATAAATTAGAAGAGCATGGTTACGATTGGATTAAAGAAGAGATGAAAGCTGTATAAGCACTCAATTCTCAAAAATCACTTTAACCCAAAACAACAAAACACATGGAATTAAAAGATAAATTAATTTCTTCATTCTTTGCTTTTGAAGAGCACGTAGATGTCAACACCAAGGTTCACAATACGAGGAGTGAAGCAATGAAAAATTTTGAAGCTACTGGTTTCCCAACCCGTAAAGATGAAGATTGGAAATACACTTCTTTAAAATCTATTTTAAAAGAAGATTACAGTCTTTTCCCTAAAAAAGAAGATGCCATTGAGTATAAAGATGTGAAGAAATATTTTATTCACGATATAGATGCGTATACGATTGTATTTATTGATGGAATCTATTCTTCTCATTTATCGCAAACTACCCACGATAAAATCGATGCATGTTTAATGTCTTCAGCTTTAAGTAAAGACAAATATAAACCAATCATCGAAAAATATTTTAATAAAATAGCTCCTAAAACATCACTAAACAGTTTAAATACTGCTTTCTCTAGAGAAGGAGCATTTATTAATATTCCCAAAAATACTGTCGCAGACAAACCAATTCAGATTCTTAATTTTTCAACAGGAAATGAATCTGCTTTGATGTTACAGCCAAGAAATTTGGTGATTTTGGGTGAAAATTCAAACGTTCAAATTATTGAGCGTCACCAAAGTTTAACCGATAATGCAGTATTGACAAATTCGGTTACAGAAATCTATGCTGAAAAAAGAGCCATCTTAGATTATTATAAAATTCAGAATGATAAATCTAGCGCTTCTTTGATTGACAATACTTATGTGGAGCAAAAAGACGATAGTAATTGTTCAATACATACGTTTTCTTTTGGTGGTAAATTAACTAGAAACAACCTTCAATTTTTTCAAAAAGGAGAACATATCGATTCTACGATGAAGGGAGTTACCATTATTGAAGATAAACAACATGTAGATCATAATACGTTGGTACATCATATTGAACCAAATTGTGAAAGTCACCAAGATTATAAAGGAATTTACGACGATAAATCTGTAGGTGTTTTTAACGGAAAGGTTGTGGTAGAGAAAGAAGCTCAGAAAACAAATGCTTTCCAAAGTAATAACAATATCTTGGTAAGCGATAAAGCGACCATTAATTCTAAACCTCAATTAGAGATATTTGCAGATGATGTAAAGTGTAGTCACGGTTGTACCATTGGTCAGTTAGATGAAGACGCCATGTTCTACTTAAAATCTAGAGGTATTCCAGAAAAAGAGGCGCGCGCGTTACTTATGTATGCTTTCGCAAACAATGTTTTGTCAAGTGTGAAAATACCTGAATTACAGCAGAGAATTAATAAACTTATCGCGAATAAATTAAATGTAAATTTAGGTTTCGATTTGTAAGCAAGCTTAACAAATTTACTTTGGGTTAACTTATTCATCAATAAAACTCATTTATGAGTCATACAATAGATATAGAAAAAATACGGGCAGATTTCCCCATACTCTCACGAAAAGTAAATGGTCATCCTTTAGTATATTTAGATAATGCAGCGACATCACAAACTCCAAAAGTGGTGATAGATGCGATTGTTGAATATTATGAAAGTTATAATGCTAATATTCATCGTGGCGTGCACAGTCTTTCTCAAGAAGCTACCGATGCTTATGAAGAAGCCCGTGAAACTTTGCGAGCGCATTTTAATGCCGCAAAGAAAGAAGAAATCATTTTTACTTCAGGAACCACTCACGGTATCAATTTAGTAGCAAGTGGCTTTGCTTCAGTATTAACAGCTAAAGACGAGGTGATTGTTTCTGCATTAGAGCATCATTCTAATATTGTTCCTTGGCAAATGCTTTGTGAAAAAACAGGAGCCACCTTAAAAGTGATTCCGATGACAGAATCGGGTGAGTTAGATTTAGAGGCTTACGAAGAATTACTTTCAGAAAATACAAAACTAGTTTTTGTAAACCACGTTTCTAATGCTTTGGGAACGGTAAATAATATTGAAAAAATAATTACCAAAGCGCATCAAAAAGGAGCAGCGGTGTTAATCGATGGAGCGCAAGCTGCGCCGCATATTAAAGCAGACGTGCAAGCTTTAGATGTAGATTTTTATGTAGTTTCTGGTCACAAGATGTGCGGTCCTACAGGGGTTGGAGTGCTCTACGGAAAAGAAGATTGGCTTAACAAACTTCCGCCTTATCAAGGAGGGGGAGAGATGATCGATCAAGTAACTTTCGAGAAAACAACTTACGCCGGTTTACCTCATAAATTTGAAGCGGGAACGCCAAATATTTGTGGAGGAATCGCTTTTGGCAAAGCCATCGATTATTTAAACGAAATAGGTTTTGATCATATTGCCGCTTACGAGCACGAACTCTTAACCTATGCTACCGAGCAATTGTTAGCCTTAGGTGATCTTAAAATTTACGGAACATCTTCAGAAAAAACAGCAGTTATTTCTTTTAATTTTGAAGGAATTCATCCTTACGATATTGGTACAATTATCGATAAATTAGGAATCGCCGTAAGAACTGGTCATCATTGTGCGCAACCTATTATGGATTTTTATAAAATACCAGGAACGGTAAGAGCATCTTTTAGTTTTTATAACACTAAAGAAGAAATAGATGCTTTTGTACAAGCAGTGAAAAGAGCTAAAATCATGTTATCTTAAGAGTGAAAATTGTAAGTTTATAATTTTCGCTAATTAATAAATTCCTTCAACTATGAAATTAAAATTATTTGTTTTGTTTTTTGCTGCTTTAAGTATATCTAGTTGTAAGGATGTAGCAGATAATTCAACTAAAACATTAATGACTAGTGAATATTTGGTTGAAAAAATTGGTGAAAATAATATTGAAAAGTACAAGTTAACCTTAAACTTTAATATTGAAGAAAATAAAGTTAACGGCTTTTCAGGTTGTAATCAGTACTATGGAAGCTTAAAAACATCAAAAGAAAATAAAGTAGAATTCGGTAATATAGGATCTACGCGTATGATGTGCGAAGAAAAAATGCAGTTAGAAAACCGTTTTTTAGAAACGCTTCAGCAAACTGAAATATATGAGCTTTCATCAGAAAAGCTTTTGTTGAAAAATGAAGAAGGCAAAGTGATAATCGAAGCAAAAAAGAAAAATTAGTTTGAGTAATATAAAAGAAATACAGGAAGAGATTGTAGAAGAATTCGAAATGTTTGACGATTGGATGCAGCGTTACGAATATATGATTGAGCTGGGAAAATCACTTCCGTTAATCGACGAGCAATACAAAACTGAAGAAAATATCATTAAAGGTTGCCAAAGTAGAGTTTGGGTTCATGCCGATATGCAAGATGATAAAGTAGTTTTTACGGCAGATAGCGATGCGATTATTACCAAAGGAATAATTGCTATTTTAATTAGGGCATTTTCAAACCAAAAGCCTCAAGCAATCTTAGATGCAGATACTCAATTTATAGATGAAATTGGTTTGAAAGAACATTTGTCACCAACACGTGCCAACGGATTGGTAAGTATGATTAAACAATTAAAAATGTATGCTTTGGCATACCAAACCAAAGTACAATAAGCGATGAGCGCAGAAGAAATAAATACAGAAGAATTAGGAGAGAAGATTGTAAAGGTGCTTAAAACCATTTACGATCCAGAAATCCCAGTAGATATTTACGAATTAGGTCTTATTTACGATGTTTTTGTAAATGAAGATTATGATGTAAAAATATTAATGACCTTAACTACACCTAACTGTCCGGTGGCAGAAACACTTCCAAAAGAGGTAGAAGAAAAAGTAAAGTCATTAAATAAGGTTAATGATGTAGAGTTAGAGTTAACTTTCGATCCGCCTTGGACGCAAGATTTAATGAGTGAAGAAGCGAAATTAGAATTAGGAATGTTATAATATAAAAGCCGAAAAAATTATTTTTCGGCTTTTAAGTAGTTAAATTATGGCTGAAGAAATAATCAATAGAGTTGCCAATAGCAAATTGGTTACCTTTAATTTAGAAGAATACTATCCAGAAGGTGAACGAGTACTTTTTGATATAAAAGACTGGCTTTATGAAGGCTTTGTGCTACGTGAAAAAGACTTTCGAGAAGATGTGAAAAATTATAATTGGTCAGTACATCAAAATCAATTTATAGCACTTACCTGTTCTTCAGATGCTATTGTGCCTGCTTGGGCATATATGCTTATCACCACTCAACTTCAACCTTACGCCCAAAAAATAATTTTAGGAGACCTTCAGCAATTAGAAATTAGCATCTATCAAGAAGTGATTAATACGATAGATTTTGAGAAATTTAGAGACTTACCAGTAATTGTAAAGGGGTGTTCAAAAAAACCAGTCCCAGATAATGCTTACCTACAAGTAGTACAAAAACTTCAACCCGTAGTTAAAACGATTATGTTTGGCGAGGCTTGTTCTTCAGTTCCTCTCTTTAAAAAGAAAAAATAAAACTTCAATTTATTATTTCTTTGACAACTAACTCTTGAAAAAATTTACCTTTGTAGGCAATTTTTAAAACTGAAAATTGCATTATGAAGAAATTATTACTTTTAAGCTTGGCAATATTGTGTAGTCAAGTAATTTTTGCACAAGAGAGTGAGCAAGAAGACGATAAGCCTAAGGAAGGCTGGATTGGTACAGGAACTTTCTCACTGCTTTTTAATCAAGCTGCTTTTAATGCCGAATGGCAAGGAGGAGGTACTTCTAATTACGCAGGTAACGCTACCATTAGTTATAACCTTAATTATAACAAAGATAATTTTACTTGGGATAATACTTTTTTAGGAGATTTTGGATTAACAAAAGTAAAAGATCAAGATTTTACAAGAAAAACCAATGACCGTTTAGAATTAAATTCTGTAGCAGGTTGGGAGATTAGTGACTCTAATTGGTACTATTCTGTATTTGCTAACTTTAGAACCCAGTTTGCAAAAGGTTATAAGTATTCAGAACAAGATGTTATCGACGTAACTACCGGCAATGTAGTAGGTACAGAAGTTGTAAGAACAGAAACAACTCATTTTATGTCTCCAGGGTATTTACAAGTAGGTCCTGGAATGTTATGGAAAAAGAATGATAATTTTAAAGTGAATATTGCTCCAGCAACTGCCCGTTTTATTTTCGTTGACGATCAATTTACGACTTTACCTGGCTATGAAGACGGAGATTATTTTGGCGTAGACCAAGGCGAATCTATGCGTTTTGAATTTGGTGCTTCTGTAAGTGCTTATGCTAAGTTTGATGTTGTTGAAAATGTTTCTTTCGAAAATATGATTAATCTGTATTCTAATTATTTAGAAGATCCTCAAAATGTAGATTTAGATTATACAGGAAAATTAAATATGAAAGTGAACGATTATCTTTCTGCTAACTTTATTTTTCAAACCGTGTATGATGATAATGCAGTTAGAGCATTTCAGGTAAGAGAAGTGTTAGGAGTTGGTTTTACTTATAAGATTAATCCGCAAGAAGAATAAAAATAGAATTACCTCTAAATGAAAAAGGCTTTCTGAATGAACAGAAAGCCTTTTTTGTATTTCAATTTAAAAATTAATTGCATTAAGCATTAGGTTGAAGTTCTTTTCCTCTTTTTTGTCTAAACTTAACTTTTCCACGATTACTCAAGTAAAACATAACCGGTACAATTACCAATGTTAAGAATGTTGCAAAGGTTAAACCGAAGATAACCGTCCAAGCTAAAGGTCCCCAGAAAATTACATTATCTCCTCCAATATAAATTTTAGGACTGTAATCTATAAATAAAGAAAAGAAATCTATATTTAATCCGACTGCCAATGGTATTAATCCTAGAACCGTGGTAATAGCGGTTAATAAAACCGGTCTTAACCTAGACTTTCCTCCAGCTACAATTACCTCAAAATATTGTTGCTTGGTTAGTAGATCTTCTTCATTTAAACCTAATTCATCCTTTTTTCTGTCGATAAGAATTTGGGTGTAATCAATCAATACAATCGCATTGTTTACCACGATTCCGGCGAGAGATATAATACCCATCATCGTCATAATGATAACGAAATCCATTTTAAAAATTACCAAGCCAAAAAATACTCCACCTAAGCTTAATAATACGGCAACTAAGATAATAATTGGTTTAGAAATAGAGTTAAACTGAGCGACTAAGATGAGTAGAATTCCACCTAAAGCAATCATTAAAGCTTTTAAAAGAAACGCCATGTTTTCTTGCTGTTTTTCTTGTTCTCCTGTAAAGCTAAAACTCATTTTTTTAGGTAACTCATAATTTTTTAATTCACTTTTTAATTGCTGAACGATGGCGTTACCGTTATAATCTCCTAATACATTTGAGTAAATTGTAATTACTCGTTTTAAGTCTTTACGTTTAATAGAGCTAAATGAAGCAGTTTGTTTCTTATTAACCATGGCAGAGATAGGTATTTGCATAATCTCTCCTGAGTTTTGATTTTTAAAGGTAATAGGCTGATTAAAAATAGCATTTTCATTATACCTAAACTCTTCGTTAAACCTAACGTTAATCTCGTAATCATCGTCACCTTCTTTATAGGTAGAAACTTCTTCTCCATAAATTGCTCTACGCAAAGTCTGTCCTACGGTAGAGGTATTTATTCCGAGTCTCCCCGCTTTCTTACGGTCTACTCTTACATTAAGTTCTGGCTTTGATTTATTGACATCAATTTTAAGTTCTTCAATTCCATCAATATTTAAGTTTTGCATGAAAGATCTCATTTTCTGAGCTTCAGCAAGCATCTGGTCGTAATCTTCACCTTTAATTTCAATATTAATTGGGTAGCCAGCGGGCGGTCCTGCTGCATCTTTCTCTACAATCACAGAAGCTCCAGGGAAACCTTGAACGGCCTCACGCACTTCTTTTAACACAGTTGAACTTTTTACACCACGCCTGTCGTTAAACTCTCGCATCGAAAGCGTAATTTTTCCTTTATGTGGCATTTCATTTTGTTGGCCACCGTCAGTCTGAGGATTTCCAGCTCCTTGCCCTACTTGTGAAATAGCAGATTCTACCATATAGTTATAGCCATTGTCATTGTATTTTTCAATGGCGCCAAAAACTTTTTCTTCTATTCTTTTAGTTAGTTCATTGGTTTTTTCAATATCGGTAGCTTCAGGATATTCAATGTAAGTGATAATTTGGTTAGGTTCATTTTCAGGAAAAAACAAAACATTAGGCTGAGCTATGCCTACTAATACAAAACTTAAAATGAGTAGTAAAAATGTACCAAATAAAAATACGTAAGCCTTTTTACCTTTAAGTGAATATTTTAAGAAACGCTCATAAAAGTTTTCCAACTTTTTTAAAGCTTTATATTGAAAATAATATACGGCTCTTTTTAAGAATAATCTATATACCCAAAGCATTATTACGGCAAGTAACATTAAGTTACCAAGACCTCTGAAAAAACCTATTTCTAGAACTAGACCAGCGATTAATATAATCACACCAAGTACTCCAAGAACAATACTTACGACAATAGCTTTTTTTCTTTTCATATCTTCTTCTTCCACTTTCATGAATCGAGAAGTAAGCATAGAGTTGATAATTAATGCTACAAATAGAGAAGAGAATAATACGATTGATAAGGTCATGGGGAAAATAACCATAAATTTACCAATTGTCCCTGGCCATAATCCTAACGGAAAAAATGCTGCCAGAGTGGTGGCTGTCGAGGCAATAATTGGCCAAGCAATTTCTCCTAAACCTTGTTTGGCAGCCTTCATTCTTGGCATACCTTCACTCATTAATGTGTAAACATTTTCAACTACAACAATCCCATTATCAACTAACATTCCCAGTCCCATTACTAAAGCAAAAAGCACCATAGTATTTAAGGTGAAGCCTAAAGCGCTCAAAATAATGTAAGAGAGCAACATCGATAACGGAATAGCAATACCTACGAAAAGAGCATTTCTAAAGCCTAAAAAGAACATTAAAACGCCTACCACGAGAATTACACCGAAAATAATATTATTAACCAAATCATTTACTTGATTTTCAGTTTTTATAGATTGGTCGTTAGTAACTGAAATGTGCAATTTATTGGGAAAGTATTCTTCTTTTTCGGTCTCAATAATTTCTTTAATCTGTTGTACCGCTTCAATCATGTTTTTCCCTGCTCGTTTTTTTATGTCGAGCATAACCACGGGGTCTCCGTATTCTCTAGCAAAAGTAGTAGCGTCTTTTTCTTGAAAGTTAATTTCTGCGATGTCTCTTAAATAAGTAACCCCGCCTTCGCTTTTCACTACAATTTCTTCAAGTTCTTCAGGGTCTTCAATTTCTCCTATTACTCGAATGTTTTTTTGAATTCCGTTTTCAGTGACATTACCACCAGAAATCGTTTTGTTCTCATAGCTAATCGCGTTAACAATATCATTGAAGCTAATTTTAGAAGCGGTCATTTTGTAAACATCTACCGCAATTTCTACTTCTTTTTCTTCGGCACCACGAATAGTTGCTTCTTTAATTTGAGGTAGTAATTCTATTTTATCTTGAAGATATTCGGCATAATCTTTTAATTGCTGAATAGGATAATCTCCAGTAAGATTAACGTTAAGAATTGGTTGCTCTTCAGAAAGGTTTAAATCAAAAACATTAGGTTCTACCTTGGCTCCATTATCTAAATTGGGCCAAGTAGTTTCTGCCTTTACTAGGTCTACTTTGTCTTTAATTTTTTGTTTAGCCGTGGCTACTTCAATATCTTCTTCAAACTCTACTATTACAATAGAGTAATCTTGTAAGGTGGTAGAAGTGATTTCGCGCACGCCAGCTACATCATTAAATTCTTCTTCTAGTGGCTCTGTAATAAATTTTTCTACATCTTCTGCAGAGTTACCAGGGTTTATAGAACTTACATAGATCTTGGTTTCAATAATTTCAGGAAAGGCTTCTCGTGGCATACTGTAGTATGACAATAATCCGCCAAGCAATACAATTGCAATAATGACATAAACAGTCATGTGGTTGCTAATTGCCCAAGAGGAAATCGAGAATTCTTGTTGGGTGTTTTTATCTGACATCTTCGCTAATTTTTACTTTTTGTCCTTCTCTTGTAGATCTTGCTCCTTCGATAATGATGGCTTCACCATTTTCTAAACCCTCTAAAACTTCAATTTTGTCGTGGTAACTTAGTCCTGTTTTTATAATTCTTCTTTCTGCTACACCAGTACTATCTGTATCTTTTTTTACGGTGAAAGCTACGCTTTCTCCTTCTGCATTTTCTTGTAAAATACTTTTAGGGATTACCACTGTATTTTTAGCTGTGTAATCATTAAGTTTAACGGTAGCAATAAGGTTAGGTTTAATGGCGCCATTCTCATTAGGAATAGAAACTCTTACTTTAAAACTTCTGTTGTTGGGATTAATATAATCTGAAACTTGTTGAATGTTACCCTCAAACTCTTTACCAATAGAATTTAAGTTTACAAGTACTTCGCTGCCTTTGTTAATTTTACCTAAATAAGTTTCTGGTATTTCTGCAGTTACATACATTTCATTAAGGTTTACTAAACGAAAGATTTGATCTTGTCCTGGATTTACTACTTGTCCTTGATCTGCAATTACCTGATCGATAGTTCCTGAAAATGGAGCTCTAATAATGGTTTTAGAAAGTTGAGTTCTTAATTGATTTACTGAATTTTCCATCGCCTCATAATTGGTTTTCGCTTCTAGATACTGAATTTCAGATCCAATGTCTTGCTTCCATAAACGCTCTTGTCGCTCGAAAGTGGTTTTGGCTAACGCTAACTGAGATTCAGATTGTGCTAGTTGACTGCCCATACCGCCATCATCAATTTTTGCTAATTGTTGTCCTTTGCTTACTTTTTGTCCCTCTTTCACAAAAATGTTAGTAAGTATGCCTGAAAATTCAGGATAAATAATAATGTTTTGATCTGTCTTTACATCACCTTGTACTTCTACATAGTGTTTAAAAATGGTGTCCTTTAAGGTTTCTACAGTCACTAAAGCTTTAGATTTATTTTTATCGAGCCTCTCAATAGCCTCATTTAACTGTTCAATTTTATCTTTTAATTCGTTTTGCTCGGTCGTAATTTCAGATTTCTTAGCTCTTATTTCAGAGAGTTTTCCAGTTTCTATAATATCTTTTACAGATTTTTCTTTATCGCCACAAGCAACTAGGCTTAGGCTTAAGAAAGAAAGGAGTATAAACTTTTTCATGACTTAGTTATTGGTAAAGTTAAGATTAGGTGTGTTTAAAATAGTCTCTAAAGCTGCTTTAGAATTTAGTACTTCGAGCATAGATTGTAAAAGCTCTTGTTGAGCGTCGTAAAGCTGTGTTTGCGCTTGTCTAAGTTCAAAACTACTGGCAATACCTTCAGCATATTTAATTTGATTTTTATTTTCAATACGTTCTGCTAATTGTAAATTTTGCTTGGAAGTATTGTATTTTTCTATGGCGTATTGATAATCATTTTTTGCTCTTGTCATGCCTAATCTAATTTGTGCTTTTGATTGCTCAAATTGCGTTAATGCTTGGTCTAAAGCGATTCTTGCTTGTGCGGTTTGCGCGCTTCTTTTTAAAGAACTAAAAATAGGAATGCTTAAACTTACACCCCAAATTGAAGATTGAAACCATTGTTGATTATCGTTTAAAAAAGTGAATTTTTGGCTGTTCCCAGTTGTACCGTAATTTAAAAAGGTAGAAAGCGTAGGCAATGCTTTTGCTTTTTGCAAATTAAGCTCGTGTTCGCTTTGTTCAATTTGCACTTTTGCTAATTGATAATCTAGATTCTCTTCAACATTAATAGTAGTGTTCATTAGGCTTAGGCTAATATTTTCTTCTACTAAATTTTCTAAAGTGTCTAACAGATTAATTTCCATTTTTAACGGAATTCCTAAAGTTAATTTTAGAGCATCTCTAGAAATGGCAATTAAGCGTTTAGCATTATTAAGCTCATTACTAATTTGTAAGAATGTAATTTGTAATTGCTCTACACTCTCTTCTTCTTGAAGTCCGTTTTCAAAAGTTTTTTTAGTTTCTTCTAAATTGTCTTCTAGGTTGGCCTTATTTTTTGCTAGAATGCTAGCACTTTCTTCTGCTAATAAAACATTTCCATAGGCGTCAATTACATCTTGCCTAATATCTAAAGCTGTTCTTTTTGCATTAGTTGTGGTGTACTTTTCGAATGTCTTTGCTGCTTTTACTGCAACAATATAAGAACCGTCAAATAACAACTGATTTGCCGTAGCAGTAGCCGTCATATTTTGTTTAGTACCAAATTGTACAGGTATAAAAGTTCCAGGTGCTCCTCCGCCAATCTCTCCAGGTAATAATTGTACCGGCTGTTTTAGGTTGTTTTGGTAATCTATACCAGCGCTAATTTGTGGCAACCCATCTGCGGTGGTTTCCCATTTTTTCTTAGCGGCAGCAGCAATGTCACGTTTTGCATTTATAGCGGTGTAGCTACTATCTAGTGCAAAGTTAATCGCTTCTTCTAAGCTGAAGGTGTAGTTTTCTTTGAGCGGTAATGCTTCTTGGGCTTGTGCGCAAATACCTAAAAATAAAAGAAAATAACTTAAGTATATTTTCATGATTGGCAGTTATAATTTAAATTATTGATGTATTCTAATCCTTTTTGAGAGGCAATCGCTCTAAAGTGATAATCTAAAAAATGAGTTACTAAATAAGGAATGTCATATTTATCCATAGGGAAGAAGTCGCTATGCTTAATACCTTCAATAGTCATAAAGTAAAAATTTTGTACAATTTCTAAATCTATATTTTCACGGTAAAGACCTTCTTTTATGCCTCTTTTTAAATTGTTTCCTATGCATAGTTTCATGCGTTCAATCTTTCTTTCTTTTAAGACATCATCTACCTTAGGGTAGTATTTGTAAAGTTGAAATTGAGGTGAAGCTTTCTCTTTTTTTAGTTGTTTTAAAATGAATTCATGAATCATAAGTAATTCATCAATTGGGTTGTGGTGTTCTGCAATAATCATGTCTATTCTTGCACTAATAGAATTAAAAAGCTGAACAGCACATGACTCAATAAGTTTTTCTTTATTAGGGAAATGACTATAAATCGTTTTTTTGGAAATACTTAATTTTTCTGCAATATCATCCATCGTCACGCTTTTAAACCCAAGGCTTAAAAACATTTCTGCTGCGGTATCTAAAATTTGCTCTTTCATAATTGAGCGCAAAAGTACTCGGAAACTTTGAATACAAAAAAAGTTTCTTTAGTTTTTTGCTTAAAAATATATTAACCTATAGTAGACGTTTTAAAATCGTTGAATTATGGTATTTTAGTCGAAAATTTTGACAACTATGAGCGATGTTTCTTTCTACAGAGAAGAGTTTTTAAATTACCTAGAAAGTAAAATGTTAATTAAAGAGCCTGAGAATTTATATGCTCCTATTTCTTATATTTTAAAATTAGGAGGTAAAAGACTAAGACCAGTTTTGGTTTTACTTTCTACAGAAGCTTTTGGCGTTTCTTATAAAAAAGCGCTCGATGCAGCATTGGCTATTGAAGTTTTTCATAATTTTTCACTCGTTCATGATGATATTATGGATGATGCACCGTTAAGAAGAGGGCAAAAAACAGTGCATGAAAAATGGGATTTAAATACTGGTATTCTTTCTGGAGATGCGATGTTGATTAAAGCCTATCAATTATTTGAAAATTATAGCGTTCATCAATTTAAAGATTTAGCAAAATTATTCAGTAGAACGGCAATCGAGGTTTGTGAAGGTCAGCAGTACGATATCGATTTTGAAACGCGAGAAGATGTGAGTATTCAAGATTACTTAAAAATGATTGAGTATAAAACTGCAGTTTTAGTTGGAGCTTCCTTAGAAATGGGAGCAATTGTTGCTGAGGCTTCCTCTCAACTTCAAAAAGAAGTATATGAATATGGGCGTTTAATAGGTATTGCTTTTCAGTTACAAGACGATTATTTAGACGCCTTTGGTAATCCTGAAAATTTCGGAAAAAGAGTTGGAGGTGATATTATAGAAAACAAAAAAACATTTCTCTATTTAAAAGCATTAGAGCATTCTAGTGAAGAAGATGCAGATCAATTAAGACATCTTTATACTATTTTTCCTTCAGATGCAGAGCAAAAAATTGAAACCGTGAAGCATCTTTTCGAAACCAGTGGAGCTGCAAAAAGTACCCAAGATGAAATCTTTAACTATACACAGCAAGCTTTTGAAATTTTAGAAAATCTAGCTATTAAAGAAGAGCAAAAAAAGCTTTTAAAAGAGTTGGGAGAATCCTTATTAACGAGAACGATTTAGTAATCAATTGTTAAAAAGTGTTAAATTTGCATGAATTCGATTTCGCATAGATAAAAAGCATCTTAATTATAATATAAATTTATAATTAAATACAGGCTATATCTCGTAAAAATTGTATTTTTGATTATGTTTTAAAAACACAAGTGTATATTCCTATTTATGGATCAATTTTCATTTCTAAATGCGGCACACACCGCATATTTCGCAGAGCTATACGATCAATATCTACAGTTTCCAGATAGTGTTGAACCAAGTTGGAGAGCCTTTTTTCAAGGCTTCGATTTTGGTAAAGGTTTGAGTGTGGTTGAAAATGAAGAGGTTTCTTCTTCTTCAAATCAATCTATCAAAGAGCCAGGAAACGGAACTGTGGTAAATATTCCTGATAATGTCTTAAAAGAATTTCAGGTGGTTCAATTAATAGATGGTTATCGTACAAGAGGCCATCTTTTTACAAGAACAAACCCAGTTAGAGAGAGGCGCAAATATGAGCCGACACTCGATATTGAAAATTTTGGATTAGAACAATCTGATTTAGAGACAGAGTTTTCAGCAGGTGAAATTTTGGGGATTGGTACTGCTTCCTTAAAAAATATAATTCAGCATCTTAAAAATATTTACTGTGAATCTATTGGTATCGAGTATATGTATATTCGGAAACCAGAAGAAATTCAGTGGATACAAAAGCGCCTGAATATTAATGAAAATCATCCAAAATTTTCAGAAGATAAGAAAAAGCAGATTTTAAAAAAATTAAATGATGCTGTTGCGTTTGAAAGTTTTTTACACACCAAATATGTAGGTCAAAAACGTTTTTCTCTAGAAGGAGGAGAAAGTTTAATACCAGCGCTTGATTCTTTAATTGAGGCTGCTGCAGACAAAGGTGTAAAAGAGTTTGTGATGGGAATGGCACACCGTGGTCGTTTAAATACCTTGACAAATATATTTGGTAAAAGCGCTAAAGATATTTTTAGTGAGTTTGATGGTAAAGATTACGAACAAGAAGTTTTTGATGGTGATGTGAAATACCATTTAGGGTGGACGTCTTGTCGCACTACCGATAGTGGTAAGCAAATCAACTTAAATATAGCGCCTAACCCTTCTCACTTAGAAACAGTAGGGCCTGTTGTGCAAGGTATTGCTAGGGCTAAACAAGATGGGCATTATCTAGGTTCTCCTAAAAATGTATTGCCTATTATTGTTCATGGTGATGCGGCAATCGCAGGTCAAGGCGTGGTTTATGAAACCGTACAAATGTCTCAGTTAGATGGCTACCGTACAGAGGGTACTATTCACGTTGTTGTAAATAATCAAATTGGTTTTACAACTAACTATTTAGACGCAAGGTCTTCAACTTATTGTACAGATGTAGCAAAAGTAACCTTGTCGCCAGTATTACACGTTAATGCAGATGATGCTGAAGCCGTAGTGCACGCTATGCTTTTTGCGTTAGATTTCAGAATGGAGTTTGGTAGAGATGTGTTTATCGATTTATTAGGCTATAGAAAGTATGGTCATAATGAAGGTGATGAACCTCGTTTTACTCAGCCTAAACTTTATAAGGCAATTGCTAAGCATGATAATACAAGAGATATTTATGCTGAAAAATTGGTGAAAGATGGTCTTATCAATAAAGATTATGTAAAAGAATTAGAAAAGAAATATAAAGACGATTTAGAAGAGAGCTTAGAAAGTTCACGTAAGGAAGAAACAACCCAAATCACTCCAATTATGCAGGATGAATGGGAAGGTTTTACTTATGGTACTGAAAGTGATATGATGGAAACTGTTGATACAACAGTCGCTATAGATGAATTGTCTGAGGTTGCCGAAAAAATTACCAATCTACCAGACGGAAAGAAATTTTTAAGAAAGGTAGCAAAGCTTATTGGGAATAGAAATAAAATGTATTTCGAGACCAATAAATTAGATTGGGGAATGGCAGAGCTTTTAGCTTATGGTACTTTACTAAAAGAAGGCCATAATGTTAGAATGACTGGTCAAGATGTAGAGCGCGGTACCTTCTCTCACCGTCACGCAGTATTAAAAGTAGAAGAAAGTGAAGAAGAGGTTGTTCTTCACAATCAAATAGCAGACGAGCAAGGACATTTATATATTTATAATTCTTTACTTTCAGAATACGGTGTAGTAGGTTTTGACTATGGTTATGCGATGGCAAACCCTAAAACACTATCCATTTGGGAGGCACAATTTGGAGACTTTAGTAATGGAGCGCAAATTATGTTAGATCAGTATATTTCTGCGGCAGAAGATAAATGGAAATTGCAAAACGGTCTGGTAATGTTCTTACCACATGGTTATGAAGGTCAAGGGGCAGAACATTCTTCAGCAAGAATGGAGCGTTACCTTCAGCTTTGTGCAAAAGATAATATGTATGTGGTCGATGTGACTACGCCAGCAAACTTCTTCCACTTGTTGAGAAGACAAGTAAAAGTAGAATTTAGAAAACCGTTAATCGTTTTTACTCCTAAAAGTTTATTGAGACATTCTAAGGTAATTTCAACTAAAGAAGAATTAGCAGAAGGAAGTTTTCAAACTTTACTTGATGATCCTAGTGCAGAAGCTAAAAAAGTAAAAACATTGGTGTTTTGTACAGGTAAATTCTACTATGATTTATTAGAAAGAAAAGAAGAAGAAAAACGAGATGATGTCGCTTTAGTTAGATTAGAGCAGTTGTTTCCAATTCCTACAAGTAGAATTTCAGAAATTATCAATAAATATGAAAATGCAGACGATTTGGTCTGGGCACAAGAAGAGCCAAGAAATATGGGGGCTTATTCTCACTTATTACTTCATTTAAAAGAAATGAGAGAGTTTAGAGTTTGTAGTAGAAGATTCTACGGAGCTCCAGCAGCGGGTAGTGCTGTAAGATATAAGCGAAGACACCAAAGAGTGATCGATAGTGTGTTCGATAAAACATTAAATGACTAATTTTAGAAATACGATACCGAAATTATTTAAATTATGGCTTTAGAAATGAAAGTCCCTTCACCAGGGGAATCAATTACAGAAGTTGAAATAGCAGAATGGCTTGTAGAAGATGGTGATTATGTAGAGAAAGATCAAGCTATTGCAGAGGTAGATAGTGATAAAGCAACACTAGAATTGCCAGCAGAAGCAAGTGGAATTATTACTTTGAAAGCTGAAGAAGGCGATGCTGTACAAGTTGGAGAAGTGGTTTGCTTAATTGATACTGAAGCAGAAAAACCAGGAGGTGGTAAATCTGCTGAAAAAGATGAAGCAGAACGTCAAGACAAAGCTGAGGAAGATAACAGTAAAAAAGCAGAAGCTAAAACTGAAGAACCTTCAAAACCATCTACGCCAGCCCAAAAACAAGACGATAAAAATTACGCATCAGGAACTCCTTCTCCAGCAGCTAAAAAGACTTTAGCAGAAAAAGATATGGACGCTAAAGATGTAAAAGGTACGGGTAAGAATGGTAGAATCACGCAAGATGATGCTGTAAAAGCTAAGCCTTCTATGGGGTCTCCAGGAACAGGAAGCCGTAGCGAGTCACGTAAAAAAATGTCGATGTTACGTCGTAAAGTAGCAGAGCGTTTGGTAAGTGCAAAGAACGAAACCGCCATGTTAACAACCTTTAATGAGGTAGATATGTCGGCTATTTTCGAACTTAGAAAAAAATACAAAGAAGATTTTAAATCTAAACACAGTGTAAGTTTAGGGTTTATGTCTTTCTTTACTAAAGCAGTAATCAAAGCTTTAAATGAATATCCTGCTGTAAACAGTATGATAGACGGTAAAGAAATGATTACTTACGATTATAAAGATATTAGTATTGCAGTTTCAGGTCCAAAAGGATTAATGGTGCCTGTAATTAGAAATGCTGAAAACTTAAGTTTTAGAGGTGTTGAGTCTGAAGTTAAACGTTTAGCAATTAAAGCTAGAGATGGTAAAATGACGGTAGATGAAATGACTGGTGGTACCTTTACAATTTCTAACGGAGGAGTATTTGGATCTATGCTTTCAACTCCAATTATTAACCCTCCTCAAAGTGGTATTTTAGGAATGCACAATATTATTGAGCGTCCGGTAGCCATTGAAGGTAAAGTTGAGGTTAGACCAATGATGTACTTAGCACTTTCTTATGACCATAGAATTATTGATGGTAAAGAATCTGTAGGTTTCTTAGTAGCAATCAAAGAAGCGCTAGAAAGTCCAGTAGAATTATTGATGGATGGTGATATCAACAGAGCCTTAGAATTATAAAAACATAAACGTATTTCTATATAAAAAGCCTTGATTGAGAGATCAAGGCTTTTTTATTTTTGCATTGTAGATCGTAATTACAATTACGGAGTCTTATTTTAAAAATAAAGCTTTCGATTTATAATCAATCACAGCTTTACCTTTTTTTAGAATATCGGCACCGATAATTCCATGAACTTTTTCGGCTTTATGATCTGCTAAAGCTTGATTCACATGGCTTAAATCGAAAACCACTAAATCTATTTTTTTCTTTTTCCAGTCTTTAATCTTAATTTTATTTTTAGTAGAAACCTGCGTGAGCATATTAGTTGCGCCAGCTCCAGCTGCCCGTACGTCACTATCTTCAGCGAAAAGCTCAAAATGCTCTACCACATCTTTTCCAACACAAGAGCTAGATGCTCCGGTGTCTAAAATAAAATTTCCTTTTACGCCATTAATTTCTGCTGCTAACTCAAAATGATTGGTTGCCGTAGTGGTGAGTTTAATTTTTTGGTAACCTTTCTCTGTTAAAAATTTTCGTAAGCTAGACATTCTTCTTTTTTCAACAAAGATAGACGAAGAATTTAAATTAGTTTTGCGAAATCGAAAAGCTTTATTTTGATGAAGATAAGATTAAAATTTTGTGACTTAGTAATTATAAATTGAAATTTAATGAAATTAATAGATACACATACTCATTTATATAGCGATGCTTTTGAAGAAAATCGAATAGAAATGATAGAACGCGCTATTGAAGAAGGCGTTGAAAAATTTTACATTCCTGCAATAGATTCTGAAACGACTCAGGCAATGTACGATTTAGAAAAGGCCTTTCCAGAGCATATGTATTTAATGATGGGATTGCATCCTACATCGGTTAAAGGAAATTACGAAACAGAATTAAAACATATTGAAGTAGAATTGGCGAGAAGAAAATTTTACGCCATAGGAGAAATTGGTATCGATTTATATTGGGATCAGTCTACTCTAGCTATTCAGCAAGATGCATTTAGAAGGCAAATAAAATGGGCGAAAAAATATAAATTGCCAATCGTTATACATTGCAGAAATGCTTTTGATGAAGTTTTTGAAATTTTAGAAGAAGAAAAAGCAGAAGATTTATTCGGAATTTTTCATTGTTTCACAGGAACTTTAGCGCAAGCAAGACAAGCGATTTCTTATGGAATGAAATTAGGTATTGGTGGAGTGGTCACCTTTAAGAATGGTAAAATAGATCAGTTTTTAAATGAAATTCCGCTAAAACACATCGTTTTAGAAACAGATTCGCCATATTTGGCACCCACACCATTTAGAGGAAAAAGAAATGAAAGTGCTTACGTACTTAAGGTAGCTGAAAAATTAGCAGAGGTTTATGATATTTCTATAGAAGAAATAGCCGAAGTGACTACTCAAAATGCATTAGAAATTTTCAATATAAAATAAAATTTATGCAAGATAATATCTCTAATATTCTTTTGATTTATACCGGTGGTACTATTGGTATGATTAAAGATTATGAAACTGGAGCTCTAAAAGCTTTTAATTTTGATGAGTTATTACAAAGTATTCCAGAGCTAAAACATCTTGAGCATCATATTGAAACTTTGAGTTTTGATGAGCCTATAGATTCTTCAAATATGAATCCAGAATACTACTTAATGATTGCTGAAATTATTGAAGAAAATTATAAGCAGTACGATGGTTTTGTTGTGCTTCACGGGAGTGATACCATGGCTTATGCCGCTTCAGCTTTAAGTTTTATGTTAGAGAATTTAAATAAACCTATTATTTATACCGGTTCGCAATTACCTATTGGAGATTTAAGAACAGATGCAAAAGAGAATTTAATTACATCTATTCAGTTAGCTGGATTAAAGAAAAATGGAAAAAGCGTAATTAGAGAAGTTGGTTTGTATTTTGAATATAAATTATATCGCGCCAACAGAACATCTAAAGTAAGTGCAACGCATTTTCAAGCTTTTGATTCTCCTAATTATCCGCCACTCTCAATATCTGGAGTAGAACTGCAGGTGAATGAATACTTGCTGAAACGTGTTCATGGAAGAAAGAAATTTTATGTTCACAAGCAATTAGAGAATAATATTATGATTATTAAACTTTTTCCGGGTATTAATGAACGTACACTTTTGCATCTCACAAATCTTGAAAATATTAAAGGAATTGTATTAGAAACTTACGGTAGTGGTAATGCGTGTAATGAAAAATGGTTTACAGATATTATTAAAAAAGCAATTCAAAAAGGAATTAAAGTGATTAATGTTACCCAATGTGTGGGAGGAAGTGTTGTTATGGGACATTATGAAACCAGTACAGTTTTAAAATCTATAGGCGTTGTTTCTGGAAAAGACATCACTACAGAGGCTGCAGTAGCTAAACTTATGTATTTATTGCCTAAAAAATTATCAGATAAAGTGTTTAAAACCATCTTCGAAACCTCTTTGCGTGGAGAAATGTCATAAAATTAACGTACAAGGCTTGAATGGGATATTTTTTTTTTGTTATTTGCCACCCCTAATGAAATATTAGGTAATTTTAGCGTTAATAGAGAGGTGGCCGAGTGGTCGAAGGCGCACGCCTGGAAAGTGTGTATACGTCAAAAGCGTATCGAGGGTTCGAATCCCTTCCTCTCTGCTAGAAATTTAGATTTTTAATGAGTAATAATTTTTATATATTTAACCCTTTAACTAATTAAATTAAGACAACAAGTAATGAAAAGATTATTTTCTATTCTGGGAATCGCTACAATTATGGTCTTCAGTGGCCTTAATGCAAAAGCGACTAATAGTGTTAACGATTTCGCTTCAGTAACTAGTTACATCGTTCAAGACGAAAATGCTGGTACTGCAGACGAAGCTACAGAAGAAAACGTGAGTTTTCATCAAGAATTAAAAAGACGTTTTATAGAAGGAGGTCCTGCTTTTATGGGGATTGTACTTTTATGTTTAATTCTTGGTCTAGCTATCGCAATTGAGCGTATCATATTTTTAAACTTATCTACCACTAATTCTAAAAAATTAGCACAAAGAGTAGAGGATGCTTTAAATAGTGGTGGTATAGATGCAGCAAAAGATGTTTGTAGAGATACAAAAGGTCCTGTAGCTTCTATTTACTATCAAGGTTTAGATAGAGCAGATGAAAGCTTAGAGGCTGCAGAAAAAGCAGTAGTGGCTTATGGAGGTGTTCAAATGGGACAATTAGAGAAAAACGTTTCTTGGGTGTCTTTATTTATTGCACTTGCACCGATGCTTGGTTTCATGGGTACTGTAATCGGTATGATTGAAGCATTTGATAAAATTCAAGCAGCAGGTGATATGCAACCATCATTGGTAGCTGGAGGTATTAAAGTAGCACTTTTAACAACTGTATTTGGTCTTATTGTAGCTATTATCCTTCAAATTTTCTATAACTATATTATCGCTAAAATTGATAGTATCGTTAACGATATGGAAGATGCATCAATTACTTTAATTGACATCTTAGTAGACTACAAAAGAAGAAAGTAATTTAATATCATAACTAATTATGACTTTACATAAAGTTTTAAAATATTTAGCATTGGTTATAGGTGTTATTGGTCTTGTGCTTTTAGCAAGAGTAGTAATTACTGGTGACGATGCTATAGCAAACTCAGCAGATTTACAAAGTAGCGTGCTGGTACCTTTAATGTACTTATCATATTTTGTGATTTTCGCTATTTTAATTTTGGTAGGTGTTTCTGTGATTAAAGATTTAATTAACGGAAACATTAAAAAGACCTTAATGTCTATTGGTGTTTTTGCTGTAATTGTTTTGGCAGGTTATTTGCTTGCTAACGGAGTAGAAACCGAAATGAACAGTGGCGAAATGCTATCTGCAAATGGCTCGCAATGGGTAGGAGCAGGTCTTATAATTTTTTACATACTTGCAGCGATAGCTATTGGAGCAATGGTTTTCTCTGGAGTAAAAAAATTAGCAAAATAAATTAATTATGGCAAAAAGAAGTGCACCAGAAGTTAATGCAGGATCGATGGCAGACATCGCTTTCTTGCTGTTAATCTTCTTCTTGGTAACAACTACTATTGAGACCGATGCAGGTCTTAATAGAAAATTGCCGCCAATTCAAGAAGAACCACAAGATCCACCACCATTAAAGAAAAAGAACATTTTTCAGGTTTTAATTAATCAACAAAATGATCTGTTAGTAGAAGAAAAAGAGATGGAGCTAAGTGACCTACGTCAAGCAGCTATCGATTTCTTAGATAATGGAGGGCAAGGTTGTGAATACTGTCAAGGTAAAGGAGATCCGGCTTCATCAGATAATCCAAACAAAGCAGTAATTTTATTAGAGAATACAAGAGAGACAGATTACTCTATGTATATCGCTATTCAAAATGAACTTGTTGCAGCTTATAACTTCTTAAGAAATAGAGAAGCAAACAGACTGTTTGGAATGAGTTTTACTGAAATGGAAGCTAACTTTAATGATGCTCAGTATAATGGAAATAAAGAGCTATTAGAAGATAGAATAGGAACTATTAGAGATATGTTCCCTCTGAAACTTTCAGAAGCAGAACCTAAAGAAAGTAAATAACCAAGACTAATAACGATAAATTATGTCTAAATTTAAAAAGAAAAAGAGTGGAGATTTACCGGCAATATCAACGGCATCGTTGCCAGATATTGTATTCATGCTTTTATTCTTCTTTATGGTTGCTACTGTTATGCGTGAAAATACGCTTATGATTCAGAACGATCTTCCTTATGCAGATCAAGTAGAAAAATTGCAAAAGAAAGATTTAGTAATGTATGTTTATGCAGGTAAACCAAGCGCGCGTTACCAAAGACAGTATGGAACAGAAGCTAGAGTTCAGTTAAATGATAAATTTGCAGATGTCAGTGATATCAAACAATTTATTATTGAAGAAAGAGAATCTAAACGTGAAGAATTAAAAAGTAAATTAACTACTTCATTAAAAGTTGATGGAGAAACTAACATGGGGTTAGTTTCAGACATTAAATATGAGTTAAGAAGAGCAGAAGCCTACCGTATTAATTATACGACAAGAAAAGGTGATGCTGCTCAGAATATGCAATAGAAATTATATTTGTTGTTCACTTAAAAAACATCCAACCTTAGGTTGGATGTTTTTTTATTTATAAAACGATTTTATTTACCTTTTACGTATGAAATATTTCTTGACCATTTTTTCATGTTTTACATTTAGTTTTTTTCTATCTGCTCAGAAAGAAACTAAAGTTGAAAATGATTCTATTGTGGTAGGTACTACTAAAGTTGATAGTTTGTATCGAGAAGATCAGTTTTATTTTGGTTTTACTTTTAATTTATTACTAAATCGGCCTAAAGGTCTAGATCAATCAGGTTTTTCAGGTGGTTTGCAATTAGGTTATTTAAGAGATTTTCCCATTAATAAATCTAGAACTATAGCTATTGCTCCTGGGTTGGGATGGTCTGTAAACTCTTATGGTCAGAACTTGCTTATCACAGAAAATAGCAATGATGAAAGCGATTTCTTTATCTTAGATGATAATAACGATTATACTAAAAATAGGTTTAGTACCTATCTACTAGAATTTCCCTTAGAGTTTAGGTGGAGAAATAGTACCCCAGATTCGTATAAATTTTGGCGAGTTTATGCTGGTGTAAAAGCGAGTTATTTATACCATTTCAAATCTAAATATGAAGGAGAGGGTAATAACGTGACACAAACAAAACTGAAAGAATTAAATAGATGGCGCTACGGACTCATGTTTACTTTTGGTTACAATACTTTTAATTTTCATTTTTATTACAGCTTAAACCCTTTATTTGATGCGAAGAATTCTGAAAACAATCGTGAAATTGGGCTTCATCCATTAAAAATGGGCCTTACATTTTATATTTTATAAAAAGAAATGCTCTATCATTAGAAATGATACCTGCGGTAATATCCCAACGATTAAACCTATAATTAATTCATTTAAATGGTGAGCTTTTTGTTGAATTCTTGAACTCGCTGTCCAGCCTATGCTAAAGAATAAAAAGGCAATTAAACAAATTAGATTTGTGCTATATATGATGCTAATATATGTAATAAAGCAAGTCACTCCTGCAATACCCATCATATGAAGGCTAACTTTATATTTAAATATATTCATTAAAAATGCTATAAAACTTGAATATAAAATTCCCGTAAAGAAGTAATGTAATACTGCAAACTCTTCTGCAGCCAAAACAAAATTAAGTACCGTTAAGAGAATTAAACAAAAAAAGACCATAGGTAAACACCTTTCTTTAGCTTTTGGTAATCTTATATTTTTTACTAAACCTAAATTCTTCAGTAGAAAATAAAAAACAATAGGTATAAAAATTGTAAGAATTGCTATGGCTAGTAATTTAGCTTTGATAATAGAGTTGGGTAAAAATCTCGGGGAAATAACAAAGTAAGCGATACTCCCCAATATTGGCATCCATAACGGATGAAAGATATAAGATGCCAATCTGATAAACCACTTCATTTAAATTTCTTTACGTAATCTAGCCACAGAGATGTCTAATTGTTCTCTATATTTAGCCACTGTTCTTCTAGCAATAGGATAGCCTTTTTCTTTTAATATTTTAGCAAGCTTATCATCGGTTAGAGGTTTTTTCTTGTCTTCTTCTCCTACCGTGATTTCTAAGATTTTTTTAATTTCTCTAGTTGAAACATCTTCTCCCTGATCGTTTTTCATCGATTCAGAAAAGAATTCTTTAATAAGCTTAGTTCCGTAAGGTGTATCTACATATTTACTATTAGCAACTCGAGAAACCGTAGAAACATCCATCTCTATTTCTTCAGCAATATCTTTTAAGATCATGGGTCTTAAATCACGTTCATCGCCAGTTAAAAAGTATTCGTGCTGATGATGCATAATTGCACTCATCGTTACAAATAAGGTTTCTTGTCGCTGTCTTATTGCTTCTATAAACCATTTTGCAGAATCTAGTTTTTGTTTAATAAACATCACTGCATCTTTTTGTTCTTTGGTTTTTTTCTTAGACTCTTTGTAGCCTTTGAGCATGTTATTATATTCTCTGGATACATGCATTTGTGGTGCATTTCTACCGTTTAGAGAGAGTTCTAGCTCGCCGTCTTTAATCTTTATTGTAAAATCTGGCGTAACGTGTTCTACAGGCCTTAAATTGCCTGCGTAAGAACCTCCAGGTTTTGGATTAAGATGTTCGATTTCTTCTATACCAGCACGCAGCTGATCTTCGGTAATATCAAATTTAGAAAGTAATTTGGTATAATGCTTTTTTGTAAATTGATCAAAAGCTTTTTCAAGCATGTCTGTAGCCAATTCTACACTTGCGGTCTGATTTTTTCTTTTTAATTGAATGAGCAAACACTCCTGTAAACTTCTTGCTCCTACACCTGCAGGGTCTAATTGATGTACAATTTTAAAAATGCGCTCTACACTTTCTTCATCTGTATAAACATTTTGTGTAAATGCCAAATCATCAACAATATCAGGCACATCTCTACGTATATAACCGCTTTCGTCTACACTGCCGACTAAAAATTCAGCAATTTTCATTTCATCTTCTTTAAGGCGAAAAGTTTGCAACTGCGTTTTTAGATGCTGAGAAAAGCTGGTGCCCGAAGCATATGGAACTGTCTTTTCATCGTCGTCTTTGCTGTAATTATTTGCTTGTAAACGATAATTCGGTATTTCATCATCACTCAAATACTCATCGACATTGATTTCTGTTTCAATTACTTCTGAGTCGTTAGCGGGCTCATCGTTCTTGAATTCATCTTCAAATTCGTATTCTTCAGATTTTTCTTTACCACTATCTAAAGCAGGATTGTCTTCTAGCTCTTGTTTTACTCGTTGCTCAAAAGCTTGCGTAGGCAATTGAATAAGCTTCATGAGCTGAATTTGCTGCGGAGAGAGCTTCTGTGATAACTTAAAGTTTAATTGTTGCTTTAGCATGGCTTGATGTATTACTTATTACAAAATTAACAAAACTGGCACGACAATTGTTACCAAAATTTTGTTAAGCTTCTACAACTTTTTTAAATACTTTTCAAATTTCTTCGGAAAAGTATTCTCTAAATGGATTGGTGCTTTGGTGATAGGATGGGTAAAAGTAAGTGCGTGAGCCTCTAGTAAAATACCTTTTATTTTTTCTGAAGAACCGTAAGTTTCATCTCCTACAATTGGATTTCCGTTTTTACTTAGATGAATTCTTATTTGATGTGTTCTTCCAGTTGTTGGAAATAATTCGACTAAAGAATAAGTTTTATCATTCTTCTGAATTATTTCTTTAAGCTGAAATTTAGTTTCGGCTGTTTTCTCATCGATAGGAGTATTGAAAATTCCATTTTCTGAAATTTCACCAGAAACAATTGCTAAGTACGATTTCTGAATTTCCTTTTCTTCAAAAGCTTGATTCAATTTTACTTGAACATTTTTAGTTTTAGCAGCAAGTAGTAGTCCGCTAGTAGGATTGTCTAAACGATGAACAGGAATTGGGTAGGGAAGCGCATCTTTTTCTGAAGAGGTTTCTAAGTTGAAAGGAAGTGCGTTTTCAATGGTTTTAAAGTAGTTTCCGTTGGTAGGATAACCTGAAGGTTTTTCGATAACTGCGAGGTATTCATCTTCAAATAGTACTTTCAGTTTTAGTTGAAATATTTTTTTCTGCAGAAGTTCTTCTTGTAGTAATTCTAAAACTTGTCCTTCTACTATCCAATCGCCAGTATTCGCTGTTTTTCCGTTTAATAGAATAAGCTCTTTTTTGATTGCTTTTTTAATTCCGCTACGTGTAGAAAGCGTCTTAAAAACTGAAGCCGCATATTCTTGTAATCTAATTGGTTCTTTAATTTCTGGAACTTGGTGTTTTTCTATTATTTTCAAATTAAAGTTTTAGAGTTTAAACCAAAAAAAAGGTTGTCTATTGTTTAATTTAAAACAGTACAGACAACCTTTAAAGTTATAAAAAAAATAGATTAAAATTCGGCGTTTTTAGGTGTTCTTGGGTAAGGTATTACGTCGCGAATATTTGTCATTCCAGTAGCGAATAATACTAAGCGCTCAAAGCCTAAACCAAAACCACTATGTACGCAAGTTCCAAATCTTCGAGTGTCTAAATACCACCATAATTCTTTCTCATCTACTCCTAATTCTTGCATTTTGGTTTGAAGTACATCTAAACGTTCTTCTCGTTGTGAACCACCAACAATTTCTCCAATACCAGGAAAAAGAATGTCCATCGCACGAACTGTTTTACCGTCTTCATTTAAACGCATATAGAATGCTTTGATGTTGGCCGGATAATCAAATAAAATTACTGGACAATTAAAGTGTTTTTCTACTAAATAACGTTCGTGTTCACTTTGTAAATCTGCGCCCCATTCTTCTATTATGTAATTAAATTTTTTCTTTTTATTAGGTTTAGAGTTCTTTAAAATATCGATCGCTTCGGTATAACTAACACGTTTAAAGTTATTGTCTACAATAAATCGAAGTTTTTCTCGCAATGCCATTGGCGCACGATCTGCCTGAGGTTTAGATTTATCTTCTTGAATAACACGATCTTCTAAAAAGGCTAGATCATCATCGCAATTTTCTAATACGTGATTGATCACGTGCTTGATAAAATCTTCAGCAAGATCCATATTACCGTCTAAGTCGCAGAAAGCAACTTCAGGCTCGATCATCCAAAACTCTGCTAAGTGACGAGAAGTGTTGGAGTTTTCAGCTCTAAAGGTAGGCCCGAAGGTATAAATTTGTCCTAAACCTAAGGCGTAAGTTTCTCCTTCTAATTGTCCGCTTACCGTAAGATTGGCTTCTTTTCCGAAGAAATCTTCTTTATAATTAATCGAACCGTCTTCGTTTTTAGGAGCATTGTTTAAATCGAAATTAGTGACTTTAAACATTTCTCCAGCACCTTCAGCATCACTACCGGTAATAATTGGCGTGTTTACGTAATTAAAACCGTTTTGATTAAAATATTGATGCACCGCAAACGACAATTGTGAGCGTACACGCATTACCGCGCTAAATGTATTGGTACGCACGCGTAAATGTGCTTGTTCTCTTAATTTTTCTAAGGTGTGGCGCTTAGGCGAAAGAATGGTTTTCTTTACTTCTTCTGGATTGGCTTTCCCTAGAATTTCGATGTTTTTAACTTCAATTTCTACGCGCTGCCCTTTACCTTCACTTTCTTTTAAAGTTCCGGTTACCGAGATGGCTGCTCCGATATTAATTTCGTTAAGAATTTCTTCCGGAGTGTTTTCAAAATCTAACACACATTGCAAATTATTGATGGTAGAACCGTCGTTTAAAGCAATAAAACGATTACTTCTAAAGGCGCGAACCCAACCTTTAGCGGTAAAATCTTGTAAAAAGTGGTCGCTTTTTAATAATTCAGCAATTTTAGTATGTTTCATTTTTATTTTATTTGAAAGGCAAATATAAATTTTTCGACATAGCTTAAAAAATAAGTCATTATAATTTCAGCACTTTTTGAAATTACTCTTTCTCTTCCTCTAAATCCTCATCATCAGATAAGATCTGTAAATGAGGCTCCTTAAGCGTTTTCTTATTGGCGATATTTTTTTCTAAAGAAAGTAATAACGATGGTAATAATAACAAGTTTGAAAGCATCGCAAACAATAACGTTGCAGAAACTAAACCACCTAAAGCTTTCGTACCTCCAAAACTACTAATCATAAATACCGAAAATCCGAAAAATAATACAATAGATGTGTAAAACATACTTACTGTGGTTTCGCGCAATGCGGGATATACCGATTTTTTAATCTTCCAATTATTAGCTTTTAATTCTTGTCGGTATTTTGCTAAAAAGTGTATGGTGTCATCTACCGAGATACCAAAGGCGATACTGAATACTAAAATGGTGGATGGTTTAATAGGAATACCTAAAAAGCCCATCATACCAGCGGTAATTAAGAGCGGAAGTAAGTTAGGTACCAATGAAATGATAATCATTCTAAATGAACGGAACATCCAGGCCATAAAAATAGCAATCAATACAATCGCTAAAGTGAGTGACATTACTAAGTTTTTTACCAAGTAATTGGTTCCTTTTTGAAAGACTAAAGCCTTCCCCGTCATTGTTACTTCATAGCGATCTTTTGGGAAAATTTCGTGAATTTTAGGCCAGAGGTTGGCTTCAATGCGTTCCATTTCTTCAGTTCCTACATCTTTCATAAAAACAGTCATTCTTGCAAATTGCCCTGTAGAATCTACGTAAGCATTTAATTGATCACTGGTGCCATCTGATAATGACTTTAAATATGGAAAAATAAAATTTCGTTCTTGCGATGTAGGGAGCTGGTAATATTTAGGATTACCGTTATAGTAAGCTTGCTTAGAATATTTAACAAGGTTGACTACAGAAACTGGTTGAGAAAGTTCTGGAGCATCTAGAATTAAATCTTCTAATCGCTGCATTTTTTTTAGCGTAGAGAGTTTTAATACTCCTTTTTTTCTGTTGGTATTGATAAGAATTTCTAGCGGCATAATTCCATCAAATTCATTTTCAAAAAATTCGATGTCTTTGAAGAATTCAGCATCTTTTGGCATATCTTCTAACAAGCTTCCTGAAACTTTAATCTGATAAATACCAATAATACTTACTGCAAGAAATACCACAGCACATATATAAATGGTAATTCTTCTGTTTTTTACCGTTTGCTGAATCCAATCTACAAAGCCTTCAATCCAAGTTTTTCCTAAGTGACGCAAATGCTTTTCATTTGGTCTAGGCATATAGCTATAAATAATAGGAATAATTAATAGGCTAAGTACAAAAATGGCAAGAATATTAATAGAAGCTACAATACCAAATTCTTTTAATAGCGTACTTTCTGTAATGATAAATGTGGCAAAACCAGAAGCTGTAGTTACGTTAGTCATCAAGGTAGCGTTTCCTACTTTGGTGATTACTCGTTGTAATGATTTGGCTTTATTGCCATGATTTTTTATTTCTTGTTGGTATTTATTAATCAAGAAAATACAGTTGGGTATGCCAATAACAATAATTAATGGCGGAATAATCGCGGTTAGTACAGTAATTTCATAATGCATTAACCCTAAGAATCCAAAAGACCACATTACACCAATAATAACGGTGAACATAGAAATAAGTGTGGCTCTAAACGATCTAAAAAAGAAAAAGAAAATTAAAGAGGTAACCAGTAAAGCGCCACCTACAAAAAGCCCAATTTCATCAATAATATTTTGAGAGTTTAAGGTTCTGATGTAGGGCATTCCTGAAACATGAAGCTCAATGTCATTCTTTTTCTCGAAATCTTGAAGTAGAGGTTGAATTACATCTAAAATAAAGATTTTTCTTCTTTTAGAGTTTACAATGTCTTTTTTTATATAAACCGCAGTTTGGACGGTGTTGGAGTTTTTACTATATACTAAGCCTTCGTAAAAAGGTAAACTATCAAAGAGAACTTTTTTGTAGTTAGAAGCTTGTTGTTGATTAACACGTTCTTCTTTAACTAAATCTACCAATTCAAAACGTGATGGATTGGTGAATTTTTGAAGCTTTTTAAGTTTGCCAATTCCTATGGTATAATCTACTTCTGGAAAAGAATCTAATTTTTCAGCTAAGCGATTCCAAGCATTAAATTTTTCAGGAGTAAAAAGTGTAGGGTCGTTAGTGGCTATTAAAAGAACATTACCTTCTTCACCAAACTGATTTAAGAATTTTTGATATTCTTGGTTAACTTCGTGGTGGTCTGGGAGTAAATTAGCTTCTGTATAAGAGAAGCGCATGTTTTTCCATTGGGTCCCTAAAAAAATGGTGATTCCAGCAATGAGAATCAATATAAGGGTTCGGTTTCTTAGAATAACCCCTGCGATGGTGTTCCAAAACCCGAAACTAAAAATCTTAGACATATCAAAAAATTACGGGCGCAAAGGTATAAAATGCTTACTAATAAACTATTGAAAAATTAAATTAAAGCTTGAAATAAAATGTAAACTTAAAAGCGATGTTATCTTCAAATTTTGGTAAATGGTAGGCTCCATAGCGATAAGCAAAATTTAAACCAAAACCAGTGACAATATTATTGATTTCGAATCCAGATTCTGAATAACCATGTTCTAAAGTGTTGAATTTGATACCGTAATGTTTATTTTGGTCACTCATGTTACCGATGGCGTGGCGAGTAATTAAAACTAATTGCGGATTAGAATATTTACCTAAATCCCACCGTTTTAAAAAATGTTTAACTTGAATGTTTGCTAAACGATCGCTAAAAAATTCACTAAAATACATAGTTTCAAAAGTTCTTCTTCCCGCTACAGAAAAACGTTGCATAATTTTTTCTTTTTGAGGGTTGTTGGGGTAAGCGTGAAAACTATGGTTTAAAGGAATTTCTCCAAAACCATAATTGCCTTCTAGAATAACTTCTGTGCTTGTTTGGTTAAGACGCTCGTAAGTGTAATTTATTTTAGCACCAAGTTTTGTAAAGTTGAAATCACTACCTAATACATTTTTAAAGGCTTGGGTGGCTTGAAAAGAAAGCTGTGGAAATCCTTCTTTAACTTCAATATTTCTTTCTGTAGATTTTAAATAATCACTAAATGGTGACCATCTAAAAGATGCTGTAGCTTTAGAAATGGTGTAATCGCTATAATTGTTGCCTTGGGTTTCGTAAAAGTAACCTTTAGTTTGAGAGATTTCATTTCTTGAAACTTGAAATTCACTCAGTAATTTTGGCGTAAAACGATGTTGAAGACTAAAGTTAGTTTTTTTGTATTTGTAGTAATAATTAATGTTTACCAATCTAGGTTCAAAGAGAGAATAAACGCGGGCATCGGTAAGGTATTGGAAGCTTCCTACTTCTGCAATATCATCGGTATATAAAAAGTTTAGCCACGTTCCTGATTCTTTTTTTAGAGAAATTCCGCCTCCAATACTATACTTAAAAGTATGATCTTTAAAACCATAAACACCATAACCCTGCAGCCTAAATTTAGAAGAAAGTTTCTCGTTGGTTACACCACCAAGCCCTAACCTTAAACCTTCATATTGATTGTATTTAATAAGAGTTCTTAAATCAAAATCGAAAAAACCTAACGGATAATACCCGTTATTAAAATGCTGTATAACTTCAATTTTCCTATTTAGGTTTTCTTTTTTTATAATGCTATCAACTTTTTGAAATGTTTGCTGGTCTCGATTAGTAAAAGGTATAGTTCTCAATTCTTGCCAAGTACTGTCTGATGTTTTTATAGCATTGGGAAGCAAAGTAATTTTACTACTGCTCTTTTTAAAGTGAACGGGCCGATTAAATTTAACCTCTTGATAGGTACTTATTGATTTTAAATATAGTTTTTCGTTTTCTTTATTTTTTTCAGGAAGCCTACCAATGGCTACGTTTCCTCCAAAAATTGAAATATCTTTATCTATAGAGCCAGGTTTTATGGTAACGGTGTTTTTCTTAGGAAACCAAATGTCTTTTTCTGGGTAGTAAGAAAATTCTTGAACCGCTTCTAAGTTAGCTTTACCTTTTAATTGCCCAATAGCTTTTTGAATTCCGAAATTTAAAGTATCTATATACAGTAAGCCTTCTAAGGTAGCAATGTTACTTTTCTTTTTAGCTTGAAATAAAATAGCATAAGCGGCACGACCTTCTAGGCTTGTGGTGTCTAAAATTTTATAGTTATAATTTTTTAGCGCTTTGTCTGATAACGGAGAGCTGTACTGGGCGCCGTAGATTACATAATACTTTTCGTACCAGCTATTAGATTGCACATTAGTGGCTAAAAGCTCATAAACAGGTTCTTTGAAACCAGCTGTTCTAGTAGCGGTAATTGTTTCTTTTTCTCCTTTTTTAACGTCATATTCAATGAGGCTGCTTTTCTCAGAAAGATAATTGCGACCATCTTCTAAAATTGCTTTTACTCTATTTTTGGTAGAATCTGCTCTTAGGTTTAAGGCAGATTTTTCGTTATCAATGATAAACTTGTTGTAAGTTTTATATTGGTAGCTTTTAAATTTTTCTTTTGGATTGTTTTGCGGCTTATGAGCAATAGCTCTTTTAATAATTGCCTCTGCTTTATTAGTTTCAGATTGAATATGAACTTCTGCTAATTGTTCAGGATTGGGTTGTAGTTGAATTTGATAAAAATCGGCGTTGGTGATAACTACATTTTTAGTATTATACCCAATATAACTAATCTGAAAACTTTTTGTAGTTTCTGAAATTTCTATTTCAAAAGAACCGTCTACTTTGCTTAAAAAACTTTCGTTAGAAGGTTTTAAAACTACAGAGGCGTAAGGTAAATATTCTCCGTTAACAGCATTTTTAACAACACCATTAATCATTTGTTGTGCATTAGAAGTAAATGTAATAATGCACAGAAAGAACAATAAAATTAAACCAACTTGAGGTTTAGTCATTAGTGATTGTTTATAGTTTAGCCTAAGGAAATGAAAAAAAGCGACAGTAACTGTCGCTTTAATTAAAATTTAATAAAAGATCTTAATTTAAACAGTCATGATCTCTTTTTCTTTCACTTCTAATATGCTTTCTATTTTAGCAATATGCTTGTCTGTAAGTTTTTGAATATCAACTTCTGCATTTTTCTTTTCATCTTCAGAAACATCTGCTTTCTTGATATCGTTGTTGGCAGATTTTCTATCGTTTCTAACGCCAACCTTAGCATCTTCTGCTTCTGCTTTAGCTTGTTTTGCTAATTCTTTACGACGCTCTTCTGTTAATGGTGGTACATTTATAATAACACTATCACTATTGTTCATCGGGTTAAACCCAAGGTTTGCCGCTTGTATTGCTTTTACAATTTCTGGAATTAATGACCGTTCGAATGGCTGAATCGAAATAGTTCTTGCGTCTGGTGTGTTTACGTTACCTACTTGGTTAAGCGGTGTATTTGAGCCGTAATATTCTACCATAACTCCTTGCACCATACTAGGGCTTGCTTTACCTGCTCTAATATTAGCCAATTGTCTTTCTAAATGCGATATTGCTTTTTCCATAGATTCTTCTGCAGAGTCTATAATAAATTTTAATTCTTCATCCATAGCGTTGAATTTTAAAAAACCTGTTTTTTTATTTTTCTTATAGATTAACCTTGGTACCAATGTTTTCTCCAGAAACAACTTTTAATAAGTTTCCATCTTTATTCATATCAAAGACAATAATTGGTAACTCGTTTTCTTGACTTAACGTAAAAGCGGTTGTATCCATCACTTTAAGCCCTTTTCTTAGCACATCATCAAAACTAATAAAATCGAACTTTGTGGCTTCTCTGTTTTTTTCAGGATCTGAAGTGTAAATTCCGTCTACACGAGTTCCTTTTAAAATCACATCAGCTTCAATTTCAATTGCTCTTAAAACAGCTGCAGAATCTGTGGTGAAGTAGGGGTTTCCTGTACCGCCTCCAAAAATAACGACTCTTCCTTTTTCTAAATGGCGAAGTGCTTTTCTTCTAATAAAAGGTTCTGCTACTTCGTTAATTTTAACTGCAGATTGTAAACGGGTTTCTATCCCTGCGTCTTCACATGCGCTTTGTAGCGCTAACCCATTAATAACCGTAGCTAACATACCCATGTGATCACCTTGTACACGATCCATGCCTTTGCTTGCTCCTGCAACTCCTCTAAAAATATTACCACCACCTATAACGATGGCTACCTGAATTCCTTGATCTGTTACTGTTTTTATTTCTTTAGCGTAATCTGCTAATCGATCTGGGTCTATACCGTATTGGCGTTCACCCATTAGTGCTTCTCCAGATAGTTTTAAAAGAATTCTTTTGTATTGCATAGCTTATGTATAGAGTTGTGCAAATATAGCGATATTCTTAATTTAAGAAAGTAATGTACTAAAATTCGATGTTCATCTGTGAAAATTGATTTATTTAAAGGTCTACATGCATTCTGTTGTCGTTAGAATTTCTATCAATTAGCTTGTTATAAGGATCAATGCCTACTGAGGTTGGTTGTTTTTCTACTTCAATAGAAAATTCATTATAAATTTCTGTGATCTTGTGTTTTTTAAGGTATAAAACCTCTTCGTTACCATTTTCGTCTTCAGTAAAAACTCCCACTTCAATATAATCTTTTAAAGGAAGCGAATGAACGATTGCACTTTCTTCGTGATCATTTTCGGTATAGGTAATTTCGCAATTTTCATAGTTTTCGTAATTCTTTTCACCATAATCAGTAGTGCGGTATTTAGAAACTAGTGCCGTAAGTTTTATTTTGAATTTGCCATTGTCTAGTTCTTTGACCTCATAATCTACCATTTTATTATTATAGAGGGTGATGGTTTTGATCATGTCTCGAATTAAATAGTGTAATGAATCTGGGGTTGCTTTTTTGAGATGTTTTGTAAATTCTAAAGAGGTAGTGTAAGGTGCGTCTTGAAAAGCTACTTCATCAATGTAATTAGATAGCATCGCATTAAATTTTTTAGTGCCTATATAATCGCTCAAAGCGTACAAAACTAACGATCCCTTATTGTAATGAATGTAAGGTTTGTTTTTATTATAAATTAATGGCTCTTCTTGATGGGTCTCAAGACTTCTTCCGCTTAAATATTTGTCTAAAGCATCTTTTAAAAATCGTCGCATTTTCTTTTCACCATAGCGCTGTTCGAGAACTTTTAATGCGGAATATTCAGATAGACTTTCAGACATTAAGGTCGAGCCTTGTACATCGGCACCAATTACCTGATGTGCCCACCATTGGTGGGCTACCTCATGTGCTGTTACCGTAAATGGGTAATCTACACCATCATTTTCTTCATCTACATTGGCAACAAAACCTATACCTTCAGAAAAAGGAACCGTATTGGCAAACGATTGTGCAAACGATCCGTAAGTAGAAGGAAATTCTAGAATGCGCAACTGGTTAAACTGGTACGGACTGTAATTTTTCTGGTAATAAGAAAGCGATTTCTTGGCGCCATCCATCATTCTTTCTAAGTTATAATCGTGATTTTTATGATAAAAAATTTGAATATCGATGCCTTCGTGTTCTTCAGCAATTACTTCATATTCCGCAGACATGATGTTATAGAAATTCAGCATCTTATCTTCCATTTTGTAGTGAAAGTAACGTCTGCCGTTTTCTGTCCATTCTTTTTGTAAATAACCAGGTGCAATTGCTATTTGCTCTGGACTTGTACTTATAGTAGCCTCAAAATCTATCCAATCTGCGGTAGTTGATATGTAAGTGTTGCCTAGCGCCGTAGAGTCGTGTGGTGATGCCAGTCGCTCTTTATGAGGTAGATCGTATTTTTCTCTTATTTCCTCAGTGCTAATCTCATAATTTTCGCTGTAACCAAAACTAGGAAGCATACTATTATTTAAAAATGTGCCATTATGAAGTACTGGAGAGTTATCTCTGAGCCAAGAGTTTTCTTCATTCTTCATTTTAAAACTGAAGTTAATTTCTTGCCCTGGAGCTATGGGTTTTTTGAAATGAATCACTTCAAAATCGAATTCATCATTAACTAAACTTACTTGTGTAGGCACGTCGAAATCATATGTTACAAGATCGTCGCTAATTTGTATTAAAATCGAATCGATGGCCTTTTCAGATTTATTTTTTAATTGAAAAATGCCATTTACTTCATAGTCTCTTTCTTCAGGATAAAGTGCTAAATCTATTTGAGTACCAATGATTCTAGGAACTTCCATGTATGAATAGTGACGAAATTCTTTTTCATACTTCGCCCGTTTTTCTTCTATCTCTTTTCCTGAGTAGCGTTCGTTTTCAATATTATCTACATAATAAATATAGCTGCCTAGGCCAACAAATAGTAAAAGGCTTGTCGCTAATAGTAATTTGCGTCGATTAGAAAAACGCTCTTTTGCCTGTGATAATCTACTATTTATTCCTGTAGTGAGACCGCGTTGGTAAAAAAGTGAGCCTACAATGAGTAACGCGATGCCAAAAAGGCCCCAGTAAATTTTATAAATATAGAAGATGGCTAAGCCGTGACCGTAGCCATTCATATCAGAAAAAGATACGCTCATAAGTTGATTGAACCTAAAAATATTTTGTTCTATTCCAAATTGTGGGAAAAAACCAATAAAAATGGTAAAGGTTAAAAGGCTTATAAAACCTACAATGTAATTTTTAATTAGACTGTGTGCAAAAAATGCAAGCATGGTATACACAATCCAATTAGGAAACTGAATTAAAAAGTAATCAAACAAATACAGACCAACTTGAAAATCGTAAAAACCTTGATAAATTTGCATGCCTATACAAACCGCGATTACCGAAAAGAAGATAATAGCAATCATTTGCAGAATGGCTAAAAACTTAGAAGCCATAAACACCCACGTAGGTTGTGCGGTGGTTTCTATAAGTTGATTCATTTTAGAAATGTTACCACGATGAATAAGCATTCCTGAAAATAAAAATATAAGCACCGCTAGAAAGAGACCTATTCCTCCTCTACTTAGGCTAATCATAATTCGGGTAACTGGTAACGTATCGGTGCCTTGTATTTGATATCCTAATGATAATCGTAAGATAACCATAAGAATCCCTACGGCAAAAATTGAGATAAAAGCCCAATTCCTTAAAATATATTTTAATTCGAAAGAGGTAAAACCCCAAACGTTCTTTATAAGTTTAAGCTTTGAGAAATTTAGTTGAACTTTAGGAGTCCGGTGTATCTTATACCCGCCAAAATTTCGTTTAGTCACACGTTGGCTTTCCCTTTTAAATAGATTTAGGCTTAGCGGATTGTGATTGAATTTAAACGCACTGAAAATGCCGAAAAAAAGCAGTAAACTGATTGATGACCATAATATACGGTTGTAGAGAATATAGCCTGAAAATGGAATGAAATTATTGTTTTGTTCTTCTACCGTCCAATATTCTGTTTCAAAAGAAATCGCAGAAGTTCCTAGCGGGTCTAATAATGCCGCCAAAGTCTTCGTGTCTAAATCTCCCAAATACGAACTCGCAATGCCTTGTATGACGATTAAGATTAACACTGTAATAAACCCGATAAATATGTTTCTTGAAAACGTTACTACTCCAAAGACAACTGTACCGAAAAATAATATATTAGGGATTACGATAAGTAAAAAGGGTTGCAGGTAATTTAGAATATTAAATTCTAAAATCATGTCTTGATTGGCACCTGGTAAATAGCAGCCCATTATAATACCTAATATTGCAAAAAATACGATTAGGAGTGTCATTAAAAAGCTACTTACAAATTTAGCTAGTAAGTATTGTGCTTTACTAAATGGATAAGAAAATAGTACCTGATACATTTCAGATTTATAATCTTTATATATGGAGCTCCCAATAATCGAAGGAATCAAAAAGTATATTAAAAAAGTAAAAACCGAAAGAAGTCCGGTTAATGCTAATGGCGAATTAATTTTTGTGGTACCTGTAACCGTTACCGTATTGCTGTCGAAAACTCCAACAGCAAGCGCAGTGATTAATACAGAAACGAAAAATACAACTGCTGCATAAATATACCACAACGGGCTTTTAAACCAATATGCAATTTCAAATTTTAGTATTTTACCAAACATAAGCTTAAGCTTTTAAAGTTGTAGCGTCTTCATTTTCTTTAAGGTGAACAAAGTATACATCATTTAAATCTGCTGTAGCAAGGGTGAAATTTTCATGCGGTTTTACTTCTGAGAATACACGTACGTTTAAGCTGTTATCTTGATTAAAGCTAGAAGAAATTACGTTATAGTTTTTAGCCAATTCTACTTCACCATCACGATCGGTAATGGTAGTCCAAATTTTACCTTCTAAATTTTGAACCGCAGTTGTTGGCGACATTTTACTTAGAATTTTGCCTCCGTTTAAAATTGCCATATCGGTACATAACTCTTTTACATCGTCAACAATATGGGTAGAAAGAATCACAATATTATTGGTTCCTATTTCTCGAAGAACGTTTAAAAATCGATGTCGCTCTGCGGGGTCAAGACCTGCTGTTGGTTCATCTACAATAATAAGTTTTGGGTTGTTGAGCAATAATTGAGCAATGCCAAATCGCTGTTTCATTCCTCCAGAATACCCCGCTACGTGTTTATGCTTTACTTCGGTAAGGTTGGTTACTTCTAATGCATAAGCTACCATTTTCTTTTTTTCTGAAGCAGAAGCGATGCCTTTTAGATCTGCAAAGTAATACAGTAATTTTTCAGCAGACATTTTTGAGTATACACCAAATTGCTGCGGTAGGTAACCTAGCACTTGACGCAACTTCATTTTATTTTTTAAAATATTAATATCTTCTAGAAAGAGTTTTCCAGCATCGGGCTCTTGGAGAGTGGCTATGGTTCTCATTAAGGTAGATTTTCCTGCGCCATTAGGGCCAAGTAAACCAAACATTCCTGCTTTGATATTTAAATTTATATTATCCAAAGCTTTTACGCCATTAGGGTATGTTTTAGAAACTTGTGTAAGGTTGAGCTCAATCATAATATTTTATTTAGGTCGTTTACTCTTAAAAAAATATAACTAAGAAGTTATTTGTATTGTTGGTTAGACTTCATGGTATGTTTTTTGTTACAGTTTTGTGTAATATTTTTATATTTTGGAAGATTTAAGCGTAAAATTATAAATTATGTTTGGTGAAATTTTCTAATAAGTGTTAATGTGATAATTTGATTCCAAATAAATATAATATAGAAGGCTTTTTATTTTATAAACGGAAACAGATGACAATATCATCTTAAGAAATATTGATGCTTTGAGATTTAGAATCTGTTGTATGTTACTTTACGAACGTGAAGATTCAGTTTAAATAAAACTATTTAATTCATCACATCAGAACAAAATTTTGATTTTAGACAAAAAAAAAGCTTGCAACAATAAATGCTGCAAGCTTTTTTTTTTCAAGTTTTAAGACTATCCTAAAGCTACTCTTTTAAATTCTGTAATGGTTACATCTCCGTAAGAGGCTACGTAATCTGCTACATTTTTCTTTTCGTCTTTAATAAAAGTCTGGTCTAATAGACATAATTCTTTATCTAAAGTTGTATTGTCAGATAAGAAACGTTCCATTTTTCCTGGTAAAATTTTATCCCAGATTTTTTCTGGTTTTCCTTCCGCTTGTAATTCTGCTTTAGCATCTTCTTCTGCTTTAGCCTTAACTTCTGGAGTTATTTGCGACATAGAGATATATTGAGGAACGTTCTTTTTCGTTTTACCTAAACGTCCAAGCTCAATATTTTCTTTTTCAATTTCAGCAATTCTAGCTTCAGTTTCAGAAGCAACAAATGCTGGGTCTAAATCTTTGTAAGATAGAGAACTTGCTCCCATAGAAGCAATTTGCATAGCTACATCTTTTCCTAAAGTTTCTGCGTTATCTGGTTTTGCAGAGAAACCTACAATTGCAGCAATTTTATTGATGTGTACATATTCACCTACAAATGCAGCGTTTACAGTTTCAAAAGCATTGATGTCTAATTTTTCACCAATTACTCCTGTTTGTTCTACTAATTTATCTGCAACGGTCATTCCTCCAAAATCTGCAGCTAAAAATTCTTCTTTGGAATTATAGTTTAATGCTAAATCTCCTAATTCGTTAGCTAACTTTATAAAGTTTTCGTTTTTACCAACAAAATCAGTTTCACAACCTAAAACGATTGCTACTCCTTTGGTTTGATCTGCATTTATTTTTGCTACAGCAGCACCTTCAGAAGATTCTCTATCTGCTCTTTTAGCAGCAACTTTTTGACCTTTTTTACGTAGTACTTCGATAGCACCGTCAAAATCACCTTCAGCCTCAACTAAAGCTTTTTTACAGTCCATCATTCCGGCTCCGGTAGCCTTTCTTAATTTATTTACTTCAGCAGCAGAAATCTTTGCCATGTTATTTGTTTTTATGGTTAAAAAAATAAGTCGTTTAGCTTACGATTTTAAGAATAAAAGAGCTAAACGACTTATCATTAAATTTATAAAATTGTTATCTTATTTGTCGTCTTTAGAATCAGCTTTTTCTAAAGTTTCACTTTTAGATTCTAATGTAACGTCATTTTTAGCTTCTTTCATTGCTTTTTGATCTTCAGCGTCTTTAGAAGGAACTTCTGCTTTTGGTTCTGCAGCTTTTTCTTCTTTTTTAGGAGCGGCTTTTTGATCTTTCTTAGCAGCTTTGTCTGCTTTTCTTTCTGTTAAGCCTTCAACGATAGAATCAGAAACGTAAGACATTACTTTCTTGATCGATTTAGAAGCATCATCGTTTGCTGGAATAACGTAATCTACCTCTCTTGGGTCGGAATTCGTATCAACCATAGCAAAAATTGGAATGTTTAATTTTTGAGCTTCTTTAATAGCAATGTGTTCACGTGTAATATCTACTACGAATAATGCTCCTGGTAAACGAGTCATATCTGAAATAGAACCTAAGTTTTTTTCTAACTTAGCTCTCATACGGTCTACTTGAAGACGCTCTTTTTTAGAAAGAGAGTTAAATGTACCGTCTTTCTTCATACGGTCTACGGCAGCCATTTTTTTAACAGCTTTACGAATGGTAACAAAGTTGGTTAACATTCCACCAGGCCAACGTTCGGTGATGTAAGGCATGTTTGCTTTAGCTGCTTCTTCAGAAACAATTTCTTTAGCTTGTTTTTTGGTAGCTACAAATAATATTTTTCTACCGCTGGCTGCGATTTTGCTAAGTGCCTCTGCGGCTTCTTGCATTTTTGCAGCACTTTTATATAAGTTGATGATGTGAATACCATTACGCTCCATATAAATGTAAGGAGCCATATTTGGATTCCATCTTCTTGTCAAGTGTCCAAAATGTACACCTGCATCAAGTAATTCTTTAACTTCTACTTTATTTGCCATTTTTGTAATAGTTTACGTTCTGTTGAGATAGCGCAATAAACAAGTGGCGATGTATCGGCCTTGTTTATTTAGATGCTAAACTAACTTCATTAGTGACTAATGAATAACAACAATACTTTTTAAGATTATTAATTTTTGAAAGAATACTCTTCCAATACCTCTTAACGTTTAGAGAATTGAAATTTCTTACGAGCTTTCTTCTGACCAAATTTCTTACGTTCAACCATTCTTGGATCTCTAGTAAGTAAACCTTCTGGTTTAAGTGCTAATCTGTTTTCTTCATCTAATTCGCACATTGCTCTAGCGATAGCAAGACGTACAGCTTCTGCTTGTCCTGTAATACCACCACCGTGAACTCTTACATTTAAATCAAAGTTACCTTCATTACCAGTTAACATTAAAGGTTGGTTAACTTTGTACTGAAGTGTACCTGTAGTGAAGTAATTGTTAAGCTCTTTTTTGTTTACGGTAATATTTCCTTTTCCTTCAGAAATATAAACACGAGCTACTGCAGTCTTTCTACGACCAATTTTGTGAATTGTCTCCATTTACACAAGTTCGTTTAGGTTAATAGATTTAGGCTTTTGCGCTTCATGATCATGTTCTGAACCTACATAAACCTTTAAGTTTTTGAAAAGAGCAGCTCCTAATTTATTCTTAGGTAGCATTCCTTTTACAGATTTCTCGATAAGTCTTGCTGGATCTTTACCGAATAATTCATTTGCTGTTAAGCTTCTTTGCCCTCCTGGGAAACCTGTGTGACGGATGTATTCTTTCTCGTCCCATTTTTTACCAGTTAAGTTGATTTTTTCTGCATTAATAACAATTACGTTATCTCCACAATCAACGTGCGGGGTGTAGTCTGGCTTGTATTTACCTCTAATAAACTTTGCAGCTATTGAAGATAGACGACCAAGCGATTGTCCTTCAGCATCTAACACGACCCATTCTTTATTCACGGTCTTTTTGTTAGCAGATACTGTTTTGTAACTTAATGTGTCCACACTAAAAAATTTTAATTATTAAACATTCCATTCCCTTTCCCAAAATGAGAAACGGGCTGCAAATGTACGATTATAAATTTAGTTAGCAAGCTAATGTATATGCTTTTTGAGTAACTGTTCTCTTATCCAGCTGTTTGTGTCCTTTATTTATGATTTTTTATAGTAGTTTATTCACTTCAAAAATCCTTGCGCTTTTAAATCTTTATGATGCTGGTCTATGTCTTCAGGAATTTCGTTTTGAGTAAGCCAGTTTACATCGAGTCCGTTTTGCATCGCTATATTCATTAAGCTAGGTTCATTGCCAATTAAATTGCCTAATTCAGTTAAGCTATCTTCGAATTCCATATGCAAATCTTCATGCATTTTAGTGATAAGAATTAAAGTTCTGTAAGTTCTTTGGATTACATATAAATTGAATTTTACCGCTTGCCTTGCACTAGATTTCTTATAAAGTTTTTTACTGTGTTGAAGCAGTGTATTCAGCATTAAAATATTTAGAGAAACCTCACCATACTTATCTTTTCTAATTCTTACGTGTTCACTAATCTCTCCGCTTAAATAACGCGTGATCATTTTTAAGTGATTGAGTGATTTTGCATAACCGGTAATTTCTTTAGCTCTTTCAGTAACATGCGCTTCTAATTTTAAACGATGGTCATCAACCGTTTGGTCGTCTATCAATTCAAAATAAAGCCGATTGACAAGATTTTCATCTTTCTTCAGTAAACGAATTAGCAGCTTATCTTTTTCCTTTTCAGATAAATGAAGAACAGCTTCTTTGAATTCAGGACTAAATTTCATAATTTTTTTAGTTTAAAATAATTTAGATGAAGTACTGAACAAAGTTCAGGATGAATAAAATAGCATTCTGTGAAATTTTTTAAAAGTTATAAGCGCTAAAAGCTCGTAGCTAAAGGCTAGAAAATCTTAGTGCGCTTCTAACCAATTTTGTCCCACACCTAATTCTACATCTAACGGAACATCCATCGTAAAGGCGTTTTCCATTTCAGACTGTATCATCGGTTTTAATTCTTCTAATTCATCTTTATGAACATCAAAAACCAATTCATCATGTACTTGAAGTAGCATTTTCGATTTATAATTACCAGCTTTTAATTTTTTCTGAATGTTAATCATCGCCACTTTAATAATATCTGCCGCGCTACCTTGTATGGGAGCATTTACAGCATTACGTTCGGCGCCACTTCTAACCATAGCGTTTCCTGCGTTAATATCTTTAAGGTAACGGCGTCTTCCCATTACGGTAGAAACATAACCATTTTCTCTAGCAAACTCTACCTGTTCATCCATATAATCACGAAGTTTTGGGTAGGTTTTGTAATAGGTTTCGATAAGTTCTTTAGATTCAGCTCTGCTTAAATCGGTTTGATTGCTCAGGCCAAAAGCAGAAACCCCATAAATAATTCCGAAGTTTACTGTTTTTGCATTGCTACGTTGTTCGCGAGTTACTTCTTCTAGCGGAACATCAAATACTTTTGCCGCAGTAGTCGCATGAATATCTTCACCATCTTTAAAAGCTTTCATCATGGTTTCTTCTTTACTTAAAGCAGCAATAATTCTTAATTCTATTTGAGAATAATCGGCAGCGAGTAACACATAATTTTCATCACGCGGAATAAAAGCCTTTCGAACTTCGCGGCCACGCTCGGTTCTAATCGGAATGTTTTGTAAGTTAGGATTGTTAGAACTTAACCTTCCTGTGGCTGCTACCGTTTGCATATAATCGGTATGTATGCGTCCAGTTTTTGCTTCAATTTGTTCTGGCAAGGCATCGACATAAGTGTTTTTTAGTTTTACGAGTCCACGCCACGTAAGTACATCAGCAACAATTTGGTGATCGTTGGCTAAATAAGAAAGTACATCTTCTGCGGTAGAATATTGTCCTGTTTTTGTTTTTTTAGGTTTTTCAACCAAAGCTAATTTCCCAAAAAGAATTTCGCCCAATTGTTTAGGTGAGCCAATATTGAATTCTTCTCCGGCTTCTTTATAAATCGTTTTTTCTAGTTGAAGAATATCTTTTTCTAACGCATTAGAAAGTGTTTTTAGAAAGTCTTTGTCGAGGCGAATCCCTTCCATTTCCATTTCTGCCAACACTCGGAGTAGCGGAACTTCAATTTCATTAAATAACTTTTCGTTGTTAGCGTCCTTTAATTCTTCTGAAAAAAAATGTTTTAGTTGAAGAGTGATGTCGGCGTCTTCTACGGCGTATTCGGTTTGCTCTTCTAAAGCAACGTCACGCATGGTTTTTTGGTTTTTACCTTTCTTACCAATTAGTTTTTCAATAGGGACGGGTTGGTAGTTGAGGTAAGTTTCTGCCAAAACATCCATATTGTGGCGCATATCGGGATTGATAATATAATGCGCTAGCATCGTATCAAACAACGGACCTTTTACTTCGATATCGTAATTGCCCATCACTTTAATATCGTATTTAAGGTTCTGACCTATTTTTTCTATTTCTTCAGCCTCAAAAAATGGGCGTAGTAGCTCTACCGTTTCTTGAGCTTTTTCAGCATCTTCTGGAATAGGGAAGTAGTAACCTTTACCTTTCTCCCAGCTAAAAGCGATTCCTACTAATTGCGCTTGATGTGTATTTAAACTAGTGGTTTCTGTATCGAAACAAACTGAAGTTTGCTTCATTAATTTTTTCAGAAAAAGCTCAGTCGCCATACCTGGTTGAATATGTTGGTATAAATGAGAAATTTTATCTAAACTTAAATAGCCTTGTATATTTTCTGCGGAAATATTAGCACTATCGGTATCGTTACCAAAAAGCGAAAATTGCCCTGCTCCTGCGGTAGGTTGTTCGGTTTTCTTAGCATTTTTGGCAGAAGGAGTGGTTAAGCCTTTGCCAGAACTTTCACCTTCATTAAACATTTTCATGAACTGCTCGGTTAGTCTTCTAAACTCTAGTTCTTTAAAAATTTCAATTACTTTTTCGGCATCAGGTTTTGATAGCTCATATTTTTCTTCGTCGAAAGTAACATCACAATCAATGAAAATCGTAGCCAGTTTTTTTGAAAGTATTCCTAGTTCGGCATTTTCAATGATTTTTTCTTTCATCTTACCTTTGAGCTGATCTGTATTTTCGAGCAAACCTTCCATACTGTCAAACTGTGCGATAAATTTTTTAGCGGTTTTATCGCCAACACCTGGTAAGCCAGGAATGTTATCTGACGCATCTCCCATCATCCCTAGGTAATCAATCACCTGTTCGGGACGTTCTACCCCAAATCGTTTTTGCACTTCTGGGATTCCCCAAACTTCAATGCCGTTACCCATTCTTGCGGGGCGATACATAAAAATATTTTCAGAAACTAATTGCGCAAAATCTTTATCTGGCGTTACCATAAATACTTGGTAGTTTTCTTTTTCGGCTTGCTTGGCTAATGTTCCAATAATATCATCTGCCTCTAAACCTTCAAGCTCTACACACGGGATGTGCATGGCTTTAATAATGTCTTGAATAATTGGTATTGATTGTCTAATTACGTCTGGCGTTTCATCACGATTGCCTTTGTAATCTTCAAATAATTCTTTTCTGGCATGGCTACCACCTTTATCAAAACAAACGGCTAAATGATCTGGATTTTCCCTTTTAATGACATCAAATAGAGAATTCATAAAACCCATAATGGCAGAAGTGTCTTGGCCTTTAGAATTTATTCTCGGGTTTTTGATAAGTGCGTAATAACCTCTAAAAATAAGTGCATAAGCATCGAGAAGAAACAATCTTTTTTGTGGAGTCATATAATGGGTTTTCTAATTTTAAACAATTGGTTAGATTCAATTAAGTTGAAAAGTGATTCGTGTGAATTGCTCAAACTTTAATTTTCTAATTAATTTTTTTATAATATTTTCTGTCAAAAGCGGTAAGGTAAGTTTTATCTTTAGAAAGTATAGCTTTTTGTTGCTTGCCATCTACTTCTAAAAGTAAAACTTGATTTTCTTCACGAGCATTTATCTTGGTGTTTTTCTTCTCGTCGCTGTGTTCATGATCATGGGCGTGGTCTTTCTTAGGAGGAATGTGGCTATGTAACACAGAGTAATGATCTCCTTCTTTATTAATCTCTAATCTTAAAGTACCATAATAGCCAGAATTCTCCCAAATCCCTTCAAAAGCTTCTTCTTCTTTTTGGCAAGATGTAACTAAGGCGAAACATAAAACAATGAGAATACAAGTGTATTTATTTTTTATTCGATACATGTAAAATAACATTTATTTCAAAAATAATTAAACTTTTCATTTAGCTATATAAGAAATGCGATTAGTTGTTTTGAGTAGAGCGTTAAATAAACAAATTGCGTTAAAACTATTGATTACTTATATAAACCTAAAAAGAGAATTATCTTTGCGCAAAAATAAACGATGCGCTGGATAATTTTTATTGTCATTTATGTCTTAGTTGATATTTATGCTTTTCAAGCTATAAAAACAATAACTAAAATAAGCTGGGTACATTACTTGTATTTAGGTATTTCTGTATTGGTGTTGGGTAATTTTCTTTTTCAGTTTTTACAAAGTGGAGAAGGTAGAGTGCTTTCTGTATCAAAAAGTTATGCGTTCGGATTTTTACTATCGGTACTTTCTGCTAAGATTATATTGGTGCTTTTCTTGTTTGGGGAAGATTTAGTTAGGTTGGTGATTGGCGGAGTGAGAAAAATAACTGATAATCAAGCTGAAAAGATGATCCCGTCGCGAAGAGGCTTTGTGAGTAAAATAGCATTAGGTATTGCCGCTATTCCATTTGCTTCTTTACTATACGGTATGTATAAAGGGAAGTATAATTTTCAAGTGTTAAAATACGAATTAGAGTTTGATGATTTACCTGATGCTTTTGACGGTTATCAAATTACCCAAATAAGTGATGTGCATAGCGGAAGTTTTGATAGCCATCCTGAAATTGAATATGCTGTAAATTTGGTTAATGAACAGAAAAGTGATATGATTTTCTTTACCGGTGATTTGGTGAATAATATGGCTACCGAAATGAACGATTGGAAGGCGCTTTTTTCAACTTTAACGGCAAAAGATGGTGTATATTCTATTTTAGGAAATCACGATTATGGTGATTATGTAGATTGGGAAAGTAATAAGGCAAAAGCAGAAAACCTTTTGCAACTTAAAGAACTTCAAAGAGAAATGGGGTGGAATTTATTGCTTAATGAACATAAAATATTAGAAAGAGGTGATGACCAGCTTGCGATTGTGGGAGTAGAAAATTGGGGAGCTGGCGGTTTTGTAAAACACGGTGATGCAGATAAGGCTTCGGAAGGGCTTTCATCAAAAGATTTTAAAATAATGCTAAGCCACGATCCTTCTTACTGGCAAGAAAAGCTAAAAAACGATCCTAAAAAATATCAACTGACGTTAAGCGGACATACCCACGGAATGCAATTTGGGATTGAGATACCAGGATGGATTAAATGGAGTCCAATAAAATATCGTTACAAGAACTGGGCAGGAATTTATAAAGAATTTGGTAATTATATTAACGTAAATAGAGGTTTTGGTTATTTAGGCTACCCAGGAAGGGTAGGGATTTGGCCAGAAATTACAGTCATTAAGTTAAAGAAGAAATCTTAAATAGATCAGTTTATAGATTTTCATTATTTTCTTGAATCTTAATAAATTCTTAATTGTTTGTAGGAAAATCTTAGCTTAATTATTTTTATTAGAATAAAAAAGATATGTCAAAATTTGGAGAGATCATCGATCAGGAATTTCCTGTTCTTTTAAGTTTTAATGCCTACAGAAATACAAATACTGTAGATATGCATGAGGTTTTAAAAGAGGTATCTCATGCGGTAAGAAATAAAGGTAAAGTGATTAAAATTGATGTAGAAAAAAATCAGCGTTTAGCTCAGGCGCTTCGTGTAAAAGTATTACCTACGTTGGTACTTTATAAAAAGGGAGAAATGATTTGGAGAAAAAGTGGTGTTGAAAATTCTGAAACACTTACCGCTTTAATGCAGCAGCATTTACAGGAAGAGCTTTAAATGTAAATCCTTTTTTACTATAATATTCTAAGACCTTTGGTAGTGTATACCGAAGGTTTTTTTCTGCTTTTAAGCTATCATGAAAAACAATAATGCTTCCGGCTTTAGAAAGTGATGTAACTGTTTGTAAACATTGCTGTGGATTCACATCTTTATCGTAATCTTCGCTAATCACACTCCACATTATAATTTTATACCCTCTATTTAAAAGTTGTCTAGCTTCAGAGGTTTTGCAATTTCCGTATGGTGGTCTAAAAAGATTCGTTTTTAGTTTAAGATCTTCAAAGAGTTTAATGTTGTTGAGGTAATTCTTAGTATTGTTTTTTTTGCTATTTAAATGATTATAGGTGTGATTGCCAATACTGTGACCATTAGCTTTTACTTGATTGAAAATACCACGATTTTTTTCAACATTTTCGCCAATACAAAAGAACGTAGCTTTGGCATTATATTTAGTGAGCATCTTTAGCACCCAAGGAGTGACTTCAGGGATTGGTCCATCATCAAAAGTAAGATAAATTACTTTTGATGATGTTTTTATAGACCAAACTCTTTTTGGGTATAATTTTTTTAAGAGGAAAACACTACGATTAAACCACTTCATAAAACTTATTGGTTTGGAGGTAGACTACTGCTGTCATTTATGGTGCTTGGTTGTCTTAATTCGTTATTTAAACCATCTATATCGGGGTTGTTTTGCTCTAAAGCATTTTCTAGCGGTTCTTCACTGTCAAAACCTTCTTCGCTATCATAGAAATGTTTAAATTTTTTCAGGTAATTATTAAACTCTTCAGCTTTAGCTTTCATCAGTTTTTCATCTTGCTGAATAATTAGAATATCGACCAGGCTTCTGTAACGCTCAATATTAGTGATAATTTCATCTCCTAATCTATATTGATCTCTTAAAGGTAATTTACTGAAATAGTCTAAGTTTTCGTGATATTTAGTAGCTACTTCTTCCCAGATTTTTCTAGCCTTATCAATTTCACCAATTTCATAATATCCGCTAATAAATGGTTCTACTAAGGTGTAATAGCCAAATTTATCTACTGGCATTTTTTCCATGCCTAAGTCTAATATTTTTTTCGTTCTTATGGTGTCTCTTTCTGCAATGAGTTCTTCTACTAATCTCGCTAAATTTCCGCGATAGGTGATAGAGTTTTTGCGAGTTTCTGGATCGTAATATAAATTATCATTTCCAGAATTTCCCCAATCCCAATTCATTACAATATCATACATTTTATCTGCATCTATTCTTCCCATATTGTATGGGTTTCTTGGATCTATTTTGGTTTTTATAGGAACTAATTTATAACAAACGCCATCTAGCTGAAGGTAATCTTTCATCCATAAATAGTCAGAGTCATTAAAGCTTCCGCCGGTAAAATAGATAGGTCGTTTCCAATCGGTATTAGCGACAACGTCTAACATTAAAAGTCGGTTTTTATAAATGGCGTCACCATTAATAGTAATATCTATATAAGGTGCAATTTTATCTCTGTCTTTTTCTTTTACGATACCACTTTTAATTGCATTGGTAGCGCTCACTGGAAGCCTTATATTTTTTGTAGGAAAGGTATTAATGCTTTGGTTGTTTTGCATCTCTACTTTAGTACTAGGGTTGTCACTTTTTATGTATTTAATCCAGTTATCGACCAACATTGTATCTTTTACTCTAGGGTCTTTATAATAACGTACATAATCGTTGGTGCCATAACTATAATTTCTATGCTCTAAAGAGGTTTTAACAGCAGGGCTTTCGTAAGCAGCTCGCTTCATTTGATCGATATACCAATCTGTAGCAAATAACGAAGTGTTAATAACTCGTACATCAGTACGGTAACCTTCAATTTCTTGCGCATACCATAACGCAAAAGTATCGTTATCTCCAATGGTGAATAAAATAGCGTTTTCATCTACAGAATCTAAGTACATTTTTGCCATTGAAGTGGCTGTTCTTTTATTTGAGCGGTCATGATCGTCCCAGTTATTGGCGATTAAAACACCAGGAACCGCAAGTAAACAAACTACGGTTACTAGAGGCGCTAATATTTTAGGAGTTAGGTATTTCTTGAGTGCTTCAAAAAGCGCGTAAACCCCGAAACCTATCCAAATGGCAAACACGTAAAATGAACCTACTAAGGCATAATCACGTTCTCTAGGTTCAAAAGGTCGTTCGTTTAAATATATCTTTAAGGCAATACCAGTAAATAAGAAAAAGACCAGTAAGACCCAGAAGTTTTTATTATCTCTATTAAGGTGGAAAAAGAAACCAATTAGCCCTAAAATAAGCGGTAAGAAGAAGTAGGTGTTTCTTCCTTTATTGTTTTTTACATCACTAGGAAGGTTGTCTTGAGAAAACCTGAAAATTTCGTCTATAAAATCTATGCCACTAATCCAATTTCCATGCATGTCTCCATGGCCCTGAATATCGTCTTGGCGACCAACAAAATTCCACATAAAATAACGCCAGTACATATAGCCCATTTGAAACTCAAATAAATACTTGAAGTTTGAAGCAGTAGAGGGTTTTTCTACATTTATATATGGGGCAAATTGCGTTAGGAAATTAGCGTAATCTTCATTAGAGATTTGGCCTTGGTTGTATGCATTTCTAAAATCGTTAACCGTTTGTATAAGTTGTTGTTCACTTTGGTACTCTGGTTTTATGGTAAAATCTATAGCGCCAGTATATTGCATGTAATTGGCAATATGTTCTGTACTCCACATTCTTGGTAAAAATGTTTTATGCTCTGCGCTAGAATTTTGTTTGGTATTTTTCCATTCGTTTACAATCACATATTTCCCTGTTTTTTCATCATCTTCATATTTTGGTTTATCATCAATATAAGGGTTGTCCGCATCTAAACCTCCGTAAATATCAGTAAACTGAGGACCGTAAAACAGTTTTGTTTCTGGATATTGTTCTCTATTGTAATAAGCTAATAATTCACGTGCATTATCAGGACTGTTTTCGTTAATAACAGTATTTGCATTTGATCGAATAGGTAGCATAATCCAACTTGAAAACCCTATAAAAATAAAAAGAATGCAAAGTATTAACGTGTTAGCGTGAATGTAATTTTTCTTTCTCGTGAAGTTTAAGCCAAAATAAAATACAGCAATTAGTGCTAAAGCGGCTATTATTGTTCCTGAATTAAAAGGAAGCCCTACGCTATTTACAAAGAAAACTTCTGCAACGGCAAAAAAGGTTAAGCTGTATGGTAGTAATAATTTAAAAATAAACATTAAAATAGCCACCACGATAACATTCGCTAAAATGAAATTTTTAACTGTAATTTTTTCAGTATTTTTAAAATAATATAGAAACCCTATGGCTGGGATAGTTAGCAATGCCATAAAATGAACTCCAAACGATAACCCAATAATCAAGGCAATTAAGATTAACCAGCGGTTTCCTCTAGGTTTAAACATATCTCTTTCCCATAGTAGACCTACATAGAAAAGAACAGCCATTAAAAAACTAGCCATGGCATAAACTTCAGCTTCAACAGCACTAAACCAAAAACTGTCGGTAAAAGCAAATGCCAAAGAGCCTACCAAGCCACTTCCTAAAACTGCTATTTTACTTGAAGTTGATAAACTTTCTTCTTGACCTGCAATTTTTCTTACCAAAATGGTAATAGACCAGAACATAAATAATATGGTAAAAGCACTACTAAAGCTAGAAACTAAATTCACCATAAGTGCTATTTGATCTGCATCTGAAGCAAAAATAGAAAAGAAGGCGCCCATCATTTGGAAAAGAGGTGCTCCTGGTGGGTGACCTACTTGAAGTTTTGACGCGGTCGATATGTACTCACCTGCATCCCAAAAGCTGGCTGTAGGTTCTACAGTACACATATAAGCAATTAAAGAGATGATGAAAACAAACCATCCTAAAATTTTATTCCACTTCTGAAAATCAAAATTTATCATATAGCGCTATTAAGGTCTTTAAATGGTAGCGAATTTAAGAATAAATGCCGAATGTATGACCAAGCTTTTGTATTGAAAATTTTTTTGAAATTTTTTTTATTTTTTTTTGTGTGAATGAAAGTTTGTTTTATATTTGCACTCGAAATAATTATTGGCCTATGGTGTAACTGGCAACACGTCTGTTTTTGGTACAGAAGAGTCTAGGTTCGAGCCCTAGTAGGCCAACTAAAAACCGAATTGATAAATCAATTCGGTTTTTTTTATTTTAGTACTTTTAGTAATTTAATCGGATCAATCCTAATTGTTGTGTTTATGCAAAAATTGTGATTAATCTGTACAGGAAAAATTCTACATTTTTCACTCCTCTAAACTGACTTCTGAATGCTTTTATGGATCAAGTCTAAAATCTGGGTTTTTACGATTTTAAGAATATAATGGATCAAGTCTAAAATCTGGGTTTTTACGATTTTAAGAATATAATTTAATCAATCGATATAAGAAGTATTCGGTATTCCTCACTCCTCTAAATTGTGATCTAAAAGCCTTTACTTTGGCATTAAAGG
>NZ_JAHWDF010000073.1 GCF_019311235.1 Mesonia aestuariivivens | reverse complement strand
ACAGCAGCACTCATACCCAGATCAGCATCAGCCTGACTCGTATAGTAACTTACCGTATAGGCTGATGAATCCTGACCGGCTAACGCCAAAGCATCTACTTCTTCAACTAAATTGAAACTAGCGCTAGCATCATTATCATCATCACACTCTTCTAAAGCTACATCGCTTAAATCGCCGATGCGAATGGTGTTGACTTTAATCTCAAAGCTTCCAGTAGTATAGCAGTCTGTTTTGTTAACATTTTCTATTCTTACAAAAATGGTCTCAGTTTCTAAACTTGGTGTGTAACCTGTTAAAGGAAGAGGGCTTGCATTATTATCTGCATCATCTTGTGAACCATGGTAAGAAATATTAAAATCTGCTGCATCTTGAGTGCCTAAAATAGTAGCGGTGTTTTCTTGTAAATCAAAACTGGCATCAGATAAAATCTCAACACAAACTACATTGTCTTCTGCCGGTACATCGTTAACAATACCACTATAAAAACCTGTTGCTGTAAAA
>NZ_JAHWDF010000072.1 GCF_019311235.1 Mesonia aestuariivivens | reverse complement strand
TTAAACTCTGTCTGGTGGGCTATTTAGAGAATATCATCAGCGACCGCAAGCTTATTGAACATTGCAGTATGCGTTTGGATATTTTGTATTTCATCGGTTATGACATCGATGAAGAATTGCCCTGGCACTCCACTATCAGTCGAACACGACAATTATTTCCGGAAGATGTGTTTGAGTCTGTATTTACCAAAGTCTTCAGCCTTTGCGTAGAAGCCGGGATGGTGAGTGGCCACACTCAAGCTATTGATAGTGCGCCGGTAAAGGCCAATGCTTCGATGGACACTCTGGAACTAAAAGTACCTGAAGAGGAGTTAGAATCTCATCTGCGCAGAGTTCGTCATATTAGTGCGATGGATAAAGAGCAGCCATTTCGTAAGAGTAAAGGTGATAAATCAGACAAAGGTCAGCGCAGCATAACGGCTAATGAACAGGAACTCCAGGCGATCTCTAGCCGCAACAAGCGTTGGAGCAAAGATCAGGATCAGCGTCCGGGATCAGGAAATAAAGGCAGTAAGTATACCAGCA
>NZ_JAHWDF010000071.1 GCF_019311235.1 Mesonia aestuariivivens | reverse complement strand
CCCGGTTTAGAAAAGAAAACCCAAAAGCCATCCGAAAGGTGTTCCGGCAAAGTGTGGCCATCGCCCGTAACTTCAACCTGATCGGGGGAACACTTATTGCCGGGGATTCTACCAAGCTAAGGGCGCAGAACAGTAAGAAAAATAACTATAATAAAAAGAAAATACAGCGCCACTTAGAGTATATCGATAAAAAGCTCGAAGAGCATAACCAACAACTGGCCAAGGCTGATGGCGATCAGAAAAAAACCGAAGAAATTAAAGAGCAAATTAAAGGGCGCAAACAGCAACAGACCAAATACCGGGCTATACAAAAACAACTTGATGAAGATACTTCTTCTGAAAACCCGCAACGATCGACTTCAGATCCCGATTGCCGGCATCAAATTGTACGCGGTACCGTTACCGAGGTATGCTACACCGCGCAAACTACCGTAGATGCCAAACATAAGTTACTGATCGATTATAAACTCACCAATCAGAATGATAAAAAAGCAATGGGCTTCATGCTCAGAAGGGCCAAGTCCATTTTACGATCAA
>NZ_JAHWDF010000070.1 GCF_019311235.1 Mesonia aestuariivivens | reverse complement strand
AATCCCTGCAAGGTTAAAATTGCGGGGTTTATTGTTTACATAATACTTTGGAGCTTGGTCTGTTTAAGGAAGGAATCTAACAGTTCCATCACGACATTTTTTTTATCTTCCGGCAGTTTTTGGATATCCGTTATTTTTTTCAATAAGTCCTTTTCCAGGGCTGTATCTGTGTTCCCTACCAAATAATCAAGAGACACATCGAGAGCGTCCGCAATCTTGGTAGCAATATCGATGGATGGTTTAATTTCGTTACGCTCGTATCTTCCAATGGTAACTGCAATAGTTCCCACTTCTTTAGCTAACTCACTTTGGGATAGCTTTTTCTTTTTTCGGGCGGTAGCCACATTTTCACCAAAACTCATATCGTAAATGCTGTATAAATAGCGTCAAAATTAACGTTATCACAAATTTACAACACTTATTTGCTGTATCAAAATCGCAAAAGCTTGTTTGTTTAAATCGGATATGCTACTTTTGTATCGGAAATGATATATTAAACTTTTTTCAAAATATTTTTCGATGGAAATAGCCGAGATCAAACAAAAGCTCACAATGGCAAACGTCCT
>NZ_JAHWDF010000007.1 GCF_019311235.1 Mesonia aestuariivivens | reverse complement strand
TTAATCTGTCAATTTTCTTTTTATAATTATCAGTTTTCTCAATACAAGCTAAAATTAAAAAGATGAGTAATAAGGGCGTATAAAATTTCAAATTATTCAATATATTTTTTTTTAAATTACCTACAACGGTTAGTATATGGCAAGTAGGGCAGTAGAAAGAGATAAACTTCCAGGTTTGCACAGAGCCAAAGCGTTGTATTTTGTTTTTAATTTATTCATTCTTAAAAGCCAAATCAACGATTTGGCGGTCTTTGTAAATAGCACTGAACTTTCGTTAACCACCGAACGCCCTATTTGCTATATACAGTGTTGTGCGGTCGGCTTTTATTTTTCATTCTATTGGTTTCCATTTTCCTTTTTTGAAAAATACGTTGTTAAATTTTGGCGACTTAAATACCAAGTAGAAATCCCAAGCACTTCGGTAAGTTGTCGGGTTACTGGTCAATATATGGTATGTCGGTTTATCCATTTTAATTATCAGTCTTGCCGAGCGATAATTTCTAGGGTCAGTCGTTCTGATTGTCCCACGATATGTTTCCAATATTTTCTCATTCTCGGTTACATAGAAGAGAATTGAGTCTTTATCCGTTATTTCAAAACGAAAATGGTTGTATTGCCAATCAGTCTGTTTGCCTTTGAAATAATCCCTATTAATAACATATTCTCCATAGTAATCGTCCTTGTCCAATTCTGTCTTTGAAGTTAACCACTGAATGATACCTGATAGAAGTACAAGTCCAAAAATTCCTAACCAAATGAACCCAAGTATTTTTCCGATAAACAACTTTCTCGATAGAAGCCAAGCTATCAATAGAATTCCTGTCAATGGGACAAGAATGAAAATGAAGAATAAATTAAATCCAAATCCCATTTTTAATTCTTAGTTGTCATTTTTGTTGCTGCCGCACAACGTGTTATATCCGAACAAATATAACGGTTTATATATACAAATCACCCGGATAACACAACTTTTTGGTTTTGGTTACCAGAATATAAATTCACTAAACTTACGACTGATAAGTAAAAAATCTGCGAGTTTTACTGATCTGATTTTATATCAAAATCTAATAATTCTTTAGGATTTACATTTAAAACTTTTGCAAACTTGTATAGGGTTTTTAATGTCATATTAATCTTACCCTTTTCGTATTTACTTATTTCAGAGGTTTCTAAACCAGTATGAAAGCTTATATCACTCTGCTTTTGACCATTCAATTCTCTATAACTTTTTAAATTTTTCCCAACTTGAAATAAAAATTGCTTTAAATCATCCATTATTATTAATTGACTAGATAGGGAAGTTCTTTCCGTAGGTTTGCTCAAATTCTGAGAAAAGTTTTTTGAGGGAATAATTTTCTTGTCTACAAATGTTATAAATAGTTGAAATAGGTAAGTCGTAACCTTCTTCAGTTTTTATTTTACTAATAGTAGAGGAAGATAAACCACACATAGCAGCATATTTATTTTGTGAAATCTCATTACCTTCCTTGTCATAAAATTTTCTGAGAAATTTCTCCGCTATAAAGTTGCATAACTTCTTATTTACTATAAAATTAGTTTTGTTATGCTTTTCCGAAGGAGTCATTAGAAATTCTTTTAACTCAAAAAAAATAATTATTAAAAAAATAACTGTTCGCTATAACGAACGATTTAATTTTTTTTATATATTTGTGAATATTATAAATTTGCAATTCTTCAAAATAGTATAATATTGAAGCTATTGCTTAGAATCTCGAACAGAAAACTGGTAATTTTTAGCACACGAGAGGATAAGTATTAAGCTCACGACCTAGGCGTGGGTTTTTCACTTATTGTGTGCGAATGGCATACCAGTGCCACTGTTCAATAAGCTGAGACCTGCGCCTTTTTCTTTTTAATAAGAACAGGCCATAAGGATGTTAATAAAGCTAAATAAGTTACTACTTAATAGAGCTGAATTACAAGACCTGTGTTTATTATTACAGTAATCATCTTTTAAAAACCAATTGTCAAACTTTATTCATAAGGAAAAGTCTGGGATACTTCCTAGATACTCCATAGATAAGCCCATGGAATGTGTACGGTTTTTCTAATCAGAAACCAATCAAACCACATTTATACAGTGGTTTCATTTCAATCAATCGCAGTGATAATTATAGGTATGCATAAGGGCAAGAAGAGTACCTACGCCCGGGTCGGGTTAACTGTTTAAAACAAAAGCTTATGAGGTAAACTAATATCCATAAAAAAGCCCTCTCTATACTTTGGCGAGACAGAGAAGGCGTGTATTAACTAAACTCAAATATTTAACTAATTACATTTCAAAAATATGAAATTTTTATTCAGATCCTGCCTTAGGCTAAGTATTTTCTTAGTCCTGAGCAGCTGGGCTATTCCTTGCACGGGACAACAGCAAATATCGGGTACCGTAACCAATACCGATAATATGCCCATCCCCGGGGTAAATATTACCTTTAAAAATAAACCTGGTGGTACAACCACTAATTTTGATGGGCAATATGAGCTTAACGCACAAGCACAAGACAGCTTGGTATTTGCTTATCTAGGCTATCAAACGCAAACGATTGCGGTCGCCAATCAAACACAAATCAATATTACCTTACAAGAAGAAGAAAATTCTTTAGGCGATCTGGTGATCAATGCCGGGTATTATACCACCACCGAGCGAGAACGCACGGGAAATATTGCCAAAGTTACTGCGGAAGAAATAGAGCTGCAACCCTTGGTTAGCCCTTTAGAGGCCTTGCAGGGTAGAATGGCAGGGGTAGAAGTAAACTCTGGAGGTAACTTACCGGGATCTGCGCCTACAATTCGAATACGGGGGCAAAACAGTTTACGAACAGAAGGCAATTACCCCTTGTACATCATCGATGGGATGCCCATTAATTCAACGCCTTTAGAGAGCAACAGTAACCTCAGTTCTTCAGGCATCGATCCGTTAAGTACCCTTAACCTTTCTAATATAGAGAGCATTGAAGTACTTAAGGATGCCGATGCAACCGCCATTTATGGCTCAAGAGGAGCTAATGGGGTGGTACTCATTACAACAAAAAAAGGAAAATCGGCAAAAACAGAAGTGCAAGCACGCGTATATACAGGAATCTCTACTTTTCCTAATCATATTGATATGCTCAATACCTCTCAATATCTTCAGATAAGACGAAGAGCTTTCGAAAATGATGGGGTAGAGCCGGATCAATATAATGCTTACGATCTGGTACTCTGGGATCAGCAAAGAAATACCGATTGGCAGGAAGAGTTTTTTGGAGGAAATGCACCGGTTACCGATGCCAATATAAGCGTATCGGGAGGTAATCAAACTACAAGTTTTAGAGTAGGAGGAGCTTATTTTAATCAGGGTACTATTTATAGAGGAGATTATAACTATGAACGGTTTACCGGTAATGCTCAACTAAATCATCATTCCAAAGATCAAAAGTTTACCCTCAATTTCAAGACAAATTATGGGGTTACCCAAAATGAACTGGTTGGGTATTTAGACCTTACCAATACAGCATTTAATTTAAGCCCAAATGCACCTTCACTATTTTTAATCAATGGAGAATTAAACTGGGAAGAGTGGGGGGAAGCAGGATTAAATAATCCACTTTCGGGTTATTATAACCGTAGCCAAACCCGATCTAACAACAGTATTTCAAATTTAGGTCTTTCTTACAGTCCTTTGGAAGGTTTAGAGGTAAAGACAAACTTAGGGTATACTTTCTTTACCAGTAGAGAATTGGTAAAAAGACCCAAAAAGTCTTATAACCCGTCAAGTTGGGAAAGTTTAGAACATCGCTCGACACATTTAGATCAAGAAAGAGCGTCTTGGATCATTGAACCACAAATAAACTACAATAAAAAAATAAGTAAAGGAACGATAAGTGCTATTGTAGGAGCTACTTTTCAAAAAAGTACAGATTTTGGGAGAGGTTTATATGGTGAAGGTTACGTGACCGAAAGTCTGATCGGAAATTTAACCGCTGCCGACCGTGTAAATTCAGTATCCAATAGAACTCAGGAATATCGTTATGCTGCTATTTTTGGGAGACTGGCTTATAATTGGCAAAAGAAATATTACCTAAACCTCACCGGTCGAAGAGACGGTTCTTCTCGTTTTGGTCCCGGAAAACAATTTGCCAATTTCGGTGCCGTAGGTGCTGCTTGGATCTTTTCTGAAGAAAGTTTTATGGATCCTTTAAAATTTCTATCCTTCGGGAAATTGAGAGCGAGTTATGGAAGTACGGGAAATGATCAAATTGGAGATTACGGTTACTTAGATGCCTATGAGGCCACTTCCGGTCCCGGAGGTTTATATCCGGTAGGTTTAGCAAATCCCGATTATTCGTGGGAGGTGAATAAAAAATTAGAAGTAGGGATTCAGCTTGGGTTCTTGAAAGATCGTATAAATATTGGAATTAGCAGGTATCAAAACAGATCATCCAATCAATTGGTGGGTTACCCTTTGCCTAGTATTACTGGTTTTACTACCGTTCAGGCTAATTTAGGAGCCACGGTAGAGAATAAAGGATGGGAAATAGAATTTTCTAGTTTAAACTTTCAGCAAGATAATTTTAGTTGGCGAACTTCATTCAATCTTACGATTCCGGAGAATAAGTTAATTAGTTATCCCAATTTACAACAATCTTCTTATGCAAATACCTATCGAATCGGTGAGCCTTTAACTATTGGTCTACGCTATCATTATGAAGGGATTGATGATGAAACAGGGCTTTATCAGGTGAGAGATGTGAATGGTGATGATCAAATAGATTATCAGGATCGTACTTTAATTAAAAATAATGGGCGTCAGTATTTTGGAGGCCTTTCGAATACCTTAAAAGTTCATGACTTTTCATTGCAATTCTTATTTCAATATGTAAAGCAGGAAGGTACAATTTCAATGGTAGATGCCGGAAGCTTAGGAAATCAAAGAAGTATTGTTAGCCGGGCATTAGAGGGGCAAGGGCAGTTTCAAACCATTTCTCAATCTTACGAATCTTCGATTGCGTATTCCAATTACTTAACTACTGCTTTGCCCTATTCTGATGCTTCTTTTCTTCGGTTAAAAACACTTAGCCTGTCTTATCAATTACCCGAGCGCTTTCTCCCAATTGTAGGCATTTCAGGCTTTACGGTTTTTGCCAATGCACAAAACCTGTTTACTTGGACTCCTTATGAGGGCCTAGACCCGGCTATGCCTAATGGAGGAAGAAGCTTTTCAGCCTTAAGAACAATAGCTGCCGGGGTCGAACTTAATTTTTAATACTAAAACTTTTATTTATGAAATATATAATCATATCACTTCTCTGCCTGTCCTTATGGGCTTGTGAAGATTTTGTAGAGATCGATCCGCCCAATACGATCGTGACCAGTGAAGTAGTTTTTGATAGTGATGAAACTGCCTTAAGTGCTGTTAAAGGTATTTACAATCAGCTTTATCCACGGGCATTTAGCTCAGGAGGGGAAAATAGTGTAACCGTCTTAGCAGGTTTATCTGCCCATACGCTTACAAATTTGCGGGTAACCAATTTAGATTATATAGAGTTTAAAGATCATGCATTAATGCCCGATAACATCAGAAATACGGCATTATGGTCGAGTGCTTATAATATCATATACATGTGTAATTCTGCACTGGAAGGAATCCGGAATTCATCAGCAATCAATGAAGAACTTGCTCAACACCTGGAAGGTGAAGTTAGGTTCATACGCGCTTTTTCCTTTTTCTATTTGGTCAATCTGTATGGTGAGGTTCCTTTAACATTAACAACAAACTATCAACTTAATGCCGGTTTAGAGAATAGTTCTACAGAAGCGGTCTACGAACAGATCCTTTTGGATTTAGAGCTGGCCTTAGCTCAATTGCCTCTAAGCTATAGAGAGAATGATCGCATTTATGCGAATTACTATGCAGCTTCAGCATTAATGTCTAGAGTGTATGTATACCTTGAAAATTGGCAACAAGCAGATTTTTATAGTACTCAGCTCATAAATAATTCTGATAGTTATGCACTTGAGGAAGACTTAGATGATGTTTTTCTGGCCAATAGTAATGAAGCGATCTGGCAAATAACCCCTAGAGGGTCAGGAAGTTCTATGACCTATACGAATGAAGGGGGGACATTCTTGTTTCATCCGGTATTGAGTTCGCTTACGAGAGTCGCTTTATCCAATGAATTTGTAAGCAATTTAGACACTAATGATTTGCGCTATCAGCATTGGGTGGGGTATCATAGTGGTACAGAAAATTACTATGCCCACAAATATAAAGACCGAAGTAGTATCGATAACCTAACGGAATATTCGATGGTTCTTCGATTAGCAGAGCAATATTTAATTAGAGCAGAAGCCCGAGCTAGACAAAATGATGTACAGGGTGCAATAGCAGACCTCAATATGATCAAAAATAGAGCAGGTATTGATCTGCTCTCAACATCTGATCCGGCAATTACGCAACAAACATTGCTTGAGGAAATTCTTGAGGAAAGAAAAGTAGAATTATTTACAGAATGGGGGCATCGTTGGCTCGATCTTAAACGCACAGGGAACATCGATGATTTTTTTGAGGGGGATTCTAATTGGGAAACTAATGATATGCTATATCCTATTCCTGAAAATGACCTTATCACCAATCCAAATCTACTACAAAACCCGGGCTATTAAAATGATACAGTTAAGAGTTTTAATTTTGTTGATGATTAGTTTTTTCAATATAGCTACAAGTGTTGGTCAAGACAATGAGCAGGGAAATTTAGGTAATTTAGCTTTGGATCAATCGATCACTTATGGGAAACTAAAGAATGGGTTAACGTATTACATTAAACCCACAGAAAATGAGTCTTCAAAAATTTATATGAGACTTTATCTAAAGGCAGGTTTTGATAAACAGGATGAAGATCAACTGGACATCGCTCACATGCTTGAACATTTAGCATTTAGAAATGGAATAAGAGATGATGAACAGCTTTTAAATCAATTAGGGATGACACGCAAAGATCAATTTGCCAATACGTCATTTAAGTATACCGAATACTCTTTTGATATTCCCACTACAAATCCAAAAGCATTAGACACAGGTTTTCAGTTTTTTAAAGATATCGCTGTTCATACTGATATGTCTTCAAAAGCAATAGATAGTGAAAGAGGAGCCATCAAGGAAGAGATTTACTACCGTAACGGGGATAACTTGCCACAGTTCTATTTAGAGACGAAATTAGATTCGTATTTATTTCCGTCAATCCACGATTACTCAGAAGTAATAGCGCATTATGATTCTTTCGATGCAGAGGTAGTAAGGCGCTATTATAGAGATTGGTACCGTCCCGATCTGATGGCTGTAGTTGTTGTAGGTGCTATAACACAACCTGAAAAGATTGAAGAAAAGTTAAAAGAATTTTTTAAAAGTCTGAAAAATGAGAAGGGAAATCGGGAACTTCTGGATAAAGACTCATTATTTTTTAAGTCAAAACCTAACTTCAAGTCCATTCAGAAACAACCATCAACTCAAGAATTTGTTATCGAGAAATCAGAGTTGACTTTATTTTATAGAGATTCACTTACTTATCATAACTTAGGTAATTACTTAGGGCTCTCAAGACTTCAATATTGGAGTATGCTGCAACAAATTCTAAATCACAGGATACAAGAGGCTTTACAAGTTTATAATCCTAAATATCAGGCAGCCATTAGTTATTCTGAAAAGGAGATGTACCCGACGGGTCTGCATATAAAACTTTCAATTCTAAATAACTACGAACAAGAAGCGCTTCAACAGGTCATCGGTATTATTAAAAATTTAAAACAAAATGGTATTGAGGAAGATGAATATAAAGAAATATTGAATAGTCGCACCCCACCATCGAGGGCTTCTGTAAATAAGGATGATTTTTATTGGATAAAGGAAATACGCAGACACTTTGTAGCCAATGAGGCTCTACCGGAAGAAAAAGAGAAATGGCTGACTGAAAATTTTAAAAAAACATCACTTTCAGATTTTAATTCATTTATTCATCAGAACTTAAAATTATATCCCGATGATTTAGGGATTATTTCAACTGCTAAAATGGATTCATTAACTTTAAAAAAATGGATAGAAAGTTCACCAGCTCTGCAACCTAAAGGAAGATCGACTAAAAAAGATAATGAGTGCTTAACAATTGAGGTAAATTCTAATCAAAAAAATGTGCCCATTGATTACCGATATGATAAAAAATTGGAAGTTGGTGAATATATCTTAGCTAATGGTATAAAGGTAATTATAGATCATCAACAAGTTAAGGATGATGTAATTCGACTGCACGGCTTTACCGGTTATGGAGCAGCTAGTTTCTCACCAAAAGATTATTACTCTGCCATCAATAGCCCAGATATAATTAATAACAGTGGAATAGCTTGTTTAAATAAATTTGAACTAAAAGACTATCTGTCAACCACAAGTTTGTGGAAATTACCACAGCCCTATATCTCTTATCAAGAGAGTGGTATTAAAGCAGTATCCGAAACTAGGGATTTGGAATTAATGCTGAAGTTGACTTCCTTGTACTTTACTCAAGTGAATAAAGATAAGGAAGCTTATAAGGATTGGAAATTTCTTCAATTACAAAAATTTTCTAACCCACCGTTTAGTTTAGGTTCCGCTAGTTTAAAAGATACAATCCGTAATTTAACGGGTGACTTTACTAAAAACCCTATTGGTAGGCAACGATATCAGGGTATATTCAAAACCGATTTTGACAATGCCTATGATATCTACAATAAATTATTTTCTAATGCTAAACGATTTACATTTTTATTCACCGGGTTGCAAAATATCAGTAAAAATTTAGCCTTGATAAATAAGTATCTTGGAAGTATTCCAACAGAAGAGAAATTACGTTTTCAAAGTATAAGAAATCGAATAGAAAGTACATCATTAACTCAAGGGGAACCAGTAATCATTCGTCAAAATGATCATCAAAAAAACAGAACCAGCTTAAGAGTAAGTTTCTTAATGCCTAATAAATATAGTGTTAGTAGTAATCAAATTTTTCATTTGGAAACTCAATTAGAGCTGTTGGCTAGAATCATAAAGGCTAAAATTACTGAATTAAGATATAAAAAAGGGTTTCCTTTATATGATTATGCAACAGTCGGAAAGTTTAACGAGGCTATGAATCGTTTTGAGTTTCAAATTCAAGTCAATTCACAAGATAGTAAAATTAAAGAGTTACAAAAAGAATTAGATTTTATAGTAAAAAATCTTTGTGAAGATTTATCCGAAGATATATTCCATCAGGAGAAGAAACGAATAATTCAGGGAATTGATTTTAAACAGGAGTTCTTGAATGAAAGAGAAAAAAAATTATATAACTATTACAGGTATCAAAAACCTTTGATCAGTATCCAACAACATAAAAATTACCTTACTGATCTAAAACTAGAAAATTTTTTAAAAGATATGACTAATTTTATCGAACAAAATAGTAAAATGGAATTTATATTCTTGTAAAACAATAGTAAATAATAAAAGCACTGGAGAAAATCTCCAGTGCTCCTTTTTAGATTATGAAATAATTAGAATAACTCAATAGGATTAGGGTTATTCGTATTTTTGGCCACAGTTAAGTCTTCATCATCAAAAACTTGATATTCTGTTCCATTAGGCTCTAATTGAACGCTACAATTTAGTGTTCCTGCTCCGCACTGCATTTCAGAAATACGAACTACTCCGGCATCGGTAGAGATAAAATCAAAATCCGGATTTACTACAGTTCTAGCTGTAGTAAAGGACATCGCGGTTGTAAAAATTACCGCTAACAACGGAATTAAAAATTTACTTTTCATAATATTTAAATTTTAAATGAATAATATGCCTACTATTTTATACAGGTGTTCAGCTTCCTCCTGGTTTTGTCGCGCAACAAAACAGGTAGTGTTATTTTATTTTTAAACCTCGTAACTGTAATAAACCTATTAGAAATAAAAATAAGCTTAGTGTAAAGTATAAGTGACCATACCAACCCAGTAGCGGTAGAATAGTCCTACACGTACAGGGGATTTCTTCTTGAAAAAATAAGAGGTTGATCAAATATCCGCTATAGACTATCAATACTATCAAAGAGATATACAGACCAATATTTTTCTTAGGATAAAACAAAAGAGTTAAAGAGGTGATTATTTCTACAATAGGAATCCCCAAACTTAATCCTTCAATAATAAGCTGGTTTTTGATATTGATTGAATTCAGTAAGGTATGGTAAAAAAGATCGCCTTCCCATAATTTCCTTAAACCGGTATAGAGAAATAATATGCCTACTATAACCGGAGAAATTTTTAAGATGTACGCTTTGGTTTCCATAACCCTTTCTTTTAATGAGGTTAAAGTTAAGGAAGCAAAAATGTTTTTAAGGGATAAAAAACTGTCTATAAGGGATTTATTCTTATTTAACCCTATAAAACACTAAATTTAATTATTACTATTTCTGAACTTTTTAGGGGATTTTCCATATTTCTTTTTGAATGATTTTAAAAAATGGGAGTAGTCTTTAAAACCAAATTGAAAGGAGATAGATTTTAAAGGAAGTTGGGTACTTTCGATTAAGGTATTAGACATTTCAAGACGCTTTTCTAAATGAAATTTAAATACAGTAATCCCATAAATGGTTTTGAATCCTTTTTTTTAGTTTGTACTCGTTTAGATTAGCACTTCGGACAATGATTTGCAATGTTTGGAGGTTATCCAAGAAAATCAAGAAAACTCCGGCAAAAAAATCGCAATGGATCAGCAAACCCGCACTGTTTTCATATTGTTCAAATTAAATGAATTAAAGCAAATTCTCTCAACTTAGTGTCTAACCTAATCTAGTAATTTCAATAGTAAAATGAATGAGTAAAAAAGAAGAGAAGTAAATTTAGAAACTAGAAACTAGAGATTTGAGTTGAGCAAAGTTCATTACGTTCCATTCATAATTCATCATCAACAAATAGCTGCTCCATAGCAACGTCCTATTGTGAGCAGTGTGAGTCCAGTGTGCTCGCATAACTAGACCATTGCACAGCACTTTATAGTGCACTCAAATTGGAATTATACTTTTTATATTATATATACGCTATGAGTATACCTCTCATAGCGCGTTTACAGAAAATCTACCGTTCTAGCAATATGGGTATTTATTTTGAGCACATCAAATAGGTTTCTGGAGGTAATTGTTCTCCTTTTTTATAATGTGACTCGTTTTATGGGCAATTTTTTATTAAATAATAGGGAGGTATGCATGATTTTGAAAGTAGATGAAACTACTTTCGCTCCTTTTTTCTGTCTTCCAAACGTTGTTTAAAACTTGATGTATTTCTTTGGTTACGTTTAGATTTATTACGTTTATTGTTTGCGATCACCAATACGAATAAAAACACTAATACTGCCGAAACAAGTAGAATTTGAGTTAGTGGTGAAAAATTATTGAGGTTCATAAGTCCGCTTTTTCTATTTAAAGTCTAATTTTAAAATGTTCTTTGGCTTGTTCAGTTCTAAAAAAAACCAAGCCTAATAAAAAAGTATCTATCGTTACTCTAACTTCGGGGTGATTTTTAATTTCTTCCCACATGCTCAAGTTCTCTTTAGAATGATAGATATTATTAAAGACAAAAACACTGTCATTGTGTTTTAGTTTTAATAGCGTAGAGAAATAGGTATTGAAATCATTTTTAGAACAGAGTTTGTTCACGTAAACTAAATCTACTTGCTGTTGATGGGGAGTTGGTAACTCAGAAAGTTTGCTGATAGTATCTGGTAAATTCTCGAAATTAGCTTCTTTTAAAAGTTGAAAAGAGATACGATTAGCTTCATGATCATCTTCAATCACTTGAATGACTGTTTTTAAATTTGCAGCTAAACTAGCGGTAACTAAATGAAGCGAAGAGCCAAATTCGAGCACAGATTGTACCGATAAGTATTCAGAAAGTCTAAATAGAAGCTTGCTTTTTTTATTAGAAAACTTGTTTTTCTTAGCTAAGGTTGAAATTTTTACTTTTCTAATTTGATCATCTTCTTTTAAAGTAACTTCACCTTCAGTTTTAAATAGACGAGTTCGATAAGTTGTTATATTAAAATATTCAGGTTTATCTTTAGTGTCATAAAAACATTGAGTAACTAAATTATATACAAAAGGAGAGTGTACGCCGTGCTGATTGCTAGCGCTAGCTAAAAATTTGAAGTATGATTTAAATTGAAACCACATTTTTATAAAAGAGAATGATTAAATAATTTAGAATGAATTAGAAACTATAAAACAACCCTGAAAATAATACAGGGTGTCTTAACAGCTGTTTTATTATTGTTCCATTTTCGCTAGAAGGTCAAACCAGCGTTCTGTTTTTCTTTCAATATTACTTTCTATGCGTTGAAGTTCTATAGATTTATTCTTAATCTCATCTTCAGAGAGTTCTGTTAAAAAGTCTTTTTGTAGCTTTTCTTTTTCTTTTTCTAACCTAGAAATTTCTCGTTCTATTTTTTTATATTCCTTTTGCTCGTTGTAGCTAAGCTTTTTTTCTTCATTAGAAGTTTTCCAATCGTTTTTTTGCTTAGCTGTTTCTTTTTGCTCTTGTTTTACTTCTTTAGGAGCACTTTCATCATAAGCTCTAAAATCAGAATAATTGCCAGGAAAATCTTCTATAATTCCTTCTCCTCTAAAAACAAAAAGGTGATCTACAATTTTATCCATAAAGTAACGATCGTGAGAAACTACAATTAAACAACCAGGAAAGTCTAATAAGAAATTCTCTAATACATTTAACGTGACTATGTCTAAATCGTTGGTGGGCTCATCAAGAATTAAAAAGTTGGGATTTTGAATTAAAACCGTACATAGGTAAAGTCTTTTACGTTCACCACCACTTAATTTTTCAACAAAATCGTATTGTTTTTTTCTGCTGAATAAAAACTTCTCTAGTAATTGTTGAGCAGAAATTTGACGTCCTTTTTTTAGCGGAATATAATCGCCAAACTCTCTAATCACATCAATTACCTTTTGATTGGGCTTCACCTCAATTCCTTTTTGAGTGTAATAGCCAAATTTGATAGTTTCGCCAATCACAATTTTTCCGTGATCAGGTTTTTGACTTCCTATTAAGGTGTTGAGGAAGGTAGATTTACCAGTTCCGTTTTTACCAATAATACCCAAACGCTCCCCAGGTTGAAAGTTATAGTCGAACTTGTCAAATAGTAGTTTATCGTCATAAGCTTTAGAAATCTTATGCAATTCTACAATTTTATTCCCTAAGCGTTCCATATTAATTTCTAACTGAACTTCTTGCTCGTTTCTACGTTTGGAAGCTCGATCTTTAATCTCAGAGAAATCTTCTATTCTAGATTTAGATTTGGTGGTTCTTGCTTTAGGTTGGCGACGCATCCAATCTAATTCTTTTTTATAAAGCTGTTTGGCTTTTTCAGTATTAGTTTTTTCATTCTCTATACGGGCATCTCTCTTTTCAAGGTAATAACTGTAATTGCCTTTGTAGCTATAGAGATTACCTTCATCTAATTCTATAATTTCATTACAAACTCGCTCTAAAAAATAGCGGTCGTGTGTCACCATAAATAAGGTGAAGTTTTCTTTTTTAAAGAATTCTTCTAACCACTCAATCATTTCTAAATCTAAATGGTTGGTAGGTTCATCTAAAATAAGAAGATCTGGTTTGTCTAATAAGGTATTTGCTAGGGCTAACCTACGTTTTTGGCCACCAGAAAGTAAACTTACTTTTTGGTCAAGCTGTTCTAATTTTAACTTAGAAAGAATTTGTTTGTATTGGGTCTCAAAATCCCAAGCTTGTTTGGCATCCATCATATCAAAAGCTTTTTGATAACTTTCAGTATCGTGTGGATTCTTTAAGGCTTTTTCATATTGAGCGATAACGCGAAGTGTCTCATTCTCTGAAGCAAAAATAGTTTCTTCTACCGTTAAATTAGGGTCTAACTTTGGGTCTTGGGCTAAAAAAGCCGTTTTTAAACTGTTTCTGTAGCTAACTTGTCCGCTGTCTGGGATGTCTTCTAAGGCTAAAATATTGAGAAGCGAAGTTTTTCCGGTTCCGTTTTTTGCAATTAAACCAATTTTTTGTCCTTCATTAATACCGAAAGAAAGATCTGAGAAAAGCACGCGTTCTCCGAATGCTTTGGCAATGTGTTCTACTGAAACGTAATTCAAGATATTTTTCTTGCAAAGTAAAAATAAATTCATCAAGAAACTCATTAATCGCAACTATTTTCTTCTTTTATAATTGGTTGTTTTTTTATGAATATTTAAGTTAAAATTTTATCGATTATTGACTTTAAGTTTGTTTTAACCGTATTATTAGTAGTATAAGTGCTGTTTGTCGTATATTTGCGTTGTTAAACGACTGTCTGTTTATCATTATCGATAATGGATATTCGTTTTTAGTGAGTAGTAATATAGTACGATTAGCGCATGAGTTATTTAATTAAGCCCCAGGATGACTTCATATATGATATAGAATTTGATATGGATTTAAATCCGTATGGAATTCGTCTTAGTAGTTTGAAGTATGAGAATACTACCCATTTAACACATCGTGTTTACCGTGCTTCATTTTATAGAATGATTTGGGTTTCTAGTGGCACGGTGTCTTTAGATTTAGATTTAGAAGCTGTGACGCTAAGTAAAGATGATTTTCTGTTTATTGGGAAAAATCAAGTTTTTCAATTGAAAGAATTTGATAAATTTAATGCTTATCTTATAGATTTTACGGAGAATTTTTATGCGAGAAATCAACTTGATATAGATCTTTTACAACGTAGTAGTCTATTTTATAATGATAGCGGAATTGTGAAATTACACCTAGAAGAACCTTACAAAGAAATTTTGAAGGGTTTTTTAAGCTTCTTTAAAGGGATTAATTATAAAGAATATGATCAGTTACTTTATCAGTTTGCACATAACACAGTAGAACGTATGTTGTTATTTGCAGAGTTAAATTTAAAACTTGAAAATAATCTTACGGTACCTTTAGTATATACTAATAGTAAAGAGCATTCTTTAATTAAGCAATTTCAAAATTTAGTGGCAAATTATTATATAGCTGAAAAAGGAGTTTCTTTTTATGCTAAGCAATTAAACGTTTCTTCACGAAGTCTTGCTGCGGCTTGCACAGTAGCCAATAAACCCTCTCCTAAGCGAATAATTATAGATCGTATTTTAGTAGAGGCTAAACGACTATTAAAATTTACAGATTTAAGTGTAAAAGAGATTACCTACCGTTTAGGTTACGATCAATACAATAGTTTTATCAAATTGTTTACCTCTAATGTAGGATTAACTCCTATGAATTTTAGAGAAAAATTTCATTAGGGATTTAATCTTAACAAAAACTTAAATTAGATTTTTTTCATTTGTATTTAATCTGTATTTTTAAAACACTGATTTTTAGCGATTTAATAGTTTGGCTTTAAATAAATTACATTTAATCTTTAGATTTTGTTTTTAATCGATAATATTTTTTATCTTTGTACCAGATAAAGAGTTTAAATTTTTCGATTAAGTGTATTTAAAAACTGTGTTTCATATGATTTTGTTTGGTCTGTTAGTTACGGCAACAGGTTTTTCTCAGCAAAAAGCAGAGGTGCAGTTTAGTGTTCATTTAGGAGATTTTCAAAGTATCGTTATTAATTCATCACAAAATCAGGTAGGAGTTCATCTTGATTCTAAAGAAGATGTTTTAAGCGGTAAAGGGGTTCAGCAGAATGACCATATTAAAATTACCAGTACTTCTCAGTATCAGGTTAATGTGTCTTCTTCATCAGAATTAATGGGAGTTCAAGATGAAATACCTGCTGGTATGATACAAATCACACCATCAACAGGGACTACTATGGTCAATTCTACAAATCATCAAATAGATTATTCTAAAATTTCATTATCTACACAGCAGCAAACAATTATTAATTCTTCTAAAGGGGATATAGAGCGTTCATTTAATATGAACTATTTTGTAAAAGGAGGAGTTGATTTGTTAAAAAAAGCTAAAGGTAATTATAAAACCACCATATCTTATAGTATTATACCTAATTAATAGTTTTTAAGTCGCTTGTTTTGAGTGGTTTGTAAAAAAGTAGTATATAAATGAATTTTTATATAACGCTTTGTTCTACATTATGATTAAATTTGCATCATAATTAGAACTCTTATATCCCATGAAAAAATTAGTAAACGTATTATCTGTAGTTGCTGTAATGTTAAGTTTTGGAACTACATTTGCCCAAGAAGAAACGGTCTTAACTGTTAATGTAGCTAAAAGTTATTCTATAGAAGTAAACCAAGCTGCAGTTGCGATCGATATGAATTTACCTTCACACTTCACAGATGGTAACGATTCTGGAGACCAAACCAATCACTTAGAGGTTATTGCAAGTAGTGCTTATAAAGTAACTGCTCAGGCATCTTCTGCTGTGTTTAATGCACCTAGTGGAGCAAGTAGCGGATTAAATGTTAGTAATGTACAATTAACTCTAACAGATAATGGTGATCAATCAGGTAACCAATCTACACTTTCTACACTTTCTGGTCAAGCTTCAGGTTTACCGCTTTCTAACAATGCGCAAGATGTTGTAAGTGCAAATGGTGGAGATTTAGATAGAGGTTTCAATGTAAATTATGCTATACCAGCAGAGAATGCTAGCAACTTCTTAAATTTAACCGAAGGTGCTTATACCACGACTATCACTTATTCTATCATTCCTCAATAGTCTATAAAACATATTTTTAAAATTTATTAAATAAGTCTAACCATTTTTTAATACCAAATTGGTTTTACAAATGCTTAGGCTTATTTACTCTCTTTTTATAATTGAATTTGAAATATTTAAATTACATCGTACTTGTATTTTTTATTCTTTTTTTCTCATATACTTCTGTAGGTCAGAGTATTTTGAAAAATGAAGTGCAATTTTCTGCTCATTTAGGCGAGGTACGTAGTATACAAATTAATCAATCTCAGTTCAATATCAATTTATCCATCAATACGCTATCTGCGTTGATGAATGGTTTAGCTATTAAAAAAGAAAATCATATTGAAGTAACCAGTACTTCAGAATATCAGATACAAGTGGTGGCTTCATCTGAATTAGAAGGTGAACAAACGTTTATCCCTGTTAATACTGTAAGTGTTATTCCTAGTTTAGGAAGTTCTTCTGTTTTTAACTATCAAGAAAAAGAAATCTATTTTTCACCTGTTTCTTTGTCTACTCACGTGCAGAATATTATTACATCTGGTCAAGGAGAAATATCACGTTTTTTTGATGTTTCTTATCAACTATCTAGCTGGTTGGCTTATATAAAAGATCATCCTTCTGGCAGCTATAGAACTACGATTACTTATAGTATTGTAGCCAATTAGCCATAATCAATTTTTAATTTTATTTTTTTGAGAAGCTTATTTATTGCTACCTGCTACTTTACTTTGTTGTTTTTGCCACTTGCGGTTAAAGCACAAATAGGTTCTGCACAATCTCAAGTAAACTTAATTGTTAGAGAGTTGATGTCTGTAGAGATAAAGCAATCGTCTGTCATGATTAATATGAATTTGCCTTCTCATTATAAATTTGGTAATAATTCTGGAATGCAGCATAATCATATTAAAGTAACGACTACTTCAAATTATGTGCTTTCTGTCTCTACCACAGCTCAAAATTTTTCTTATCAGGGGTTATACTCATCGTTGCCCGTAAATACGGTTCAAGTAGAAGCTTTTTTAGGAGATCTAAATCCTTACCTAAATGCGAGTGATGTTACCTTTAATTCTAATGTGTCGTTAAGTTCAGCAAAAGTGAATTTGTTGTCTTCTCACTCCTCAGAAACTAGTCAATCTTTTGATGTTAATTATACTATACCTACCAGTAAGGTAGATCACTTTTTGAATATTCCTTCAGGTAGTTACAAAACGACTGTGATTTACACCATAATACCCAATTAAAAAATGGTGTGATTTCTGATTGTTAATATATTTAGTTAAATTGTTTAAAAATATGATTATGAGAAATTTATTATTGCTAGTATTAGTAGCGTTTGGTAGTTTAACTATGGCAAACGCTCAAGCAGGTATTGCGGTTACCCCAGGTAGAATGTATTATAACCTTAGCGAAGGTGCTAATGGAAAGCAACTTATTAAAGTTACAAATCCTACAGAGGCTAAATTAGAAATAGGGGTTTCTTTTAGTGATTGGAGTTATTTACACAACGGAAATAATAATATTCAAGACCCTGGAACTTTAACCAATAGTTGTGCAGATTGGTTACAAGTTTTACCAGAAACTTATTTTATTTTAGAACCTGGTGAAACAAAAGAAATTGAAGTTTTAATGGAAGTACCCGAGCAAGTAAATAAAGAAATTCCGGTAAGAACTTCCATGATATTTTTCACACAATTAAATCCTGGTAAGGCCTCAGATCAAGAAGGAGCCTCCATACAAGTAACGGTTAGAATGGGAGTTAAAATTTACCATTCATTTCATGCAGAAGACTTAGGGGAATTAGAAATTGTAGATTTTAAAAATTATAAAGATAAAGCTGAACATAAAGTGGTAGAGGTAAGCTTAAAAAATACAAGTGATATTTGGGTAAGTGGAAATATTAGCTGGGAAATTTTCAATAAAGATAATGGAACTACTAAAACCTTAGAGAAACAAGAGTTCCATACCCTACCAGATGACCTTAGAAATATTAAGCAAATTTTACCTGAAAGTTTGGAAAGTGGAGCCTATACAGTGTCTGCAATTTTAACTTATGGTGATAGTGATACCATTAAGATTGCTGAATTAGATGTTTCACTTTAAATTTTAAAAATAAATGATTAAACAAAAGCTTTATGCCTCGGTATGCTTTTTATTTTTAAGTACCTCTGTGTTAATGGCTCAGGAAAATACTCAGTTATATTTTCAAGTTGAAAATGGTGGTCGAGTTCAATTTAATACGAATAGTGAGTTAGCTCAGGGTAAAAGCCATCCTAACCAAGTTACAGTAAGAATATTTAATTATTTTCCTTGGAAAAAAGTTAATTATTGGAAACTTACGGTAAGGTTAGCGGGTGACTTTAATTCGCTGTTTAATAACTATCAGGTAGATGCTTCTTGGGCAGATTTAATTTTTAATCATGAAACTAATTATAGTTCGGACTCTCATTTAATTAATCCCTCAAATGTACCTATACATATAGATAAGTTCAATGAAGTAACACTTATAGAGAGTGATATTCCATTAAATTATCAAACCCATCGAACCTTTAGTTATGATTTAGCGATAGAAGGGGGTACTCAATTATTAACCATACCTAATGGGATATATGCAACTAGCTATGAGTTTAGAGTTTATAGTAAAGTGAATGCAAATGATGATTATAGTTTGGCTGGTACTTACACAACTCCACAAACAGCTGGTTTTTTAATTAATTATAATGGTAATTATGGATGGCAAAGTATTGAATTGCAAAATTCAGCAAACCTTGTTAATCTTGAATTTTCTACCGCTGAAGATTATACCAACGGGAAGTCTGTTTATATTCCTCAGGGGCTAAAGGTTACCAGTTATAATACCCATCAAGTTTTAGTGAAAACATCTAATAGTGTATTTACTTCGGCTTCTAGTTCTGCCACGATACCAGTTTCTAAGTTAGAGGTAGATGTAAGATTAAGTACACCAGAAAATAATGTAAGTTTACATGGGCCTTTAAGTTTATCTACTACAGATCAGGTACTCATCGATAGAAAAGCTACTTGGCCTCAGACCTTAGAATATGATTTAAGATTTTTTATACCTCCCAATACCTTACAAGCTAGTGATGTACAACAAGGAGGTACTTTTTCAGCATTTGTGTTTTTTACAATTTCACCCAATTAGTTTATAATACCCACTTTGGTATGAAAAGGCAATTATGCTTTTGCTTACTTTTTTTCTTTATCGTATTGGCTTTTTTTCAGCTAAGTGCGCAAAATGTGGGTGTAAAGTTTTCATCCTATGAGTTAAATGCTTCTAATGGTGAAGTGGTTAGTTTTTATATGAAGCTAATGAATAATGAAGAGAAACAGGTTGCTGTAAAGTTAGATTTTGAATATGATGAGAATGCTATTAGCCTAGCTTCAACAAAAGCTGAATATCTATTGAGGCCAAAAGATACTACTTTTATTCCTTTAAAAGGTATCATTAATAATCGAGCAAAAGCTGGAAAAAAAAGTACCATCACAGCAAGATTGTCAATAGATAATCAGGTTTTTGAAACACAACGATTACAATTATCTATTGTAAAAACGAAAATGGTGCGTTTTTATAAGAATAAAGAAAATATTACATTCGAAAATATAGGCGATACGTTATCTTATCAAGTGACCATCGAAAACTTAGGAAACACAAAACAGCAAATTACATTGCTATCTAAATACCCTAAGTCACCAACCAAAGATGAACTTTCTAGCGAAAAAATAGAAATTGCAGCATTTAAAGATACTACATTAACTCTAAGCTGTGTTGTTGATGAACAAATGATGAAGCTGGATGATTTTGATATTTTTTTAAAAACCTTATACAGCAATGGTGATATCTTTGGGACTAGCAGGTTAAGTGTTAATTCGGTACAACAATCTAGGCGTTATAAAAGAGATGTGAATCAATACGACCCTACCAGTTATGTCCAAAATAATATAATAAATATTAGTGCCAGAGAAAGCAGAAATAATTATCAATATTTTTTGTATGCCAACAATCAGATAAACTTAAAAAAAGGAACTCTACAATCTAATATCGATATTAATTGGTGGGAAAATAATAATTTGCTTTATGTTAGAAATACTTGGGTTAGTTATCAGCAAAATCAATTTGGTATTAAAGCAGGAAACATTTCTCAGTCAGAAATTATTAATTTGATAGGAAGAGGGGTCGACGCTTATTATCAAATTAATAAAAAAAATAAAGTAGAAGTAGGAGGGATTAACAAATCATATTCTTTATTTAAAAATGGAGATAATAATTTTGGAAATGCCGGCTGGGCAAATTTCACACATCGTGGTGGTTGGTTGCATAAAGGTTATGAAGCAAGTATTATTTATAATGATGATCCTACTTCAGACTACAAATCTTATCTGGCCAGTGCTCGAACCAATGTGCTAGACCGTAAAAATATAGGTATAAAAGCTGGAGCGTCCTTGTCTAAAACAAGCTTATATTCTAATGATGATATTTCTGAAAACGGAGCTGCTGGTGAGGTTTTAGTATATGCTCAAAAAGGAAATTTTAATTTTAATAGCACAAATTATTATAGTTCTGGTTATTATAGCGGATTGCGACAAGGTGCAGTTAATTTGACAGAACGTATCTCTTATAATTCAGGGAAATATAATTTTTGGGGTTTATATAATTACTTAAGTTTTAAACCTAAGCAATTAAAAAGAATAGGTTTTATACCTCAAAATTTCTCTACTTCTAAATATAATTTAGGGGTAACGAGAAGGTTTCAATATATGTCTATTTCTGTTGTGCCTAATTATTATAGAGAAAATAGATCAGCCTTGTCATTTTCGAGTCCAGAAGAAAAAAAATATACCATGCGAGCTAAACGCTTATCGGTAAATTTAAATTATAATCACCTTGTAAGTCAGCAATACATCTCTTTTAATTTAGAGGGAGGTACCTACAATACTAATATTAATGATAAGGAAATGCCTCACTTTAAGGTTCATTTAAATTATAATTGGCGTTTTTTCAATTTGAATGCTTCTTACCAATATAATAGTTTTTTTATAGGCGAAGAATTTTCTAGACTTCGGTTGGCTTCCTCTGATACTTATGAAGTCTATAATATATTACCAAGCATACATCAAGAATTTTTAGATAACAAGCTTCAAATTAGAGCAGGAGTTTCTTATGCTAAAAGTACTTTTACGCAAGAATATTTTCAGTTTAATGGAAGATTAGATTATCAGCTTCCGGCAAATTTCAATGTTTATTTTACTACATTTTTAAGCGATTTTTCTGCTAATTATTATGATGCTTCTACAATGCAAGTAGGTGTAATTAAACGCTTTTCAAAAATAGATTTAACACAAAAACGAAATAATTTAAAAGTATACGTTTATCATAATACTAATGATAGTTTAGTGAAAGTACCTGCGGTTGGTCAACTATTATTAATTAATGATAAGGCGTTTAGAACAGACGAAAAAGGAGCTATAAGTTACAAGCGTTTGCCAGAAGGTCATTATAAAATTAAAGTATTTGATACTAAACAATGGTATGCTCCAGATCTAGCGATAGATTTAATAGATAATACTGAAGTTGTTATCTATATGGACCAAACGGTGACCGTAAAAGGTAAGGTGCATTATGAAAGTTCTGACATAAGTTTTGATGTTGCTAAAGAATTAGGAGGGCTAACGGTGACACTTACAAATGCTGAAGGTCGAGAATTCAAGGCAAAAACAGATGCCAAAGGCTATTTTAGAACTTATGTTCCTGAAGGAGAATATAGCGCAAAAATTGAAATGTATAACCGTAGTAGTCGGGTAGAAGTTTTAGGGCAATCGCAAAAAATAAAAGCGGTTTCAGGAAAATTAGAAACTATTCAATTTATATTTAAAGTAAAAGACCGAAAAGTAGAACGTAAAAAATTTAAATCTAGCGGATTTTAAGTTAAATGCTTTTTCGTTTTCTAACTATAGCAAATAAAAATATGAATAAGGTTAAAAATTGTGCTACTCTAGGTAGGTAATCTCCAAACCGAGTATAAAAAGTTTTTTTGGTATTTAATTTAACTTTAGCTTTAATACTTCCTTGTTGCGCATAGCCGAGTGAAGAAGTGATTTCTCCTTTAGAATTAATGACAGCAGAAATACCTGTATTGGCACTTCTCACTACATTTTTTCTATTCTCGATAGCTCTTAATCGCGCATAGCTTAAATGTTGTTGATGCCCTTGGGTATTTCCCCACCAAGCATCATTAGTAATGATCGCTAAAAGCGAGGCTCCATTTTTTACATAATTGGTTACATATTCTCCGTAAATAGATTCGTAACATATAATAGGAGCTACCTTTTCTCCACTATTCAGTTGAAATACTGCTCGGTCTGGTTGTGTTGTTTTCATCGCTACCGTTCCGCCTAAATCAATCATCACATCTCCTAAAATAGGTTTTAAGATGGATTGGTAAGGAAAATTTTCAACACCTACTACCAATTTAGATTTATGATACGTTTGTGCGACTTCAGTTTGATTAATTAAAAAAGCTGAATTGTAGTCGTTATACCAAGTGCCTTCTTTGTAATAATTAGATTGGGAACTGGTTTTTTGTTCATCTTTAATGAGTTTAAAGAACGAAATACCGCCTAAAAAGTTGGCTTGGTCGTGATTGATTGTCATTTCTTTTCCGAAGAAATAAGCGTTACTATACTTAAACTGATCAATTTTAGTTCCGTCTGCAAAAACGGTTTCTGGTGCTAAAATAAGTTTAGTTGTGTCTGTAATTTTTTCTTGGCTAAGTTTTACTAGTAATTTCCCAATGCTTCGGTCATTGGTTGAATACTTTTCGGTATAGGGGTTAATATTGGGTTGTAGAATGAGTACTTCCATTTCTTCAGAAGAAGATTCATCTTCCGTATAAAAAAGATAAAAGGAAAAAGCTATAGGGAGTAAAATAAGAAATAGCGTTTTAAAAGCACCTCTGTAAATAATGCTTTTGTCACGGTGTTGTTGGTATAGTACTATGCTTTTAAATAGGATTATGTTTACAAGCCAAATCCATAGAGTTCCGCCAAAGGTTCCAGTATATTCATACCATTGTATCCAAGTGATGTATTCTGAAAATCCATTGCCTAAGTTTAACCAAGGCCAAGAAAACTCCCAATTAAGGTGAAGTTTTTCAAAACACATCCATAAACAAATTAAAAAGGTAGCGCCTGCGGTAAAATTTACTTTTTTTGCAATTTTATGATAGATAAAAAATACTAAAGTCATTAGTAGGCTATTTACTAATATGGCAAACCACATCCCGAATGCTGTAGAGAAATATATCCAGTTGGTCGTAATTATATTCCACAGAAAAAAGCTGAGGTATGCTAAAAGAAAAATTTTGCCAGCGGATTTCGTGTGATGTTGTCGAATATTAAATTCAGCCAATAGAAGAGGAACAAAAGCAAAAAATAAGAATAAAGGAAAACCATAAGTGGGCCAACCTGCCGCCAATAATAAACCACTTGAAAGGGCTAAAATAAAATTTTTCATAGCTGAGAAATCAATTGAGAATTCAAATTTAGAAAAGTTCCATTAATATGGCACTAGTGCTTCAAGGATTATCTAAATAAACTCCAATCAATTTTTAAAGAGAAAACATTAGAATACAAGGCTGCACTTTGGTCGCCAATATCTGTGAACGCATAATCTAAATGTATGCCTTTGTACTGAAAGCCCACTCCAAAACCAGGTTGAAAGCCTATTTGTGTAGAGTTGTCAAATTGCTCTACATTTTGAAAATTACCTACTCCTCCTCGTAAATAGACCAAATCGATATAGCCCACTTCAAAACCTAAAGAAGGTGTAGCACTAATACTTGACGTTGATATGATATCGTTAGTTTGCGCAAAACGCATATGCATATCTACTTCGGTTTTAATATCAAAATCGTAGTGAATGGTAAATGTTTTCGCTAAGCCTAATTGCAATTTAGGTAATGTAATTTCTGTAGTTTCTGGTAGTTCTTGGTTTTGTCCTTCTACAGCATTTTGTACTTTACTATATTCATCTTCATTAATAGTCCAAGTATTATAAGTAGTGGTAATATCTCTCGCCATAGCTCCAAACGTCCATCCGCTTCTTTTAGTTTGGTACTGCATTCCTACATCAAAACCAAAACCCCAAGAGGTTGCAAACTCTCCAATAATTCTGCGAATCACCTTAGCATTTACTCCGTAGCTAAAACCTTCAACAAATCTTAAATTTCTAGCATAAGAAAGTGTAAATGCATAATCTGCAGCAGAAAAATAAGTGATATTATCATAATTTATTTGTCCGTTTTGCTCGATTAGTTGCGTGGTGTTCATGATATTATCTACCCCAAATCTAATAACACTAAAACCAACAGCACTTCTGTCGTCTAGTGGCATAGCTCCACCAATATAATCGTAGTTGGCTATGTTTGCAAAATAACTGGCGTGCATTAAAGCAACTTCATTATCTTCTATATTTATTAATCCTGCGGGATTCCAATACGAAGCGTTTACATCATTACTAGTGGCTACTACAGAATTTCCCATACCAAAAGCAGCAGCATCTACACCAATATTTAAAAATTCATTGGAATACTTTCTAACGCTTTGTGCCTGAATCAAGGTAGTCGCACTTAAAAATATAATAAGTAATTTAAACTTCACTCTTGGAAAAATTTGGGCAAATATCTTAAATAATTTATAATATAAACTTTTATTCTTGTTATATATTGTTTGTAGGTAACAGCGCTTTCAATAGTTTTTGTACTTTTACTTTTAAAAATAATTTTATGCTTAAGAAACAAGTACCAAATTTAATAACGCTCTTAAATTTAATGTCAGGTTGTGTAGGTGTTATTTTAGCGATGCAGAACAATTTAGTAGGCGCAGCTATTTTTGTAGGCTTAGGTATTTTTTTCGATTTTTTTGATGGTTTGGCAGCAAGAAGTTTAAACGTGCAAAGTGAATTGGGTTTGCAACTAGACTCATTGGCAGATTTAATTACCAGCGGGTTAGTGCCTGGTATTGTGATGTTTCAATTAATGGAAAAAGCTATAGGTACTGAGTATGAGATTACTCAAGAATGGAGTAGTGGCTCTGTACTAGATTTTAATTTTCCTATTTTTGCTTTATTGGGCTTGATGATTACTTTAGGCTCAGCTTACCGTTTGGCAAAATTTAATATTGATGACCGACAGACCAGTTCATTTATAGGTTTGCCCACTCCTGCCAATGCTATTTTTATTTTAAGCTTACCACTAATTTTAATTTACCAGCCTGAAGCTTGGGTGTTAGATTTAATTTTAAATAAATGGTTTTTACTTGCGGTAACTTTGTTGAGTTGTTTTATGCTGAATGCAGAAATACCTCTTTTTGCTTTAAAGTTTAAAAACTTCAGTTTAAAAGAAAACTGGTTTAGATTTTTCTTCTTAGCTTTTGCCTTAGTAACATTAGTATGGGTTCAGTACTTAGCACTACCCATTATTATTTTTAGTTATGTGTTGCTTTCGGTAATTTTAAATTTCATAGGAAATAAAGAAGAGTAATAATTATTTCTATTGAAATAATTTCTTCTTTCTTAATTCAAAATTTTGGCCTAAGTATACTTTTCTTACCATTTCATCTGCGGCAAGTTCTTCAGGCTGTCCGTGTTTCAAAATACTCCCTTCAAACATTAGGTAAGTTCTGTCTGTGATGGCGAGTGTTTCTTGGACGTTATGATCGGTAATAAGAATACCAATGTTTTTGTTTTTTAACTGCGCCACAATACGCTGAATATCTTCTACAGCAACGGGGTCTACCCCCGCAAAAGGTTCATCTAATAAAATAAATTTAGGATCTGTAGCCAAGGCTCTCGCAATTTCTGTTCTTCTTCGCTCTCCACCAGAAAGTAAATCTCCACGGCTTTTACGAATATGTCCTAGGCTAAATTCATCAATTAAACTTTCCATTTTCATCTCTCTTTCTTTTTTAGAAAGTTTGGTGAGTTGTAAAACACTCATGATGTTATCTTCAATGCTTAACTTTCTAAAGACAGAAGCTTCTTGTGCTAAATACCCAATTCCGTTTTGTGCTCTTTTATACATTGGAAATTTGGTGATATCTGTTTTATCTAAATAAATATGGCCGCTATTAGGTTTAATAAGTCCTACAATCATGTAAAAAGAAGTAGTTTTTCCGGCACCGTTAGGGCCTAAAAGCCCCACAATTTCTCCTTGGTTTACTTCTACAGAAATTCCTTTTACAACTTTTCGGCCTTTATAGGCTTTCATTAGAGTGTCTGCTTTTAACTTCATAATGATAACAGCGATTTATACTAAAAACTGGGAGCAATTTTTTTGCTCCCGTTATATTATTTATTTTCTAAAGTTTCCCAGTATTCGTAAGCTCTGCGTAAGTGAGGGATAACAATTGTGCCTCCAACTAATGTGCCAATGCTTAAAGTTTCCATAATTTGGTCTTTATTTACACCAGATTTATGGCTAGACTCTAAGTGGTACTTTACGCAGTCGTCACATCTTAATACTAAAGAAGCTACTAGTCCTAAAAGTTCTTTGGTTTTTACGTCTAAAGCACCTTCAGAAAAGGCATTAGTATCTAGGTTAAATATTCTTTTTAAAACTTTGTTGTTTTCTCCAAGAATTTTATCGTTCATTTTTTGGCGATAAGCGTTAAACTCATCAACTTGATCAATCATTTTTTTGTTTAATTTTTAGTGATACTTCTCTCTTCAATTTCTTTTTTTCTTTCTTTTTTTAATACCATTCTTGAGATGAAAATACTGATTTCATATAAAATAAGAACGGGAATAGCTACTATAATTTGGCTAGCGATATCTGGAGGAGTAATAATTGCAGAAACAACTAAAATGCCCACCAGCGCAAATTTTCTATATTGTTTTAATATCTCTGGGGTAACTAAGCCTATTTTAGTGAGTAAAAATATAATAATTGGGAGTTCAAAAATAACGCCACTTGCTAAAGCTGAAGCTCTTATTAAGCCCATATAGCTAGAAAGGTCTATTTCGTTGATTACTTCTTTACTTACTTGATAGCTTCCTAAAAAATTAATAGATAAGGGGGAAATGACGTAATAACCAAACAGAACGCCTATAAAAAATAAGATAGAAGCAATAAAAATAAAGCCTTTAGAAGCTTTGCGCTCTTTTTCGTGTAATGCGGGAGAAATAAATCTCCAAAATTCATATAAAATATAAGGAAAGGCAATGATGAAACCTGCGGTAATGGCCGTCCACATATGAATGCTAAACTGCCCAGACATGGTTCTATTTTGAATGCTAAACGGAATTTCTGTGTAGCAAAAACTCTCGTCTAAACCAATAGATTGCGCTACGTTACATAGCACTTTATAGGTGATAAATTCAGGTTGTTTTGGACCTAACAAAACGACATCAAAAATAAATTCTTTTGCAATAAAAGCTACAATTCCTGCAATGACTACTGCTAATGTAGCTCTAATGAGATGCCATCTTAACTCTTCCAAATGATCAAGAAATGACATTTCATCTGGATTTTGTTTTTTCTTTTTTGCCATATTAAATAATACCTTCTTTTATAAGATTATGCAAGTGTACCACGCCTACATAGTTTCCTTTTTCTTCTGCTAGTAGTTGGGATATGCCGTTTTCTTCCATCAACTCCATCGCATCAATAGCCATAGCATTGTTATTGATTACTTTCGGATTTTCGCCCATAATGTCTTTCGCTTTTAAATGGGTGAAATCTTTATTGGTGGTGATCATTCTACGTAAATCACCGTCTGTAATAATTCCTACAATTTTACCTTTTTCAATAACGGCTGTGACGCCTAACATTTTTTCTGAAATTTCTACAATCACATCGGTAATGTTTGTATTAGGAGTTACTTGTGGTTGTTGATTTTCTTTAGTAATATCACTTACTCGTAAATATAATTTTTTTCCCAAAGCACCACCAGGGTGATATTTAGCAAAATCATTACTGCTAAATCCTCTTAGGTGTAATAAAGACACCGCTAAAGCATCGCCCATTACTAATTGAGCCGTAGTACTTGTGGTAGGAGCAAGGTTATTAGGGCAAGCTTCCTTTTCTACATACGCATTTAATACAAAATCAGCTTCTTTACCTAAGAAGGAATCTTTATTTCCTGTAATAGCAATGAGTGTATTTTTAAAATTTTTAATGAAAGGAACCAGTACTTTTATTTCTGGAGTGTTTCCGCTTTTAGAAATACAAATGACAGTGTCATCTTTTAGAATTGTCCCTAAATCACCGTGAATAGCATCTGCCGCATGCATAAAAATGGCAGGCGTACCTGTAGAGTTTAGGGTGGCTACAATTTTGGTAGCAATAATTGCACTTTTACCAATGCCTGTAATAATTACTCTACCTTTGGAGTTATAAATATGCTCAACCGCTTGAGTGAATTCTTCATCCAATAAGTTGATTAATTCTTCAATAGCGCGAGCCTCATTAGAAATTGTTTCTTTTGCGACCTTTATTATGTTGTTTTGAAGCATTAACTTTGTAATATTTGAATTTGTAAGTATTAAAGAAATATGTATCTTTAGAATAGACAAAGGTAGGTAAAATTGTAACACTAAAATATCAGTTTGACAGAAATCAATTTACATCAAGAGTTAAAGAAATATTTTGGATTTAGCCAATTTAAAGGGCTGCAAGAGGAAGTGATTAAGGGAGTTATCGCAGATAAAGATACATTTGTGATTATGCCCACTGGAGGAGGAAAATCTCTTTGTTATCAACTTCCCGCACTAATAAAAGAAGGAACTGCAATTGTCGTTTCTCCACTTATAGCCTTAATGAAGAATCAAGTAGATGCGCTTCGAAGTATATCTTCGGAACATGGTATTGCTCATGTACTTAATTCTTCTCTGAATAAAACAGAAATTAAACAGGTTAAAGCCGATATTTCTAACGGAATTACAAAATTGTTATACGTAGCTCCAGAATCGTTAACCAAAGAAGAGAATGTAGACTTTTTAAAAAATGAAAATATTTCATTTTTAGCTATAGATGAAGCGCACTGTATAAGTGAGTGGGGACATGATTTTAGACCTGAATATAGAAATTTACGTAAAATTATTCAGCGTATAGGTGATAATATTCCCATTGTAGCTTTAACAGCAACCGCTACACCTAAAGTACAAGAAGATATTCTTAAAAACTTAGGAATTACCGATGCTAAAACATTTAAGGCTTCGTTTAATCGTCCTAATTTATATTATGAAATTAGGCCTAAAACAGCAAATGTAGGTGCAGATATCATTCGTTTTGTAAAGCAAAATTCAGGAAAGAGCGGTATCATATATTGCTTAAGCCGAAAAAAAGTTGAAGAATTAGCGCAAACCCTTCAAGTGAATGGTATAAAAGCTGTTCCTTACCATGCTGGATTAGACGGTAAAAAAAGAGCCAAGCATCAAGATATGTTCTTAATGGAAGATATAGATGTAGTAGTCGCTACGATAGCTTTTGGTATGGGTATCGATAAGCCTGATGTACGTTTCGTTATTCATCATGATATACCAAAAAGTATAGAAAGTTATTATCAAGAAACTGGTCGCGCCGGTCGTGATGGAGGTGAAGGCCATTGTTTGGCTTACTATGCCTATAAAGATATAGAGAAGTTAGAAAAATTTATGAGCGGTAAGCCGGTAGCAGAGCAAGAGATTGGTCATGCTTTATTACAAGATGTAGTGGCTTTTGCAGAAACCTCTATTTCAAGAAGAAAATTTATTCTTCATTATTTTGGAGAAGATTTTGATAATGAAACTGGAGACGGTGGTGATATGGATGACAATGTAAGAAATCCTAAAAAACAAAATGAAGCGCAAGAAGATGTAGAATTACTGCTTAAAGTAGTAAAAGAAACCCAAGCGATTTATAAAGCTAAAGAAGTAGTGAACACGCTTATTGGTAAATCTAATGCATTAATCAAATCTCATAAAACAGATGAGATCGCCTTATTTGGTAAAGGAAAAGCTAAAGATGCTGCTTATTGGATGGCATTAGTGCGCCAAGTACTGGTCGCAGGCTTACTTAAAAAAGATATTGAAACTTACGGAATCATTAAAATCACACCAGCAGGAGATGAGTTTTTAAAAGCGCCTAAGTCTTTTATGATGACTGAAGATCATATTTATGATAGTGAATCTAAAGATAATATTGTCTCAGTTCAAAAAGGAGGCGGTGCCTCTACAGATGAGCAACTCATGAAAATGCTAAAAGATTTGCGTAAAAAAGTAGCTAAACGCAAAGATGTCCCTCCATTTGTGGTTTTTCAAGATCCTTCTTTGGAAGATATGGCGACCAAATATCCTGTCACTCAAGAAGAACTCGCTAATATTCATGGAGTAGGTGAAGGGAAAGCTAAAAAGTTTGGTAAAGATTTTATAGAATTGATAGCGCGTTATGTTGAAGAAAATGAAGTTTTGCGTCCCGATGATTTTGTAGTGAAAACTACAGGAGCAAATAGCGCATTAAAGCTATTTATTATTCAGAGCGTAGACAGAAAACTTCCGTTAACAGATATCGCTGATGCTAAAGGATTAACTATGCCAGATTTCATTAAAGAAATGGAAGCTATTGTGTATAGCGGTACCAAGTTAAATATTACCTATTGGGTAGACGAGGTTTTAGATGAAGAGCAACAAGAAGAGCTTCATGAATATTTTATAGAAGCAGAAACCGATAAAGTAGATGAAGCGATGGAAGAGTTTGATGGCGATTATGAAGATGAAGAAATTCGTTTATATCGCATTAAATTTATTAGTGATGTTGCTAATTAAGATTATTCTAAAAGAACTCTACTAAAATAGTTATTACAATCTTTTAAAGACTAACCAAAAAAAACGAATGTGTAGGCATTCGTTTTTTTGTTTTTACATCTCATTAGGAAGATGCCGTATGAAGTTTTATCTTTGTACTTTAAGAAAAAATCAAACAAATGGAAAACGGATTATACGCAAAATTCAATACTTCAAAAGGAGAAGTTTTAGTAAAATTACATCACGATAAAACCCCAGGAACGGTAGGAAATTTTGTAGCTCTAGCAGAAGGAAAGCAACCTAACGAGGCAAAGAAACAAGGAGAAGCTTATTATGATGGATTAAAGTTTCATCGTGTAATTCCAGACTTTATGGTGCAAGGAGGAGATCCTGATGGTACTGGAGCTGGTGGTCCAGGGTATAATTTTGATGATGAGATTCATCCTGACTTAAAACATAATAAGCCTGGTATCTTATCGATGGCTAATGCAGGCCCGGGAACCAACGGGAGTCAGTTTTTTATTACCCACGTAGAGACTCCTTGGTTGGACGGCAAACATACGGTGTTTGGTGAAGTGGTAGAAGGTCAAGATGTGGTGAATAAAATCTCACAAGGTGATAAAATTGAAAGCCTAAGCATCGAAAGAGTAGGGGAAGAAGCTGAAAACTTTGATGGCGCTGAAGCTTTTAAAACTTTTAATGCTGAAAAAGCAAAACGTGAAGCAGAAACTAAAAAGAAAGAAGAAGAGGCATTAGCGCAACTAACTGAAGGTTTTACAAAAACTGAAAGTGGATTGTTTTACAAAATCACTAAACAGGGAGAAGGGAAACAAGCTGAAAAAGGAAAACCAGTAAAAGTACACTATAAGGGAAAATTAACTGATGGAACTGTTTTTGATTCTTCTTTTAAAAGAAACCAACCTATTGAGTTTCCTGTTGGTGTAGGTCACGTGATCGCTGGTTGGGATGAAGGTATTTTATTGCTTTCTGAAGGTGCTCAAGCAAGTTTCGTGATTCCTTCCCATTTAGGTTATGGAGAAAGAGGAGCAGGCGGAGTGATTCCTCCAAACGCTACCTTGATTTTTGAAGTAGAATTAGTAAAGGCTAAATAGTTTAATTCAACTTTAATATTATAAAATAAAAAAACCTCCACATAATCATATGGAGGTTTTTTTATACCAAACTTCTCGATTTTACTCGAAGTGATGAGCTCTGCTGTTTTGTGAAAAATTAATCTTCCGGTTGCGCCGTCATTCTCAAGTAAGGTTTAATTTCTTTAAAACCTTTCGGGAATAATTTTTCGGCTTCTTCATTAGATACAGAAGGGCTAATTACCACATCTTCCCCTTGTTTCCAATTGGCAGGAGTAGCTACTTTTTTATAAGCCGTTAATTGTAGAGAGTCTAAAACACGAATTATTTCTTCAAAATTTCTTCCAGTACTTGGCGGATAGGTTAAGGTTAGTTTAACTTTTTTATCAGGGCTAATGATGAAAACAGATCTAACGGTTGCTGTGTTATCTTCATTAGGATGAATCATTCCGTAAAGGCTAGAAACATTTTTATCTTCATCGGCAATGATTGGATAATTCAATGTTACGTTTTGGGTTTCTTCAATATCTTTTACCCAACCTTTATGCGATTCTAAATCATCTACACTTAGCGCGATTACTTTCGTGTTTCGCTTATCAAATTCTGGTTTGTAATTAGCAACAGTTCCTAATTCTGTAGTACAAACCGGGGTGTAATCTGAGGGGTGAGAAAAAAGTACTCCCCAGCTATCTCCTAAATAATCGTGAAAATTTAATTTACCTTCTGTAGTTTCTGCATCAAAATTTGGGGCGGTATCGCCTAATCTTAAATCATTCATAGCTTTTTCATTTTTTATTTTCATTGTAAAATTAAAGAATAAAGAATTAAATTCTCAAATTGAAGCATTGTTTTGAGCTACTTTAGTATAAGCTTAACTTATGCTAATTTTCCTGTTTCCATTTAATACCGCAACCTAAGCTAGGTTTTTGTAATTGTGGTACTTTTCGGTTATTCAAAATAGCATCTAAAGCTTCTCGAATACTTCTTCCGGTTACAGGAATTCCGTTTTGAGGTCGAGAATCGTCTAATTGCCCGTGGTAAACCAATTTTAAATCAGTATCAAATACATAAAAATCTGGCGTGCAAGCTGCTTGATAAGCTTTGGCTACTTCTTGCGTTTCATCATACAAATATGGAAACGTGAAATTATGTTTTCTAGCGTTCTCGTGCATTAATTTAGGATGATCTTCCGGATAGTTTTTTACATCGTTACTAGAAATCGCTACAAAACCAAACCCCAACACGCGGTAATCGTTAGCTAATCTTACGATCTCATCATTCACGTGTTTGACAAAAGGACAGTGATTACAGATAAACATCACTACCGTACCTTTTTCACCTTTTACATCGTAAAGCTTAACTAAATTATTGGTAACACTATCTCGAAGTTCAAATTCTGGTGCTTTGGTACCTAAATCTATATCGATAGAATATGTTCTTGCCATTTTTTTAAATTTGAATAACAAATTACTGAAAACTGAAGAATTATTAAACATTATTCGGTTGAAAAATTAACTTATAGTTTATGATACAGAATGAATTAAGTTGGCAAGATTTTGCTAAAATAGATATGCGTGTGGGTACGATTATAGAAGTAAACGATTTCCCTGAAGCTAGAAAACCTGCCTATCAATTAAAAATTGATTTTGGTAGCCAGATAGGAATACGAAAAACTTCTGCGCAAATCACGAAACGCTATGCTAAAGAAGATTTAGTAGGGAAGCAGACTATTGCGGTGGTTAATTTCCCGAAAAAGCAAATTGCTAATTTTATGAGTGAATGTTTATTAATGGGAGCGGTTGATGGCGATGAGGTTACCATAATTCAACCGGAAGCAAAAATAGATAATGGTTTAAAAATAAGTTAAAAAAAGCCGCTAATATTTTATTAGCGGCTTTTTATAAAAGTATTTTTTTTAGATATCGTCAAAACTTACATCGGTAAATTTTTCGGCTACGCTAGTTTCTTCACCATTGTCGTCATATTCTTTTTTAAAGTCTTTTTGGTGACGTTCACTAATTACTTCTTCTCCTTTTTCATTAATGATGTAAGCCGTCATTTCATCTAAGATTTCAGCAAAACCTTCAAAATCTTCTTTGTATAAGTAAATTTTGTGTTTCTTGTAGTAAAAAGATCCATCTTCATTGGTGAACTTTTTACTCTCTGTAATCGTTAAATAATAATCGTTAGCTTTAGTTGATCTTACATCAAAGAAATACGTACGTCTTCCAGCCCTTAACACTTTAGAAAATATTTCTTCTTTCTGCATCGTTCCATTATCGCTCATAGTCGAAAAATTATTGGTTTAATTTTAGATATATTGTCAAAAATCTTAAAAAAATTAACATCTGCCAAAAAAAATCAACTTTCTTTTTCGCTGAGTTGTTTTAAGTAGAGTTCTTTATAATAACCGCCTTGCTTTACTAATTGATTATGAGTTCCTTCTTGTATAATTTCGCCATCTTCTAGCACAATTATTTTATGGGCATTCTTAGCTGAAGAAATACGGTGACTCACAATAATAGTGGTTTTATTGGTAGATATTTTATGAAGATTGTTTAAAATCTCTTCTTCAGTTTCTGTATCTACTGCAGAGAGGCAATCATCAAAGAGTAATATTTGCGGATTTTGAATAATAGCTCTAGCAATAGAAACCCGTTGTTTTTGTCCGCCAGAAAGGGTGATTCCGCGTTCGCCAAGAATGGTATCATAGCCTTTGCTAAAACCTTCTATATTTTTGTGTACTGCTGCATTTTTTGCGGCTGCTATTACTTGTTCTTCAGAAGCTTCACTATGCCCAAAACGAATGTTATTTTTTATAGAATCACTAAATAAGAATGCGTCCTGAGGTACATAACCAATAGAATTTCTTAGATTTTTTAAGTTGAATTGATCGATGTCTTGATTATCGATAAGTAAATGACCATTTTTTTTCTCGACATCATAAAGTCGGCCAATTAATTCTAAAATGGTAGATTTCCCAGATCCTGTTTTTCCGATAATCGCTAAGGTTTGTCCTTGGTGTATTTCAAAAGAAACATTTTTAAGTGCGGTAATATTGGTGTCGTCGTAAGTGAAAGTTACATTTTTAAATTCTATTTTTCCTTTTACTGGAGTGATGTTAGACGAATGATTTTTTATTTCAGGTTTTTGTTTTAAAAATTCATTAATTCTTTTTTGTGAAGCTTCTGCTCGTTGTACCATATCTGCAATCCAACCTACGCTTGCTACAGGCCAAGTTAGCATATTTACATAGAGTAGAAATTCAACAATAACTCCAAAATTTTCAATCTCTCCGCTAATTACTCGTTGCCCTCCAATATAAATAACTAGAATATTGCTTCCACCAATTAAGAGCGCCATTAAAGGGAAGAAAAAGGCTTGTACTTTTACTAAATCTATATTTTTTTCTCTACTGGTATCTGCAAGGTCTACAAAACCAGTATTGGTTTGTTGTTCTAATCCGTAAGATTTGATGACAGAAATTCCACTAAAACCTTCTTGTGTAAAGGTGCTTAATTTAGAAAGATATTCTTGTACTATGGTACTTCTTTTGTTTATAGATCTGCTTAATTTATAGATGGCATAAGATAAAAAAGGAAAAGGAGCAATGGTGTATAAAGTTAATAATGGAGCCGTATTGATCATGTAAATTATTACGACTAAAAACATAGTTATAGTAGAAACACTATTCATTAATGCTGGTCCAAAGTACATTCTTACTCGAGAGACATCTTCACTAATTCTATTCATCAAATCTCCGGTTCTATTTTTCTTGTAGAAATTTAGCGAAAGATTTTGATATTGCTCATAAACATCATTTTTTAAATCATATTCTATGTGTCTAGAAACCACAATGAAGGTTTGCCGCATTAAAAAAGTAAATAAGGCTGATAAAAATGCCGCTCCTAAAATGTAAAGTATGTTCGTGGTAAGTTCAGATTTTACTTGAGCTACTTGCGTAATTTCATCATTAATAAATCTTTCAATTACATTGGTAGAGTCACCTATAAATTGAGGTACATAAACTGCAAAAATTCTTGCAGCCACCGTAATGATAAAGCCCAAAAACATTTGCCATTTGTATTTAATAAAATATTTATTAAGATATTTAAGTTCTTTCATAAATTTTAACTACTTCAGAATTATTAAATATTTAATTTATCACTATTTAAACCCTATTCAATTAATAAATTATTTATTTTTGCGTCAAATTTTGATGATATAATAATTTAACTTAATAAATACAGCTTATGAATGCTGAAGTTTTAAAAGTAAATAAATTAAAAAAAGTCGCTCCAGTTTTTGGGCAACTTTCTTTTGATGACCACGAACAGGTGGTTTTCTGTAACGACAAAGATACAGGTTTAAAAGCAATAATAGGAATTCATAATACAAATTTAGGTCCCGCTTTAGGAGGTACTCGTATGTGGAATTATGAAAGTGAATATGATGCATTAAACGATGTGCTTAGACTTTCTCGTGGTATGAGTTTTAAAAGTGCGATTACTGGGCTCAATTTAGGCGGAGGTAAAGCTGTGATTATTGGCGATGCAAAAACTCAGAAATCACCTGCTTTAATGAAAAGGTTTGGCGCTTTTGTACATTCTTTAAGCGGAAAGTATATTACTGCTGAAGATGTAGGTATGGAAACTGAAGATATGGATATTGTGAAAGAAATAACCCCTTACGTAGTAGGTGTTTCTGAAGAAAAAGGAGGTGCTGGTAATCCATCGCCAATTACTGCTTATGGTGTCTTTATGGGAATGAAAGCGGCGGCGAAATATAAATTTGGTAGCGATAAGTTAGCAGGTAAAAAAGTTCTCGTTCAAGGCATAGGTCACGTTGGAGAAACCTTAGTGAAATATATTACCGAAGAAGGAGGAGAAGTAATTATTGCCGATATTAATCAAGAACGATTAGCAGAAGTGAGTGCAAAGTATGGAGCTAAAATTTTTAACGGAGATAATTTATATGGCTTAGAAGTAGATATTTATGCTCCTTGTGCTTTAGGAGCTACGTTAAATGATCAAACCATTCAGCAATTAAAAGCTAAAGTAATTGCTGGCGCAGCAAACAATCAATTAGAGAATGAATTAGTTCATGGAGAATTGCTTCAGAAAAAAGGTATTGTTTACGCTCCAGATTTTCTAATTAACGCTGGTGGAATTATTAATGTTTATGCAGAATTGGTAAATTATGATAAAACAGAAATAATTAGAAAAACAGAAAATATTTATAATACCACTTTAGAAATTTTAGCTAAAGCAGATTTTGATAAACTAACCACTCACCAAGCGGCGTTGCAAGTAGCTAAAAACAGAATTTTAGCCGCAAAAAAATAAATTTTTAATAAGGTGTTTTTACATAAATAAAATACTATTTTTGCAGGGCGAAATTTTATATTTCGCCCTTTTTAATTTTAAAACGTTCTTTTAGATTATACTATGTTAACAAGAAGACATATTCGAGTAAAAGTAATGCAATCTATTTATGCATTTAATCAATCTAATAATGATAGCCTTCAAGTAGAGCAACGCTTTCTTTCTAAAAGTATGGAAGAGATGTATGATCTATTTTTACTTCAACTGTCTTTGTTATTAGAAGTGAAAAAGAAAGCTGAAGATTTTATAGAGAAATCTCAAAAAAAATACTTGGCTACCGCCGATGATAAAAACCCTAATTTAAAATTCGTTAACAATTCTTTACTTCAGAAAATAGAAGCCACAGAAGATTTAGATGAATTATTAGAAGACAGGCACCTAAACCATTGGCAGCAAGATGATGAATATGTTGCTATTTTATGGCAAAGTCTTGTTGATAGCGAATTATATAAAGAATACCTAACCACAAGAAACTCTACCTTTAAAGAAGATCAAGAATTTGTAATTCAAGTCTTTAAAGAAATTATAGCCCCTAATGAAAAGCTTTACGATTATTTAGAAGATAAAAAGCTTACTTGGTTAGATGATTTACCTATTGTGAATACAAGTATTTTAAAATTATTGAAGAAATTAAAAGAATCTGATGAGTATATTAAGATTCCTAAACTCTTTAAAAATTTAGACGATAAAGAATTTGCGAAAGAATTATTTACCAAAACAACTTTACATCAACACAAGTTTGAAGAAGATATTGAAGGAAAAACACCTAACTGGGATACTGATCGTATTGCAGAAATCGATGCGATTTTAATTAAAATGGCTATCTGTGAATTTTTGAAATTTTCTTCTATTCCTGTAAAAGTAACGATTAATGAATATTTAGAAATCGCTAAAGAATACAGTACACCAAAAAGTAGTATTTTTCTTAACGGAATTTTAGATAAGTTATCAAAAGAATATCAAGAAGGTCAAAAATTAAATAAAATAGGAAGAGGCTTGATGTAATAATTCAAAATTTATTACATTTAGCGCTTAAAATCAATTACAAACCCTAAAATACTAAAAATGAAAAAAGGATTTTTAATGTTAGCTGCTGTTGCAGCAATTGTATTTACCTCTTGTAAAGACGAAAAAGCAGCAGACAAAGTTAACGATGAAAAAGTAGCTGAAGTTGCTGAAAGAGATGAAAACGCAGAAGGTACTGCTAAAATGACTTTTGAAGAAGAAATGCATGATTTCGGAACCATTAATGAAGGTGATGTAGTAGAGCATACTTTTAAATTTACTAACGATGGTGACTCACCTTTAGTGATTACTCAAGCAAAAGGTAGCTGTGGTTGTACGGTACCATCTTGGCCAAAAGAGCCTGTAGCTCCAGGTGAACAAGGAGAAATTTTAGTAAAATTTAACTCTAGAAACAAGCCAAACAACCAGATGAAAACAGTTAGAATTACAACTAACACAGAGTCTGGACAAGAAATGATTAAAATTAAAGCATTTGTAACTCCAGATGCAGATAAAGCAGCAGCAAAAGCAAAAAGCTAATATAATATATGGAAGCTATACAAAGTCTTTGGCCTTTTTTAGCCATTTTCGCCGTTTTCTTTTTCTTTATGATTAGACCTCAAATGAAGCGTCAAAAACAAGAAAAGAATTTTGCAAAAGAATTAAAAAAGGGAGATAAGGTCGTAACCAAAAGTGGAATGCATGGTAAAATTGCAGATTTTAGTGAAAAATTAAATGCAGTGATTATAGAAACTGGTGCAGGTAAAATCACTTTCGACAAGTCTTCAATCTCAATGGAGTTAAGTCAGACCCTAAATAATCCTAAAGACGAAAAAGAAAAGAAATAGTATTATTTCTAATTTCACAAAAAAGCCTTCTCATTTTGAGAGGGTTTTTTTATTTGATAATTTTAAATTGTAGTTCAAATTATAAATGTTTTATTTTAATACTGCGATAATTTATCTTGAAAATTCAAGTTTTTACTCTATGAAATAAAAAAGCGCTTCCATTTTTGAAAGCGCTTTTTTATATTCAAATGTTTATCAAATTAACTTTGATATTTCTTAGCTGTAAGTTCAGCAATTTTCACAATTACTTCTGTGGCTTTAATCATACTTTCCACCGGTACGTATTCATAGCGTCCGTGAAAATTATGTCCGCCTGCAAAAATATTAGGACAAGGTAAGCCCATAAACGAAAGTTGAGAACCATCGGTACCGCCACGAATTGGCTTAATTAGAGGTTCTATATTTACAGCTTTCATCGCATCTTCAGCAATATCTACAATATGCATCACCGGTTCTACTTTCTCGCGCATGTTGAAGTATTGATCTTTAATATTGATTACAATCACTTCTTTTTCGTGCTGACTGTTAATTTCTGCAGCTAAATCAAGCATCATTTTTTTACGAGCCTCAAAATGCTCTTTATCGTGATCGCGAATAATGTAGTGCATATTGGTTTCTTCTACCTTTCCGCTAATTTGGGTAAGGTGAAAAAATCCTTGTCGGTCTTCTGTATGCTCAGGGGTTTCTAATCTTGGTAAAGAGTTGATAAAGTCTTGAGCAATATACATGCTGTTTACCATTTTTCCTTTGGCATAACCAGGATGTACAATTTTTCCCTTTACGGTAACATCGGCTCCCGCAGCGTTAAAATTTTCGTATTCGAGCTCTCCAATTTGGCTACCGTCCATTGTATAAGCCCATTTGGCACCAAATTTTTCAACGTCAAATTTATGCGCGCCTCGACCAATTTCTTCGTCGGGAGTAAAGCCTACTTTTATAGGTCCGTGTTTAATTTCAGGATGCTGAATTAAATATTCTACCGCGCTCATAATTTCTGTAATTCCTGCTTTATCGTCGGCTCCTAAAAGCGTGGTTCCGTCAGTAGTAATTAGTGTCTGTCCTTTATATTGTAATAAATCTTCAAAATAATCGGGAGAAAGCACAATGTCTTCCGCTTCATTTAACACGATGTCTTTACCATCATATTTTTCTACGATTTGTGGTTTTATGTTCGCCCCAGTAAAATCAGGAGAAGTATCAAAATGCGAAACAAAGCCAATGGCAGGCACTTCGTGCTCTACATTAGAAGGTAGGGTAGCCATCACATAAGCGTGCTCGTCTATGCTCACGTCGCTCATTCCCATTTGCTTTAACTCTTCTGCTAACTTTTTAGCGAGCTTCCATTGTTTTTCTGTACTCGGAGTGCTATCGCTTTTCGGGTCACTTTCGGTATCGATAGTGATGTATGAGGTAAAGCGATTGATAATATGTTGTTTTTCGATCATTTTCTAGAATTTTCTTCAAAAATACATATTCAGAAAGTGGGAAACAAAGACTTTTACATTCGGCTTTGCATTTTTTATTTTTAACGTATTTTTACGCAAACTTAAGCGCAGATGTACAAGCAACTTATAAGACCTTTCTTATTTAAATTTGATCCCGAAAAAGTTCATTATTTTACGTTTTCTTTTCTTCGAAAATCTTTTAAAGTACCGGGAATGGCTGATTTTTTAAAGTCGAAATATGCGGTAGAAGATAAGCGATTGGAACGAGAAGTTTTTGGATTGAAATTTAAAAATCCGGTAGGTTTGGCCGCAGGATTCGATAAAGATGCAAAATTGTACAAAGAACTTTCCGGGCTTGGTTTTGGCTTTATTGAAATAGGAACTTTAACACCTAAGCCACAATCTGGAAATCCTAAAAAGCGATTATTCAGGTTAAAAGAAGATCAAGCCATTATTAACCGAATGGGTTTTAATAATGAAGGTGTTGTTGCTGCTGTGGAACGTTTAAAGAAGAATAATGGTGAAGTTTTAATTGGTGGTAACATTGGGAAAAACAAAGTGACGCCTAACGAAAAAGCCGTTGAAGATTACAAGATTTGTTTTGAAGCACTTTTTCCTTATGTAGATTATTTTGTGGTAAATGTGAGTTCACCTAACACACCAAATTTAAGAGCACTTCAAGATAAAGAACCTCTCACACAATTATTAAATACGCTTAAAAACCTTAATACTGAAAAACCTAAGCAAAAACCAATTTTGCTAAAAATAGCTCCCGATCTTACCGATAGTCAGTTGTTAGATATTATTGAAATCGTGCAGACCACTAAAATCGACGGAGTAATTGCAACAAATACTACAATTTCTAGAGTAGGTTTACAATCGGAACATAAAGAAGAAATTGGAGGTTTAAGTGGAAAGCCATTAACTAATCGTTCTACAGAAGTGATACGTTTTTTAACTGAAAAAAGTAATCATGCATTTCCAATTATTGGAGTAGGAGGTATTCATACCGCACAAGATGCTTTAGAGAAACTGGAAGCAGGAGCGAGTTTAGTGCAATTGTATACAGGGTTTATTTACGAAGGTCCCAAGTTAATTAAAGAAATTAATAAGGCGATATTAGGAAAGTAATTTAATTTGATGTCATGCTGAACTCGATTAACTCCGTTGAATCTTCGATTTCAGTATTGCTTTCTTATATCCAAATCTGCAGAGACCTTGAAATAAGTTCAAGGTGACTGCACGAGAAAACTTCAATATTATTTATGAATATCGAAATTCTTATATCTTTTATTCTTGCTGTATTTGCGTTAGCACTATCACCAGGTCCTGATAATATTTTTGTGTTGGTACAAAGCATCAGGTTTGGTGAAAAAAACGCATTAACTGTAGTTGCGGGTTTAATGACGGGTTGTTTAGTACATACTTCTTTAGTTGCTTTTGGTATTTCATTACTAATAGTAAAAAATGAATTTTTATTTACATTATTAAAACTTTTTGGAGCTATTTATTTATTATTTCTGGCTTTTAAAGTATACCGATCACCTGCTGTAATTAATTTTTCTTCAGAAGAACCTAAGGCTAAGCCACTTTTTAAATTATATAAACAAGGGTTTATGATGAATGTCTTGAACCCTAAAGTTTCTTTATTTTTTTTGGCGCTTTTTCCGGGTTTTTTGTTTTCTAAGAGCTTAGATGAAACATTTCAATTCTTTGTTCTAGGCTTTGTATTTATTTTAGTTTCATTTGTTGTATTTGTTAGTATAGCAGTTTTAGCAGGTTCTTTAAAAAACTATTTAGAGAAGCATTCGTATGCTGGGGCAGTTTTAAAATGGCTACAGATCGTAGTATTTGTAGGAATTGCAATTTTTATTTTATGTTAATTTTTTAATATAGGCTATATTCTTTAATTTTTATATAGTATTCGATTTATTGAGTGTGAATTTTTACAAAATATTCATTTTTTAAGGCTGAAACTGTATATTTGAAACATGGACAATATCAAGCTTATTGAATGCCCCCGTGATGCTATGCAAGGCATTAAAACTTTTATTCCTACGCAAGAAAAAGTTCAATATATACAATCTTTATTGCGTTGTGGTTTTGATACGATTGATGTGGGTAGTTTTGTTTCTCCTAAAGCCATTCCGCAAATGGCTGATACCAAAGAGGTTTTGGCACAGCTTGATTTATCTTCTACTAAAAGTAAATTGTTAGCTATTGTGGCCAATCTTCGCGGAGCACAAGATGCAGTGACTCATCCCGAGATAGATTATTTAGGATATCCTTTTTCGATTTCTGAAAATTTTCAGATGCGAAATACCCATAAAACTATTCATGAGTCTGTTGAGCTTCTAAAAGAAATTTTAGCACTAGCTACTAAAAACAATAAAGAAGTAGTGGCTTATCTTTCTATGGGTTTTGGTAATCCCTATGGAGATCCGTGGAACGTTGAAATTGTAGGAAAATGGACAGAAAAACTTTCTCAAATGGGCGTTAAAATTTTATCGCTTTCTGATACCGTAGGAACTTCAGATGCTAAAAGCATTACCTATTTGTTTTCAAATTTAATACCGCAATATCCAGAAATAGAGTTTGGTGCGCATTTGCACACCACTCCAACTTCATGGTATGAAAAAGTTCATGCCGCTTATCAAGCAGGTTGTAAACGTTTTGATGGAGCTATACAAGGTTTTGGCGGTTGCCCGATGGCTAAAGATGAACTTACCGGAAATATGCCTACAGAAAAATTAGTTTCTTATTTCACCTCTCAAAAGGCAGATACAAATGTGAAAATGGGAAGTTTTGAAGCTTCGTATAATGAAGCTTTGAAAGTCTTCATGAAATAAAACCAATATTATTTAAAATTTCAATACACTTATTTTAATTTATTTTTAATGAGAAGTAAATATATCCCCTCTATAATTACTTTTTTATTTATTGTCACTAGTTTTAAAGCGTTTATTTATAGCGCTTGTGAGTTATATAAAAAAGATTCGTTAACTTTTTATTTGGCAAATGCTAAAATAAATAATCAAGAATCATTTAAGATTGAGAAATCAAACCTGAAATAAACAAAAAATTTAGGAAAAGAAAACGATAACCTAACGTTATTCAATCAAGATTCTGAAACTAAAATTTTAATTATTAAAATTTTAGTTTTCTTAGTAATTATAAAAACAATAATAGCCGTTTTTTTCTTAATTAAATTAAGAAAGTCAAACCGACAAAAAACAAGGCTTAATAAAGAATTGAAGCTTAAAAATGAACAACTTCAAAAGGTAGATAAAAGTAAGAATAAAATGTTTTCAATTTTATCTCATGATTTAAAGTCACCCATATCATCACTATTACAATTAATTCAGTTACTAAAAGAAGAAGCTTTTCCCAAGGAAGAAAGGCAAGAGGTCTTAAATGAAATGCACCTTCAATTAACTTCTACTTCTTTGATGTTAAGGAATCTATTAAAATGGGCAACTAATCAAATGGAGAACGATACTATAAAATATGAGTTTGTAGATATTAAGAAGTGTGTTGATGAAATTCTTGTTATTTATTTAGGAATTGCGAAAAGCAAAAATGTGAAAATAATTCATGATAAACAAAGTGTAGCAGATTTAAAAGTTAATGTAGATCCATCCTTCACAACTGAATGTAATTTTACATAACTTGTTATCTAATGCTGTGAAATTTACTCCAGAAAACGATAAAATTGAAATCAGTTATACAATTGATGAAAGTGTTTCTCTAAAGGTTTTTAACTATGGTATACCAATTACCAAAGAGAAAATAAAAGAGGTTGAAGAAAATAATACGAGAATAACCTCTGAGTATGGAACTTCAAATGAAATAGGGACGGGAATAGGTTTATTATTAATTAAACAATATTTAAAATCTAATCATGCACATTTAGATATTACTCCTCAACCTAACGGTACAGAATTTAAAATTAGTTTTGATGTCTATAAATTTAAAACAAAAAACCGTTTTTAAAACGGTTTTTTTGTTTTAAGCAACTTCTTGTGGAGCCCAATGATTACATAACATATGTGGCGCTGCCTTTTTAGGGTTTGGGCAAGTAGCACTCATGTACCTAGAGCAGGTGGTGCAATTATTATCGTCTTTAATGGCAGCGCGCATATCAAAACTATCGCACGTGTGTTTTGTACCTACCGTAGTTTCGTGTAATTGGCAGAAATGATCTTCATACTTTTGGCAATTCACACAACTGTTTCCTAATCTAATACTCATAGTTTCTTTTTTTAATTTGCTACTAATTTAGTTTTATACTAGTGCAGAAACAATTTAAATAGTTGTTAGCGAGTATTTTATAATTAGATTGATTTAAAACAAGAACAGCTACCCGAAGGTAGCTGTTTGTTAATTTAAAAAATGATAAAATTTAATTTAGTATTAGTTTTTTAGTAGTTACTTGATTTCCAGATTGAAATTTAATGAGGTAGCTCCCTCTACTCAAGGTAGAAACATCTAATTTTTGATGATAAAAACCATCATTTTTTAGTTGTTTTTCTAACACTTTGCGGCCAGTAATACTATAAATAGTAATAGCTACTTCAGAAATATTTGAACTTTAATATAAGAGTTCAATTTCATTTTTTGCTGGGTTAGGGTAAAAACCAAAAGAATCTCCATTGTCAAAAGTAGTGGTGCTCATTTGGCTGGTTACATCTTCTGCATTAAAGCTTAAGTTACCAGTAGAACCTCCTTCAAAAGAAGTGAAATGTAATCGGTAAACATTGTTTTCTGCATCCTTTACATAGTAATATAAATCAGGCTCAACTGAGTAGGAAAAAGTTGACATGTCAAAGCTCTTCCAATCATAGCCTACAGTACTAATTTCTTCTAAATAAGTTTGGTCATTAGGGTCTCCTGTTCCATTAACTTCTACGTTTTCAGCTATAGTAACGTTAGGGTTCTGTAAAGCTCCAGTAACAACATATTTGATAGTTGTTCCATCTGAAGGATAATCTGTAGTGAATTGGGTAAATTTTAAATCCCATTCAGTAGCAGCAGGTTCAGCAACTACTTCAGCCTCTGTAGTAAAATTGTAATAATTAAATATATTATTTGGGTTACTTGTATTAACAACGGTTTCTGTTATATCTGCACTCCAAGTTTCATTATCATCATCCCAAGTAGCATATTTAAAAGTATACCCTCCTAAATATTCTTCAATAAATAGTTTACGATAAATGTTATTACTATCATCATTATCTTCATCTTGATATTTTAGAACAAATATCACCGTTCCATAAACTTCATGATTTGGAGGTCCTGCATATTCCCCCCAGCCATAGGTTGCAGAACCTTGTTGAAAGGCTCCGTCAATCCAACTGGTGTCACTATTAAAAAGCTCTGTCCAATTAGAAATATTAGTAACTGGATCTCCTATAGTAGACCAATGATTACTGTCGTTTGAAGCTTCAAAAACTTGAATACCTATACCATCATTTATACGAATTGCCATATTCATCATACTGTTTCTTAGAAATGCAATTTCCCAATTACTAGCGGTGAAAGTCTGTGAATTATTAGTTGAAAAGTCGTAAAAAATTTCCTTTTCATAGTCTACTCCCATAGACAGGTCTACTGCTTGTTGTGCGTTTAAGCTAAATATGCTCGTGATTAATGCTGTTAAAAATAGTTTTGTTTTCATAGGTTGTGATTTATATTTAATAGTAGATTAGTTTAATAAACTGTATTCAAATTCAGGATAGCCTCTTACTCCATTTTCGTTCATCATCGCGGTAAAACGAAGTTTATAGATGTTTCCTTCAGGATCTTCGACTACATAAAAAATATCATTGAAAATATAGCGATTTGGAGGAATGGTATTTCTCCAGCTACTTCCTATGGTACGTTGGTCGATCTCGAAAGAAGCTTCGTCTAAATTTGTTAAATTGAAATCTGAATAAGTTATTTCGGAAGTATTTACTTGATAGGTTTTTGTTTCTGCTAATACATTGGTCGCTACATAATCAGAATAGCCGTAGGCCGTCATTGCATCTTCATCTGGAAGATCTAACACTTCTGTAAAAACCGTAAAGTTTAAATCCCATTTTTCTTTTGCAGGTTCTACATTTACGATATTTTCTGTAATTAAGCTGAAAAATGTAAAGTTATAACCTGGTGTTTTTTGAATGTTTATTTCTTGGTGTGTGGTCGCTTCTAAATCTGCATATTGTAATATATATTCACCGTTTTCTTGCAGAATTCGGATTTTCATCCAACCCCGTTCATCTCCGCCTACAGCAACACTTCCAGGTCCATCGGGTTCCGTTGTGCCAATTTCACTTCCCATATTTAGTAAGTAAACTTTGTTTTCTTCTAACGTAGTAGAGATTTCATTAATTACAGTTTCTGTAATATCTCCGCTTGGGGCATCTACAAAAGCATCAGACCCTGCTTGTAAAAATTGCATTTGTGTTTGTAATTCAGAAACCTGTCCTGCAGCGACATTATCAATATTGGTAGTCTCTAGTTGAGCAGCCATCATTAATAGGGCGCTATTAATTTTCACTCTAAATTCTTCACCACTGTAAAAAGCCAAATCCCATTTATCGCGACTTATTATTTTTTCTGTCTGTGAACTTAAATCTATATATACTTGATTGCCTTCATTAGGTCCTCCAACGCTTGGAGAGAAGCTACCTCCTAAGGAAGCACTTTCGTTATAACTCACTAAAAGTTTAGTATTACCTTGTGTAAATGCGTTGGGTAAGCTAATAGCAGAAATTTCAAATTCTACTTTTTTTTCAGCTTCTCCTTCGGTAGGGTTAGGGGTTAATTTTTCAAATTCAAAAGATGTACCGATTGTTCCTGCTTCAATAGGAATTTCTATTACACCGCTTTCTGCAGCGGGAGAAGTGGTGAAATCTGTACTGTAACTAACATTTGTTTCTGTGTAAATAATAGAAATAGTTCCGTTTTCGCTAGCTTCTTCAGAATATACCAGGTTAATTGCTGAACTAGTTTCTTCTGAAGAAAAACTAATTGATTGTTTTTCAAATGCAACAACAAAATCGTTGCTAATTCCGGTATCTTTATCGTCATCGCTACAGCTCGTAAAACATAACACGAACAATAAGCTTAAAAGTTGAAATTTATAATTCATAAGTTAAAAATTGAGGTTGTATAATAGTTTTAAAAAGTAAGATCTTCCGTAGCCTAAAGATTGGTTAGCAGTACCGTTACTATGCCCACCGCCTTGGCCGTTACTTAAGTTGAGTCTGGTAATATCTAAAAGGTTTCTAGCTCCTATGGTTACTTTAAAATCATTTAAAAATGTTTTTTGTATAGAAGCATTTAACCAAGAATAGCCTTCTAGTTTTTGTTGTTCGACAGAATCATTTACTCCACCATCTGAAAATTGGTAGGCAGGTCCGTTATATTTATAGAAGGTAGAAAAAGTAGTATTCCATTTTGGTATGCGATAAGAAAGGTTGGCATTTGCTTGAAAGGCGTATAAATAACCATGATCAGCATTTTCTGCTTCATCTAATACTTGAGAAGTTCCTGAAAAGCTAACTCCAAAATTGGCGCTGAAATTTTTATAGCTCAGATTGTTTCTTAATGATAAGCCCCAAGTTTTATACAAATCTATATTTTGAAATTCAAAGGAAAGTGGACTAGTGTTTTTAACCACAAGAGCTATTTTGTCGTCTACATCTAAATACCAAGCACTAAATTTTGGTGTGAATTTTAAGTTATAATTTTTGCTCCAAAAGGTTTTTTTTAAGTGTAGAAAAAGAGACTTTCCGTTTTCTAAATTTAAATTCTCGTTACCTTGTATATTATGGTTAGAATCTACCATATAATAGTAAAGTTGTTCAAAAGTAGGTACTTTAGGAGCCATACCTCCAATTACTCTTAATTGGTAATCTTTAGGTAATTGTAATTTAGTGGTTATAGAAAAAGAAGGTTTAGTTTCAAATAAAGAAGAAGTCATAATTCTTGCTCCCGGTCTTATTGAAAGCATATCTGAAGCTTTAATTTCTGAAGAGGCAAAAAAACTATAATTTTTTAATTGCTGTTGCTTAGTTCTATCTTCAATAGCTTGTTCTGCCAAACCACTAGCCGAGCCTTCATCAAGATTAACTTCGTAACCTAATTCTAATTTTGCAGTTTTGCTATTGAAAAAGTTACTGAAGTTACCTCTAGAGAAAAATCCTTTTCTTGTATTGTAATCGTATTTTTCTAAAGGAATTTTTTCTTCAGTTTTCAAGCGATAAGTAAATTGCTCATAGTTTTTCACTTGTTCTTGATAAGATACCGAAACATTATAATTTACTTGATTCTTGATAATTCCTGAAGCATTTAAATGATGATAAAAACGTTCTGAATTAAAGATGTTATCATTCGCTGTAGGGTTTACGGTTTGTGTAGCTGTGTTTTTATTGAACAACACATTATTGGCATACCTTAAGGTTTCTTCTGTAAAATATTCAAACTTGTAAAAGGCTCTAAAGTTTTTATGATTATCAAAGTTTATTAGCGCTTTAATATTGTTTTGTTCTTTTGGTAACCACTCATAGCCACGTAAACTATCCTGCTCTAAATTTTTATTGTAATAATTAACTCCTTTGTTTCTTCCTTGGTAACCTTTAAAGTCATTTCTAGTATAAAGGATATTTGCGTAAAGTTGATCAGAAATATTATGACCTATTTTTAAAGATTGAATATGTCTTCCTTCATCAAACCAACCATATTCATTACCAATTGTTTCTTCTTGTAAATAAGGTGTGATTTGCCATTTATGTTTTGCAGATTTTTTTGTGATAATATTAATAACTCCTGTGACGGCATCAGAACCATATTGAACACCCATCGAACCTTCAATAATTTCAATTTGCTCAATATCATCTAGGTTAATTTGAGCGGCATCAATATCATTACCAAAACCTTCTGCACCAATCATAGGGACGTTATCTACTAGTATTTTTACATACTCGCCATTAAATCCAAATTGTCTAAACTTTGATTGTCCCTCTCCGTTTTGCTGTATATTGATATTTAAGGTCTGATTGAGAACATCGGCAAGATTATTTCCTGCTAGAAGTTGAATATCTTTTTGAGTAATTACATTAACTTCAAATACAGATTTATTTATAGATTGTGGATTGTATTGCCCAGTTAAAACCACTTCTTCAAGTTCATTTCGCTTAATAGAATCTTTCTTTATTGTAGTCGTTTCTTGAGCATTTGCATGCAAAATATTTAAGAATAAAAAAAAAGTTAGTAATAGTTTTTTCATTATTTAGATTAGATCTTATTTAAAATAATAATGCAAATCTATAAATTATTTTTAACCAATCTAAATAAAATTTATATTTTTGTCGAAAACTAACATTAAATTAAAACCGATTAAAAATGAATTTTAAAAAATTACTTACTGGTGCTTTTATAGGATTAGCATTTACTGGAGTACAGGCTCAAAAATCTCAAAAACAAGACCGTGAAGCCATTAAAGATATGTGCGGTTGTTTTGAAATTACTTTTAAATACACAGAAACTTTTGCTCCAGAAATTGATTATGAAAAACATTTTGATTACAATGCATCTGCTTTAGAATGGGCAGAACTTATTAAAGATGAAAAAGATGAACTTTCTATTCAGCATTTATTGTTAGTTAATGATTCTACTATAATTAAACACTGGCGCCAAGATTGGTTATATGAAAACACTAAACGTTATGATTTTAATCACGATAACCAATGGTCTTTTGTAGAAATGCCTAAAAAAGAAGTAAAAGGGCAGTGGACGCAAAATGTATATCAAGTAGATGATAGTCCACGTTACTCAGGTTCTGCTACTTGGTTTCACGCTGATGGTAGACACTTTTGGGATAATGTATCTAGCTCACCGTTACCCAGAAGAGAGTATTCTAAACGTAGTGATTATAACGTAATGATGCGTGGTAACCATGTTGAAATTACTGATGAAGGTTGGTTGCACGAACAAGATAACGAGAAAATAATACGTAAAGAAGCCGAAGAAGATGTGCTTTTAGCGCAAGAAAAAGGATACAATATTTATAAAAGAGTGCCAGATGCAAAATGTGCTGCAGCAAAAGAATGGTGGGCAGCTAATAAAGAATTTTGGAGTAAGGTAAGAACTAAATGGAGTGAAGTTTACGGAAGAGACAAAGACCTATCTTTAGAGAAAAAAGTAGAAGGGCAAGCTCTTTTTATGAAATTGTTCCCTATGAATACAAGTGCAGATCAAAAAGAAATTGACGAAGTGATCGAAGCTTACGTAATTAAAGGTTAATCTATGTGGAATAAAGTTTTTTTAATTTTTCTGGCATGCATTAGTTTTAGCTTTGAAAATGGCGAATTAGAAGAGAAATTTCATAAAGCCATTCGAGGTACTTATGATGTCGAAAATTTCGATGTAAAAGAAATTGAAGCACCTGCAGACATTAATGAAAAGTTACCCGCAAAAACAGGTGATAAGCGTTTCTTTCAAATTTTTTCTGAAGGCACTTCTGTAGGTTATGCCTATTTAGGAAAAGCTCCCAGTAAAAAGAAAGAGTTTGATTATGTGGTGATGTTTGATAATGATTTAATCATAAAAAAATCAAAAGTGCTTATCTATCGTGAAAATTACGGTCAGCAAATAGGTACCCAACGTTGGTTAAAACAATTTATAGGAATGTCGCCCTCTTCAGAAGTGAATTATGGCGAAAATGTGGCAGCAATTAGTGGTGCAACCATTTCTGCTTCTTCAATGGCAAGAGCAGTAAATAAAGTTTTAAAAACTATGAAAATCCTTCAGGAAGAAAAAGTCATTTAAATGAATTTTAACGGACGTATTGCTGAATTACCCAAAGAAGTAAAATTATTAATCGGCGCTTTTCTTATCGTGTTAAGCGCCGGTTATTTTACTGGTTTTCGTTTTGTAAATGAAACGACCAAAAACACACCTACTGGTATTCAGGAAAATTATTTAGGGAATGAAGAAGATCTCGAGGCAGAGGCGATGAAATTTAAAAAACCAAAGCGAGAAATGCTTACGGTAATTCATACCCATATCTTATCGATGTCTGTCATCTTTTTTATTTTAGGTGGGCTAGTAAGTTTAACCCAATTAAAACCTTGGCTTAAAAAAGCTTTAATGGTAGAGCCTTTACTTTCAGTCTTACTTACATTTGGCGGAATTTACTTTATGTGGTCAAGTTGGCATTTTATGCGATATATTGTGATGCTATCTGGAATATTGATGAGCACCTCATTTGTTGCTTCCGTAGTAATTGTTTTTTTTCAGTTATTTAAAAAGAAAGACCAAAAGAGTTAAATTTTTGGATCATAATTTTCAGCGGGTAATACTAAAAACGGAAATTTAGTATGAAAACCTATTTCTTTGATAATGGAAGGAAATAAAATTTTCTCTATAAAATTTCTTTTGTGTTTAATCATCACTAACAAATCATTCGATACTTCTTTATTAAACTCTTCAATAGCTTCAGGAACATTGTCTTTTGCGATACTATTAAAATCGTGTGCTACTTTATCTAAAAAATGATTAAGATTCTTTTTTGCTCTACGTTGGTTGTCTGTAAATTCATTTCCAAAATTAGCATAAACCGTATGTATTTGCGCATTGTTGGCTTCAGCAAAATTTTTAATTAGATTCATTTGATATTCAGAGAAATCAATTTCATATTTTGTAGCGAATAAAATATGCTTAATATTTCTGAATTTATAAGCAGAAGGAATCACTAAAAGAGGGCATTTTGCAACCTGAATGGCATGAACGGTATGTGTGCCTACCAGCAGCTCTTTTCCGCCAGAAGCTCCTTTGGTGCCCATTACAATTAAATCTATTTCTTTGTTATTTACTCGGCTTTCTATTTCTTCATAAAGCGTATTCAAAGAAAACTCGAGCTCAAACTCATGATTAGAATTTTTAAATTCTGTAATAATTTTGTTTTTTAGTTCATTTAATTCTCTTAGTGCGTTTTTTTTATAAATAAGATTAAAACTACTGTAAATAATATGATCAGAATTGTAAAGTGTGTTTAAAAGAATAAAATTACATTTCTCATCTTTAAAAAAGTTTAATGCATAAGAAATGGCATTGTATGCATTATCTGAAAAATCTGTAGGAAGCAAAATATTCATCATAACATTTGTTTTTTTAACCACACCAAAATTATTAAGGCGAATCTAGTTGAACAATGATTTTTCTCATTTTATGAACATTAGCGCTTTATTAAATTGTAAAATAATTAAGTGGATTTAATTTAGTCTCATAGTAAAAACCTATATTTGCATGCAATTAAATCTTTAATTGCTATGACTGCACACGAAAACAAGATTCTTGGCGAAGGTCTTACTTATGACGACGTCTTACTTGTCCCAGCCTTTTCAGAAGTACTTCCTAGAGAGGTAAATATTCAGACAAAATTCACGAAAAACATTAGTATTAATGTTCCTATTGTATCGGCAGCGATGGATACCGTGACAGAATCTAGAATGGCTATTGCTATTGCTAGAGAAGGAGGTATTGGTGTGTTGCACAAAAATATGACTATTGAGCAGCAAGCCCTTAAAGTTAGAAAAGTAAAACGTGCAGAAAGCGGAATGATTATAGATCCGGTAACTTTACCTATTACGGCAAAAGTGAAAGATGCAAAAGCCTCAATGGCAGAACATAGTATTGGAGGAATACCTATTGTTGATGAAGAAGGAAAACTCTTAGGTATTGTAACCAACCGTGATTTACGTTTTGAGAAAAACTTAAATAGGCCTATAGCTGAAGTAATGACTTCTGGTAATTTAGTAACCGTTGCCGAAGGAACTTCTCTGGAAGAGGCAGAAGATATTTTACAAGAAAATAAAATTGAAAAACTACCGGTTGTCAATAAAGAAAATAAACTAGTAGGTTTAATTACATTTAGAGATATTACCAAGCTTACCCAAAAACCAATAGCTAATAAAGATCAATACGGAAGATTACGGGTCGCTGCAGCTTTAGGAGTTACTGCAGATGCAGTAGAAAGAGCAGAAGCTTTAGTTAATGCAGGTGTAGATGCAGTGGTTATAGATACAGCTCATGGCCATACTAAAGGGGTGGTTTATGTGTTAAAAGAAGTAAAGAAAAAATTTCCAGAACTTGAAGTAGTTGTAGGAAATATTGCGACTCCAGAAGCAGCCAAATACTTAGCAGATGCAGGAGCCGATGCTGTAAAAGTAGGTATAGGACCTGGTTCTATTTGTACTACACGTGTGGTAGCTGGAGTAGGTTTTCCTCAATTTTCTGCAGTATTAGAAGTTGCAGAAGCACTTAAAGGAACAGGGGTGCCAGTAATTGCAGATGGTGGTATTCGTTATACAGGTGATATTCCTAAAGCTTTAGCAGCGGGAGCAGACTGTGTGATGTTAGGCTCTCTTTTAGCAGGAACAAAAGAATCACCAGGAGAAACTATTATTTACGAGGGCAGAAAATTTAAATCTTATCGCGGAATGGGATCTGTAGAAGCGATGCAAAAAGGTTCTAAAGATCGTTATTTTCAAGATGTAGAAGATGATATTAAAAAATTAGTACCCGAAGGTATTGTAGGGCGCGTACCTTATAAAGGTGAACTTGTTGAAAGTATGAATCAATTTATTGGCGGTCTTCGTGCAGGAATGGGTTATTGCGGAGCTAATGATATTGAAACATTAAAGAAAGAGGCTAAGTTTATTAAAATTACTTCTTCAGGAATTATGGAAAGTCATCCTCACGATGTAACGATAACCAAAGAAGCGCCTAATTATTCTAGATAGAAATAAATTTATTTATATATAGAAAAAGCTTTCCCATTTGGAAGGCTTTTTTATTTGTAAACAATTATTAATTATAAAAAGCATAAAATGAATAATTGTTTATATTTATTTTTTTAACATAAAATTTAATTATTCGTGATAATTTTATTTCTTTGGTTAAAGTATTTAAAAACTAAATATAGATAAATTATGGAAAATAACTCTACCTATCGTATTACTGATACCACAGCAAATCCAGGGCCTTTAGGGCTTTTAGCTTTCGGAATGACTACCGTTTTGTTGAATATTCATAATGCTGGTTTTTATGAAATGAATTCAATGATTTTTGGAATGGGAATTTTTTATGGCGGTATTGCGCAGGTAATAGCAGGAATTTTAGAGGCAAAAAAAGGAAATACATTCGGCTTAACAGCATTTACTTCTTATGGTTTTTTCTGGCTTACGCTCGTAGGTTTACTTGTTATGCCTAAATTAGGTTGGGTAGAAGCTACCTCTAATACAGCTATGATTAGTTATTTGGTGATGTGGGGAATCTTTACCACATTACTTTTTTTTGGTACACTTAGAATAAATAAAGCACTTCAATTTGTATTTGCAACCTTAGCTTTACTTTTTTTCTTACTTGCCTTGGGTGATGCTACTGGAAATGAAATGTTAAAACAAATTACTGGTTTTGAAGGGATTATTTGTGGAGGATCAGCCATTTATGCAGGAGTAGGTACATTGCTAAATGAAGTTTACGGTAAAGAATTGCTTCCTTTGGGAGCAATAAAAAAATAAAGAACCTAAAAATTGAGCTATAACAAAGCTTATCAATTGCTTTTTGTTTAAAAAAAACGAAAAGGAATCACAAAAATTGACTGAAAAAAGCAAATTTAGAATTAATTTTGTTAGCAGAATTTTTAATTAAGTAATCAATAACAAATGAATAATTCTAAAACTAAAACATCTCACAAAACTGCATTTATATTTTTAACCCTGTTATTTTTTCTATGGGGTTTTTTAACAGTAATTGTAGATTCATTAATTCCGCGTCTTAAAGAAGTATTCGAGTTAACCTACTTTCAAGCAGGTATGGTTCAGTTTGCATTTTTTGGCGCTTACTTTTTACTGTCAATCCCCGCAAGTTTTATTTTATCTAAAATAGGTTATAAAAAAGGAATTATATTAGGAATTTTAATGATGGCTGGGGGGTGCTTGTTGTTTTATCCAGCATCTTCACTTAGAATCTTTTGGATATTTATGCTTGGGTATTTTATACTAGCCGGTGGTATTACCATCTTACAAGTTGCTGCTAATCCATACGTGACTATTCTAGGTCCAGAAAAAAGTGCTGCTAGTCGGTTAAATTTATCACAAGCATTTAATGCTTTAGGTACTTCTATAGCTCCTATTGTAGGAGCATTATTTATCTTAAGTGATAAAATTAAAACCTCAGAGCAAATTAGTACGCTTAATGCGGTAGATCAAGCAGATTATTATGCTTCAGAAGCTTCAGCAGTACAAACGCCATTTTTAACGATAGCTGGTATTTTAATCGCAATCGCTTTAGTATTTGTATTTGTAAATCTTCCTAAAGTAATCGGAGAAGGAGAAAGCAAAGGAAGCTACGCAGCAGCCTTCAAAAATAAAAACTTAATTTTAGGTGCTATAGGTCTCTTCTGTTATGTAGGTGCTGAGGTTGCTATAGGAAGCTATATGGTGAATTATTTTATGAAACTAGATCTAGCCGATGTGGTAAGAAATACACCTTTTATGCGAGGTATCGCTAATTGGTTTTTAACAGACGATTTAAAATCTGTAGATGGTAAAGCAGTAGTAGGTATTTTTGTAACCTTTTACTGGACAGGAGCGATGGTAGGTAGATTTATTGGTGCTTACTTGACCAGTATCATTAAGCCAGCTAAAGTATTGAGTATTTTTGCTCTACTAGCTTTAACACTTATAATTATTTCAACACAAAGTGCTGGTTTAACCGCAATGTGGACAATTATCGCTGTAGGTTTATTTAATTCAATCATGTTTCCAACAATCTTTAGTTTAGGCTTAGACGAGTTAGGTGAAAGTAAACCGCAAGGTTCTGGCTTAATGTGTACGATGATTGTAGGTGGAGCAGTTGTACCACCTTTATTTGGATTATTAACAGACACCTCCGGATTTGGTTTAGCCTTTATGTTAGTTATGTGTTGCTATCTTTATATTTTCTTTTTCGCTTATCGACATAAGAAAACAGAAGTCACAATTTAAAATGACAATGCCAAGTTTTTCGCTTGGCATTGTTTTATAACCATTTAGAGTTGCATAGATTTACCTCCATATTTATATGAGGTATCCCATATTAATATCAATTCCTTTCAAAGTATAAGTTGTTAAAAAATAATTAGTGAGCTTTAGAAAACGATAATTATTATTCAATTTATCACTGAAGGAGAGCGGGAAAATGACACTGATTCATTTATCTTAAATTCGAATCTTCATACGCTAACCGTGCTTACGAAGAAAAAATTATTATAAAAATTCGTGATTATGAGGGTATAAGTTTAGCCCAAGCTCTTCATTAACTAAAAAAATAAGCCGTTCGGGTGGGAGTCATTATAGCTTTTTTATTAAACTAATTTTACTAGCAACTTAGGATCTTGGATTAGGAACTAAAGTATTTTCGAATAAAGTTTTGCACAGGTACGTTGAAGATTATATATGTAAAAAGAACTCTAATTTATATCTTAACTTATGTGAGTAGGAAAGATGAACATATAGCTAGAGATTTATGAAAAAATGAATGCTGAATTGTAAAGTTTTCATTTGAAGTAGATTACTCCTTAATTATGAAATAAACTCCATCAATTTATCAATCGCTTTTTTTGAATCTTTTTTCCAAAAACTATAATGTAGGGGTAAAGTCTTAATGTCGGTTCTGGCTAGAGTTTTGTAACGTTCTAAACTAAAAGCTTCTCGATAAGCTCCAGAATAACCAATTAAATCTATAAAGTAATTTTTATTGTTATTCGTAACTAAAATATCTAAAAGGTTTCCGGCAACAGGATAACCACATTTAATACCTTTAACTCCCTCTTGTTGTAAAGCTTTCACTACTTCATCTTGAAATTGATCAATCGTATTTTCTTCTTCATTAAAGTGACTGAAATTTTCGATAAAGGTTAAATACTCATAAAATAAAGAATCATTTTTTAGCTCATTTTTACCTACCGATGTAATTACTATTTGTAAAGATTTTGCTCTAGTGATACCTACATTAAGGACTTCTGGTTTGTTTAAATGAATATAAGCAGAATGATGAGTTTCTGGGCAAACACCAAATGATATTAGAATTATTTCGCGCTCAGAACCTTGAAAGTTATATGGCGTTCCACAAAGAATATTAAATTGGCGCAGAGTGGCTAACTCGTAATGCTTCGATAATAATTTATTAAGATGTGTTACTTGGCTATTGAAAGGCGAAATAATTCCGATAGATGGTTTTAATGTTTCATCTTTGTAGGCTGCTATAATTTTATTTAATTGATGTAGTACCTGTTCAGCTTCAATTTCATTTACTCCTTTCCGATTTCTTTTACCTTTAACTTTAATCAATTCTATTTGTTTCTCTTCAATGTGAGTAGGTGTAGATTTTAAGATTTCTAACTGATTATCGTAAAACTGGCGGTTACTAAATTCTATTAAAGATGGTGTAGATCTAAAATGTTCACGTAGAAAAGTAATTTGTTCTTGGTGTTTCATTTTAGAAATAAATAAGTCTAAAACACTTCGGTTTCGATAATCAAAAATCTTATCTTTTGGTAAATTATATTTTTCTTGAAGGCTGAATTGTTGCGCTTTTGCTACAAAAGAATAATGCCTTAATTGGTTAGGGTCACCTGCAATCACCACCCGTTTTGCTCTATATAATGCTGGTAAAGCAGAAGCGATATCGCATTGTGTGGCTTCATCGATAATCACCAAATCGAAGCAGTCTGCTTTTAAAGGTAAGACCGAATTTAAATCTGATAGATTAGCCAACCAAATGGGAAAAGCTTTTAAAACATGTTCAAAATCTACTTGTTTTAGAATGCGTTTATAGGCTGAAAAACTAGAAGTGTCGAGCGCATCATAGAATGTTGATATTTCATCACGATAGCGATGGGAATTATTTTTAATGTTAAGGGCAATTTTTCGTTTAGAATATAGACTCGCTTCTTTTTCTAATTGCTCTAAAACCTGATTTATTTTTTCAAAAATCACCCATAATTTCTCTCCGTTGTAAGTTAGTGTATTAAGATAAAATTGTTGCCATTTTTCCCACAAGCTAAGTTCTGGAGAAAATTCGAGATCAGATCTTTTAAGTTCTTTTTCAATATATGCTTCAAATTCTTGCTCGAGTAGATCGAGTTGCCCAGAAAGCTGATTGACTTTTTCTAGGTCAAAATTGGTATTTATTTTTGCTGAAATTCCACTTAAATAACGTTTGATTTTAGCTTTTAAACTTACTTTGTAATTATGCCCAGTGGTATGAATTAGATAGTTTTTTAACTTAAAATCTTTCTCAAGCATTTGGCGTAAAACTTCTACAGCTTGCTTTGTTTTAGAAACTACTAAAACCGATTGATTATTAATCACCGCATCAGAAATTATTGAAGTGATAGTATAGCTTTTTCCCGTTCCTGGTGGTCCTACAATTACAGAATTTGAATAACGATATGCATTTTGGAGTGCTTTATATTGATCTGTATTTAATCGAGTTTTATAAACGCTTTGCTGAAATGAAAATTCTTGTCGATCACTGCTTAATAATTGATACAAACTAGAATTAAATTTTTCTAATTCTGCCATTTCTTTCAGGTCGTTTAAAACCCTTAGTGGAGATTCAGACTTTTCAACTAATATGGTTCCTGCTGCCGGAACCATATGATAGCTGTCATCTTCAACTTTATCTGAAGCTAAAAAATTTCTAGTTTTTTCTGCAGACCAAACTGTTGGAAATAGCAAGAGCTCTTCGGTTTCTATATTGGCAACATATTTTTCTAAAAAGCTCTTTAAGCCAATATAATTTTTGTTTTGAATTTGTTCTGAGAGTAATTGTACAAATTCATCTTTTTTAATATGCTCTTCTCTTAAGTCTAGTAAACTGAGGGCAGACCTATTAATGTCGAAATTATCTTGTTCAATTCTCAAAAATCTTTCTTCGTCTAGGGTTTCTATTTGAGCCGGAAAGAGTAGGAGTGGAGCGCAAATTCGTTTGTCTTTAATAAGTGGATTTTTACTATTGCCTAAAATAAAAAAACACCCGTAAAACAGTTTTTTTTCTAAATTATAAAGCGATATCTCTTTTTCTAAAGCTAATACCTTTTTATTGTTGTAAGGGATGATCGGTAAATCTTCAGCAAGAAATTCTTCTTCCGTTTTTACAAACCACTTATAGGGATATTTGCTAGAAAGAATATTATTAATGGTAAACTCTTTATAATCTAGCTGATAGCAATCTCTAAAATAATTAAAAACGTCTTTTGGGTTGAAGTTCACTTTTAGAAAATTTTAATTTATTTACCTTCTTTAATTCCAAAAATATCTTCTAAGCCTTTTTTGCTAGCTCCGTTTGAAATTAGAATAATGTAATCGTTTATAGATAATATATAATCTGAAGAAGGGTTTTTATATACTTTATTATCTTTCACTACTCCAATGGCAATAGCATCATAATTATCTTTTAGTTCGTGAAATGCTGTATTGAAGCTTTTGTTGTGGTAGAAAGAATTGGTTAAAATTTTATATTGCTGAATATCTGAGTCTTCTTTATTTTTACTGGAAGATATTAAGTCTTCAGTATAGGTAGCTACTTCGGGTTCAAAAATATAGCTAGCCACTAATTTTGAGGTTACTTCTAAAGGTGATACAACATATTTTACTCCAGCATTTTCAAAAGTACCTTTTAATTCTGTGTTATTACAAAGTGCAACGTATTCTAAGTTAGGGTAAGCTTTCTTTGCATTAAGTACAAATACAAGTGTATCTGCATCTTCTTCAAAATTAATAAATACACTTTTGGCAGCTTTGAAATTTAGTTTTTCATATTTTTCTTCATCTTTATATTCGGCCAGGAGACTAAAACAATTTTGATGATTAAAGTGGGTATTAATTTTTTCTAGATCATCTTTTGCATTGGTGAGAAAAGCAATTTTATGCCCCGTACTAATTATTTCTTTTCCAACTTTTAAAGCAAAATCATTATAACCTATAATGATGTAGTGATTTTTAAAATCGGTACCATAAAATCCGTTTTTTTTCTTTTCCATATAGCTATTAATTTTATTGGTAATTTCACTAATGATAATTCCTAAAATCCCAATACTACCCAAGATAAGGACTAGTCCAATTATTTTTCCTAGAATGGTTACCGGGTATAAATCCCCGTATCCTACGGTCGTGAGGGTGACAATGGCAAACCAAAAAGCATCTCCTATGTCTTTTATATTACCATCTGGATTTTGACTTTCGATGTATCCTATAGCAATTACCGAGGCAATGTAAAGTAAGGTTACCAGTAGAAAGTATTTTATCTTTCTCATTCCTTAGAAGTTCGGATTAAAAAATTCTGTTTGATTAATCTGAAATAAGCCCAATGTTTCTTCGTAATCTTGAATTTTATTTTTGAAGTTTTCCGTTTTACTTTCATTACAACCGCTAAGTTCTACGTAAGTATAGTTATTATCGGGAAATGTATGTACTGCTAAATGGGATTCTGCCAAGAGCCACAATGCGGTATAACCTTTAACGGGAAAATGGTGTTCAGAAAAATTTAAAATTCCGAATTCGGTATCTTTTAATAGCTTTTCGAAAACTGGAGTAATTTCTTGAGGTTCAATATTTCTAATCCAAAACTTCAGATTGAATATAGCTGCTTCTACAGGTTTGTAAGAAAGGTTTTTATTCATCATTAATTAATATAAGTCCCAATTTCCTTTTAAATAATATTTATAAAGAACAGGGTTATGAATACTATTTACTTCAATTTTACGCGCTTCGAAATTTTTATCGAGATACGTGTTTTTTCCGAAAGAAGTAATTAAACTCATGGCTTCGTGATTAATCCATTGAGTAGATATGTTGTTGAAATTTAAATTTTTTAATGTTGAAGAAAGATCGTCATAAGGAGATTGTTTTTGCCCTAAACTCCATCCCCATTCTCCCATAGTAACTACTTGATTGTGTAAAGTTGCTGTGTTGAATCCTGCTTTCTTCATCGTTTTTTCAATACATTTAAATGCTTTGGTAGCGAAATAGGGGCTTCCTGCTTGGGTTACAATCACGCCTCTATTTCGAAGAACTCGGTAGCAAGTTTTATAAAACTCAAAACTGTAAAGTCTAGAAAGTTCTATAGTTCGAGGATCTGGAAGGTCTATAATAATCACATCATAACTCGATTTATCATTGGTTAAATATTCATATCCATCTGCATTTACGATTTCAACTTTATCATTGTTTAAAGAGTTGTTATTAAGCTGAGACAGAATGTTATTTTCTTTTCCTAATCTAGTCATTTCTGGATCAAGATCGATAAGTTTAATCTTTTCTACAGTCGCGTACTTTAAAATCTCTCTAACTGCACAACCATCACCACCGCCTAAGACCAAGACGTTTTGTGGATGCGGATGTAAACGCATTGCTGGGTGAACCAAGGGTTCGTGATACATTACTTCATCTCTACTGCATAATTGTTGATTTCCGTTTAAATAAAGCCAAAAATCATCTTTCCATTCTGTAATAACTATTTTTTGATAAGCGGTCTGTTTAGAGAAAACTACTTTATCTTGGTATTTAGATTGTTCACCATATAAGATGATGGGTTCAGCAATAAAAAAACCACCCACTAATAAAATAAATAGGATACTAGAAATTGGGACTAATTTTTTCTTTTGTGAGGTAGAAAAAGCTTTCCAGAGTAATGTAATTAGTAAGCAAGCCACTAAGAAATTAGCTAGACCTAATACAAACGGAGTATACATTAAACCTAAAAGTGGTAAACCAATGAAAGCAAAAAATACACCCCCTAACAAACTTCCGTAGTAATCGTTTTCTAGAATATTAGAGATATTGAAGCGCAAATCTTCAAAATCATTGTTTATTCTAATTACTAAAGGAACCTCTAGGCCTATAAGCAAGCCAATCGCTATTGCTATTAAGTAAATGAGCAGGCCATAAGCCTCGGTATATGCTGCGCATAAGTATATAATTAATGGAGAAAATGCTACAATAAGCGATAAAGTAAACTCTATTAATAAAAACTTATTTAATAGGTTATTATGAAGAAACTTACTAAACCTACTACCTAATCCCATAGAAAATAGCATCAATGAGATGATCATAATCCATTGAAAGATAGAATCTCCCAGAAAATAAGTCGCTAGCGTAGAAAGTATATATTCTGCAACAACTCCAGAAAAACCAGTAGCGAAAATGGCAATTTTTAGTAAAGTAGATTTTTTACTGAAAACCTTCTTGAAATCTATCATTCTAATTGCTTTATAAACACCAAGTAAGAAGAATTGCTCCACCAATGTAAGCAAAACCTTCAATTAATGAAGCTCCGATATTCGGCTTTTCTTGATTGATGATTTCTTCAGTTAAATTTGCGCCAGGTAATAGAATTTTATCTGTTAAATACCTCATTAATGGAAGAAGTAATAAGCCAATCAAAATTTCTGCTCCTGCTTCATAAACCACATCGGTCCAATCTTCAAATACTCCTGAGATACCGAATTTAATGATAATAGAAATTGCTATAAGTGCTCCGGCATAACCAATACCTACCGCAAAATTATCTTCTTCTAAGTGTTTATGAATATTATAACTAGTGATCATATTATATACTCGAGTCGTGATAATGAGTACAACTTGACCAATTGCCCAAAAAATAAGAGTTGAAATTATGCCGTGTAGTAATGAATACCCTTCACCACTTATAGCTCCAAAAATTATTAAACCCGAGCCTATAGAAATTGCTCCCTCTATAACACCTACACCAACATTCTTATCTTCTATAATTTCTTTTTTAATTGAAAAATGCCTTAGAATTATTTTATCTGAAATTATAATGGATAGATTTAGTAAAATAATACCTAATACACCATAACTAAGTATATCGATGACATCATTTACTAATCCCTCTGAAGGGCCTATAATACTGCCACCAATTATTATTAATAAACCCGATAAGTAACCTAGATGTGAAAGAGTAAATGCTAGATTATCTTTAATGACTAATTCTTGTTTTAGAGAAATGTCGCGATGTACGAGTTGATATATTTTCTTTCCTATGAAGAAAATAAAGAATGCTAAGACAAAATAAATGAGTCCGTTATAAATTAATGTAGAAATTTCTGATAATGTCATTTTCTTATTTTTTATTTACCAAAGCCTCCGCTTCTTGATCTGTAAGAAGTGCTTCTTGAAGATCTTGATGCACTACGTGCTCTGCGGGCGCTAGAAAGTTTCACTTGACTTCTTACTTTGTTTTTAAAGCTTTGGTCTTTACTATTCCAAGAACTTTTTCCTGTATAAGTACTAGTGCCGTAAACTTTTCTGCCATTGGGACCGTAATAACTTCTACCTGAATAGTTTGTGCGATAATCATTATAATAATCTCTTCGGTAAGGATTATTGAATCTATTAAATACATGGGAAAGAAACATATATCGACCATAAAACTCCCAAAAAGAATGCCCGTTATGCTGCCTCCATTGCCCGTATTGGCTATTACCTACATAACCACGATAACCTGCAGGAACAGTTTCTTCGTGTACTTTACCATTTTCTTTAGTAACCAGCTCCATTCCTAAATCATCAATATGTTTATTAAAATAGGTGGAGGTTACAGGGTACCATTCTGTACTTTCTACGAGCACGGTATCTTTTCTTTCTTTTAAAATTTGATATTTATGAAGGTATTTTTCAGAAGACGTATTTAGATTTTTAGCGTCCATGTCTTCTAAAATGATACTGTAATTTTGCTCATTTTTAAGTTTCCCTTTTAAAATAGCAATAGGAGTAGGACTAGCAGGGTTAGAATGTGATCTATTTCTACAAGATTGGGTGATAAATGAAACAACTAAAAGAGCTGCAATTATCTTTGCGAAATTTTTCATAATAAATATTGGATTATTTTACGGGCAAAATGTTACTAATTTCAAACTCTTTTACTACTTTAGCTAGACTACCTTCAAATTCATTTTTAGCCCATTGTTCAATAGTTAAAATATTTTGAGAATTTTGACCAATCAAATCCCAGCTAATTAACTCTTCCCAATCGCTCTGCTTTCTAGCGGTATCTAAAAAGTATCCAGGAGATTCTTCTTCCAAAACAAAAGTTTCATCTTGATAGATTATTTTCTGAGGTGGCTTTTGATTATTAATAAGTTCGGTAGATAGATTTTTATCGATTTTACTAAGCTTTATTTTTTTACCTAACGTTAAAAGTAACTCATCGTCTTCTTCGACTCCTAAAAATAAGGTTTGGCTACCATTACTAATTTTATACTCTAAGGTATAAAAATGATTTCCCCAATCATATTTATAAGTATTAAGCACCTCCCAAGAACTAAGATCGTAATCAAAAATAAATCCGGTTTTTAGATCTTTAATCCCAATTCTTATACTATCGTAAGAAGGCTCTTTTTCTTTTGAAAATAAATTTTTTAAAAAGCCCATGATTATGAATCTTTAAGTTGTTTTTTTAATGCTTCTAATGAAGATTCTGCACTAGTATCAGTATTATCTAAGGCTTGATCAATTTCGTCGTCAACACTTTTGCCTTGTTTAGCAATATCACCGTAAGCCTCTGCTAGAGCTTCTTCTTCGGCCACTTTTTCTTTCATTTTTTCTAACATACTTACTGTTCCGCTGCTATCAATTCCTGAAACTTGTTTATTTATTTTCTTGGTAGCTGCACTTACTTTAGATCTTGCCTTTAGCGTTTTAAGCTCGTTTTCGTACTTAGAAATTGTAGATTTTAGATTCTGAATATTAGATTCTAGCTGAGAAATGTTACCATCAAATTTATTAACCTCTTCTTGATGAGTTGCTGCCTGCTGCTGAGCTTGATCTTTTTTCTTTAAAGCTTCTGTAGCAAGTCTATCGGCTTCCGTACTATCTATAGCTCCACTTTCAGCTTTTTTAAGAATGGCAACAGCTTTTTGTTGATAAGATTCTGCTCTAGATTTACTTTCACCTAATTCTTTTCTACTTCTAATGGCTATCGCTTTAACTTCAGCTAAAGCCTGTAAACTATTGTCTAAATCTTTTTTTAAGTCTTTTATACCTTGTTCGGTAAGTTTTATAGGGTCTTCTAATTTATCAATTGCTGAATTGGTTTCAGCCTTCCCTATTGTAAAAAGTCGTTTAAAAATTCCCATGGTTTGTTATTTTGAAAAAGCTATAATATTACCTGCGTATTCACTTAGTAGTAATTCTAATGAATATAAAGTAGCTTGTAATTCGTTAAAATCTAAATTTTCTAATTGTAAGGTATCTCTAAAAAATACTTTTTGTCCATTGTCGTCTAAGGCAAAGGCTCCGTGAATAATATCACGGTTTTTTATGAGTAAACTCTCAATTGTTGCTAAATTTTTGTTTTTGATGTCGAATAAATAAACCTCTATAATAAGTAGAGGATCTTCGCAGTCTATAATTAAGTTAGTGATCCCTGCTTCTAAATTTTCGGCGATAAAGAGCTGTTCAGCTTCATTTTCTTTGATAATTGTATATTCTAAATCTAGTAAAAATGTTTTTACTTTATTGAAGTGATTTTCCATCTTTGATAAAATTTCTATAAAACTAATGGTTTTACCTTAAACACGTATAAGGTCTTAAACTTTTATTAAAAAAATGTGTTAATGCTTCTATGTTTAAGTATTAGCAATCTATATTTATCCATTATGAGTAAAGAAAATATAACTACCGAAAGCGGCGTTTCCATTCAGATACCCGTAAAAATAAGATTAGAAGCTTTGGAGAAAGTACTTCAAGATAAATTGGTTGGGTTTAAAATTCAGAAAGAAGAAGATGGAGCAAAACAATTCGGTGAAATCTTATCGATTAATTTATCTTCAGGAATAGATGATTACGGTTTATGTATTCAGCAGGAAATTTTAATGAAAACATTTCTGTTTAAAAATAAGAAAATAGGTTTCAAGATGCAGCTTAATTTTGAATATAATCAAAAAGACCAAGAATTAGTTATTAAAAATTATAAAGTTGAAGGAGAAAAAAAGTCTTGGCTAACCAACATTTTGATTAATGTGGTGATGGGGTTATTGTTTAAAAAGAAACTTTCTAACAATTTTAAACTTGAATTGACTCCAAAAATATCTGAGTTGCTCAACCAAATTAACGATAAACTTAAAAATATTTTGGAAGTAAAAAAAGGAATTAATCTATTTGGAGCTATCGATACTTTTAAAGTCAACGATCTCTATTTTAAAGAAGATGGATTAGTAGCTTTGATAAATATACAAGGAAATCTTGCGGCAGAAGTTTCTGAAATAGAACTCTCTAATTAAAAATTCGTAGTCAATATTTGATTTTTTTATTAACGATGCTAAATGTAATTTCAGATTTTATTATTGAATAATTCATTATAATTGAGGGTTAGACTGTATGATGTTGAATATAGTAAGATTAAAAGTTTTTTTTTCTTATATATTTGTTGTGAAATTGAAATCAATTTTATAACCAACTATATTATTTATTATGAAAAAATCAATTTTTATCTTCTTTATGTTTTTATCAAGTTTTTTAAGTAGGGCACAAGAGAAAATGAATAATCAATCAGTGCTTGACTTATTAGATTTAGGGTTTGAGAGTGAAGTCATAATGGCGAAAATAAATTCTTCTTCTGTAGATTTTGATACATCTATAGAACAGCTTAAATTTCTTAAAGAAAAAGGAATTTCTTCTGATGTTTTAGCTTTAATGATAGATAAATCTAAAGTTGAAATTGAAACAGGAGTATTTTATTATGAAAACAATATACTAAAAAAAATTAATCCTTCTGTTTTTGCAGGGACTAAAACAAATGCTCTTGGTGCAGCTTTTTCTTACGGGATAGCTTCTGCTAAAATTAAATCTTATGTTAACGGTAATTCATCTTCAAATAAATTAAATAAAGATAATTTAACGTTTATCTTTCAATTTGATAATAAAAACAAAAATGATTTAGGTAGCGTTAATTGGTGGTTTAGATCGGCTTCTTCTCCAAAGGAATTTGCATTAACAAAACTAAAGGAAAAAAGAAATAGAAGAGAACTAATAACGGGCAAAGTTACTGGAATTACAGCAACATCACAAATGGGGGTTGATGTAAGAGATACTATTAATTTTTTGATTGAAGATTTAGAAAATGGTAGGTTTAAAGTAACATTAAAAGAAGCTTTAGAAACGGGAGAATATTGTTTCTTTTTTCAAGGAACAGTCCCAATGGGTGGATTTAATAATCAATCAATTTTTGATTTTTCAGTAGAGTAATTCTTTAATTTTTCACCTATAAAATGAGTAATAAACTATTATTTTCGTCAACCAAGAGTTGATAAGGGATTTTATTCTATTTTCAAAAAAATATATTGGTAAGGCTTTGATTCAAGTAGAGAGTGATTCCACTTAAAATTATGATTAGAGAATTGAATGATTTTGATAAAAATAGATCAACAGTCAATTTAAGTATAGGTAATTTGTTTAGTACGAAACGAAAAAGTGAAAATTATTGGACTCCTGAAAAATAAATATTAGATGAATAAAATCTCTTGGGGAATTATAGGTTGCGGTGATGTTGCTGAAGTAAAAAGCGGACCTGCATTTCAAAAATGTGAACATTCAGAATTACTTAGTGTGATGCGAAGAGATCTGGAGAAAGCTAAAGATTTTGCATCACGTCATAAAGTACAGCATTGGACGAATCAAGTACATGAAATTTTAAATAATCCTAAAATTAATGCGGTTTACATTGCTACGCCGCCGTCTTCGCATTTAGACTACGCATTAAAAGCCCTTGAAGCTGGAAAGCACGTGTATTTAGAGAAACCTATGACGTTGAATCTAGCAGAAGCTTTGCAATTAGAAATAGCTTTAAAAACTTCGAAAAGTAAATTGGTGGTTGCGCATTACCGAAGAAAACTTCCGTTGTTTTTAAAAGTAAAAGAATTACTAGATCAAAATGAAATAGGAAATGTTCAATTTGCAGAAATTAAACTTATTCAGCCTAATCATGATAAATTGACTGTAGAAACGCCAGAAGATTGGCGGTTAAATACCGAAATTTCTGGAGGTGGATATTTTTACGACTTAGCTCCACATCAACTCGATTTACTGATTCATTTTTTTGGTAAACCAAATCAAATAGATGGTTTTGCTAGTGGTCAATCAAATCTTCATACAACAAATACTACCGTAAACGGTATTTTGAAATTTAATAACAACATTCATTTCCAAGGAGTTTGGGCTTTTAATTGTGAAGTTGGAAAACGAAAAGATTCTTGTGTGATTTACGGAGATGAAGGTGTGTTAGAGTTTTCTTTTTTCGGAGATCAACTTCAGCTAATCACAAAAACACACCGTGAAACGTTCAGTTTCAAAAACCCGAAACATGTACAGCAACCCATGATCCAATCTGCAATACATTATTTTTTAGAGAAAGAAGCAAATCCTTGCTCCGTTACAACAGGCTTAGAAGTCATGAAGATTATGGAAAAATTCACAAAATCTTAAACAATAAAATTTTCGAAAAAGGTATAGGGAGAATTCTTATAAAATCTTTAATATTGTTATTAATGATTTCTTTGAGCTATTTTATTTGTTAATTCTTCATTTTCAATGTAAAAAAAATGAGAAATATTGAAATGATGAAAAAACATTTATATATTTGTGTAATCGATTGCACAAATTGATTTAGTTAAGAGCAATTCAGGTAAGCTCAGGATGCAAATCTTGACCTAATATGAATACCTTGCTAGTATTAATAAAAATTTCGAATTAAAAACACCTAAAATCATGACCACATCAGAATTTAGATACGCGCATCATCCAGAAGATGTCAAAAAATATACAACAGATCAACTTCGTGAGCATTTCTTAATCCCGAATTTGTTTGTGAAAGATGAAATTAAATTAACTTACACTATGTACGACCGCTATATTGCTGGTGGTGCATTTCCGGTAGATAAAGCATTAAAATTAGAAGCTATCGATGAGCTAAAAGCAGAAAACTTTTTAGACCGTCGTGAGCTAGGAGTGATTAATGTTGGTGGTAAAGGGAAAGTAACGGTAGATGGTAAAGTTTACGAAATTGGTCACCGTGAAGCTATTTATGTAGGTAGAGGATCTAAAGAAGTAATTTTTGAAGCTACAGAAGAACAGCCTTATTTTTACATCAATTCGGCACCTGCGCATAAAGCAAATCCTACTAAAAAAGTAACAAGAGCTGAAGCTGAGATTGTAGAGCTGGGAGATACCAAAACATCCAATAAACGTGTGATTAATAAACTAATCGTAAACAGTGTTGTAGAAACTTGTCAACTTCAAATGGGGATGACAGAACTTCAAGAAGGTTCAGTTTGGAACACGATGCCACCACATACACACGAACGTAGAATGGAGGTTTACTTTTATTTCGATTTAGAAGAAGGGCAAACTATTAGTCATTTTATGGGACAACCACAAGAGACTCGTCACGTGTTTATGAAAAATCATCAAGCCATCATTTCGCCAGAATGGTCTATTCACGCAGGTGCAGGAACTTCAAACTATACTTTTATTTGGGGAATGGCAGGTGAGAATTTAGATTATGGAGATATGGATAAAGTAACGCCAGACGAACTTAAATAAAAAGCAATTATGAGTTTATTTAGTTTAGAAGGAAAAACAGCCTTAGTAACCGGATGTAAACGAGGTATCGGTTTCGCCATGGCAGAAGCTTTAGCTGAAGCTGGCGCAAATATTCTTGGTGTTTCCGCTTCTTTAGAATTACAAGATTCTAAAATAGAAAAGCGAATTAAAGAAATAGGAAGAGATTTTAAAGCCTATCAATGTGACTTTTCAGATCGTAAATCGCTTTATGCGTTTATAGAAAAAGCAAAAGCTGAAAATCCAAAAATTGATATTTTAATCAATAATGCGGGTACGATTATGCGTAAACCGGCAGCAGAACATCCCGATGAATATTGGGATAAAGTGATTGAAGTTAACCAAAACGCGCAATTCATTTTAACTCGAGAAATTGGAAAAGAAATGATTAAGCGTGGTTCTGGTAAAGTGATTTTTACTGCTTCGTTGTTAACCTTTCAGGGAGGAATCACTGTTCCTGGTTATGCGGCTTCAAAAGGGGCAATTGGTCAATTAACGATGGCTTTTTCTAACGAATGGGCTAGCAAGGGAGTAAATGTAAATGCAATTGCACCGGGTTATATTGCTACCGATAATACGCAGGCTTTACGAGAAGATGAAGATCGTAGCGAAGCAATTTTAGCCAGAATCCCTGCAGGACGTTGGGGGCAACCAAAAGATTTTAAAGGACCTACCATTTTCTTAGCTTCAGAAGCTAGTGATTATATGAGTGGTAGTATTGTTACCGTTGACGGTGGCTGGATGGGAAGATAATTCTTCTAAAAATTGAAATTTAAAAAAATGAGTACAAAAACATATATTACCGATAATTTTTTGTTGGAAAACAAATTCGCAGAACAACTTTACCATTCGTATGCGAAAAGCCAACCTATTATAGATTACCATAACCATTTACCTCCGGCTCAAATTGAAGCCGATACGCAATTCGAGAATATTTCTCGCGTATGGTTAAATGGCGATCATTACAAATGGCGTGCAATGCGAACTATGGGAGTAAACGAAAAGTTTATTACAGGTGATGCAAGCGATAAAGAAAAATTTGAAGCTTGGGGAAAAACAGTTCCGCATACACTTAGAAATCCATTATACCATTGGACGCATTTAGAATTGAAACGTTATTTTGGTATTGATGAATTGCTGAATGAGAACAACGCTTCTTCCATTTATGAAAATGTAAATGCACAGCTTCAGCAAAAAGAGAATTCGTGTAGAGGTTTGTTGAATAAGATGAATGTAGAGACTTTATGTACGACAGAAGATCCTACAGATAATTTAAAGCATCATCAAGCTATCAAACAACAAAATATCGGGATTAAAGTTAGTACCGCTTTTCGCCCAGATAAATCAATTTTAATTGATGCTGAAGGTTATACCGATTATTTAAAAGAATTAGGAAAAGTTGCAGAAGTAGATATTCAGAGTTTTCAAGATTTAAAAGATGCGTTATTAAAGCGTGTTGAATATTTTGATGCAAACGGATGTAAATTATGCGACCACGGATTAAATTCAATGTCGTTTTCAGAATTTACAGATGCTGAAGTTGATGCTGCTTTAAAAGCTAAATTAGCAGGAAAAACTGTTTCTTTAGAAGATGCTGAAAAATTCAAAACGGCTTTATTATTATTTTTAAGCGAAACATATCACAAATTTGGTTGGGTACAACAATTTCATTTAGGTGCGCTTCGTAACAATAACAAGCGTATGTTGGCACAATTAGGTCCAGATACAGGTTGGGATTCTATTGGAGATTACAGTCAAGCTGAAAAATTATCTCAGTTTTTAAATACTTTAGACGGTAAAGATAAATTAACAAAAACCATTTTGTACAACCTAAATCCTGCCGATAACGAAGTTTTTGCCACTATGATTGGTAACTTTAACGACGGTAGTATAAAAGGAAAAGTACAGTGGGGTTCTGGTTGGTGGTTTTTAGACCAAAAAGACGGAATGGAAAAGCAGATGAATGCGCTTTCTAATATGGGTTTAATTAGCTGTTTTATTGGAATGTTAACCGATTCTAGAAGTTTCCTTTCGTTCCCAAGACACGAATATTTTAGAAGAGTTTTATGTAATCTCTTCGGAAAAGAAATGGTTTCAGGTGAATTACCACAAGATATGGAGTTGGTAGGAAAAACCATTGCTAATATTTGCTACGGAAACGCCAACGATTATTTCAATTTTTAGATGAAAAATTCAACTCAACATAAAAAAATTGTCTCTTTCGGAGAAGTTTTAATGCGATTATCACCTGCGGAAAACAGAAAGCTTCCGCAGGCAACATCGATGGATTTCTACTTTGGAGGAACAGAAATGAATGTAGCGGCTTCGCTTGCTTATTTTGGCGAAAAAACACAACAAGTGACTAATGTCTCAAACGATTTAGTAGGTGATGCTGCTATTGCTGCTATGCGCCAGTTTGGCATTAATGTATCGGCGGTCAATAAAGTAGATCACCCACTTGGGCTTTATTTTTTAGAAGTAGGTTCTGGGCTTCGAGCTAGCAAAATCGCTTATAACCGTTTACAAGGAAGTTTTGCCAATATTATACCAGAAAGTGTAAATTGGGAAGAAGTTTTAGAAGATGCTGGTTTTTTACATTGGACGGGGATTTCTCCTGCAATTTCAGAAGGTGCTTATCAAACTTTAAAAGAAGGCTTGCAAGTAGCTAAAGCAAAAGGAATAGCAGTAACCGCAGATCCTGCCTATCGTAGTAATCTTTGGAAATACGGTAAAGATGGTCACGAAGTCTTAAAAGAATTAGTAGGGATGTCTACCATATTTATTGGTGGCGTTAATGAAATTAATGAGATTTTAAAAACTGATTTTAATTTTTCTAAGGAAGGATTTATTGCCGCTAGTAAAGCGTTGATAAAAGAATGTCCTTCCGTAGAAAAAGTGTTCGATAAAATACGAGAAGGAGTAAGTGCAAGTTGGCAAAAAGTTTATGCTCATGCTTGGACAGGTTCAGAATATATCGAAACACAACAATTAGAAATTACCAATGTAGTAGATCGAATAGGTACGGGAGATGCTTATGCAGCTGGACTTATTTATGGATTACTTCATTTTGACGATCAAAAAGCAATAGAATTTGCAAACGCAGCTTGTGCTTTAAAACATACCATTTTAGGTGATGCTAATTTGGTAAGCCCTGAAGAAGTTTTAGAAGTAGCGGAAGGAAGTACCGGCGGAAGAATAAAAAGATAGATTTAGAAAGTCAGATATTAGAATATAGACCTTAAGCTAAATTATAGTAATCGTCACTTCGATTGATTTTAATGAAGCGCAAGCGGAATTAAAATAGTATCGAGAAACAATTTTTAGGTCATCTTGAATTTCTTTCAGGATCTCATTCTGTCGATCATGTAATGTGATTTCGTTCTAAAAACAGAATCACAAATAGTAAATAAATTAATTTATAACCATTAATAAATGGCAACATATTCAAGAATAGCAGTCGCACAACAAATGAAGGAAACAGGTATCGTTCCTGTCTTTTACCATGCAGATGTACAGACTTGCAAAGAGGTATTAAAAGCTTGTTACGATGGTGGAGCTCGTGTATTTGAATTTACCAATAGAGGTGATTTTGCACACGAAGTTTTTACCGAATTAGTAAAATATGCCAATAAAGAATTACCAGGAATGATGTTAGGAGTAGGTTCTGTAATAGATGCTGCAACCACCGCATTATACCTTCAATTAGGGACAAATTTTATTGTCTCTCCTTTAATTAATGCTGAAATGGCTACAACCTGTAATCGTAGAAAAGTAGCTTGGATGCCGGGTTGCGGATCTGTTACGGAAATTAACTACGCACAAGAATTAGGAGCAGAGGTTGTAAAGATTTTTCCGGGTTCTCAAGTAGGCGGACCATCATTTGTAAAAGCAGTAAAAGGACCGTTACCTTGGTCTAGCATTATGCCTACAGGTGGAGTTTCACCAACTGAAGAGAATTTAAAAGAGTGGTTTGAAGCAGGTGTTCACTGTGTTGGAATTGGTTCTAAACTTTTTATTAAAAATGAAGAAGGAAATTTCGACTTGAACAAAGTGCAAGCAAAGGTGAGTGAAGCTATTCAAATTGTAGAAAGCTTAAAGAAATGATTTCATTCAAAAAGAAAATAGCAGTAGCAGCACTTTTAGTTTTTACCTTAGTTTTTTCAGCTTGTAAAAAAGATGAGCAAACTAAAGTAATTCGCTTAGGTCATGCTTTAGATGTTTCACATCCAGTACATAAAGCCATGAAATTTATGGCAGACCGTATTGAAGAAAAATCTGATGGAAGGTTAAAAGTAGATATTTATTCAAGTCAGCAATTAGGTTCAGAAAGAGAGCTTATTGAGCTTTTACAAATCGGTAGTTTAGGAATGACTAAAGTTTCAACAGGAACTTTAGAAAATTTTGCTCCAGAATTAAAAGTTTTCGGATTGCCTTTTTTATTTAAAGATCGTCAGCATCGCTTTAATGTTTTAGAAAGCGAAATAGGCGAAAAACTTTTAGAGTCTAGTGTACGAAATCGATTGAAAGGATTAACTTTCTACGATGCGGGAAGTAGAAGTTTTTATAGCACTAAACCATTAAACTCTCCACAAGATTTAAAAGGACAAAAGGTGAGAGTAATGGAAAGTCAAACGGCGATGAATATGGTGAAATATTTGGGAGGTTCTCCTACACCAGTAAGCTGGGGAGAATTATATACTGCCTTACAACAAGGTATTGTAGATGGTGCAGAAAATAATTTGCCAAGCTTTTATTTATCATATCACTACGAGGTTTGTAAGCATTTTATGGTCGATGAGCATACTGCGCTTCCAGATGAACTTTTAATTGGTACAGTAGTTTGGAATAAGCTTACTGAGCAAGAACAAAAGTGGGTAAAAGAAGCTGCCATGGAATCTTCAGAATATGAAAAAGAAATTTGGAGAGAAGCAGAACTACATGCATTAGAAGAAATTAAAAAAGCAGGTGTAAAAGTAACCTATCCAGAAAAAGAACAATTTAGAGAAATGGTGCAACCCATGTATGATAAATTTAAGGAAGATCCTGAATTGAAGAAAACCATAGAAGCTATTCAAGCTATTAAATAATATTGATTCATGAAAAAAAGTTTAGATAAAATACTGGGAACGGTTTTAGTCTTTTTAATGGCTTTGATTGTAATTGCTGTTTTATGGCAAGTATTTTCTCGATATGTATTACAAAATCCAAGTTCATTTACCGAAGAAATTGCTCGGTATCTAATGATTTGGATCGGAATTTTAGGAGCGGCTTACGCTTCTGGACAACAAGAACATTTAGCAATTAATATACTTCCGCCTAAGTTAAACGAACGAAATCGTATTCGTTTACGTGTAGGGATTAATATTTTAATTATTGCTTTTTCTTTATTTGCCCTAATTATAGGAGGAGGAAATCTAGTCTATATTAGTTATTTACTAGGCCAAACTTCTGCAGCTTTACATTTACCGCTATCGGTGGTTTATATTGTTTTGCCTATAAGCGGATGTTTAATAATTGTATATAAATTAAATGAAGTGTTTAACAGTAAAAAGTATTTAGTATGATTGCCGAAATTTTATTGTTAGTTATTTCATTTTTAATACTCTTAAGTTTAGGAGTTCCTGTAGCTTGGTCTATTGGTATTTCTTGTTTATTAACTTTAGTAGTATCTATAGATTCTCTTGCGGCATTTACCACAATGGCGCAACGTATGGCCACAGGATTAGATAGTTTTTCTTTATTAGCAATTCCATTTTTTATTCTCGCCGGTCAAATTATGAATCAGGGCGGGATTGCTCATCGACTCATTAATTTTGCAAAAGCACTCATAGGCTCACTACCTGGAGGTTTAATTTATGTGAATGTAATTGCAGCCATGCTTTTTGGTGCAATATCAGGATCAGCAGTTGCGGCAGCATCTGCGATTGGAGGGATTTTAGGACCACCCATGGAAAAAGAAAATTACTCTAAAGAATTTGGAGCGGCAATAAATGTGACAGCTTCCACTACAGGCTTAATTATACCGCCTTCAAACGTACTCATAGTCTATTCATTGGCTAGTGGTGGTGTTTCTATCGCTAGTTTATTTTTAGCAGGTTACATTCCAGGTATTTTAATGGGATTGTCGTTAATGCTAGTAGCAGCGGTATGGATTAAAAAGAAAAAATATCCATCTGGGCAAAAAACAAACGTAAAAAGAATAGGGTCTACTTTTTTAGATGCTTTACCAAGTTTATTATTATTAGTGGTAGTTATTGGAGGTATTGTTTCAGGAATTTTTACAGCTACAGAAGCCTCAGGAATTGCGGTTTTGTATACGTTAATTTTAGCTGCGATCTACAGAGAAATTAATCCGAAGAAATTATTTCAGATCTTTTTAAGTTCTGTAGTCACTACATCTATTGTATTGTTATTAATTGCCACCTCAATGGGAATGTCTTGGGTAATGTCTTTTGAAAATATACCGCAAACAGTAAGTGATGCTTTGTTAGGTTTAAGTGATAATAAATATGTTATTCTCATTATCATTAATTTACTCTTACTTTTTGTAGGAACGTTTATGGATATGACTCCAGCCATACTAATCTTTACACCAATCTTTTTACCTATTATGGAAAGTTTAGGAGTAGATCCCGTTCACTTCGGAATGATTATGGTGATGAACTTATGTGTTGGTTTATGTACACCACCAGTAGGTTCTGTACTTTTTATAGGAGTAGGAGTCGCAAAAACCAGCATTCAAAAAGTAATTAAGCCTTTGCTACCCTTATATGTAGTGATGGCAATTGTACTTATATTAGTTACCTACATACCACAAATTAGTCTGTGGTTACCAAGTTTATTTGAATAAAAAATAATTAGCATTCATAAGATGGAAAGATTAACAAGAAAAAATACAAATATCACGACAACTTTACCAATAAAAGTAGTTCAGTTTGGCGAAGGAAACTTTTTAAGAGCCTTTGTCGATTTTGTAATCGATAAATTAAATAAAGAAGCAGATTTTAATGCTGGTGTAGCGGTAATTCAGCCTTTATCCGGCGGATTAGTAAAAATGCTCAATGAACAAGATGGCTTATATAACTTGTTTATGAAGGGCGTAAAACAAGGTAAGGAAATACAAGAGCAACGCACAATTTCGTGTATTCAGAAAGGAATTAATCCTTACACAGATTACAAAGAATATTTAAAATTAGCGGAAGAAGAAAGCTTAGAATTTATAATTTCTAACACCACAGAAGCAGGGATTGCTTACGATGAAACCGATACTTTAGAAGGAACACCGCATAAGAGTTTTCCTGCAAAACTAACGGCTTTATTATATAGAAGGTTTAAACATTTTAATGCAGATATAACTAAAGGATTAACGATTATTCCTTGTGAATTAATCAATTATAATGCCGATACATTGAAGAAAATAATTCTTCAGTATGCCGAATTGTGGAAATTAGAAGCAGATTTTGTAACTTGGATCAATCAAAGCAATAGCTTTCATAATACATTAGTAGATCGTATTGTTCCAGGTTATCCAAAAGACGATATCGATGCGTATCAAAGTCAGTTAGAATTTGAAGATACTTTAATTGTTTCCTCAGAAGTATTTTTACTTTGGGTAATCGAAGGAGGAGAAGCACTAAAAGCTAAAATTCCATTCGATAAAATTGACGAGAATATTTTAATAGTGAAAGATATGCAACCATACCGAACTAGAAAAGTTCGAATCTTAAATGGTGCACATACCACGATGGTTCCTTTTTCGATTCTTTTTGGGAATGAAACCGTAAAAGAAACCGTAGATCACGAGTTTACAGGAGCGTTTGTTAAAGAAGCAATTTTTAAAGAAATTAATCCGACACTTTCTTTATCTAAAGACGAATTAAAAACTTTTTCTGAAGAAGTGTTAGACCGTTTTAGAAATCCTTTTATCAAACACCAATTGGCGAGTATTGCTTTAAATTCAATTTCAAAATTTAAAGTAAGAGTATTACCAAGTTTATTAGCTTTTCAAAAAGATTGTAATCGATTACCTTTGCATCTTACTTTTGCATTTGCTTGTCTTATAAGATTTTATAAAGGAGAATGGAATAACCATACGCTACCAATTAAAGACGATGAAGCTGTAGTTGCAGAGCTTAAAAGAGTTTGGGAATTGCATAGTTATCAAGAGATTAGTGAAGCGGTATTGAAAAACGAAAAATTTTGGGATCAAGATTTAACTCAGATACCAGAGTTAAAGAACCATATAGCAATGGCTTTAGAACTTATTGAAACCAAAGGTATAAAGGAAGGTTACCAGCAATTTTCAGAAAAGGTTGAGGTAGAATAATTACTGAAATATTTCAGTTTAAAATTGAAGAAGATGAAGAATAAACTCATAAAAGTACATCCAGATGATAATGTAGCCATTGCCTTAGTCGATTTATGGCAAGGAGATAAGCTTACTTTTGAAGGTGAAGAAATCATTATATTATCGGATGTAAAAGCCAAACATAAAATCACGATGGTCGATTTAGCGCCAGAAGATAAGATTTTTATGTATAGTGTATTGGTCGGTAAAGCTACTGAAAGTATTAAACGCGGTGATGTGCTCACAGTAGATAATGTAAAACACCAAGCCAGTAGCACTTCAGGTAAAACAGAAACCACAAGTTGGACGGCACCAGATATTTCAAAATGGAAAGACCGTACCTTTAATGGTTATCACCGTAATGACGGTCAGGTAGGTACACAAAATGTTTGGTTGTTCTTTCCGTTAGTATTTTGTGAAAATAGAAATGTAGAATTGCTAAAAGATGTTTTTGAAAAAGAACTTTCTTTTCACAAATCTAGTAAACAGCGAAAATTACTTCGAAATTTAATTAGCGGAGAAAATATAGAGTTAGCTGAAGATAATACCCCAGATGAAGATCCTATTTTTGATAATGTAGATGTGCGTTTTATAACACATCAAGGCGGTTGCGGAGGTATTCGGCAAGATTCTGTCGCTTTATCAAAGCTATTGGCGGGTTATGTAAATAATCCTAATGTAGCTGGAGCAACGGTGTTGAGTTTAGGATGCCAAAACCTTCAGATTGATATTTTTCAGAATGCGTTAGATGCTATTAATCCAGATTTAGATAAACCCATTTTAATTTACGAACAGCAACAAGAAGGAACTATAGATGATATGCTAGCTAAAATCATTAAAGATTCTTTTGACGGAATTAAAAAAGCCAATGAAATTCAACGTAAACCAGCACCCTTGTCTAAACTAAAATTAGGATTAGAATGTGGAGGTTCAGATGGTTTTTCAGGAATTTCAGCAAATCCATCGTTGGGCTACGCATCCGATTTACTTTCAGCCTTAGGAGGTTCACCTATTTTATCAGAATTTCCAGAGTTATGTGGTGTAGAGCAGGAGTTGGTGAACCGTTGTGTAGATGAAGAAAAAGCAAAACGTTTTTTAAAATTAATGCGTGCTTATGAAGATTCTGCAGAAGCAGCTGGTTCAGGTTTTGATATGAATCCGTCTCCTGGAAACATTAAAGACGGCTTAATTACCGATGCAATGAAATCTGCTGGAGCCGCAAAAAAAGGAGGAACATCACCTATTCAAGATATTTTAGATTACGGAGAGTATGTGACCAAACCAGGATTAAATTTATTGTGTACCCCGGGTAATGATGTAGAAAGTACAACGGCAATGGTTGGCTCTGGTGCTAATGTAGTGGTTTTTACTACCGGATTAGGCACACCTACAGGAAACCCAATTTCACCCGTAATTAAAGTCGCTTCCAATTCAATTTTAGCAGGAAGAATGCCTGATATTATCGATATTGATAGTGGTGGTGTAATAAAAGGTGAAAAAACCATAGAAGAAATGGGCGAAGAAATTTTAGAATATATTGTATCGGTAGCCAGTGGTGAAACCATTTCTAAAGCCGATCAGAATGATCAAAACGACTTTATTCCTTGGAAACGAGGAGTTTCTTTATAAGCTCACGATTAGAAGATTCTCTAATATTTAATTTGGGAGTAAGAACCACTTTCTTTTCAATACTAAGTGTCTTGCTCCCTTCTATTTGTTCTAAAAAGACTTTGGCAGCATTTCTACCCATTTCTACGGGAGTTTGATCTACAGAGGTTATGGGTAATTCCATATATTTGGTAAAAGGTTCGTTACTAAAACCAACCACACCAACTTCTTCTGGAACTTTAATGCCTTTCCTTTTTAATTCTTGAATAGCTCCTAAAGCTGCATAATCACTAGCAGAAAATATAGCATCGGGCTGTTCTGATAAATTCCATAAATCATTAATAGCAGTCGAACCAGATTCTATTTTACTATTTACTTGCATACTGAATTTAGGGATAGCCGTTACATCATAATCTTTCATAGCTGCTAAGTAACCTTCATGCCTATTTCTATAAATTTCTAGATTTAAATCTCCAGAAAAATGAGCAATTTTTTTGCATCCTTGTTTAATGAGATGCTCTGTGGCTAAATAACCACCCTTAAAATCGTCTATAACAACAGAGCTAATTCCGTCGATATTCTTCTTCCTATCAAAAAATATTAAAGGAGTATTTTCTTTAACCACTTTTTCAATATGTTTGGTATCTTGAGTTGTTTTTGCAACAGACATAAAGATACCATCTATTTGTGTGTTTAAAAGCGTATTTATTTGTTCAATTTCATTGTGAACATCTTCATGGGTTTGACATATGATCACGTGGTAACCGTGAGGAGATAGCTCTTCTTCAATACCTCTAATTACACTAGAGAAAAAACTTCTGTTAATATAAGGAACAATAACCCCAACATTATTAGTCTTCCCACTTTTTAGAGCTTGTGCTAAACGATTCTGCTTATAGTTCATCTCGGCTGCAGTTTTTAACACTAATTCTTTAGTCTTTAAACTAATTTTAGGGTTATTATTAAGCGCTCTAGAAACAGTAGCAGCACTAATGTTTAATTTGTTAGATATATCGTAAATGGTTATTTTTTCTGCCATTTAGTAATTTTTATAGATGTAATCGATTGTATTTTTTATACAATCCAGTTATCAAAGAGGTACAAGATAATATTTTTTTTAGTATTACTTAACAATATGGTAATTTTTGCATCTATGTAATGTTTTATTAATAGTATTAATTCTTTAATTTAACTTTTTATTAATTTTTATAAGTTTTTTTTTGGATATTGGTAATAAATATATACTTTAGTGCAATCGATTACAACTGTTATATTCTGAACAGGTAATTCTATAAAATGAGATTTATATAATTGAATACTTAAATTATGAGAAAAAAATCTACAATTAATAATTTTCAGTGTGTTTTAGCTGCGCTGATGATTATTCCATTTAATCTCTCTGCGGTTAACACCAAAGTGATAGCTAAAGAAGAAATTACAATTCTTTATCAGCAAGAACTAACAATAAGAGGTACTGTGTTAGATGATCAAGGTGTACCATTAGTAGGCGCAACCGTGATGGAACAAGGTACAACTAACGGAACTACTACTGATTTTGATGGTAATTACGAAATCGTTGTAGCTAGTCAAGAAAGCATTTTGGAATTCACGTATGTTGGTTTTCAGAAGGTTACACAGAAGGTTGGTGAAAAAAGAAATTTTGATGTTAGCTTAGAAGCTGAAACTAATCAGCTTGAAGAACTGGTAATTGTAGGTTATTCTCAGGTTTCTAGAGAAGAGCTTACTTCTGCAGTTTCTTCTGTAAATCAAGAACAAATAAAAGATATGCCTGTAAATAGTGCTGCGGAAGCTATACAAGGGCGTTTGGCTGGGGTAAGAGTAACTCAATCTGAAGGAGCTCCTGGGGCTGAAGTTAATATTCGAGTTCGTGGAGGAACTTCTATTACTCAGGATAACAGTCCATTATATATTGTAGATGGTATTCAGGTAGATAATGCCTTGTCTATATTATCGCCTCAAGAGATTGAAACTATCGATGTTTTAAAAGATGCGGCTTCTACCTCTATATATGGGGCGCGTGGTGCTAACGGTGTAGTGCTAATTACAACAAAGGGGGGTAAAGCAATGCCTACTCAAGTAAACTATAATACATATGCGGGGGTTAGAAAGATTGTGAATAAATTAGATGTAATGAATCCTTACGATTTTGTACAATATCAGTATGGTCTTTATAACTTTCCTGGAGATGAGCAATTAGCTAGCACTTTTGTAAATAGATATGGTCAATATCAAGATTTAGATATTTATAAATCTATTGAAATGCAAAATTGGCAAGAAGAGGTTTTTGGTAGAGATGCTTTTAATCAGACTCATAACCTTACCGTTACAGGTGGTACTGCTAAAACAACATTCAGTTTAGCTTTAAACCATGTGGAAGAGGAAGGGATTATGCTAAAATCGGGCTATAAAAGAAGTATGGCTAACTTTAAATTTGATCATAAAATTAGTGATCGAGTTAAATTTGGTGTAAATTCAAGATATAGTAGAAGAAAAATTTCAGGAGCCGGAACATCAAATACAGGTTCTCAAGGTTCAAATAGATTAAGAAATGCAGTAAGGTATCAGCCGTTTATTGGTCCTAATAACGATGATTTTGTAGATGTATTTGATCCTAACTATGCTACCTTAACAAATTTAGTGAATCCGTTGAAGTTGGTGAATAACGAAATTCAGGATGATTATAGAAACGATTTAATTTTAAATAGTTTCTTAACATTTGACCTTACAGATAACCTGACATTTAAATCTGTTCTTGGTTATGTTCAGAATGATCGTAAAGTAAATAGCTTTAATGGTAAAGTGACTAGTGTTGCTAGAGCAAATGCAGAAATGCCAGTAATAGATTTAAGAAGAAGTCAATCTAGAAGAATAACTAATTCTAATACTTTAAATTTTTCTAAAACGTTTTCGGGAAAACATCGTTTAGATGTATTAGTGGGACAGGAAACTGTAAAAACTGACGGAGAGTCTGAAAGAATGTATATTAAATGGTTGCCAGAAAATATAAGTCCTCAACAAGCTTTTGCTGGAATTCAAAAAGCTACGCCTCCAGACGGTATGGTGCAAGATGCTCCAGGGAGTTCAGTATCAATAGATAGATTGTTGTCTTTCTTTGGTAGAGCACATTATTCTTATAAGAAAAAATATTTAGCGACAGTTTCTGTAAGACGAGATGGGTCAAGCGTTTTTGGTGAAGATTATAGATATGCAACATTCCCTTCTGTTTCTTTAGCTTGGAATGCTTCAAAAGAAGATTTCTTGAAAGATTCAAATTTCTTATCTAATCTTAAACTAAGATTAAGTTATGGGGAATCGGGAAATAATAGAATTCCAGCATTTTTATATCAAACTTTTTATGATACTTCTAGTGACTATGGTTATGCTTTTGGGCAATCAATAACGCCAGGAGCAGCGCCTCCATCAGAGCTAGCTAATCCAAAAGTAAGATGGGAATCTACCGTATCTAAAAATGCGGGTATAGATTTTGGATTCTTTGATGATAGAATATACGGAAGTTTAGATGCTTATATTACAGATACAGAAGATTTGTTATTAAGAGCAAAAATCCCTCAGACGAGTGGGTATGATTATCAATATCAAAATTCAGGAAAAACAAGAAATAAAGGTTTAGAATTAACTTTAGGGGCAAGTATTATTAATACTGAAAATTTTGGATGGAATGCTAACTTTAATATTTCTACCAATGATAATAGAATTATAAGTTTAGGAACAAATACTGCAGGAGAAGATTTAGAATTTTACTATGAAACTTCGGGTTGGGTAAATAATATTAGAGATTTTAAAGTTGAAGTAGATCAACCTGTAGGTCAGTTTTACGGTTACGTTACAGAAGGTTTTTACGATTTAGACGATTTTAATTACGATGCTTCTACACAAAGCTACACTTTAAAAGAAGGAGTGCCTAGTTCTAGTGCTGCAGCATTAGGTGCTAGAGGTGTTAATCCAGGAGATTTAAAACTTAGAGATTTAAATGATGACGGAGTAATTGATGATGACGATAAAAAAGTATTAGGGAATTCTCAACCTGACTTTTTTGGAGGTTTAAATCAACAATTTAGATACAAGAATTTTGATTTAAGTATGTTTTTTAATTTCTCTTTAGGAAATGATGTTTATAATGCTAATAAAGTAGAATTTACAACCCAGTATTTATATAGAGATAATAATATGCTTACTTCTGTTAACAATAGTTGGAAATGGTTTGATGCAAATGGTGTGAAAGTTACAGACCCTCAAGGATTGGCAGAATTAAATCAAAATACAACCTTGTGGACTCCACCTGCGGGACAATATATTTTACATTCTTATGCAATTGAAGATGGATCATTTTTAAGGTTAAGTAACTTAACTTTAGGATACTCGCTTCCTAAATCTGCATTGGATCAATTAAAATTTATTTCTAACTTTAGAATTTATGGAACAGTAAATAATCTATTTACAATTACAAATTATACAGGTTATGATCCTGAAGCAAACACAAGAAGAAGTAATCCATTAACTCCTGGAGTAGATTACGCAGCTTACCCAAGAAGTAGATTTTATTTAGCAGGATTAAATGTTACATTTTAAAAAAAAGGAATGATGAAAAAGTATATAATTTTTAGTTTGATAATGGTGGGTTTAACTGTAACATCATGTCAAGATTATTTAGAAGTAGAAAGTCTCTCCAAAACATCTCAAGATGTACAATTTGGCGATGTTTCTAATGCTACTTCAGCAGTTGTAGCTATCTATGGAGAGCTTATAGGTGATAACGGTTACGGGAACAGGTTAAGTGTAATTTTACCTCAAGGAGCAGATGACTTTGAAACTTCTGGAGATTACAATTGTAATGACCGAAGAGGGATAAGTATGTATGAAGCTTGTTCTTCAAACCCAGAGCTTAACAACCCATTTAAGCAATTATATAGTGGTATAGAAAGAGCAAATTTATGTATAAAATACATTCCTAGTTCTCCAGTGTATCAAAACGGATCGCAAAGCGATGCAGATATGATGGATAGACTCCTGGGGGAAGCTTTAGCATTAAGAGCACAATTTTACTATGAGTTAATTAGAAACTGGGGTGATGTTCCTTTTCAAGATAAGCCTTCTTCAGATTATGAAAACCTTTTCTTAGAAAAAACAGATAGAGATATAATCTATGAGCAAATTATAGCAGATTTAGAAGAAGCTGCTACATATGTGCCATGGAGAACAGAAGCTAATATTCCGCCAACAAGACTATCTAAAGGAGCAATTAAAGGGCTTAGAGCTAGAATAGCATTAGCAAGAGCTGGGTATTCTTTAAGAAGAGATTCTCAACAAATGGAACAAGGTGCTAATCCTCAAGAATACTATGCTATCGCAAGGCAAGAATGTCTTGAAATAATGCAAAATAGTGGTAATCATAGTTTAAATCCAGATTATGAAGATATCTTTAGATCACTTCATGAGGGTAGGGCAGATAATACTAATGAAATTATGTTTGAAGTTGGTGCTTTTGGCGGAAACTCAAAAACAGATAGTAAATTAGGTTATTACAATGGTTTAAGACACGATAGAGCATCTCAATGGAACGGTGGTGCTGGTGTAAATGCTATTCCGGTTTATTTTTATGAATTTAATAGAGTTGATTTAAGAAGAGATGTTACGATTAATATTTTTCAAGTTAATGCTAAAGAAATGACCGTTGTAGCCGCATCTAATAGATGGACAGACGGTAAATTTAGAAAATCTTGGACAGATATTACAGGACCTTCTCAGAACTTAGCAGTGAATTGGCCGATTTTAAGATATGCAGACGTTTTATTAATGTTTGCTGAAGCAGATAATGAAGTTAATAACGGTCCTACTTCTCAAGCTATTGATGCTTTGCAACAAGTTAGAGCTAGAGCTTTTATGGGTAATGAAGATCAAATAGAGCCAATTCCAACTGGTAAACAAGCATTTTTTGATGCTATTGTGCAAGAAAGATATTTAGAGTTTGGAGGCGAAAGTATTCGTAAATACGATTTAATTAGATGGAATTTACTTAATGATAAATTTATAGAGACTAGACAAAAACTCACAGATTTCATGGAAGGAACAGGTCAGTATGCAGGTTACCCTGAAGTAATTTATTACCAAGAAGCGACTTACGATCCTTCACTTTCAGCGCAACAAGTAGTAGAAAATTTAGATATTTTTTTTACAGGAAATGATTCCTCTGCTGTTTTTTATAATGCTACTCCTGATCCATCGCAAGTGCCAGCAGGTTATACCCAAGCACAATGGTTAGATGGTATAACTCCAGAATATATAGATAGTGAGCGTAAAGGATTTATGCAATATTTTGAACCTAACAGAAAAGAGCTGTTGCCAATATATGATGATATTATAAATACAAACTATAACCTAACACAAGATTACGGTTATTAGTAAAAAAGTTAATACTATGAGAACAAACATTATTCATAAAATAAAATTGAGCAATCTGTTAGTGCTGTTTACGTTAATAGCATTAACATGGGCTTGTGAATCAGATGATGATTTTTCAGCTGAAGGAGAAACAAGAATGTTTACTCCTGGTGAAATTAGCGTACAGAGCTATGAAGACCGTGCAGAACTAACTTGGGATGCATCATTATTTACTAGCGGTATACAAGAAATTTATACGGCTCAAGTAGCAGAAGATTCTTTATTTACAACTCCCTCAGAAATTGTTGTAGAGAAACAAACAGATACTTCAGGAGTTATTTTTACAGATCAAGAATTAGAGGTAAGACAGCAATATTATGTTCGTGTAAAAGTGGCTGCGCTAGCAGATCGACCAGAATCAAAATGGAGTGTAAGTAGAGGTTTCAGCATAAGAGGAGTGCAAAAACTTTATCCAGTTTTAAGTCCATCTATTTTGGCTACAAGTGTAAAAGTAAATTGGGAAATTACTGCAGGAGTAACAGAATTTAAATTACAAGAATATACGCAAGATGAAACAGATCCTACGGCCGAAAAAGTTTTGGTAGGAGATCCTTTTTCTATAGAAATTTCAGATGATGAAGCTCAAAACGGGAGTAAAGTTATAGAAAATTTAGACCCCGACACCAAATATAACATAGACCTATATAAAGGTCCTGTAAGTATAGGGTATAGAAGCTTTAAAACCAAAGAAGAGAGTGATTACGCAGCAATTTTAACTCCAGCAGATGATATTGTAACTATCGTAAATAATAGTCAAGATGGTGATGTAATAGGTTTAGAACCGGGTGTTTACGAAACCGGCGGTAGTTCTTTCTTTATTGATGGTAAAACAATTGTAATAGAGTCTATTTCTAATGATCCTAATGATACTAAAATAAACTTTAAAGAATTTACGTTAAACAATTCAGGAGCAGGAATAACGTTAAGAGGTTTAGAGTTAGATGGAACAGATGCAGGAGCATTATACTTAATTAATTTAACTAGTGGTAATGGCAATGGAGATACAGCGGCTTTTACAGATGTGTTTATAGACAATTGTAAAATTCATGATGTTGCGACTAGCGCATTTAGAGCAAATAGAGGTTCAGATGGGGCTTATTCTATGAATACATTTAATATAGATTATTCTACATTTTACGATTTTGCACCTGGTAATTATGCTTTTTTACATGCAGAAGAATTAGTGGTAAACGAAGTTAATTTATCAAATTCAACTTTCTATAGAACTGGAGATTTATTCATTAGGTACAGAAAAGAAGTTTCTGCCTCTCCAGTTTTTAACATTAATTATTGTACAATAAATAGTATTGGTTTTGCAGATAATTATACTCTTTTAGATGTTAACGATGTGCAATTTAGCTTCAACTTTAAGAATAATATTTTAGCAAATATTCCAAGACCAGGAGGTACTGCTAGAGAAGATTTAATCAGAATGAGTAATGCAACTTCATCAGCCTCATTCACTTTTAATAATTTTTTTAATTTAACTAATGGAGATGTAGATGATCCTCAACCGGTCACTATACCAGAACAAAGTTTTATTACACAAGAAAATATTTTCAACGTAGATTTAGGATGGGATGATTCTACTACAGATTTTACACTTCCATCAGATTCAGAATTACAAAATGCTTCTTCTACAGGAGGAGCTATTGGAGACCCTAAATGGTGGTTTTAATTAGTTATCTAACATTGAAGGCTTATTGCTTTAGTTTTTATTAGCCATTCAGTTTTTATAAACTGTAACTCTAACCAATAAGCATTCTCATAATTTTCCTCTATAGATGTAAATTTACGTATCAATGTAAAGAGCTCTATAGAGGATTTTTTTAAATCATAATTAATAGAATATGATCAATCAAAAACAAATACAAAATTCAATTTTTTTATTAATCAATATTTTATTTTTCATGGTGGCCTATGGTCAACAGAAAGCTTTTCCTACCGCAGAAGGATTTGGTCAATTTACTACTGGTGGTCGCGGAGGCTTAGTTTATAAGGTTACCAATTTAAAAGATGATGGAGAAGGGAGTTTAAGAAAAGGCATATTAAAAGATACCGTTAGAACAATTGTTTTTGAAGTTTCAGGAACGATAGAACTTAACTCTTCATTAGATATTAATCACGGTAATCTTTCTATACTTGGTCAAACAGCTCCTGGAGAGGGAATAACGATAAAAGGATATCCTGTAAAAGTGAAGGCAGATAATGTAATAATTAGATATATGCGCTTTAGAATGGGAGATGAAAATGGAGTAGAAGATGATGCTTTAGGTGGGCGTGAACTAAAGAATACAGTCATCGATCATTGTTCCATAAGTTGGGCAACCGATGAAAATGCATCTTTTTATTGGACAGAAAATTTCACCATGCAATACTGTATTATTTCAGAAGCATTAAATGAGTCTGTACATCATAAAGGTAATCACGGTTACGGTGCGATTTGGGGAGGTGTAAATGCATCATTTCATCATAATTTAATTGTAAGTAATAACAGCAGAAATCCAAGATTTGGAGGTTCTAAGAGTGTTCCTAATTCTTCTCACGAATTTGTAGACTTTAGAAATAACGTAATTTTTAATTGGGGAGACAATAGTATTTATGGAGGAGAAAAAGGTAAATATAATATTGTAAATAATTACTTTAAATCTGGTCCTGCAACAACATCATCTAAAACAGATAGAATTATAGGTCCGTCGCAACCCTATGGTAAATTTTATATTAAAGGAAATCACATAGTAGGTTTTCCTGAAATTACTAAAGATAATTGGAATGGAGGAGTGCAAGGAGAAAATATTTTGGAAGCAAAAAAAGAAGAAGAATACGCTATCCATAATAATATAAAAACTCAAACCGCTTTAAATGCTTACGAAAACGTACTTAAAAATTCAGGAGCTAGTTTAGCAAGAGATGTAGTAGATCAAAGAATAGTGTACGAAGTGCGTACAGGTAAAACTACTTACGGTAACGGTATCATCGATTCTCAAGAAGACGTTGGCGGATGGCCAATACTTAGGAAAGGAAAATCTTTAACAGATTCAGATGGCGATGGCATGCCAGATGAATGGGAAAGAAAAAATGAATTATTGGTAACCGGTAATGATGCCAATAATTTCGATTTAGATAAAAATTATACCAATTTGGAGGTATATACCAATCAGTTAATTCATCAAAAAGACACAGCTAGTAAAGCTTACGATTTTATAGTAGCTAAAGATGGAACTGGTGATTTTGATAATTTAACCCAATTGATAAATAATTTACCAAACTTTAGAAAAAATGAAACTAAGGTTTATATAAAAAATGGAGTTTATAAAGAAAAATTGGTACTACCTTCTTCTAAAACCCATATCACTTTTGTAGGTGAAAATAAAGAAAAAACCATACTTACTTATGATGATTATGCAACTAAACTTAATGATTTTGGGGAAGAAATAGGAACTACAGGTTCTACCTCATTTTTTGTATTAGCAAATCATTTTAAAGCAAAAAACCTAACTTTCGAAAACAGTGCAGGACCTATTGCGCAAGCAGTTGCTGTTAGAGTAGATGGTGATCAAGTAATTTTTGAAAATTGTAATTTTTTAGGAAATCAAGATACACTTTATCTACATGGTAAAGAAAGCAGACAATATTACAATAACTGCTATATAGAAGGGACTGTAGATTTTATTTTTGGTTGGTCTGTAGGGTTGTTTACAAATTGCCAAATTCATAGTAAATCTCCAGGTTATGTGACTGCAGCTTCTACTAGTAAAGGTGCAGAGTACGGTATGGTATTTAAAAAGTGTAATTTTACAGGAGATACAGAAAAAAATACGGTCTATTTAGGAAGACCTTGGAGAGATTATGCCCAAACGGTACTCATTAATTGTAGCTTAGGTGAACATATAAAAACTGAAGGTTGGCATAATTGGAATAAACCTGAAGCTGAAAAAACTTCTTTTTATGCCGAATACAACTCATCTGGGCAAGGTGCTTCAAATCAACGGGTCAAGTGGGCTAAAAAAGTTTCTAAAAACGACTTAGAAAAATACACTTTATCTAAAATGATCGGAATTTAATCTTGTAACAAGATGGGATGATATATTTTAGTTTACTAATAATTGCAGGCGTTTATTAGTAGATCAATAATTTTAAGATTAAAAATTATGTTAATTCATAAAGCTTTTATATTTTAGTGCAATCGATTACAAAATTAAACTCACCTATGAAATTTATAAAATTTACTTCCTTATTTTTCTTCACATTAATAATGTTATTTAGCTCGTGTAAAGAGCAAAAAAAAACTATTGCTAAAGAAAGCGATTCTGAAGAAAATCAAAATGAAATCGTTGAGAATTCAGTTTGGGAAAAAGCAGATCAAATCGTATCTTCTATTGTAATTCCACAATTTCCAGATAAAGATTTTCTAATTACAGATTTTGGAGCTGTAGCAGATGGAAAGACTAATAATTCTGTAGCTTTTAAAAAAGCAATTGCAGCTTGTTACAAGTCAGGAGGCGGTAAAGTTATCGTTCCTGAAGGGAAATACTTAACAGGACCAATTCATTTAAAAAGTAATGTTAATCTTCATTTAAAAGAAGGAGCAGAAGTTTTATTCAGTAAAAATAAAGCAGATTATTTGCCAGTAGTTCATACTTCTTATGAAGGTGTGGAGCTCATGAATTATTCTCCGTTAATATATGCTTATCAACAAAAAAATATAGCCATAACCGGTAAAGGTACTTTTAATGGTCAAGCCAGTAATGAAAATTGGTGGCCTTGGTGTGGAGCTGAGCGTTATGGACACAAAGAAGGTATGGCACAACAAAAAGATGAAGCTAATTTGCCTGCCTTAAGAAAAATGAATGAGGCTGGTGTACCTGTTAATGAACGAGTATTTGGTGAAGGTCACCAACTAAGACCTTTATTTTTAGAGCCTTTTGAGTGTGAAAATGTTTTAATTTCTGGCGTAACTTTTACTAATGCGCCATTCTGGGTAATTCATCCTATTAAATCTAATTCGGTAACCGTAGACGGTGTTACTGTAAATAGTCACGGTCCCAATAATGATGGTTGTGATCCCGAATACAGTAAAAATGTTCGTATAGCAAATTGTTTATTTAACACAGGTGATGATTGTATTGCCATTAAATCTGGAAGAAATGAAGACGGAAGAAGAGTAGCTATTCCAAGTGAAAATATTGTCATCGAAAATTGCGTTATGAAAGATGGTCATGGCGGCGTTGTGATGGGAAGCGAAATTTCTGCAGGAGTTAGAAATGTTTTTGTTAGAGATTGTAAAATGGATAGTCCTAATCTAGATCGTGCCATTAGAATAAAAACAAATACACTAAGAGGTGGTTTTGTAGAAGATATTTACGTAAAAGATTTATGGGTAGGAAGTGTAAAAGAAGCAGTTTTAAAAATTAATACACATTACGGTATTTATGATAATCAAGAAGGTGAATTTATGCCTAGCATTAAAAATATTTATTTAGAAAACGTAACGGTAAAAAATGGAGGTAAATATGGTATTTTAATTACCGGTAGAGAAGAGTCTCCTGTAAAAAATGTAAACTTTACCAACGTAGTGATTAATGATGTAAAAGAAATTCAATCTGTAGAACACGCAGAAAAAATTAATTTTAAAAACACTAAAATTAATAACCAAGAAATGAAATGATTCCCCAAAAAGTTAACTAACTAAACTATTTAAAATGTATAAAAAACTATCAAAAGCTAAGCTGTCGATTATTTTTTCGGTAATTTTTTTCATCACCGGATATCAGGTAATGGCACAAGATTTAAAAACGATACAAGGAACAATAACGTCGGCAGAAGATGGAATGCCGTTGCCAGGTGTAAATGTTTTCGTAAAAGGAACAAGCTATGCAGCAATCACAGATTTTGATGGTAAGTTTTTATTAGACGTGCCTCAGAATTCGGTTATTACAATTAGTTTTGTGGGCTTTGTTACGAAAACGATTGAAGTTTCAGAAGACTCTAATTTCAATATTGTTTTAGAAACAGATGTAGAAGCATTGAATGAAATTGTAGTTGTAGGTTACGGCTCGGTAAAGAAAACGGATTTAACTGGAGCCGTAGGGAGTGTGGGTTCAGATGATTTGACCGAGAGGAATATGACAAATCCTCTTGAAGCCTTACAAGGTAACGTACCTGGTGTTCAGATTAGTAATTCTACTGGTCGTATTGGAGATGGATTTGATATTGTTGTAAGAGGTAAAAATTCTTTTGGTGATAATCAACCTTTATTTGTAGTAGATGGTGTGCCTACAGATAATATCGATTTTCTAAATCCTCAAGATATAGAACGTATGGATATTTTAAAAGATGCATCTTCGACAGCAATATATGGCTCTAGAGGTACAAATGGGGTGGTTATAGTTACGACAAAAAATGGTGCAGGAGCAAAATCAGGATTTAATGTATCTTTAGAAAGCTTTTTTGGAGTTAAGGAAGTAGCTCGATTACCTAATATGATGTCACCAGATAAATGGTGGCAATATCACCAATCTGCTTACTTAGAAACAGCAGCAATAGATCCTAATACTGGAGCCGTCTCTGCTGAGACTCTAGCTAATGCCGTTGGTGGTGGTGGTGACAATGCAGAATTGTTTAGAAGAGTAGCCGATGGAGATTCTTTTGATTGGTATGATGCTGTTTTGAAAAGTGGTTATCAGCAAAATACTTATTTAAATGTATCTGGGCGTTCAGATAATGGAATGGGATATAATTTAGGGTTAGGTTATCAAAAAGAAACAGGGAATATTGAAAATGAAGAGTTAGAAAAATATACTTTAAAATTAGGGTTAGATCATACCGTAAATGATAAATTTTCTTTTGGAACAAATTTAACAATTACAAAAACAGATCAAAATTTAGGGAGTAGTGTAGCGATGAGAGACGCTTTTCGTTTAAACCCTTATTTAAATCCTTATGGTTTAGATGGAGAACTTTTTCCATTACCAGGTAAGTTAACAGATGATAATGGGGATTTTATAATTAATAAAACAAGTACATACAACCCTTTATTAGAAATAGCTAATTCTACTAATGAGATTCAAAGATGGAATATTATAGCAAGTAGCTATTTTCAATTTAATTTTAATGATTGGCTATCATTCAAGTCTACTTTTTCTTCGGGTTTAAATCAAAATAGAAGAGGTCAAGCGTGGGGAGCACTTACAGATACTGGTGCAAATAATAGAAATTTGCCTTCAGCAGAAATTGAAAAAAATCAAAATTTTAATTACACGTGGGATAATCAGATTAATATTGATAAAAAAATTGGGGAAGATCATAGTTTTAATTTTTTAGGGCTTTTTAGTCAATATTCAGATGAAACAGAATCTTCTTTTCAAAGTTCTAGATTTATGCCTTTTGAAACTAGCTTTTATAATATAGGTAGTGGTGAACAAAGTACTTTTAATTTAGGTACAGGCTTTATTAAACAAACAATTACATCTTACGCTTTAAGATTAAATTATTCATTTAAAGAGCGATATTTGTTAACTTTAACAAATCGCTGGGATGGCTCATCGGTACTTTCAGAATCTAAGCGTTGGGATTCATTTCCATCTGCAGCAGTGGCTTGGAAAATTTTAGAAGAAGATTTTTTTAAAAATCAAAACACATTATCTAATCTAAAACTTAGATTAAGTTATGGATTTACAGGAAATAATAACATATCACCATATTCTTCTAAAAATTTGTTGAATTCACAAGTTTTTTATGACTTCAATGGCAATGCTAATAATGGGTGGGTTCCTAATAGGCTTGCAAATTCAAGCTTAGACTGGGAGAGAACTCGTGAGTTTAATGCTGGTGTAGATTTTGGATTCTTAAATAGCAGAATCGTAGGTAGCTTAGATATTTACGATAGACTATCTAAAGATATTTTATTTGAACAAGATCTGCCATTAGAAACAGGATATCCTTTTATAAATGCAAATGTTGGTTCGGTAAGTAATAAAGGTTTAGAGTTAAGCTTAACCACTAGAAATATACAAACTCCTGATGTTTCATGGTCTACAACATTCACATTTACTAAAAATACGAATGCGGTTGAATCTATTTATGGACAGAGTGAAATAGATGATATTGGTAATAATTTATTTATAGGAGAATCACTTGATGCTCATTACAATTATCAATTTACAGGAATATGGCAAGCAGATGAAGCGGAACAGGCGGCAGGTTATGGTATGGAAGAAGGTCAAGAAAAGTTAAGAGATGTTAATGGTGACGGTAGATATACAGCTAATGAAGATCGAGTGATATTAGGATCTTCTAATCCAGATTGGTCAGGTAGTTTATTTACAAGTTTAAAAGTTAAAAACTTTGATTTATCTGCATCTGTAATTACAAATCAGGGAGTTTTAGTTTATAGTGAATTTCATTCTAATTTCGCAAATACTCGAGATCGCGGGAGGCAAAAACTAGATATTAATTGGTATATGCCAGAAAACGATGCAGGTCTAGCAGCTCAAACTTCAAATAGTTATCCTCAACCTAGAAATGAAGGAAACTTTTGGAGAAATAATGGGGTAGGTTATTATCATGATGCATCCTTTGTGAAAGTTAAAAATATTGCTTTAGGATATAATTTTAAAGATAAAATTCTAACGAAATTAAAATTAGAAAAGCTTAGAGTGTATGCAAATGTTCTTAATCCATTTGTCTTTACTAAGTATGAAGGTTACGATCCAGAATGGGCTTCGGCTCCTTTAAATACAGGGCGTACAAGTTCAATAACATACCAATTTGGTTTTAACTTAAAATTTTAAGAGAAATGAAAAAGATTAAACATATAGCTACAGCATTATTTTTGGGACTTTCATTAAATTCTTGTCAAGATTTTTTAGAAGAAGATGTAAGATCTAATGTATCTTCAGAATTTTATAATACTTCAGAAGGATTCGATTTAATAGTAAATTCTAATTATTCACAATTAAGAGAAATATTCGGGAATGAGCCTTGGCTTTTTTCCGCAGGAACAGATATGTACGCAGAAGGTAGAGATGCAGAGCCACCAGGATTGAGTCAATACACACAACTTGATGCTAATTCTGAAGGTGTAGCTCATCTCTATAGTAGTTGTTTTAGAGCTATACAATTAGCAAATACAGCTATATTTTATTCAGAAACGACGGAAGAATCTCCTGTAAAGCAAAACAGAATAGGAGAAGTGAAATTTTTAAGAGCTCACGCTTATTTTTTACTAGTTCAAACATATGGAGGTGTTAGTATTGTAACCGATTATATTGAAGAACCTATTTTAGAATTTGATCGTGATTCTGCAGAAGATGTTTATAGCTTTATAATTTCAGAACTTGAAGAATCGTTAGATTTAGTTGAGGATAACATGCTAAGCGCAAGAGTTAATAGAAGAGCTGTTGAGCATTATTTAGCTAAAGTTTATTTAACACGCGGCTATGAAAGTTTTGGTTCTAGCTCAGATTTTGCAACAGCAGCAAGTTATGCAGATGATGCAATTGCAGGAGAAGGTTTAACCATTTCCTTTTCAGAATATTGGTTACCAGATACAGAATATACTATAAAACCAGGTACTATATTTTCAGTACAATATGATGAAAGTTCTACTAATCAAGATCCTTTTAAATTAGGACATATGCAATCAAGCTATTTTGGTCCATATCAAGGCGGTAGTGAAATAGCAGGTGATGCACCTTATAGAACTTATACTTTATGTCCTACGCAATATGCTATAAATTTATTTACAGAAGAGGATGAAAGGTGGCATGCAACATTTATGCAAGAAGTCTATGAGCGCTATTTTGACTTTTATGATTTTGAAGATACATCTAGCTTAAATGTAGCGCATTATTATGCTGCTGCTTGGGAAAACTCTCAACAATTCGAAAACGATTATCAAACAGAGCATCCAGAAGCTACTTTTCATTCTTTTGGTTCTTATGTACCCTCCATTAATCCTAACAACGATTATCAAACCATTCCAGTTAAGAAATTTGATGACCCAGCAGCTCCATTTGGTGAAAAAACAAATAGACGAGATATAGTACTTGCAAGATTGGCAGAAACCTATTTAATAGCTGCAGAAGCTTATTTACAAGCAGGAAATGCTGCTATAGGATTACAACGTCTAAATGTAGTAAGAGAAAGAGCAGGAGTAAGTGATGCTAGCCCAGCAGATTTTGATATCAATTATATTTTAGATGAAAGAGGTAGAGAACTTTTAGGAGAGTACCATAGGTGGTTTGATTTGAAGCGTACTGGAACTTTAGTAGAAAGAGCATCTATGTATCACTACCTTATAGAACCTGGGAATTTTATCGGTGCTAACGGAGAGTTAAAAATTTTAAGACCAATACCTCAGTCTGCATTAGATCTTAATCAAAATAATAATTTCCCACAAAACCCAGCATACCAATAAAAAAATCTCAAAATAATTTGATGTTAAATTAGCTACTAAAGAGGGGTGTTGCAAATCATACAAATTCCTTTTTTACAAAAAATACTTATGAAAAAAATAATATTGTCTATTTTTCTTACATCATTCATCATATTAAATAGTTGTAAGGAAGAAAAAAAAGATTCTCAAAACGAAGAAGTAAATAAGCTGAGTCTATCTTTAGAAGAAGATGCTTGGCAAAAACCTAATAAAGATGCCAAAACTTATGCAGAACTTTCTATACGAAAAGGTGACAATTGGGAGCCTAAAAAATTTGGAGGAGGAGAATTTAAAAATGTTGAATCTCTAGAGTTGCCGGAAGGACATTCAGATCACGCCTACTATATTCGTTACGAAGGTCCAGGTTGGGAAAATAGCCAAGTTGGTTTTAGAATGTATCTCGATTGGAGAAACGCTATAGATATTTGGGGAAAAAAAATAGATACACTCGTTTTACCTTATGTAGGACAAAAGAATTACGAAGATTATCATCACGATTCTGCTTGGGGGCAAGATATTCTTAAAGCCGGTAAATCATTAGGATTAGGCGGATATGGTAGATTTATAAATGATTCGGTAGCACATTTTAGAAATGTTGCAAGAACAGTGGCTTCTGTAAAAAATACATCAACTAGTTCTTCTGTAAATATTAATTATGATGGATGGAAAACAGGAAAAGAAACCATCAATTTAGAAGCAAAATTTACCATTTATCCAACCGATCGTTACTCAAAAATATCTTTAAAGCCTTCAGACGAAATAGAGGGTTTAACCACGGGAATCGTAAAATTTAAGGATATAGAATTAATTAAAAATAAAAATGAGGATTGGGGTTATATAGCTACTTACGGTACGCAAACTTTAGTAAGTGATGAAGATCAATTAGGAATGGCTATTTTTTATAAAACTTCAGAAATAGAAAAAATTCAAGAAGGACCGCACGATCACTTGGTAATTTTTAAACCTACCATAAACCGAGTTTCTTATTACATTCTAGCAGCTTGGGAACAAGAGAAAAAGGGAATAACGACTAAAGAAGCTTTTGTGAAAGATTTAGAAATCAAATTAAATACGCTTCAGCAAAACGGAAAATTACAGTAAAATGAAAAAAAGGGAATTTAGTTTTATTACAAGCTCAATAACTATTATAGTTATGGTTTTAATAATTTTTGCTTGTAAAAATAAAAATGAAGAGAAAGTTGATAAAGCTGAAAACGAATCAGTAACAGCAACTAATGAAATGATGATTTCAGAAAATCTAAAGTGGTCAGAACGCATGATGCTTTCAGAGATCGAAAGATTTCCAGAAGCATCAAAACTTGACTTTAGAGACAAACCTAAATGGAGTTATACAAATGGTTTAGTACTAACTGCGGCTAAACGAGTTTATGATGAAACCAAAGATGAAAGGTTTTATAACTATATCTACAATTACGCTGATACGATGATTACTGATAAAGGTGAAATTAGAACTTACGATATCGAAAAGCAAAACTTAGATATGCTTAAATCTGGAGACGTATTACTTTACTTATATCCTAAGACTAAAGAAGAACGTTTTTTAATCGCATTAAAAACATTAAAAAAACAAATTGAAACTCAACCTAAAACTTCAGATGGAGGGTTTTGGCATAAAAAAAGATATACACATCAAATGTGGTTAGATGGGTTGTATATGGCAGAACCTTTTTATGCGCATTATACTAGAATGTTTAGTGAAGGAGACGAAGCGCAAAAAGCTTTTGATGAAATTGTTAGGCAATTTGATCTTATTCAAAAACATACTTTAGATAAAGAAACCGGATTATTATATCACGGTTGGGATGAGAGTAGAGAGCAAAAATGGGCTAATAAAGAAACCGGAACTTCCCCTAACTTTTGGTCTCGTGCAATGGGTTGGTACGGTATGGCATTAGTCGATGTATTAGATTTTTTACCAGAGAGTCAAAAAGGTAGAGAGCGATTAATTAACTATTTACAGCAATATGCAGATGCAGTAATTAGCGTTCAAGATAGAGAAACTGGGTTATGGTATCAAGTATTAGATCAACCCAAAAGAGACGGTAATTATCTAGAAGCTACTGGTTCAGCAATGTTTGTTTACGCTTTAGCTAAAGCGGTTAATAAAGGTTACTTACCAGAAAAGTACTTAGAAATTGCAAATAAAGGCTACCAAGGAATTATAGATAACCTAATTGAAGTTGAAGATAATGGAATGGTTAACCTTACGCAATGTTGTGCGGTAGCAGGTCTTGGCGGTGATCCTTACAGAGATGCTTCATTTGAATATTATGTCAATGAAGAAATTCGTTCTAACGATCCCAAAGGAACAGGACCTTTTATCATGGCAAGTTTAGAGTTGAACAAATAAATTTTTTCATTTGAAATTAAATAAATACATAGCAATAATAGCATTAGGAATCGTTACTTTTTCTCAGGCACAAACTACAGAAAATTATATTTCTGATGTTTGGGTTGCAGACCAAGGTGACGGCACCTATACCAACCCAATTTTACACGCCGATTATTCAGATCCAGATGTAGCTCGAGCAGGAGAAGATTATTATATGACCGCTTCTAGTTTTAATGCTGCACCAGGTTTACCTATTCTGCATTCTAAAGATATGGTGAATTGGGAGTTAATCAATTATGCGCTTCCAAAACAAGTTCCAGTAGATCATTTTGAAACTCCACAACATGGTAACGGAGTTTGGGCACCAGCAATTAGATATCATAATGATGAATTTTATATCTATTGGGGAGATCCAGATTTCGGAATTTATATGGTGAAAACCAAAGATCCCGCTGGTGAATGGGAAGATCCAGTATTAGTGATGAAAGCTAAAGGCGCTATTGATCCTTGTCCGCTTTGGGATAAAGATGGTAAAGCATATTTGGTTCACGCTTGGGCAGGAAGTCGTGCTGGTGTAAAAAGTTTATTAACCGTGCATAAAATGTCTCCCGACGGAACCAAAGTTTTAGATGAAGGGCGTCACGTTTTTGATGGTCACGAAGATCACGACACGGTAGAAGGTTCTAAATTTTATAAGCGAAATGGCTATTATTATATTTTTGCTCCTGCAGGTGGGGTTTCAACTGGGTGGCAACTAATTCTTCGCTCTAAAAATATCTATGGTCCTTATGAAGAAAAAGTAGTACTAGAGCAAGGAAGTACAAAAATTAACGGTCCGCATCAGGGCGCGTGGGTAGAAACTCCAAACGCAGAAGATTGGTTTTACCATTTTCAAGATAAAGATGCTTACGGCAGAATTGTGCATTTACAACCGATGAGTTGGGAAAACGATTGGCCAGTAATGGGAGAAGATCAAGATGGTAACGGTGTTGGAGAGCCAGTTTTTCAGTATAAAAAACCTAATGTAGGAAAATCTTATAAAATAGTCACTCCTAAAGAAACCGATGAATTTACCAGTGATAGCTTAGGGATTCAATGGCAATGGAATGCGAATCCAAATGTATTATGGCACGCTAAGTTGCCTGGTAATGATTATTTACGATTATTTAGTATAGCTCAGCCTGAAAAGGCTACAAATTTATGGGATGTTCCCAACTTATTATTACAGAAATTTCCCGCACCAGAATTTACGGCAAATTCTAAAATTACGCTAATTCCTGAAGATGCTAAGATGCAGCGTAAAGCAGGTTTCATCGTAATGGGTAGAGATTACTTTACGCTTACCATTACTCAAAAGAATGATAAATTCTATTTGCAACAAACCGAAGCAATAAATGCCGACAAGGGTTCCGTAGAAAAAGTTTTAGAAGAGAAAAAACTAAAATCGAATACCGTATATGTAAAATTGGAAGTTTCTGGTTCAGATGCTAAATGTCAGTTTATGTATAGTGAGAATGGCAAACGTTATAAAAAAATAGGTAAACCTTTTAAAGCTCGAGTAGGAAAATGGATTGGAGCCAAAGTTGGTTTGTTCAGTATTAGTTCAGCTGGTGCTAAACGAGGAGGCTATGCCGATGTTGAATATTTTAGAATTACTAAATAGAAGAAATGAATCAGTTAAAGAAAATTGTAATTATTATTTGTGCCGCTTTTTTTGCGCAGAGTTGTGCTGAAGAAATGAAAGAATCTTCTAAAGAATCTAATGAAGAGGAAATAACTCAAGAGGAAACTGCTCAAACTATATTTTTAATAGGAGATTCTACAATGGCAAATTATGCAGATGATTACGAACCTGGCAAGGATTATATGGAAACGAGGTATCCGGTTACCGGCTGGGGACAAGTATTTCAGCAATTTTTTGTAAAAGATAGTTTAGCTGAAGTAAAAAACATCATCCAAACCGATTCTGTTATTGTAGATGATCGTGCTCGTGGAGGAAGAAGTACACGAACTTTTTTTCAGGAAGGAAGATGGCGTGGAGTATTTGAAGATTTACAAGAAAACGATATAGTGATTATACAATTTGGTCACAATGACGCTGCTGAAAATAAAACAGAACGTTATGTGAATATTGAAGGCTATAAAGAATTTTTGAGACTTTTCGTAAGTCAGTCTCGGGAGAAAGGAGCTACTCCAATTATTTTAACTCCAGTCGCTAGAAATTATCCTTGGGAAGATGGCCATTTACAAAATGTACACGGAGATTACGATCAGGCTCCAAAAGATCTTGCTGAAGAAATGCAGGTAGAATTAATTGATCTAAATCAGCTTTCGATGGATTACTTTTCAAAAAAAGGCAAAGATTTTGTAACTGAAAATTACTTTATGAATTTACCTGCGGGTAAATATGAAGCTTATCCTGATGGTCAAGATGATAACACTCATTTTCAGCCAAAAGGGGCAGAAGCAATTGCACAATTGGTATTTAACGAGTTGAAGAAAATTAATACAAAATAATGTACAGGAAAATCATTAAAAATTACATTGTTGTGTTTGTAACTTTGGTGATGGGGGGAAGCACTTTTGCTCAGAAAAAAGTAGAAGTTCGCCCCTATACCATTGCTACTACAGTAGATAAATACAAAAAAGAGTATCCGTTTATTAAAGGTATCAAGCCTTTGGAGTCAAAACAATTTTTAGCTGAAGAAGACATTGCATATAAAGAAACAGAAACCTCAGTTTTAAAACTAGATGTGTATTACCCATCTGGAAAAACTAATGAAAACTGTCCGGGTGTGTTGTTAATTCACGGCGGCGGATGGATCTCTGGAAGTAAAGAAAATCAGCGCATCATGGCGCAACATTTAGCCGATAATGGCTTTGTAGCGGTAACTGCTTCTTATCGATTAAGTCCGGAAGCAAAATATCCAGCGGCGGTAATCGATTTGAAAGATGCTTTACGGTGGATGCGAAAAAATGCTAAAACTTATAAGTTGAATCCGAATAAGATTGCCGTTTTAGGCACTTCCGCAGGAGCGCAATTAGCGACTTTAGTTGGGGTAACGCCTAATTCAGAATTGTATGATGAAGAAGATAAAACTATTAGTTCAGAAATTCAAGCGATCGTAAATGTAGATGGTATTGTTTCATTTGTTCACCCTGATGCTGATGCTGAAGGTGAAATTGCAGGACTTTGGCTAGGTGGTATGAGAAACGAAAATTATAAAAACTGGAAAGAAGCTTCACCGTTAGAATATGTAGGAGAAAATACTCCGCCTACTTTATTTATCAATAGTTCCATGCCAAGATTTCACGCAGGTCGCGACGATATGATTAAAATTTTAGATAAAAACAATATTTATTCTGAAGTTCATACTTTAGACGGTTCGCCACATTCCTTTTGGTTATTAGAACCTTGGTTTGAACCTACCGTAGATTTTACAGTTGCTTTTTTAAACAAAATATTTAAAAATTAACGATGAAGAAATTACTACCCATATTCGCATTATTATTAATAGTTCAATGTGCTATCGCTAAAGATCCATATCTTAAGTTAACGGTGGCTCAAGATGGAAGTGGCGATTTCAAAACCATTCAAGAAGCGGTAAATTCTACTCGAGATTTAGGTCCTGGTGAAGTTGAAATATTTATCAAAAAAGGAACTTATCAAGAAAAATTGGTGATTCCCAGTTGGAAGCATCAACTTACTTTAATTGGAGAAAGCAAAGAAAATACCATCATAACAGGTAGTGATTATTCCGGTAAAATCGATTCTGTTACTGGTAAAGAATTATCAACATTTACTTCCTCTACGGTTTTAGTTCAAGGCGACGATATCCATTTTAGAAATTTAAGTGTTCAAAATACGTGGTGTAATCGTGGTCAGGCAGTAGCTCTTCACGTAGAAGGAGATCGTTTTATTGCTGAAAACTGTAAGTTATTAGGCTGTCAAGATACATTATATACAGCAACAGAAAGTAGTCGCCAATATTATAAAAATTGTTATATCGAAGGAACAACCGATTTTATTTTTGGTGAATCCACTTGCGTTTTTGAAGATTGTACAATTAAAAGTTTATATAATTCTTATATTACCGCAGCAGCCACACCCCAAAATCAGGAATTTGGTTATGTTTTTTTTAACTGTAATTTAATTGCAAAAGATGGGATAGATAAAGTTTACTTAGGTAGACCTTGGCGTTCGTATGCAAAAACCGTTTTTATCAATTCAATTTTAGGAGATCATATTGTAGAAAAAGGCTGGGATCCTTGGAGGGGTGATAAAATGTTTCCGCAAAAAGAAAAAACTACTTTTTACGCAGAGTATAATAGTAAAGGAGAAGGGGCTTCACCAAAAACCAGAGTAAGCTGGTCGCATCAATTAAGTAAAAAAGAAGTGAAAAAATATACACTAGAAAACATATTCTCCATAACTAATAATTCTTGGAGTCCAATTCAATAGTATTAACCTAAAATAACTTAAAATGAGAATCTCAAATCTTATAAAATTTAAATTGTGCTTGTTGGCAATATTAGCTATCCTAAGCTCTTGTGAATCTGTAGATGATAATTATAGTGATGGTTCTGTTTGGTCGGGCTATCAAGATCCAGATGAACCTACCCAGCCTATTGCTGTAAACGTAAATAGCGCTGAAGGATTAAGAGATGCTTTATTAGCAGCTAATGCTGGAGATTCAATTATCGTAGCTGCAGGAAATTATGAATTTAGTGCACCATTATCTGTATTAGCCTCAGGAACTGAAAATGAGCCGATTGTTGTCATGGCTCAGGGTGAAAGACCTCTACTAGATTTTTCTGTGATGGAAGAGAATGCTTCTAATAGAGGTTTTAATTTAGACCAAGATTACTGGAAGATAAAAGGTATAATTATCGAAGGTGCTGGTGATAACGGTATGGTTATTAGTGGAAGCAATAATATTATCGAATTTTGTGATTTCAGAAGAAATAAAGATACAGGACTTCAGATTGGTAATGGAGGTGCAAATAATTTGATATTAAATTGTGACTCATATTTCAATGCAGATTCTTCTATCGAAAATGCCGATGGATTTGCTTGTAAATTAGATGCAGGAACTGGTAATAAATTTGAAGGATGCCGTACTTGGAATAATTTAGATGATGGTTGGGATGGTTATTTAAGAGATAACGATAATATTACAACCACTTATATGAATTGTTGGGCGATTAATAATGGATACCTAGAGGACGGAACACCAGGCTTAGGTGATGGAAACGGATTTAAAACGGGAGGTAGTGATGATAAAGATTTAAGCCATAATGCTTTGTATATTAGGTGTCTTGCGGTTGGTAATATTTACGATGGTTTTGACCACAATAGTAACAGAGGCACAGTAACTATTTACAATTGTTCAGCCTACGGTAATGGAAGAAATTACGCATTTAGTAGTACAAATCCTCTTCAAGAGTTAATTATTAAAAACGCTATTTCTTTTAATGGGGCTAATAGTTTTGATGCTACTACCACAAATATTTCTAATAATAGTTGGAACGATGGTTTATCGGTATCTGAAGAAGATTTTGAAAGTTTAATGGCAGAAGAATTAACAAATCCACGTCAAGCAGATGGTAGCTTACCAGAAGTGACTTTTATGAATTTAGTTTCAGGAAGCGATTTAATAGACGCCGGATTAGAAGTAGAAGGGGTAGAGTTTAACGGAGCAGCCCCAGATTTAGGAGCTTTTGAATTTTAAAACAAAACATATGAAAGTATTATTTTCTTGTATTTTTATTTTAATATCTATACATTTTTATGCACAAGAGAAACCAACACTATACCTTATTGGAGATTCTACCATGGCCGATAAAAAAAATCCGGAAGAAAACCCCGAGCATGGCTGGGGGCAAATGCTTCCAGAATTAATGACCAATAAAATAACTATTGAGAACCATGCCGTTAATGGTAGAAGTACTAAAAGTTTTTTAAATGAAGGTCGTTGGAAAACGATTTATGACCAACTTAAACCTGGTGACTTTGTCATAATTCAGTTTGGGCATAACGATCAAAAAATTAATTCTCCAGATCGTTATACTAATCCGTTTACGGCTTACCGCTATAACTTAGAAAAATTTGTAAACCAAACCAGAGAAAAAGGGGCAACTCCTATTTTGATGAGTTCTATTGTACGTAGAAATTTTAATAAATTTGGTACATTTGTAGATACACACGGGTCTTATCCATTAGTTGTGAGAATGCTGGGCAAAGAGTTGGACGTTCCGTTTATCGATATGCAATGGCTTACCGAGCAGTTAGAAGAAAAATATGGAGAAGAAGACTCAAGAAATTTACATTTGCATTTTGCTCCGGGAGAAGTAGCGTATTATGAAAAACGTAAAGATGATGATACACATTTATCTAAAATGGGAGCAACTCTAGTAGCTACCTTAGCCTTAAAAGAAATTGCAAAAAAAGATTTAGATTTGAAAAAATATATAAAAAATCAAACCTTAAAAAAACAAATTCTTTAATGTACACACCACCAATTTTTTTCAAAGACAATGAAAGTAAATGGGAATATGCAGCCGAAGGAATTACCCGTAAATTTATTGGCTATAATCCTGAATTAATGCTTGTAAAAGTGAAGTTTGAAAAAGGAGCTGTAGGAGCATTGCATGATCATTTTCATTCACAGGGTTCTTATGTCGCATCAGGTAAGTTTAAAATTATTATAAATGGCGATGAAAAAATTCTAGAGCAAGGTGACGGTTTTTTTGTATCTCCAAATACAGAACACGGAGCCGAATGTCTAGAAGCAGGGGTGCTCATCGATGTATTTAATCCGATTAGAGAAGATTTTTTAAATGAAGAAGATGATTATTAATCATCTTTTTTTTTATTCAATATATAATGAAGAAATTAGAAAGTAAAGTTGCTATTGTTACTGGTGGAAACGGAGTTTTAGGAGGAGCTATTGCTATAGGTCTAGCGGCTGAAGGTGCTAAGGTTGGTATTTTAGGAAGAACTCAATCAACCGTTGTTAAAAAAGTAGAAGAAATAGAAACTTTAGGAGGCAAAGCGTTTTCTATAATAGCCGATGTTCTTAATCGAGAAGAATTAGAAGTTTGTAAAGAAAATATACTAAAAGAATATGGACAGATTGATATTTTAGTAAATGCAGCTGGTGGTAATATAAAAGGAGCAGTAATTACTCCAGAACAAGAGCTTTTCGACTTAAATTTAGATGATTTTGATAAAGTAAATCACCTTAATTTTAAAGGAACCTTACTACCTACATTGGTATTTGCTAAAGAAATGGTTAATCAAAAAAAAGGAAGCATTATTAATATTTCTTCTATGGCTGCCCAACAAGCTTTAACCCGAGTATTAGGGTATTCTGCAGCAAAGGCAGCAGTAGATAACTTCACAAAGTGGTTAGCTGTTGAAATGAATCATAAATATGGAGACGGTATTCGTGTAAATGCAATTGCACCGGGTTTTTTTATAGGTAAACAAAACAAAAGTTTACTATTAAATAAAGATGGAAGTTTAACGCAACGTGGGCAAACCATCGTGAATCAAACTCCCATGAAGCGTTTTGGAAAACCAGAAGAATTACAAGGATTAGCTAATTGGTTAGCGAGTGATGAATCTTCTTTTGTTACGGGTGTAATTATTCCAGTAGATGGTGGTTTTGGTGCTTTTAGCGGAGTTTGATTTAAACTTCTTTAAACACATTACCAAAGAAAATAAAAGTGTCTTTAGCTTTTTGTATAGCTTCATTCTCTTCGCTTTTAGAAAATTCTTGATGTTTTAAATCTTTAGTAAATTGGCGCCAACCATCAACACTTTGTCTTTTTCCGTTAAAAAAATGATGATTTTCTATAGCAGCTAGTTCATCACATTCTTTAATATTTTTTGCAATCATCATTCCTCCTAAAGATGAACCTTCAACTACATACCACGCACCCCAAGCTTCTGCTGGAGAGTTGAGTTGGTATTGTTGGATAAATTTATTAGAATTTTCTATTTTTACTCCTAATTGAGCTAAATCTTTGGCTAAATTTTCAGATTTATCTGAAGTGTAGGTAGGTAATTGTTGCTGAATAGCTCGTTCTGTAACGTAATAAGCTATATAATTTTGAAGTAATAGTTTTTTATATTCTTCTAAAGTAATATTATGCTGCATAATTAATTCAGCTAAATTTTCACTTTCAATATCTTTATGTAACTGATGTGTGGCTTCTCTAAATTTATTCAGCATCGTCTTCTTCTTTAAAAGGTTTGATAAAATCTATATTTTTTCTAATTTCATTAATATTTAAATGTTGTTCATTATTCTCACTCTGAATTTTATCTAAATAATCATAAATTTGATTGACCGCAATTTTATTTTTTCTTACTTTTTCTCTAAGCTCTTCTTTTTGAATCATATTAAAAACCACTTTTTTAAATAATGGTTTTAGCTTTTCAGCTAAATTAATCATATGTTTTTTCAATATAAAACCTGAGGCTCCAGACAAAATTGTATTGGCAGCAATCTCATCATCATCTATGGTGCCGGTTATAAAAATAAACGGAATAGACTCATCGTAACGTTGTGCAAATTGCAAAATGTCAAGACCATTACACGTAGGTAAGTTATAATCAGATAGAATTACATCTGGCACAAAGTTTTGAAGTTCATTTTTAAAATCTTCTAAATTGTCTACTAGGTTAATCTCGTAATTTTGTACTATTTGCTGAATTTGCATTTCAATAAGTTCAGCATCTGTTTTATAGTCTTCTACTAATAAGATTCTTAGTTTTGTGGTGATCATAGTTTTTTTTAATGCAAAATTATTTTTCGCTTACCGAAACATAAAAGTAGAATGTGGCTCCTTTACCTAAAATTGATTCTGCCCAAATTTTTCCTTGGTGCTTTTCTACAGCTTTCTTTACTGTAGCTAATCCTATGCCAGATCCTTTAAATTCGCTTCCATTAACAAAGCGTGAAAATACGTCAAAAATTTTATTTTTAAAATCATCTTTAAAGCCTATGCCGTTGTCTTTTATATAATAGATTGTATTTTTATCATGAATATAAAATCCAATTTCAATTTTCGGGTTTTTTTCTTTTGAAGAATACTTCACTGCATTGCTTATTAAATTTGAAAATACTTGCAATAGCATTCGTTTATCACCTATAATATTGGGTAAGTTATCTGCGATATCAATTTGGATATTAGGGTATTCTAATTTAATGTTTTGTGAAGCTATAATATTTTCTATTTGATGTTTGGGATTGTAATTAGTGATGTTAAGTTTATTTTGACCTACTTTAGAATAGGTTAAAATATCTTCAATCAAAAGGTCCATTTCTTCCGCAGAAGAAAGAATTGTTTTTAAGGCATTCTGTCCAAATTCATCTAGCTTATCAAAGTATTTTTGAATAAGAATTCTAGTATAACCTTCAATTCCTCTAAGAGGTGCTTTTAAATCGTGAGAAACACTGTAGCTAAAAGTTTCTAATTCCTTATTTACATCTAGCAGACTTTCATTAAGTTCTTTTATTTGATCTTTTTGTTTTTTTACTAAAATATGAGTGATACTTTCTTTGAGGTTTGAAGCAGCTTCAACATCATAGTTTTTCCAAGGTTTTGCAATACCTGAAATTTTTTCTGTCCATTTTTCAAAAGATTTTCTTGGGTGTAAATATTCTACCCCATCTTTTATACTCCCATTTTTTTTAGGATTTCCTCCCCAAGTTATCGTAGTAGATTCTTCGGGTCTAAACCAAATAAGGTAATTTTCTTCATTACCGATTCTAATACTTAAAACACCAGATGCTTTTTCTGCAAATTTAGAAGCTTTAGCGTAATACTTTGTAAGTTGTTGGGTATAGAAAACATTTTCTTCAGTATTACTAAGCACCTTAGATATTATTTTTAGCACTTGTTTTTCTGTAGGTGTTTTTCCAACTAATGTAAGTTTTTCATTATTATATATAGCACCTCCGGTAGATTCTATAATATCAGTGAAGTTTGGCTTGTAAAGGCTTAAAGCTTGATCGAAATTAGAAATATAATCTAGCTGAAGTATTAATTCTTTTCTAATTTTTTCAGATAAATGTATCTTATCTAAAAAATTATTGCTTGTTCTTAATGCTAATTTATTTGAAAATACTTGTGCAAGAAATTTGCAAGATTGGCGTTGATGGTAATTAATAAATTTTGTACTGTAATGATGGCAAGCTATTAAACCCCAGAGTTTTCCATTTAAAATAATAGCAACAGTTAAAGACGCACCTACGTTCATATTTTTTAAATATTCAATATGAATAGGGGAAACACCTCTTAATTCACTTTTAGATAAATTTATTTTTTCATCTAAATTAGGTAGAAGGGCAGCGGGGTGGTGGTTTACATCGCAAATCATTCTAACCCCTTGTTTAAAAAAAATTTTTCTAGCTGGTTCAGGAATATCTGTGGCAGGATAATGTAAACCTAGCCAACTTTCTAATTCTTTTTCACGAGCTTCAGCGACAACTTCACCATTCCACTGTTCATCAAACCGATACATCATTACACGGTCGTAACCATATAAATTTTTAATGAGTAATGCGGCTTGATTGCACATTTCTTCAATAGGATCTGTATCTTTTATTTCTTTTAGGATTTTTGTTAATTCTTCTTGAAATAAAATAGGATCTATATTTTTCCCCAGAGGCTCAATGTCTATAATGAGTTGATTGGTTTCTGAAATATGAGGAATAAGTAAGTATTTTTCTCCGCTAAATTGAGCGTGATATGGGTAAAGTGTTTCTTTTTTATTAATCTTATCAAAAAGATCTTTTGCGATAGTATTAGAGACTGTTTTTTCTAACTCTTGATCTACAATTTCTTTGGTATTTTTGCCTAATATAGTTATACAATTCTCACTTGCTTGCAATACTTTTTGTGTATGAGTATTCACCACAATAATCACCCCGTGTTGCTGTGCTTTTTCAATCACATGAATAGGCTCTCTATCGCAGTTAGTCATAGTAACTGTATCGTTTTTTTGAGAGGAAAGCTTCATTAATTAGGCTTTAATTTTAAAGTAAAAAGTACTTCCAACTCCTTTTTGAGAGTCTACCCAAATACTACCTTCATGTAATTGTACAATTTTTTCTACGTGAGCCAGTCCAACCCCTGTTCCTTCATATTTATCTTCAGTAGGAACACGACTAAAAATAGTAAATATATTTTTTTGATCTTCTTCAGAAATTCCAATACCATTATCCATAACAGAGAATACCCAATAATCATCTTGGGGATATGCAGATATTCTAATTTCTGGTTTTCTGTTTTTATCTACATACTTTAAAGCATTGCTCATTAAGTTTTGTAAAAGCAACCTAAGCTCTACTTTGTAGGCTTTAATTTTTGGTAAAGAACCAATGCTTATTTTAGCTTGGGTATCTTTTATTCTTTTAGTAAGATCGTACCTTACCACTTCTGCTAACTCTTTAGTGTCTACTAATGTTTTCTTAGTATTTCTACCAATTCTAGAGTGTTCTAATAAATCTTTAATTTGGTTAGCTAATCTATCTGAAGCTTCATCTATATAAGAGATATAACTTTTTCCTTTATCGTCTAATTTATCTGCATAAAGTTTACCTAAAACATCACTACCAAATTTAATTGTGGCTAGCGGTTCTTGTAAATCGTGAGAGCATATAGAAACAAATTGTTCTAAATCTTTATTAGCTCTTTGTAAATCTGCTTTTTGCTCTTTAAGCTTTTCTTGTACGGTTTTAAGTTCAGATACATCTACGCAAGTAAGACGGTTGGTTACAATTTCTTTTTTCTCGTTATATTCTATATTAGAATAAAGAATAATGGGAACTTTTTCACCTTTTTTGGTGAGCATTTCCATTTCTATATGTTTTAATTCTCCTTCTTCTTTTAAAACTTTATTAAATTGAACTACTTTAAGTTTCGTTTTATCATCGTATAAATCGTAAATAGGTCTACCTATTATTTCTTCTTTTTCATCATAGCCTAATCTTAAAATCGCTTCTTCATTACATTGTAGAATTTCTGAAGTGTTAGGGTCTATACTAAAATGCATGACTGGATCTTCTTCGTAAAAAGATTTAAACCTTTTTTCGCTGGCTACTAATTTATCTTTAGCTCTTTGTAAAGATTCTATGTCTACAAAGGTAATTACTACTCCGTCGATATTGTTTTGAGAATCTATAAAAGGAGAAATTCTTCTTAAATAATTTCTACCTTCTTTAGAGACTATATTTCGTTCTAAAGTTTTACCAGTTTCCATAGATTTTTTACATCTAGAAACAAGACCACGACCTCTGTTTTTGCCAAAATTTGTTACAAAATTATCTATAGGTCTTCCGGTATCTGAGTTTATTAAACTAAAGTGTTTTTTAATAGCAGGGGTAAACTTTCTAATTCTTAGTTGACTATCTAAGAAAATTACACCAATATCGGTGCTTTCTAGAATATTATTCATGTCGGCATTTAATTCAGATAAATCATCCATTTTTTGAATGTTTTCTGCATTTACCGTATTAATTTCTTCGTTTACGCTTTGTAATTCTTCGTTAGTGCTTTGCAATTCTTCGTTAGAAGCTAATAATTCTTCGTTCGCATTTTGTAATTCTTCGTTACTGGTTTCAATTTCTTCCATCGAAGTATGTAATTCTTCTTTGGTTCTCTTCAGTTCATTTTCTAAATCGAGAATATATTCTTGTGTTCGAGAATCTAGAGTGATTTTTTCTGACTCTTCAATATCACGTAAATCAATGTTTTTTTCTAAGAAAGTGATTACATAATTAATTTCACCATCTAAATTATGCTGTATAAATGGTTTTACAATTAGGTCTAATGCTTTTTTTTCTTTTAAATGTGTATAAGTAGCATTTCTGTATATTATTTTTTGATTGTCTTTTTTTGCTTTTTTTACACAAGATTGCAAAATGTGCTGTAGATGCACATCGAGCATTTCATTTAATTTCGTGGTAAAACCTTTTACTGGCAGGTTTGCATATTTTCTAAATTCACCTACTGCTTCTAAAATATTTGTATCTTCATCTATAAATACACTTGCGCCACCAAATTGATCTAAGATAGCCTCATTAAGCTCAGAGGTGAATTTTTGAAGGGGATTAGAGCTTTTAGATTCGGTTCTTTTACTTCGCTTTTCAGCTACATTCATTTTAGAATTAGGCTTTAAATTGGTGCTGTTTAGTCTTTTTCTAGGTAATATATTTCGGTATATTTTCCATTTTCGACTTATTTCTTCAAAATTTTCTCGGTGTGAATTAACCGTTTCGCTAGTACCTAAAATTAAAAACCCTTTTTCTTTTAATGAATAATGTAAAACATTTAATGCTTTTTTCTGAATACTTTGTTGAAAATAAATGAGCAAGTTTCTACAGAAAACCATATCCATATTACTAAAAGGTGGGTTTTTAATAATATTATGCTGTGAAAAAATAACCATTCTGCGTATTTTCTCTATAACTTGATAGCCTTCTGGTTTTTTTATAAAATATCTATTTAAAAGTTGACTATCAATATCGGCTATCATACTTTCAGAATACATACCATTACCACCAATTTCTAAATGTTGTTTAGCTATATCAGTAGCGAAAATTTTAACTTCTATTTTTTTATTTTGTCGCTGTATTTCTTCATAAATATAAATGGCTAAAGAATAAGCTTCTTCACCAGTACTACAAGCAACATCCCATATTTTAAGAATTTCGCCATCTTCTTTAGTTTCTATTAATTCAGGGATAATATCTTCTTTTAAGATTTGCCACACACGTGGGTCTCTATAAAATTTGGTTACTCCTATTAAAAACTCTTTAAATAAAACAGAAACTTCATCAGGGTTAGTTTGTAAATAATGGTAGTATTCTTTGAGCGTTTTACATTTACAAACATTCACTCGTCGAGTTATTCTTCTTGCTAAGGTAGAAGTTTTATATTCTCTAAAATCTAAACCTGTATTTTCGTCTATATAGTTGAGTATTTTAGATAAAACTTTTTCATCATAACTTTCTAAATCTCCATGACTGCTAAATGATATATCAGCTTTTATATAACTATGTATTTCAACTCCCATTTCTTCTACAGGTAAAATATAATCTACCATACCAGAATTAATGGCGCTTTTAGGCATTCCGTCAAATTTGGCTTCTCGCGGGTCTTGTACCATTACCATCCCATCATTCTCTTTTATGGCTTTAATACCTCGTGTACCATCGCTACCAGTTCCGCTTAAAATTAAAGCAATAGCTTGATCTTTTTTATAATCTGCAAGAGAGTCTAAAAAAATGTCTATAGGAAGATTTAATTTTTGATTTTTAGGTTTTTCTGTTAAATGTAATATTCCATCCTCTATAGTAAGATTATTAATTGGAGGAATAAGATATATTTTACCAGGTTCAACTGTAGAATTATCGTGAATTTCTTCAATTGGTAATTTTGCAGTTTTAGACAAAAGTTCTGCCATCATACTTTTGTAATCTGGCGATAGATGTTGAATAACAATATAAGAGTTAATATCGTTATCAGGTAAGTTACTAAAAAAAGATTTTAAAGCTTCTAAGCCTCCTGCGCTAGCTCCAACTGCAATTAATCGGGATTGGTAAGATTTATTTTTTTGGTTATCTATAACTTGATTTTTTTTTGTTTTTGTCATCTTTGCACTGAATCGCTAGATTAATGGTCGATTTTGAAAATGATTGTTGTAAAAATAATAAAATTATTATTTAGATTTATAACCTAAATAATTATATTAATAACTCATTTAGATTTTTAAGATTTTCTTAATAAAAAATGAGTGTTATCCCATTAAAGTAATGAAAAAGAGAATATTTTTATCAGTGATATGTTTATTATTAATCATAAGCTGTGCCAAAAAGCAAAACGAAAGTAAAATGCAAGAAAGTAATCATCAAGAAAATATATTCTTAAGAAAGTGGTCTGGTAATTATGGAGGAGTGCCTGCGTTTGATAAAATGGAGCTTTCAGATTTAAAACCTGCCATTGAAAAAGCAATGCAGTTGCATTTGCAAGAAATTAAAAAGATTGCTAATCAAAATAGTGAACCTAATTTTCAAAATACAATTGTGGCTATGGAAAAGGCCGGGAAAGATTTAGACCGGGTTTTTACATATTACGGTATTTATAGCAGTAATATTTCTAGTGAAGAGTTTAGAATAATTCAGCAAGAATTAGCTCCTGAAATTTCTAAATATCGTTCAAAAATTTCTCAGAATAAACAACTTTTTCAACGTATTAAGAATGTTTACGATCAATCTCAAAATCAAGAACTGCCAGCTCAACAACAAAGAGTTATAGAACTTATTTATAAGAATTTTGAAATGGAGGGTGCAAACCTAAATGAAGAAGATAAAAAGCGTTATGCTCAAATAGAAGAAGAACTTTCAGAACTATATACTCAATTCTCTAATCATGTCTTAGCAGATGAAGAAAGTTATATAACTTATTTTTCAAAAGAACAAGCTAATGGTTTGCCAGATTCATATTTAAAATCTGCTCAAGCTGTGGCAAAAGATAACGGAAAAGGTAAGATGTTTGCAGTTACCAATACACGCTCATCCATAGATCCTTTTTTAACTTATGCAGAAGATCGTCTATTAAGAAAAGAGGTCTGGGAAAAATATTATGCGCGCGGTAATAATGGTGATGATTATGATAATAATAAAATTATTAAAAGAATTCTTGAATTGAGGAATGAGCGTGTTCATTTAATGGGATATGATAATTATGCACAATGGCGTTTGCAAGATAGAATGGCTAAAAATCCTGAGAATGCGATAGATTTAATGATGAAAGTTTGGCCCGCCGCATTAAGTAGAGTAGAACAGGAGGTAGAACAGATGCAAGCCTTAGCAAAAACAGAAGGAAAAAACATTTCTATAGAGCCTTGGGACTACCGTTTTTATATGGAAAAAGTTAGGAAACAAAAATATGATTTAGATAGCGAAGAAGTAAAACAATATTTAGAGTTGAATAACCTTAAAAAAGCTATTTTTTATGTAGCTGGAGAGTTATTTGATTATGAATTTAGTCCTGTAAAAAAAGGAGAAGTTCCGGTGTTTCATAAAGATGTAGAAGTCTGGGAAGTTAAAGATAAAAAGACAGAAGAAATCGTTGGCTTATGGTATTTAGATCCTTATGCCAGAAAAGGTAAACGCTCTGGAGCTTGGGCTACTACTTACCGTAGTCGTACAGTATTAGAAGATAATCTACCCGTATTAGCATCTAATAATTCAAACTTTGTAGAACCTGCAAAAGGAGAACCTATTTTAGTTTCTTGGGATGATGCTGAAACATTTTTTCATGAATTTGGTCATGCTTTACATTTTCTTTCTGCCGATGTGAAGTATCCAACATTGAATGGCGGTGTTCGTGATTATACAGAATTTCAGTCTCAATTATTAGAGCGTTGGTTATCAACAGACGCTGTGATTAATAAGTTTCTAAAACATTATAAAACTGGAGCTTCAATGCCAAAAGATTTAATTGCGAAAATTAAAAAAGCAGCTACTTTTAATCAAGGTTTTGCAACTACAGAGTATTTGGCTTCAGCTTTAATGGATATGAAATACCACACCACAGACCCAAGTAAAATTAATGATATACAAGAATTTGAAAAAGAACAATTAGAGCAATTAGGAATGCCAGAAGAAATACCAATGCGTCATCGTTCTACACAATTTAGCCACGTGTTTTCCGGTGAAGGTTATGCAACTGGATATTACGGATATCTTTGGGCAGACGTATTAACCTCTGATGCAGCAGAAGCTTTTGCAGAAGCACCCGGTGGGTTTTACGATAAAGAAATGGCTCATAAATTAAAGAGCTATTTATTTTCTCCTAGAAATGCTGTAGATCCAGCTGAAGCATATAAAATGTTTAGAGGGAGAGACGCAAATATCGATGCGTTGATGCGTGACAGAGGATTTTTCAATAAACAAGAAAAAAATAAGAACTAATTTAATAATGTTTTGTTATTTATAATAAATAACAGAACATTTTAATAAAAAAACCTCGACTAAGCTTTATTTTATTGCTTTGTTGAGGTTTTTTTATGTTGTATACTTATCATTTTTAGCGTTAACGTGCTAAAAATTAAATTTTATAAAAGTTCTAGTGCAGGAGTGAAATTAAAATTTACTCGGTGATATATTTATTAACCAAGTCAATATATTTTTGCTTTGCTTGATCTTTAGTGAGTCCTTTAATTTGAAAAAGTGCATTCATTTTAAACGCACCAACGAGTCTACTATTTAAACTTTCTTCTTGATGAATAGCATTATCTTCTGTTGCTCTTTTATAATAAGCATAAAAGTGTAATCTAATGTCTGGAGGAAAGCGTAGCTCAGTTTTAGCAGCTCTAAGGTAAGCCTGCTCAAATTCTTCGTTTAAGTCTTTCTTTGTTTTTTTCATTAAACTTTTGCAATAACGGTTAGACCTCCTTTTACTTTTTGGTTAAGTTGAATGTCTAATTTTGTATCAATTGGTAAAAAAACATCTACACGAGATCCAAATTTTATAAATCCGCTATCGTTACCTTGCACAACGTTATCTCCTTCTTTAGCATAGTTTACAATTCTTTTTGCCATAGCTCCAGCAATTTGTCTGTAAAGAACTTCACCTATAATGTCATTTTTAACGACAACTGTTGTGCGTTCATTTTCTTCACTAGATTTAGGATGCCATGCGACTAAAAATTTACCAGGGTGATATTTACTAAATACTACTCTCCCATTAATAGGATGTCGCGTTACGTGTACATTTATTGGAGACATAAATACAGAAACTTGTAAACGTTTTTCTTTAAAGTATTCTTTTTCAAAAACTTCTTCAATAACCACTACTTTACCATCTACAGGAGCCACTACATTATGGTCGCTTACTAGTGTTTGACGTTTTGGATTTCTAAAAAACTGAAGAATGAGTAAAAATATTACAATAGTAACTCCTAAAATAAATTGATTTACCCATGTAAGTTCAATAAATGTATATGAAATAATATTTATTAAAATGCATATAGCAATAGTAACCCCTAAAATTTTATAACCTTCTTTATGAAACATAACTTTATATAATTAATAAGTAAGCATATACAAATGTACCTGCAAAAAGAATACTATCTAATCTGTCTAAAAGCCCACCGTGGCCTGGCATAATGGTTCCGCTATCTTTTACGTTAGCTTGTCTTTTAAGCTTAGATTGTATTAAATCTCCACAGGTGCCAAATATACTCACTAATATAGAAATTATTAGCCAAGTTTGATAATCTAAAGTTTTTGTAAAATAAGCCACTGCAGCACTGCCTATTGCTGCAAAAAATAAACCTCCTAGAAAACCTTCTACAGTTTTATTAGGTGATATTCTTTCATATAACTTTCTTTTACCAAAGTTTTTACCTACTAAATAAGCAAAAGAATCATTAAACCATACTAAAAAGAATACACCAATTAAAATGTATGGTGAGTATTCACCGTTTTCGTAAGGAATAAGTGTTAGAAATATAATAGATGAAATAAGGTAGAAAAGAGTTAGAATATATTTCTTACCCTCAAATAACGGAATTTCATTAATAATAAGTAAGTCTTTTAATAATAGTATTTTAACGAAAATGGTGATAATTAAAAGTATAAGAACAGAATAGTCGTGAATTTTCAATATACCGTATAAAAATAAAGCACCCAATAAAACGATATAGTTTAAATAACTATTTAGTTTTAGTAGGTTTTGTAACTCATAAAGACAAATAATTCCGAAAGCAAAGAATAGAGCGATGAAGCTATATTCTGAAAATAAAATAGCCGAAATTAATAGGATTACATAGAAAGCACCAGATAAGGTTCTTTTTAAAAGTTCGTTCATAAAATTATAAGTCTTCTAGTAGGAGTAAATATACATTTTTAGAAGTACTCCCATAACTCATAAAGTCACTTTCTTTTTTATCTTCAAAAGTTTTAATGGTAGTTATGTTAGACGGAATTCTATTTTTACTCTTAGATTTTATACCTCTTAAGCCTTCTCCAATCGTATTTACTAACTGGCTTGTAGCAGCTACAATAATAAAGTTGTGAGGTATTTCTGCAAGCTTTTTTTCTTTTATTTGATTAGAGCTAATAAGTAAAGCTCCTGTATTACCAATTAAGTATTCGCATGTAGAAAGAAAAAAACTAGCTTCACCGCTAGTGGTGTAATTTAGATTGAAATTTTTAAAGTTCTGCTTTAAATGATCATCAAAACAACAACAGTCTGTGTTATTCCAATCGTTTTCATTTAAAATTTCTTTAAATATTTCTTGTACTTCTTTTTGATCTTGGCAGTATAGAAACTTTCCACCATTATTTTTAAAATGATATACAAAGTTTTCATCTGTCGGAAGTTCTGGTTCCGGCATATATTTACTTCGTGGCTCATCTTTTTGATCCTCTTCTTTGTCTGATTTAGATTTGGATAAAAAAAGCTTTCTAAATAGACTCATATATTATTAGGGGGTAATTAACTACTTAATTATTTATACTACACCAAATATAAAAAATCTTGATTGTACCTAAGGCAAAATCAAGATTTTTTAATGATTAATTAGAGGTTTGAGTCTAAATTTTGAGAGTTATCTGGGAAACTTTCGTTATTTGAGTCGGTATTTTTAGAATTTTCTAATTCTTGTGTACTTTGATCTGTTAATTTTTTTTCTGGAGCATTTCGATTAGCATAAGGGCGATCTCCAAAAATACGTTGTAAATCATCTTTAAAAATAACTTCCTTATCTAAAAGAATTTCTGCTAATTCTGTTAGCTTATCTTTATGCTTCGTAAGCAATTCTATAGCTCTTTGGTATTGAGCTTCAATAATGCTAGAGATTTCTTTATCTATTAGTTCTGCAGTAGATTCACTGTATGGTTTTGCAAAACTATATTCGTTTTGTCCGCTAGAATCATAATAGGTTATATTACCAATCTTCTCGTTAAGACCGTAAATGGTTACCATAGCTTTTGCTTGCTTGGTTACTTTTTCTAAATCACTTAAGGCTCCGGTAGAAATTTTATTAAAAATAATTTTTTCTGCTGCACGACCACCCATGGTTGCACACATTTCATCTAACATTTGTTCAGTGCGAACAATTAAGCGTTCTTCTGGTAAATACCAAGCCGCTCCTAAAGATTGCCCACGCGGTACGATGGTAACTTTTACTAATGGTGCTGCGTGTTCTAACATCCAGCTAACTGTAGCATGCCCAGCTTCGTGAAAAGCAATTGCTTTTTTCTCGTCTGGAGTAATAATTTTATTTTTCTTTTCAAGACCGCCTACAATTCTATCTACCGCATCTAAGAAATCTTGTTTTCCAACAGCTTTATTTCCTTTACGTGCAGCAATTAATGCAGCTTCGTTACATACATTAGCTATATCTGCTCCAGAGAAACCAGGAGTTTGTTTAGCTAGAAATTCAGTATCTAATTCTTCAGCAACTTTTTTAAGTGGACGTAAGTGTACTTCAAAAATTTCTTGACGTTCTCTAACATCAGGTAAATCTACGTAAATCTGACGGTCAAAACGTCCTGCACGCATTAGCGCTTTATCTAACACATCTGCACGGTTGGTAGCAGCTAATACAATTACGTTTGTATTTGTACCAAAACCATCCATTTCTGTTAGCAGTTGGTTTAATGTGTTTTCTCTTTCATCATTAGAACCAGACATATTGTTTTTGCCCCTTGCTCTACCAATAGCATCGATTTCATCAATAAAAATAATGGCAGGAGATTTTTCTTTAGCTTGTTTAAATAAGTCTCTTACACGAGAAGCACCAACACCTACAAACATCTCCACAAAATCTGAACCAGATAAAGAGAAAAAAGGCACTTTAGCTTCACCAGCAACAGCTTTCGCTAACAAGGTTTTACCTGTACCTGGAGGGCCTACTAGTAAGGCACCTTTTGGTATTTTACCACCTAGAGAAGTATATTTTTCTGGATGTTTTAAAAAGTCGACAATTTCCTGTACTTCTTCTTTAGCGCCTTCTAATCCTGCAACATCTTTAAATGATGTTTTTACATCGGTATTTTGATCGAATAGCTTTGCTTTAGATTTACCTATATTAAAAATCTGACCACCTGCGCCACCACCGGCACCGCCGCTCATTCTTTTCATAATGAAAATCCAGATTCCTAATAAAAGAATAAATGGAAGTAAAGTGAGTAAGATATCACTCCACATATTGGTGTGCGTTTCAAACTCTAAATTAGCGGCAAGATTATTCTCTTTTTTTATTTCTTTAAAATTGTTTTGAAAATTTTGAAGATCTCCAATTTCAAAACTATAATCAGGTTGGTCTCCTGAAGGAAGAAATTCTTTTTCTTGAGTTTTCTTATGTTCTTCTTTAGCTTCCGCAGCTTCAGTTAAATAAACATTGGCCGTTCTATCATTAATTACAATAACTTTTTTAACATCACCTTGTTTTAAGTATTGTTCAAATTCAGAAATGTTACTTTTAGAAGGTTCGTTGAAACCCATACCTCCAAAAAAGTTAAGTCCTAAAAATATAAGAACTATTCCAATATAAATCCAATATGAGTTAAACTTAGGTTTATTGCTACCCGGTTTTTTTTTGTTTTGCTCTTTAGCCATCTGTATACTTTCTAATAGAAATTTTAGTAATTGGTTTCAATAGTAGTGGTTTTTGCGTCTCCCCACAAACTTTCAATGTCATAATATTCCCTAATGTGCTTTTGGAAGACGTGAACTACTATATTTACGTAGTCTATAAGTACCCATTCAGAATTTTCGGTACCTTCAACGTGCCAAGGTTTATCTTTAATACCTTTGCTCACGATTTTTTGAACAGAATTTACAATAGCGTTTACTTGTGTGTTAGAGGTGCCATTACAAATTACAAAATAGTCACAAACCGTATTCTCTATTTCTCTCAAGTCTAAGATTTGAATGTCTTGTCCTTTAACCTCTTCAATCCCCTTCAGTATATATGTTATAAGCTGGTCTGCGTTATTTTCTTTTTTTATCATTAAATTTTAATTATTTTCCGCAAAGTTATTATTTTTTACGTTTTTTACGCTGTTAGTTAAACAATATTTTAAGCGGTCTTATTTTAAATTTATATGCGAAGTATCAAAGTCCTTGCCACCGATTCAACCAACTTGTTTTTAAGAGAACTTTTTAGAGAACAAACTTTAATAGAAAACTGCTATGTCGTTACCGAAGAGCAAACAAACGGGAAAGGACAAATGGGGGCAAAATGGGAAACCAAAAGAGGAGAAAATCTAACGTTTAGTGTGCTTTTAAATCATTTAAATTTACAGATTGATGAGCAGTTTAAGCTCAGTGCAATTGTAGCATGTAGTATTGTCGAGGTGCTTAAAAAACACCAAATACCTAAATTAAAAATTAAATGGCCAAACGACATTTTGGCAGATAGTTTTAAAGTTTGTGGAGTTTTAATTGAAAATATTCTAATAAATGGCAAGATTGGTAGTACTATTATTGGAGTGGGACTTAATGTTAACCAAACAGATTTTGGAAGTTTATGGCAAGCCTCTTCTTTAAAAAAACTTACAGGAATTCATTTTGATCTTAATCACTTGCTTGAACAGTTAGTTGAAACCATAGAAAAGAATATTTATCTAAAAAAAGAATGGAGTTTAGAGGTTATATTAAATGAATATTACGAGTACTTATTTAGAATAGAAAAACCCTCTACATTCGAGTTTCCTAATGGAGAAAGAAAAATAGGTATTATACAAAAAGTCTCCAAACAAGGACGATTAGTGGTCTTGTTTGAAGACAATGTTTTAAAAGAATTTGATATTAAAGAGGTGAAACTTTTATATTAAAGTTTTCCTAGGTTTTCGCTTAACGTATTAATGAATTTTTTTAGCGGAGATTTCACCATCATTGCCATCATTGCATTTAATTCTCCATCAAAAACTAACTGTACTTTACTGTTATTGGCGTCTACTTCTTGAATGTCTGCTTTTAACGTAAAAGGAAATTTGTCACTCATAGAACCTAAAACTACGGTTTGATAAGGTAATTTCTCTTGTATTTTTAGACCAATTACAGGCATACCTTTCAGTTGAAAAAGAAAACTTTCTTCACTTTTAATTTCAAATTTTTCAATGCTTTCAGGCATTATTTTTTCGTAATTGTTTACATCTGCTAAAAATTCAAAACTTTCTTGCTGACTTTTATTTACGATAGTTGTATCGCTTTCTAAATGCATAATTTTCTATTTAGGTGACCAATTAGCAGGATCTTGTCTCCAGCTTCTTAAAGTAGTTGCTTCTTCTTTGTTTAGATAATTAGTTTCAAGCGCCTGATCTATTAAATGCTCATAATTACTCAAAACGTTTAATTGAATATGTTCTGTCTTAAAATTTTCTTCGGCGACATTAAAACCATAAGAGAAAATAGCTATCATTCCTTTTACATTTACATGGGCTTCTTTTAAAGCTTTTACCGCATTTAAACTACTTTTTCCTGTACTAATTAAATCTTCAATTACCACTACATTTTGACCGCTTTCTAGGTGACCTTCAATTTGATTTTGTCGTCCATGCTTCTTGGCTTCTGGTCTTACATAAACAAATGGTAAGCCTAGAAATTCTGCAACAAGCATACCTATGCCAATAGCGCCAGTTGCAACACCGGCAATTACATCAGGTTTGCCATAAATTTCTTCTACTTGCTTGGCAATGTTTTCTCTAATGTAATTTCTAATAGGAGGGTAAGAGAGTACAATTCTGTTATCACAGTAAATTGGAGACTTCCATCCGCTTGCCCAAGTAAAAGGTTCTTGCGGGTTTAATTTAATTGCTTTAATTTGCAATAAAAGTTCGGCTGTTTTTTTGGCTGTTTCTTTTTCTAAAATCATACTTACAAATGTATAAAGTTTTTGTGAATGATGTGCCAATAATTCTTTCTACAAAAAAAGATATTGGAGCTCAATATACATCTATCCCCATTAAAAAGGTGAAGATAAAAAAGTTAATTAAAAAAGTAGCTAAAGGTGAATTACTTTATGTGAATTTATACCACAAGAAGGAAGAGAAGCTTTTAAAGCACTTAAAAAAGAAGCTAAAAACTATTGTTGCTGGCGGCGGCTTAGTTTACAATGCGAAAGGTGAAATTTTATTTATTTACCGTAACGATCGGTGGGATCTGCCTAAAGGAAAAGCAGAGAAAAACGAAACCATAGAAGAAACCTCTATTCGTGAGGTGGAAGAAGAAACGATGGTAGAAAATTTAAAAATCAATCAGTTTCTAAAAACCACTTATCATATTTTAAAAAGAAAAGGAAAATATAAGTTGAAGGAGACTTTTTGGTTTGAAATGACTACAGATTTTGACGGAGAGTTAATTCCGCAAGAAAAAGAAGGTATTACCCAAGTAGAGTGGAAAAATTTTGAAAAAAGTCAAGAAGCTTTAAAGCAGTCTTATGAAAATATAAAACTTTTGTTTCCTAAAGAATATTTAATTCAACATCCTGAAAATAGGGTATCTTAAATGTGATTTTTCATAATGCTTAGAATGTTTATGAATCCAATCTAATTGCGTGTACCAGTTTTTTCTAAATTGACGATCTTTTTGTTTTAAAGCATCAAATTCTTGCTTTAAAATTGAATCATTTTCTAAAATTTGAAGTGCTTTTTCTTCAAAAACGTAAGGAGAGAAATGTTCTTTTTGCTGAAGTACGGTATCAAAGAAATTCCAGTTAAAAAAAGAATCGTTAGCAATAGGCTCTAAGGTTTCTAATAAATACCGAATGCCATCTTGTTGAGTAGTAATTATATAATCGTCTTTTCTTAATTTAATTTTTTCTTGGTAAGCTTTTACTTTGGTATTAAAATGAGGATAATGACCTTCATAAGCTTCTTGGCGTGTTTTATAATCTTCAATATGATAAGCTTCTACTGTCATAAGGCTGTCTTTTTCGAGTTGCTTCATTTCAATATGATTTAGCTTTAATAAATTCACAACATTCCACCAACCTTGCGGAATAATATAGGCTTTCGGGATAGTTACCGTATCTTTAGGTTTAAAATAATTATAATAATTTACTTCTTTAGTATAAGGTTTTTTTCGATTATATCTTAAACGATCTAAGCCGGTTACTTTGCTTTTTATAATTGTATCTTCATATCCTTTAAATTGAAGTTTAGAAGTTTTAGAACTATCTACTTCATAATTAAGGTAATATTCTTCGGCTTTAACAAAATAAGAGTTGTTTTTAATTCTAGCTTCTTTAATTTTGATCGAATTTTTATCGATGATATTTAAAGTGGTGCGCATAAACTCATAAGTGCCTTTTACTCTTTGCGAATAAGGTTTTAACATATGTGTTTCTAGCATCATTCCTAATGTATTAAACATAGTTGTATACCCTGTAGAATATCTTGGAGAATCATTAAATTGAGCAAAGCCCACTTCTGGACTCTCATTAAAAACATTTACATAAGGAGTAATTGGCCAATCTTTTTTAGCTAAACTATCTGCTAATGCTGGCATAAATTCTTGATGAAGGTAGTTGCCAAGTTCTCCTCCTAATTTATTATGCTGAGTTAATAAATGAGTAAGCGTGTATTGATAATCAGCTCCGTTACTTACATGGTTATCAATAAAAACATCGGGTTTTAACTCATGAAAAATCTGGTAAAAGACCTTGGTGTTTTTCGTGTCTGCTTTTATAAAATCACGATTTAGGTCATAATTTCTGGCATTGCCTCTAAAACCGTAAGATTTAGGTCCGTTTTGGTTAGTTCTAGTTGAAGTATTTCTATTAAGAGCACCGCCAATATTGTAAATAGGAATTGTGGCAACGATTGTGTTTTTTGGTATTTGAATAGAGTCTTTTGCCAAATCTCTTAGCAAAAGCATGGTTGCATCTATGCCGTCACTTTCTCCAGGATGTATGCCATTATTAATGAGTAAAACTTGTTTTTCTTTTGATAAATTTTTTAAATCAAAAATTCCATCAGGATCAAAAACGGCAAGATGAAGAGGTTTCCCACTATCTGTTTTTCCATATTCAATAAAAGAAATAGTAGAAAAATTGTTATCTAAGTCTTGGTAAAACTTAATAACATCAGCGTAGGTGGCTGTTTCTTTTCCTTTAGATTTTTCGAAGATTGTAGGGAAATCATTCTTTTTGACAAGTTTGTACTTCGATAAATCACAACTAAAAAAAGTTAATATTAAAATACAAAAGAGTAAATACCTCATACAGGCTACAAGTTTTTTTTGAATTTCAAAAATACAAAGATTGTATAGTTTAATTGAAAATTAATTAAATGCTAAATTAAGCAAAAATTAGTAAGTGCATCTTATAGGTAACGGAACAGTCTTAAATAAAATTTATTCATAGAAATAGATAATTCAAAAAACCTCTTTACTTTCTGAATTAGTAATACTATAAAAAGATCAAAATATATTTGTTCTTAAAACATATTGAGTTTTCATTTAATTCATTGTCCAAATTTCTTTAAACCTATTTGAAAAAGATTTTTTTCTATTAGTAATATCAATACCGTCAATGTATTTTTTTAACGATTTAATTCTATTACTTCCAGATGGATGTGTAAAACTTCCATATCCCAAAAACTCATCTAAAGAATCTAAGTTTTTGTTTAATTGCCCATACACTTCAGTTAGTTTTTTTGAGATTAAATGAAAAGCAATTAAATCAGCTAAATATTCTGCTTTTTTGTAATCATTGGTTTGAGATCCTGAAGGTATTCCTCCTTTTAACTGCAATTCTTTAGCTTGTGGAATTGTTGCAATATGTGCGAGCTCATGAGCAAGAGCAAAGACCTGCATTGTTTTGTCTTCTAGTTCTACAAGACCTCTACTTACTTCAAGATAGCCGAAAGCTGCACCTGCATTTATACCAAGATCTTTTTCATCAATATGAATTTCATTTGGAAGATTTAAATTGTCATACTCATCAAATAGAGGAATTACTTTAGCGGTATATAACTGGTTTAGATATTCTTCTTTAGTTAGTGTTTCTTTGTTTTCTTCTGAAGTATTACTATTGCATGCATTAGCGATAATAATAAATAAAATTAAAAGTGTATTCTTCATTAATGAACAGTGATTTTTTAAGTTGAGTCTTTTGCTGAGTTGAAATTTTTTTTATATCACTAATAAAAAGAGGCTGTCTTAATTTATAGACAGCCTCATTGGCTTAAAATTTATAAAAGTATACTAAACTTATTCTGCGTAGTATGTAAAAGTTTTTTTGAAGGTAACAACTCCATCAGGGTCTGAATATGAGGATGATACAGGGTATTCGTCTAAATTATATTCATAGTTTACTTCTTCATTAGCTTCAGTTCTTGTTATTGGATTGTTTGTATTTACTTCGTCAATTCCTGAAACTCTAATTGCCGAAAAAGCTTCTGGGTAAATACCTTTAAATGGATTATTTTTATTATCGTAAGTAGCTTCTATAGTGTTAGACTGTGTAGTCCCTCTAGTGAATTCTATGATGTTTCCTTTATTATCATAGGTGTAGGTTCTAATATCATATAGAGAAGGTTCTTGTTCTTCGTAATCAGTTTGCTCTTCTTTTATTAGTAAATTATCTTCGTTATAGGTATAACTAGAGCTAAATGTTTTTTCACCATCTTCATATTCTTCAGCTGTAGTTATTTTACCATCTTCATAAATATAAACGGTTCTTTTTCCTTCGGATGTCTTTTCCGTAACTTGGTTTTTCTCATCGTAAACCAGTGTATATTCTGTGGTTTCTCCTTCTTCAGTTATCGAATATTTGTTTACAAAACCAGAGTTTTCATTATATTCATAATTAGTAGTTTTTTCTACCACAAAAAAATCATAATCTTCAATGTACGTGTAGCTCTTTAACTTAGAACCGCTACCTACTTCTCCACGAACGTTCACGGTTACCATATATTCTTGTGTAGAGCCGTCTTCAGCGGTTACAGTAAAAGTTTTAGCTTGCCCGTCTTCAAAAGTAATGGCTTCGCCTGATGCTGGAGAAACAGTTGCATTTTCTGACACGGTAATTGTTGGTATTACAGCAGTTAATGAAGTACCGTAAGGCACGCTTACTTCAATAGAATTTCCAAAATCATAATTAATATCATCTTCATTTAGTTCATCAAAATTGAGAGCGAAATCAGTGATTTCAGCAAGTGATGATAGAGTTATTGAATCATCATCACTAGAACATGAAACTGTAGTCATAGCAACTACTATTAGGCTTAAAATAAAATAATACGTTTTTTTCATACTTTTCATAAGGTAATAATTTATAGGGTTATGTTTATCTTTTTTATACAAAGACAGCCGCAAGATAGCAACGGCATGTCTAGTAAGTTTTTAGAGTTTTGGATTGTTTATTATAGCATCATTAGGAAGAGGAATTACATACCTTTCATCATTCTTTTCTAAGGTGAAGCTTTGTTCTTTATAAGTTTTGGTAATTTCTGGTTGATTGGTGCGTCTTAAATCGTACCAGCGATGTCCTTCTATAGCAAATTCTTTTCTACGTTCTTTTAAAATTTCTGCTAGTAAATCATCTGTATTTAATCCTGCGATTTTAAGGTTAAATTGTTCGAATCCTTCAGGAGTATACCTATTTATTGCCAATGCTAATAGAGATGTTTTAGCAGCTTCGCTTTGTTGTAATCTAGCAAAAGCTTCTGCTTTAATTAAAAACAATTCTGAAGTTCGATAACTTACTTTAAATTTGTTGTTTGCACTTTTTTTACTTTGAAATCTTCCTGCTGGAGTTTCCTTAAAATAGAGATTAAATCTTAAATCTGATGACTGATCGTATATTTCGATTAAATCATCTGAAATAGTAGCATTATTAGAAATATCAAATGAAGCGACTGTTGCCAAAGCTAAAATAGATTCTACTGAATTGTATTCTGAAGGCATGATGCTTGTATCTTCATTTAAATCTTGCAAGTCTGAATGAATAGCTAGTGCTGCATCTGCATTGTTAATCGCTTGCTGCCATTCATTTTTATACAAATAAACACGGGCTTTAAATGCTTTTACAGCCACTTTCGAAAATCTATAGTTAAGGCCTGTATTTTGCTGATTTAAAGTAATTAACTCTTCTGCGCTATCTAAATCATCAAGAATTAAGTCATAAACTTCTTGTAATGAGTTTGCAGGATAATCTACATTGGTTTGATAGCTGGTTACAATTGGTACTGCAGCATCTTCTCCAGCGGTAGTATTGCTATAAGGTTTGGCGTACAAATTAATTAAATCAAAATACTGTAATGCTCTTAGCGCATAAGCTTCACCCACCAACTCATTAATCTCATTGTCATCACCTTCCATATCGTTTTTATTATCGATAACATGGTTACAATAAAAAATGATATTGTAGAAAATGGCATAAGGATAACTTCTGGTTAATGGGCTCGGGTTTTCATCATTCCAGGTATAAACGTCTTCGTATTGTTCAATCCCTTGACTGCTTGGGTTTATTTGTAACTCATCGCTTCTATAAGAGGTTAAAACCTTACTAAGATTTGTTATACCATAAGCGCTAGTTAAGAAGCTTCTATAATCTTCAACAGTTGTTGGGATTACTTGTCCCACTGGTTTTATATCTAGATAATCGTCACAAGAGACACATAATAGCAGTGTTATAGATATGTATAGTAGTTTTTTCATAATAGCAAATTAAAATGTCAAATTAAATCCAGCAGAAATAACTTTAGGAATGGGTTGTGCATATAGACTTCCATAGGTTTCAGGATCAAAATACCCATCGTAATCTGTTCCGAATACCAACAGATTTCGACCTTCAATATTAAAATTGAGTCCTGATATATTTAATTTCTCTAATTTTTTATTAGGTACAGCATAGCTTAATCTTATACTGCTAATACGTATGTAAGAAATATCTTTTACCCAAATATCGAGATCGTCGTAAGTTCTTCCTGCATCAAACGAATTATACCAGCTGTAGACTAGATCTGTATTGAAGCCTGGCGAATTAGCTCCAATAAGTGCTGGTAAATTACCAGTACCTGCATCTAAAATCTCAGTACTATAATTATTACCAGGTTGTGCTAATGTAGGGTAGTAACTTGGTGCTGCTTGAACTGTTTGTTTGAAGATGAAACTGGTAAGCACTCTTAATCCAAATTGTTTGTATTGAAAGTTATTTCTAAAACCACCAGTAAATTTTGGGGTTCCGTCACCAACATAAGAGTACAAGTTTCTATGTTCTTGTCGGGTTAATTGTGTACCATCTGTACCTTCTTTTAAATTGTAAAATTCTACAGCTGAAACTTTTTTGTCATCTTTCCAAAATAAAGGAAGACCATTACTGTCTATGCCTGCAGTTTTAATGGCGAAAATAGCATTGACACTATGGCCTTTTAAAGATGGCTTAAAACTATTTTCTTTTATTTCTATATCTTCTACAATACTTTTGTTGTGCGAAAGATTTAAACCACTAGTCCATTTAAAATGGGAGCCGTTAATATTGGTAGTATTAATCGCTAGCTCATAACCTTTGTTACTAACCGTACCCCAATTGGTGTTTATAAAGTTGTAGCCACTCTCAAGAGGTACCGACTTTAATCCAATTAAATCGGTGCTTTTCCGATTATAGTAGTCTGCTGTAACATTAATTCTATTATTAAAAAGACCCAAATTAAGCCCTAGATTAGAAGTTGTGGTTTTTTCCCATCTTAAATCTGGATTAGGTGCGCCTAAAGCATTAATAGCTTCTTCATTCATTCCCGGTAGTATTGAAATATTATTATAGGTTCCCAATACAAAAGGGGAGGTGTTTTTATCAATGTTTCCTTGAATACCGTATGAAGCTCTCAATTTTAAATTGCTGATGAATTCGAGATCATCCATAAAATTTTCTTTATCTACATTCCATGACCCTGCGACAGACCAGATGGGGAGGTACCTATATTTTGGGTTAACACCAAATAAATTGGAACCATCGTACCTTAAACTAGAAAAAACAGTGTATCTACGATCATAAGTATAAGATGCAGTACCAAAAAATGAAGAAAATGAATTTTCAGAAATTTGCTTTTTATAGGGGGTAAATAATGAGTTTTTTAATGCTAATTCGTTGGTGATAGGAATTGTCGTAAGGGTATTGGGGTTAAACCCAAAGCCTTTTGTTTGTATTTGATTTGTTTTATTTCGTCTAAATTCTGTTCCTAACATTACATCCAATTCATGAATATTATTAAATGTAGTGTTATAATTTACCATGGTTTTCCAGTTATATTGAAAAACATCGGAAATCAAATCTTGTGTTATTCCACCTTCTGGCATATAATAGGCATATCCATTGGTAGTGGTATATTGTGATTTTTGCTCGTATTTACGCGTATAATAGCTGTTTTTATCACTGAATTTTTCAGTCTTATTAAAATCAAATTGTAAACCTAGCTGTGTAGAGAAATGAAGATCATCTAGTATGTCGTAATCTATATTGAAGATAGATTTTAATGAATTTGCGGTTAACTCGTGATTGGTGTTTTTACGCTCTTCTAGTACGTTATAATTTAAATTAAGATCAGAACGTTCAACTAAATCAGGATCATAAACATAATTTCCTTGATCGTCTGTTAGTGTAAGATAGGGATTAGCATTTCTCGCATAATTAGCAGGATTGGTATAAGCATCAGCTCCCGTAATGTAAGAAAAAGTCTTATTTTGACTACCAAATAAAGCTATGCCTACTTTAAGTTTATCGTTCAGGTTAAAATTATCTTTTACGGTAATGTTATAACGCTTTTGACCTGTGCCAATAGTTCCTCCTTTTTCATCAAAAATTCCTGCAGAGAAATAATAGTTATTTTTTTCGCCGCCACCAGAAATACTCAAGCTGTACTGCTGGTTTACTGCCATTTGATACAATTCATCTCCCCAATTGGTATGTGTGTTTTTTAGTTTATTAATAGCATTTTGTGCTTCAGTAGGAATTGCCGAAAACCCGCTATTTTGAAACGTATCGTAGGCATTATAACTATTTAAGATTCTAGCGACACTACCTCTGTTTTCTTGATAATTAAGATCTTCTCGACTTGCCAAATAAAGCTCAAAGTCAACTTTTTGGGAAGAATTCATTAGATTTAATTTACTATAGTTAGGTTTTTGGGTAATAAATGCATTGGCTGTTGCATTAATACGCATACTCCCTTTTTTACCTGACTTACTGGTAATAACGATTACACCATTTGCAGCACGTGCACCATAAATAGAAGTTGCTGCGGCATCTTTCAAGACAGTGATACTTTCAATGTCATCTGGGTTTAAGCCAGCTATTGGGTAAGACCCTAGGTTATCTATATTGTCTTTATCTCGGAAATCTTTAGGAATATCTTCTCCTTGAAGCGGTATACCATCTAAAACCCATAACGGATCTGAAGATCCATTTAAAGTGGCAGTACCTCTTATCGAAATTTTTGATGGAGCACCAGGCGCACCGCTTGTTGGCTGAACTTGCACTCCTGCTAGTTGCCCCGTAAGCATTTGATCTACTGTAGAAACTCCCGCTTGTTTAATTTCTGAAACATTAATTGAAGAGTATGCTGAGGTAGTTTTTCGTTTTTCTATTTCTTGGTAACCGGTAATTACAACTTCATCTAAATTTTCTGTATTTTCTTGTAGTACAATTGTTAAATTAGTGGCAGCCCCTGAAACATCTATCGTTTTTGTTTTAAATCCCATATAAGAAACCAATAAGGATTTAATATCTTCGGGAATGCTAAATTCAAAATGCCCATCAAAATCGGTAGTTGTACCTAGCATAGCGCTATCTAATACTCCTTCTTCTTTAGCTTTGCTCCCTATCATTGATGAAGAGACATAAACAGATGCGCCGGGTATAGGGATGTTCATAGCTGCGTCAGTAACTGTTCCGCTTACCAGTTTCTGCTTCTGTTGAGCTATCGAAAGAAACGGTAAGAAAAATAACAAATATATTAATTTCTTCATTTGCTCTAGTTATTTAAATTATATTCTATTCTCGAAATAAGATCTTGGTAATGTGCTTTGGTTGCGCGATTACCTTTATTTTTCTTCTTTTTTAATATTTTCAAAATATCTGTAAGTGCTGCTCTTTTATTCGTACCTGCGTCTGAAACTCTTGGTAAGTAAGAGAAATGGATATTCTTAAATTTTTTAGAAGTTTCAGATACCGTATTTTCTTTTGTTTTTTCTAGTAGTTTGTTTCGGTCTACTGTTAACACATCTACATAATTTTTTTGTGTTATCCTGTCAAACATATCTAAAGATTTTCCTTTTTTGGTTTTTTCAAAAATGGCATCAAATAATTGATCAAATAAATATTGTTCTGTAAAGACTTCACTATGGTTTTTTGCGAGTACTTGATTTTCAGTTATACGCATAATTCTGTCTGTATCTATTAATTTGTAGATTACATTGGTCTGGTAAATACGCAGCATAGAAACTGGAGAATAATAACGTTCTCCATCTGGAGCATCACGTACAGCGAAAACTTTATTGATAATTTCTGGAGTAAATAACCATTTTTGAGGTTTTATTGCGTTCTTTATTAGGTAGTCTAAAGCATCTTTTTGTAGTTCAGCTGGGACTGGTTGGTAAGTATCTTTACCATCGCCATAAATCGTATTGTTTAAATATACACCTCCGATATTTGCCATAACATGACTGTTGTAAAGTACCCATTGGTCAATAACTGCTTTATATAATTTTGAAGCTTTATAATAGTCTTCGCCCTCTTCATTAGTCCATTTAATAAGGTTAGGGATAATGCGTTTTAAGTTTTTCAATCCATATTCGCTAGCTTTCATAGAATTATCACCCAAATCTTCACTTTGTGATCTAGGGTCTATCACTTCGGCTTGTTGAGCACCGTAGAAATAAAGTGGGTCGTTTTCATGTTTTCTAATCCATTGATTTAGGATAGGAAGTTCTTCGTGAGCTGATTTATTTTGTATCCATCTATAACCCCAAGAAATCGCATATTTATCATAAACTCCTATTTCTGGAGTAATATCAACAACATCATCTTCGGGTTGTGCTACGTAATTGAATCTGGCATAGTCCATTATAGATGGTGCCGTGCCACCCATTCTTGAGGTGAAAGTTTTAGATCTTAAAGAATCTACGGGGTAACTATGAGAGGCTCCCATATTATGTTTTAGGCCAAAGGTGTGACCTACTTCATGAGAAGAAACAAAGCGAATGGCTTCTCCCATTAATTTAGTTGAAAGTTTATTGGTTCTCGCATCAGGATCAATAGGTCCGGTTTGAACTCGTATCCAAGAATGTAAGCCTTTCATTAGGTTGTGCCACCAAATAATGTCAGATTCTAAAATTTGTCCGCTTCTTGGGTCTACAACCGAAGGTCCCATAGCGTTTTGTTTTTCTGAAGCTGCATAGGTAATCACAGAATATCTTACATCATCTACATCAAAATCTTTGTCGTCTTTTGAGGGTATTTTAACTCTAACTGTATTTTTAAATCCAGCTTCTTCAAAGGCTTCATTCCATTCTAGTACACCTTTTTCTATATAAGGTACCCATTGAGGAGGAGTAGCAGGGTCTATGTAGTATACAATTGGTTCTTTGGGTTCTACTAATATTCCTTGATTATATTTTTCTATATCTTCTTTTTTAGGTTCTAGTTTCCAACGTGTAATTAATTCTCTAGTTTCTACCTCTTGCTGTGTGTCTGAGAAATAATCCATCGGTTTTCCAAAGTAACCTACACGTTTATCTGCAAATCTAGGTTTCATAACTTCGGTTGGTAATAGTACAATATTTGTAGTTACCCCAATTGATAGCGGTAATGCTGGACCTCCTCCTTCACTTACAGCAGTAGAAATAAGAGATTTCACTACAATATTTTCGGGAAAAGATTTTACTTCTTCTAGAATAGATAGATTGGTTTTAATGCTTCCGCCAAGACCTGTATTTGCAAGAACGTCACTAAAACTTTTCTCTTTTCCGTTGAAAATTTTATTTACTTTTATAAAAACTGAAGTTGAGTCTGTGTTTTGAGCTTTTATATCAAACTCTTCTATAATTGATTCTCCAAAATTGTCTTTTACCGATCTTGTAATGGCATCTGAGGTTGGAGATTGCACCCTAGGGTTAATTGTTTTTACCCAAACTTTATGAAGTATGGTATCTTTGTGAAATCTAATCAGTTTTGTTTCAAAAGCCATTCCTTTATTTAATCCATGGCCATTTAAAGCGTAAGGTACACTCGAAATTTTATTCACAACCAGTAGATCTCTTGTTATTAGAGAATCAGGAATTTCAAAATAATAATCGCCTTCTAAATTGTAAACATTAAATAAACCTTTTTTAACGTCCCCTTTTTTTAGAAATTGCTGATAAGATAATTCTTTATCTGCTTCGGCTAAAGAATCTATTACTTTCTTTATGTCTTCAGTTTTCTCCTTATCATTGCTTTTTTTTGTTTGTTGGCCGTAATGAATATTACTTATAAAAAATGTAAAAATAATGATAGTTCGGTGTGTTAAGCTGCGATTCCATAAAGTATTTCTCATAGATTTAGATTATTTTATTGCTAAATCTCCGTTATTTAAAAAGTTTAAAAAAAATAAATGGAGTGAACTCAATAATTTATGGAGTGAAATCGCATTTTAAGCTAATAAGGGTAGAAAACATATATAGTGGTTTTTTGATATTTCTGTCTTAAATCCTTCTAAATTGTAATATCTATAAGTGTTCTTTAAATAATTAAGCCCTATTTTATGACTATCTGCCTTTTTATTTTTGTGAGGTGTGTAATTATTTATAACCTCAATATGTTTTTGATGTATAGTAATTTCAATTTGTAGTGGGTTTTTTTTAGTGAATTCGTTGTGCTTAATGGCGTTTTCAACGACTGTTTCTAAAGCAAGAAAAGGAATTTTTTTATAATAGATAAACTCATCTTCACTCGCATTATTTATAGTTACTTTTAAACGATTGCTAAAGCGAATTTTATGAAGAAAAAAATACTGTTTTAAAAATGTGATCTCTTTTTTTAGAGTTATTAAATCTCCTTCTTTATTTTCAAGAAAATACCTATAAACATCAGCTAGTTTTAGGACAAATTCTTGAGATAATTTTGGTTTTGATTCTATGAGTATGTGCAAAGAATTTAAACTATTAAAAAGAAAATGAGGATTCATCTTCTTTTTTAACTGGTTGAGTTGTAATAGGGCGTTTTCTTTTTGATACTTTTCGTTTATAGTGATTAATTGCTCTTTTTCTTCAACTACTTTAAGGTTTTCTGTAAATTCTTTTTTAAGTTGATATCTAGAAACTAGTAGCAAAAGCATAAATATGGTAAATGCTAGTAGGCATATCCAAAGAAAATATTGATTGATTTGCTGCGTTTTTTCTTTTAAAATAATATCAAGAGGAAAACTTTCAATAATAATAAGTGAAGTGCTTCCTACTTTTATTTTTTCAAAATAACGACGGACATCTAATTTTAAGTATTCCGATGTAGCTTCATCTTTTAAAATTGCTGAATTAGTATCTTTGATCAATATGTCTTGAGGCGAAATGCTTGTAAAGTACGTGTCTAGCTTTTTTCCAATATATTTTATTTCTGGGTGTAATAAGCAAATCCCTTTTTCATTAGTCACTACCGTGTAGCCCATACGACCTACATTATTTTCTGAAATGTATTTCCAGAATGCTAATAAATCGATATCATACCCTACAATTAGTGTGGTGTCTTTATCCTGTTTATGTATATATGTTTTTCGATAATTTACGTTACCTTTTGCTGTTAAGATGGTATCGAGAAACTTTGATTTAGCTTGGGTTTTATATCTAAGCGGCAAGCTTTCTATATTAGATTTTTTTTCATTTTCATAGAGAGAATAAATATTTTTTAAGCCTGCTGAAGTACTTAAATAAATAAAGCTGTTTGAAATTAGACTTGATGATCGAGCTAAATCTGAAGTAAACTTTAATTTATCTTCTAGTTCTTGAAAAGAGATTTTATTAGAATCTTTAATTAAGTTTTTAGAATAAGTAAGAAAACTATTTAAATTATTAAACTCAAAAGCTATATTATTCTTTTTTGAATTAAGATTTTCTAAAATCACATTTTCTAGCAAATTTTCTGCTACAGATGTAATTTTTGGGATTATAAAAGAACTAACCACGAAAAAGAGAACGATGAGCGTTATGCTTGTATAGAAATACTTTTGACGTTTTTTAAAGTCTTGCAGAAAATTACCTGAGTCCATTCTAATTATTTAACCACTCCTTGAAGGATTGTATGTTTTTAGCGCTAATTAATATAGAAGCATTAAAATTAGGCGCAGGCTGAAGTTCTATCTTTAAACGACTTTGGCTGTATTTTATAATTGATTTAATAGCATTATGTCTCACTATAAATTTTCTATTTACTTTGAAGAAATCTTTAGGCGATAGCTTATTTTCTAGATTATAGAGGGTATCATCATATAGAAAAACCTCTCCTTTACGCGTAAAAAGAAATAGCGATTTATCTTCAGCCATGAAATAAGCAGTTTCTTCACTTTTAATAGATAGTAATTCTTCACCTTTAGAAATTAAAAATCGTGTTTGATAAGAACTCACTTCAGACATATTACTTAAACGACTAATTAAATTGTCTAAATTTTGTTGGTTAGGGTAAAACTGAATTTTATGCTTTTGAGTATTTATATATTTCTCTAAAGCTTTATTAAGTTTAATTTGATTATAGGGTTTTAATAAGTAATCTACGGCGTGAAATTGAAAAGATTGAATGGCATAATGATCAAAAGCCGTGGTAAAGATAATAGGTGTATCAATATTTAAAGCTTCAAAAATCTCAAAGCTTTCACCATCTCCTAGACTTACATCACTAAAGATAAGGTCACAATTATTTTGTTTAAACCATTCAATAGCCTCTGATACACTCTCTAATCTTTTTTTTATGTTAAGATTATAAGGTGTCTTCAATAATAATTTTTTTAGAGAATCAGCCGCAAGGTCTTCATCTTCAATTATGACTACCTCCATATTTTTATTAAGAATAGGTTATAAATTTAGAGAATTTATTGAATGTGAAATGCAAAAGTATAATTTAAAAAAATACGTACTATCTATTATTTCTAAAATTTAAACTGCTAAATTAAGCAAAAATTAGTAAGGATGTTAAAGATGTATTAATGTGATTTCTATATTTTATGATAACACTTAATTCGACTACATTAGGCAAAAATAATTATGATGAAAAATATCAACTTATTCAGTCTTAGTTTTATAGTGTGTTCTTTTTTACTCATATCTTGTAAAGGAGAGCGTAAATTATCTAATGAGACTAAAAATAAGATAGCAAAAGATAGCAGTTATACAACTGTAACTACGGCAATAGGAGCGTTAAGCCTGCCACCCGCATTTAATACAGAATCTGTGAGAATGCAAAGTAAAATTATAAATTGGAAAGAAGGAGAAACGCCTTCAGCACCAAAAGGTTTTACGGTAGAGCGTTTTGCTGACAGTTTAGAGCACCCTCGTTGGACTTATATTGCAGATAATGGTGATTATTTTGTTGTAGAAAGTAATGATGCCAAGAGAAGTGCTAACCGAATAACCTTATTTAGAGATGAAAATAAAAATGGTTTGCCAGATGAAAAATTCACTTTTTTAGAAAATTTAAATCAACCCTTCGGAATGTTGATTATCGATAGTTATTTCTATGTAGCTAATGTAGATGGTTTAGTGAGATTTCCCTACCAAGAAGGTCAAACTAAAATTATAGCTTCACCAGAAAAAGTAATAGATCTTCCAGCAGGTGGTTACAATCATCATTGGACGCGAAATATTATTACAAATAAAGACAAGTCTAAAATTTATATTACGGTAGGTTCTTCAAGTAATGTGGGAGAACACGGTATGGAGAAAGAAGAGCGTAGAGCCAATGTGTTAGAAATTAATTTAGATGGAAGTGGCGAGCGTGTGTATGCTGCAGGTTTAAGAAACCCTGTCGGGATAGATTGGAATCCAATTACTGGTGAACTTTGGGCAGCTGTAAATGAGAGAGATAAATTAGGAGATCATTTAGTTCCAGATTATGCTACGAGCGTTAAAGAAAATGGTTGGTATGGATGGCCTTATTCATATTATGGTCAAATTAAAGATCCGCGTTGGAAAGATGAACCTCATCAAGAATTAGTAAATCAAGCAATAATTCCCGACGTTCCATTAGGTTCACACACGGCTTCATTAGGACTTGAATTTTATACTTCTAATAAATTTCCAGAGAAATATAAAAACGGAGCTTTTATTGGTCAGCATGGTTCTTGGAATAGATCTAAGCTAGCGGGCTATAAAGTGGTTTTTATCCCTTTTGATGAAGAAGGAAGTCCAAAAACACCCGAAGATTTTTTAACAGGTTTTATAGCAAATGAAAATGGTACAGATGTGCATGGTAGACCAGTAGGAGTAACTCAAACTCCAGATGGCGCATTATTAGTTAATGATGATGATGCTGGTATTGTTTGGAGAGTTGCTTTTGAATAATAACTATATTGAAATTTCACCATTTTGAAATACCAAATAATTACTACATTTATAATAAGTTTGTGTTGTAATATTAGTTTAACGCAGGCTCAAGAAAAAAATCTTGAGCCTGTTTTAGATAGTACAGCTTTGCCACAGGTTTTATTAAAAGGAACAAGCATTAAATCTGAGCTAACGCATACACCCGCAGCGGTAAATCGACTCGACCATAGAGAACTTAACAGAAATTCTCCCACACTTTTAACCAGCTCTTTTAATCGAATTCCTGGGGTTTATACCCAAGCGGGAGCATTAAATACCAATAGAATAACCATTCGCGGTATAGGTGCACGTGCACAATACGGTACAACCCGTTTAAAAGCTTATTTTAATGAAATTCCCATTAGTACAGGAGATGGTCAAACTGTAATTAATGATATAGATTTAGAAGCTATTGAAAGTGTAGAAATTATTAAAGGTCCAAATTCAAGTTTGTATGGTTCTGGTTTGGGTGGAGTGTTACATCTGTTTGCTTATCAACCAAGAAATGAGCGTTCTTTTGCCAAAATTTCCAGTAGTTTTGGAAGTTATCAACTGCTGAAAAATACAGCAAGTGTAGGCTATTCCGATAAAAAGAAATCTCTTTTTGCTACCTATAACCATTTGCAAAATGAAGGCTATCGGGAAAATTCAGAGTATGATCGGAAGTCTTTCAATTTCAATGGAACCTTTTATTCTGGAGAAAATTCAGCAATTAGCTTTTTAGGTAATTTTACAAGACTCAAAGCCTACATTCCTAGTTCTATTGGTAAAACAGCGTATCGTGAAAATCCAGAAAGCGCAGCCTTTAAGTGGATTTCGGCAGAAGGTTATGAGTCTTACGATCGCTTTTTACTGGGAATTTCGTATAGACAGCATTTTACAGATAATTTAGAGAATACCACCAGCGTTTTTATAAATAGTAGAGACGCTTATGAACCTCGTCCTTTCGATATTTTAAAAGAAAATAGTTTTAGTATGGGAGCGAGAACGCGTTTTAATTACAAAACTGAATTATTTTCTTTGCCTGCGGAAGCAAGTTTGGGCGCAGAATTTTTAAATGAAAATTATTATGGAAGTAATTTTGAAAATCTTTATGAAGAATTTCCCAATCAAGGAAGTGTTCGCGGAAGTCAAATTGCCAATTTAGAACAAGACCGAAAGTATTACAACCTCTTTGCGCAATTAAATTTGCAAGTTTTTCCGAAATTAAAATTAGTGGGTGGCCTAAATGTGAACTTCACAGATTATGCATTAACCGATTTATTTGAAGAAGATGAAATCGACCAAACAGGAGATTATCAGTTCGAAACTATTTGGTCGCCAAGAATTGCGGCTTTGTATGAATTGAATTCAACTAAAAACATTTACCTAAATATTTCTAAAGGATTTTCTACCCCAACAGTAGATGAAACTTTAACACCTCAAGGTTTAATTAATACCAGTTTAAAACCTGAAATAGGGTGGGATTATGAAGTGGGTTTTAAAGGAAATTGGTTTGAAGATTTTTATACCGAAATTGCTTTGTACAGTATTCAGGTAAACGATTTATTAGTTGCAGAACGCATAGCGGAAGATCAATATGTGGGGGCCAATGCAGGTAAAACAGATCACAACGGAGTGGAACTTCTACTAAAGTACAATTGGAAAATTACTTCAGCAATAATTTTAAAACCCTATGCTTCTGCAAATTTTAATTTTTATAAGTTTGATGAGTTTATCGATGAAGGGCAAGATTTTAGTGGAAATGATTTAACGGGAGTTCCCGATCAAAAAATAAATATTGGCTTAGATCTAATTGCCGAAAACGGATTCAGTTTATTTAGCAATGTACTTTTTGTTTCAGAAATACCGCTGAATGATGAAAATTCGTTGGAGACTGATCGCTATCAATTAATCAATATAAAAGCTGGTTACGATTTTACGATATTCAATGATTTTCAAATCAATCTTAATGCTGGTGTTAATAATGTATTCGATGAGCATTATGCGGTAAGTACTTTACCTAATGCTGTAGGTTTTGGAAACAGCGAACCTCGTTATTATTATCCTGGGAACGATCGTAATTTTTATGGAGGTGTAGAGGTGAAATATTTGTTTTAGGTTTTATTGTGGTGTAATTTTACAACAAAAGGATGGCGATGGCAAGACAAAGTATTTCGTTAACAGAACCCAATGAAGTAGTTAAAGTTACAAGTGAAGAGTATACTAGCAAAAGTGAACGGGTTAATGATTTAATTAGGTAAGCTAAGATTGATTGGATTCAAGCTAAGCTTGAGCAAGCAGAAAAGAGCGGATTTACTTTAGAATCAAAAGAAGAAATTTTAAAACAAGCTCAATAATTTATCAGATATTAAATAAGACAGAAACCTGCAAGGACTTTAAGTTCCTTGTAGATTTTCCAGTGAACTCTAAATGATACCTGCAAGGTTTTCAAACCTTGCAGGTATCTCACTATCAAACGATTCCTATTTGAAAATTTTATAAAATTAATCGCTTTTCAATCAGAATACTTATCCATCAACCCAAAATCAAAAGGTGTCCACAAACAAGCTTTTAGGTTAGCTTTTTTAAAAGCTGAATTCACCCAAGTATTACAAGTGAAAAAGCAAGTGTAATTTCCGGTAGCTTTATAAAAATCGTCGTTGTAAGCATATCCTTTATTGGGTAAGATTACTTTTTTTGATTCAGTATCCTCGTAAAAGCTATTTTCTAGGTATTGATGTAGAGTTGAAAGTTGTTGCTGCGATAATTCAATTTTGATCCAAGAAGGGTTTACTTCAGCATATTTGGTTAGATGAATAAGGGTAGAACTTTTTAAAAAGAGTGCATTTATTGCATTTTTGAAAGTAAGGTCTTTCCATTGTAGAGTGTTTAAATAGAAATTTTCATCACCCCAACCAAAGGAAAAATATTGATCACTTTGAGTATATTTCAAATCTTTTAATAAGCTTTCTTCCATTTTTTCTTTAGGAAGAATAATGTCTAAATGAACACCATTCGTATTCAAATAAACAAAAGTTTCTTTCGGATGTTCTTTATTTTGATTTACGGTGATGGTAGTAAGAATCAATGCAATCAAGAAATGTAAAAGACGGATAGAAATTAATACCAATATAATTTTCCCGATTAATTTTAAGACTCGCTTCATTACTTCATTTAAAAATGAATCTTTCTAACTCCTAACCACTCCTAAACCCTCACCGCGTCAGGAACCAATAAGGTGTTATCTCCGTTATTTTGAATTACATCCCTAGCATTGGAATAAGAATATAAATTTTAATATTTTATTGAAAAATTTTATAAAATATATCATTTTTACGGTTATATTCGTAGCCGTAATCTTTTCGAAAAGAACATCTGTAATTAATTAGTAACTTATTTAAATTAAAAATGAAAATTAAAGTAATTTATTTTTTTCATTACTATTAGTAGTTAGTATGATTTCTTGTACTAATGATAGTAATGATATTGTTTCCTCGGGATCTAATGCTAAAATTAATCAATCACAAGCCTCAGTTGAAAGTACTATAGCACCAGGAGGTGGTGGATGGGGAGGTTCCATTAAGCTTAGAATAGGGAGAACATCAAAAAATTGTGGAGGTTTGGGAATTTGCCGTATTGATAAAATAAAAGTGAATACTCCTATTGGAGATCCAACATGGGTTAATGTGCCACCAGATCCGGCTGCTCCTAACCAAACTTCAACGCTTGAAACTAATTTCACTATTGAACATATAGAAGGTATTGATAAATTAGTTTTAGAAGTATCTCCAGAAATTTTAGATGATTTTATTAAAAAAGAAGGAGGAGAGTTTTTCATAATGGAAGAAGATTACATATTAGAAGACGAAGTCGCTGAAGAGATAGGTCTTAAAAGAGGCTTTACCTTAAAAAGAGGGAAATATCCTCTTGAGCGTTTTGAAGATGTAAATAGCTATTATGTGCGCTTTTAAAAAATAATTTAACCGTCTAAGTATATTTATTTTGTTATACTTAGACGGTTTCAATTTAAAATGATTAAATGAAAAAAATCACCTATTTATTTTATTTATTAACGCTTTCTGTTTTTTCTCAATCACAGTACGTTTATAATTTTAAAAATTCAGATTCTTTAGATAGTTATATTCAGAAAAACAATCTTGTATTCCATCCGGAAGATATTTATATTACTAAAGATTTTGAAAGTTTTAAAGCTCATACTCAAACTAGCTTTTTTGCTTCTCCAATAATTTTTGTGTTTAATAAGGAAGGAAAATATTTGGAAAGCATTGATAATATTAGTTCTGAAAGAAAGCTCAGCAATTTTAAAAGAATTAGAAAAAAAACTGATAAAGATCAACCAAGTTTAGAGTTTTTAACAGAAAAAATCGCTCACTATAATTCCGGTGAAGTTTTTGAAGATAAACATTTGTACACTTATACATTTGTGATTAATTGGATGCTTGTAAGTGGGGAGCAAAAGCCAATTATTATAAAATTACTAAATGAATGGTATGGCGTACTTTTACGCCAAAAAAGGGCAGGCGAAAATATTAAAATTATCTTGTTAAATATAGATGTGCAAGATCATTGGGGGTTGTCGCAAACTTGGCGAGGATATGTGTTGGAAAATCTAAATAGAAGTTCAGATAAATAAGGAATTATTAGTTATGAGGTGTTTTATTATTATTATTACTCTATTTACTTTTTATAATTCGATGATAGCTCAAAATGAAGCTTTTCAAACTCATGTAAATATTCTTCAATTGGATGAGTTGAAAAATAAGATTTTTGAAAGCCGGGAGCCATATAAGATTGTTTTCATTTTCAACCAATTTTGTTCTGCAAGTAGGGATGTTTTTCCAGAATTAGATGAGTTGTACAAAAAAGCTCATAAAGAAAATTTTGAATTATTTGTGGTAACAAATACCAAAGAAAAGAATAAGGAAGAACTAGAGGATCATCTTTTTTATTACGGGTATGGAGAACCTTTCTATATTTTAAAAGATAAACCGTTATTGGGATTCTTAAAAAAGACGATTCAAAGTATTTGTGAAAGTTGTAACGCAAATGAAATGGGGTATTCTAGCTTTATGGTATTTAATGAAAATAATGAAGTTTTAGAGCAAACTAATTACAACCAAACTAAAGAAGAGATTATTTCTACTTTAAAAAAGTATATTCAATAATTTTATATAGGTGTTAGTTGTTATAAAAACACACTGTCACCCTGAACTTGTTTCAGGTTCCCATTATCTTTTATAAATAGTTGTGATGCGATTGTTGAAATTGAAGATTCAAGGGAGTAAACAAGCCCTTCTGACGGACGGTCAGGCTCAGCAAGACAAATTGTGTGGTGAATTACAAAAATATACTTTATTTTACTAACCATTAACCACTAACTACTAAATTAAACCCTAACCGCATCAGGAACCAATAACGTGTAATCTCCATTATTTCTTATTACATCTCGAACAATAGAAGAGGAGATATAACTTTTTCCACTGGAAGTTAGTAAGAATACTGTTTCAATTTTCTGTAATTTACGATTGGTATGAGCAATGGCTTTTTCAAACTCAAAATCGGCAGGATTTCGTAGTCCTCGCAAAATAAAATCGGCATTTTCTTTTATACAGAAATCTACCGTTAAGCCTTCGTAGGTTTTTACTTTTATTTTGGGTTCATCTTTAAAAGCTTCTTTAATAAATTGCTGGCGCTGCTCTAAAGAAAACATATATTGCTTATCGGCATTTACGCCAATGGCTAAAATTATTTCATCAAAAAGTTTGAGTCCGCGTTCGATAATATCGTAATGTCCTAAAGTTAAAGGATCAAATGAACCAGGGAAAACCGCTCTTTTCATAAATAAAGCTTGAAATTTATATTATTCTAAAATCTTAGTGAAGATAAGCATTTCTTAAGAAAGAAGTGAAGCTTCAATCACATTGGTAAATAGATCGCTTAAGCTTATACCGGCAGCTTTAGCTTGTTGGGGTAAAATACTGGCTTCGCTCAACCCAGGATTGGTATTTACTTCTATAAAATGTGGTTCGCCTTCGTGAAAAATAAATTCGGCACGCGTGAGGCCTTTTAATTTTAATACCTGAAAAATACGCTTGGCTTGGTTTTGAACTTTTATGCGATCTTCTTCAGAAATATTGGCGGGTGTAATTTCTTTCGACATTCCTAAATATTTTGCTTCGTAATCGAAAAATTCATTTTCAGAAATAATTTCGGTTACTGGTAGCGGTAAAACTTCACCTTCATATTGAATCACACCTACAGAAACTTCGGTACCATCTAAGAAAGATTCGATAATTACTTCTTCATCTTCTTCAAAAGAAAACTCAATAGCTTTTTTTAATTCTTCTTTCTTTTTTACTTTAGAAATTCCGAAGCTACTTCCAGCCTTATTCGCTTTTACAAAACACGGTAAACCTACACGTTCTAAAATTTCTTCTTCGTCAAAATTGTCACCTTTATTTAGAAAGAAATTTTTAGCAGTTTTTATTCCGTAAGCCCGAAGAATGCTAATGCAATCTCTTTTGTTAAAGGTAAGTGCAGCTTGGTAATAATCGCAGGCGGTTTGCGGGATATTAAGCATTTCTAGGTAACCTTGAAAAATACCATCTTCACCAGGAGATCCGTGAATAGTATTGAAAACACTATCGAAAGTAATTTTCTCGTTATTGATTTCCGTAGAAAAATCGGCTTTATTAATCACGTATTTTTCGCCATTGTCAAGTACTACAAACCACCCATTTTCTAAAATATGTACTCTATAGGGTTCAAATAAATCTAGGTTGGTATATTTGTAAACTAATTCGCCACTGTTTAGAGAAATCTTATATTCACTGGAATAACCGCCCATGGCGATGGCAATTTTTTTCTTCATTATAAACTTTTTATTCGCTATTTACGTTTGTAAAATAAGCCTTGTATTATTTATTACAAAAATACAGGTGTTTTTATATCTTTGTGCAATAATTTATTAATAATAATGAGCTTTTTCAAATTCATTTTCAGCAAGACATTTTTAATTCAAATTGTTATTGCTATTATCGCAATAGTTGTTTTGGTATTTGTTGCCATGCATTGGCTAGATGATACCACAAATCACGATCAGCGTATAGAAGTACCAGATTTATCAAGACTATCTTTAGATATTGTAGATAAAAAGCTAGAAGAAATGGATTTACGAAAAGTGATCTTAGATTCTGCTAACTACAATCCAGATTTTCCTAGGTATTCTGTCATCGAGCAAACTCCAGAAGCAGGGAAATATGTAAAAGAAAATAGAAAGATTTATATTAAATTAAATCCTTCAGATTATCCTAAGCTAGAAATCCCTAAATTTAAAAGAATCACTAAACGCCAAGTTACCTCTAAACTTTTATCACTTGGTTTTGAAATAGGCGATATTTCTTATAAACCAGATTTTGCCGAAAATGCAGTTTTAGAACTCACCTATAAGGGGAAACCCCTAAAAGCAGGAGATAAAGTGAGAAAAACAGCTAAAATTGATATGGTTTTAGGAGATGGAACTCAAAATTACAATAGTGTAAATTAAGTTGAAGTGATGAACGAAGAAGGACAAATAGAAGAAAATAGCGGAAGCGACGATTTATACGAGCATTATAGTTTTACTGCATCTAAAGGGCAAGAACCTTTACGTGTAGATAAATTTTTAATGAATTTTGTTGAAAATGCAACCCGTAATAAAGTACAGCAATCTGCTAAAAATGGAAATGTATTTGTAAATGGCATTGCAGTAAAACAAAATTACAGGGTTAAGGCTGGTGATGAAGTAAAAGTTTTGTTTGAACACCCGCCTTATGAAAATTTATTAACACCGGAGAATATTCCGTTAGAGGTGGTTTATGAAGATGAAGCATTATTGGTGGTTAATAAATCTGCAGGAATGGTGGTACATCCAGGCCATGGTAATTATTCCGGCACTTTGATTAATGCCCTAATCTATCATTTTGATAATTTACCAAATAATAGTAGTGAACGTCCAGGGTTAGTACACCGTATAGATAAAGATACCAGCGGATTGCTTGTGGTGGCCAAAACTGAAAATGCAATGGCTTACCTTACACAGCAATTTTTTCATAAAACGAGTGAACGTGAATATGTAGCCTTAGTTTGGGGAAATGTAGAGGATGATGAAGGAACTATTGAGGGTAATATTGGTAGAAACCCTAAAAATCGTTTACAAAATATGGTTTACGAAGGCGATGAAGCCGAAAACGGAAAACCTGCGGTTACTCATTATAAAGTCTTAGAACGTTTTGGTTATGTGACCTTGGTTTCTTGTAAATTAGAAACCGGAAGAACGCATCAAATTCGGGTGCATATGAAGTATATTGGCCACACGCTTTTTAATGACGAACGCTATGGTGGCGAGCGCATTCTAAAAGGAACTTCGTTTACAAAATACAAACAGTTTGTAGATAATTGTTTTAAAGTTTTACCTCGTCAAGCATTGCATGCTAAAACTTTAGGTTTTGAGCATCCTATTACTAAAAAATGGATGAGCTTTAATACCGATATTCCTGAAGATATGCAGAAGTGTATCGAAAAATGGAGAAGCTATGCTAAGAATCAAAAAGAGGTATTATAGACAAATAATTCGATGTTTAACTTATCATTTTAGTCTATACTTAGATTACTAAGAAATTATAAATTATTTCTTTTTAACTAAAGATAAGCCCTATTTTTGTGTGGAATCGTATTGCTAAAAGATATTTTTTGGCAATAGTCTGAAAATAATAACAATGAAAATAGTCGTTTCTCCTGCAAAATCTTTAGATCAAGAAAGTGAATTACCTACCAATCGCGGTACACAACCTAAGTTTGTTGATCAGGCAGTTAAAATTAACCGTAAGTTGGCTAGAATGTCTAAAAATGAAATTGCTGATTTGATGGGGATTAGCGATAAGTTAGCCGATTTGAATTACACGCGTTACCAAGAATTTCAAGAAACACATACGCAAAAAAATTCACGACCTGCAGCTTACTTGTTTGCTGGAGATGTATACACTGGTTTAGATGCTTATACGATAGAAAAACATAATGTAGATTTATTGCAAGATATGTTGAGAATTTTATCGGGAATGTATGGTATTTTGCGTCCGTTAGATTTAATTCAGCCTTATCGATTAGAAATGGGAACCAAACTTCCTATAGAATCGCATCAAAATCTTTATGAAGTTTGGCGAGAGAAAGTCACACAATCTTTAAATGATGAATTAGCAGAAGGTGAGCTTTTTATAAATCTTGCTAGTAATGAATACTTTAAAGCAGTAGATGCTAAAAAAATAAAGGCAAAAATAATTTCACCTGTTTTTAAGGATTTTAAAAATGGAAAGCTTAAAATTATTAGTTTTTATGCAAAAAAAGCGAGAGGATCTATGGCTCGATACATTATAGATACTAATGCAAAAACCTTAGACGATTTAAAAGGATTTGACTACGAAGATTATAAGTTTAGTGAAGAATATACCGAAAAAGAAAGCGAGCCTGTATTTGTGAGGTAGTTTTTCTTTCGATTCAAAAGCAAAAAAAAGCCGTTTCTTAAAAACGGCTTTTTTTTGTTTCAATTTATCTTTTACTAGGTTTGAATAACCCCTAAATTAAAATCTTTGGTGATAGGTGCATGATTAGCAGCTTCAATTCCTGTAGAAATCCATTTTCTGGTGTCTAACGGATTGATTACTGCATCTGTCCAAATTCTTGAAGCTGCGTAATATGGACTTACTTGACGGTCGTAATCTGCTTTAATTTTATCGTAAAGCTCTCTTTCTTTTTCTTCAGTAATCTCTTCGCCTTTTTTCTTTAGAGAGGCAGTTTCAATTTGTAAAAGTACTTTAGCTGCAGAATTTCCGCTCATTACGGCTAACTCAGCACTTGGCCAGGCTACAATTAAACGAGGATCATAGGCTTTCCCACACATTGCATAATTTCCTGCACCATAAGAATTTCCGATAATTACCGTAAACTTAGGAACCACAGAGTTACTTACAGCGTTTACCATTTTAGCACCATCTTTAATAATGCCGCCGTGTTCACTTTTACTACCTACCATAAATCCAGTAACATCTTGTAAAAATACTAACGGAATTTTCTTTTGATTACAGTTAGCAATAAAGCGAGTGGCTTTATCAGCAGAATCTGAGTAAATTACACCACCAAATTGCATCTCTTTAGGTTTAGTTTTGGCAGCAGTAGTCTTAACTATTTTACGTTGATTAGCAACGATCCCGACTGCCCAACCGTCGATTCTTGCATAACCTGTTATTATGGTTTGCCCGTAGCCAGCTTTATATTCTTCAAAATTTGAGTCATCAATCAAACGGTTAATGATTTCCATCATATCGTATTGATCACTTCGTTTTGCGGGTAAATGACCAAATATTTCTTGCGGATCTAATTTTGGTTTTATAGCTTTCTTTCGGTTAAAACCAGCATTTTCAGCATCACCAATTTTATCCATGATATTTTTAATCTTGGTGAGCGCATCTTTATCATCTTTCGCTTTATAATCGGTAACTCCGCTTACTTCACAATGAGTGGTAGCACCACCTAAAGATTCATTATCAACACTTTCTCCAATTGCAGCTTTCACCAAATAACTTCCGGCTAAGAAAATGCTAGCTGTTTTTTCTACGATGATAGCTTCATCACTCATAATAGGTAAATATGCGCCTCCTGCAACGCAGCTCCCCATAACCGCAGCAATTTGGGTAATTCCCATACTGCTCATTACAGCATTGTTTCTAAAAATTCTTCCGAAATGTTCTTTATCAGGAAAGATTTCATCTTGCATGGGTAAATAAACTCCTGCACTATCTACTAAATAAATGATAGGTAATTTATTTTCAATAGATATTTCTTGGGCACGAAGGTTTTTCTTTCCGGTAATAGGAAACCAAGCGCCTGCTTTTACGGTAGCATCGTTAGCAACCACAATAACTTGTTTTCCAGAAACTTTACCAATTTTTACCACCACACCACCACTGGGGCAACCACCGTGTTCTTTATACATCTCATCACCAGCAAATGCAGCAATCTCAATAGCCTCTTCTGCGTTATCGAGTAAAAAATTAATACGTTCACGAGCTGTCATTTTGCCTTTTGCATGATGCTTTTCAATACGTTTTTCGCCACCGCCTAATTTTACTTTTGCAAGTTTGCTACGTAAATCTGAAAGTAATAATTTATTATGATCTTCGTTTTTATTGAATTTTAAATCCATTCACCTTTATTTTTAAAGCGTGTCCCTATCGGGTCGGACTTTTGCTACTCGCTTTTTTATTTTTAACAAAATAAAAAGAGCTCAAACATAACGCTCAATCCCTCACGCTTTTCTATTTTTGGTAACGAAAATACAAAAAGCTTATCATTTTTATAACTAAATTTTAAAGCAAAAAGTGAGATATTTATAAAATACATTAAGAAATAAGAGTTTTAATTTTAATTTATTAATATAAAAGTAAATTATTGATAACATTATAATTTGAATTTGCTTTTTGAAGCCCTAAATAATTAGATAGATATGAGTATGAATAAAAATACAGTGTTGGCTTGGGCCACATTTATTATGATTTTAGTAGGCCTAGGTTTACTAAGTTTAGCAGCATTTAAATATAGAGAAATTGCGGGTTATGGTTTTGGAGCAGTAGGTGTAGGTTTTCTTGCGGTTGCCTGGGTTTTTAACGCCTTGAAGGGTAGAGTTTAAAAGGTCTAAGAAACTATTTATTCATTATTTAAAATATAATTTCATATGATAAGAAAACAGCTTATTAAACATTTAGAGGGAGGGGAAGCATTTACCCCTTTAGATGAAGTTGTAGAAGAGATTAATATTAAACAATTAGGAGTTAGACCAGAAGGACTTCCATACTCTTTTTATGAGTTATTTTACCATATTGTTTTTGCACAACAAGATATTCTTAACTACATATTGGACGAAAATTATCTAGCTCCACAATGGCCCGATGGTTATTGGTCTAAAGTACAAACACCAAAAAATAAACAGGCTTGGGAAGATTTAAAGCAACAGTTTTTTAAACAAAGAAAAGAGCTAATTGCTATTGTTGAAGATGAAGATTTAGATTTAAATTCACTTATTAAAAATAGTAAAGAGCATACCTTGTTTAGGCAATTAATGCTTATTGTAGAGCATAATGCCTACCATACCGGACAGTTGTTGGTAGTGCTTAGACTACTCGATTTACATTCTTAAAATATAAAATCAATCATTCTAAATTTGTACTTTTGCGTTAGCGATAGCAGCGACATCCTTTTTTTGCTTTAATAAGTGGCAAAAAAAGATATAGCGTATAGCGCGGTGCTTAGCAAACGCCCATTTAACTTTAAATAATTAATTAAAAATATGTCAGACGATAAGAAAGTAATTTTCTCTATGTCGGGAGTGACAAAATCGTATAAAAACGCAAATACTCCTGTGTTAAAGAATATTTATTTAAGCTTCTTTTACGGAGCTAAAATTGGAATTTTAGGTCTCAACGGTTCAGGTAAATCAACTTTATTAAGAATTATCGCCGGTGAAGAAAAAAATTATCAAGGTGATGTCGTTTTTTCTCAAGGATACTCTATAGGTTATTTAGAACAAGAGCCTAAACTCGATGAAGAAAAAACAGTATTAGAAGTAGTAAAAGAAGGTGTATCTGAAACAATGGCTATTCTAGATGAGTATAATGCTATTAATGATCAGTTTGGACTTCCAGAAGTTTATGAAGATGCAGATAAAATGCAGAAGTTAATGGATCGTCAAGCAAAATTGCAAGATGAAATAGATGCTTCTAATGCTTGGGAGATAGATACCAAACTAGAAATTGCCATGGATGCGTTAAGAACACCTGAAGCCGATAAGAAAATTGGTGTTTTGTCTGGTGGTGAACGACGTCGTGTAGCACTTTGTAGGTTATTATTGCAAGAACCAGATATTTTATTATTAGATGAACCAACCAACCACTTAGATGCAGAATCTGTACATTGGTTAGAGCACCATTTGCAACAGTATAAAGGCACAGTGATAGCAGTAACACACGACCGTTATTTCTTAGATAATGTTGCGGGTTGGATTTTAGAATTAGATCGAGGAGAAGGAATCCCTTGGAAAGGAAATTATTCTTCTTGGTTAGACCAGAAATCTAAACGTATGGCACAAGAACAGAAAACTGCTTCTAAGCGTCAAAAAACTTTAGAACGAGAGCTAGAATGGGTGAAAATGGCGCCAAAAGGGAGGCAAGCTAAGCAAAAAGCACGTTTGAAAAATTACGATAAATTAGCAAGTCAAGATCAAAAGCAGATGGATGACAAGCTGGAAATTTTTATCCCTAATGGTCCACGTTTAGGTACAAACGTCATTGAGGCGAATGGTGTGAGTAAAGCTTTTGGTGATAAATTATTATATGAAGACTTAAACTTTAAACTTCCACAAGCAGGAATTGTTGGTATTATTGGTCCAAACGGTGCTGGAAAAACTACTATCTTTAAAATGATTATGGATGAAGAAAAACCAGATCAAGGAGATTTTAAAGTAGGAGAAACGGCTAATATCGCTTATGTAGATCAAAGTCACTCAAATATTGATCCTGAAAAAACCATATGGCAAAACTTTAGCGACGAGCAAGAATTAATTATGATGGGCGGTCGCGAAGTTAATTCTAGAGCTTATTTAAGTAGATTTAACTTTAGTGGTAGCGAACAAAATAAAAAAGTAAATATGCTTTCTGGTGGAGAGCGAAACCGTCTTCATTTAGCGATGACTTTAAAAGAAGAAGGAAACGTTTTGTTACTCGATGAGCCTACTAACGATTTAGATGTAAATACACTTAGAGCTTTAGAAGAAGGTTTAGAAAACTTTGCTGGCTGTGCAGTTGTAATTTCTCACGACCGTTGGTTTTTAGATCGTATTTGTACACATATTTTAGCGTTTGAAGGAGATTCTCAAGTTTACTTTTTTGAAGGTAGTTTTTCTGATTACGAAGAAAACAAAAAGAAACGCCTAGGGGGTGATATTATGCCTACACGTATTAAGTATAAAAAACTTACTCGATAAGCTTGAATAAAATTTAATAATCCCAGTCAATCGGCTGGGATTATTATTTGCTAAAAAATATCAATATTGAATAATATTTTTTAGTTACTTAAGTTATAATACACCTGTTATTATTTGCTTGTAAAACCTTTATAATTTGTTATTTTTGAATTTTTTAAGATTTATCAAATGAGAAAACAAATTCTGTTTTTGTTTAGTTTTTTATTGGGGCTTAGTCTTTTTGCACAGCAATCAGAAGAAGTTTTACTCACTATTGATGGCAATCCCGTTTATGCAGATGAATTTAGTAGAGTTTTTTCTAAAAATCTTTCGCTTATAGAAAATGAAGAAGATCGTGATGTAAATGAATACTTAGATCTATTTATAAATTATAAATTAAAAGTTCTAGAAGCAGAAGATCTAAAACTCGATACACTAGCTAGTTTTAATAAAGAATACAATCTTTATAAAAAGCAATTAGCAAGAAAGTATATCAATCAGAGTGAGGTTTCAGAGCAATTGCTACAAGAGGCCTACGTGCGTCTTCAAAATGAGGTTAATGCCTCTCATATTTTATTTAACTTAAGAGCCGATGCTTCTCCAAAAGATACGTTAGAAGTTTACAAAAAGGCAATTTCTGTAAGAGAGAAGATTTTAAAATCAAAAGAAACGTTTGCAAGTTTAGCGAAACAATATAGCGAAGATCCTTCAGCTAAAATTAACGGAGGAAATTTAGGGTGGTTTGGCGTTTTTAGTATGGTTTATCCTTTTGAGACTGGAGCTTACCAAACAGAAATAGGAGCGGTTTCAATGCCTGTTAGAACTAAATTTGGTTATCATCTTATAAAAGTAAATGATAAGCGAATAAATGAGGGTGAAGTTACTGTGGCTCATATCATGATTGAAGAAACAAAAGATCCTGAAGCAGACAAAGCTAAAGCCGAAAAACTGTATAAGGAATTGCAAGAAGGTGCAAATTTTGCAGATTTAGCTAAACAATATAGCGATGATAAGAATACAGCCATTCACGGTGGGAAATTATCCAGCTTTAAAAAGGGAAAACTAAATTCAGAAAAATTTGAAAATGTAGCGTTTAACTTAAATGAAATAGCAGGTTTTTCTAAACCAATAAAAACTAAATATGGTTGGCATATTATTCAACTTTTAGCTAAAGATACTGTAGGTAGTTTTGATGAGGAAAAATTTACGTTAGAACGAAATATAAAAAAAGATAGTAGGGCACAATTAATTGCTTCAGAAGTTTTAGAAAATATTAAAAAGTTGTATCAATTAAAAGAAGACGATCCTAACCTGTCTTATTTTAATAAAAACATAAAGGTAAATGTTTCTACCAACACTTTAGAGTCTTCTTCGTTAACCGATATTCCGCAGAAAAATTTAATAACTTTAGGTGAAGAAGGAGAAACTTATAAAGATTTTGCTGAATATATAACCGCTAATCAAAAGAAAGCTTCTTCCTTAAAAACAACACCTCAGGCTTTAGCAGTTTTGTATGAAGAATTTAAAAATGATTTTTTAAAAGAGTACCACAGTAATCATTTAGAAAATATAGATGAAGATTATGCTCATGTGATAGAAGAATACAGAAACGGGCTTCTTTTATTTGACTTAATGGAGAAAAAAATATGGAATGCAGCTAAAAAAGATACCACTGCGCTTCAGCAATATTACAACAAGCACAAAAATGAATTTGTAACACCAGCATCATTTAAAGGAATAATAGCTTCATCATCTTCTAAAAAAATGATGAAAAAATTAAAGCGAGAATTGAAAAAAGAATCTTTTGAAAAGGTAAAAGAAAATTTTAAAGATATAATTTTTAATTCTAATACTTTTGAATTGAATGATCCTTCATTACCGAAAAAGTTAAAAATAAAAAAAGGCATTAGCGGTCCTTACCAGCATAATGGCACGTTTGTGGTTATTAAAATTAATGCAATTGAAAAGCCTAAAATAATTCCTTTTGAAAATGCTCAGGGGCAAGTTATTTCAGCCTATCAAAAACAACTCGAAGAAAGTTGGTTAGCTTCTTTAAGAGCTAAGCATAACGTGAAAGTAAATCAATCTTCATTAGCTAAATTAAAGAAAAAATTTGAGTAAATTTTTTAACTACATAGTTGCCCTATTTGCTTTACTCTTTTGTTTGAGTTGTTCTTATTTTCAAACTAAAGAAAAGAAAGAAGTTTTGGCGCGAGTAAATCAAACTTTCCTTTATAAAGAAGATTTAGTCCAGTTTTTGCCTAAAGATATTACTTCAGAAGATAGTGCGTTGTATGTGACTAATTACATAAAAAATTGGGCTACAGAACAACTTTTATTAGATCAGGCAATAATTAATTTACCAAACTCAAAACTACAAGAATTTGATAAATTAGTCAAAGATTACCGTACAGAGTTATATACAGAATCTTATAAAGATTTAATTCTTTCAAAAAAAATTGACACCCTTATTAAGGAAGAAACTTTAGTGAATTATTTTGAAGAAAATAGAAAAAACTTTAAACTGAACGACGATCTGGTAAAGTATAGATATATCTACCTTAATGCTAAATTTCCTAAATTAGATGTAATAAAAAAGCAATTTATTCGCTTTAATAAAGAAGATAGAAAAAAATTAGAACGTCAATCTTTAAAATTTAAATCCTATTCATTTAATGATTCTATTTGGGTAAGTGAAAGAAATTTTTATCAAAAACTAGAAATTCTAGACCAAGAGAATAGTGAAGAATTTTTAAAAGATAACAACTTTTTGCAACAAGCAGATTCTTTAGGCGTATATTTGATAAAAATTGAAAAAGTTTTATTTAGAAATGAAAATGCACCTTTCGAATATGCTAAGCCTACTGTAAAGCAAATTCTTCTAAACAGAAGAAAAATTAAATTGACGAAAGATTTTGAAAAAGAGATTACCAAAGATGCACTTAAAAACAATAAATTTGAAATTTACAATTAAACAATACCTTTCAGCATGTATGTTACTAGCTTTAGTAAGCGTAAATGCACAAAACAATTCCCAAGATTCAACTTTAGTGATCACCGATAGCGATAATATTACTAGAGAGAATTTAACAAAAAAAGATACGGTAGAAAAATTTACACGTAGAAAAGCAGACGGTATTGCAGCAGTAATTGGAGACTATTTAATATTAGATAGTGATATTACTAAAATGCGTGAAGATGCAGAAACTCAAGGAGTATCTTCAGGAGAAATCACCAACTGTCAGTTGGCTGGGCGTTTAATGGAAAATAAACTTTATGCGCATCACGCCTTACAAGATACTACTGTTATTGTTAGTGATCAAGAAATTACAGGAATGACAGATCAACAAATCTCTAGAATGGTGAGCCAAATAGGAAGTATGGAGAAACTGCTAGATTTTTACCGTAAAGAAGATGAGCAAGGGTTGCGAGATGAACTCTTTAAAATTAACAAAGAGCGAAGACTTTCTAGTATCATGCAAGATAAAATTATAGAAGGCGTAGAAATTACTCCAGAAGAAGTAAGAAGTTTTTTTAACAGAATACCAGAAGAAGATAGACCTAAGTTTGGAGATGAAGTTGAAATTGCTCAGCTTATAATTAAACCAGAAGTGCCTAAAGAAGAAGAAGATAAAGTAGTAGACCGTTTGAATGAAATGCGAGATGAAATTTTAGACGGATCTAGTTTTTCAACTAAGGCAGTATTGTATTCTGAAGACGCAACCAGCGCCCGTGGTGGACAAATGACAATCACTAGAGAAGATGCATTAGATAAAGATTTTAAACAAGTAGCCTTCAGTTTAAGAGAAGGAGAGGTGAGTAAGCCTTTTAAATCTCAATTTGGTTATCACATTATTCAATTAGATAAAGTTAGAGGTCAAAAACTAGATATTCGTCATATTATTTTAATCCCTAAAGTAACAGAAGAAACGGTTAAAGCTGCTAAAGATAAAATTGAAGATATTCGTAAAGAAATTGTTGAAGGCGAAATAAGCTTCGATGAAGCAGCTCGTAAATATTCAGATGAAAAAGAAACTCGAGGAGATGGAGGACAACTTATTAATCCAAAATCTGGTGATACTAGATTTGAGCTTACCGATATTGATCCTATGATTTATGAGAAAGTAAATAACTTAGAAAAAGATGAAGTTTCTCTTGTGTTGATGGATCAAAACAGAACAGGACAAAAGTTTTTTAAGATCATTACATTAACCCAACGTTATCCAGAGCATATTGCAGATTACGCTAAAGATTATACTAAAATTAAAGAATTAGCTTTACGTGAAAAGCAATTTGAAGCTATTGAAAAATGGCAAAATGAAAAAATTAGTGAGACTTACATTAAAATTAACGGAGCGTATAAAGATTGCGACTATAATAGTAACTGGTTAAAAAACTAAACTTAAAAATTTTTGTATGTCAGACGTTAAAGCAGTAGAGCAGTTAGTGAAAAAATACGCTGATCTTAAAAAAGAAATTTCAAAGCAAATTATTGGTCAAGATAAAGTTGTAAACGAGATTTTGTTATCTGTATTTGCAGGAGGTCATGCATTATTAATTGGTGTTCCTGGTTTGGCAAAAACATTAATGGTTAATACCATTTCACAAGCTTTAGGCTTAAATTTTAAGCGTATACAATTTACTCCAGATTTAATGCCAAGTGATATTTTAGGCTCAGAAATTTTAGATGAAAATAGAAACTTTAAGTTTATTAAAGGTCCTGTTTTTTCTAATATAATTTTAGCAGATGAGATTAACCGTACACCTCCTAAAACTCAAGCTGCTTTGTTAGAAGCCATGCAAGAAAAATCGGTAACCGTAGCTGGAACTAATTATCAATTAAAAAAACCTTATTTTGTTTTAGCAACACAAAACCCAATTGAGCAAGAAGGAACTTACCCTTTGCCTGAGGCACAATTAGACCGTTTTATGTTTTCAATATTTTTACAATATCCTACATTTCAAGAAGAAATAGAGGTTGTAAAAAGTACTACAACAGATAAAAAAGTAACAATTAACCCTTTATTTACAGCTCAAGAAATAGTAGATTATCAACAATTAATTCGAAAAATTCCGGTAGCAGATAATGTTGTTGAATATGCAGTTAAATTAGTAGCGAAAACTCGACCTCACGGAGAATTTGCTACAGAAATTGTAAAAGAATTTATAGACTGGGGTGCGGGACCTAGAGCTTCACAGAATTTAATTTTAGCAGCTAAAGCTAATGCAGCTACCAAAGGTAAATTTTCTCCAGATATAGAAGATGTTCAAGCAGTAGCAGAAGGTATTTTAAGACACCGTATTATTAAAAATTACAAAGCTGAAGCAGAAGGTATTACTGAAGAGAAAATCATCTCTAAACTTCTTTAAGTTTATTTAGACTGAAATCAAATTATATTAAATATCTATAACGTTATAGATATTGGTTTCCAATTATTTAAAACCTAATTAATTATTTTTATGAAATTGATAATTTAAATATATTAAATTATCAATTTCATAAAAATAATAGCATTTGTAGTTGATTTTTTGACTATAATTTATGATTTTAATTTTTGACTAATTTTTTTTAGGGCTTTGTTGCTAAAACCTGATAATTTTCAAAATTCATTAAAAATCTGTATTTTCGCAGACGTTCAAAAAATTAATAAGACCTATGGCATACGATATTGATATGATCAAAAAGGTTTATACTCAAATGGCAGAACGTGTAGAAAAAGCACGTGAAGTTGTTGGTAAACCTTTAACCCTTTCAGAAAAAATTCTTTATACTCACCTTTGGGATGTTGAAGCGGAAAAAGCTTACGAGCGTGGTAAAGACTACGTAAACTTCTCTCCAGACAGAATTGCTTGTCAAGATGCTACTGCACAAATGGCATTACTTCAATTTATGCAAGCAGGAAAACCAAAAGTAGAAGTTCCAACAACAGTACATTGTGATCACTTGATCCAAGCTAAGCAAGGAGCTGCTAAAGATTTAAAAAGAGCTAACGAAACCAGTAACGAGGTTTTCGATTTTCTAGGTTCTGTTTCTAATAAATATGGTATTGGTTTCTGGAAACCAGGAGCTGGTATTATTCACCAGGTGGTGTTAGAAAATTATGCTTTCCCTGGGGGAATGATGATTGGTACCGATTCTCATACAGTAAATGCTGGTGGTTTAGGTATGGTTGCAGTAGGTGTTGGTGGTGCAGATGCCGTAGATGTAATGGCAGGAATGCCTTGGGAATTAAAATTTCCTAAATTAATAGGTGTAAAATTAACAGGTAAACTTAACGGTTGGACGGCTGCAAAAGATGTAATTTTAAAAGTAGCAGGAATTTTAACTGTAAAAGGTGGTACCGGAGCAATTATAGAATATTTTGGAGAAGGAGCAAGATCTATGTCTTGTACTGGTAAAGGAACCATTTGTAATATGGGAGCTGAAGTTGGTGCAACCACTTCAACTTTTGGTTATGATGATTCTATGGAGCGTTTCTTAAGAGCAACAGATCGTAATGATGTAGCAGATGCTGCAAATAATGTACGTGAACACTTAACAGGAGACGACGAGGTTTATGCTAACCCAGAGCAATTTTTTGATGAAGTAATTGAAATTAATCTTTCAGAATTGCGTCCTCACTTAAACGGACCTTTTACTCCAGATTTAGCTACACCAATTTCAGAAATGAAAGAAAAAGCTAAAAAGAACGATTGGCCAATTAAAGTAGATTGGGGATTAATTGGTTCTTGTACCAACTCTTCTTACGAAGATTTAACAAGAGCAGCTTCTATTGCACAACAGGCCTTAGACAAAAAATTAAAGCCAAAATCAGACTTTGGTATTAACCCAGGTTCTGAGCAAATTCGTTTCACGGCAAAACGTGACGGTTTATTAAAGATTTTTGAAGATCTTGATGCTACTGTATTTACAAATGCTTGTGGACCTTGTATTGGTCAATGGGATCGTAGTGACCGTAAAGGTGAAGAGAAAAATACAATTGTACACTCGTTTAACCGTAACTTCTCTAAGCGTGCCGATGGTAACCCAAATACACATGCCTTTGTAGGTTCCCCAGAAATGGTAGCTGCAATCGCAATTTCAGGTCGTTTAGATTTTGATCCTACTCGTGATAAGTTAATGAACGAAGATGGAGAAGAAGTAATGTTAGATGAACCTAAAGGGATTGAATTACCAACAAACGGTTTTGAAGTTGAAGATGCAGGTTATGTAGCTCCTTATGAAGACGGTAGTGGTGTAACTATAAAAGTAGCAGAAGATAGTGAGCGTTTAGAATTATTAACTCCTTTTGAACCTTGGAATGGTGATAATTTATTAGGAGCTAAATTATTGATTAAAGCTCATGGTAAATGTACAACAGATCATATTTCTATGGCTGGCCCTTGGTTACGATACAGAGGTCACTTAGATAATATTTCTAATAACTGTTTAATTGGAGCTGTGAATGCTTTCAATATGAAAACTAACTTTGTAAAAAGTCAGTTAACAGGAGAATATGGAGGTGTACCAGATACTCAAAGAGAATACAAAGCCAAAGATATTCCAACAGTGGTAGTGGGAGATCATAATTACGGTGAAGGTTCTTCTCGTGAGCATGCTGCAATGGAGCCAAGACATTTAGGTGTAAAGGTTGTTATTGTAAAATCTTTCGCTCGTATTCATGAAACTAACTTGAAAAAACAAGGGATGTTAGGAGTTACTTTTGATAATGAAAGTGACTACGATTTGATACAAGAAGATGATACGTTCAACTTTATTGATTTAGAAAACTTTGCAGAAGGAAAACAACTTACTGTAGAAATTGTTCATGCCGATGGAACTAAAGATGTGATCAAAACAAATCACACCTACAATTCTAATCAAATTGAATGGTATAAAGAAGGTTCTGCACTTAACTTAATTAAAAAGTTAAACGCTTAATTTTCGATAAATATAAAATAAAAACTCCTGCTGAAAAGCAGGAGTTTTTTGTTTTAATAAAATTCAACTTCAAGAATATTTGGCTTCGATTTTTTTCCTTCGTTTGATATAAAAATTCGACCGTCCTTCGTTAAAGTAATTCCTTCAGGTTGATGAAATTCTTCTTCGTCTAAGTGATATAATTTCTTTGTGTTTCCTTTTTTATCTGAAATTAAAAATTTCGGTTGAGCTCCATCTAAAAAATAAATTTCTTTACCGTTATTAGTAATTGTTAATGCAGAAGGACGCATTCGTTTATGGACTTTCTTTTTTCCTGTAGCTTCAAAAATATTTTCTTTCAGATTAATTTTATAGATAGGTAAAAACTGAAATCTATTTGTTACTAAACTAAACGAATAAACTCCTTTAAACCCTTTTTCTTTGTGTTTTTCGTCTTTTACTGCCAGCAATAGTTTACTTTTAGTTTCGTCTAAGCTAAGACCTTCTACGTTTCTAGTAGCATCGTTAAAAGTGCTGTGTTCTTTAACAGACGGATTTTTTAAGTAATTTTTTATTTCAAAGATAACTCCGTCACTTCTCAATACATACGCATCTTCATTTAATACAACAATATCTTCGTAATCACCTTTATCTGCAAAATCTATTTGCTTTTCGATGTTTTTATTTTTAAGGTTATAAATAAAAATAATTCCATCTTCATCTTGTATGCAAGCAATTTTATCATTGCCTATCCAATCAATACCAGAGATCTCTTGTAAAACTGAAGGTAACTCCCATTTATGAATGATTTTATAGTTATTGTTTTTTGTTTTTAATTGTTTTTGGTTGAAGGCAAATACCGTTAAACCAATTAAAGTAAAGATTCCTAAAATAATTTTAAATACAGTTTTCATAGTTTTTGTTTTTAATCCCAAAAAGAGATGGTGTTTATTAAATCTCCGTCTTCGTTAAATAGCTTTTTTAATTCTGTGCACGATTGTACTATTGCTAGTTGGTAATATTTTTTCTTCTTAATATGAATTTGCTCAATTTCATCTATTTGTTGCAATTCAATTTTTTCATTTATAACTTGCTTTAGATTATTGGGGATTTTTGAATAGCGGAGCTTTTTTTTATATTTTAAAAGCTCACCTTTTTTAGTGAAAAGCGCTACATGGTCTATAGAAGCCAGTTCAAACTCTGCTTCAAAATTTTCACCTACCACTTGCCATTATAATTCTTTCGTATTTTGAAAGTTAGATTGAAAAGTACTTGCCACTATCGATGGTACAGTAGCAAAAGAATGATCATCTTCTTCTTTGCAAGCTACTAGCAGTAGAGGTATACTTAAGAAATGGAATAATTTCATCGTTTCTGTTTTTAAATCTGGTGCTAAATTCAGAAACGATTCTGGAAAGAATTTGGAAAGTAATAAGGTGGTTGTAAATTTTTACTGAAAATTTACTATGAATATATGGTAACGATCGTAAATGTAAATAAGCTCTAACTCGTATTTATCTGCTATTGCTTTTGAAATAGCCAGTCCTAATCCTGTTGAGCTTTTATGAGGATTAACTTTATAAAATCTAGAAAATAATTGTTGATCGTCTAATTTGCTGGTTTCAGATTCATTTTCAATACTCACTTTTTGGTTGTGAATTTTAATAGTTATAATTGAATTTAAAGAGGTATGAATTATCGCATTCTTGATTAGGTTGGTGAATAAAATAATTGCCAAATCTTTATTCATATATTTTTGAATAGTATCGTCTGAGGAAATACTAATTTCAATATTTTTATGATTGGCGAAATCTGAAAAATCATTGGCAATTTGGGTGACAAGTTGTACAATGTTTAAATTTTCTTCTTCGACAAATTGTTTATTATCAATTTTAGAAAGTAAGAGAAGGGCGTGATTAAGCCTTGTCATTCGTTCTAAGTTTTCTAGAACTGAAGCTAACAAGGTCATATTATTTGAAGAAAGCTCTTCTTTTTCTGCAAGTAATTCTAATTTATTAATGCTAATCGCAAGCGGAGTTTGCAATTCGTGAGAAGCATTTTCTATAAATTGTTTTTGAGCTTTAAAACTATCGATAGATTTTTGAAGCAATTTTTCTACCTGAAGATTTAGTAATTTAAATTCTTCAATATTAGTATTTTCTAATTCAATACTTTGCTCTTTTTCAATGTTAAAGTTTTTTAAATTATTTAATAATGAATAAAATGGTCTCCATAGACGTTTTAAAACCCAATTGTTCAAAAAAAGTACACCAGCAACCAACCCAATATAAAGCCATAAAATAGAATAGAGAAGATCTTCAATTAAATCATCTTCTTCTACCATCGAAGTGATTACTTTTAATTTGTAATACTTACCATCTTGCCTAAATGCGCTTTCTAAAAGCCTAACTGGCTCATAATCTTTTTCATTAAGCATATACATTAATGTATCTCGATAAGAGTCTTTTACATTTTTAATTTCAGAATAGGTGGTTGGATGTATGGTGTAATATCCATCTTTAAAACTAGTTTTATTAAAAACAGATGGATCTTTCTTGGCTCTATTAATTACAAGTATTTTTTGATTTTCGAGTCCATCGTCCAAACTATCATAAATTTCATCTAGCATCTGAAAGTAGAAAATTACGGTAAATAGGAGGAGAGCGAATAACAAAATCGCAGCAAAATATTTGGTTGTGTAATTAAGTAACTTCATAAACTTACTAACTTATAACCTATACCATAAATAGCTTTTACCTCTACTTGTACATTGTGATCTTTCAATTTTTTTCTTAAATTTTTAATTTGAGAATAAATAAAATCAAAACTATCGGTTTGGTCAATATGATCACCCCAAACATGTTCTGCTAAAGCCGTTTTGTTAACCAGCCTATTTTTATTAGAAGCAAGGTAAAATAGAATATCAAACTCTTTTCGGTTCAATAATAATGCTTCATCTTCTATGAGAGCAATTCTGTTTTCTATGTCTATGTTTAGATTTTCAATTTTTATAAGAGTATCGCCTTTTAAATTTCTTCTTCTAAAAATAGCTTTAATTCTTGCATTTAATTCTGCCATATGAAAGGGTTTAGGTAAATAATCATCGGCGCCCAGATGAAGACCTTCCAATTTATCGTCTAAAGAATTTTTGGCAGAAACGATAATTACTCCGTCTGAAACTTCTCTTTTTTTAAGCTCCTTTAAAATCTCTAGTCCGCTTTTGCCAGGTAGCGAAATATCTAATAAGATACAGTCATAATCATAAACACCAATTTTTAAAAAAGCCGAATCATAATCGGTGGCAGTTTCTACCAGATAATCTTCTTTTTCTAAAGTTTGCTTCATATTTTGAAGCATTTCTTGTTCGTCTTCTATAATTAAAACTTTCATAGAAATTTAATTTTAGGCAAAGATACTTTCAAAACTGGAAAGATATGGGAAAAGGGAATCGATAAAATTATTCCTAATTTATTTCAGATTCATGTTTTTTATTTGACATCTAATTAAAAAATAAAATACTATGAAAATTTTAAAAAGTTTATTCGTTTTACTATTTGTTGGCCTTACTGTAAATGCACAAGACATATCTTCTTCAGAAGTGCCAACTACTATCCAATCTCAATTTAAGCAAGCTTATAAAAACGCTACAGATATTGAATGGGAAAAAGAAATGAATAATTATAAGGTAGAATTTGAAATTAACCGTATGGATTATGAAGTTTGGTATAGCGAAACTGGAGAACAGGTGAAATTTGAAAAAGAAATACAACCCAATGAATTGCCCACAGCTGTAACAACTGCGATTAAAACTAATTATAGCGATTACAGTATTGATGATTGCGAAATGCGCAAGGTAGAAGGGAGAACCACATATATGATAGAACTAGAAAAATGGTTTAATGAAATCGATGTGGTTTATAATAAAAAAGGAAAACTCTTAAGAGAAACAAAATAATAAGCTTAAAAATACCTCACCAGCAAACTATGTTCGTGAGGTATTTTTATTTGCGGTATTAATTCACTTTGTCTGGCCAGTGATTTGGCAGTTCTCCGCTAAATCCCATTTTTGGTAAATTATCAATAATTTTTATGTCTTCTGGTGAAAGTTGAAAATCAAAAATATCATAATTATCTTCAATACGTTTTGGTGTAGAAGACTTCGGTATTACTAAAGCATCGTGTTCTAAAATCCAACGTAAGCAAATTTGCGCTACAGATTTATCGTATTTTTTTGCGATAGCTTTAATTTCTTCATTCTCAAAAACTTTTCCTCGAGCTAGTGGAGACCAAGCTTCTACCAAAATATCATGCTTTTTACAATATTGAGCGACTTCTGGTTGCCAATAACCAGGATGAAATTCAATTTGATTAATTACTGGTTTTATTTTCGCAGCTTTTAATAAAGGTTCTAAATGCTCTGGCCAAAAATTACTAACTCCTATGTTTCTTATCTTTCCTTCTTCTACTAATTCTTCCATCGCTCGCCAACTTTCATTATTGGCTTCTTGCCAATTGTTATAATTTTTAGCATTAGCGGGCCAATGAATAAGGTATAAATCAATATATTCTAAGTCAAGCTTTTTTAAGGAACTTGCAAAAGCTTTTTTGGTGCTTTCGTAACCTAAATTTTCACGCCAAAGTTTGGTAGTAACTATAATTTCTTCGCGCTTAATTTTACTTTCTTTAATACCTTTTCCAACCGCTTCTTCATTTTCATATTTTGCCGCGGTATCTATTAATCGATAACCGGTATGTAATGCTTTTTTTACAGAAGTAATCCCTTCTTTCTCATTGGTTTTGTAAGTGCCAAAACCTATAGATGGAATTTTATTTCCGTTATTAAGAGTGTATTCTTTCATAATAAATTTATTTGAACTTAATATTAAGAATAATTTTTTGGATGAAGTAAAATTACCTTCATACTTAATAAACAATTAAGAGTTGAATTTATTTTAACTTTACTTACTTTGCGGTTATGAAGTTTATTAGAAAATATTGGAGTAATCTAGCTATCGTTTTAATTATTGTCATACTTACCATTCCTCAGGCGAGAAGGGAAATTCAGGTGTTTTTAAATCAGCTTTTAGCTTCTACTCCCACAAAAGTTTTGGAAGAAGATCAAAAACAGCTTAGTAATTATCATTTACAATTAGAAGATATTTACGGAAGAAGAAAAAATTTAAATGAGTCAAAAAACAGAGTTGTTTTTATAAACTATTGGGCTACTTGGTGTCCGCCTTGTATTGCCGAAATGCCCGATTTAGAAGAGCTTTTTCAAAAATATCATGAGCAAATAGATTTTTACTTTATCACCAATGATGAGCCTGATAAAATACTTAAATTTATGCAAGAGAATACGTACAGTTTTCCAGTTTATTTCTCACAAACTAAGTTGCCCTCAGTTTTATACTCTAACGCTTTACCAACCTCTTATGTAATTGCTAAAGATGGTAAAATTGTGTTTGATAAAGCGGGTGCGGCTAATTGGACAAGCGACAGGTTTACCAAAGACTTAGAACAATTAATTGCAGAATAATTATAAAGTTCTAAAAAATGCTTTTATAAAGGCTGAAGAAAATAAACTCCCCATAATTTTTAAATCTTCTGAAAATAAGGTTTCTTCATCTAAATATTGAAATACATGATGAATTGAATTTTTAGCATAAAAATTTTCAAAAACCCATTCTCCCTTTTCATTTTCTTGCTCTAAGACTTTTAAGAATATTTTGTCGTAATATAGAAATTTAGGGTTTATTAAATCTTTGTGAGGTGTGTGATTTTGGTTTAAATTCTGTATAATTTTTTCAATTTTTTTATCAGAATTTTTGAAAGAATAGCCTGTAGATGCTTTTATCCAACCTCCAGCAGTTCCTATTTTAGTGATTTTCTGCGAATGATATTGATGAAAAGGAAAATTGGTCATAGGGATAGTTCCCAGTTCTGTTTCTGTAACCTTATAGTTTTTTAGTTGGAGGTATTTTTCGATATAAGTCTTGAGCTGATCATCGTATACTTTTTCTTCAGTAGTGAAAGGCGTAAAAAAAGTATATTCTATAAAAGTTTTGGTCGGAGTAATGGGTAAGACGTAGGTAAAACTAGTAGAGTTTTTCCATTTTAGTCTAAAATCCATCATCGTGAATTTATTAGCATCAAAAATAGGTTGCTCTGTTTCTATCATCCAACCTTTAAAATGCTGATAGATGTTAATGTATTTTTCTTTATCGTTAAAATACTCTTGCGGAATTCGACTATCAAAAATGTGCTGAGCTTGGTAAGAATTTTTAGTTGTATTAACAGTAACAAAGCTTTCTTTCTCTTCAGCAGATATAACTTCTTCTTGAATAAATTGAACTTGAGATTTTTTTTTAATTTCAGCAAACGCATCATTATAAAAATCTATCGATCTAATCATGTTGTATTGATAGGGTGCTAATTGAAATGGAATATTTTTGTTAGCTGTAATCACCTCTCCAGCTGACCAAGATTTATAAATAAGGTGATTCCATTTACTTTTTCCCTGTTGCCAAAAACACCATGTTTTATCGTTTTCGCTCTTAGGTATTTTATCAATAACTGCAATTTTCTTTTGCTGAAGGTGTATATCATTAATTAGCGCTAACGTCAATTTTAAGCCTGCTAAACCACTGCCAATAACAATATAGTCGAAAGTTTTATTCATTAACTTAAAGGTAGTTCAAATAGCATAACTGAATTTATTAAAGAAGTGATTTTTTAAACATTTCACGCATTAACTTAAAATGAAGGTAAATATTGATACTTGAAAATTATTTTTTAAAATATTTAAAAGGAACAATTAACATCCCAAAGTTTTCACTTTCTTCTTTGCCTAAATGCTTGTGGTGAATTTTATGAGCTCTTCTAATACCACGTGCATACCAATTGTTGGCATTTCTAAATAGTTTAAAACGTTGGTGTATAAAAATATCATGAACGGTAAAATAGGCAATTCCGTATGCTAAAATACCTAAGCCAATAGGTAAGGTAAACCAAACGTCTTCGTAACGCCATAGTAAGAAACAAGTTATACTTACTAAGGCATAAAAAACAAAAAAAAGATCGTTTCGTTCCCACCAACTACCGTGATCTTTTTGGTGATGATCTTTGTGTAATTTCCACAAAAATCCGTGCATAATGTACTTGTGAGTAAACCATGCCATAAATTCCATAAAAAAGAATGTTCCTAAGAAGATGAGTATCCAAAATACTGTCTGCATACTAAATAAGTTTTAAACGATAAGACACATAACATTTGGCTAAAAGTCCTGCTTTTTGATAATTTGAGACTCTTATGCGCTTGTTTCTGATTTCTAACGAAGGTACGGCTTTTAGCTTTCTTAGCAATTTAGAAAAGTAAACATATGCTGTGTAAACACCTAATTTTGCTTCTACCGGAAGTTTTGCAATACCACGTAAAGCTTGCTCAAAATCGTCTTCTATTTCTTTTATGATTCTCTGTTTAGAGGCTTCATCTAATTCTTCTAAATTGGTATTAGGGAAATAACTACGGCTTAAATCTTCAAAATCTGCTTTTAGATCTCTTAAAAAGTTAACTTTTTGAAAAGCCGAACCTAACTTCATTGCATCAGGTTTTAGCTCGTCATATTTTTCTTGGTCTCCATTCACAAAGACTTTTAAGCACATAAGTCCAACAACATCGGCACTTCCGTAAATATATTTTTCATATTCTTCAGTCGTGAGATAGGTAGACTTATGTAAATCCATACGCATACTTTCCATAAAAGCTTCGTAGAGTTCTGCTGGGATATTATATTGGTGAACAGTTTCTTGAAATGCATTTAAAATAGGATTTAAGCTAATCTTATTTTCTATAGCTTTATACATTTCATTTTCAAAATCATTAAAAAGTATTTCTTTTTCATATTTATGAAAGGTGTCTACAATTTCATCTGCAAAGCGTACAAAACCATAAATATTGTAAATGTCTTGTCTTATTGTTGGCGCTAGTAGTTTTGTAGCTACCGAGAACGAGGTACTGTAAGAATTGGTGACAACTTGACTGCATTGCCTTGAAACGGAATCAAAAATAGATTTCATAGAATTATTCATATTTTTTAATAAGGTCCGACACTAATTTTCCTGAAATTAAAGCAGGAGGTACGCCCGGTCCTGGTACAGTTAACTGCCCTGTAAAATAGAGTCCGTTAACATTTTTACTTTTTAATTTTGGTCTTAAAAAAGCGGTTTGTAAAAGCGTGTTTGCTAACCCGTAAGCATTTCCTTTATAGGAGTTGTATTCTTTTATGAAATCTTTTACACAGAAGCTTTCTTTAAAGATAATATTTTTTTTAACTTCTTGCTGTGTAATCGTTTCAAAACGGGTAATTATTTTTTCAAAATATTGCTCTCTAAGTGCTTCTTCATCGTTAATGCCAGGTGCAAGCGGTATTAAGAATATGCCTGCTTCTTGATCTTCAGGAGCTATATTATGATCTGTTTTTGAAGGGAAACTTGCATAAAATAAGGGGTCTTCAGGCCATTTGTTCGCATCATAAATGGCGTGGGCATGTTTTTCAAAATCTACATCAAAAAACAAGGTATGATGTTCTACGGTTTTTAATTTTTTATCGAACCCAACATAAAAGAGTAGGGCAGAAGGAGCAAAGGTTTTTTTATTCCAAAAGTTTTCAGAATACTGTCTGTATTGTAAATCTAATAAAGTTTCTGAATGATGATAATCTGCACCGCTTAAAATAACATCAGCTTGATGTTGTTTACCATTTGCAATTATTCCTTTAGCTGTTTTATTTTCAACAATAATTTTTTCAACATTTTGCTGCGTATTAAATTTTACACCTAGTGATTCTGCTAACTTCTGAATACCTAGAATAACTTGGTACATTCCTCCTTTTGGATGCCAAGTACCTAAGCCAAAATCGGCAAAATTCATGAAATTATAAAATGCTGGCGTATTGCTAGGTTTTGCTCCTAAAAATAATACTGGAAATTCTAATACTTGTACTAGTTTAATATTTTTAAACTCTTTTCTAACTTCTTTAGAGATGGTGCTAAAAAACTGGCCAAGTTTTTTCATCGTTTCTGTGGTTATCAGCTCTAGCGGCGATTCTCCAGGACGGTAAACTAGGTCTTTAATAGCAATATTGTAATTGTCTTTTGCTTTATGAATAAGTTTTTTTAATTGTTTAGAACTGCCGGGTTCTATACGATCAAATTCGGTATATATTTTTTCTAAAGTATCACCAATAGTAATTTTTTCTTCTTTACCAAAGAAAACTTGATAAGCGGGACTTAGTTTTAACAGGTCATAATAATCACTAGGTTTTTTATTAAAATCTGCAAAAAAACGTTCAAAAACATCGGGCATCCAGTACCAAGTGGGGCCAATGTCAAAGGTGAAACCATCTTTTTTAAATTGTCTGGCTCTTCCGCCAATAGTATCGTTTTTTTCAAAAATCTCTACTTCGTAGCCTTGTTGAGCTAAGTAGCATGAAGATGCTAACGAAGAGAAACCTGAACCGATGATAATTATTTTTTTCATTTATAATTTTCTAACTAATTCTTCTATTGTTTTCATCACCTTTATTTTTTTTGAAGGTGGCATATTAATTTCTGATGAGCGTGGACCCAGCACCCAAAATTCGCAATCTATTTGAGAGATAATTTTTAACTGAAACTCTTCTAAATAAGCAGTTTCATGATCTGGAGCTACGGTGAAATAACTCACAAATCTAATGTTTTGATAAATCTTCCCTAAAAAAATTAAATCTTCCATAGGTAAATTATTACCTAAATATGTAACGGGATAACCATGAAGAAGTATTTCATAATTGGTGTATAAAATACCTAAATCGTGAACTTCATTTTCTGGTAAAAAAAGAACAAAATGACTATCTGTTTTCTGTGGTTTTTGTTGTTGAAGTTTTTCTATATTTAAGATTAACTTTCGTTTGATAAGATTAGTTAGAAAATGTTCATGTATAGGATGTATAGAATTGATTTGCCATAACATACCAATATTTTTTAATAGCGGAATGAATGTTTCTTGAAATATTTCTCTAAAAGTTTTCGTTTTTAAAAGGCTATTGTAAGTATCAAAAAATAAATTTTGATCAAAATTATACATCGATAATGTAAAAGATTTTAGAGCCTTATCTTTATTATTTGTGGTAGAAGAGATGCTTTTGACTAAACTTTCTATCTCTTTATTATCTAATTTAGAAATACGAGAAATTTTATAACCATTCTCATTTAAAAAAGAAATATTTAGTAATTTTTGAAGATCTTTTAAACCATAGGATCTAATGTTAGTTTCCGTTCTTTGGGGAGAAAGAATTTCATATCTTTTTTCCCACATTCTTAGAGTATGTGCTTTAATCCCGCTGAGTATTTCTAAATCTTTTATGCTAAATTGTTTCTTTGCGTAAGACATACTTGTTTTTGTAGCTTCAAACCTAGGCTAAAAATAATTATTTTGTTTAAAAATTAAGTTAAAAGGTTAAACAAAAATTTACGGGTTTGTTTAAAAGTTTGACTATGATGGGTTTTAACTTTAAAAATTATATATTAACGTTATCATTTTTTTTTTAATATAAATATATATCAATTCACATAAAATAAGATTTTTTGTGAATATAACTATCTATTTTTGAGTAACCAATAAAACTTATGACCATGGAAGAGCATTTTTATTACTTAAACAGAGAACCATATGGAGATGGGGTAAGATATATTCATACTTTTAAATGTAAATTAAAACCACAACCGCTTTTTTTAGTGAAATTAGGATTTTTTAAAGATCCGCGGCGTGCACTTGTCGAAGGTCTACATTATTTTTCTAATATAGGCCTATGTAAAGAATGTTGTAAAATTAATGATAAGGTTTTAACTCATGAGTATTTATACAGAAGAAATAAATCTCAAGAAATTCTTTAGGAAAAGGATGCTCACAGCATCTTTTTTGGTTTACAATACAATTTATAATTAATGAAATCTTATAAAGAGCGTATATTGTTTGGTGGTGTTTTAGCCACATTGATTACTTCTGTAGGCATGCTAGTTTTAGGACATATTTTTGGTTTAAAAGCCAAAGACCTTATAGATAATTCATTGCCAAGAATGAATACTTTCTTTAATACAGTCGTGTTAGCCTCTTGTACTATACTTACTTTATTACTTAATCTCTTTCTCTAATTTTTGTTCTTATAAAATCATATTTCCCCATTTCTCTTAATTTTTCACACTGCCAATTTAGATTAAAAACCAAAGCTATATATGGGCTTTTTCTTGCTATTCTACTACTTTTAGGATGCATCCCTACAATGTAAAAAGATTTCCCAAATAGACTATAGCTGAAATTTTTATGATTAGGACTGGCGTTAATTGTTTGATCCCATTTATGGGTGTCTAATTCTGAAAGCATTTTTAATTGCTACCATAATAACTTTTCAAAACTTTCTTCTGAAGAAATATCTTCTTTAGAGAATACAGCTATAAAACTTTTAAAATTCTTAGAAACAAAATTATAATTTTCTAAATAAGGCTCTAAATCGTTTAATAATCTTTAGAAATTAATTTTTCGTAATCATTTATAACGCAATGATTTAAATTAAAGACACTTTGTGCCATTAAACAAGGATGATCATTTTGAAGAATAAAATCATTAATTTTTTTTTGATAGTAGAAGTTTTCATAAAGTTTTTTACTGTCAAATATCGTACTGTAAGAGGTAAATTATTAATGATAATCCTTCAATTATTAACCGTATTGATTGGCTAAACATAAATATATGTTAATTAGAAATACAGATTAAATAATGTTAAGGTTGGTTTAATTAGTCTAACAATTTATAAGCATTTGTGCTTTTCATCTGTAGAAAGTGAAAATAATATTAAAAATTCTCATACCAAGGTTTACTTTAATACATTTAAGAAAAACTAATTCTCATATCTTTTTATGAAAATATAGATTAATTTATGGAAAACAAATCACTTTATCGTTATATTACCATCACAGCAGCTCTTATCGTAGGAGCTTATTTTTTAATTTTAGGGCTGGTTGAAGCTCGCGCTTTTTTAGCACCATTAGTAATTGCTACCGTTTTAAGTTTATTAATATATCCGTTATGCAAGAAGATTGAAAAAAAATTATCAAGATCTGTTTCATGTTTGCTATCAGTATTTATATTATTTATATTGTCACTTGGGATAGTGTTTTTGGTTTCTTATCAAATTCACGGGTTTGTAGAAGAATGGCCTTCTATTAAAGAAAATATGGCCCCTAAAGTTGAAAATTTAAAGAATTTTTTAGTTCAAAATACACCTATATCTTCAGAAGATGTGAAAGGTCAAAATTTTGATAAAATTAGTTCTAAAATTAAAGAGCCTGGAAGCAAAGCTTTAGGGTTTATATCTGGAACTACTTCATTTTTAACTAATTATTTTTTAGTTTTTATTTATATTTTTTTTATTCTGTGTTACAGAAAACGCTTTTTTAATTTTTTGATTAAATTATTTTCAAAAGAGCATACCCATGAAGTTGAAAAAACTTCAGGAGAACTAACCGATGTAGTTTCTCAGTATTTAATAGGTAAATTATTACTTATGGGAGCGCTTGCCGTTTCTTACAGTATCGGGTTAGGAATTTCAGGGGTCGAAAATTTTATATTAATTAGTTTAATTGCCGCTTTGCTTACCCTCATACCGTATATAGGAAATATGATTGGCTTTGGTTTGGCGTTTAGTTTTGGATATTTAGTTTCAGGAGAAATAGGCGTGCTCATTGGTGTTATCATTACTTTTGTAGTTTCCCAATTTTTAGAAAGCTATGTATTGCAACCCTATGTTATAGGAGAGCGTGTTAACCTTCATCCTTTTTTAGTGATATTAATGGTTATTTTTTGGGGTTCTATTTGGGGAATTTCAGGAATGATATTAGCGGTACCTCTAACAGCAATTCTTACAACTATAATGCTTCATATTCCTAAACTAAAAATTATAGGGGAGCTATTTCAAAATGAGCCAATTAATGAAAAAAGTAAAAAGTCGGATTAGGAAGTAAGTTATTAACCCACTTTTTACAAGTAAAGCACTAATCATAAGTTTTAACCTTTTTTAGAATAATACAACTATTTAAGGTTTTTTAGAATTGAAATTATTTGGAAGAATTAATAAAATTTCTCCAAATATGATTAGAAATAGTTTCTTTTTAACAAACTTCAAACATTTAATTAAGAGTGTTTTGGGATGTACTTGTGTAATTTAAAAGCCTAAAAAAACCAACTATGAGCAATTCTAAAAAATCCAAAAAACAACCTACTTCTCCTAAAGATCAAAATCTTGAACAATTTCGAGAAGAAGGGAGAAATAAAACGATGACCACCAATCAAGGGGTTAAAGTTAACGACACAAACAATTCTTTAAAGGCTGGAGAGCGCGGAGGCACGCTTCTTGAAGATTTTATTTTAAGAGAAAAAATCACTCATTTTGATCATGAACGCATTCCAGAAAGAATTGTCCATGCTCGTGGTAGTGGTGCACATGGTTATTTTGAGTTGTATGAGAATCAATCAAACTATACTAAAGCCAGAATTTTTACCGATACCAATCGCAAAACTCCTGTTTTTGTACGTTTTTCTACCGTAGCAGGAAGTAAAGGTTCTGCAGATTTAGCAAGAGACGTACGTGGTTTTTCGACAAAATTCTATACGGAAGAAGGTATTTTTGACTTAGTAGGAAATAACATGCCTATTTTCTTTATTCAAGACGCTATGAAGTTTCCAGACCTTATTCATGCGGTAAAGCCAGAACCAGATCGAGAAATTCCACAAGCAGCATCAGCACACGACACCTTTTATGATTTTGTATCGTTAACTACAGAAACATTACATAATCATATTTGGGTGATGAGTGACCGTGCCATTCCTAGAAGTTTGCGTATGATGGAAGGTTTTGGTATTCATACTTTTCGTTTAATAAATGAAGAAGGAAAATCACATTTTGTAAAATTTCATTGGAAACCGTTATTAGGTGTGCATTCTGTAACTTGGGATGAAGCTGTTAAAATTCACGGAGCAGATACAGATTTTCATAGAAGAGATTTATGGGAAGCTATTGAAGCTGGCCATTACCCAGAATGGGAGCTCGGTTTTCAAATTGTTCCTGAAGAAGATGAACATAAATTTGATTTCGATTTACTTGATCCTACAAAATTAATTCCAGAAGAAATGGTTCCTGTTCAGCGAATAGGAAAAATGACGTTGAATAGAAATCCAGATAATTTCTTTGCAGAAACAGAGCAAGTAGCATTTCATCCAGGACATTTAGTACCAGGATTAGATTTTACCAACGATCCTTTATTGCAGGGACGTTTATTTTCTTATACAGATACTCAACTTTCTCGCTTAGGAAGTCCTAATTTTCATGAACTTCCTATCAACCGTCCGATAAATGAAGTTCATAATAATCAACGAGATGCTCATATGAGAACTACGGTAAATAAAGGAAAAACAGCCTATTTCCCAAACTCAATTGGCGGCGGATGTCCACATTTAGCAAAAATGGCAGAAGGTGGCTTTACTTCTTATGAAGAACGCATAGACGCTTCAAAAATACGAGAACGCAGCGAAAGTTTTAATGATCATTTTAGTCAGCCTGCTTTGTTTTATAGAAGCTTAGAAGAATGGGAGAAAAATCACGTCGCTGCTGCATATACTTTTGAAATTGGAAAATGTACTTATGATCATATCAAAAAAAGAATGCTTTATGTAATAGCTCAAATTGATAATGAATTAGCAAAAAAAGTAGCTAAAGGAATTGGGATGGAAATACCTAAAGAAATAGATAACCCCATAAATCAAGCAATTGGTGCCGATGCAGATGTACAGAAATACCAGCCAGGTAAAAAGAAAAATTACCTAGACAAATCTAAGGCATTAAGTCAAACACATTTAAAAAGCGATAGTATTATCAGTAGAAAAATTGCCTTTCTTGTAAGCGATGGTTTTGACGGTGATGATATGATGAAAGTGAAAAAAGAATTAGAAGAAAAAGGAGCAGTTCCACAACTTATAGCTACCCATGGCGGAACAGTTAAATGTGACAAAGGAGATGAGCACAAAGTTGATGCTGCACTTCTCACTACAGAGAGTGTTCTATTTGATGCTATTTTTGTACCTGGTGGTGAAAAAAGTTTAGAAGCTCTTCTAAAAGAAGCTAAAGCGAAGAAATTTATTAATGAAGCTCTAAAACATTGTAAGGCAATTGCAGTAAATAAAGAAGGAGAGAAATTATTAGATGAGACCTATGGAAAAAATTTTAAAGATGATGCGAGTGTCTACATCAATGATAGCGTAACTAATTTTATTAAGGGTATCGCCAATCACCGAAATTGGAAGCGTGAAGAAAAAGCTCAAGATATACCAGCTTAATTATATTTTGTTGTATTTAAAAAGCAAGAGCTATGTGATATCACATAGCTCTTGCTTTTTAAATTTTTATAACTTAGAATGAATTAAGATATAATATTCATTAACATTCTAAGTTTACTTCACTAAATAGATAGAAGTGAAAACTGTAATTTTTTTGTAGTCGAAAAAGTTTATATTGAAAACGATAAAAAGAAGTTTAAGCATAAAAGCGGATCAATCTCAAAAGTTGGGTCTAAATTGAAAAATAACTTTCTTTGCGTTTTAAATTCCATTGATGAATAAAAGCACTGAGTTTTCCTTGTTAAGTTTAATATTACCAGAAGGAATATTAGAGTATTTTGATATTGTTGGATTCGATAAGAAGCCTATAAAGCATGTTTTGTACGAGAACCGTCTAACGATATATTTAGAGGAGAA
>NZ_JAHWDF010000069.1 GCF_019311235.1 Mesonia aestuariivivens | reverse complement strand
ATACAATGCTGAAAATTTTGATTACAATACTGATGATGATACTTATACCTGCCCACAGGGGAATACCTTATCGAGCAACGGCTCTTGGTACAAAGCCAGAAACTATTCCTTCAAACAATACAAAACCAAGGCCTGCAAGCAATGCCCGGTGCGCCAGAATTGTACCACCTCAAAACTCAATGGAAAGGTCATTCAGCGTAGCCAATACACTCAAAATATTAAACAGAATGCAAAGCGGATTGCCCAAAGCGGGGAACTTTACAAAAAAAGGCAAGCCTTGGTAGAGCATCCCTATGGTACCATCAAGCGCCAATGGGGATTTGATCATATCATAACAAAAAAAGGTATCAAAGCAGCTTCTGCCGACTTTGGACTTATTGCCCTAGCCTATAATTTAAGGAGATTGTTTAATAGTAAAATAGAGCTGATGCAACTGCTATTAAACCTCTTTTTTAACATCAGAAAGCTTATAAAAGCACATATAAGACTAAAACGAACTTTTAAGGCATTAATACAAAAGCAAACAAAAATTAATGCAAATTTTGGCTTTACCCCTAATTTCAATTATTTTT
>NZ_JAHWDF010000068.1 GCF_019311235.1 Mesonia aestuariivivens | reverse complement strand
TTCCCTTTGGTTATCAGGCTAGTGATGAAGAACTCTTGTATATTCAGGTTACCCACAATACTACAGGATGTCGTATCACAGATGAAATCAATTTAGGAAAGTTATACCTTAATATAGAAGCTCGTCCTCAGATTGAAGAGAATGCTAATCTATCCAGAATGCTTTGTTCAGATGTAGAATTAGAAAATACAGCTACCATTGACTTATCAGAATTTGATGAAGCGATTGTAGTAGAAAGTCCAATCCCTGCTAATCTAGAGGTGTATTACTATGCCAGTGAAGCAGATTATGATTCTAATATTCGTATTCCAGCATCACAAGCGACTAATTATGAGGCGAGCAATGGAGATGTTATTTATGCAGAAGTGGTCAATACCGATACTTTTTGTAACAGTACCCTCGCGGTGATCATTCCTATAAGTGTAGACCCTCGTCCAGCCGTAGATATTAGCAGCTATGACGGCCTTTACATTTGTGTAGATAGTGACAGCTCCACGCCAGTTACTGGAGGTGATTATACCGCTGTTGTAATAGACACCCAATTAGATGAAAACGATTATCGCTTTGAATGGAGTTATAACGGTAGTCTAATTAGTGAAAATGGAGCAAGCCTTA
>NZ_JAHWDF010000067.1 GCF_019311235.1 Mesonia aestuariivivens | reverse complement strand
TGGCATATTTGGTTATGGCTTCTTTTCCTGCACTGTCATTATCAAAAGTAAAAATGATTTCTTCCAGTTGCTGTAAATCTTTTATTGCAGTTAGGATTTCAGCATTTAAGCCGTTGGTTCCGTAACAGCTCAGTATTTCATAATCCTTTGTGATGGTTTCGATTTGTAATAATGAAGCTGCATCGATGATGGCTTCCGTCAATATCAGTTTTTTGCAGTTCTTGCTTGGGTAGTTTGGATAAAGCCCTTTTCTGTCTTTTAAGTAAAAATGTTTTGCTGTTTTTCTCTGCGCTGAGCTTGTCGAAGTGTTGTCGAGCGTACTTCTAAAATACAGCCCGGTTACTTCATTTTCTTGATTCTTCAGGGCAAAACAGATGCACCATTTACCAAAAACGCTATAGGCTTTGTTTCCTGAACGGCTGACCAAGCCTTTGTCTATCAATAATCCGTATTTTACACATTGTTCGATCAGGGTTTCGTCCCGCCTTGCCCCGTGGTGGAACTGACCGGCATTGTAACCGACTTCCAGTTTTTTAAAATCAAGGTTTCTACTTTCCAGGTACTGTTTTGCAGGTTTGGAGTTGTGTACGGCATTTCTAAAATACTGGAACATATTCC
>NZ_JAHWDF010000066.1 GCF_019311235.1 Mesonia aestuariivivens | reverse complement strand
GGTTTTCTTTTCTAAACCGGGCAATGGTATTGTGATCGGGTTTTAAGTTTTTAATCAGCCAGATCACTTCAATGTTACGATAAGCCTCTTTCTCCAATCTTCGGGAAGATCGCATCTGGTTCATATAACCATAGATAAAGAGCTTGAGCAGGTCTGCCGGGTGATAGGGCGGCCTTCCCTGAGTGGCTATGGTTTGAAAGCCCATTTTTGATAAATCGAGCAAGTTTACAAATTGATCGATGAGCCGTACGCTATTCTCCCCAGGGATCATATCATCCAAACAGGTTGCGTAAAGGCTGAGCTGTTCCCGGTCTTGTCCTTGTTGGTATTCCATATCCTAAAAATACAAAATTCTTAGGTTTTGAGACACTCTGACGGTCTAGGGTATGAAACGTAGGGCATTTCAAAGCACATATCTGTCCACCCGAAACGAACTTGGATAAGTGTCTTATACTTTCGGAAACCACTGTCCACCCTATGTTTTATACCCAATGTGCGTGTTGCACAATTTACTAAAAAAGATTAATTTCATGATATGCAAGGCAAAAAAGTATATCAAGAGCAGTTATTCAACAGTTTTCGGTTGAGTGACCGCGTACCGCCCACAAATTTCTACCGCCGATTG
>NZ_JAHWDF010000065.1 GCF_019311235.1 Mesonia aestuariivivens | reverse complement strand
CCATATATTCTACTCTAAACCAGTAGTCTCCTGAGGGCACTGGATTTCCGTTAAAGGTACCGTCCCATCCTGGACTACTTGGACTGATTTGTTTTAATAGTTTTCCATAACGATCAAAGATAAAGATCTGTGCTGCTCGGTTGAGCGGAGTGTCTAAACCTATGATATTCCACGTATCATTATAACCATCGTCATTGGGAGTGAAAAATGGTGGAAAATCAATAAAAGAGATCACTTGAGATTCAGTTGTTCCACAGCCATTTTTATCTCTACCGTAAACGATATGCGCTCCCGCTGACAAACCATCTACTGCTAATTGACCCGTAGCAGGCAAGTCCATCCAAGGACCATTGTCTACACTAAATTCATAAACCCCTTCTCCTGTTACATTAGTGATGATTAAACTATGTTGCCCCTCAAAGCCTATCGAGGTTGGAGCTACCTCAAACTCTGGCGGGTTGCTCTCTAAAATAGTGATACTATCAATATCACTACCACAGTTATTATTGTTTTCATCTAAGCTATTGATATCAAATACTTGTACACTATAGTCTCCTGCTTGTAATGGATTACCACTACCACCGCCTACACTAAGGCTTGCTCCATTTTCACTAATTAGACTACCGTTATAACTCCATTCAAAGCGAT
>NZ_JAHWDF010000064.1 GCF_019311235.1 Mesonia aestuariivivens | reverse complement strand
ACCGAAACGGCGAATGAGGTGAAACGCAGTATTGAAGCCCTAAAAAATATTATTCACCAAGGCCATTCCCTAGAAGATAAGGAGCGCGTTCGTTCGCTAACTATACAAGGTAAAATGACCCCAACGCAATCTGAAATCTTCCAATTGCGTTGCAAGCAGGAGTTTTCGTTTGCAGACATAGCGCAACAGCTGAATCTATCACAGCAGGAAGTACACCAAGCTTTTACGGCAGCCTATACGTTTATGCAGCAACAAGCCGAACAAGCACAAGCATCTGCTTAAGATGAAAAAGAAGACGATGAAACTGACGCGAAAAATACAGGTGGTCATTGACTTGCCTACGGCAGAAGAACGAAAGGAGGCGATCGGAAAACTTTACGGATGGCAAGATTGCGCCTATAGAACGGCTAATTTAATGGTGTCTCATCTGTATGTACAGGAGATGATGAAAGATTTTTTCTATTTATCGGAAGGAATTCAATATAAACTGGCTCGTGAACAAAAAGACGAAGCGGGAATCTTACAAACCTCCCGTATGAATACCATTTACCAAGTGACTTCTAAACGTTTTAAGGGCGAGATGCCCACCAATATCATCTCTTGCCTAAAGGCGAGCTTGTACAGTACCTTTAAAAAGAACCGTGATGCCTATTGGCGGGGCGAGTGTG
>NZ_JAHWDF010000063.1 GCF_019311235.1 Mesonia aestuariivivens | reverse complement strand
TTTTGAAACAAGAAACAAGAAGCATGATTTTGAATGTTGGATTTTTAATTTTGAATGATAAATCTTGAATTGACAGTGAGGATAGAGATTAGAGATTAGAAGTGAAAAAAAGCTTTCTGTAGTTAAAAAAATACGGTCTATTTTTAGTTTTCGTAGCAAAACAAATAAAAGCAGTAGCGCGGGCAGAGGAGTATAGCCTAGCGAAGCGATTGCTATACGCAGGATAAAGCTTTTATGTCGTTTTCAAGAAGGCTAAAATCAGCCTAGACTTTTGTTTTGAAACAAGAAACAAGAAGCATGATTTTGAATGTTGGATTTTTAATTTTGAATGATAAATCTTGAATTGACAGTGAGGATAGAGATTAGAGATTAGAAGTGAAAAAAAGCTTTCTGTAGTTAAAAAAATACGGCCTATTTTTAGTTTTCGTAGCAAAACAAATAAAAGCAGCAGCACGGGCAGAGTAGTATAGCCTAGCGAAGCGATTGCTATACGCAGGATAAAGCTTTTATGTCGTTTTCAAGATAGCTAAAATCAGCCTAGACTTTTTTTTGAAACAAGAAACAAGAAGCATGATTTTGAATGTTGGATTTTTAATTTTGAATGATAAATCTTGAATTGACAGTGAGGATAGAGATTAGAGATTAGAAGTGAAAAAAAGCTTTCTGTAGTTAAAAAAAT
>NZ_JAHWDF010000062.1 GCF_019311235.1 Mesonia aestuariivivens | reverse complement strand
GTTGTAGGTAATTTAAAAAAAAATATATTGAATAATTTGAAATTTTATACGCCCTTATTACTCATCTTTTTAATTTTAGCTTGTATTGAGAAAACTGATAATTATAAAAAGAAAATTGACAGATTAAGTGATGAAGATTTATATAGTAGAGTATTTTTAGAACTAAATTATCCAGACTCAATTTCAGAGGAAGTGGAATTATACATCACAAAAGATAAAGACACATTTTTCAACCAAAATAAGATTTTAAAAAATAATAAAATAATTAAATCGGAAAGTGCATATTATGATCTAAATATTACTAAAACTAAGAAGGAAAATATTTACAGAGGTATAATCACATTACATTCAAAATATGAAAATTTAAAATTAAACAATAAAAACCGCAGAGAAATACAATTCGGTTATTGTAATCAAAATAGGGATAGTATTTGGCTAGCTTATGTTAGTTCAAAAACTGACAACAAGATAGAATTTGAATATGAAAACTATTATAATAACAATTTACAGGGAATTTTAGATCAATTAGTAGAAAGAGATACTATAATCAACAATAAAGAAATGGTCAATATAAATAGATTAAATATTTTAGTTGACAATAATTCAACAACAGAAAATTTATTTTTAGAATCCTATAAAAAAATAAAAGAAAATAAATTTACTTTAGATAAATCAAAATTTAAATCACATAATTAAAAACTACCTACAACACCGTATAACAACAATTGCGGCTTTGTGTCCTGCGGACA
>NZ_JAHWDF010000061.1 GCF_019311235.1 Mesonia aestuariivivens | reverse complement strand
TATTTTTTGATGCCGTGCAAACTCCTTTCCGTTATCGAAAGTCAAGGTCTTAACCCAAGATGGACTGAAATTGGTAAGTCTCTTCTCCATTTTTTCATATACCTCCCCAGCTTCTTTTCCATTTAGTTTTTCCATCATCGTTACCAATGTGGCTCTGTCTGTCATTACCAAAAGAGCCGATTTGTGGTTGCTTCCCATCATCAGGTCTACTTCAATATCGCCTATACGCTCACGGTGATCTACCACGTCTGGGCGATGGTCGATTCCTACACGGTTTTTAATGGCTCCCCGCTTATCCTTGGCGTTCCCTCTCTTTTGCCTCCTGCTGCCATGCTTGAGATGTTTGTAGAGTTCAGCGTATTTGGCACCTGCCTTTTTCCTGCTCTTCTTAACACTCCATATCCATTGGTATATAGTCTCATGGCTCACACAGGTTTCCTCTTCAATAGCTAAGCGTTTGCTTATAAGTTCTGGACTCCACTTTTCATAACGGAGCAACCCGGAGATCCGCTCTTTCAACTGCTCTGTGAGCTGTAATTGCTTGGGCTTTGTCTTATGCCTGTTATCTGCCCTTCGCTGCGCGTTTGTTGCTATATAGCTGCCAGCGGTCCTTCCCCGTTTGGCAATGTTCCTGGATAATACCCTGTAAACGGTACAAGGATTGACCCCGATAATTTTAGCTATTTCACTTTTACTGATTTCTGTTTCCAATAAGGCTTCGATTTGATACCTTTGGCGGGTGGTCAATTGCTTGTATTTTTTCATGCAAGATTAATATAACAATTGTTCCTAAAACTCTTGGGGCTAGCCCCAAGAGTTTTAAACATTAATTTTGCACTTATTACTTGAACTTAGA
>NZ_JAHWDF010000060.1 GCF_019311235.1 Mesonia aestuariivivens | reverse complement strand
AAGAAGCAAGAAGCAAGAAGCAGGAAGCAAGAAGCATGATTTTGAATGTTGGATTTTTAATTTTGAATGATAAATCTTGAATTGACCGTGAGGATAGAGATTAGAGACTAGAGACTAGAGGCTAGAGGCTAGAGGCTAGAGATTAGATTATTTTTTTGAAACAGGAAGCAAAAAACAAGAAGCAAGAAGCAAGAAGCAAGAAGCAAGAAGCAGGAAGCAGGAAGCAAGAAGCAAGAAGCAAGAAGCAAGAAGCATGATTTTGAATGTTGGATTTTTAATTTTGAATGATAAATCTTGAATTGACCGTGAGGATAGAGATTAAAGACTAGAGATTAAAGACTAGAGACTAGAGACTAGAGGCTAGAGATTAGATTATTTTTTTGAAACAGGAAGCAAGAAGCAAGAAGCAAGAAGCAGGAAGCAAGAAGCATGATTTTGAATGTTGGATTTTTAATTTTGAATGATAAATCTTGAATTGACCGTGAGGATAGAGATTAGAGACTAGAGACTAGAGGCTAGAGATTAGATTATTTTTTTGAAACAGGAAGCAAGAAGCAGGAAGCAAGAAGCAAGAAACAAGAAGCAGGAAGCAGGAAGCAGGAAGCAGGAAGCATGATTTTGAATGTTGGATTTTTAATTTTGAATGATAAATCTTGAATTGACCGTGAGGATAGAGACTAGAGACTTGAGACTAGAGGCTAGAGATTAGATTATTTTTTTGAAACAGGAAGCAAGAAACAAGAAGCAAGAAGCATGATTTTGAATGTTGGATTTTTAATTTTGAATGATAAATCTTGAATTGACCGTGAGGATAGAGATTAGAGGCTAGAGATTAGATTATTTTTTTGAAACAGGAAGCAAGAAACAAGAAGCAA
>NZ_JAHWDF010000006.1 GCF_019311235.1 Mesonia aestuariivivens | reverse complement strand
CCTTTAATGCCAAAGTAAAGGCTTTTAGATCACAATTTAGAGGAGTGAGGAATACCGAATACTTCTTATATCGATTGATTAAATTATATTCTTAAAATCGTAAAAACCCAGATTTTAGACTTGATCCCTTTTAGATCACAATTTAGAGGAGTGAGGAATACCGAATACTTCTTATATCGATTGATTAAATTATATTCTTAAAATCGTAAAAACCCAGATTTTAGACTTGATCCGTTTTAAACTAGAGAATCTAATAATTAAAGTAAAATAAGTATACAAAAAAACCAGTCTAAATATAGACTGGTTTAAATTTTGCTCCTCTTCTTGGGCTCGAACCAAGGACCCTCTGATTAACAGTCAGATGCTCTAACCAACTGAGCTAAAGAGGAGTTTATGTCTTGCCTTGCTTTATTAATGCTTAGCGGATGCAAATATAATCACTTTTTACATTTCACAAAACATTTTTTTATTTTTTTTCTATTTTTTTATTCAAACAGATATCTATAAAGATCATTACCATTAGCAAACAGTACTAAAGCAATAAGAATGAAAAATCCAATCATCTGTGCATACTCCATAAATTTATCATTTGGTTTTCTACCAGTAATTAATTCATAAAGTAAAAACATTACGTGACCGCCATCTAAAGCCGGTATCGGCAGAATATTCATAAAAGCTAAAATAATCGATAATAAAGCAGTTTTCATCCAGAAATTATACCAATCCCAAATAGGCGCAAACATATTACCAATCGCACCAAAACCACCTACTTGGGTCGCTCCTTCTTTGGTAAACACAAATTTAAATTGCGCTACATAATCGTGAAGCGTCCAATAACCATAATCGACACCTTTCGTTAAACTTTCAGCTAAAGAATATTCACGCTCATTAAATTTAATTCTGTTATAAGGATTTACACTGGCACCAACCATACCTGTAGAATCTACTGAAATTACAACTTCTTTGCGCTCTTTGTTTTCAGTTTCCACGGTTAGAATAAACTCTTTGTCTAAGTTTTCTTTTTTTAATTGATCAAAATCTTGCCAGCTGTCAATCGCATCTCCATTAAAGGCTAAAATTCTGTCTCCTTTTTTTAATCCTGCTTTTGCTGCATTACTTTTTTCAACAACTCCATTTAATATAGGATCTGCTTCAAATGCAAACGGACTCATATCTCCAGCTTTAAATAATTTACTAGAAATATTTTCTGGAACTTTAATGGTTTCTTTACTTCCATCTTGATGAAGTACCTCTACCGTTTGAACGTCACGCAACATCAAATCACGATTAATTCGTAAACCTCCATTCATAGAAAGAATATTGTCTAACTCTTCATCATCGATTTTAGTAATTAAATCTCCATCTCTAAATCCATATTCCTCTACATTTTCAGAAACAGATAAGCCTCCTTTCACATCATCATTGCTTAATTCTGGGCTTCCCCAAACGAAAAGCACCATCATATAGATAAGAAAACCTAAAATAACATTCACGGTAACACCACCAATCATAATAATTAATCGTTGCCAGGCTGGCTTAGATCTAAATTCCCAAGGTTGAGGTGGTTTAGCCATTTGCTCCTTGTCCATACTTTCATCAATCATTCCAGAGATTTTCACATAACCTCCTAACGGCAACCAACCTAAACCATATTCTGTTCCGCCAATTTTCTTTTTAAATAAAGCGAATTTAACGTCAAAAAATAAGAAGAATTTTTCTACTCGAGTTTTAAATAGTTTAGCTGGTATAAAGTGCCCCATCTCATGTAGAACAATTAAAATAGATAAACTTAAAATTAGCTGAAGCGCTTTTATAAAAAATGGACTCATAGTCTTGATTTCAATATTTATAGTGTAAAAAATCGCACAAAAGTAACCTTTTAAATCTGCTTAGAAAAAAAATGTGACTTCCAATAGTCAATTGCGGAACAAATAATTGACCAAAATCAATTTTCATCTGCATAATAGGTTGTAATTTTGTAAAAAAAGTTACAGAAGCTATGCTGAAGTTTTTTGCTAAGTATAAATTTTTTGCCATTGTACTCTTTGTACTTTCAGCAATTATTATCTCTATTATCTATCAATTACTAAAACCCACCCCTACTTTACCTGTTTACCAGCCTGACATGGTAAGTAAAGAGTTAGTAGACACCACGGTTCAGTACGTTAGAAAATATCATAAAGTAGCAGATTTTAAATTAGTAAATCAAAACGGAGATACGATTACCCAAAATAATTACAACGATAAAATTTACATTGCAGACTTCTTTTTTACTACTTGTCAAGGCATTTGCCCTATTATGACAGATCATATGGTAAAGATTCAGAAAGAATTTAAAGATGATCCTGAAATTCTTTTACTATCACATTCTGTAACTCCGGAAATTGATAGCGTAGCACAACTCAAGCGCTATGCAAAGAAAAAAGGTGTGATTGATAGCAAGTGGAATTTAGTTACTGGAGACAAAAAACAAATTTACGATCTCGCTAGAAAATCTTATCTCGTCGCTAAATCGCAAGGAAATGGTGGAAAATACGACATGGTACATACCGAGAATTTTGCGTTAGTCGATAAAGAAAAAAGAGTAAGAGGCTTTTATGACGGCACAAATCCCGATGCGATTAACCAATTGATAAAAGATGTAAAACTATTGAAAACACTCGAGGAAAAACACTAATCAGAGATCATTCTAATAAGTTTTTCTAAGAATATTTTTTCCTGTACTTTTGTATTGTTTAAATTCAATCTAAATAAACGTGAGTCAAACTATCGCATCATTAAAAAAGGGCCAAAAGGGAATTATTAAACAATTCTCTCACGACGACATTCCCCTTAAACTATTAGAAATGGGATGTTTACCTGGTAATGAAGTAGAATTGGTACAAACTGCGCCTTTTAGAGACCCAATGTATTTAAATATAAATGGAAGCCATTTAGCCATTAGAAAAGAAACGGCACTGTTGATTGAAATTGAAGTTGTAGAGTAATGCCAAAACAAATAAATGTTGCCCTTATAGGAAACCCTAATACCGGAAAAACTTCGGTTTTCAACCATCTAACTGGCCTTAACCAGCAGGTAGGGAATTATCCTGGAATCACTGTAGAAAAAAAAGAAGGAATTTGTAAACTCCCAAGAGGGCTCAAAGCGCACATCTTAGATTTACCGGGGACTTACAGTTTAAACGCATCTTCGCTAGATGAAAATATCGTTATTGAGTTACTGCTGAATAAAAATGATAAAGATTATCCAGATGTAGCTGTCGTAGTGAGTGATGTTGAGAATTTAAAAAGAAATTTACTCCTTTTTACTCAGATCAAAGATTTAGGAATTCCTACCATTTTAGCTATTAACATGGCCGACAGAATGGACAGAAAGGGAATCTCTTTAGACATCGCAAGAATGGAAGAACGCTTAAAAACCAAAATTGCTTTGGTAAGTGCTCGTAAAAAAACAGGGATTGAAGAGTTAAAAGAACTTATCATTAACCATCGTCAAATCTCTACAGAACCTTGTGTAAATGCATCTACCATTGCGCCTGATTATTTTGATAGCCTAAGAAAAGCCTTTCCTAATCAGTCGCTTTATAAACTTTGGCTAGTAATTACACATGATGTAAATTTTGGCAGTCTTAATAGAAATAATCTCGATAAAACATCAGGTTTTAAAACTAAAGAAAAAACAGACCTCAAAAGACTTCAGCAAAAAGAAACCATTGTTCGTTATCAGTTTATTAACGGCATTCTTAAAGAAACATTCACCAAAGATATTTCTGCGGCAACAGATTTGCGTTCGAAACTAGATCGCGTCTTAACGCATCAAGTTTGGGGGTATTTTATTTTTTTCGGTATATTACTTTTAATATTCCAAGCCATTTACGATTGGTCTAGTTACCCTATGGATCTTATAGATTCTACCTTTGCATTTTTAGGCGAATGGTCTAAAGAAATATTACCATCGGGCATGTTTACCAGTTTAATTTCTGAAGGAATTATACCTGGGCTGGGAGGTATTGTTATTTTTATTCCGCAAATTGCATTTTTATTCCTCTTTATCTCTTTGTTAGAAGAAAGCGGTTACATGAGTAGAGTTGTTTTTCTTATGGATCGCATTATGAGACGCTTTGGGCTAAGCGGTAAAAGTGTAGTACCATTAGTTTCAGGTACAGCATGCGCAATACCTGCGGTGATGGCAACAAGAAATATTGAAGATTGGAAAGAACGTTTAATCACTATTTTAGTAGTTCCGTTCACCACTTGTTCTGCAAGATTGCCTGTTTATTTAATTATTATCGCACTAGTCATACCAGATGAACGCTTTTTAGGTATTTTTAATTTACAGGGAATCACCTTAATGCTCCTATACATGCTTGGTTTTGGAATGTCTGTTTTTTCAGCTTGGATATTAAACAAGATCTTAAAAATTAAAAGCAAGACTTATTTTGTAATAGAAATGCCAGATTACAAACTTCCTTTATTTAAAAATGTAGCTATTAATGTAGTAGAAAAAACAAAATCATTTGTTTTTGGAGCTGGAAAAATCATTTTAGCAATTTCTATTATTTTATGGGTATTAGCCAGTTATGGCCCTACGGAAAAATTTGATAATGCAGAAAAAATTGTTTCTGAACAATATGGAGAAAGCTTAACTCCTGAAGAATTTCATAATCATGTTGCTTCTATCAAGTTAGAAAACAGCTACATTGGCATGATGGGTAAAGGGATTGAGCCTATAGTTAGACCTTTAGGTTACGATTGGAAAATAGGCATTGCTATTGTAAGTTCTTTTGCCGCAAGAGAAGTTTTTGTAGGCACATTAGCCACAATTTATAGTGTAGGTAGCGACGAAGAAAAAACCATTAAAGACCGTATGGCAGCAGAAACGAATCCCATCTTAGGTGGTCCGTTATTTAATTTTGCCAGCGGAATTAGCTTACTGCTCTTTTATGCTTTTGCGATGCAATGTATGAGTACACTTGCCATTGTAAAGCGAGAAACCAATTCTTGGAAATGGCCAGCATTGCAATTAGTATTAATGTCTGGTATAGCTTATATAGCAGCATTTGCAGCATTTCAAATTTTAAAATAGAAAAAAATGATACAGGAAATTTTAGTTTTTATCACTTTTTTTATCGCTGTAGGATTTATCGTAAAAAAATTCTTCTGGAAAAATTCTAAAAAAACTACCGAAAACGGAAGCGCTTGCGGCAAATCAGGTTGTGGTTGTAGCTAATTATTCTGCTGAAGTAGCATCTGAAACTTTAAAACGCAAGTAATATTCTACATCTTCTTTTATAACCTTAGATGTAGGGTATGGCATTAACCCATATAAAAAAAAAGATTGTTCTCCCAACATAAATAAATCACCACGTTGTATAGGATTGTTTATAATTACTTCTTTTTCTTCAACAAGTTTATTATTTTTTTCTAGAGTAAGCAACGCTTTAGCCTCTCCTGCCCAAACACAAGTAACATCTTTTGGACACCTAGAATCAGCTATCATTTTTTTAAATGTAAGGCAATAACCATCGCCTTGGTAAGATTTGCCTTCATAAAGCTTTATAACTATTACTGGAGCTTCTATGTCGTTATTTGGTGTAGCCTCTGTATTTTGAGCCTGAGCTTTCACAAAACCAAAAAACAAGATCGATGTAATGAGAAGTATATTTATTTTCATGATTCAAAAATAATAATTTTAAGCTAAACCAACATCTAAAATCATCATCACCATAAAACCTCCTACAAAACCAAGCGTAGAAATATCTGTATATTTATCTTGCTGAGATTCTGGCACCACCTCTTCTACTACAACAAATATCATCGCTCCTGCAGCAAAACATAAAGCATAAGGCAAAATAGGCTGAAAGGTCATGACAGCATAAGCGCCAATCACTGCAGCAACAGGCTCTACAATAGCAGAAAGTTGCCCAAAATTAAAACTCTTCCAACGACTTAATCCTTGACCGCGTAAAGGCATTGCTACTGCAAATCCTTCAGGGAAATTTTGAATTCCTATCCCTATCGCTAAAGCTACGGCTCCACCGATACTTGCTCCTTCAAACCCAGCAGCTACTCCACCAAATAGAACTCCTATTGCCAAACCCTCTGGTATATTATGTAAAGTTATCGCTAAAGTTAGCAACACCGATTTATGCCAAGGAGTCTTTACGCCTTCTTTTTCACTCATTTGAAAATTAACATGCAAATGTGGCAAAACCTTATCTAAAGAGAATATAAAAAGTGCCCCTAAACCAAAGCCTACTACAGCAGGGATAGTTTTTTCAAACCCCTCACCAGGACTCATTTCTATACCTGGTGCCAATAAACTCCAAAAACTTGCAGCAACCATAACACCACCTGTAAACCCCAACATACCGTCAAATAATTTACGATTCATTTTTTTAAAGAAAAAAACTAGTGATGCGCCTAAGGCAGTCAAACCCCAAGTAAAAAGCGTTGCATATAATGCTGCAAGAACAGGATCTATATTTTCAAAAAAATCAGTAATTTCTTTCATCTTAATGCTAATGTTTTAAACAATAAATACCGGTATAGAGACTTTATGTCGAACGCTATCTACGGTGGTTCCTAAAATAATATCTTTTATAAATTGATGACCGTGGCTTCCAAGTATCAATATATCAAATTTTTCTTCTGCTGAATTAATGATTTTCGGAATACTTTTTTTTGCTGTCCCAAAACCTAATTCTATAGTAACCAAATAACCTTTAACCTGTAATTCTTTTTGGTAATTCTCTAAAGAAGCTTTATCGCTGGCAGCTTCATAATCATCTACATGCTTGCCGTGAATAAATGCTCCAGGGGTTTCTACACTATGTATAAGCGTATACGTTGCAGACTTGCCACCAAGTTGTATTGCGGCTTCTATACTTTTTTTATCTGCAGTTGAAAAATCTACTGCTATTGCTATATTTTTATAAATCACAGCCTCATTGAGAGTTCCTATTTTCGCAGGAAGTTGGTGAGGAGCGTGATTTTTAATTTGCTGAATTTTTCGCTTTTTAAGGGTTGGCCAAATGCTTATAAAAATTAGCAATACCAAACAGCCTACAACTACAGGCACGATAAATATCCAAATATAAATTGGATTTTCGACAGCAATCATCCACGATTTTAATTCATCAAAAACTAGTTTTGCGTTCAAAACAATTATAACAATACTAATTACCCAAGAAATAATTTTTATAGGCCACTTAATATGAAAGCCTTTCATTTTCTTTTTATCACTTACAAAATGAATAAGCGGAATAATAGCAAAACCTAATTGTAAGCTAAGTACTACTTGACTTAAAACTAATAATTCTCCTGTAGCTCGTTCGCCAAAATATAAAATTGTAAATAGTGCAGGTATAATGGCAAGTAACCTTGTAATTAACCTTCTAACCCAAGGTTGAATTCTTAAATTTAAATAACCTTCCATCACAATTTGTCCGGCTAGCGTTCCTGTTAAGGTAGAGCTTTGTCCAGCTGCAATTAAAGCTAATGCAAATAAAATTGGTGCCCAGCTAGAACCTAAAAAAGGCTCTAATAATTTATGTGCATCTTGAATTTCTGCCACGTCAAATCTACCATTTTTATAAAATACCGCTGCCGCCAAAATTAATATAGCTGCATTCACAAAAAATGCCAAATTAAGAGCTATGGTAGAATCTATAAGGTTAAATCTAATGGCTTGCTTTATGCTTTTTTTGCCAGATTTTATTTTTCGGGTTTGTACCAATGAAGAGTGTAAGTATAAATTATGAGGCATGACGGTTGCCCCAATAATACCAATAGCGATGTACAATGCGCGTCCGTCTGGTATTGAAGGGACAAATCCTGAAACTACTTCAGAAAGTATTGGTTTTGCAAAAAACATTTCTATTAAAAAAGAAACCCCAATAATAGCTATAAGACTTACGATAAAAGCCTCCATTTTCCGCATTCCTTTATTCAGCAGAAAAAGTAATAAAAAGCTATCAAACACTGTGATGCAAACTCCCCAAATTAATGGCAAATCAAATAACAGTTGTAAACCTATAGCCATTCCAATAACCTCGGCCAAATCACAAGCTGCTATTGCAATTTCAGCAAATAGGTATAAGATATAATTCACAAATTTTGGGTATTCTTCTCGAGAAGCTTGTGCCAAATCTACTTTTCTTACAATACCCAATCTTGTACTTAAACTCTGTAATAAAAGAGCCATAAGATTAGACATAAGCAAGACCCAAAGTAAAGAATAACCAAATTGACTTCCGCCAGCTAAATCTGTTGCCCAATTTCCAGGATCCATATAGCCCACACTAATTAAATATGCGGGGCCTAAAAATGCTAAAATCTTTCGCCAGCCTTTCTTTTTGACTGAAGTCTTTACTGATTCATGAACTTCATCTAAAGATTTATGTTCTTGGCCTTCATTATTCATTCTTTCAGGCTTTTCAAGTAAATATTATTCGCCGCTAATTGAGAAATAGAAAATTGCTTTTCACTAACTTGTAGTTGCATAGAGCCGTCAAACTCTTCTTTATCTTTCACAACAATTATTTTCCCTAAAGAAATTTGATGTTTATCTAAATATTGTAAAAATGATGAAGATGAATCATTAACTCCTACGCAAATTCCTTGTTCTCCTTTATTAAATTCAGATAAAAGTCTTTTTTCTACAGCAATAACATTTCCTTGTTCATCAGGTATAGGGTCTCCATGCGGATCTACTTTAGGATAACCTAATAATTTATCTAATTCTTTAATAAGTTTTTCTGATTCTATATGTTCTAATTGCTCTGCAATATCATGAACCTCATCCCAAGAAAAATTAAGTTTCTCTACCAGAAAAGTCTCCCAAAGCCTATGTTTTCTAATCACTTTAATGGCGTGTGCTTCTCCGCTTTCAGAAAGTTTTGCGCCTTGATATTTTTTATAGAAAAGCAACTTTTTTTCTGCTAAACGTTTTATCATATCACTTACAGATGAAGCCTTAGTAGCCATCTCTTCTGCTATTGCATTAGTAGGAACACCTTTTTTATAGTGTTTTTGAAGGTTATAAACCGCTTTTAGATAATTTTCTTCAGAAAGTGTCATTCAATTTTTTTATGAACACAAAAATACATTTTTTTTATTAAAAACAAATTTTTAGATTTACCTAAAAATTAAATTAAATAAAACTAACTTTAGATGAAATTACTTCAACTGATGGTATTTATAGGTTCAGCTTTAGGGTTCTCGCAAGAATTAATACCCATAAAAGGAAAGGTGATTTCTGAAGGGAAACCAATAGCTTTCGCTAATATTAGCATTGAAGGAACAATGCAAGGCACAGCTGCAGATCTTAACGGGAATTTTTTATTAGAAATTGAATCTGGTGAATACACATTAGTAATCCAAGCCGTTGGCTTTAAAACCGAAAAGAAAAAAATTTCAACTAAAGATTACAACACGACTCCTCTTACCGTCGAATTACAGGAAGACATGTTAGGCTTAGACGATGTAGTGATTAGCGCAACGCGAAATCGGGTGAATGTAAAAAAAACTCCGGTCGTCGTAAATGTATTAAGTCCTAAACTTTTTAATGCTACCCAATCTATTGCTGTTGCCGAAAGTTTAAATTACCAACCAGGAGTTCGGGTAGAAACAAATTGCCAAAATTGTGGTTTCACTCAAGTGCGGCTCAATGGTTTAGACGGAAGTTACACACAAGTTCTTATAAATAGTAGATCTGTATTTAGCGCACTTAATAGTGTATATGGACTCGAGCAAATACCTACTTCTATTTTAGATCGTATTGAAGTTGTACGAAGCGGTGGCTCTGCTCTGTATGGATCTAACGCTATTGCCGGAACCATCAATATCATCACCAAAGAACCCGTTCTAAACTCTTGGGAAGTATCTTCTAATTTTGGACTTATTACCGGTAACATACCAGACAGAACCTTAACTGTAAATGCAAGCGTAGTTAGTGAAGATTTAACTAACGGAATTACCGTTTACGGAATGAAACGAGACCGTGATAGTTATGATGCCAATGGAGATGATTTTTCTGAACTTACAAAATTTACCAATACGAGTTTAGGTGCTAAATCTTTCTATAAACCTAATGAAAATAGCAAAATTACCTTAGATGTTACTGCTATTGAAGAATACCGACGAGGCGGTGATCGATTAAATTTAGCTCCACACTTAACTGATATTACAGAAGAATTGGACCATAACACTATTATGGGCGGGCTCACTTATGAAATTAGCAACGAAGACAAAACCAATAATTTTTCTATTTACAGTTCTGGACAACATACCGACAGAAAAAGTTTTTATGGTGGTTTAGGTGGAGGCCGAACGACGCAAGACTCTATAGTCGCAGCTAATGCTTATGGAAATACAGACGATTTGGCTTTATTATTTGGTGGGCAGTTTACACATTATTTTAAAAATAATGACATTTTAACAACGGGAGTCGAGTACAATTTAAATAATACTGAAGATGTCATCGTGGGGTATAACAGATCTATAAATCAAAAAGTGAATTCTATAGGTATTTTTGCGCAATATGAATGGAAACCTACCGAAGCATTTTCTGCTCTAATAGGGACTAGATTAGATTATGTAAATGTAAAAGGTTATTACACCATTCAAAATATAAATAGAAACTCAAAAATAGATCAAGCCGTTTTGAGTCCGCGGCTAACTATGCTCTATAATTTTGCTGAAAATTGGCGTTTACGAGGAGGTTATGCGAGAGGCTTTCGAGCGCCACAGGCATTTAATGAAGATTTACATGTTTCTTCTGTTGGCGGTGAACCCCAATTTGTTATTCTTTCTAAAGATTTAGAAACAGAATACTCAAACGCTTTTACAGCTTCTTTAAACTACTCGAATAATTTTAAAAAATTACAAACCAATTTTTTGATAGAAGGTTTTTATACGAGCTTAGAAAATCCATTCACTACAGTAAGTACAGGCGCAAGCTTACCTAATAGATCTATTTTAGAAGAAGTACGAAATGGTAGTGGCGCCTATGTTGCTGGAGCTAATTTTGAAGTAGGTATTTCACCTTCATCAAAATTCACCTACCAGATGGGAGGAACAATACAGCAATCTAAATACAGAAAAGATCAAATACTTTTTGAAGCTGAAGGAACCAATGCTGCCGAAACAAATATTGTAATTGAAGATTTTGTAAGAAACCCAAATGTTTATGGCTACCTAAATACCAATATCAGTATTTTAAAAGAATCGAGTATCGACATAACCGGAACTTATACTGGTAAAATGACAATCCCTCGAGTAATAAGTGATAATGGCTTTTTACAATTAAATGAAAGCAATCCTTTTTACGATATTAATTTGAAATTAAATCATCATATCGATTTAAACGAAAACTTACAAGTAAATATTTTTGCTGGCATTAAAAATGCCTTTAACAGTTACCAAAATGATTTTGATACTGGTCCTACTCGTGACTCTGATTATGTTTACGGACCATCACAACCTAGAACTTTTTTCTTCGGAATTAAATTTGGCAACCTGAATAATTTATAGACGACCCAATAATTTTTGTTGATCTAAAACTTTTGTTTATCCACGACATCTTACTCAAGAAGATGCCAGTTTTTAAACTTTTATCATGAAATATCTTTTTCTATTATCGCTTTTATTTTACTGCGGAAGTAATTTTGCTCAAGCCGAAATTGATTGGCTTAATTTTAAACAGCTGCAAGAAAAATTACACCAAGAAACTAAACCAGTTTTCATATACTTTTATGCCGATTGGTGTGTGTTTTGCAAGAAGATGGATCGGCACGCTTTTCAAAATCAAGAAGTCATAAAAACATTATCGGAAAATTTTTATGCCTTAAAAATGAATGCAGAAACAACCGACACTATTATTTTTGAAAGAAACACTTTTATTAATGAGGAAGTCGAAACTCATCGAAACCCCACCCATCAACTGGCAAAATTGCTAGCCAGTCGTAAAAACCAAGCTTTTACACTTCCTGCCATTATTTTACTTAATAACGATTTTAAGGTAATTAACAGAAAATTTACCTACTTAACTACTGAAAAAATGTTGCAGCTTATCAAGATTTCGCGTTAGGGATTGAAGTGAAAATCCTTTGGCGACGCTAGAAGCCAAAGATTGTAACGTAAAGCCCGCCCGAAGGGAACGCCCTAAAAACCTCTTTCTTTCTGAATTTGCTCGTAGGCTTCTTGCACGTTATTAAATTTTTCTCGCGCGCCTTTTTGATGTACCTCATCCATATGCTGCAGTTTATCGGGGTGGTATTTTTTAACCATGGTACGATAAGCTTTTTTTACCTCTGCATTAGACACATTTTTATCGATCTCTAAAATTTTGTAAGCATAAGAAGTGTCTCCAGGTGCTCTCCCCGAGACATTAAACATGGCTTTTATACTTTCAAAATCGCGTTGACCTAGGCGTAAATGTCCCGCTATTTTAGCTAGTTGTTGTAATTCTCCTTTAGAGATATCGCCATCTGCATGTGCTATACCAAATAAGAAATGTAAAATTTGAAGCCTAACCTCGTAAGTTGTACGCATGTGTAAATAAGCACAAATTCTTCCCGCATCAATTTGTCTATTTTTTACTACTTCGTTATAAGCCCTAAAGGTTGAGTTTGCTCTTTCTTTACCATAGGCACTTACAAAGTAACTTCTTACATAATCTAACTCTTTTTGACTTACTTTTCCGTCTGCTTTTACCACAATAGTAGAGAGAGTCAGTAAATTTAACTCAAAATCTCCCATAGAGACTTCTCGTTCTTGCCCAAACATTTCGGAAACACTTTTATGAGCGCTTCCTCCTTTTTTAAGAAATAACTCTAATAAAGTACCTAATATAAAACCCATTACTGCACCAGGTAGTCTCATATAAACAAAACCTAATACCGCAAGCACCCATTTAATCATAATTGCAAAGATTGAGCTGCAAATATAAAAAGCTTAGCTTAGGTTATTAGGGTTTATAGAGATTTATACTTTTATTGTAATGTTAATATAAAGATTTCGACTTTATAGATAGATTTTTAAATGACGTAATGATAAACTAGCACTTATGAAGTGATTAAAGCCATTACTAATTTAATATCTTTGTAAACTTTAAAATTAATATAGAAAAAAAATAAACATATGTATCCAGCAGATTTAGTAAAACCTATGCGTGAAGAACTTACCACGGTTGGTTTTGAAGAATTACAAAATGTTGAAGCCGTAGATAACGCAATGAAAAAAGAAGGTACTACATTAGTGTTAGTAAATTCTGTTTGTGGTTGTGCGGCAGCAAATGCTCGTCCCGGCGCAAGAATGTCTTTAGATAATAGTAAAAAACCAGATCATTTGGTCACTGTTTTTGCGGGTGTAGATAAAGAAGCTACAGATAAAGCGAGAGCGATGATGGTACCTTTCCCTCCAAGCTCACCTTCTATGGCATTATTTAAAAATGGAGAATTAGTACATATGCTAGAGCGGCATCATATTGAAGGAAGACCTGCAGAAATGATTGCAGAAAACCTTAGAGATGCTTATAATGAATATTGCTAAGAAAGCTTTATAAACATTTAAAAGCCACTAAAATTTTAGTGGCTTTTTTTATATCTAAATTTCTAAGTTAAGATTCAATTTATTATGCATGCATATTTGTTTTGAATCAAATGTGCGTGCATAATCCCATTTTAAAGTATTTTTGTGTTTTAATTACGTTTAAATGAAGAAATTTTTTTCGTACCCTATAACTGCTATTTATTACTTTTTCTTTGGGTTATCACTTGTAATTTTTCACCCAATTCAGTGGGTTTGTTATAATGTGTTTGGTTATCAAGCTCATAAAAAAAGTGTAGATTATTTAAATTTATGCTTACTAAGATGTTTAAATATTCTAGGTACAAGAATTACATTTGAAAACAAACACCATCTTCCAGAAGGAGTACCACATATTATTGTGGCTAATCACCAAAGTCCGTATGATATTCCTCCAATTATCTGGTATTTACGTAAAATTCATCCTAAATTTATAAGTAAAAAAGAACTAGGTAAAGGTATCCCAAGCATATCTTACAACTTAAGAAAAGGAGGGTCAATTTTAATTGATAGAAAAAATCCTAGACAATCTTTACCCGCAATTAAAAACTTTGCACAGTATTTGAATGAAACTAATCGTTCAGCAGTAATTTTTCCAGAAGGCACTCGAAGCAAAACAGGAATGCCAAGAAAATTTTCACCTAACGGATTAAAAATGTTATTTAGGTATTGTCCAAAAGCAGTTATTGTACCTATTACCATAAATAACTCTTGGAAAATAGTTAAGTTTGGTTCTTTTCCTCTAAATTTAGGAATACACGTAAAACTTACCGTACAAGAACCTATTTTAGTAGATCAATTTGATACAGATACTTTAATAGAAAAAGTAGAACAAGAAATTATAAAAGATATAAAAAATCAATAAAACTATAATATTATGCCTGAAAAAAATGTTAGACTGGAAGTAATGCAGCAATTAGAACCTAAGGTTGATGGGTTTATTGATGAGTTTTTAATTCCTGTTGAAAAAATTTGGCAACCCACAGACTTTTTACCTAATTCTCAAAAAGATACATTCTACGATGAAGTAACAGAAATTAGAGAATTAGCTAAAGAATTACCTTACGATTTTTGGGTAGTTTTAGTAGGTGATACCATTACTGAAGAAGCCCTACCTACGTATGAATCTTGGTTAATGGATGTTGAGGGAGTAAACCAACACGACGGCGGAACTGCTTGGTCTCGTTGGGTACGTTATTGGACAGGAGAAGAAAACAGACACGGTGATGTGCTTAACAAGTACCTTTACCTTTCTGGACGTGTAAATATGATTGAAGTAGAGCGTACAACCCAGCATTTAATTAATGATGGTTTTGATATTGGTACAGATCGTGATCCTTATAAAAACTTCGTTTATACTAGTTTTCAGGAATTAGCAACCTACGTTTCTCACAACCGCGTTGCTAAATTAGCTCGTGAACATGGTAACAAATCGTTAGCAAAAATGTGTAAAATCATTTCTGGTGATGAGATGAGGCATTATAATGCCTACAGTACTTTTGTAAAAGAGATCTTCCAGATTGACCCAAGCCAGATGATGATTGCTTTTAGAGATATGATGAAGAATAAGATTGTCATGCCAGCTATGTTCTTGAGAGAATCTGGAGATAGCATTGGTGATGCTTTCGATGAGTTTTCTAATGCAGCACAACGTATTGGAGTTTACACTGGTCATGATTATATCGATATCATGAAAAAACTAATCGTACGTTGGGATATTGAGAAAATTACCGGACTTACCGATGAAGCTGAAAAGGCACGTGATTTTGTAGTTAACCTTCCTGCTAGAATGGAACGCATCAATCAGCGTATAAAAATTTCAGAAAAAATTACTCATTTTAAATGGGTAAACCCAGCAATGGTAAAGTAATTGCTACCTTAACTCTACAAATAAAAAGTGCTGTTTAATAATTATTAAGCAGCACTTTTTATGTTTATGCCAATATAAAAAAACTAATTTTTTTTGTAATTTATAAAGAAGCTAAACAAAGAAATATGACAACAGAAACTCCAATAATTAACGCTACAAAATCTTTTGTGAAATCTGAATTAGCTAATGCAGAAGGTGGGCACGATTGGTTTCATATTGAGCGAGTCTATAAAAATGCACTACTCATTTCGAAAGATGAAAATGTAAATCTTGAAATTATCGCTCTTGGTGCTTTACTACACGATATCGCTGATGCTAAATTTCATCAAGGTGATGAGTCTGTTGGCCCTAAAAAAGCTAAAGACTTCTTAGAATCTATACAAGCAGATGAAAATGTTATGGAACACGTAATTAAGATTATTGAAAATATTTCATTTAAAGGAGGTAATTTTCAGCAAAAATTTCATTCTAAAGAATTGGCGATCGTACAGGATGCAGATCGTTTAGATGCGCTTGGAGCAATCGGTATTGCTAGAACTTTTAATTATGCTGGTTTTAAAAATCGTAAGCTCTACGATCCCGAAATTGCACCTCAATTAAATATGACAAAAGAAGAATATAAAATAGGTGATAACCCTACTATTAATCATTTTTACGAAAAACTTCTTTTATTAAAAGATCGTATGAATACTAAAAAAGGTAAAGAATTAGCCGAAAAGCGCCATCAATTTATGGAAACTTTTCTCGAGCAATTTTATGCAGAATGGGAAGGAAAAATTTAAAATAACTTGTACTGCGGGTTTTTAAGCTGAAGGTAATGAGAAGTATCCATTTCAGGTATTTTTCTATTTTTCAGGTATTTTCTTTTAGCTATTCTAAACTGTTGTACTATTTGTTTAGAAAATTCACCTTCTCCCTTCATCCGGGTACCAAATCTGTTATCGTTTAAATTTCCACCGTGGCAAGCTTCAATTTGATGCAAAACTCTTTCAGCTTTATCGGGTAGAGTTTTTTCAATCCAATCTTTAAAAATTTCAGCAATTGCTCCGTTTAACCTTACGATCGTATAGCCTACAGAATACGCTCCTACTTCACTTACCGCTTTTACAATGGGTAAAATTTCGTGACTATTTATAAACGGAATTATTGGAGCAACCATCACATTAACTGGTATTCCTTCCGCAGTTAATTTTTCCACTGTTTTTAAACGTTGCTTAATTGTCGCTGTTCTTGGTTCTAAAATACGTCGGGTTTCTTCTTCTAAAGAGGTAATGGATATACTTACTCGAATACAATTCAGCTTTGCCAATTCTCTTAAAATATCGAGATCACGAAGTACTAAACTATTTTTAGTTATAATGCCTGTAGGGTGTTTATATTTCAGCATTACTTTAAGACACTCACGAGTAAGCTGGTACTTTTTTTCTGCGGGTTGGTAACAATCTGTATTTCCTGAAAAAACAATGGCAGTAGGCTCCCATTTTTTCTGCTGAAATTTTTGCTCTAAGAGTTGAGGAGCATTCTTCTTGACCAAGATTTGTTTTTCAAAATCTAAACCAGCGCTGTAGCCCCAATATTCATGAGAGTTTCTCACATAACAATAAATGCACCCATGCTCACAACCTTGATAAGGATTTAAAGAATACTCCATCGCTACATCTGGACTAGTTACTTTATTCACGATGGTTTTTGGGAAAACATCTTGAAATCTAGTTTTAACATCGTTTGCTTCCTCTCCTTCTTTAAAGCAATATTCTAAAAATTCAGCATCTGTAGTATGCTGTAACTTTTCAAATTTATTATGCACATTTTGTTGTGCTCCTCGACCTTTGATGTAATTATTAGGCATAAAAAACTTTAACTTATTGCTATGTCAAAGTTAACTGATTTAATCGGATTAAATCCATTTTTATGGAATTTAACCTTGTTTAAGTTTTAGAATTTGTTTATTCTTTTTAAAGTCTCCTTCCAAAAGAAAAGAATTTTTATTAACTAAGCCTTGTAAAGTCTTAAAGGTAATTTTTTTAGATTTATCGTGATCTAGTAGTTTTAAACTATACTCGCCATTTTGATCAAAAACTAAAGCGTATAAAAACATTTTATCTAAGCTAGTACTTCTAATATTTAACTCACCATCTTTCAATATTTTTTTTTGATTTGAATTAAAAACTAAATAGGGTTTATTATCTATCAAATTGAATAAGTAAGAAAAATAAACAAAGTAATTTCTTGAGCTTGACTGGCTTTTATGCAACTGATAATACCAATCTAAATCTCCTTTATTATCTATTTTAGCAAAGTGTATGTTATCAAAATGAAAAGATTGATTACTAGAGCGAACGCTAAACTGAGAGCCAGGAGCAGGGGTACCGACTACATAGCGCTCTTCAGCAGCAACATATAAATTTTCATCTTGATCAACTAATACCTTTTTAAGATTTAAATTTTTTATGTTTTTGCTCTTTAATTCTAAAAAATTATTTTCGTGAACACTAAGGCTATTTTTATCAATCTGGTAGTAAGCAATTCCTTTGGTCGCTTTATTTTCAGACGTAGAATACAAACCAACACACATCAATTTATTGTCTGATTCTAATAATTTTAAAGATGAAATAAAATTGTCTCCTGTTTTGAACTCAAGAACCTGTTCACTATCCTTATTAATTTTAAACATATTAAAACTAAAGGGTTCCTCGTTACTCAACTTAACTTTCTGCAAAAAATTAGGTTTATATTTTCCTAAAAAATAAACAGATCCATCTACATCATCAATTAAAAAAGAATTAAACTCATACCTTTTATCTTTCAAATTTTGTTGAACTTCATGTTCAAAAATTTTCTCAAAATTTAAATTAAAGACAGCAATACGGTTTGTTTCATTTTTTATATTATTTAATTGAAGGTTTAATCCAATAAAATTTTTATTCTTAGAGATCATTACCTCTCCAGTATATCCATTATGTGTTTCATTGAAGTAATTGGTAGTAAGAGAATTTTTATTTACATCTACTGTATGTGCAAGCATAGCATCTTTATCCAAGAATAGCTTAAAAGACTCGAAATCAAACTTCTGTACGGGAGACCTTAATACTTTATAATTAAATTTTTTATTTTTCCCTTCATCTTCCAATAAAATTAAATGCAAGTAACCATTTTTAACAAATAATTCTTTAATATTTTTCTCTAGAAATTCTTTTGACTCCTTTTTATTTAATTTTGAATCGTAACGCTCGAGCAGGTAGATTCTTACTTTTCTATCTATTCCTCCATAAAACTTACGTAAAACAAAAGTATTTCCAGAATTATCTTCATCATAAAAAGCTAATCTTGAATCTCTACCTATATCTTTAAACACTTCACTTTTATGAAGATTCAGCTCTTGACTTTCAATGTTTTTTATTGTAAAAAACAAAAGAAAAAGCAATAGTACATTGGTTTTCATTAAACTTTAATTATAAAAAAAGCAGAAAATTCTGGCTTTTTTAATTGAAATATTTACTCTCCTGGAAACTCTGCTTTACGTTTTTCTAAAAATGCTGAAGTTCCTTCTTTAAAATCTTCGGTGCCAAAACTTTTACCAAAGCCTTCAATTTCTTTTTCGAAACCATTAACTCCTACTTCATAATTAGCGTTAATTGCTTCAATCGCTTGAGCTATAGCTACCGTAGAGTTTCTTAAAATTTTACCTGCTAATTTTTCTGCAAGCTCTATTAAATCTTCTTGTGCTGTCACGTGATTCACTAAGTTGTATTGTAACGCTTGATTGGCGTCTATCATTCCGGCGGTCATAATCATTTCCATCGCACGACCTTTCCCTACTAATTGCGGTAAACGCTGTGTACCACCGTAGCCTGGAATTACACCTAATGATGTTTCTGGTAAACCCAATTTTGCATTATCACTAGCAATTCTAAAATGCGCAGCCATTGCTAGTTCTAGGCCACCACCAAGAGCAAAACCATTTACAGCAGCAATTACTGGTTTTTTAAAATTCGCTATAAAATCGAATACTTCTTGATGACCACGAGCGGCTAAATTTTTTCCTTCTTCTACAGTATAATTGGCAAATTCTGAAATATCTGCTCCCGCTACGAACGCTTTTTCTCCGCTTCCGGTGATGATGATTACTTTTGTTTTTTCATCACTTTCTAATTCTACAAAAGCATCGTGAATTTCACCTAAGGTCTCACGATTTAATGCATTTAGCTTTTTAGGACGGTTAATCGTAACCGTAGTCATAAAATTTTCTGTTTCAACTAAAATATTTTGATAACTCATAATTCTATTTTTTTGGGAATTTAACAATAAATGTAGTGCCTTTTCCTTCTTCTGAAGTAAAATTTATACTTCCTTGAAAAGCCTCGATAATCGTTTTTATAATACCTAAGCCTAGGCCCATTCCGCTAGATTTAGTGGTAAACTTAGGCTCAAATATTTGTTCTTTATTTTCTTCTGAAATTCCATGACCGTTATCGTTCACCAAGATAACTACATTTTGTTCTTCGGTTTTTACTGCGACTTCAATTAAAGGCTGCTCTGTTTCTTCTAAAGCTTGAATGGCATTTTTTACCAAATTGGTAACTACCCTAATTAACTGCGTACGGTCAAATTTTGCCAGAATTTCTTCAGCTTCAGTTTCAAAATAAATATAATCTTCGTTGAAAATATCTAAACCGAGTTTTACAATTTTTGGCACGTTAAGTTCTTCATTTTGTTGTGCTGGCATTTTTGCAAAATTTGAAAATGCTGAAGCAATAGAACTCATCGTATCTATTTGCTGAATTAAGGTTGAACTATATTCTCTTAATTTTTCTTTACTATCTGGATCTTGAGGATCAAATCTTCGCTCAAAGCTTTGTACACTTAAACGCATTGGCGTTAATGGGTTTTTAATCTCGTGAGCTACCTGCTTAGCCATTTCTCGCCAAGCTTGTTCACGTTCGCTTCTCGCTAGTTTCACCGCACTTTCTTCTAATTCATCAATCATAGAATTGTAAGCTTTTACCAGCGATCTAATTTCTTCTGAGGCATCTTTTAATTTAATTTTTTTATTTTTTTTGTCTAATCGAGTAGCGAGAATTTTTTCACTCACCGCTTTTAAGGAAGAAGTAATGTATTTAGATAAAAAATAAGAAAGCAAGATGGCCGCAATAATCATTACAATATAAACCTGAGCCAAAATAGAAAGAAAACTTTTTAGCTGCGTATCTACAAAACCATCGTCTTCAATTTTTGGTAGATTTAAGATTGCTAAAGGTTTAAAATACTGATCGGTGATATAACTGTAAGAAGATTGATAATCTCCTTTTACACCGCCAGAATGATGTTGCACAAAACGATTGCTTTGAGATTCTTCTAAACCTTTTAAAGCCTTAGCAGACATTTTTGTACTCAAACTGTCTCTGAAAAAAGTAGCTTTAGAAGATTTTAATAACTTCCCCTTTAAATTATAAATATTAATTTCTGTACCGTGAATGTTTTGAAGCTCGTAGATTTTGTCTTTAAAAATCCAAGGGATATTTTTTGTGTTTACCTCGTAAGTAGTATGTTTTATTTCATAATTGATACTTGCCCGAATAGAAGCTTCCTTTCGCTTTAACTTATCTTTCTGGTAAGCTATTGCTTCATCTTTATATTGAATTATAGTAACCCCAGCAATGAGAATAGAAGCGCCCAATACCAAAAAGATCATACTAAAGAAGATACGAGTGCGTAAAGAGCGTTTAAAAATTTTCATAGTTATTTTAAAAATAAATCTATCTTATTAATACGCTACCAACTACAAGATTAACGCCAATTTATTTTTTAGGCTCGCGAGTTCTGTAACGTTTATAGATTTTAAAGCCTAACATGAGTATTATTGCCAAAACAAAAATTCCCAATACGCCAAAAATCCAATTGATAGAATTCTTTAAAATTACTAAAAATACTACCGAAAACAGAATTATAGTTGCTCCTTCATTCCATAAACGCATCTGGTTGGATGTCCATTTTACCACATCCTGTTGAAGTTGCTTAAATATATGGTGAGTTTTTAAATGATAAGCAAAAAGTAGAACCACAAATGTTAGTTTTACGTGCATCCAACCTTGCTGCAACCAAACTGGTTGAATAATTAGAAGCAATACCGCAAAAATGGTTGCTAAAATGGCAGACGGCCAAGTAATAATAAGCCAAAGACGTTTGGCCATAATTTTTAATTGTTCTCCCAAAATTTCTTTATCAGGCGAAGGCTTCGCAAAAGCTTCTATCTGGTAAACAAATAAACGCGGAATGTAAAACAAACCCGCAAACCAAGTCACCACGAAAATAAGATGAAGTGATTTTATATAATTATAATATTCAGCCATAATAAGAGCTAAAGTAATTAATATTTAATAGATGTTGTTTGCATTTCACTAGGTTTTAAATGAAGTCGAACTTCCCGATTCAGGAAAAACCCAGTAACGATAGTTGAAATCACATCTGCTAACGGAAAGGAAATCCAAACGCCTAATTCACCAAAATAATTAGGCAATATGAGTATTAACGGAATAAAGAAAAAGCCCTGCCTAGTTAATGTAAGTAGAAGTGCGGGTACAGCTTTCCCTATCGCCTGAAAATATGCTGAACCTATTAATTGTAATGCAATAATTGGAATAGCTGCAAAAACCCATCGCATAGCACTTGGAGTTTCTTTTAAAATGTATTCATCTTTAGTAAATACCGATACAATTTCTTTCGGAAAAATCATAATCACCGTAAAAACTACCAAGGCTAAAACACTTGCATACATTATTGCTTTATTAATGCTTTCTCTTACTCGTTTAGGATTTTGAGCTCCATAGTTGTAGCCTGCAATTGGCAAAAACCCTTGCGTAACTCCCAATACAGGAAATAAAGCAAACATGAGCATTCTCCCTATAATGGCATAAATCGCTACCGAGGATTCACCGCCAAGTTTAAAGAGAATATTATTCATTAATAAATAAGTAATACTTACCACGGCTTGACGCGCAAGAGTAACAAAGCCTAAAGCACCTATTTCTTTTAAGATTTTTTTATTTAAGCCAAAATGATGGAATGTAATTTTTAATTCAGAATTTTTAGAAAGAAAAAACCAAAGTACATAAAGAAAACATACCGCATAAGAACCTGTTGTAGCCCAAGCTGCGCCTGCCATTCCTAAATCAAAAACATTTATTAAAAAATAATCTGCAATTAAATTTCCTACGGAAGGAATTATCATCGCAATCATCGCAAACTTTGGCTTGCCTTCTGCTCTAATTACATTATTTCCCATCATATTGAGCGCCAAAATAGGAACCCCGTACAATACGATTTTGTAATAAATTTTTGCAGGTTCAAAAATATCTCCTTTTCCACCAAAAGCCGGAATCAGATCGTTAACAAATAACAATCCTGCCACCACAAAACTGGTGGTTAGCAAGATGGTTAAGGTGATTTGGTTTCCAAAAGTTTTTAGCGCTTTCTTTTGATCGTTAGCGCCTAAAGCACGAGAAATCATAGAAGAGCCTCCAATACCTATTGCCATCCCTAAAGCTGCAATAAAGAAGGAAATAGGTAAAACTACATTAATTGCAGCTATCGCTATAGAGCCAATCCAGTTTCCTACAAAAATAGTATCTACTAGAATGTTTAACGACATCACTAGAATACCAATAGAAGCGGGAGCAGACTGTTTGATTAACAATTTGCTAATGGGTTCTTTGCCTAGGGCGGAAGAATCTACTTTTGGCATTAAGCTTTTTGAGTTTCAGGTTGTGTAGCCCACTCGTCTATCCAACGGCTTAAGGTTTTCACCCAATCTTCGCGATCGTTTAAACAAGGAATGAGTGTAAATTCTTCGCCTCCATTTTCTTCAAATATCTCTTTTCCTTCCATGCCTAATTCTTCCAAAGTTTCTAAACAATCAGAAACAAAAGCAGGAGAAACAATGGCCATTTTTTTCATTCCGTTTAGTCCAAATTTTTCGATGGTTCTATCAGTATAAGGTTGTAACCATGGATCGAAACCTAATCTAGATTGAAACGAAGTACTAAAAGTTCCTTCTTTTAACTGTAGCGCTTCTGCTACTTGCTTGGTGGTTTCTTTACATTGATGGCGATAACAAAACTGATGTGCAGGTGAAGCGGTTTGACAACAGCTACCATCTATTTGGCAGTGAGATTTAGTAATATCACTTTTCTTTATATGCCGCTCTGGTACGCCATGATAACTAAACAATAAATGCTCGTAATCTACGCCTTCTAGTTTCTCTGCAATACTTCTAGAAAGTACATTAATATAATCTGGATGATTATAAAATGGAGGAAGCGTGGTGAATTTTACCTGCGGAAAAAATTCTTTTTGTAATTCTTCTGCTAATACCAAGATCGTTTCCGTAGTTGCCATTGCAAATTGCGGGTAAAGTGGCATTAATAAAATTTCATCTACACCTTTATCGACCAATTCTTGCAATCCTTGTTTAATGGAAGGTTCGCCATAACGCATCGCTAAAGCAATGGGTACACCAGTATAATTATCTACTTTTTCTTGCAAACGCTCTGAAAGTACAATTAATGGTGAACCCTCATCCCACCAAATGCGTTGATAAGCAGCAGCAGATTTTTTAGGTCTTGTATTAAGTACAATACCTTTAACGATAAAAGCTCTTAATAAATAAGGAACGTCTATTACGCGTTCATCCATTAAAAACTCGTCAAGGTAATTTTTTACGTCTTTAGGATTGGTACTTTTAGGAGAGCCTAAATTTACCATTAAAACTCCTTTGCTCATATTTTTTCTTTTTCAGTTACAAAAATACAACTATATCTTCAGCGTAAAGCTGATAAACTATTATAGTTTTCTATATTTCTATTTAATTTTATGAATTAGAAATAGGTAAAGCCATAATGTACTTTTTTGGGGTTGTCCCAAACTTCTTTTTAAATGCGGCAATAAAATGGCTTGCCGTACTGTAACCCACACGCAGTCCTACTTCATTCACATTATGTTGTCCAGTTTCTAGCAACTTTCTAGCATAATCCATTTTGTAGTCAAAAAGAAAACCAAAAACAGTTTCACCATAAATTTCTTTAAAACCTTCTTTTAGTTTTTTTAAACTTAAACCTATTTCATCAGAAAGCTCTTGCAAAGAAGGCGGTTCTGCCATACGGTTAATCACAATTTCTTTGGCTTTTCTAATTTTTCGTACGTTCTCTTCATCTACCAAAAATGGACATTGTTCTATATCTGCTTCTTCAGGACGGTTAAAGTATAAGCCTATTAACTCGTAAGCTTTTCCTTTTAAATAAATTTTCTTGACAGAAGGGTGCAAATTAAAATTTAAAATCTGACTTAAAACAACAGCCATTGAAGGACTTACATTTAATTCTTGATAATACTTTTTACCCATATTTTCTTCGGTAAGAAAATGAATATAATCTGCTTCTTCAGAAAACAAAGAGTGTAATTTTTGAATAGAGACCAATACACTTACCATCCAAGATTTTGGAGCAACTTCTAAATGCAAAGGCAAATCTTTAATTGGGTTATACAACAATAAAGCTTTCTCATCTCCTAAATCTAATGCGTAGTTTCCTTCATTAAATTTAAATTTTGCATTGCCTTTTAAACAAAAATGAAATTGAATAAAATCACGATGGGTTTCTTCTGTTAAAACTTTAAAAGAATCTGTATTATTTTGATAGGTTAGAATCTTAAAACTATCTTCTATAGTAACCTTACGAAAAGTACTTTTAGCGTTATTTTTATCTATATCTCCCATCTCTTTTAACTCTCTTTTTATTTAGACTCGTTCTAAAATAAGCGTTTTCAAACTTCTGTCATTGCTACAAAAGTATGTCAAACTCAACAAATATAGACCTTTATACTCAAAAATAACTTCTATCGACAATAAAAGTACTTCTGTCGTTGTTTTTGCAATTCTTTAACGATTAAATTTGCAAACGAATCACGGCTTTTTTCATTAATGCTTACTAGACATATCAATAAACATACTACTTTTTACGCAATTGGTTTAAGCTACCAAAAAGCAGATGCAGAAATTAGAGGTCATTTTAGTTTAGATGAAGATCAAAAACATGCTCTTATTCAAGACGCTAAAAAAGAAGGGATTACCGGAATTTTAGTTACCTCTACCTGTAACAGAACCGAAATTTATGGTTTTGCACAGCATCCTTTTCAGCTTATTAAACTACTTTGCCAGCATACACGTGGCACAGTAGAAGAATTTGAAAAAGTAGCTTACGTATACAAATCACAAGAAGCAATCGCTCATATTTTTAAAGTGGGCACTGGGTTGGATAGTCAGATTTTAGGAGACTTTGAGATTATAAGTCAGTTAAAATATGCCTTTACCATTTCTAAAAATTCAGGAATGACAACGCCTCTTTTAGAACGATTGTTAAATTCTGTAATTCAAGCGAGTAAACGCATTAAGAATGAAACGGAAATTTCTTCTGGCGCCACTTCGGTTTCTTTTGCCTCGGTTCAATATATTTTAAATGAAGTTGAAAACGTTTCAGAAAAAAATATCTTACTTTTTGGAACGGGAAAAATAGGCAGAAATACCTGTGAAAACTTAATTAAGCATACTCAAAATGATCACATCACGCTTATTAACCGTACCAAAGATAAAGCTGAAAAGGTAGCGGGGAAATTCAATTTAATCGTTAAAGATCATGCAGAACTTCAGGCAGAAATTAGAAATACAGATATTTTAATTGTTGCTACAGGAGCACAAAATCCAACGATTTCTAAAGAATTAATTTACTGCAAGAAAGAGTTATTAATTTTAGACCTTTCTATTCCTAAAAATGTTGCCGCCGATGTAGCCAATTTAGAGAATGTAACTCTTGTTCATTTAGATGATCTTTCTAAAATGACAGATCAAACCTTAGAGAATCGTAAAAAACACATTCCACAAGCAAAAAAAATTATAGAAGAAGTAAAAGCAGATTTTAATGCTTGGTTAGAAACCAGAAAATTTGCTCCTACCATAAAAGCTTTAAAGCTTAAACTTGGCGAAATGAAAGATGCTGAGTTAGACTTTCAGCGAAAAAAAATAAACGATTTTAATAATGAACATGCAGAAATTGTAAGCAATCGCATTATTCAAAAAATCATGAATCAATTTGCCAGCCATTTAAAAAATGGTTCCGATTCTACCGATGAAAGCCTCGAGCTTATCAAAAAAGTTTTTCAGTTAGACGAAGTTTCCAAATAAGATGAATAAAACAATACGAATAGGTACCCGCGATAGTGAACTGGCATTATGGCAAGCCAATACCGTAAAATCTAAATTAGAGGCTTTAGGCTATAAAACCGAATTGCTCCCCGTAAAGTCTACTGGAGATTTAAATTTAGATCAACCACTTTACGAAATGGGAATCACTGGGATTTTTACCAAAACTTTAGATGTGGCTATGGTAAAAAATCAAATTGATATTGCCGTACATTCTATGAAAGATGTGCCTACTAAATTGCCTCGAGGGATAGTTCAGGGAGCTGTTTTGCCAAGAGCAAATGTAAAAGATATTCTTATTCATAAAGGTTTAGATTTTCTTGCTACAGAAGGAACTATTGCTACCGGAAGCTTACGTAGAAAAGCCCAATGGCTTAATCGCTACCCTACCCACCAAGTAGAAAATTTGCGCGGTAATGTAAACACACGACTTCAAAAATTACAAGATAACAATTGGAACGGAGCAATTTTTGCCGCTGCCGGTTTAGAGCGTATTAATTTAAAGCCTGAAAACTTTATTAATCTTGACTGGATGATCCCTGCTCCCGCTCAAGGCGCAATGCTTATTGTAGCTAAAGAAAATGATGCATTTTGTAAAGAGGCAGTTGCGCTGTTAAATGACACACCAACCGAAATTTGTGTAGAGATTGAACGAGAATTTCTTAGCGTGCTAGAAGGTGGTTGTACCGCCCCTATTGGAGCTTTAGCAACCATCACAAATGATACTGTTGAATTTACAGGTGCTCTATTTAGCTTAGACGGAAAAATAAAACTGAAAGAAAAAGTTTCTTTTCCCTTAAATAATTACAAAAATCAGGGAGAAAAAGCAGCAAATTCTATACTTTCAAATGGTGGAAAAGAATTGATGATCGACATCAAGTCTAAATTAAATGCTTAATGCTAAAAAAAATTACCCGATCTAATATCATTGTCTGGTTTTTAGACCTGTTTTTAATTGCTTTTTTAGTTATTGATTTCGGGTTTCAGAGTTTTAAAGACTTTAGAACATATAAGCTAATTGCACTCCCAGTATTACTGCTTTCCCTTATTGCTTTTAATATTCATAAATACAAGAATTTTAAAAGTTCACTTAAAATAAAAAAAACAGCTAAGGTGAATTTAATTTTACTTTTACTGTTAGTCGCATTAGAAGTCTTTTCTATTGTTAGTCATTACGAAGGCTCTCTTCTAGATACATTTTTTAAAGAAAGATATGTTATAGAATATGGCTTACTTTTCTATTTCTTCATTAGATTAAGCTTCTTAATGCGCCGTATTTATAGTATTTACTTTAATCCGGCAATTTTATTTGTAGGAAGTTTTGCGCTTATTGCCTTGGCAGGAACATTTTTACTTATGCTGCCCGCTGCTACAACTCACGGAATTAATTTTACAGATGCTTTATTTACAGCGACTAGCGCTACAGCAGTTACTGGACTTATTGTCTTAGATACCGCTAAAGATTTTACCCCATTTGGGCAGACCATTATTATGGTGCTTTTTCAAATTGGAGGTTTAGGCATGTTAACATTTACTTCTTTCTTTGCTTATTTTTTTAAGAGCGGTGCTTCTTTTAAAGAAAGCTTGTATATGAAAGATATTCTAGGTCAAGGAAACCTTAATAGTATTATGCAGGTAGCTATGAGTATTGTGTTGTTCTCATTAGTATTAGAAGCTGCAGGAGCTTTGTTTATCTACTCATCACTTCAGGGAATTGATAGCTTTAAAGATAGGGGGTTTTTTGCTGTTTTTCATGCCATTTCAGCCTATTGTAACGCAGGTTTTTCGCTTTCTTCTGCAGGACTTTTTGAAGAATCATTACGTTATAATTATTACATGCAATGGGTGGTGATGGCCTTAATTGTTTTTGGAGGATTGGGTTATAATATTGCGTCAAATTTTATTCAATATGTAAAGCAATTTATCTATAATTTATTCAATAGAAATCGTAAAAAATTTATCTCTCGAGTAATTACCCTCAATACAAAAATTGTAATTTATACTACGCTTATTTTAATTGTTGCAGGAACAGCTTTTTTCCTCTTTTCAGAACAAAACACCTTTTTAAGCGAACATAAAACTGTATTCGGAAAATTTACTACGGCTATGTTTTCTTCGGTAACTTCTAGGACGGCTGGTTTCAACACGGTTGATATGAGAAATTTCACCGTTCCCGGTATTTTATTTATGATCTTTTTAATGTGGATCGGGGCTTCACCCGCATCTACTGGAGGTGGTATTAAAACAACAACTTTTGCTATTGCAACCATGAATATTTTTTCTATTGCAAGAGACAAATCGAATATAGAAATTGGCACACGAAGAATAGCTAAAGAATCGGTATTAAGAGCTTTCGCCATTATGTCTATTTCATTAGCATCTATAGGTTTAGGTATTTTGCTATTACTTATTTTTAATCCTGAATTCACACTTTTAGAAATTGCGTTTGAAGTGTTTTCGGCATTTAGCACCGTAGGATTATCACTGGGTATCACTTCAGAATTAAGCGATCCTAGTAAATATGTAGTCGTTTTTCTGATGTTTTTTGGAAGAATAGGTCTAATAAACTTAATGATAGGTATTCTTAAAAATGTAAATACAAAAGAATATACTTACCCTAAAGAAAATATTTTAATTAACTAAAAGTTAGCAACGATGAAGGTAGTAGTGATTGGTTTAGGAAATTTTGGAATGTCACTGGCAATACATTTAGCAGATTCTGGTAATGAAGTAATCGTTGCAGACAGAGATATCGAAAAAATAGAACTTATTAAAGATAAGGTTTCTCATGCGGTAGCCATAGACGCTACTAACGAAAACGCTTACCATTCGCTACCTTTAAAAAGCACAGATTTGGCCATTGTTGCTATTGGTGAAAAAGATGGTGCTGCTCTAATGAGCACTGCAATTATTAAAAAAATCACAGAAGCACGCATAGTGGCAAGGTCTTCTTCTCCTATACAAGATACAATTCTAGAAGCAATGGGAGTAGATCAAATTATTCACCCAGAACAAGAGTTTGCAGAACGATTAACTAAAAAAATAAATTTAAAAGGAAGTATAGATAATTTTGAAATTGATGATGATTATTTAGTTTCTGAAGTCTCAGTTTGTGATGAATTGGTCAATAAAGATTTAATCGAATCTAACTTTAGAAGTAAATACAACCTCAACATCATTACCATTTTACGCAAAAAAGAATACAGTAATATTATTGGCAGAAAATCGAGCAAGAAAGAAGTAATTGGTATGCCCAAACCAGAAACCGTATTTCAAAGTAACGATGTATTAGTGGTTTTTGGTAAAAACAGTGACATTCAAAAATACTTAGAGAGAGATGCGAACCGTTCTGATAACTAAAAAACTAACCCAAAGTCAAGCATCACTATTATTTAATGCAGACATTGCTTGGGTAAATTATAGTGCAATTGAAGTTAAATTCAATAAAAAAACAGAACTTCCTAAGTATATTGAAAATGCCATTATTACCAGTAAAAATGCTTGGTTGGCAATAAAAGAAAAAACAACTATTAATCAGGCTTTTGTAGTAGGCAGTAAAACTGAAAATATAGTAGAAGAGGCAAATATTTCTATTATAGAAAAAGCCAATAACGCAAAAGAATTAGCAGATCAAATTATAAAAAAACATGCCGAGAAATCATTTACTTTTCTCTGCGGAAATAAACGAAGAGATGAATTACCAATACTACTTCAACAACATCAAATTCAATTTAATGAAATTGAAGTGTATCAGACTAAACTAAACCCAAAAGAATTTCAACAAGAATTTGATGGAGTTTTGTTTTTTAGTCCAAGTGCGGTAAAAAGTTTTTTTAAATTGAATAAAAGCAGAAATGAAATCGCTTTTTGTATTGGCAATACAACCGCACAAGAAGCAAAAAAATATACCTCAACGATTAGAGTTGCCAACCAACCAACTATTGAAAACGTGATCGTTCAGGTAGTAAAAGAATTTAAAATTAACAAATAAGATAAAGCTGAATACTAATCAGCTGTTTCATAAAAGATAAACTAAAGATGATTAAAAACGATTTATTTTTAAAAGCTTTAAAAGGAGAAACGGTAGAACGCCCACCAGTTTGGATGATGCGTCAAGCGGGTCGTTACTTACCAGACTTTATGAAGCTCAAAGAAAAATACGATTTCTTTACACGATGCAGAACTCCTGAGTTGGCAACGGAAATTACCGTGATGCCTATTCATCAAGTAGGGACAGATGCTGCCATTTTATTTAGTGACATCTTGGTGGTTCCGCAAGCGATGGGAGTTGAGATTGAAATGAAATCCGGCGTTGGCCCTTGGTTACCTACTCCAATAAGAACACCTAAACAAGTTAGTGAAGTTATTGTACCTAATGTTTATGAAGAATTAGGTTACGTTTACGAAGCTATTAAAATGACCAAGCAAGAACTTAATGATGAAGTTCCGTTAATTGGTTTTGCCGGCTCTCCGTGGACTATTCTTTGTTATTTAGTACAGGGGCAAGGTTCTAAAAATTTTGATAAAGCCAAAGAGTTTTGTTTCACACAACCTATGGCTGCACATACATTATTACAAAAAATTACAGACACAACCATTGCTTATTTAAAAGGAAAAGTAGAAGCAGGGGTAGATGCGCTTCAAATTTTTGATTCTTGGGGAGGAATGCTTTCTCCAACAGATTATCAAGAATTTTCTTGGAAGTATATTCAACAAATCATCGATACTTTAAAAGATGAAGTTCCTGTCATTGCCTTTGGTAAAGGTTGTTGGTTTGCACTAAAAGAAATGAGCGAATCTGGCGCTTCTGCACTTGGTGTAGATTGGACGTGTTCACCTAGAAATGCCCGTTACTTAAGTGGCGGAGAGATTACCTTACAAGGTAATTTTGACCCTTCACGCTTATTTTCGCCGCCAAAAGAAATTAAAACAATGGTGCACAAAATGATAGACGATTTTGGTAAAGACCGTTACATTGTAAACCTTGGGCACGGTATTTTACCTAACATTCCTGTAGAAAATGCCAAAGCTTTTGTAGATGCGGTAAAAGAATACCAGCCAAAATAAATGGCAATCTGGGCTAGAATAAAACAACTAGATTTGAAGCAAAGCTTCATTTTAGGTAAAACCTTTTTATTTAAGCCTGGTTTACTTCTTCCTACCTATCGAGCGACCAAAAACACCGTTGAAATTTGCAATCAGTTATTTGGCAAAGCGCATCATCAAGACAATAAAACCAATGCTTTTCGGCATGCGCTATGGAATTTTTTAATTGCAGAAGCTTCCCTTCCGCAGTGTAAAGAGAAAAACAAGGCAATAGCGTGGGCGAAAGAAATTACAGATTTACACGAAAAACTTTCGCCTAATCCAAAACTGCCACGTGCGATGGATTTACATAACAATAAAATAGGAAGAAAACTTTTTGAGCAAGGAGTCACTTCTACAAAAATTATTGAAAAGCTTGAAGCGATGATGAATGAAGCTCAACAAATTAATTCTACTAAAGAAGTGATAGAAGGAAAATTAGTTTTTATAGAAAAATGTCTAAATAAATAATTATGCTAAGTAAAGGAATTAAAGACGAAGAGAAAGAACAAGTAGATAAAGCGTTAAATCAATTATTAACTTGGAGTTATATTCCTGAAGAATGGCAAAAACAAGATCGTGAAAAATTTAGTTTACATCTTAAACAACAATTAGACTACACACTTAATGAACTTCTTGCGGCAGAAAACGACGATTTTAAAAAGCATTTAAATAAAAAGAAGTTTGATTTTGATTTATATGAAAAATTAGCAGATCTCTTTCAGCAAATCATAGATTTAGAAACGCCAGCACATCAAGCATTGCTCGCAGAAAAAATCATCTTTATTTACGAAACTGCGCAAGAAGAGAGCAAAACATTTTCTTTTGATTTGGTTCAAAAAATTAGCGCTACACAAAAATACCTTAGTAACTCATGAAAGAACAATTTTATCAATATATAGAAACGCTTCAAGACACGATTACTCAGAAATTACAAGAGATTGACGGCAAAGCTAAATTTCATGAAGACCTTTGGGAACGTGAAGAAGGTGGCGGCGGAAGAACACGTGTGATTGAAAATGGAAATATTTTTGAAAAAGGAGGTGTAAATATTTCGGCAGTTCACGGACCGCTAGCTCCTGCGATGCAAAAATATTTTAACGTAGGTGATGTTCACTTTTTTGCCTGTGGTTTAAGTTTAGTTATTCATCCCAAAAGCCCAATGGTGCCAACCGTTCACGCTAATTGGCGTTACTTTGAAATGTACGATAAAGAAGGAAATGTAATAGATCAGTGGTTTGGCGGCGGGCAAGACCTTACTCCCTATTATTTATTTGAAGAAGATGCTAAACATTTTCATCAAGTTTCTAAAAGCGCTTGTGACCAACACGACACAAGTTTTTATGCTGAATATAAAAAGAAATGCGACGACTATTTCTGGAACTCTCATAGACATGAAGCTCGTGGTATTGGTGGTTTATTTTTTGATTACTTAAAAGCAAATGAAGAAAAAACTATTGAAGACTGGTATAATTTTGTAACCGAAGTAGGAGATAGTTTTTTAGAAGCTTATATTCCTATTGTTGAAAAAAGAAAAGAACTTACTTATAATCAAACGCATAAAGATTGGCAAGAAGTGCGAAGAGGTCGTTATGTAGAATTTAACTTGGTACACGATAAAGGAACTTTATTTGGTCTTAAAACCAACGGAAGAATAGAAAGTATTTTAATGAGTTTGCCACCACACGTGCAATGGGTGTACAACCAAACACCAGAAGCTGGCAGTGAAGAAGAAAAGCTGCTAAATGTATTAAAAAAGCCGGTGAAGTGGGTTTAATTTTTTTAGCTGTTTGCCTTCAGCTATAAGCTTTAAAAGTTTATCTATGAGAAATTATAAGAATTATTTGATTTGGGAAAAAGCACATCAATTCACTCTAAATATTTATCAAATAACCAGCGAATTTCCCAAATAAGAGCTTTATAACCTAGTTAGTCAAATGAGGAGATCAGCTAGTTCAATACCTACAAATATTGCAGAAGGCTGCGGAAGAAATTCAGATAAAGATTTTTTAAGGTTTCTTTATTTTGCTTTCGGATCTGCAAATGAAATAGAATATCAAATTATACTTAGTATCGATCTTAAATTCATTAAACAAGAAAAAGGAAAAAATATTCTTCAAGATATTGAAGAGATTAAAAAGATGCTAAATTCATTAATAAAGAAAATAACCAGCTAATTGCGAGAAGCTAACAGCTAAATTTTTTAAATAAATTATGTTCCCACTACAAAGAAATAGAAGATTACGTACCAACGAATCGATTAGAAGTTTAGTAAGAGAAACAAACGTAAGTCCACAAGATTTTATGTGCCCTATGTTTGTAACCGAAGGAAAAGGAATAAAAACAGAAGTACCTTCTATGCCGGGAGTTTACCGTCAATCTTTAGATGGTACTGTACAAGAAGTAAAAGAATTATGGTCTTTAGGCGTAAAAGCGGTTAATCTTTATGCCAAAGTAAGTGAAGATTTAAAAGACAATACAGGGAAAGAAGCTTGGAACAAAGATGGCTTAATGCAACAAACCATTAAAGCTATTAAAGATGCTGTCCCAGAAATGATTGTAATGCCAGATGTTGCCTTAGATCCTTATTCTATTTATGGTCATGACGGCATTATTGAAAATGGACAAATTGCTAACGACCCTACAAATGATGCTTTAACTAAAATGAGTATTAGCCACGCTGAAGCTGGAGCAGATTTTATTGCGCCTAGCGATATGATGGATGGTAGAATTTTATCCATAAGAAATGGCTTAGAAGAAAACGGATTTTCTAACGTGGGTATCATGAGTTACAGCGCCAAATACGCCTCTGCATTTTACGGCCCGTTTCGTGATGCCTTAGATTCTGCTCCAAAAGACAGTACTGTAAAAGTGCCAAAAGATAAAAAAACATATCAGATGGATTTTGCCAACCGTACCGAAGCCATTAAAGAAGCCATTCACGATGTAGAAGAAGGTGCAGATATTGTAATGGTTAAACCAGGATTATGTTATCTAGATGTAGTAAGAGAAGTTAAAAATGCAGTTAACGTACCAGTAGCAGTCTACCAAGTTTCTGGTGAATATGCGATGATTAAAGCAGCATCAGAAAAAGGTTGGATAGATCACGATGCTGTCTTATTAGAACAATTAACAGCCATTAAAAGAGCTGGAGCTAGCATTATTTCAACTTATTTTGCAAAACACGCTGCCAAATTATTAAATGATTAACTTTGGCACATCATTAGCTAAGTAGTTTGAGATGAAATTTTTAAATTGAAAAATTCAATTAAATATATATTAGTACTTGTTACTTGTTGTTTTGTATGGCTTCCCGCTTGGGCTGCCATACAAAATGATTTTAACCAAGCGGAACTGACAGAAGTTTCAAAAAACAAGTACGAACTCAAAAACTCACATTTTCAACAAAATGTTTTTATTGAAGATGATGTTAATTTCGTCATTGATACGGAAGATCTCTCTGACTCAGAAAATTTTTCTTTTTCAGGAAACTTAAATCATATAAGTTTTCAAGCGCGAGAAAACTCGCTATTCAATTCTTCTAGAAATCTCACCAATAAAGAAGACCGTAGAAAAAAAGTTCTCCAACACATTTACCCTTTCCATTTTTTCTTCTGAAAAAAGTATCCTACCCTAAAATTTATTCAGCTTAAATATAACAAGCTGATAATCAAATTTATTATTTAATCGCATCTAGCAGTATTGTTAGTGCAAAATATTATTTATTATGGATACATCTTCTATCATCATAGGGGTTTTCTTTTTAGTACTTTTTATGGCTCCCCTTATATTTATCATCTTAAAACAAAAAAAATTTCAGCATAAATATCAGCAAAAGCTAAAAGAGGTTGCAAAAACTAATAGCTTAAACCTTACTAGCACAGAAATTAATTACTGGTCTTTCTTAGGCTTTGATCAGGTAAAAAAAGTTTTGCTGCTTGGTGACACCTATCATCCTGAACATATAGAACAACTTTCGCTTTCAGAAATTCATCACAGTCAGCTTATTGCGCCAGGTAAAAAAACCTCTGAAATAAAAGAAATAAAGGTTAAACTATCTGGACATTTTGGAGTCAAAGAAATTGTATTTTATAAAGACGAAGACAATATTTCTGCAGATGCTGCAGTTTATTTAAATACGGCTAAAAAATGGTTAGGCACAATTCAAAAAGCTTAACCTAGAAAGACTCCCCGATTACCCCACTCGGGGATGTCTTTCTTATAAATTTTAGTTTCTTTTTAAGAAGAGCTTCTGCAATTAATTTATACCTTGTCGCTATAACCACTTCAAGATGACATTACTAATTGTTTACGCCTTACTTTCTATTTGTATTTCTTTTCTATGTTCTGTATTAGAAGCTACGCTTTTAAGTGTAACACCAACTTATATAAGAATTAAAAAGAAAGAAGGTAAATCTTTTGCTACCACTTTAGAAAAATTTAAAAAAGATGTAGATCAACCATTAATTGCTATTTTAACTTTAAATACTGTTGCCCATACAGTAGGTGCAATTTTAGTTGGAGTTCAAGCAGAAAAAACTTTTGGTAGCGGTAATAATTCTGTAGGTATTGTTTCTACAATTATGACCCTTCTTATTTTAATTGTTTCAGAAATTATACCTAAAACAATTGGCGCCAATTATTGGAAATCGTTAGGTAATTTCACTTCAAAAGCATTAACCGCTATTCTTTTTCCTTTAAGATACTTAGGTGTTTTATGGATTTTAATGTTGTTTACTCGACTCATCGGTAAATCTACGCATGGCAATCATATGAGTAAAGAAGAGTTTATGGCATTAACAGATGCTGCTGAAAAAGAAGGAGTTTTTGAGAAAAGTGAATCTAAGTTTATTAAAAATCTAATGCTCTATAAATCTATTTTAGCCAAAGATGTAATGACACCTTTCTCTGTGGTTATCTCTGCAGATGAAAAAATGGCTATTGAAGATTTCCACAAGCAACATAAAAAATTAAAATTTTCTAGAATACCAATCTACAAAAATCGTCCTAACAACATCACCGGTTTTATTTTAAGAGATGATTTTTTAGAAGAAATTATAAATAGTAATGGTAATCAACCTTTATCATCTATTAAACGTGAATTATTGATAACCCAAGCACAAACTCCTATTCAACATTTATTTGATATCCTTATAGAAAAAAGAGCTCATATTGCCGTGGTTACCGATGAATTTGGAAATACCGTAGGAGTGATTACCATGGAAGATGTGATTGAAACTTTGCTCGGGCTTGAAATTATGGATGAAAACGACAACATTGCAGATATGCAGCATCTAGCACGGCAAAACTGGGAAAAACGCTCTAAAAACCTCGGAATCATTTCTCACCCTAAAGAAAACAAAAAAGAAAAAGTTTCAGAAGATTCAAATGAAAAAAGCGATAATTAAAACTCCACTAGGCATTGCTAAAATTGAAGGAAATGAACATGGAGTTTCTAAAGTTTATATCGCTAACGATACTGATTTTATTACTACAGAAATCCCTACTGAATTAAAAAAAGCTACCCTTCAATTACAAGAATATTTTAAAGGAATACGAAAAGAATTTACTTTTAAAACAAATTTAAAGGGAACTGAATTTCAACAAAAAGTTTGGAAAGCATTAGTAGAAATTCCTCACGGAAAAACCGTTTCATACCTCGAGATTTCTAAAAAAATAGGTGACGTAAAAGCGATTCGGGCAGTGGCTGCGGCTAATGGTAAAAATCCATTATGGATTGTAGTTCCTTGTCATCGGGTAATTGGAAGCGATGGTTCACTAACTGGTTATGCTGGCGGACTTTGGCGGAAAAAATGGTTATTAGATCATGAAAGCCCCTCACCACAACAATCTCTTTTTTGAAAACTAGAGTTTAATATATTGAAATCTTCCATTATCGATCGAAATGCTTATTTTAGAAGAACTAAAAGATTTCGATGAAAATTATAAAAAGAATTAGTATTGGCCTACTCACAATTTTAATCATTGCAGTTGGTTTATTGTTTGCTTTTGATAAAGCATACTTATTAAAAGGCATACGCATTACTTATTTAAAAGGGCATAAAACCGCCTATATTGACGATTATCCAAATTTTGATAACAGAACTATCGCTGCTGAAACGCCAAAAACTTGGCCGTTACATGTTAATTATAACGCTGTAGAAGCAACTCCAAAACTTCAGCAAACAAATAAAGAATTAGGTACAATTGCTTTTCTTATTATCAAAAATGATAGCATTTGGTATGAAGATTATGCCGAAAATTATTCGGAAGATTCTAAAACCAATTCTTTTTCAATGGCAAAAAGTATTACATCTGCACTTTTAGGAAAAGCCATTAGAGATGGTTATATTAAAAATTTAGAACAATCGGTTTCAGATTTTTATCCGCAATTTGACACTCGCTTAACCGTTGGCGATCTTTCTTCTATGGCAAGCGGACTTAATTGGAAAGAAGATTATTACAATCCGCTAGGGATGACAGCACGATCTTATTTAGATAGTGATATTCGAGAATTAATACTTAATTTAAAAGTAAGTGAAAAACCGGGGCAAGCATTTAAATACCTTAGTGGAAACATTGAGTTATTAGGTATGGTAATTGAAAAAGCTACCAGTAAAAACCTATCTCAATACCTTTCAGAAAGTTTTTGGAAACCTTTGGGAATGCATAAAAATGCACTTTGGCAATTAGATAGTGAAGAAAGTGGTATGGAAAAAGCCTTTTGTTGTATTGCCAGCAATGCCAGAGATTTTGCTAAAATTGGTCAGCTTTATGCCCACCAAGGAAATTTTAAAGGTAAACAATTACTAGACTCTAGTTTTGTACAAAAATCTATAGAACCTAGATTTGAAGAAGCGCCGTTTTACGGTTACGGTTTTTGGTTGAGCAATTTTATGGATAAGAAAATTTTTGCGATGCGCGGTATTTTGGGACAATATGTGATTAGCATTCCTGAAGATGATTTAATTATCGTTAGATTAGGTCACCAACGTGGTAAGAAATTAGAAGCTAAAAATTTTACAGAAGATTTTTATATGTATATCGAAGAGAGTTATAATATGCTGAAAGAAAACTTATGAGTTATTTTAAAGAACTGCCTTCAAAAATGAACTTGGCTTTTAAGCGCTTTCCTATAACTTTATTATGGGCAGTTGCTGGGAGCCTTTTGATTATAGCGCTTATTCAATTAGAGGTTAACATATTTAGGTCTGCATATAAAGAAATGCTTATACTTTCATTAGGCGTAAGCTGGTTAATTGCCAGTCAATTTTTAAAAGAAAGTATTTACAACAAAAAAACAGGGTGGACCATCAAGCTTGTAATTATATTATTGTTAATCACTTACTATTTTACACTTCCCTCCTACGATAATGCAAACGTCATCACTTTTACAAGATGGTTTATCTTGCTTTTGGCCGGACATATTTTTATATTTTTTGCCCCATTTATTTTTTATTGGAATATAGTTGATTACTGGAATTACTTGCAAAGAATTATTATTGCTATTGCGAGAAGTATTCTATTTACAACAATAATTTATTTGGGATTATCGTTAGCTTTATTGGCTGTTGAAAATCTTTTTTCAATTGATATTGAATGGAAAGTTTATACTGAATTATTTGTTTTTTGTATTGGTATTATCAATACGTTTATCTACTTATCAGACTTTCCTAAAGATATTCATCACACTAAAGAACTGCACTATTCTAAAGCGCTAGATGTTCTTATTAAATATATTTTGATTCCTATTATCATTTTGTATTTGGTTATTGTCTATGCATATTCTTTAAAAATATTATTCATCTGGGAACTCCCGAAAGGATGGGTTTCATATTTAATTAGTATTCTCTCTATTGTTGGTTTTATAATTCATATAATTATTGAACCCATTCGCAAGCAACATAAAAACCTAATAATTAATAAGTTCTATCCGGTATTATATTTTTCATTATTTCCTTTATTCATCTTATTATTTATAGCCATTTTTACCAGAATTGAAGCGTATAATTTTACTGAAAACAGGTATTTTCTTTTATTATTAGCCATCTGGGTGCTTGGGGTAAGCTTATTTGCACTTATTAGCAAAGAAAAAAAATTATCCGTTTTACCTATAAGCCTATTTTTACTTTGCTTGTTTAGTATTTTTGGTCCATGGAGCGCTTTTCAGGTTTCACTAAATGCACAAGCAAATGAGGTTTCAACCTTAATACAAAAAACCAAAAATGGAAAACAGCAATTATCTGTAGAAGAAGTAAGTAGATTCACTAGCATTGCAAGCTATCTTAAACAAAGAGAAAAACTTCATTTGATTGATAAAAATATTGGTTTTGAAACTAGTTACATTAATAATTCATTTGATGCAGGTAATTATTTATTAGATTCTATTTATGGAAGAGGAAATTATAAAAAAGGTAGTCATAGTAGTTATTACCATAATAACTTTTATTATCATAATTACGATAAAGGCAGTGAAATTAATATAAGTGGGTATGATAAATTTCTAGATATTTCTTCAAAAACGTATACAAAATCAAAGAGTAAATCTAAATATGAGCTAAATATCAATCACCATGATATTATACTTAGATTCGAAGGGAATGAACTTTTCAAGAAAAATATTGGTGATGATATTAAAAAGAAACTTAAAAAATATCAATCGTTAAACAACATCCCAAAAGATAACTTTAAATATGAAATCACGAACGATATTGGGAAATTTAAGGTAATTATCATCAGTCTTGGAGGTACAAATAAAAACAATAAAGTAAAAATAGAAAATATTAGCGTTTACGTGATTATTGCCTATAAAAAAATCTAAAATTTCAGAACCATGCTTAAAAAACTGAAAATAGAAAATATCCTTTTTTTAGATATTGAAACGATACCAGAATTCGAAAGTTTTGAAGAATTAAGCAATGAAAAAAAACTGCTTTGGGAAGATAAAACACAATACCAGCGCAAAGATGAATTTACAGCAAAAGAATTTTATGATCGTGCAGGCATATGGGCAGAATTTGGAAAGATTGTTTGCATCTCTGTAGGTTATTTTACTTTTAAAAATGAGGAAAGAACGTTTAGAATCACTTCTTTTCAGGGCGAAGAGCAGCAACTTTTAAAAGAATTTAAAAAACTGCTTAATAACTATTTCAACAAATCCAATCACCTGCTTTGTGCGCACAATGGCAAAGAGTTCGATTTTCCTTTTATTGCTCGCCGTATGCTCATTCACGAGATTGAGTTACCAATAAAACTCAATCTTTTTGGTAAAAAACCTTGGGAAGTTCCTCATTTAGATACCTTAGAATTATGGAAATTTGGCGATTATAAACATTATACTTCATTAAAACTCTTAACCCATATATTAGGTATTCCTTCTCCAAAAGAAGACATTGATGGTGCCCAAGTTAGAGACGTTTATTACAACGAAAAAAGCCTGAGCAGAATTGTAGCTTATTGTGAAAGAGACGTAGTGGCCATAGCTCAAATTATATTAAAATTTAGACAAGAAAATTTATTGAATGAAGATGAAATCGTTTCTGTAAATTAAAACATTTATGTTTATTCTTTGAATTAACAAATAAGAACTTTTTTGCATTCACCGATAGACTTCAATGAAAACCTATATTATTACTTATGGATTTAACACCGCTTCTTCAACTAAAAAATCTATCGCTTGGTTTCAACACAGAAACTGGGTTTAGAGATACGTTATATCAACTAAATTTTCAACTTCAAAAAAATGAAATTTTAGGAATTGTTGGAGAATCAGGATCTGGAAAATCGCTTACCTCACTTGCTGTATTAGGTTTGCTACCCACAACAGCAAAAATTACGGAAGGAGAAATTTTATACAATCAAAAAGACCTTTCCAAACTTTCTGCAAATGAGTTTCGAAATATTAGAGGTAAAGAAATTTCAATGATTTTTCAAGAACCAATGAGTTCGTTAAATCCTTCGATGAAATGCGGACCTCAAGTCACCGAAATATTATTACAACATACGCAGCTTTCTAAAAATGGAGCTAAAGCGGAAACCCTTCGTCTATTTGAAAAAGTAAAACTTCCTCGTCCAGAAAGTATTTATAATGTTTATCCGCATCAGATAAGTGGCGGACAAAAACAGCGAGTGATGATCGCCATGGCAATTGCTTGCAAACCCAAAATTCTTATCGCAGACGAGCCTACTACGGCTCTTGATGTTACCGTGCAAAAAGAAATTCTCTTATTGTTAAAGTCACTTCAGCAAGAAAATGAAATGAGTATAATTTTTATCTCTCACGATTTGGCGTTAGTTTCAGAAATTTCAGACCGTGTGGTAGTAATGTATCGAGGAAAAATTGTAGAACAAAATACCGCTGAAAAATTATTTCTTCATCCTCAAGAAACCTATACTAAAGCGCTTTTAGCCTCTAAACCATCTACTACAGAGCGTTTAAAGAAACTACCTACGGTTAAAAACTTTTTAGAAAACAGCATTTCTACAGAAACCGAAACTAAAGAAGAACGAGAAGCGCGTCATCAAAAAATTTACGCACAAGAGCCTTTATTAGAAGTGATTAATGTAGAGAAAGAATTTTTGAGTAATCCAAGTTTATTTCAACAGAAAAGCTCGGTAAAAGCAGTAAACAATGTGAGTTTTAAAATTTATGAAGGAGAAACTTTAGGTTTGGTAGGTGAATCTGGTTGCGGAAAATCGACTTTAGGGAATGTGATTTTGCAACTTGACAAAGCAAGCAGCGGAAAGGTTTATTATCGAGGAAATGACATTACGAAAATTTCTAAAACAGCATTACGAAAGCTGCGGAAAGAAATTCAGTTAATCTTTCAAGATCCGTTTTCATCTTTAAATCCTAGAATTCCTGTAGGCAAAGCCATTATGGAACCTATGGAAGTGCATAACCTTCATAAAAACAGCAAAGAGCGAAAACAAAAAACATTAGAATTGTTGAATCGTGTTGGTTTAGATGAAAGTCATTTTTACCGTTATCCGCACGAATTTAGTGGCGGCCAACGCCAACGTATTGGTATTGCCAGAACTATTGCGGTAGAACCTAAATTAATTGTTTGTGACGAATCTGTTTCGGCTTTAGACATTTCTGTTCAAGCACAAGTACTAAATTTATTAAATGAACTGAAAGAAAATTTTGGCTTTACCTATGTTTTTATTTCACACGATTTGGCGGTAGTTAAATATATGTCAGATCAATTATTAGTGATGAATCAAGGTGAAATTGTAGAAAGTGGCGATGCCGATCAAATTTATGCGCATCCTAAAAAAGAATATACTCAAAAATTAATTGACGCCATCCCCAAAGGGATTTAAATTGTGAAGATTAATAGTTTTAAAATTTGTTCAAACCAATATATATATATATATTAGCGTTATTAACTTATAAATATAAATTTATGAAATTTAACCATTTATTTATTTTTATTGCAATATCATTTTTATTTTTCTCTTGCAGTGAAGAAGAAATTTCAACCAATGAAAACTTGGAATCTAACTCAATTAAAACTGAACAATTAAACCTTTCTAATTTAAGTCTTAATCTTTCGAAAATGTCCATTAAATTTGATGGAATTTTACTAGAAAATTTTGCTTCAGTAGAAAATAACGATAGAATTAGGGCTATCAATTCATTTTTTGAAGAATTGGAATCAATTAAAGAAACTTATAATGGTGATACCGTAAATGCTAACATTGGTGTACTTAATAATACACTTGTAGTATCCTCAGTCGGTATATATCAAGATAAAAAATTAGTTTACGATTTTTCAAATCCAGAATATACACCACATATAGGAGGGCCAGCTCCCCCAGCTCTAATAGCTAGTTGTCCTAAAGGAAGTAGTGAATTAGATACTTGTGTAAAATCAAGTTGCGTCGCTGAAGCGGCAAATGAGTTTTTGAGTGAAAATGTACAATCAAATGGCGATTGTGCTGGAATTTTCGTGGTAAGAGGATTTCTTAGCGCTAGTGTTTGCGGAACAACTGATTGTTAGTTTTAAATTTTTTCAATAATTAAAAAGGATTGAAATATTTCAATCCTTTTTTTATTCCTAATAAGATTATTTTCGATTTGTTTATAACCAATTTGAAGATCTAAACTTCTCGATAAATTAAACACCCGTTCTTGCGGACCATTTATCGTGGTTTTGAGTCGAATGGTGGGCAAAATTTAGCTTTTAATAGATTGTAATCATTTAAAATTAATACCTCATAAATTTTCTATGTGATTAAATTTTGTTATAATGATTACTTATGAAACAAAAGATCACCTTAGACGACGTATTATCTAATGCTCCAGATTTAATTTTGTATGCGGCACCTATTATGATAGGTTTAGCATTACTCGAATTTTATTTTAGTTGGAGACAAAAAAAAGAACTTTATGAAAAGAAAGATTTTTTTGCTTCTTTAAGTATCGGATTGGTTTCGGTATTTCAAAATTTATTAATTAAATCTCTTCTCTTTGGTTCTGTAATTTGGTTTTATAATATTGTCCCATGGAGTATTCCTGTAAATTGGTGGACTTCTATTTTATGCTTTATTGCCTTAGATTTTTGTAGGTATTGGGCGCACCGTTATGGTCACGAAACTAGTTTGTTTTGGGCAACTCACGTAACTCACCATAACTCTGAAAAATACAATTTATCTACTTCGTTTAGACTTTCTTGGACACAGCAAATTAAAGTGATATTCTTTTTACCAATTAGCTTATTGGGCTTTCATCCGGTAATATTTTTTATTTGTCACCAGATTGCGGTATTGTATCAATTCTGGATTCATACCGAATACATCAGAAAAATGCCTAAATGGTTTAGTTATATATTTGTTACCCCTTCTCATCACCGTGTTCACCACGGAAAAAATGCGCATTACCTTGATAAAAATTATGGTTCTACATTTATTTTTTGGGATCGAATGTTTGGGACATTTCAACCGGAAGACGAACAGGCGATTTACGGAATTTTAGACCAACCGAAACATTACAATCCTGTGAAGTTGGTTTTTCACGTGTGGGGAGATATTTTTAAAAGTATGCGGAAATCGAAAAATCCAATTAAGGCGATTAAATTATTATTTCAGCCGCCCGATGCTTTATATGGAGAAAAAAAAAGTTGATTAGGTTGCTGTTAAGCATAAAAAAATTAAAAATTATCGCTTCACCAAAGTAAATTTATTTAACACTGTTGAATCTTCGATTTCAGATTCTTCTACAGAGTTGTAAGCTGAATAATATTCTGAAAAAAATTCAGAATGGCGCATTTAAGAACGTTTATTTTAATTTAAAATTTTAGTTGAAAATGCGTTAGCGATAGGAGTGGCATCCTTTTTTTGCTTTGATAAGTGGCAAAAAAAGATATAACGAATAGCGCGATCCCGATTTTTCTATCGGGCAACGCCATTAATATTTTATAAAACCATCTCTGGGATTTCACCCTCTATAATTAATTTGCCTTCGGTAGCTTTCTCTATTTCTTCTACACTTACACCAGGAGCGCGCTCAAGAAGTTTAAATCCGTTTTGGGTAACTTCTATAACGGCAAGGTTAGTTACAATTTTAGTCACACAACCAACGCCTGTTAAAGGTAAACTGCATTTTTTTAGCAACTTAGAATCTCCCGCTTTATTGGTGTGCATCATCGCAACGATAATATTTTCTGCCGAAGCCACCAGATCCATGGCGCCGCCCATTCCTTTTACCATTTTACCGGGTATCTTCCAATTGGCGATATCTCCGTTTTCAGCTACTTCCATCGCACCGAGTATGGTAAGATCTACGTGTTTGCCACGAATCATCCCAAAACTGGTTGCTGAATCAAAAAAACTAGCGCCTGGTAAAGCGGTAATGGTTTGCTTACCAGCGTTAATTAAATCGGCATCTTCTTCGCCTTCAAAAGGGAAAGGTCCCATTCCTAAAATACCGTTTTCACTCTGAAATTCTACAGCAATATCGTCGCGCACAAAGTTGGCTACTAGGGTAGGAATCCCGATGCCCAAATTTACATAAAAGCCGTCTTTTACTTCTTTGGCAATACGTTGTGCTATTCCGTTTTTATCTAACATAGTTTTAATTTGAAAATTTAAAATGTGTTAATTTTATAATTAATTTAATTTACTAGAAGAAACAATTTTAGATATTATTTTGATGATCACTTCTATTTCTTCAAGTAAGTAATTAGATGGATTAGGATAAAATTTTGAGGCTTTACAAAGCTTCAACCAGTATAAAGTCTCGTCTGCTTCTTTTGCTGAAATTTTAACTTTATGAACAAAATCTCTTTTGCTTTCAGCATTTTGAGCCTCCCAAATATTTGCTCCTATCGAAGTTCCACTTCTAAAAAGCTGTGAAGAAAGTTCGTGTTTGTGAGCTTTTCTTAAATCTTCGGTAAACTCCATTATCGCTAAAGAAAAATGAAAAGTTTTCTGAACAATTATATTTTGTCGATCGTTTCTCATTTTCAAATTAGCTAAATATCAAATTAACTACTTAGCTCTTCACTGTTCGTTGTTCTATTCTTTTCTCGTAAGATTTTCCTTGAAAAATTCGCTGTACAAAAATTCCAGGAACATGAATTTGGTTAGGATCTAGCGCTCCTGCAGGCACAAGTTCTTCTACCTCTACAACGGTAATTTTTGCGGCTCCACACATACAAGGATTGAAGTTTCTGGCGGTACCTTTAAAAATTAAATTTCCGGCTTCGTCACCTTTCCAAGCTTTGATGAATGCGAAATCTGCTTTATAAGCTTCTTCTAACACATACATTTTACCATCAAACTCGCGGGTTTCTTTGCCCATAGCGACTTCGGTACCGTAACCTGCAGGGGTGTAAATTGCGGGAAAGCCCTGTTGTGCTGCTTGGCATTTAGCGGCTAATGTACCTTGCGGAGTAAGCTCTACTTCTAATTCTTCGCTTAGCATTTGACGCTCAAACTCTGCATTTTCGCCTACATAAGAAGAGATCATTTTTTTGATTTGTTTTTTCTGAAGTAAAAGTCCGAGTCCAAAATCATCTACACCAGCATTATTAGAAATACAGGTAATGTTTCTTATGTTTTTTTGAACCAAAGCTTTGATAGCGTTTTCTGGGATTCCGCATAGTCCGAAACCACCTAGCATAAACGTCATTCCATCTTCAACTCCTTTTAAGGCTTCTTGAATTGTATTAACCGTTTTATTAATCATTCGATAAATATTTTGTTTAAAAATAGGAAATTTACAAGATTACTACAATAAAAGAACCCATTATCAATAATTTAATAATGGGTTCTTTTAACGGAAGTATAACTTTAATTTAGAAATCTAAATTATTGCTGAGTTCTTCTTCTTCTTTTTCTTCTTCAGTTTGATTTTCACTTTCTTCATCAGTACCATTACAATCTACGTTGATTGATAAGTTTTCAGGACGTTCAAATTCACCTTTAGAAATATCTAAATCTTTGTCGGCATAAACATCTTTCATGTATAAGCCCCAAATGGGTAATGCCATCGTAGCTCCTTGCCCATAACGAATACCTGGAAAATGAACCGAGCGATCTTCTGCCCCTACCCAAACTCCGGTAACTAAGTTAGGGACAATACCCATAAACCAACCGTCACTTTGATTTTGTGTGGTACCTGTTTTACCAGCAATTGCATTTTTAAATTCATAAGGATGCCCTGTAACTACATCTTTATAATAAGCTGGGGACCAAGTGGTTCTTAATCTAGTACCTGAACCGCCTTGTGTTACTCCTTCCATTAAGTTTAAGGTTACGTATGCAGCCTCTTCGCTCATTACATCACGACTTTCTGGAACGTGCTGGTAAAGGATAGTTCCATTTTTATCTTCAATACGAGTAACAATTACAGGCTTTACATAAACACCTTTATTGGCAAAAGTGCTATAGGCAGAAACCATTTCAAAAACACTTAAATCTACAGATCCTAAGGCGATGGCTGCTACTGGAGGTATATTCTCTGTATCTACTCCTAATTTGGCTAATAAATCGATTACAGGCTCTGGCCCTACTTTATCCATTAAACGTGCGCTAATCGTATTTAAAGAGTTAGCTAATGCACTCTTAAGGGTAACCATACCACCGTATTTATTATTAGAGTTTTTAGGAGACCAATCTTTAGTTACACCGTGTTTTCCTGCAGGAATAGTATGAACAGTATTAGGCAATTGGTAACAAGGAGATAGATGCAATTGATCGATAGCAGTAGCATATAAAAATGGCTTAAAGGTGGAGCCTATTTGTCTTCTTGCTTGTTTTACGTGCTCGTATTTAAAATGTTTAAAGTTTATACCCCCCACCCAAGCTTTTACTTCTCCGGTTTGTGGTGTCATAGACATCATTCCTGCATTAAGGAAAGACTTATAATATAGAATAGAATCTCTTGGCGTCATTAAGGTGTCTATATCATTTTCACTTTTCCAAGAGAAAATTCTCATATCTGTTTTCTTATTAAACGAGGCAATTATTTTATCTTCATCTATGTGCTTCGCCTTCATTTGATGCCAACGATCGCTATTTTTCATAGCTCGTTTAATAATCTTATCGATATCTTCTTTTCCGATATCTCGAAATGGCATCCCGTCATTATTCTTATTTTTTTCATCAAACTTTGCCTGTAGGTTTTTCATATGTCGCTCTACCGCTGATTCTGCATATTTTTGCATACGAGAATCTATACTGGTGTACACTTTTAAACCGTCTTGATAAATATTGTAAGTATCACCGTCTGGGGCTGGGTCCTCTTTAGCCCAATCTTTTAAAAAGTCTCTAAGGTACATTCTAAAATAAGTAGCCAAACCAGACTGGTGACTTTCTGGGTGGTAATCTATTTTTAATGGTAATTGTTGTAAAGAATCTTTTTCTTGTTGCGAAATATAATTAGCCTTAGCCATTTGCAATAAGACTACATTTCTTCTATTAGTTACCCCTTTTGGGTTTCTTCTAGGATTGTATAAAGATGAGTTTTTAAACATTCCTGCTAAAACTGCCGCTTCCTCAATTTTTAATTTTTCTGGCTCTTTACCAAAGTAAATTCTAGAAGCAGATCTTACACCTACTGCATTATTATTAAAATCATAGACATTAAAATACATCGCTAGAATCTCTTCTTTTGTATAACTTCTTTCTAGCCTTACCGCAATAATCCATTCTTTCATTTTCTGGCTTATTCTCGCTATAATATTTTGAGAACCTTCACCATGAAACAATTGTTTGGCTAGCTGTTGAGATAAAGTACTTGCCCCCCCTCTCGATCCTAAATAAGCTACCGCTCTAAGAGTTCCGAAGGCATCAATACCTGAATGATCGTAATACCTAACATCTTCTGTTGCTACTAATGCATTGATAAGATTGTCTGGTAAGTCTTCATATTTAATAGGTGTTCTATTTTCATTGTAGTACTTACCCAATGTTTTTCCGTCGGAAGAAAATACCTCAGTGGCTAAATTTGTTTCTGGATTTTCTAACTGGTCTATCGCTGGCATTTTTCCAAAAACGCCCCATCCTGCTAGTAAAAATAATAAAATAAGAATTGAAATTCCTCCTAGGAATAATCCCCAAAACCAAAGAATATATTTTGTGTATGAAGTTTTCTTGGGTTGCTTTGCTGCTTTCTTTTTTGTCACGCTATTTTTAATTAAAATTATGGTCTTTCAATTCTAAAACCAACATCGGTTATTCCTTCTAAATTTGAAATACCGTCTACTTTTCCGTTTTTTCTCATGGCTTGCCTAATGGTAAACTGATAGGTGCCTTTTTCTGGAAACTGAACTCCAGATTTATACCAAAGTTTACTTTCTTTTATTTCTCCAAAACCAAGTCCCATCCAATCTCCATTGGGATAAGCCATTTCATATTCTAAAGTATCTGAAATCACTTTTCCGTTAGGGAAATTCATTTCTGTAATTAGAAAAATATTATTGTAATTGTACTTACTGTTATTTCTTAAATTTATAAATAAGTTATAAGTATTAATAGTATCAATATCTTTCACATTAAAACTTACTATATCATCTTTGCGCCACCCTTTTTCTGGTAGTGATTTGTATTGGTCATACTCTCTTTTAGAATCGCAAGACGCTAAACAAAAAATGAATAGCAAAGAATATACCAGAGTCTTATGCATTATTATTAGGCTTTTTACCTCTTGGTTTGTTATTTCTTTTTTTTCGTTTTCTCTTTTTATTTGCTTGCTGAGCTTTCTTAGGTTGATCAAATCTAGTAAGGCTATCTTGCCCTACTACATCACCAAAGTCTGTACTTTCTGTTTTTTGTAATTCTACAGAAAATTCTTCTAAGCTTGCCACTGGTTTTTTCGCTTTTGCTGCTTGAATTATTTGGTGCACTTGTGCAGTGGTAAGTTCATGCCAATTCATCCATTCTCCTTCATAGGCATACCAAAGACTACCTTTAAAAATATCTATTTTCTGACAAACCGCGGTGCCTTTTTGAGTTTGAAGCTTTATATCTTGTCTAGGAAATTCTTTTAGTGCATCTAAATATGCGTCTAATTCATAGTTTAAACAGCATTTAAGTTTACCACATTGCCCAGCAAGCTTTTGAGGGTTTAGAGATAATTGCTGATATCTAGCCGCAGAAGTGGTCACCGATCTAAAATCTGTTAGCCAAGTAGAACAACACAATTCTCGACCACAAGAACCAATGCCACCCAATCTTGCGGCTTCTTGACGGAAACCAATTTGGCGCATTTCTATTCTTGTTTTAAACTCTCTAGCAAATTCTTTGATTAATTGTCTAAAATCTACGCGATCTTCCGCTGTATAATAAAAAGTAGCTTTAGATCCATCTCCCTGAAATTCGATATCACTAATTTTCATTTTTAAATTAAGCTTTATCGCAATTTGACGGGCAGCAACCTTCATAGGCTCTTCTCGTTCTCGACAAGATTGCCAAACATCAATGTCTTTTTGACTGGCTTTTCTGTAAATTTTCTTTACTTCTTCACTATCTTTTTTTACCTTTTTTTTCTTCATTTGAACTTTTACAAGTTCACCGGTTAACGTAACCACCCCTACATCATGACCTGGGGAAGCTTCTGTGGCTACCACATCACCCATGCTTAGTGTTAAGTCTTCAGCATTCTTAAAAAAATGTTTTCTGCCATTTTTAAACCTTACCTCTACACAGCCATAAGGCTCCACCCCGCCAGGTAACGACATATTTGATAACCAATCAAAAACACTTAATTTGTTGCAGCTATCAGTGCCACAATTACCATTACTCTTACATCCTTTTGGCTGACCGTCTTTCCCGGTCGAGCAACTTCCACACGCCATAAAATTATATATATTGAAATACTAGAAGCTTTTTTACTTCTGTATTGATAAATTACTATTTATATTTAAAGGGTAAATATACCAATTTATTGTGAGGAGACAGAAAAATGATGTATAGAGAAAAATTATTGATACTTCTTAGCTATTTAAATTATAAATGTATAAATTGATTTTGAGTATCTTATTTTTCTAAATTAACTTGAAAAATTTTATAGTTAGAAAAGATCACATAAAAAAATAGAGTAACTTTTTTCAAGTTACTCTACAAAATAAAGAGTTTGATTTTTATGAACTTTTAAATTTTAAAACTTCAGACCTTCCTTTTTTAAAAATTTTATTACTATTTTTCTTACCTCTTCTTAAGGCTTTTTGTTCTTCGTAAGGTAAAGCATTCACTTCTTTACATTCATCTGAACAACAACTATCCATTTTTTCGGCACATTCTTCACACTGAATAAACAATAAGTGACATGCCTCATTTGCACAATTTACATGTGTATCACAAGGCTTACCACATTGATGACATTGAGCAATGACATCTTCTGAAATTTTTTCGGCACGACGGTGATCGAATACAAAATTCTTTCCAATAAATTTATTTTCTAATTCATTTTCTCTTACTTGTCTCGTGTACTCAATAATACCTCCTTCAAGCTGAAAAACATTTTTAAACCCTTTATGTTTATAGTAAGCACTCGCTTTTTCACAACGTATTCCGCCAGTACAATACATCACAAGGTTTTTATCTTCTTTATGTTCTTTAATGTCTTCTTCTATAAGATCTAAAGAATCTCTAAACGTATCTACGTCTGGAGTCATCGCACCCTGAAAATGACCAATTTCACTTTCATAATGGTTACGCATATCTACCAAAATGGTATTAGGATCGCTAATTAGGTCATTAAACTTTTCTGCATTTACGTGCTCTCCTTTTTTGGTTACATCAAAGGTGTTATCATTAAGACCGTCGGCTAATATTTTAGACCTTACTTTCACTTTCAGTTTCAAAAACGATTTTAAATCTTGCTCGATGGCAATATTTAAACGAATGTCTTTTAGAAAATAAATTCCGTCTAAAAATTCTTTAAAAGCATTAAATTTTTTTGCCGGAACAGAAAGTTGGGCATTAATACCTTCATTGGCTACATAAATTCTACCTAAGACCTCTAATTTATCCCAAGCGACAAATAAATGGTTTCTAAAAAGTTCTGGATTACCGATTTTGGCATATTGGTAGAAAGAGATGGTGAGTCTATCTTCACCTGCTTCTTCTAATAAAGCTTCTCTTTCTTTTGCACTTAGCTTATTGTACAGTTGCATGCTATACTAATTATTAAGTTAAACTGCAAAGGTAAAATTTTATCTATAAAAAATGCCCGAAATATTATTCTTTCGAGCATTTTTTTGAATGGCTAATTCGTTGTTAATTTTATTAAATTTAGATTTTAATAACCCTACAACGCTAGCCACCATCAACCTTGCAATTACAGATGTAACACACTGTAAATGCGCAGCTAATGAAATTCATAATAAATCTTTTTTTGAGAAATCTCATAGAATATTCTCTTCTTTTTTTAATAGATGTAAAAAATAAAAAAGGTTGCGTGACCAATTGAAATCACAAAAACTTATAGTACTTTAGCAGTTCTTCAAAAAAATGAAAGCCTTTTAATCAAGAATATGAGTAAAGAAAACGAAAAAGAAGCAAAATTAAAGGCGTTAAAGTTAACGCTAGATAAATTAGATAAAACCTACGGAAAAGGTACAGTCATGAAAATGAGTGACCAAGCGGTACAAGATGTAGATGCAATTCCATCTGGATCTTTAGGGTTAGATTTGGCTCTTGGTGTAGGTGGTTACCCTAGAGGTAGAGTGATTGAAATTTACGGTCCAGAATCTTCTGGTAAAACCACTTTGACTTTACACGCAATTGCTGAAGCTCAAAAAGCTGGAGGTATTGCTGCTTTTATAGATGCAGAACATGCTTTTGACCGTTCTTATGCAGAAAAACTTGGTATAGATATAGAGAATTTAATTATTTCTCAACCAGATCACGGTGAGCAAGCTTTAGAAATTGCAGACAACTTAATTAGATCTGGTGCAATAGATATTATTGTAATAGATTCTGTAGCGGCCTTAACACCAAAAAGTGAGATTGAAGGTGAAATGGGAGACTCTAAAATGGGACTCCATGCTCGTTTAATGTCTCAGGCTTTAAGAAAACTTACGGCCTCTATTAGCAAAACCAATTGTACAGTAATCTTCATTAACCAGTTACGTGAAAAAATTGGAGTAATGTTTGGTAACCCAGAAACCACTACTGGTGGTAATGCACTTAAATTTTACGCTTCTGTACGATTAGATATTAGAAGATCTACTCAAATTAAGAATAGTAATAGTGATGTAATGGGTAACAAAACCCGTGTTAAAGTGGTTAAAAATAAAGTTGCCCCTCCATTTAAAACTGCCGAATTTGATATTATGTACGGCGAAGGAGTTTCTAAAGTAGGAGAAATTATAGATATAGGTGTAGACTATGAAATCGTAAAGAAAAGCGGTTCTTGGTTTAGTTACGAAGACACTAAATTAGGTCAGGGTCGTGATGCTGTAAAAACATTACTTAAAGACAACCCAGAATTAATGGAAGAGCTTGAAATTAAAATTACAGAAGCTATAAAGATTGCTAAATCTTAAAAAAGTTTATTATTTATAAAATTTAAAATCCTGCTTTCAGCAGGATTTTTTTGTTTACAACGCAACCCTTCACTATACTTTGCATCTCTTAATTAAGAAACAAGTTTATCATTAAAAGAATATGAAGAAGGTCAATAAAGTAATATTATATGTATTTTTAATATTAACTGCAGCAAGCTGTAGTATGGATGATAATAGTAATTTATATACAGCACAAGAATTAGTATCAATAGATAGCGTTAATCTACCAGATACATTGAATTTCAGAGAAATTCATGATTTCGAAATTACCTATAAACGTCCAACTGATTGTCATTTTTTCGATGGTTTTAGCAACGAAAAGAATGAAAATGAGAGAATTATTTGGGTTGTAAATAGAGTTTATTATGATAATAACACCAACTGCCAAGAGCTAGAAAATGAATTAATTACTAAGAAACTTTCTTTTGAAGTGATCAGAAGAGATTACTACATATTTAAGTTTTGGCAAGGAGTAGATGAAGAAGGAGAAAATATATATTTAACAAAAGAAGTACCTGTAAAGGTAGAATAACAAATTATATATTGAGTATTGAACAACTCATAGCAAAATGCAAAAAGCAAGATTTAAAATCGCAAGAGCAGCTATACAAGTTATATGCGAATAAGCTCTTTGCGGTAAGCCTGAAGTATTCCCGAAATTATCAAGAAGCTGAAGACAACTTACAGGATGCTTTTTTAACCATTTTCAATAAAATTTTTCAATATAAAAATAAAGGTTCTTTTGAAGGTTGGATGAAACGTATTGTGGTAAATACAGCATTGCAACGCTATCGAAAACAAGATGTATTTCAGATTATAGATGAAGAATCTTTAAAACAACCCGAAATAGAAATAGACGAAGAGCAAATTTCTTTAACGTTTCTGCTCAAAATTATACAAGAATTACCAGATCGCTATAGAATGGTTTTTAATCTCTATGTATTAGATGGTTTTTCTCATAAAGAAATTGCTGCCATGATGAATATTTCTGTAGGAACTTCAAAATCTAATCTGGCACGAGCTAGGCAGATTTTGAAAATAAAAGTTGAAGAGCAATCAACCCATAATAGCGCAAGCTCGGCACCATGAAAGAAAAAAAAGATATAGATAGACTATTTCAAGAGAGTTTTAAAGAATTTGAAGCGACTCCCAAAGATCATGTTTGGGAAAATATAGCTAACAAATTGCAACATAAAAAAAAGAGAAAAATAATACCACTATGGTATAAACTTACGGGTGTTGCAGCAATTTTAATTGCAGGACTTTTTATTGGAAATTTCTTGATAAATACTCCACAACAAAAAGTTGTGCATACAGATTCCAAAAAAATTACTGAACCCAAAACAGATGAAAAAGATAAAACTTTTAACAAAGAAAAAACTATTCATCAGACATCTACAGAAACATTAACCGTTATTTCTATAGATAATTCTAGTGATACCGTTACAAAACTTGATCGTAAAAATTCAAAAAATCATACTAATGATTCTAAGGTAAACATCAATTCAAATCTTGTTTTAAATAATACTTCTTCTATTGAAAATAATTACTCTGTTAAAAATCAGAAGCTTTCTTCGACCTCAACCCAAAAAATTAATTCTTCCGCTAATTCTGAAGAGGAAAAGAACCATGCTGACTTCAATAGCGGTCAAAATAATTCAACAAAAACTTTAGTTCATCAAGAAAATTTAAGCTCTGAAGAGCAATCGCTTAAAAGCAACTTAACCCACAATTTAGATGAACATAATAAGGAGAATAAATTTATAGAAAACACTAATCCACTTAATAAAGAAAGAATCATTATTCATGAAAAACCTATTAATGAAAATACATCAATTGTAGAAGAAAATAGCGCCGATAAAACAAAGAATTTAGTCGAAGTTGCCAAAGAATTAAACAAAGAAGGTGATAATGAGAAAGAAAAAGATAACGTACAACAATTATCTAAGTGGCTTATAAAAGCTAACATTTCTCCTATTTACTACGGCAGTCTAAATGGCAGCAATAATTTAGATAAAACTTTAGCTGGCAATAATACTAAGGGTGAGGTGACCATGGCTTATGGAATTAATTTTGCTTATGCTATTTCAGAAAAAATAAAAGTAAGATCTGGAATTAGTAAAGTAAACATGAGTTACAATATTAATGATATAGCTTATTCTACCAATGTAAACGCTACACGATTAGAAGGAATAACTTCAAGCCCTAATTATAGTAGCATTGAGGTTTTAAGTATTAAAAACCAATCTAAACCAGCAACTTCTGTAGATACACAAGAATTTAGCAGCGCACCCATAGCTCCTGATACAAAAGGGGTGATTAATCAACAACTGGGTTATTTAGAAATTCCTGTAGAAGTTGAGTATGCATTATTAAATAAACGTTTTGGAATAAATTTAATTGGCGGGGCAAGTACATTACTCTTAAACGATAATAGTATTTCTATCAACTCTAATAACGGTCAATTATCTTTAGGAGAAGCAAATAATTTAAACAAGGTTAGTTTTACAACTAACTTAGGTTTAGGCTTTGGCTATAATTTAAGTGAAAAATTTGAAGTTAATTTAGAGCCTACTTTTAAATATCAGCTCAATACCTATAATAACACTATTAACGATTTTAAACCCTACTATTTTGGGGTTTATACCGGATTCAGTTTTAAATTTTAATTAAGTTCGTTTTTAAGCAATGATAAACAAAGGGAGTCAAGTGGTTTTGGCTCCTTTTCTTTTTTAATTGTTACTAATTAATTCTTTATAAATCTTTTCTCTTACTTGTTCCCGTAAATCTCTTTTATCTTTTTGTTCTAAGTTTTCAGTTGAAAAAAAAAGTAAAATTTTAGCTCTCATTCTTCCCAAAGATCCACTCATAAACGTATATGAAAAACGTTTTTTATTATCGTAAAACACCAAAGGAACAATGGGTATTTGGTGATCTATAGCCAACCTAAAAGCGCCATCTTTAAAAGTATCTAGTAAAATAGATTCATCATCAGGAACGCCTCCTTCTGGAAAAATACAAATACTAATACCCTGATTTAATCTTCGCTGGGCTTGCTGAAAAACTTCATTTCTACTTTTTACGTTTCTACGATCTACCAAAATACAAGTGCGTTTATAGAAAAAACCAAAAAGAGGAATTTTAACCAACTCTTTCTTTCCTACAAACACAAACGGATTTTTTACAATACTCAACATCAACATAATATCAGTCATCGAAGTATGATTGGCTACAAACATATAACTCTTGCCTTTTTCTGGAGATTGAAGTTTTTTAACGATAGGATAAAAACCCATGCCGTACAAAATAATATTTGCCCAAATTTTAGCTAAAAAGAAAAATTGCGGATAGTACTTTTCTTTTGCCGTAAATAACAATAAAAAAGGAAACATAACTAGAATGGGCACCGTAAGCAGTACGTAAAACCAAATACGCCACAAGACGATTAGAATTTTTCTAAAAATGTTCATAGATTTTCAAAAGTACTAAAATGTATGCATTGAAAATGATAAAACATTTACCTTTACAAAAAAAATATTTACAATGTCTAGAATACTAACCGGAGTACAAAGTACAGGAACTCCTCATTTAGGAAATTTACTAGGAGCAATTATTCCTGCCATCGAAATGGCAAACGATAGCAACAACGATTCTTTTTTATTTATTGCAAATTTGCATACACTTACACAAATAAAAGATGCTCCCACTTTACGAGAAAACACCTATTCTGTGGCGGCAGCCTGGCTTGCTTTTGGATTAGATATTGAAAAAACGGTTTTTTACAGACAAAGTGACATTCCAGAAACTACAGAGCTTTCTTGGTATTTAAGTTGTTTTTTTCCGTATCAGCGTTTAACCTTAGCCCATTCATTTAAAGATAAAGCAGATCGTTTAGCCGATGTAAACTCAGGTTTGTTTACCTACCCCATGTTAATGGCTGCAGATATACTTTTATACGATGCCGAATATATTCCTGTAGGGAAAGATCAGCTCCAACATATAGAAATGACACGGGATGTTGCGACAAGGTTTCACGCACAAATGGGAGAAACTTTTGTTTTACCAGAAGCTAAAATTCAAGAAGAGAGCAAATACATACCAGGAATTGATGGTAAAAAAATGAGCAAATCCGCAGATAATTATATCAATTTATTTTTACCTGATAAAAAACTTAGAAAACAAGTAATGGCTATTCAAACCGATAGTACACCGCTTGAAGAACCTAAAGATCCTGACACGTGTAATGTTTTCAACCTTTATAAAATTATCGCTACCGAAACACAAACCGCAGGGATGCGTAAAAACTACTTAGGCGGGAATTACGGCTACGGTCACGCCAAACAAGCTTTATATGAGCTTTTAGTTGAAAAATACAGCAAAGAAAGAGAAGCTTACCATTATTATATGAATAACTTAGAAGAAGTAGACGCCGCTTTAGAAAAAGGAGCTGAAAAAGCCAGAAAAGTAGCAAAAGAAGTTCTTGGTCGTGTAAGAACGAAGTTAGGATATTAAAATATATAAAAAAGTGCAGCACCTTCAAAAAACGTGCTGCACTTTTTTATATACTTAAATCACTTCAAACATTTTACCGGGCAATGGCCTCACCAATCCGTTTAATTCTAAACTAAGTAAATAGGTGGTGATTTCAAATGTTGGCATTTGGCAAGCTAAGGCAAGTACATCTAATTCTGTTTTACCTAATTTTTTTAATTCATTTAAGACTTTTTCTTCTTCCCCAGAAAGATCAACAAAAAGTTGGGTTTGCTTAGGCTTATTTTCTTCAATTTCCCAACCTAAATAATAAACTAAATCTGCTGCAGAAGTGATTAATTGTGCTTTTTGAGTTTTTATTAATTCATTACAACCTTTACTAAAACTATCGGTGGTTCTACCAGGAACGGCAAAAACCTCTCGGTTATAAGAATGCGCAATATCTGCAGTTACTAAAGAACCTCCTTTTTCTGCGCTTTCAATCACGATTGTAGCTTCACTTATTCCGGCAATAACACGGTTTCGCTTTAAAAAATTTTTTCTATCAAACGTTTTATCACTCCAAAAATCTGAAATAAATCCACCATTTTTCAACACTTCATTTTTATATTTTTGATGTGACTTCGGATAAATTTGATTTAACCCATGTGCTAAGCATGCTACAGTTTGTAAATTATTTGCTAATGCAGCTTTATGCGCACAAATATCAATTCCGTAGGCGAAACCAGAAACAATAACCGGATTTAAAGGTGCTAATTCTGAGATAAGCTGTTCGCAAAAAGCAATACCATGATTTGTAGCTTTTCGTGTACCCACAATACTTATAATTTTTTTGTGCTGCAGGTCGATATTTCCTTTTTCGAAAAGTAGTATGGGCGCATCTATACAATGCTTTAAATGCTCAGGATAAGTAGACTCTTCAAAATAAGTAACCTTTATACCATTTTCTTGTATAAAATTTATTTCTTGTAAAACCTCTCGTTCATAAGCAGAAAAATCTAAGAGTTTAGCTACTTTATGACCAACGCCATCAATAGCAAGAATACGATCTTTTTTTGCTTTAAAAATGGCTTCAGCAGAGCCAAAATGATGTACTAATTTTTTTGCAGTAATATCCCCTACATAAGGAATACGTTGCAAAGCCAATAAATAAATTAACTCTGATTCACTCATTTTAATAAAATATAGTACTAAAAATAGTTAAAAAGATTTGTTAATAAAATTCAGTCACGCTATTTTATAAAATGTGAAAATATACTAACTTTGAATTTATGAGAGTAGAGCAATATTTACAAGAATTATTATATCGTTACGAATGTGTAGTCATACCTGAGTTTGGTGCCTTTTTAGCACAACGTAAATCTGCACAAATTCATGAATCTACACAGGCTTTTTATCCTCCTAAAAAAGTAATCTCTTTTAATAAGCAACTAGCTGAAAATGATGGGATTTTAACCAACTACATCGCTAAAACAGAAGGTATTTCTTATAGTGAGGCAAGTGAAAAAATGATGCTTTTTGTTCAAAATTTACAAGCTACTCTTAAATCTCATAAAGAAGTAGTTTTAAAAGAAATAGGTACTTTTACCTTAGAAGAAGAGAAAGTAATCTTTCAGCCTTTTTACCATAATAATTATTTAGCTGAATCTTTTGGACTTTCAACATTTACAGTTAATACCATTGAAAGAGAAAACGAAGTTATTCCAGAAGAAAATTTAACTTTAGAAACTGCTACTGTTTCTGAAAAAGTTTTAGCTTCAGAAAAAACTCAAACGTCTAAAACACCAATTTGGCGTTATGCGGCAGTAGGAGCTATTGCTATAGGCTTGTCTGGTTTCTTAGGAGCTAATTATTACAGTAATGACATTAAAGCTCATAATATTGCTGAGCAACAAAAAGCTGAAAAGCAAATTGAATCACAAATTCAAGAAGCTACTTTTGTAATTAGCAATCCGTTGCCTGAGGTTACTTTTGAAGTAACTAGAGAAAATGGAAGCTATCATATTGTTGCTGGTGCGTTTAGAGAAAAAGAAAATGCCGCCAAAAAAGTAAATCAGTTAAGAAACAAAGGTTTTCATGCTCGTGAAATTGGGGCTAATAAATATGGCTTACATCAAGTAATTTACAGTAGTTACGAAAAAAGAACTGATGCACTAAAAGCTTTAAGAAATATTAAAACAACTGAAAATCAGGAGGCTTGGTTATTGGTACAAGACCTTTAATAGATTTTACGATTATAAAAACATTTAAAATTGGTGCTTTTCTTAAGCATCAATTTTTGTTTTAAATCAAAAGATTACCTTTGCAAGAAAAAAATGCAGCCAAAACATCCTAGCGAATCTCGCACTATTTTAACAGACCTTGTTTTACCGAGTGAAACCAATCCACTAAACAACCTTTTTGGTGGTGAATTACTCGCTCGTATGGATCGTGCTGCTAGTATTGCTGCCCGAAGACATAGCCGCAGAATTGTAGTTACGGCTTCTGTAAATCATGTGGCCTTTAAAAAAATGATTCCTTTAGGCAGTGTAGTAACGGTAGAAGCTAAACTTTCTCGTGCTTTTAAAAGTTCTATGGAAGTTGTGATTGATGTTTGGATTGAAGACCGAGAAAGCGGTATGCGCTCTAAAGCAAACGATGCTATTTATACTTTTGTTGCCGTAGATGATGCTGGTAACCCTGTGCCTGTTCCTGCTATTGAGCCCGAAACAGAAGTTGAAAAAGAGCGTTTTGATGCAGCTTTACGTAGAAAACAATTAAGTTTAGTGCTAGCAGGAAAAATGAAGCCTAGCGAAGCTACAGAACTTAAAGCTATATTTGAAGACTAAAAAGCCATTGCTTATAGCCAATACTCCCAAAGTTTCTTTTCGAGAAATTAATAAAATTGCAATCCCAGCGATTATTGCAGGCATTGCCGAACCGCTAATTTCTCTTACTGATATTGCCGTAATTGGTAATGTAAAAGAACATTCTATAGAATCTTTAGCCGCCGCAGGAATCGTAGGTTCATTTCTTTCTGCTATTATTTGGATTGTAGCACAAACCAAAACAGCTATTTCTGCAATTGTTTCTCAGCATTTAGGAGCCAAGCGAATTCATGCGGTAAAAACTTTAATTCCACAGGCAATTGTTTTTAATCTTTTTCTGAGTTTACTCATTTATGCAATCACCGCATATTTTGCTGAAAGCATTTTTAGCGCTTATAATGCTGATGGTTTAATTTTAAAATATACAGAAGACTATTATACGATTAGAGCTTTGGGCTATCCGCTAACGCTTGTCACATTTGCTATCTTCGGAGTTTTTAGAGGTCTACAAAATACACTTTGGGCAATGAAGTGTAGTTTGGCCGGAGCTATCGTGAATATTAGTTTAGATTACGTATTGGTCTATGGTGTTGAAGGACTAATCCCTGCGCTTCATCTAAAAGGTGCGGCATATGCTAGTCTTGCAGCACAAGCGACGATGTTAATAATGGCTTTTTATTTCTTTTTCAAAAAAACGCCTTTTCACTTAAAATTGAGTTTTAATATTAATCCGCAGATGAAACCGCTAATCGTTATGGCGGCCAACCTTTTTATAAGAACAGCAGCATTAAACTTCGCCATTTATTTAGCTAATGCTTATGCCACAGACTACGGAAAAAATTATATCGCAGCACAAAGTATTTTGATGAATATTTGGCTATTCTTTTCATTTTTTATTGACGGTTATGCCAATGCAGGAAATGCAATTGGTGGTCGGTTATTGGGATCTAAAGATTATGTTAGTTTATGGAATTTAAGTAAAGACATCTGCAAATATGCCGTATTTATTGCCTTGATTTTAATGGGAATTTGCGGACTGTTTTACGACGAAATTGGGCTACTATTTAACAAAGAAACTACGGTACTTACTTTGTTTTCTTCTGTATTTTGGGTGGTTTTATTAATGCAGCCCATAAATGCCATTGCTTTTATGTTTGATGGTATTTTTAAAGGTTTAGGGGAAGCAAAATACTTACGGAATGTCTTATTAGCCGCCACCTTCTTAGGTTTTACACCAACACTACTACTTGCAGATTACTTCGGTTTAAAACTTTATGCAATTTGGCTAGGTTTCTTTGTTTGGATGTTAATTAGAAGCTCTACGCTGGTTATTAAATTTAGAAGAAAATATTTAAAGGAAACTTTATAAGTAATAATTTAATTAGTATTCTTATTGATCTCTAAAATATTACATAGGGTTTCTAGGGAAAATCTCAAAATGACTGGTGTTTCCTTCAAAAACCTCCAATTTACTGGGACGGTGATGTATTGCTTCTTTTAAAGCTTTTTCATAATTTTCGAAGTTCTTTATTTTCTTTCGGCGTTCTTTAGATAATTTCCAACAGTCTTCTTCAGCATCATACCAAAGCTGAAAATGCTTTTGTTTTATTAAACGATGATTCTTTTTTAGCAAATAATAAATTATTTTTCCATCGCTGTAATTTCCATCAGGGTAACTCATAGGGAGTAATGAGAAAAACACATAATACAATGAAAAATATAAAAACTGATACGTAAATATAGTTTCTTCTAAATATTCATTAGCTATTAAATAAATAGCTAAGTAAGAAGAAATAATATTCCCTAATAAACCACCACTATAGATAAATAAATTTCTCCAACGGCTTTCATCATCTATGTTTTCAAAATAGCAAAAACCATAATAGAAATAGTACTTTCTAATTTCAAAAAATTTAGTAGTTACCAGCTTTTTACCAGAACCAATAATAATTTTTACATTTTTTGCTCCTAACAATTTAGAAATGATCACATGGCCAAACTCATGGAAAAGAGAAACCAAGGGCAGAATTATAAAGAAAGCCAAAAAGAGCTTTGGAATATCTAAAAAATCAATCATAAGCGACTAGGTTAAAACTTCAAAACTAAGTGAAGAAAGTAAAATTTTTCTATTATTAACTTCATTTAGTATTCTTGTTAACAAAGATTTATAGCTCCAAAATTTAATCTTCAGTTATTATATAAAATTCAAGATCACCTTATTTTATTCATTTTATAAATACTAACGAGCTTAAATATAAAACTAAAGTTTTTTCATTTTAAACCTCATAAATTAAAACCAGTTTAACACCTGTGTACTTATAATTACTTTAAAAATGTTGTAATTTTAAGTTATGAAGAGAAAAGAAGTTAGCAACGGATTTATTTTTAAAACCTACGAAGCACCCCATCAAACTCCTTTTGATAAGCTTTTTGAAATTTTTAAAGAGCTAATCACTTATACTTCGGGAGATTTTGATGAAGCTATAGATTGGCTACGCCAGTTAGACAAAGAATACGAACTTACTACGCCAGATTACACCATAGACGATTTTATTGAAGACCTGAAAGCAAAAGGCTACATTCAAGAACGTGTAAAACCTGATGGCAAAGGCGAAATGGAAATTACTTCGAAAACCGAAAAAGCGATTAGACAGCGCGCGCTTAACCAAATTTTCGGAAAAATGCGTAAAGGGAATTCAGGAAACCACAAAACTAAACATAGCGGTAGCAGCGATGAGAATACAGGTGAATTTAGAAACTATCAATATGGCGATGGTTTAGAACGAATATCGATGACTGAAAGTTTAAAAAACGCTCAAATCAATCATGGTATGGGCGATTTCAGCTTGTCAGAAAACGATTTGGTGGTAGAAGACAGTCAGTTTAAATCTCAAATGAGCACGGTGTTAATGATTGATATTAGCCACAGTATGATTCTGTATGGTGAAGATAGAATTACACCCGCCAAAAGAGTAGCCATGGCGCTTTCAGAATTAATTTTAACGCGCTATCCAAAAGATACGCTCGATATTATTGTGTTTGGAAATGATGCTTGGCCCATCCAAATTAAAGATTTACCTTATTTACAGGTAGGTCCATTTCATACCAATACTGTTGCAGGAATGCAATTAGCGATGGATATTTTACGTCGAAAAAGAAATGCCAACAAGCAAATTTTTATGATTACCGATGGTAAGCCCAGTTGCCTGAGAATGCCCGATGGGACTTATTATAAAAACTCGATGGGACTCGATCCGTACATTACCAGCAAATGCTATAATATGGCGGCTCAAGCAAGAAAATTAAATATCCCCATTACCACATTTATGATTACCTCAGATCCTTATTTACAGCAATTTGTAGATAAATTTACAGAGTCTAATCAAGGAAAAGCATATTACACTGGTTTGGGTGGTTTAGGTGAAATGATTTTTAAAGATTACGAATCGAATAGAAAGAAGAAGATAAGGTAAATACTAAAAATTAGGCTTTTAAAATATTCTAATTTTTATACGACGGCTGTCACCTCGAGCGTAGTCGAGAGTTTTTTTTAAAATAAATCATTGTTTATGAAAACCTATTATGTTTACATACTTGAATGCTCTGACGTTTTATTTTATATAGGAGTTACAAACAATATCACTAGAAGGTTAGAAGAACATAGCAAAGGTTTAAACCCCGACTGTTTCACATTTAAACGAAGACCTTTAGAATTAGTTTTTCAACAAGATTTTAATGATATACAGCAAGCTATATATTTTGAAACGAAAATTAAAAAATGGAGTGCACATAAAAAGAAGGCTTTAGTTAAAGGTGATTTTGATACGTTAAAAGTCTTATCTGAATGCAAAATTAAAACTCACTCAAAATATAACACAAAAGATTAAGGTCTCGACTCCGCTCGACCTGACAAAAATTGTCACCTTGTGCAACGAAAAAAATGAAAATAAAAAATACTATGAATTTAACTAAAATAAAAACTTTTGGCGAACTCAAAAAAGCAGGCTACGAGAGTAAAAGCATTAAAGAAGAGTTACGTCAAAATCTGATTGAAAAAATAAAAAATAACCAAACGGTTTTTGAAGGCGTTCACGGTTATGAAGATACCGTAATTCCAGAACTAGAACGTGCTATTCTTTCTAAACATAACATCAATTTACTCGGTTTACGCGGACAAGCAAAAACGCGCTTAGCACGTTTAATGGTGAAGCTTTTAGATGAATATATTCCCATAGTGGAAGGCTCAGAAATTAACGACGATCCTTTCAACCCTATTTCAAGATATGCGCAAGAAACCTTAAAAGAAAAAGGAGAAAAAACTCCTATTTCTTGGTTGCATCGCGACGAGCGTTTTTCAGAAAAATTAGCAACACCAGATGTTACGGTAGCCGATCTAATTGGTGACGTAGATCCTATTAAAGCCGCAAATTTAAAACTGAGTTATGCCGATGATCGTGTGATTCACTTTGGGATGATTCCGCGAGCCAACCGTTGTATATTCGTAATTAACGAGTTACCAGATTTACAGGCGAGAATACAAGTGGCGCTTTTTAATATCTTACAAGAAGGTGATATTCAGATTCGAGGTTTTAAACTAAGAATGGCGCTAGACCTTCAGTTTATATTTACGGCAAATCCTGAAGACTACACCAACCGTGGTAGTATTGTTACTCCGCTAAAAGATAGAATTGGTTCTCAAATTCTAACCCACTACCCTAAAACAGTAGAAATTGCCAAAACCATTACCGAGCAAGAAGCCAATTTAGAAAGCAACCAAAAAGAACACGTAAAAGTTCCCGATTTAGCGCGCGAAATTTTAGAGCAAATTAGTTTTGAAGCGCGAGAAAGCGAATATGTAGACGAAAAAAGCGGAATTAGTGCTCGAATGAGCATCACCGCTTTTCAAAATTTATTAAGCACCGCAGAACGTCGTGCGCTAAAAAATGGAGATAAAGAAACGACCCTTCGCTTGGGTGATTTTATGGGCGTAATTCCGTCTATCACGGGAAAGGTGGAGTTGGTTTACGAGGGTGAACAAGAAGGTGCTGCTTTTGTTGCCCAACACCTCATTGAAAATTCAATAAAAACCATTTTCCCAGAATTATTTCCAAAAATTGAAAAGCTCGAAAAACAAGATGCCGAAAACCCCTATGATGAAATTACACATTGGTTTTTTGAATCTAGCGGAATAGAATTACCTGACGATTTAAGTGAAAGCGAATATCAAAAAGCGTTAAAAGACATTCAACCTATTCAAGAGCTAATCAATAAATATCAACCAGAAATCCCCGAAAAAGATCGTTATTTCTTAACTGAATTTATATTGTGGGGATTAACCTCCTATAATAAATTAAGCAAGCATCGATTCTCAAAAGGAATACAGTTTCAAGATTTATATGGAAACTATATCAACAATTTATAAGGAGTTTAATCTAGATATACGAGAACTTAAATTAAATTCAGCTTCTCTTGAAATTAAATATAAAAGCCTGAAGAAAACTACTTCAGGCTTTATACTATCTGGTTTTTAGCCAACCAGTAATGCTCAATCGTTTGGAGTGTTGTACGCGTTGCACTTCGTGTTCCAATTCTTGACTCTCAAAAATCACCATTCTACCAGGAAGCGGATATAAATCTACAGCCTGCTCATTGGCATTTTCATTTACATAAATTGTTAACTCACCTCCATTTTCCTCTAGCCAAGTATCATCATTTAAATAACAAACTATAGATAATTTTCTGCGTCCATCATTTTGAAAGGTGTCTAAGTGGCGCTTATAGAAGGTACCTTCTGGGTAAACTGCATAGTGGAATTCTTTATGTAAAATTCCCATAAAACAAGTACGGTTCAAATAATCGATTAAATTATTTAAACGATTAAAAAACACCTCTTCGGCTTTGCCAGCATCTGCTTCATTCAACCATAAAATAAAATCGCCACGAACTTCTTTTTCAATTAATTCGTTGGTTTTATTACCTATTGCTGATTTTTTAAACTGATCTTCTTCATATTTCATCAGCAACGCATTTCGCAATACTTCTACCTCTTCCGCAGTAAAAAAATTATCGATAACACTATATTTTCGCTGCAATAAATCATCAATAATACTTTCGTATAATGGGTTTTCTACAAACTCTAGCTGATCAAAAATTTTGTTCATTTCAATAGTTAAAAGCCTTGCAAATATAGATTCTTATTGGAAGCGAAATACAAAATAATTCATTCCCGCCTTAGAAACTTTTATTCCTTAACTTTGCAGCCTATTTTAAAACTCAATTGAAGTGGATATTTTACAATTTTTAAGCGGTAACGGGTTGTTTCTCTTGCTAGCAATCGTATTAGTCGTAGTGGTTTTAATCAATAAATTTAGAAACCGATGAGCAATATTCGAATTACCAAGCAATTTAATTTTGAAACCGGTCACGCGCTTTACGGCTATGACGGCAAATGTAAAAATGTACACGGTCACAGTTATAAACTTAGCGTAACCGTTATCGGTGAACCTATCGACGACAACCAAAACGTAAAGTTTGGAATGGTCATCGATTTTGGCGACCTCAAAAAAATTGTGAAAGAAGAAATCGTAGACAAGTACGATCATGCTACCGTTTTTAATAAAAACACACCACATTTAGAGTTAGCCAACGAATTAAAAAAGCGTGATCACAATGTCATTTTAGTAGATTACCAACCTACATCAGAAATGATGGTGATTGATTTTGCTGAAAAAATTAAAAATAGATTACCAAAAAACATTCAACTATTTTCTTTAAAACTTCAAGAAACCGAGACCAGTTTTGCCGAGTGGTTTGCTAGTGATAATTAGGGCGTTTCCCTATCGGGTCGGGCTTTCATTACTCGCTTTTTATTTTTTTATTCGGGTAAAAAATAAAAGAGCTTAAACACGCCCTTCAATCCCTAACGCAAAACCATTTTTATAGAAATAAGTATATTTGATTTTATAATTCATCTTATGCAACTTCCCATCGGAAAAAAAGTTTACTTCTCTAGCGATAATCACTTAGGAGCGCCAACGCCAGAACTCAGCAAACCTCGAGAACTAAAGTTTATAGCTTGGTTAGAAGAAGTAAAACAAGATGCTGCGGCTATATTCTTGCTGGGAGATTTGTTCGATTTTTGGTTTGAATACAAACACGTTGTCCCAAAAGGTTTTGTTCGTGTTTTAGGGAAATTAGCAGAAATTAGAGACAGTGGCATTCCCATTTATTTTTTTGTTGGTAATCACGATCTTTGGATGGATGATTATTTTGAAAAAGAGCTGAATATCCCAGTTTATCATAAACCACAAGAATTCACTTTTAATAAAAAGAAATTTTTAATAGGTCACGGCGATGGTTTAGGTCCTGGTGACAAAGGTTATAAACGCATGAAAAAAGTGTTTACCAATCCGTTTTCAAAATGGCTTTACCGTTGGTTGCATCCAGATATTGGTGTGGCTTTAGCACAACACCTTTCGGTAAAAAACAAACTAATTTCTGGTGATGATGATGCTAAATTTTTAGGCGAAGAAAACGAATGGTTAGCGCAATATGCCAAACGAAAATTAGAAACCACGCATTACGATTTCTTTATTTTTGGACACCGGCATTTACCCATGAATATTAAAGTTGGTGAAAACTCTACCTATTTTAATTTAGGCGATTGGATAAATTATTATACCTATGGAGTTTTTGATGGTGAAAATTTTGAGGTAAAAAAGTTTAAAAATTAATTTTAATTAGCACAAAGTTCTAAATATTGCTGAAGCTCTAACTTAAAAATGGTAGCACCCAACAGCTCGTTAATAAAGTCTAATTCGTCTAGACTCACCGCCAAATCAATTTTTTCTGAAGGCGTTTTTAGTAGTAAACTCTTACAATTTCTAGACTGATGACAGTTTTCACAGCATTGTTGAGCTTCTACATTTAGAACTTTTTTTTGAAAACTTTTAATTTCTTCTAAAGTTAAAAGAAACCCTGTTTCTCTAAAAATGACTTGAATTTTCCCTTTTTTACCTTTCCAATGAAATGAAATTCCGAATTCATTTTTAAATAAAATACTTATGTCTTCTCCCATAATTAAAATCTGTTATTCAAAGATATTAATTATTTAGATTAATTCTAAACAAAAACAAGCTTTCTTTCTTTGTTCATTTGCAATAGGGATAGCAACGGAAATCCTTTTTCATTTGTCGCTTCGAGGCTTTCGACTCCGCTCAAGACTAGCTTAGTCGAGAAATATTGACAAATAAAAAAGATTGAAGTGAATAGCCCGACCTGAGCTTTTTTTAGCGAAGGGATTGCCCATATTAATTACCTAATATCTCTTAGTTTTAGTTGAAGAGAAACATTACCATTCCATTCGTTTTCATCGATAGAATAAACAGCATCGAAAGGTTTTTTATGCTGAATTAAAGGGAATTTATCGCCTAAGTTAAAGCCTATACCGCCTATAACATGTGGTTTTGGCAATTGCTGTACGCTACATTTTAAATGTGCTTGAGTTTGCCCTACTGCTTTTCCGTAGCCTGTATCGGTTAGGTTTTTTGTTAAAAAAATAGGACTCATATTTCCGGGACCGTAAGGAGCAAATTGTTTTAAAATTCTATAAAACTTGGGAGAGATTTCGTTTAAATTAAGTTCAAGATCGACATTAATTTCTGGCGTTAACAACTGTTTATCGATACTTTGACTTACTACTTCTTCAAATTTATTTTTAAATCCTTCATATTGTTCTTCAAGCAAGGTTAATCCGGCTGCATATTTATGTCCGCCAAACTGCTCGATATGATCTTGACAGGCTTCGAGTGCGTTGTAAACATCAAAACCTTTTACAGATCTTGCTGATGCTGCTAGTTTATCTCCGCTTTTGGTAAATACTAAGGTTGGTCGGTAATAGGTTTCGGTAAGTCTAGAAGCCACAATCCCAATTACGCCTTTATGCCAATGTTCGCCATAAACGACGGTCGTGAAGCGTTCTTGCTCTTTTAATTCTTCTATGAGTTGTAGTGCTTCTTCGGTAATGGTTCTATCGGCATCTTTACGTTCTGCATTGTAATTTTCTATTTCTCCTGCATATTTTTCAGCCAACTTTTCATCTTCTTCAACTAATAATTGCACGGCGTGTAGACCGTGTTTCATTCTTCCCGCAGCGTTGATTCTTGGAGCGATGATAAAAACCACATCGGTAATGGTAAGCGTTTCTTTTTTAACTTGATTTAAAATAGCTTTAAAACCAATGCGAGGTAAGGTGTTAATAATGTGCAAACCGTGATAAGCCAGTACTCGATTTTCACCTGTAATAGGAACAATATCTGCACCTATGGCCGTAGCGACTAAATCTAAATACGGTAATAATGTTTTTATGGTATTGCCTTGTTTTTCTTCTAAAGCTTGTATTAATTTAAAACCAACTCCGCAGCCACAGAGCTCTTTATAAGGATAATTGCAATCTTCCTGTTTTGGATCTAAAACAGCAATGGCATCTGGAATTTTTGCTCCTGGACGGTGATGATCGCAAATCACAAAATCTACTCCTTTTTCTTTAGCGTAAGCTACTTTTTCAACGGCTTTAATTCCGCAGTCTAAAGCGATAATTAATGAAATATCATTATCGGCGGCAAAGTCAATTCCTTGGTAAGAAACGCCATAACCTTCTGCATAGCGATCTGGAATATAGGTGGCAATTTGTGGTGTTCTTGTTTTTAGGTATGAGCTCATTAATGCCACACTCGTGGTTCCGTCTACATCATAATCGCCATAAACCATTATATTTTCTCCTTCTGCTAAAGCTTCTTCAATTCTTACTACGGCTTTCTCCATATCTTTCATCAGAAATGGATCATGCAAGTCTTCTAAACTGGGACGAAAAAACTTTTTAGCGGCTTCAAAAGTTTCTATACCTCGCTGAACTAACAAGGTAGCAATAGCTTTTTCTACACCTAAAGCTTGCTGAAGTTGTGCTACTTTTTCTTGATTTGGTAATGGTTTTAAAGTCCAGCGCATGGTTTTTTCTACAAATATAATGGGGTTTTTAAAGAGATAACTTAATCTTCGTTTAAAATCTCTTTTACTTTTTCTCGTAATTGAGGCACCACTTCTTCTTCAAACCACGGGTTCTTCATTCGCCAAAAACGATTTACAGGAGAAGGATGCGGCAACGGAAAATAAGTAGGTAGGTAATCTTGATATTCGCTAACGACTTCGGTTAGTTTTTTATCTTTAGAAAGATAATACTTATTTGCATAAGCCCCTATCAAAACAAACAACTTTGCATTTTTAAATTTTTCGATGACGGTTTTGTGCCATAATGGAGCACATTCTTTTCGGGGTGGTAAATCACCTGTTTTTGCTTTACCTGGATAACAAAAACCCATAGGGAAAACCGCAAAATTATCTTCATTATAAAAGGTTGTAGAATCGACATCTAACCATTCTCTTAATTTTTTTCCGCTCTGGTCATTCCACGCAATGCCAGATTCGTGCACCACTCTACCTGGTGCCTGACTTATTAATATAATTTTTGATCTTTCGTTTCCGCTAATAATAGGACGAGCTCCTAAAGGTAAATGTGGTTCACAAAAAGTGCAATCTCTAACTTCTTTTAGTAATTTTTTCAAAAAATAAATTTAATTATTAAGATAAGGAATTTTCTTGAAATTATATAGCAGAGTACGCTGGTAATAGTTGCTTTTATGTAATTTCGTGAGATAAATTATTTAAATATGAAGCAAGAGCTCGATATAAAATATAGAAATACATTACAAAACCTTATTATACTCTTAGTAGGTATTTTATTACTCGTGATTGGGTTTATTGCTTATTATTGGACGGAAGAGTTCTCTTACTTTTACCTCATCGTTCTTGCAAACATTCTAGTTCTATATGTATTAATTACGAGTCAGGTTAAGAAAGACCAAGTAGTTTACGATGCTGTTTTTATAAAATATAAACTGAATTCTACTCCAACCAAACGATTAAAAGTTGAAGAAATTAAAGGAGTTAAAAAAGAAGAAAACAATTTAATTATTCAACTTATCCAAGAGCGTGAATCTCAAATTGAGTTAGAAAACTATAGTGAAAATGCGATTGAAGAATTTAAAGATTTAATACAACAAATGGCCAACTACAATTCTAAAAAACTTAATTCTTAAAATTCAAAAAACAGTCCTCACTATCTTTTCTTGATAGTTTTTAAAAATTTTGAATGATTTTATGTAACAAATTTAAGTTACAATAGTCTATTATAATAGAGCAAGTTGCTTAAAACTAATTCATTAATCAAAAATCATTCATCATGAAAAAAACAATCATCACCGTAGCCTTAGCGTTCATCAGCTGTGTTACATTCGCAAACAACACTTATGAAGTTAATCCTGAAAAAACTACTTCTGAAGTTAGTTGGGAACAAAGTGCAGACCTTAGTTCTTTTTGTAAAGCTATTATGAAAGGCAACTTAGAAATGGTAAAACAATTAATTGAGTTTGGAGAAGATGTGAACGAAAAATCTCTAGGAAAAACTCCTGCCATGTATGCGGCACGTTACAACAAAGTTGATATTTTAAGACTTTTGATAGCCCACGGAGCAGATTTATCTACAAAGTCTGACGGAGAAAAATATACGGCAAAGAAATTTGCTGAACTTTCTAAAGCTACAGAAACGCTAGCTTTCCTAAATTCTGTAGAAAAATAAATTTTCTACTATAAAATTTAAAAAGTGGTTTACCTTTTATAAGGCAAACCACTTTTTTCTTTTAGTTTCTACCCTCTACAATGACCACAATTTCTCCTTTAGGAGCTTTTTGTTCGTAATGTTGTAAAACTTCAGTAACACTTCCGCGAACAGTTTCTTCATGAAGTTTGGTGATTTCTCGTGATACTGAAACTTTACGTTCAGCACCAAAATATTCTACAAAATGACCGAGAGTTTTTAGCAGTTTATGAGGAGACTCATAAAAAATCATGGTTCGAGTTTCTTCTGCTAAAATTTTTAATCGTGTTTGTCTTCCTTTTTTTGGCGGTAAAAAACCCTCAAATATAAATTTATCGTTGGGTAAACCGCTATTTACCAAAGCTGGGACAAAAGCAGTCGCGCCCGGTAAGCAATCGACTTCAATCTTATTTTCTACACAAGCTCTGGTCAATAAAAAACCAGGGTCAGAAATGGCCGGCGTTCCTGCATCGCTTATCAAAGCTGCGGTCTCTCCGTTTTGTATGCGCTTCAAAATTAAATCGACTGTTTTATGCTCGTTATGCATATGGTGACTATGCATGGGCGTGTTCACTTCAAAATGCTTGAGCAACTTTCCGCTATTGCGAGTATCTTCAGCAAGAATAAAGTCTACTTCTTTTAAAACTTTTACCGCTCTAAAAGTCATATCTTCTAAATTACCGATAGGTGTGGGAACTAAAAAAAGTTTAGCCATTAGTCGTATTTATTTTCGATGGCTTGTAAAAAGCGAGCTTCGTAAACTTCTTTATTTTCCCAATTGTTATAATCGGGTTTAATTTGTTGCTGAATAAACTGCTGTGCTTCTTCAAAATTTCCAATAGTATTTAATTGAGAAAGTACACGATTATAATCTGTTGCATTTCCATCAAAAAGATGTTTGATGTAAGCCAACCTATCGTTTAGACCAATATTGATGCCTTTTTTAAGTCGGTCATTTAATGATTTTCGTTCACCACCAAAATTCTTTTTGGTAGAATTTTCTTTAGGTTCAAATGCTGGGGTTTCATAGCTATCAAATAAATTTTGAAAGCCTAACGCTTCTTTTTCCTGCGGAAGATCTTCTGGTTTTGCCTCAGCTTGGGGTTGACTTGTATTTTTTTCTGAAGCTTGTTTAAGTTTTTCTTCTATTTCTTTTTTAGCTGCTAATCGCTCTTCATCTGGCGTTGGCTTAGAAGAATCTTTTTTTTGTACTGGTTCAAATTGCGGTAAATCGTCATAATGAACACCAAAATTTTGTTCAGACTTATTATTTTCAACTGGTTTTTCTTCTGGTGTTGGATTAATTTCTTTCATCACCTCATCGAGTTCATCTGCTTCTGGAAGCATTTGTGCCACCATATCTTTAATCATTTCGGTATGAGGTTCTGTAATGGTTTCTTTGTTATATTGCAAACCATCTGGACGTGCACTATCTTTAATGGCTTGTATTTTATCCATAGGCATTTCTGCCAAGATACTTTTTAGAATATCGGTATTCAACTCGATAATTCCTTCAGTATTGTGTTCTAATCCGTTTGGTGAGATGACTTCTTCCGAAGAAAGGCTTTCTTCAACAACCTTATTTTTTTCTTCTTGAGTTTCTGCTATTTTATCTTTTACATTTTGTAAACCAATGCTTGATTGTGCCCCATCAAAATGTTTTTCTGCGAAAGACAACACTGTTAGTTTCTCAAATAACACAGCGGTAATCGCTTTAAGCTCATGAATATCTTCTTTATTTTTCAGCTGTAATATTCTATGCGCTATGCTAATTAATTCGGCATGTAGGGACTTCTTCATAACTTTATGATTAACTTTTTTTATGCGGATGTATTTTTAGTAAATTTACCTTGCTTAAATGTAAACAGGATATTTCTGTTTTTAATGCTGAAAATTACAAAATGTTTCTTGAAAATACCGTAAATCACGAAGAGCAATTTGGATGGATTGAAGTAATTTGTGGAAGTATGTTCTCTGGAAAAACCGAAGAGCTGATTCGCCGATTAAAACGAGCCCAATTTGCCAAACAAAAAGTTGAAATTTTTAAACCTGCGTTAGATAAACGCTACGATGAAGAAATGGTAGTTTCCCACGATGAGAATGAAATCAGGTCTTCTCCCGTTCCTGCCGCTGCAAACATTAGAATACTAGCTGACGATTGTGATGTGGTTGGTATTGACGAGGCTCAGTTTTTTGATGAAGAAATTGTAAGTGTTTGTAACGATTTAGCCAATAAAGGGATTCGGGTTATTGTAGCTGGTTTAGATATGGATTTTAAGGGCAACCCCTTTGGGCCCATGCCAAACTTAATGGCTACCGCAGAGTATGTAACCAAGGTTCACGCGGTTTGTACAAGAACTGGTAATTTAGCGCAATATAGTTTCAGAAAATCGGCAAGTAAAGATCTTGTTTTACTTGGAGAAACCGAAGAGTATGAACCATTGAGTCGAGCTGCTTATTACAAAGCTATGTTGAATGAAAAAGTAAAAAAAATACAAGTTGATGGGATTGAAGAAATTACCAACAACAAAGAATAACTATGTCACAAACTTCAGAAACAGTTCTTGAGATTAATTTATCTGCCTTAGAACACAATTACAAATATTTACGTTCTCAAATAGCTCCAACTACCAAAATGTTAGGCGTGGTAAAAGCCTTTGCTTACGGAAGTGATGCCGTAGCAATTGCCAAACGTTTAGAAAAATTAGGGATTAATTATTTTGCAGTCGCTTACACTCAAGAAGGTGTTAGTTTAAGAAAAGGAGGCATCGAGAAGCCTATTTTAGTATTGCACCCACAATCTACTAATTTTGAAGAAGTCATCGAACATAATTTGTTCCCTAACATTTATAGTAAATATACACTTGGTGCTTTTATAAAAACCGCAGAAAAACTTCAGCTTAAAAAATATCCTATTCATTTAAAAATAAATACGGGATTAAATCGCTTAGGTTTTGATCCTGAAGAAGCGAATTGGATTACTGATAGAATAGCACAAACAGAAAGCGTAAAAATAGAAGGTATTTTCTCTCATTTAGCCGCTAGTGAAGATAAAGCCGAACGTGATTTTACAAAATATCAAATTGAAAACTACAAAAGCGCTTTAGATCAAATTTTACCAAAACTTGATTACAAACCTATTCGCCATCTATGTAACACTTCAGGAATTTTAAATTACCCAGAAGCGCATTACGATATGGTAAGAACTGGTATTGGGCTTTACGGTTTCGGAAATTCTGCAGAAGAAGATCAAAAACTTCAACCCGTTGCCACTTTAAAAACGATCATTTCTCAAATTCATCATATAAAAAAAGGTGAAAGTGTAGGTTATAACCGAGGTTTTAAAGCTGAAAAAGACACAAAAACAGCAACGCTTCCACTCGGTCATGCAGATGGTATCAATCGTATTTATGGCAAACAAAAAACTAAAGTTTTAATTAATGGACAACTAGCATCAATTATTGGGAATGTTTGTATGGATATGTTAATGATAGATATTAGCGAAATTGATTGCGAAGAAGGAGATGAAGTTATTCTCTTCGGAAAAGAAAAAAGCGCTGAAGAATTTGCGCATAATGCTGGTACCATTTCTTACGAACTTATTACATCGATTTCTCAGCGTGTTAAACGAAAAATAATAAATTAGAAATAAATCTATTTTTTGATTAATATAGTAGAATATTAATCAACTATTAAAAAAATTATGAGCTTTTTTTCTGATTTTAAAAAATTCTTAATGAAGGGTGACATTGTTGCTCTTGCGACAGCCGTTGTTATTGGTGCTGCTTTTAAAACAATTGTAGACTCTGTAGTAAAAGATGTCATTACACCCATTATTGGTTTACTAACTGGTGGAATAGATTTTACTAAAAAATTTATTGCTTTAGATGGTAACACTTATGAGTCTTTAGAAGTTGCTCGTGAAGCTAAAGCTGCTGTTATTACTTATGGTAATCTTATTCAAGCCTTCATTAACTTTATTATTGTAGGTTTATTTATATTTTTATTTTTAAAAGCTTACGAGAAAACGAAGCAAAAAGAAGATCCTAAACCTGTTGCTGCGCCTAAAGGGCCTACCCAAGAAGAGTTATTGGCAGAAATTAGAGACGAATTAAAGCGACAAAATACAGCCTCATAAACATACGTAGTAACCGCTACACTATTCATTTTTAAATCTAAACTCCGCTCGAAAGGCGGAGTCTTTTTTAGTTTTCAATCTATTAATACTAGGTTCTTCAATATTTTTTTGCCTAATATTACTTCCCGAAATAAGAGTCAAAAAAAGTCACTTTAGTATAATAAGTTAAATTAAAAATATGAATAAATTAATGTTTTTTTTGCTTACAAGCATTGTATTATGCTCATGCGATAGCGCTGAACATACACAAGTAATTCCAACAAAAAATAAGGCTATTGCTATTTATAATCAAGCCTATCAAGAAAACTTCGAAAAAGATAAAATCGAAGATATTATAGTAGAGGCACATAACGCTTATGTTTTAATAGATCCATTTCAAGAAAATGTAGCAGCTTCCATTTCTGCCCTTAAAGCCAACGGAAACGAAATTGGTGCCTATATAAGTATTGGTACTGGAGAAAATTATCGAGAAGATTTTTCTGCTTTGCAGCCTTACTTGGTAAATACTTCTTGGGGCGAATGGCCAGATGAATATTTTGTGAATTCAACCACTTCAGGCATTGTAGATATTATGAAATTACGCATAGATAAAATTGCCAATTGGGGTTGCGATTGGGTCGAATTTGACAATATGGATTGGTTTTATGATGATGATTTAAGAGCTACTTACGGCTTTGAAGTTACAGAAGCTTATTATCAAGAACTGTGTAATTACGTTCATCAAAAAGGAATGAAATGTATGGCAAAAAATACGGTCGAAAATGCTAATAATTTTGATGGTGTTTTGTATGAATCGTATAAAAATGAAAAAAACTGGTGGGATCAATCTGGGGCTCAAAACTTCTTAGATCATGGCAAATTAGTTATTATTAATCATTATAATGAAACTCATTGCCAACAAGTCTATGCAGAATATAAAGGAATATATAATGATAACCTATCATTTATATGTGAAGATGCCGCTTTGCAAAAATATGTTCATTTTAATGAGTAAACTAAAAAAAAAACTCACTTTTATGATTCCGCTTATCTAAAAAAAGCTCTGCTCTTTAGTGATTTTTAGCGATTACCCTAATAATTAAATCAAAAAAAGTTGTTTTACCGTGGTAGTTAAAACTGAATATAGCTATGGTCTTTTTATGTTTTTTAAGCAACTATTTTAAAACCGAATAATATCTTTGTAGTTAGTCAGAAAGACTTTAAAAAATATAAATTTTAGATCTCAGTACAAATGAAAGTAGCTGTTGTTGGAGCCACCGGAATGGTTGGCCAAGTGATGCTAAAAGTCTTAGCAGAAAGAAATTTTCCTTTAACCGAATTAATTCCTGTAGCCTCAGAAAAATCTGTAGGAAAAGAAATTGAGTTCAACGGAAAGAAATTTAAAGTCGTAAGCTTAGAAACCGCAGTACAACGAAAACCTGAGATCGCATTGTTTTCTGCCGGTGGAAATACTTCGTTAGAATGGGCGCCAAAATTTGCGGAAGCAGGAACTACCGTGATTGATAATTCTTCAGCTTGGCGAATGGATCCTACTAAAAAATTAGTAGTCCCAGAAATAAATGCTAGCAGCTTAACTAAAGAAGATAAAATTATTGCAAACCCTAACTGCTCTACAATTCAGTTGGTTTTGGCTTTAAAACCGCTTCACGATAAATTCAAAATAAAAAGAGCTATTGTCTCTACTTATCAATCTATTACCGGGACTGGAGTGAAAGCAGTACAGCAATTAGAAAATGAATATAAAGGTGAAAAAGGAGAAATGGCTTACCCTTATCCTATTCATAAAAACGCAATTCCGCACTGTGATGTTTTCTTAGAAAATGATTATACCAAAGAAGAAATGAAGCTAACGCACGAAACTAAGAAAATCTTAGATGATGATGCAGTTTTAGTTTCAGCAACTGCAGTTAGAATTCCTGTTGTTGGTGGCCATAGCGAATCTGTTAATATTGAATTTGAAAACGATTTTGATATTGCTGAAGTGAAAGCAACTTTAAAAGATTATCCTGGGATTACTCTACAAGATAATCCTGCTGTAAATACCTACCCAATGCCAATTTACGCTGAAGGAAAAAATGATGTGTTTGTAGGTAGAATACGTAAAGATCATTCGCACCCGCGTGCCATTAATATGTGGATTGTTGCTGATAATTTAAGAAAAGGAGCAGCTACCAATGCTGTGCAAATCGCAGAATATTTAATTACTCAAAATGTATAATTTAAATAGGGTAGCTAAATAAAAGCTATTCATTTTAATATTGTATGATAACATAATATAATTTACCTTCTCTAAGTTTTAAGAATTTTAACACTTAGGGGAGGTTTTCTTTTATAGTTTTGCATCATGCGATTATCTACTCATGTAAAACATATCCTTTCTTGGGTGTTTCTTGTTACTTTTATACTTATAAAAGTTTCAGGCTTACATGGTATTACCCATACTAATGATAAAGACGATGCTAAAGATTGCGTTTGGTGTCATTTAGCGGGTACAGATCAAAATACACCTTTAATTGCTGCAGATACAATTTTTGATTTTCAAGAAATTCTTGTTCAAGAAACCACTTTAGTAATTAATAATTACAAATCTATATCGACAGAAAAAACTCCTTTCTGTCTTATTTTCAACAAACCACCCCCTTTTTACAAGGCCTCATAAATTTAGACTGAAAAAATAAGCTTTACTTTAGCTTCAATTTTCGGTTATGGTAAATTTCTCTTTAAAGCTTTAAATACAATTAACTATCAAACTGCATAAGTTTTGAGTTTAATTGCATTTCACAATTATCGTTCATCATTCAATATATTATTATTCTGAATGTGTTAGAAAATTACCACCTCACTAATCTTTATAAAATTAAATTCAAAATGAAAACTGTACTATCAGTGATCATCACTTTGGTGGTAGGTTTATCCCTACAAGCCCAAAACTGCGATTATACACTTACTGGAAAATTAATAGACGAACATAATGGCGAGCCGCTAATAGATGCTGTCATTCAAGTGATCGATACTGAAATTGAAGTCTATGCTGATTTTGATGGAAATTTTAAAATTGAAAAATTATGTATAGGAAAAATTGAGTTGAAGGTTACTCACCCCGAGTGTCAAGATTTAATTTACCCTATACTTATTGAAGGTGATACTTTTGAAACTATTAAACTTGAACACCATTGGAAAGAATTAGAAAAGATATTATTACAAGGAAGTTCCGTAGAAAGAAGTAACCTTAATCGAGAAATTGTTAATAAAGATTACATTACACAAGAATATACAGGATCACTCTCTACGAGTATAGAAAAGCTACCTGGAGTAAACGCTATGGAGGTAGGCGCTGGTATTTCTAAACCTATTATTAGAGGCTTAGGTCTTAACCGAGTTGCAGTAAGCGAAAACGGAATTAATCAAGCCGGACAACAATGGGGAGCAGATCACGGCTTAGAATTAGATGCGCTTGCCGTAGAAAACTTAGAAGTAATTAAAGGCGTTGCAGCTATTGAATATGGAAGCGATGCTATTGGCGGAGTTTTAAAAATAGACAATAATAAAGCTCCAATCGATGATGGAATTTCAGGTAGTGCTTCTTCCATCGCAAAATCTGTAAACCAAACTATAGGAGGCTCTTTTAACCTTAATTATAAGGCTAAACGGTTTTTTGTAAAAACTAGAGTTACAGGATTATCCTATGCAGATTATAAATTACCGGCAGATACCATTAATTACCTCAATTTTAAACTTCCAGTATTTGATGAGGAGTTGAAAAACACCGCAGGTAAAGAATTAGACTGGAATATACAAACTGGTTATTTAGGTGATAATTTTAAAAGCACCTTAAGTATGAGTAATGTGTATCAAAAATCTGGTTTTTTTCCTGGAGCACACGGTATTCCTTCTATCGAACGCGTTCAGCCTGATGGGGATCGCAGAAATATTGGCTACCCTTATCAGCGAGTAAATCATTTTAAACTCATAAATAACAATACATTTTCTATAAATAAAGAAGCTAAATTGATTGTAAATTTGGGGTATCAAAAAAATCACCGACAGGAGTGGAGTTTATTTCATACTCACTACGGCAACCAACCACCCCCAGAAAATAACCCTAATTTAGAGTTAGATTTTAATTTAGAAACCTACGATGCTAAAGTAAAATGGGAACAGAAATTTTCTGAACAACACACTACTAACTTAGGAATAGAAGGGAGATGGCAAGACAATAGCATTTCCGGATTCAATTTTTTACTTCCCAAATACGATGCGCAAAATTATGCTGCCTTTTTAACCCACGAGTATAAAGTATCTAACTCTACCTTATGGAGTCTAGGAGTTCGTTATGATTTTGGAAAAGTACATTTAAACGAATACTACGATAATTATTTGTATGATTATATTATCCAAAATGGAGAATCTCAAGAACGCGCCAGTTCTTATGCAGAAAGAAGTCCTAATTTAGATCGAAATTTTGGTAATTTCAATGTGATGTTAGGAGGATTATTTTCTTGGAATAAATTTTCTTTAAACGCTAATATTGGTACAAACTTTAGACTACCAACACCTATAGAATTGGGTGCTAACGGTATACATCACGGGTCGTTTAGACATGAACAAGGAGATCCAGATTTAGACCCCGAAGAAGGCTATGTCGGCGATATAGAAATAACTTATAAAGATGCCGATTTCTTGGTAAGTGTAAATCCTTATGTTTATTATTTTGACAATTATATTTTTCTTCAACCTACCAAAACTTTTTCATTATTGCCACACTCTGGTCAGTTGTATAAATATAGCCAGTCAAGAGCTTTACTTAGTGGGGTTGAAGTTAGCTTACAGAAAACATTTTTTAATCAATTAAAAACTCAGGTGGTTGGTGAATACTTATACAACCAGCAACTTACATCAGATAGTTCTAGAGATTACCCACTACCATTTACGCCAGCTAATAACCTTTATGCAGAAGTAGGGTATTCTTTTAATAATCAAGGGTCGATTCTTCAAGATTCAGAAGTCTATGCCAATACTAGAATGACGATGGAACAAGATAGAATAGCACAGGGAGAATTGGTAACTCCGGGTTATGCGCTCTTTGGTTTAGGTGTTAAAAAGAGCTTTAATTTATTTGAAAAACAAAGCTCCGTACACCTACAAGTATCTAATTTATTTAATAAAAAATATTTTAAACATACTAGCTTCTATAGGCGTTTACAAATTCCTGAGCTTTCAAGAAATATTCAACTAACGCTACAAGTTCCTTTTTAATTGAAGAGGTTTAAACAACATATTAATTTATTATTAATAGCGGTTTTTATAAGCGCTCAGCTTTTTGTGCCTTTACATTTCTTTGTCATTAAACACGAAGTTAATTTTTCACAAAATTCTTCAGACAATGTAAACGTAGAGCAGTTTAAAAAAACTAACTTAAGAAACCACGAGTGCAGTATTTTTCATTTATGGAAAAACAATTGGTTTCTATTAAGTTCAGAAATAAAACAGCAACATCAATTTACCCCACAAAGAAACCTCTTATCATTTATAAGAGTTAGCCACACACAAAGCCCTTTTGTTTATTATTATTTAAGAGGTCCGCCTAGTTTAGCTTGATTAACAACACATAAAATAGAAACAGATTACCCATAATTTAAAATAAATAAAATGAAACTTAATAAAAATATATATTACCTATTTACCCTCATTACGATACTAGGACTAGCTTCTTGTAGCAGTGATGATGATTCTAGTAACGGACTTGACAATCTACCTCCAGTAATTTCTATTAATGAACCTACACAAGATGAAGCTGTAGCTGTTGGTGGCGAAGTTCACCTTGATGTAGATTTAGAAGATGATGTAGAATTAGCTTCTTACAAAATTGATGTACATAATGATTTTGACGGTCATACTCACACGAGCAGACCTAGTTCTATTCAGCAAACTCTACCTTGGGCTTTATCGCAAACGGAAGAACTAGAAGCTGGACAAACAGCACACCATATTCACAAACATTTAGAAGTTCCTGCAAATGCGGCAGAAGGCGCTTACCACGTTGGGATTATTGCTTTAGATCAAGCAGGAAACCAATCTGAAGCTTACGTGAAAATTATTGTAGGTGAAGACCATAGTGGTGAAGATCACGGTATCACCATTACTTCTATTGAAACAGAAGATGCTCCAAAAGGTGGTGAATTACACTTAGAAGCTGCTATTACAGCAGAACACGGTATTCAAACTGTTTCTGTAAACATTCACGATCACGGTTTACAACCATCAGGAGATGAAGAAAACTGGGCATTTAATGTTGATTTCACTGATTATAGTGGTGCTAGTGCTTCTTTTTATGAACATATTGATGTACCTGCAAATGCAACTCCAGGAGAATATCATATGACAATTACTGTAATTGATGCTGAAGGACATACTCATGCCGAAAGTGCTCACATTCATGTTACTGAAACTGGTAACGATGCAACTGCTATACAATTTTCAGGATTAGACATTCCTGCAACTATTGCTGCAGGAACAGAAATGCATGCAGAAGCAACAATTACCGCAGATCACGGTGTTCATCTTGTTCATGTACATATTCACTCAGAAGCTGGAAACGGTTGGTCTTTTGAAGAAGATTACACTAATTATGACGGACAAACTACCGCTAACTTCCATGAGCATATTGATATTCCTGCAAGTGCAGCTGCTGGAGAATATCATTTTGAGCTAGAAGTAAAAGATGAAGAAGGAAACACAAATTCTACATCTACACATTTCGATATTAATTAATAAACCCTAAGTATCAAGTTAAAAACCAAGATTGGGAAACCAATCTTGGTTTTAATTTATAAGCCTATGAGAAAGTATTTTTTATTATTATTTATCATTAGTTTTTTTTCTATTTCAGCTCAAAATAGTTTTGAGTTTGAAGGAAAAAAATTAACTCCCGGAAGTAAAGAAAGGTTTTTAATTCCAGTTCAATATCAAGAGAACCTAACAACACATATTCCTGTTACGGTAATTAATGGACGAAATTCTGGTCCTGTTTTAGGGATTACAGCTGGTGTTCATGGTTCTGAATATGTACCCATTATGGCAGCTCGAGCGTTTGCCAATGAAGTTGATCCTAAAGAAATTTCTGGTACAATTATTTTAGTTAACATTACCAATCTAGCTTCGTTTTTAGAACGTAGTGTACGCGTAAACCCCATCGATAGAAAAAACATTAATAGAAGTTTCCCCGGAAATATGGAAGGTTCTGTTTCAGAAAAAATTGCCGCCATCATTTCTTCAAAAATTATAGCTAGATCAGATTACTTTATAGATTTACATGCAGGTGATGCTAATAATGACCTTATGGCGTATGCGGGTTATTACAATTACGATTACAAAAAAGAAGTCTCTAAAAAATCTCTTGGTCTTGCAAAAGCTTTAGGTTTTGATATTATTGTTCAGTTTGGAAACACCAATAAAATTGAAGGAAAATCTACCTATTGTTCTAGAGAAGCTTTTATGAGAGGTATTCCTGCAGCAGATATTGAATGCGGCAGAAAAGGCCTTATAGAACCTCAAAATGTAGAGCGCATAAAATCTGGTTTGTCTAATGTTCTAAAGCATTTAGAAATAAGTACAGGAGAAGCTTTTTACCCTAAAGAAAACCTCATAGTAAGCAAGCGCGAAAGTGTAAACAGTAATTATGATGGTTTTTTTCAGAGTAAAATTAAATCTGGGCAATACCTTAAAAAAGGAATGAAAATTGGCGAAGTAACCGATTTTTTTGGTGAAACTTTAGAAGAAATTTACGCTCCTTGTGATGGCTTTGTACTCTATAAAAGTTACAACCCGCCCATAAAAAAAGATCAAATACTTTTTAGTATTGCTGTTACCGATTAAATCTAAAACCTCATTCACCAATGAGGTTTTTATATTTTAAATGTCTAGTTAACTTATATTTTAATTAAATTTGAATCTCTCTCATACAATTTATATGAAAAAAATAATAATTCCATTTATGGTTTTAGCCTTAGTGGCTTGCCATGATTCGAAAGAAAAAGAAGAAAATTCAACAAAAGAAATTGCTTTGAAATATCCTGAAACAAAAAAAGTAGATACGGTCACCAATTATTTTGATACCGAAGTAAAAGATCCTTACCGTTGGTTAGAAGATGACCGTAGTGAAGAAACTGAGGCTTGGGTAAAAAAAGAGAATAAAGTTACTTTTAATTACCTCAGTCAAATTCCTTATCGCGATTCTTTAAAAGAACGCCTTTCAACGTTATGGAATTATGAAAAAATAGGAGCTCCTTCTAAAGAAGGTGATTATACTTATTTCAGCAAAAATGATGGTTTACAAAACCAATATGTAATTTATCGCTATAAAACTGGAGAAGATCCATCTACCGCAGAAGTATTTTTAAACCCTAATAAATTTAGTGAAGACGGTACAACTTCATTAGGCGGAATGAGTTTTTCTGAAAACGGAAATTTACTAGCTTATTCAATTTCTGAAGGCGGTAGCGATTGGCGAAAAGTAATGATCATGAATGCTGAAACAAAAGAAATAACAGAAGATACGCTCGTCGATATTAAATTTAGCGGAATGTCTTGGAAGGGCGACGAAGGTTTTTTCTATTCTAGCTACGACAAACCTAAAGGAAGTGAACTTTCAGCAAAAACAGATCAACATAAATTATATTATCACAAATTAGGAACTCCACAAAAAGAAGACAAATTGATTTTTGGCGGTACCGAAGCTGAAAAACACCGCTACGTAGGCGGAAGTGTGACTGAAGATAACAAATACTTAATTATTAGAGCCAGTACTTCTACCTCTGGAAACAAGTTGTTTCTAAAAGATTTATCAAAACAAAACTCTCCACTTAAAACCATTATCGGAAACACCGACACCGATACGTATGTCATCGAAAATAAAGACAATAAGCTCTTTTTGGTAACCAACTATAATGCACCAAATAAAAAAATTGTCACGGTAGATGCGGCAAATCCAAGTTCAGATAATTGGACAGATTTTATAGCAGAAACAGAAAATGTTTTGAGTCCTTCAACAGGTGGTGGTTACTTTTTTGCTGAATATATGAAAGATGCCGTATCTGTAATTAAGCAGTACGATTACGAGGGTAAATTGGTTAGAGATGTTGAACTTCCAGGTATTGGTAGCGTTGGCGGTTTTGGCACTAAAAAAGAAGAAAAAGAATTATATTATTCTTTTACCAATTACATTACACCAGGAAGTATTTACAAATACAATATTGAAAAAGGAACTTCTGAATTATACAGAAAACCTAAAATCGATTTTCAATCAGAAAAATACGAAAGTAAGCAAGTCTTTTTCACTTCTAAAGATGGCACAAAAGTTCCCATGATTATTACTTATAAAAAAGGAATAGAACTTAATGGTAAAAACCCAACCATTCTTTATGGTTACGGCGGTTTCAACATTAGCTTAACGCCCTCTTTCAGTATCGCAAATGCCGTTTGGATGGAACAAGGTGGTATTTATGCTGTACCTAATCTTCGTGGTGGAGGCGAATACGGGAAAAAATGGCACGATGCCGGTATTAAAACCAAAAAGCAAAATGTGTTTGATGATTTTATTGCTGCTGCAGAATATTTAATTGAAAACGACTACACGTCTAGCGATTATTTAGCCATTCGCGGTGGTTCTAACGGAGGTTTACTTGTTGGCGCTACAATGACGCAACGACCACAATTAATGAAAGTCGCATTACCAGCAGTAGGTGTTTTAGATATGTTGCGCTACCATACGTTTACTGCCGGAGCAGGTTGGGCTTACGATTACGGAACTGCAGAAGATTCTAAAGAAATGTTTGATTATTTATATAAATACTCTCCCGTACATAATGTAAAAGAAGGTACAGCATATCCAGCAACTTTAGTGACAACAGGAGATCATGACGATCGTGTTGTCCCAGCGCATAGTTTTAAATTTGCTGCAGAATTACAAGCCAAACAAACTGGTAATAATCCCGTATTAATTAGAATTGAAACCAACGCTGGTCACGGTGCAGGAACTCCGGTAAGTAAAACCATCGAGCAATATGCAGATATTTTTGGCTTTACTCTATGGAATATGGGCTTTGAAAATTTACCTAAGGAATAAAAATCAATAGTACTCCAAAAAACTTCATCTTGAAATTATTTCAAGATGAAGTTTTTTGTTTTTTAAATATCTTTACTGAAGTATAATTAAAATTAAAAGTTAGTTCGAATAATTCAATGAAGCTAAAAGGAGGCAAATCGTATCAAGAACTATTACAAAAAACAACTTCTCAATACTATTATTTTTCGCTATCGCTAAAACAATCACTCGAAGTGACTAAAACCAATAAATGTAGAGCCATAACTAACATACTAATCCTGCTGAATAAACTTTAATTCTTTTCTAGTAGTCGCAACCTCCATCAAAGCTTGATAAATATAATTAGCCACTTTCACTTCACCTGAAATATTAAGAGTGTCAATCGTATCGGTAGGTTGGTGGTAATTTTCGTTTCCGCCAGTATGAATTCCGAGCACAGAAATTCCTTTTTTATAAAAAGAAACGTGATCTGAACCACCTACACTACCAGCGTGGACTACAGGGCTTAATTCATTAGGTTCTCCTAGACTTTTCATCAATTCGACTCCGCCGAGAAAAGTTCCGGCGCCACCCATATACACTTGGGATTTTTCATTTAAACTTCCCAACATATCCATATTAATCATCAATTTGATGTTATTTAGCGGAACTATAGGATTTTCAACAAAAAACTGACTCCCCAACAATCCTTGCTCTTCGGCTCCAAAGGCAATAAAAATGATACTCCGTTTAAGCTCTTTCTCGTGAGCTTTCACTTTTTCAGCAATTTCTAATAAAGCTGCAACTCCGCTCGCATTATCGTCTGCACCATGATAGATGCTATCGCCTTTTATTCCTAAATGATCGTAATGAGCGCCCAAGATAATCACTTCGCTTTTTAAACTAGAATCGTTTCCTTCAATTAAACCTAAAACATTATACGTGGAAACTATAGTATTATCTTTTCTCTTTTTCGCCTCAAATTCTTGTACTAAAACAGAAATTTGATGCTTGCTAAAATCATTTACTAGATAATTAACGACAGTATCATTTTCAGAAGTTCCTGGATAGCGGCCTTTTAATTCATCTGAACTTAAAAATTCAATATGATTTTTTAATTCTAACTCAGTTATTTCTTCTTGAGCAATAGCTAGAACACTTTCTAATAATAAAAATAGAAATAGAAAAGACTTCATCTGTAATTTTTGAAGTAAAGATACACACTTTCAAAATTCAAGTTTCTAACACTTATCTTTGCCTAAAATTGCTTAATCATGTTAAACGTAAACGAAGTTACTTTTGCTTACCAAAATAAAAATACTTTAAAAAGCATCAATTTTTCGGTTGAAAAAGGTGCACATACCTGTATTATTGGAGAAAGTGGTTGCGGAAAAAGCACCTTACTTAAAACGATTTACGGTTTACTCGATTTAGATGAAGGAAACATTTATTGGAATAATGAGCAAGTTTTAGGACCGGCCTATAATTTAGTGCCAGGTCATGAAAAAATGAGGTACTTAGCACAAGAAGATCATTTAATGCCTTATACTACGGTATCAGAAAATATTCAAAAACATTTAAGCAGACAGCAAGCCGAATTTAGTGAACAACGTACACAAGAGCTTTTAGAAGTGATTGATATGACCGCTTTTGCAAAGAGTAAAGTGAAAAATTTAAGTGGCGGACAAAAACAGCGTGTAGCATTAGCACAAGTATTGGCCAAAGAACCAGAGTTGCTTTTATTGGATGAACCTTTTAATTTTATAGATAATTTTAGAAAAAATAAGCTTCGTCGAGATTTTTTCAACTACCTTAAAAAACAGGAAATCACCTGTATTTTTGCTACCCACGATAGTACCGATATGTTAGGCTTTGCAGACCAAGCCTTGGTGATGAAAGAAGGTGAGTTACTGGCTAATGATTCTTCTGAAAATCTCTTTAATTTTCCGCCTAGCAAATACATTGCTTCGTTGTTTACAGAAGTAAATGAATTAGATCTACAGCTTTTTGAAGGGTTTAAAGAAGATGGAAAAGTTTTAATTTATCCTAGAGAGCTAACGGTTGCTGCTCATGGTAATTTGAAAGTTAACGTCATCAAATCTTATTTTAACGGAAGTGATTATTTTGTGGAGGCCAATTGTAAAAATTCAGCTTTAGTATATTTTAATTCCGATAAATTATTAGATGAATTTTCTACGGTAACAATTTATTGTAAGGAAGAGTTATTGATTAAACGTTTGCAAAAAGATTAAACAACTTCCTTAATGCTAATTTTTTTATCTTGAAAAACAATACTTTCTCCGATTTGCTTGCCTAACAATAGTTTACCGATAGGTGAATTTAGCCCGATGGCATAAAACTTTTCATTTTCTAAGGCTATTTCACCTGCTGGAATGGCGATAAAGTAATTGGCTTGATTGGTTTTCACAATACTACCCAATTGAATACTTGCTGAAGGTTTTCTATTAGCGATTAAATTTAATACTTCGTTTAATTTTTTAAACTCCTGCAATTGATTTTGAAGTTTATTAATCTCTGTATTAATCATTTCTCGAGAAGTTTCATACTTATCGCCTGCACTACTTTTAATTTCATTCCCTAAATCATGTTCCAATTCTCTAATTGATTTCTCTAAACGCTCTGTTCGCTGTTTTACATACTCTGTACATAACCTTAAAAGTTGTTCTTTTAATTTCATTTCTTCTTCTATTGCTTATTCAGTTGTAAAGGCCCATAATAACGCATTTGCTTAGCGATCCAGTTTTTTCTAGACTGTATGTAGACCGAAGCAGGATTTGCATTATAACGCATCGGATTTGGTAAAATAGCAGCGATAGCAGCTGCTTCTTGAATTTTAAGTAGTGAAGCCTTTCTTTTAAACCAGTATTGTGAAGCTGCTTCTGCACCATAAACTCCGTTACCCATTTCTATACTATTTAGATATACTTCTAAAATACGCTCTTTATCCCAAATGGTTTCAATAAGAAAAGTAAAATAAACTTCAAAACCTTTTCTTACCCAAGTTCTGCTAGGCCATAAAAAAACGTTCTTTGCGGTTTGCTGACTAATTGTACTGGCCCCGCGAACGCGGTTTCCTTTTTTATTATTTTCGATAGCTTTTTCAATCGCCTGCATATCAAAACCATGGTGTTTTACAAAATTTTGATCTTCACTGCAAATCACCGCCTTTTGTAAGTTAACCGAAATGTTTTCTAAAGGTTCCCAATCGTGTTGCCATAATTCTCTTTTTTCTGAAGGAGTTTCAAAATAACGAATTACCATTAAAGGCGTTATAGGAACTGGAACCCATTTAAAAACTAATACAGAAAGTATAGATATTACGAAAAACCAAATGAGAAATTTAAATATAAGTTTAAATAATTTTTTAATCAATGCTCTATTTTTATTCTAATGTAATTATAATCTTAGATTATTAGTTGGTTCGTTAGTTTTTATTTGCGTTAGGGATGGGAGCGGCATCCTTTTTTAGATTTTGTGACAAGCAAAAATCTAAAAAAGATATAGCGTACAGCCCGACCCGCAGGGAAACGCCCAAACTAAAAAAACCCTCGAAAAATTCGAGGGTTTTAGGTGATATAAAATATATAATTTACTCTTCGTCTTTATATTTATCATCCATCACAAAATCTTCCATAAACTTTGTGGTATAGTTTCCTGAAATATAAGCAGGATCTTCCATTAATTGTCTGTGGAAAGGGATGGTTGTTTTAATACCTTCAATCACAAACTCATTTAAAGCACGTTTCATTTTATTGATGGCTTCTTCTCTAGTTTGCGCTGTGGTAATTAATTTTGCAATCATCGAATCATAGTTTGGCGGAATAGCATAACCACTATAAACGTGAGTATCTATACGAACTCCGTGACCTCCTGGTGCGTGTAAATTAGTAATTACACCTGGTGATGGTCTAAACCCATTGTAAGGATCTTCTGCATTAATACGACATTCGATAGAGTGTAATTTTGGATAGTAATTTTTACCAGAAATTGGCACTCCTGCTGCTACTAAAATTTGCTCTCTAATTAAATCGTAATCAATTACTTGCTCCGTAATAGGATGTTCTACCTGAATACGGGTATTCATCTCCATAAAATAGAAATTACGATGCTTGTCTACTAAGAACTCTACTGTTCCTGCTCCTTCATATTTAATATATTCTGCAGCTTTAACTGCAGCATTTCCCATTTTTTCACGAAGGTCATCGGTCATAAATGGTGAAGGTGTTTCTTCGGTTAATTTTTGATGACGTCGTTGTACAGAACAATCTCTTTCTGATAAATGACAAGCTTTACCTCTGCTGTCTCCAACAATTTGTATTTCAATATGGCGAGGCTCTTCGATAAGCTTTTCCATATACATCCCATCGTTTCCAAAGGCTGCTGCCGATTCTTGTCTTGCAGAGTTCCAAGCATCTTCTAAGTTTTCTTCTTTCCAAACGGCGCGCATTCCTTTACCACCACCACCAGCAGTAGCTTTTAGCATCACTGGAAAGCCCATATCTTTGGCTACTTTTAAACAGTCTGCATAATCTGAAAGAATACCTTCAGAACCTGGAACACAAGGAACTCCTGCAGCTTTCATAGTTGCTTTTGCAGTAGCCTTATCTCCCATTTTTTCAATCATTTCTGCACTTGCACCAATAAATTTAATATCGTGCTCTTCACAAATCTTAGAGAATTTTGCGTTTTCTGATAAAAACCCATATCCTGGATGAATTGCATCTGCATTGGTGATTTCTGCAGCTGAAATAATATTTGGTATTTTTAAATAAGACTCATTACTGGGTGCTGGACCAATACAAACCGCCTCATCAGCAAAACGAACATGTAAACTATCTACATCTGCTTTAGAGTATACGGCAACAGTTCTGATGCCCATCTCTTTACAGGTTCTAATTACTCGTAAAGCAATTTCTCCTCTATTAGCAATTAATATTTTTTTAAACATCGCTTGAAGTTTTAATTTTTAGATCTAAATTTTAAATTCTTTTAAGTTAGCAGGGCTACATTTAAAATTGAAACTTAAAATTTATTATGATGGATCTACTAAGAAAAGTGGCTGATCAAATTCTACCGGAGAAGAATCATCGACCAATACTTTTACAATTTTACCACTAACTTCACTTTCAATTTCATTAAAAAGTTTCATGGCTTCAATCACACAAACAACGTCACCTTCTTTAATGCTATCTCCTACTTCTGCAAAAACAGGTTTGTCTGGAGAAGGCTTACGGTAAAAAGTACCAATAATTGGAGACTTTACTGTGATGTATTTAGCATCGTCTTCTTCTTTGGTAGGAGCTGCTTGCTCTGAAGGTGCAGCTTCTGTTTGAGGGGCTGCTTGTTGCATAGGTTGTGCTTGCATTTGCGGCGCCTGTTGCATACCTCCCATAGGAATTTGCTGTACGATGGTTGTTTCTTTTTCTTCTGAAGAAGTTTTAATGGTAATTTTTATATCATCCATTTCTAACTTAACTTCACTTGCTCCAGATTTGGCAACAAATTTTATTAAATTTTGAATTTCCTTTAATTCCATAATTATAAGGTGTTTGTCATTTTAATAGTTAAGAGTTATAAGCCCATTTTAAGTAGATAGATCCCCACGTGAATCCGCCTCCAAATGAAGCAAAAACTAAATTATCTCCTTTCTTAAATTTACTTTCAAAATCGCTCAATAGTAAAGGTAATGTTGCTGAAGTGGTATTTCCATAGCGTTGAATATTCATCAACACTTTTTCGTCAGGTAGCCCCATTCTATTGGCGGTTGCGTCTATAATTCTTTTATTGGCTTGATGCGCTACTAACCAGTTAACATCGCTTTCAGTGAGCTGGTTTCTTTCCATAATTTTAGCACTTACCTCCGCCATATTAGAAACAGCATATTTAAATACACTCTTGCCATCTTGATGTACAAAATGTTGTCTATTAGCAACGGTTTCTTCACTCGCTGGAAGTAAAGAACCTCCTGCGTCAATCTTTAAAAAATTTCTGCCAATTCCATCACTTCTAAGGTATTCATCTTGTAAACCTAAACCTTCTTCATTAGGCTCAAAAAGACAAGCACCTGCACCATCACCAAAGATAATGCAGGTTGCCCTGTCTGTATAATCTATAATTGATGACATTTTATCTGCCCCAATCACTAATATTTTTTTATAGCGTCCAGATTCTATATAGCTCGCTGCGGTAGACATACCGTATAAGAAGCTAGAACAGGCTGCTTGTAAATCGTATGAAAATGCATTCACAGCGCCAATTGCAGATGCGGTATAAGCTCCTGTTGAAGCGACCATTAAATCTGGTGTTGCTGTTGCAAATATTACAAGATCAATCTCTTCTGGATTAATATTATTTTTTTCTATAAGGTTTTGGGCTGCTTGAATTCCTAAATATGAAGTCCCTTTAGTAGGGTCTTTAAGAATTCTTCTTTCTTTGATACCTGTTCTGGACATAATCCATTCATCATTGGTATCTACCATTTCTTCCAACATTTTATTAGTTAGAATATGGTCTGGAACATAAGATCCAACAGCGGTTATTGCCGCGCTAATTTTGTTCATATAATAGGGTTTATACCACAAAAATAAATGTAAACCTACAAATTACGTTTGATATATCATAAGTTTTTAGACGAATTGACTTTCATAATATGAAAAATTCGCTTTAAAACTCAGATTTATTGCAATTTCTGTGCTTATTTTAATACAAAAAACAAAACCCACTACCAGCTTACCGGTGTGGGAATGTTATCTTTTTAAGCAGCAAACATTTAAGCTTCTACTTCTTCTACATTATCTATTAAAACTTGACCTCTATAGTAAAGTTTTCCTTCATGCCAGTGAGCTCTGTGGTATAAATGAGCTTCTCCTGTAGTAGGATCTTTAGCGATTTGAGGCGCTGTAGCTTTATAATGAGTTCTTCTTTTATCTCTTCTAGTCTTGGATATTTTTCTCTTTGGATGTGCCATAGCGCAAAATATTATTTATTATCGTTCAGTAAATTTTTTAATTTATTCCAGCGAGGATCAATATCCTCTTCTTCTTTCTTTGTTTCTTTTTCTTTAGGTTGAAGTTCTTCTAACTTATCTAGCACTTCAGACTCTAAGGTCCCGTCTTCTACTCCTGGATGGACTCTTTTATAAGGTATTGCCAAAACAATGGCCTCATAAATGTATTGTTGTATCTCTAATTGGTATTCACCGTGAGGTAGAATTAATAACTCTTCATTTTCATCGTTATATTCTTCTCCAAATTTTACAACCAATTCTAATGTATTTTTGACTGGCTGTTCAAAAGGTTCATTAGTGACATCACAATTAACGTTCACGCTGCCATTAATAGTAAAGCGTAAATCTAACATATTAGGTTTTTTTTCTAATTCTAGATTTGCTTTTACAGCTACGTGATTAAAATCTTCGTACTCAAAATGCTCAAAGAACGCATCACCAATTTGAAAATCATATTGGTGCCTCCCTGTTTTTAATCCTACAAATTGGATTGTAAACTCTTTTAACTTCTTCATCACCTCATCCTTTTCGGGCGTGCAAATATATAAAATATAATTAATTAGCTATGTTTATCAACAAAAAAATGTTTATAATTTTTTAGATTGCTTTTGCAGCTGATTTTTTGTGAGCTCTAAATATTCATTTCTACACTTGTAAATATCTATCGCAGCAAAGACTGCTTCTGTAAATGAAGTGTAATCTGCCTCTCCTTTTCCTGCTATTTCGTAAGCTGTACCGTGATCTGGCGATGTTCTAATTCCAGAAAGCCCTGCTGTAAAATTAACTCCTTTGCCAAATGCTAAAGTTTTAAATGGTATTAATCCTTGATCATGATAAGCAGCAATAATAGCATCGAAATTTTTATAATTTTTAGTACCAAAGAAACTATCGGCAGCATAAGGACCATACACTAAGGTTCCTTTTGCGTTAATTTTTTCTATAGTAGGCTTTAATACCTCTTCATCTTCTTTGCCTATTACTCCATTATCTCCACTATGCGGATTTATCCCTAAAACGGCTATCTTAGGTTTTTGTATTCTAAAATCTTTCTTTAGCGTATCGCGAATAATGTCTATTTTTTTCTGAATTAATTGCGGCGTAATTTTTTCTGCAATATCTTTTACTGCTACATGATCTGTAAGTAAACCTATTCTTAAGTCTTTACAAACCATAAGCATTAAACTATCGCCTTTCATCGCTTTAGCAAGAAAATCGGTATGACCAGGAAAATTAAATTCTTCAGATTGAATAACATTCTTATTAATAGGTGCGGTCACTAAAGCATCTATTTCATTATTTATTAAAGCTTGTGTAGCTGTTTCTAAAGATTTTACGGTAAATTTTCCTAAAAATTTATCTTCTTGCCCAAAATTAATTTTAGTGTTCTCTTTCCAAACATTGACCACATTAATTTTTCCGTCAATAATTTTTGTAGCATCTTCTATTCCTTGAAAATTTATATTTACTTTAAAATACTTTTTATAAAAAGAAAGTAATTTAGTGTTGGCAAAGATAACTGGCGTACAAAATTCTAACATTCTAGCATCTTGAAAAGTTTTTAGAATAATCTCACTTCCTATTCCATTTAAATCTCCTATACTTATTCCTATTCTTACTATTTCTGCTTTTTTCATATAAATAATGACTACTTTTGCGTTGCACAAAGGTAACTAAAATAATCTTCAAATATGTTTACCGGAATTATAGAAGAAGTAGCCACTATACATCATTTAGAAAAAGAGAATGAAAATTTGCACCTTACGATTAAGGCAAGTTTTACTTCAGAATTAAAAATAGATCAAAGCGTTGCTCATAACGGAGTTTGCTTAACGGTGGTTGAAATTCAAGACGATTTATTTAAGGTCACTGCCATTAAAGAAACCTTGCTTAAAACTAATTTAGCTCATTTTAAAGTTGGCGATACTGTTAACTTAGAAAGAGGTATGATTTTGGGCGAAAGATTAGATGGTCATTTGGTACAAGGTCATGTAGATCAAGTGGGTACTTGTATAGAAAAAACTTCTCAAGATGGAAGTCACTTATTTACTTTTGAGTATGATGACGATCTTGGTAATATTACTATTGAAAAGGGATCTATTACTATAAACGGCGTAAGTTTAACCGTAGTGAATAGTAAAAAAAATAGTTTTAGCGTTGCTATTATTCCTTATACTTTAGCACATACTACATTTAACACCCTAAGTGTTGGAGACCAAGTAAATTTAGAGTTTGATGTAATTGGGAAATATGCTAAAAAGCTATATCAAAAATAACTTTTCGTGTTTTTAATTGAATAAAACAATTTGTCACTAATTGAAGGTGAACGAATTATATATTCAATTATCAGTAATAAATTATTTTTTTGTTGAAATCGAGCAGTAGAAAAAAAGTGGACCCAGATGGGCTCGAACCATCGACCCCCTGATTATGAGTCAGGTGCTCTAACCAGCTGAGCTATGGGTCCTGAACAGGGCGCAAAAATATACAATACAACTATACCAAACAAATTTTATTTTAATTAATTATAGATTTTCACATAATTCTATTAAAACTCCTGTAGTAGATTTTGGATGAAGAAAAACCACTTTCTTTTGATCTGCACCTTTTTTAGGAGTTGTATTTAATATTTTAAAACCTTCAGCCTGAAGCCTAGTAACCTCACTTTCAATATCATCTACATAAAAAGCAATGTGATGAATACCTTCTCCGCGCTTTTCTATATATTTTGAAATTGTACTTTCTTCACTTGTTGCCGCTAATAATTCTATTTTAGTTTCTCCAATTTTAAAGAATGAAGTAATCACACCTTCACTTTCTACAGCTTCTTCTTTGTAAGGTTCTGTTCCTAATAGTTTAGAATAAAGCGCATTGGCTTCGCTTAAATTTTTTACGGCAATCCCAATATGTTCTATTTTTTTCATTTTTTTAATTTTTGTACTACCAAAATAACAATTACTATTAAATAAACTATTTTTGTACCATGGAAGAAACAAATAGACAGAAAAAAATAGGAGGCGTTTTACAACGCGATCTTGCAGACGTAATTCAGCAAGAACTGAAAAAAAACAATGTAACCGGAATTATCGTATCGGTTTCAAAAGTGAAAGTGACCACAGATTTATCTATAGCAAAAGCGTATGTTAGTATTTTTCCTGCAAAAGATGCTAACGGACTTTTAGAAGAGTTAAGAGGTATAAAATCTAAATTGAAGCACGAATTGGCTCAACGAACCAAAAATCAACTTCGAAAAATGCCAGAGTTAAGTTTTTACCTTGACGATTCTTTAGAATACATAGAGAATATTGAAAAAGCTGTGAAAGGAGAAGAAAATCCTATTGAAAACCCAGATTTACTAGATAAGCGCAAAAAATCATAATTTGAATTTTTCCTATTATATCGCTAAGCGCTACTTATTTACAAAAAGTAAAAATAACGCCATTAACATTATTACTATCATAGCTAGTATTGGTGTTTTCGCTGGCGCGATGGCCTTATTTATAGTATTATCGGGGTTTGCTGGACTTAAAGAATTTAGTCTTTCGTTTTCTAATAAATTTGATCCAGATTTAAAAGTTTTACCTAAAACAGGAAAATATTTCACCTATACCCCTGAACAGCAAAAGCAACTAAAAAACATCACCGATATTCAAGTAGCCTCTAAAACTATTGAAGAACGGGTACTTTTAAATTTTAGAGATAAAAATGTACCCTCTTCTTACCTTAAAGGTGTAGATGAAAACTATTTAAAAGTAAATGCGGTAGATAGTGCTTTGTTGGCAGGTACGTGGCTTCATCAAAAAGAAAAACAAGTAGTTATAGGAAATGGTATTTCTAGAAAACTCTCTATTGGAGTAGCCGGATATGGTGATGTTTTAAAAATTTTTGTGCCCAGACCAGGTAAAGGTCAGGTTTCTAATCCTTCAGAAGCTTTTAATACAATATCTTCTATGGCGATAGGTATTTATAGTATTAATGAAGAATTAGATCAAAAATATGTATACGCACCTTTTTCTTTGGCTCAAAACCTATTAGAACTAAAACCTAATGAGGTTTCTGCTATTGAATTGAGCTTAACTCCAAATGCTTCTGAAAGTAGCACTCGTAAAGCTATTCAAGAAATTTTTAATCATGAAGTTATTATTAAAGATCGTGTACAGTTAAACGATAAACTTTATAAAATGCTCAATACCGAAAATTTAGCAGTTTATCTTATTTTTACCCTTATTTTAATTATAGCCTTATTTAATGTTGGTGGTGCTATCGTGATGTCTATTTTAGACAAACAAAACAATATAAAAACCTTATCTAATTTAGGAGCAAATCTACACCAAATAAGAAGGGTTTTCTTTTTACAAGGAACATTACTTACCTTTACAGGAGGTGTATTCGGCTTAATTGTGGCTTGCCTAATTATTCTTTTACAGCAACAATTTAGCTTGGTCATGATCACCCCAAGTTTGGCTTATCCTGTTTTATTTGAAGCTAAAAACTTAATTATTGTTTTTGCTACTATTATGACTTTAGGTATTATCGCTTCTTATATTGGCTCGACAAGAATTAAAAAAGTAATCGAAATGAAGGCTTAACTAAATTGAAAGTCTCCAAATTCTTTTTCAGCTTCATCAAATGCTTTAAAAACATCAACCGCTTCGTCACTAGTCACCATTTTCATACGGTGTTCTTTAAAATGCGGAATTCCCTTGAAATAATTGGTATAATGGCGTCTGGTTTCAAAAACGCCTAAACGATCACCTTTCCAATCTATAGCCATTTGTAAATGCCTTCTTGCGGCATCTAAACGCTCGCCCATTGTTGGCGGTGCTAAATGTTTACCTGTCTCAAAATAATGTTTCACTTCTCTAAAAAACCAAGGGTAACCAATACTCGCACGACCAATCATCGCTCCGTCTAGACCAAACTCATCACGCATTTTCGCTGCTTTTTCTGGAGAATCTACATCGCCATTTCCAAAAACAGGAATATGCATTCGTGGGTTATTTTTCACTTCAGCAATAGGTTTCCAATCGGCTTCGCCTTTATACATTTGAGCACGCGTTCTTCCGTGAATAGAAATTGCTTTGCAGCCCACATCTTGTAAACGCTCGGCAACTTCAACAATTTTAATGGAATCGTGATCCCAACCTAAACGTGTTTTTACCGTTACCGGAAGTTTGGTATGTTTCACCATTGCCTCGGTAAGAGAAACCATAAGATCGATATCTTTTAAAATTCCGGCGCCGGCGCCTTTAGAAACTACTTTTTTTACCGGGCAACCAAAATTAATATCAATAATATCTGGACCAGATTTCTCTACAATTTCTACCGATTCTAACATCGATTCTAGATTTGCACCGAAAATCTGAATACCAACCGGGCGCTCTTTCTCATAAATATCGAGTTTCATGACGCTTTTTGCAGCGTCACGAATAAGTCCTTCTGAAGAAATAAATTCAGTATACACCACATCGGCGCCTTGCTCTTTACACAACGCTCTGAATGGTGGGTCGCTCACATCTTCCATTGGGGCTAACAACAACGGAAATTCTCCTACATCTATATCTCCTATCTTTGCCAAAACTGAATTTTATTTAGTTGTTTTAATCTGCAAAATTAAGAAATAAGTATGAACTGCTGTTTTTTTAATCTGAAGATTGAATTAAAATTTTCGCAAAAGGGATAGTAATGAAAATCCTTTTTTTGCTTTGATAAGTGGCAAAAAAAGATGGTAATGGATAGCCTGGGCCGCAGGCTTTGCCCTGATCTTTACAATTTATAGGAAAGCTTGAACAAAATAGTTCTAGGTTGCAAATAAATATTTCTATCGGTGACTATAAATTGATTAAATGAGTATTCGTTTTTATACTGAATATCGAACACATTATCTACATCGATCTCGAAACCCCAGGGGCTATCTTCTTTGTTATAATATAATGATAAATTCCCTACATCAAATCGGTTGATTTGGCTGGTATTTTTGTTTTCGTAATAGTTATAGGTGTAATCGGCTTTAAAAATAAAATCGTTTAGAAAATCCCACTCTAAATAGGCATACGGATTAATTTGAGTGAAGTTATTTTTAAAAGTTTCAGATTCAAAATTGCTAAAGCGTTGCTCCCAACCTAAAGTTAAATTTGGCCATTCTTTAAAACGTGTTTGAGCTTTGAGCGTGTAGCGGTAATTTTGTGATTGGTAATCGTTTACATTGTCGTTAATAATTCTAGAATAGTCGGATAAGTTGATATTTCCGCGAAGAGTAAAACTGTATTTGGATATTTTTTTGGTTAAAGAACCGGTTAACGCATAAGTGTTTTCTGGTAAGCTTGTATAAATTGAAGTACTTACTTGATCGATCCCTTCGATTTGCGTCGTGTTTCTAATCGATTGTTCTCTTTTAGTATAATTTAGATTGGCGTTTAAAAAAATGCCTTTATACATATTAAATTGTCGGTAACGCAAAGATGCCGAATGAAAAAGCTGATTTTCTAAATTTTCGTTACCGCGATATAATTGATTAAAACTTACCAATCGCAATCGATTAGCATATTGCGAGGCATTGGCGAAACTGGTTTTTAATTGGTAATCGAGTTCTAGTTTTTCTGCGGAAGAAATTTCGTATTCAATATTTAACTCCGGTAACCAGACACTTTTTTGCTGATTGGCGATTTCTTCTGAAAATTGATTCACTTTCCAGAAATAAGAATGGTACATCACTCCCGGTTTAAAAATAAAATCGCCGGCTTTGGCTTTGTATTGAAACCCAATGTAATTATCGACCAAGCGAAAATTTAAATCGTTATTAAAACCATTTTGCTGAAAGCTATTGAAGTTTCCGTTTGGTAAGATTTGTTGGTCTAAGGTAGAAAACGATTCGTCTAAAAATGTGAAACCCACTCGCGGATAAATATGATTGAAGTTATTAAGCACCCAATAATGTTTTAAGTCTAACGTAGCTTGGTGCTTTTGCGTAGCGGTTTGTTGTAATAAATTAAAAAAATTACCGTCTTGCTGAAAGGGGATTAAATTAGTAAAAATTGGTTGGTTAAATAACCAATCGTTATCGGTTTCTTGATCGCTGTACTTATAATTGGCAATTAAGGTAGAGGTATGCTCGTAAGAAAACTGTTTGTTATAGCGTACTTCTTGATTTACTGAAACATTTTTTGGTTGCTGATTTATTTGCGTAAGCGTGGTATCGATCGTCGTCAATGAATTTAGGTTTTGGTAAGCATCTCCATTAGAGGTTTTTATAAAGGCCTCGTACGCCAAATCGTTTTCATCGTCGGGTTGGTAGCGCAACTTGAGTTTATTTAAACTGAACAACATTGTGTTTTCTTGGGTGGTTTCTCTAAACTCATCGAGATTATCTTCTGCTACATACGTAAGGCTGTTGGTGGTTCTGGTTTGGGTTTTCCCTTTATTAACAATAGAAAATGCTTCTAAGCGAAGTTTAGGGTTAATTTGTTGTGAAACACTCCCGGCTCCAAAATCGTTTTTTTGATATACAAAATCTTGCTGATTTAAAAACTGAGCGAAATCGCTACTATAAACATCGCCAAAACTGGTAGAACCATCTAGCATAGCGGCATAACCACCTTCAAAATTAATGTAATCTTGCATGGTAAAACTCTTTTTACCAATGTTATTAAAATCTGCAATTACATTAACTGCCGTTTTGGGACTATAATAAAATAAGGTAGGATGAATGAGGTAACGATCTTCGATACCGCCACCGGCTTCGAGATCGCCAAATAAAAATTTCTTTTTGCCTTCTTTTAATTTAATGTTGAGTGCCATTTGGTCGCTATCGCTTAGGCCTTTTAAAAAACCGACTTCGTTATAATTATCGAGCGCTTCGACCTCATCGACCGCATCTGCCGGAATATTATTGACACCCAATTTGGTATCGCCGGTAAAAAAGGTTTTACCTTCGACCATGAGTTTAGTCACTTTTTTACCGTTTACGGTAACATTACCTTCCCGGTCTACTTCTACGCCGGGCAGTTTTTTTAAGACTTCTCGCAACTTACGCTCTTCACCCGTTTTAAACTGATCTGTACGGTAGGTAATGGTATCTTCTTTTACAATGACCGCCATTTCTTGTTTAATAATCACCTCTTCTAAACTCTCGGTGCTTTTTTGTAAGAAATAATCTTTTTGACTGTTTGCAGTGAATTTTACCGTATCGGTTACTTTAGAAAAGCCCATATGGGTAATTTCTAATTGGTAACTTACGGCTTCTACCAACTTTAGTTTGTATCGTCCTTGAACATCGGTAATGGCAAAAGTGATATCTTGTCTCTCAGTTAATGGCGTTGCGATAAGATTGGTGTACGGGATTGGGTTTTGCGTACTATCGAGCACCTTGCCTTCTAACTTTATTTCTTGGGCAGATAGAGAAGAAAATCCTGTTAGGAAGAACAGGATTAGGAGAAATGTTTTATGGTGTTGAGTTATTGTGATATTAGAAATTTTATTTAAAAACCTATTTGAGTCTGATCATCATATTCATCTGGAGTTACCAGCTTGCCCTTTTGAGGTTTATCAATATTTAATTTGGAATCGTGAAATTTTATTTTTTCAGCGTAAAAGTAAAAACCTCTTTCATTTAGAGCTATAATTAATCCGGGTAAGCCTCCGTAGCCTTTCGGACCAAATGAATAAGGAACTTCTGGAGTAAACCAAGCAATTACCTCTATAGGTAATTTGTTATTTAATAAAATTTTATTTGTAGCTTTATAACAAATGTACTTTCCTATTTTTTTTGACTGCTTAGTAATTTTCCATCCTTCTATTTTATCAGTATTTAATATTCTATAGTATTTACTACCATTGTTCACCTGCCAAAAATAAAGTTGGTCTAGTTTATTACTGTAAAACTTACCATCTGCTGAAGAAGCTAAAATGGCATTTTCTAAACTTTTATTGCCGTCGTTTTCCATAAAATTAAATACTTCAAACAAACATTCGGTCTGATTGGCCTTTAATGAATAAGATACATTTTTTACTGCATTCTTAACTTTTTCCATTTCTTTAAACATGACCATTTTATAATCCCCTGGATCTATATTAGAAGTATCAATTGGATTTTTTACCATCGTTTCTTTATAAGTAACAGATATGTTTTGGGCATTAATAAAAGAGCTTATTAATAGAAACAAGCAAACAAAAATTTTAATTTTCTTCATTATTATCTCATTTATATAATATAGCCTGATTTAGATCTAAACCAGGCTATAAATTACATATTTAAAAATTTATGGTTGTAATACAAGTTCTGGTGTCTGAGGTGTAGTTGCGTGATTTACACAATCATTGTAAGCATCATCAGCCTTTCCGCTTGCATAACGATCACTAAATCCCTGTGATGTCCAAGAATCATGAACATCCATTGCTAATCGAACGCAATCTGTTGATAATTCTTCTTTGGAATTATTTGCAATACTATTTGTAAACGAAAACCCAGTAAATAACACGGTTAAGATTAATAATTTTTTCATCATTTTAAAAGTTATGACCTTATCTTAATAAGGTCGGTTGTACAAAATTATGCACACTTATAAGTTTAGGTTGTGCAGCCTATAAACATCGTTTCTTCGGCATAAAAGTTGTACATTTGTTATGCAAGTTAAACCTACGGTGTTATGCCATGTGGTTATAGAGGGCTTCAAATTTTTTGGAGCTTCTCTTTTTTTAGTAGCTAGAACATCATTTATTTAAAAGTTGTTTTCCGAAAGTAAAAAAAAAAAAACGGTTTAGCCTAATAAAAATATATTTTATCGGTTATTATTGATTTTGGTCGGTTTGTTGTTTTAACGATATTTATTTAAACTATAAGTATATAGACTTTTGTATTAACTATTAAATCCAATATGGTTTTCGATTTAATAGTTAACTTGTACCGCCCCCTGAATGTCGATAATCGCAAAAGCGATGTTTTGCATTCTGTTAGTGGTGTAGCTATTAGATTGGTATTTAATATTAGGTTTTGCTTACTGTCTAACACCTTACCTTCTAACTTTATTTCTTGGGCAGAAAGAGAAGAAAATCCTGTTAAAAATATAAATAGAATAAAAACTTTTATTTTTTTAATCATTAAAATAATTATTCATTCCATTATTAAATATTTCTGTTATTTGCTTTTTTGTAATAGAGTTTTGCATTCTTTTATATTTGAAACTTAAACTCTTATCATATATATTTTTAACATAAAATATTATATTTCCCTTTTGTGCTCGTATTACCAATCCTGGTAACCCTACAAAATCTGCTGGTCCAAATCCACTTGGTAATTCTGTTGTAAACCAACAGGTAATCTTATTTTCAAATTTTCCTCTAAAATCATTAGTTACCTCAATAGCTTCCGCTTTAATGCAATTATATCCATTGATAATTTTTTTCTCATCAATAATTTTCCATTCATACCTTTTTTGGATATCTAACTGTGTAGATTTCACCAAATAATTCATTCATTTGATGATATAAAGAATCTTTATTTTTTTCAGTAAAATATATACTCTCACCTCCACCTGCGCTTATAGCACGCTTATTGATGTTTATACCTTCATTATCCATAAATGGAATTAAAGAAAATTGAGATATATCATCTTTAATAATTAATTCGTATTCTAGATATTCAAAGGATTTTTTGATTGAATTTATAGAATATCTAACACGCTGATCTTTTATATTTTTTTTATTATTAGTTACTATCTTCTTTCCATAAACTATCAAAATATTTTTATGAATAGGTTTTTCTTGGGAAGAACAGACAGTAAAAATCGCAAAAAATAATATGCTTAAAATTATCCTCATTTATAAACTTTAAAGTTCTTAAATATTAAAAAAGATCTTCATTTACTAAAAGTCTTTATTAGTAAATGAAGATCTTTTTTAATTTAATATTATAATATGCTTAAGGGGTAAGTACAAATATTGGATCATTAATACTACCACCAGAATCAACACAGCCATTATAATAAAAAGCATATGCTTGTTGATATTCGCTAAAAGACATTTGATATCCCAAAGCTTGGGATTCTTCAACACATGCATTTTGGGCATACGAATGACAATCAGTTTGTAAGGTCTTAGCATCTAAACTGCTAAAAGAAAATCCAGCAAAAAAAACGGTTAAGATTAATAATTTTTTCATTATTTTAAAAATTATGAGCAACTATAATTTTAAGCGAAGATGATATTGAATAAATTCAGTCTTGAAAAAACCCCATTTGTTTTTTAATAATTTCTTCAAACTTTTTTGCTGTAATTAACTTTCCCTCTTGAGGTTTTACTATTTTCTGATATTTACTTTTAATAATAATTTTATTTGCATAAAATCTAAATCGATTAAGATAATTTAATTCCAAAATTAACCCAGGTAGACCTTCAAAACCTTTCGGACCAAACTGGTAACCTAGAGTTGGACAGAACCAAGCAGTCGTTATCAAATTTTCATTATTAATTATGGTACTCGTAGTTGCTTTTAAACATTTATACCCTTTTATTATTTTACTTTCATTGGTGATCTTCCAATCTCTGCAAGCATTCATTTGCACCCTATATTCTTTTCCTGAAAGCTGTCGCTGCCAAAAAATCATTTCATCATACTTGTTGCTATAAAATGTGCCATCTGCACTAAAGGCACCATATGCCATATTTAAATCGACACCATTATCATTTAACATGACTTGCTTACCGGTAAAAAGTGATTCTTGCTCATTAAAATTTAATGTAAAATTTAGATAAGGTGCGCTTTTTTTTAGATTGCTTATAAATTTTTGACTATAGCTTTTGCGTATTGGGTCTGTAATATCATTTACAAATTTTTCTATATTATTATCTATCTCCGCTTTGTACGTAATAGTCCCTGATTGAGAATAGGTATTCATTAACGTTACAGAAATGATAGTAATTAAAGTGAAAATTTTTTTCATCGAAAAATAGATAAAAGCTGGAAAATTTTTCCAGCTTAAAAATTCTACAAATTATTATGGTTGCAAACTATTATCTAACTCTCGTACTACACCACCTTCTGAACCGCCATCATCAATACAAGAATTATAAGTATTATCTGCAGCCTGAAATGCTACTGCCATGTTGCCAGTCAAAGCAAATATAACATCATAAGCTACAATTGCTTCATTTGAGCAATTTCTTTGAGTAATTATATTAGTAGCTTGACTAGAAAAAAACACTGCTATAAAAGCAAATGACATGAATAATTTTTTCATCATTTTAAAATTTATGACCTTATTTTAATAAGGTCGGTTGTATAAAATTATGCACACTTATAAATCTAGGTTGTGCAGCCTATTCGTGTCGTTTTTTCGGCATAAAAGTTGTACGTTTGTAGTGCAAACTAATCATACGGTTTTATACCATTTGGTTATAGAGGGCTCCAAGTTTTTTGGAGCTTCTCTTTTTTAGTAGCTAGAACATCATATATTTAAAAGTTGTTTCTCCGAAAGTAAAAAAAAAAAAAACGGTTTAGCCTAATAAAAATAGATTTTATCGGGTTTGGTCTATTTATTATTTTAGCGATATTTATTTAAACTATTGATATATAAACCTTTGTATTAACTATTAAATCGAATAAGTTTTGGTCTTAAAATTTAACTTGTATCGCCCTTTAATGTCGATAATGGCAAAAGTGATATCTTGGCTTTCCATTAGTGGTGTAGCTATTAGATTGGTATTTAATATTAGGTTTTGCTTACTGTCTAACACCTTTCTTTCTAACTTTATTTCTTGGGCTGAAAGAGAAGAAAATCCTGTTAGGAAAAACAGGATTAGCAATAACTTTCTATTTAAAATATTCTATAATTAATGTGGATTAAAATTCGAATTCATTTTAGCAAAAATTTCATTTAATTCTCTTTCAGAAATAATTTTATAGGTTTCCTTTGGAGCTTTTTCAACAGCTTTACTAGTTTTTTTGATAGATTCCATTGAAAAGGTATATTTTAAACTATTCTTGGATTTCTCCTCAATAGTAACCTGCACTATCAACCCAGGTAAACCATTAAACATAACAGGGCCATAACTGTATGGTAAATCTTTACAATACCAAGCTTCAATTAAGATTACTCTATTATTTCTATTTAATTCGGTATTAGCTTTGAAAATCTTTAAACCATTTAAAACTTTATTTTGGTTTGTCAACTTCCAATTAAAATTTTTAAATGGGTATAGAACCAAAGCTTTGACACCTCCTGCATCAATTTTTTTGTAGTATTCATTGCATTCAGTTGAAGTGAAAATTTTAGCTTCCGCATCAATTGTTGTCAAAATACCCGATCCAAAATTTAATCCTTTATTTTTTTTGACTGTTAGAGTCTCGGTAGGTTCAAAAACAGCATTAGATGAATTGAATAAAATTTTGTAATCCAAACTTTCAGCACTTTTTATCATAGTTTTAAAGAGCATATTATATTGCATAGCATCTCTACTACTTTCTTCTTTGTATAAATTCTTCAACTTTTCATTATCAAATTTAATTTGATAAGTAGCCTCAAAATTAGTTTGTGCAAAAGAATGGCTTATTACAAAACTGAAAAAGATTAAAATTAAATATCTCATTTTTAAAATGCTTTGTTATGGCGTTAAAGATGGATTTAACTTTAAACTTGAACATATTCTATAAGCAGTATCAGTCATAGCCCAATATTCATAATCAGTACAACCTTGATCTCTTTTAGCACAAAAATCCGAAGCAGCATTCCAAGCATAGTTTGCACAATTGTTATTTTGGATTTGTAATCTATACGTATTCGCATTTAAACTGCTAAAAGAAAACCCGGAAAACAAAAAGGTTAATAATAATAATTTTTTCATCATTTTAAAATTTATGACCTTATCGTTATAAGGTCATTTGTACAAAATATATGCACATTTATAAGTTTAGGTTGTGCAGCCTATAAACATCGTTTCTTCGGCATAAAAGTTGTTTCTCCGAAAGTAAAAAAAAAACGGTTTAGCCTAATAAAAATATGCTTCATTGATTTTGACTTATTAATTATCACAACCGTTCTCTTTCTTCTGCATCCATAGATCGGTTATTCTCTTTTAAACCTATGTTCCCGAAATTATATTTAAAACCAAATCGTATAAATCTATTTTCAGGTAAGGCATAAAAACCATTGTCTTGATTAAGGTAAGTTGAAGTTAATTTGGTTGAATATTCATTAAATAAGTCTGCAACAAAAAGAGAAAACTCTGCTCTTTCTTTCCAAATTTTTTTTCTTATTCCAAAAGATAGGTTTAATTGATCTCCTACTTGATAGGAGCCTAGAATAAAATCTGAAATGTATAGAAAATTTACATGCCCCGTTAATGCTTTTTCTTTAGAAAGTGTAAGCGAATTATATATTGAAGCGTAAAAACCTCTAACCTTATTAGTTACATGAACCATATTACTCTCTTCAGCTAAAAAAGTCTCTTCTTCATGAAACCCAGAAAGTATGGCTTGCGCATACCACCAAGGTTTTATTGAGCGACCATGAAAAAAATCTATCCCGTAAGATTTACTTGCTAATACATTTACTTTTCTATTTCTTAAATAAAGATAATCATTGTTTTGAAAAATTATGCTTGCCATGTTTTTTCCATTATCGCGATAATAGAAATCAAAAGAATATTTATCTTTAAACGTATAATTTAAATTGAATTCATTACTAATGGATGCTCTTAAATTGGAATTGCCCGTTTGAAAACTATTTTCGGTAATAAAATATATAAATGGATTTAAGCTTTCATATTTTGGTCGGTTAATTTTTCGACCGTAATTAAATGAAAAGTTATGATTTTCTGAAAGTTGATAGCCTACATTTAAACTAGGAAAAGGTTCTGTATACTTTCTGCTGTTAGAAAGATTTAAACCTAAAGATTTTCCTATTCTATTAGTGTGTTCTACTCGTAAACCAACTTTTGCGGTTAATTTTTGCCATGCTCTAGTTAAAGAAATGTAACCCGCGTATATTGCTTCATCATAATGAAAAACATTTAATAAGTTAGTATTTGCTATAGCTGCAACATCACTTTCTAATTCATAGAAATACGTAGAACTTGAAGAATTGATGTTAGAATGCTTTAGACCTGATAAAAATTGGTATGCTCCTAAAGTAGTTTCAAAATCTAGCTGACCCGCATAAATATTTATTTTCTGTGAAGATTGGCTCGCTAAATTATGCTCATCTAATAGCTGATTTTGATTTGTGTAATAATCGGTAAATATAAATTGGTCTACATCATTATCATAATAAGTAGAGTGTAGATTTAAAGCTAACTTTGTATTTTTATTGTATTGATAGATATATCCTAAATCATAACCTATATTGGTTAAGTTATTAGTTAATTTACTATTGGTAGTAAATATAGAATCTAACTTAAATTTTGTTGAATATGCATTAGATTTAGCATTGATTTGACTTCTTTTTCTAGGGGAATAAATACCATTTGCATTCAAACTAATTTTTTGTTTCTCATTCAAATCAAAATCTATAATGATATTACTTTGGTGACTATTTTCTCGAGTAACCTTATTAAAATTTGTACGCCAACGATTAAAAACTTCATCATTACGAATAAAATTTACATAACTTTTATCTTGCTTAAGTCTTTTTGCAGGAGCATAGTTATAGTTAAATAAAATATGAAATTTATCGTTTTTGTAATAATGACTAGAACCTATATTGTATTTGGCATATATACCTTGTGTATAGTTGGTATTAATATTAGCTTTATAACCAGGTACTAACATTTTTGTAGTCATAATATTTATAATAGCTCCATCTCCTGCATCATATTTAGCAGAAGGATTTCTTAATATTTCAATTTGTTTGACATTTTCTGCTGAAAAACTCGCTAACAATTGTTTCAGCTCTGATGAAGTTAGATTTACTTTTTTCTCATTAATATAAATGGATGCTGTCGTGTTTCTTATTTTTAATTCGTCTTGAATAATAATTACCCCCGGAGCCATTTTTAAAGCATCCCAAGTACTACCACTAGAAATACTAGTGTTTTCAATATCAAAAATAATTCTATCAGCAGCTCTTCTAATTTTAGGTAGCTTAGTAGTAAGAGTTACTTCATCTAAATTTTCAGTCTCTGGTAGTAGCACTATTTTAGGCAAAACCATATCCTTAGCTAAATTAAACTTTTGAAAGCTGCTTTTATAGCCTACAAAAGATACTTTCAAAAAATAATAATCTGGAGGAACCGCTTCAAATATAAAATATCCCTTTTCTTCTGAAATTCTTGCATCTACTACCGTAGAATCTTTTTGCTTTAATAATAACACATTTGCATATGAAATACCAACGTCATTCTTATCTAACACTTTACCAGAAACAGTGTATTGACTAAAAATAAGGCAAGGGAAAATTAATGAAACAAATGTAAGTAAGCCTAATTTCAAATGATTTAAACTTTATAAGATTCAACAATTTTGTACTTAATAATCATATAGCTTTTAGATACTTCTTGTTTAGATTTCAAAAAAACTATATTTGCAGAAATGTATTGATATTCAAAGCTAATAAAATTATTATTTATAAAAGCTCTAAATTGTTTAATATCAGTACAAAATACTGAAAATGATATATGAAGCACATTAGAAATTTTTGCATCATCGCCCATATTGATCATGGTAAAAGTACCTTGGCAGATAGACTTTTAGATTTTACAGGATCTGTAACCGAAAGAGAAAAGCAAGAGCAACTACTAGATAGTATGGATTTGGAGCGTGAACGTGGGATCACCATTAAAAGTCACGCCATTCAAATGAATTATATTCATAAAGGAGAAGAATATGTTTTAAACTTAATTGACACTCCCGGTCACGTAGATTTTTCTTATGAAGTTTCTAGATCTATTGCTGCCTGTGAAGGAGCTTTATTGGTCGTCGATGCCGCTCAAAGCATACAAGCTCAAACCATTTCTAATTTATATTTAGCTTTAGAGAACGATCTAGAAATTATTCCTGTGCTTAATAAAGTAGATTTGCCAAGCGCAAGTCCTGAAGAAGTTACAGACGATATTGTAGATTTGTTAGGATGTGATGCTTCTGAAGTAATTCCTGCTAGTGCAAAAACTGGGCTTGGAATAGAAGAAATTCTAACCGCAATTATCGATAAAGTTCCTGCCCCAAGTGGTAAAATTGATGCGCCACTAAGAGCCTTAATTTTTGACTCAGTCTATAACCCTTTTAGAGGAGTAGAAACATTCTTTCGTGTTATTAACGGGAGTATTAAAAAAGGACAAAAAATTAAATTCGTAAATACGGGTAAGAGTTATTCTGCAGACGAAGTTGGAACTTTAAAACTGAAACAATTTCCGCAGAAAGAAATTAAAACCGGAGATGTAGGTTATCTTATCACTGGTATTAAAGATGCTCGTGAAGTAAAAGTGGGTGATACGATAACCGATTTTGAAAACCCAACTACCGAGGCCGTAGCAGGTTTTGAAGATGTAAAACCAATGGTTTTTGCTGGTATTTACCCGGTAGATACAGAAGATTACGAAGAGCTAAGATCTTGTATGGAAAAACTTCAACTAAATGATGCTTCTTTAGTATTTCAGCCAGAAAGTTCTGCTGCTTTAGGTTTTGGATTTCGTTGTGGTTTCTTAGGGATGCTTCACTTAGAAATTATTCAAGAACGATTAGAACGTGAATTTGATATGACGGTAATTACTACGGTGCCTAACGTATCTTACCACGCATTTAGCAATAAAGAACCTAATGAGGTAATTTTGGTAAACAACCCATCAGATTTACCTGAACCTTCCAAATTAGACCGCGTAGAAGAGCCTTTTATTAAAGCAACCATTATCACAAAATCAGATTTTGTTGGGCCAGTGATGTCACTTTGTATTGAGAAAAGAGGAGAGATTATAAATCAAACTTACTTAACTCCAGAACGAGTTGAATTAACCTTTAATATGCCTTTAGCTGAAATTGTATTCGATTTTTATGATCGTTTAAAAACAGTTTCTAAAGGTTACGCCTCTTTCGATTATTCACCAATCGGCCTGCAAGAATCGAAATTAGTAAAAGTAGATGTTTTACTTAACGGAAGTAACGTAGATGCACTTTCAGCCTTATTACACGTAGACAATGCTTACGATATTGGTAAGAAAATGTGTGAAAAGTTAAAAGAACTTATTCCACGTCAGCAGTTTGATATTCCTATTCAAGCAGCGATTGGCGCCAAAATTATAGCGCGTGAAACCGTAAAAGCTTTACGTAAAGATGTAACCGCAAAATGTTATGGTGGTGATATATCTCGTAAACGTAAATTGCTAGAGAAACAGAAAAAAGGAAAGAAAAGAATGCGTGCCGTAGGTAACGTAGAAATACCACAAGAAGCCTTTATGGCGGTATTAAAACTTAACGATTAAAAACAAAAAGCCTCTGAAAATTCAGAGGCTTTTTTAATGAGTTACTTTTTCAATTTTGAGGTTTCAAATAAATTTTTTAAGTTTTTGTTGAACTAAATGAAATTGACAAATGGCTGGACACAGTAAGTGGGCAAATATAAAACATCGCAAAGGAGCCCAAGACAAAAAAAGAGCAAAACAATTTACTCGTGCAATTAAAGATATTACAATTGCGGTGAAAGAGGGCGGAGGTTCAGATGCAGAAACTAACCCTAGTTTAAGAAACGCCATCGCCAATGCAAAAGGTGTAAATATGCCTAAAGACACAATCGAGCGAGCCATTAAAAAAGCAAGTGGTGACGATGCTGACAACTATGAAACCGTCACTTTTGAAGGTTATGGTCCCTGCGGAATTGCTATTTTTGTAGAATGTAAGACAGATAATTCTAATAGAACCGTCGCTGCTGTACGTTCTATTTTTTCTAAAAATGGAGGAAGCCTAGGCACCAATGGCTCGTTAGAATTTTTATTTGATAAAAAAGGAGTGTTTACAATTGAGAGGGGTAAATTTAAAATTCCTCTAGAAGAATTAGAATTGCAATTAATAGAAGGTGGGGCTGAAGATTTTGAAGAAAGTGATAACTACGTGACCATTTATACCAATTTTACTAATTATGGAAAAATGGGAGAAAACCTCGAAAACCTAAATATTCAAGTTAAAAATTCTGAAATCCAACGCGTTCCTACTTCAACCAATGAGCTGGAGTTAGATGAAGCTAAAAAAATCATGAACCTTATAGATAAGTTTGAAGATGATGATGATGTACAAAACGTATTTCACACCTTAGCCATGACAGATGAACTTGCAGATGCTTTAGATGAAAAAGATTAACTCTTATCTTCTTCATCGTCAGATACTGTTTCTTCTAAATCTGTACTTTCATTAATTTTATCTGTCTCAATAGTTTTTCCTAAATAAACTAATAAATAACCTTCTTCAATTTCTACTTCTTGACTGTTAGAAGGAATAATACTTAAATCTCCCTCATTATCTTTTACAAATAAAGGAATAATTTCATCATCTGTTTTGGTAATCTCTATTAAACCGCTATAATGTTCTTGAGAATTAAGCTGAATTTCTTGAATGGTTGGATGTTTTCTTGCCACTTCTGTAAGCTTTATAAAATCATCGGTATGAGAAAATAAACCTTCTTGTGGATTGTTTTCAGGGTCAGACATCTCATCAGCAGAAACCACTCTAAAAGATCCGTTTTCACCAAAATGCTTTTGCAGCTTAGAAATTGCCATTTTATTAATCTCGGAGTTTCCAGTTAAAGCCATTAAATAACCTACATCATTTAATTCTATATTATTCCCTAAATCATCAGAATAAACACTGCCTTCAATTGCTTCTAAGCCTAATTCTTTTGCTTTTCTAATATTAGTTCGGTTATTATCAACCAAAACTACATGTCGGTTATTTTTATTTAGATAAGTACCTATTAAACGTGAGATTGAAGAAGCTCCTATAATTAAAATTCCTTCAGAACTGGTTAAAAATACTCCTACCAATTTTGCAAAACCTCTAGCGGTAGTAGCATTCAATAATACAGTACCTAATACAATCATAAACACTAAAGGTGTAATATATTCTGCGCCAGGAATTCCTTGACTAGCCAGTTTTAACCCAAAAAGTGAAGCAATACCTGCAGCAACAATACCACGCGGTCCTACCCAACTAATAAATAGTTTCTCTCTAAATTTTAAAGAAGAATTAATACTACTCACGAACACGCCCAAAGGTCTAACCAAAAATACCACTGCTGCAAATAAGAGTAAAGCATTCCAATTATAGATAAGTAATAAATCTTCTATATTAATATTTGCCGAAAGCAAAATGAATAGAATTGAGATTAACAAAACACTCAACGATTCTTTGAAGTAAAGCAGTTCTTTAATATTAGGAAGATTAATATTTCCTAACACCATTCCCATCACCACAACAGCTAATAATCCGCTTTCGTGTGCAAATAAATCTGCCAATACAAAAACACCCAATACGGTAGCGAGTGTAAAGACATTTAATAAATAATGTGGTATAATATTTTTCTTAATACAAAATCCTAAAGCGTGAGCAAAAGTAAAACCAAAGGTAAAACCAAATAAAACAATTTTACCAAACTCAGCCATGGCAGTTTGCGTAAACTCATGACCTTCACCGGCACTAATAAATTCAAAAACCAATACCGCTACCAAAGCCCCAATAGGATCTATAAGAATTCCTTCCCATTTTAAAATTGCAGATACATCTTTCTTCAGAGGAATATTTCTCAAAATTGGTGTAATTACCGTAGGTCCAGTTACGATAATTAAAGCAGCGAAAAGAAATGAAATTTGCCAAGAAAGATCAAAAATAAAGTGTGCAGCAACACCAGCACCAAAAAAGGTAACAACAACCGCAATGGTTATTAATTTTACAATTACGGGTCCTACATTTAAAACTTCCCCTCTGCGTAGCGTTAGTCCGCCCTCAAAAAGAATAATACTAATGGCTAACGACACGAAATAAAACAAACTCTCTCCAGGGAATAAACCCGTATCGCCATTCCATATAGGTTCAATTAATTTTGAACCATCTTCGGTATAAAACGTAGCCAATGGCCCTACAGCTAAGCCAATTAAGATTAAAGGTAAAATTGCAGGAATTTTAAATTTCCAAGCAACCCATTGAGCTAAAATTCCTAATATAATTATTCCTGCTAATTCTAACATAAGGACAGTTTTTTCTGCAAAATAAGATTTTTAACGATAAAAAACACTTGTTGCAAAATTAGTTTGCAACTAAATATCACTCTGCTAATCGTTAAATCATAGGTAATACTTAGCATAGAAACTTGTAATTTCTTATTTTCGAAGCAATTTTTCAATTAAATTACTAATTATGACTTTATATCCCATTGAAGCCGGAAATTTTAAATTAGATGGCGGAGCAATGTTTGGGGTGGTGCCTAAGAGCTTATGGAGCAGAACTAACCCTGCAGATAGCAATAATATGATTGATATTGGTGCACGTTGTCTGCTTATTGAAGATGGAAATCAGCTTACTTTAATTGATAATGGTTTAGGTGATAAACAAAGTGAAAAGTTTTTTAGTTACTACCATCGTTGGGGAGATTTTAGTTTAGATTCATCCCTAAAAAAATTAGGATTTCATAAAGATGATATTACCGATGTCTTTTTAACCCATTTACATTTTGATCATTGCGGAGGAAGCATTCAATGGAATAAAAACAAAACAGGTTATGAACCTGCTTTTAAAAATGCAAAATTCTGGACCAATAAAGAACATTGGGATTGGGCCATTCACCCTAATGCTAGAGAAAAAGCTTCCTTCTTAAAAGAAAATCTACTTCCTATGGAAGAAAGTGGGCAACTTCACTTTTTAGATCGTGATAAAGGTTCTCATTTTTACACACATCTTAACTTTGGTGTATTATTTGTAGACGGTCATACCGATAAACAAATGATTCCGCATATCACTTATCAAGAAAAAACCTTAGTTTTTATGGCAGATTTATTACCTACTGTAGGTCATATTCCATTACCCTATGTCATGGGTTTTGACACTAGACCTTTATTAACCTTAGGTGAAAAAGAGGCCTTTTTAGAAAAAGCTGCAGACGAAGGCTTCTATTTGTTTTTAGAGCATGATGCACATCACGAAATTATTACTGTAAAAAGAACTGAAAAAGGAGTTCGATTAGACAAAACCTTTACTTTTAACGAATTATTTAATTCATAATTTATCCTAAATGAAAAGAGCATTTATTAAACCTACTTTAGCAGCGGCTCTAGCTGCAGTATTTGCCGTAAGTTGTGGCACCACTGGTCCTGCAATTACTTCAACCCCAATAGAAAATATAGATCAGCAACCCTTAAAAAATGCTGCCCTTACAGAAACTCAATTAGAAGGTTGGGGAGCAACAGATTTAGTTACCGATACTATTCCTGGCATGAGCGTAAAGAAAGCTTATGATGAAATTATTAAAGATTTTAAAGGCGAAACAGTTATTGTTGCTGTCTTAGATAGTGGTGTAGATATTGATCATGAAGACCTAAAAAATATCATCTGGACTAATGAAGATGAAATTCCAGGAAACGGAATTGATGATGATGATAATGGTTACATCGATGATGTTCACGGGTGGAACTTCTTAGGAAATACAGTTGCAGAAAACTTAGAGTACGTTAGAATCTTAAGAAAATTAAAGCCTAAATACGAAGGTAAATCTGCTTCAGAAATTAGTGCAGAAAACAAAGAAGAATTTGCTCTTTACGAAAAAGCAAATGAAGAGTATAACAAAGAGTATAGCGATATTTCAAGAAACTTAAATCGCTATAAGCAATTAATTGAGCAAATTAATACAGCTAAAAATGCTATAGCTGAAAAATTAGGAAAAGAAGACTTTTCTCTAGAAGAATTACAAGCGATGGAAGCTGAAGAAACTACACTTCAACAATACAAAGCGCTTCTTTTAAACATCATGAGTAATGGTGGTGAAGATCTAAATGCAGTAGCTTCTCAAATTGAAGGAGCGGTAGATTATTACCAAGGAAGATTAGATTCTCACCTTAATATGCAATTAGACGGTAGAAAAACTGGAGACGATCCAGATGATATAACCGATACTAATTATGGTAACAATCAAGTTAGTGGTCCAGATCCCAAAAAAGAAGATGTTAAACACGGTACGCACGTAGCTGGTATTATTGCTGCAGAACGCAATAATGGTATCGGAATGAATGGAGTAGCCAATAATGTAGAAATTATGGCTATAAGAGCGGTACCTGATGGTGATGAATATGATAAAGATATTGCTTTAGGTATACGATATGCCGTAGATAATGGTGCCAAAGTAATTAACACGAGTTTTGGTAAGTATTACTCTCCACATCCAGAATGGGTAATCGATGCTATTAAATATGCAGCTAAAAAAGATGTACTTATCGTTAATGCTGCTGGTAACGATGCCTTAGATATGGATGCTACTCGTATTTATCCTAACGATCAAACTCCAGATAACGATGAAGAAATTGCAGATAACTTCTTAACCGTTGGCGCTTCAAATTTTGATTATGGTTCAGACTTAGTAGCTAGATTTTCTAACTACGGTCAAACTAATGTAGATGTTTTTGCACCAGGTACTCAAATTTGGTCTACCACTCCAAACGATGAATATGAGTTTTTACAGGGAACTTCTATGGCCTCTCCAGCAGTAGCAGGTGTTGCGGCTATGATTCGTTCTTTATATCCAAAATTAAGTGCAGCAGAAGTGAAGCAAGTACTTATGAAAAGTGGATTAGCTTCTCCTCAAAAAGTAATGGTTGGAGGTAGCTCTGATGACATTAGACCTTTTGCTGAACTTTCTGTTTCAGGAAGAATGGTAAACATGTATAACGCCTTAATTATGGCGAGTAAAATGTAATCTTCTTTTTTAGAAGTATTTTTTTAAGGGCGTGAACTGGCTTATCTTAGCAAAGTGAACGCCCTTTATTTTTAATTAAAATTTTGAAAACACTATGAAATTTAAACTTCAAAGTATATTATTTTCTCTATTGGTAACAGGAACTTTAACTGCGCAGCGTCAATCTGGTTATTGGCAGCAAGAAGTAGATTATAAGATGGATGTAGAAATGAATGTAAAAAACTACCAATATGACGGAACGCAAGAACTTAACTACACCAATAATTCGCCAGATACCTTAACTAAAGTATTCTATCATTTGTTTTTTAATGCTTTTCAACCAGGAAGTCAAATGGATGCTCGTTTACAAAACATTCAAGATCCAGATGGTAGAATGGTAAATAATTTAGGAACACGCGAAAACCCTGAATACGAAAGTAGAATTAGTATTCTTAAAGAAGACGAAATTGGCTATTTAAATGTAAAATCCCTTAAACAAGACGGTAAAAAATTAGGTTACCAAATGGTAGGAACGGTTTTAGAAGTTGAATTAAATCAACCCTTACTTCCTGGGAAATCTACCAAATTTGAAATGGATTTTGAAGGACAAGTGCCTGTACAAATTAGACGTTCAGGTAGAAATAATGCTGAAGGAGTAGCGCTTTCAATGACGCAATGGTACCCAAAATTAGCCGAATATGATTTTGAAGGTTGGCACGCCGATCCTTACATAGGGAGAGAATTTCACGGTGTGTGGGGAGATTTTGATGTAAAAATTACCATCGATAAAGATTATATTTTAGGAGGTACCGGTTACTTACAAAACCCTAAAGAAATTGGTTATGGGTACCAAGAAGAAGGTGAAAAAGTAAACCGCAAGGGAAGAAAGCTAACTTGGCATTTTAACGCACCTAATGTTCATGATTTTACTTGGGCTGCAGATCCAGAATTTATTCATGATAAATTAAAGGCTGAAGATGGCACGATGCTTCATTTCTTATACAAAGACAACGAAGAAATTAAAGACGCTTGGAAAAAATTTCAGCCAAAAACAGCCGAATTATTAGCATATTATAATGAACATATTGGCCAATATCCTTACGATCAATATTCTGTAATTCAAGGTGGTGATGGTGGTATGGAATACGGGATGTGTACGTTAATTACGGGCGAGAGAAGCTATGAAAGCTTAGTTGGTGTAACCGCTCACGAATTTGCTCACTCTTGGTTTCAGTTTGTTTTAGCCACCAACGAATCTGAAAATGAATGGATGGACGAAGGTTTTACCACCTACATTTCTACAATGGCTGAAAACGAAATCTTAAATAAAAATAACGATAATCCCTTAAGCAATTCTTACCGTGGTTATAACTATTTAGCTAACTCAGGGCAGGAGCAACCACTTTCTACTCACGCCGATCGTTACCAAACCAATATGGGTTATGGGATTGGTGCTTATAGTAAAGGTTCTGTTTTCTTAGCACAATTAGGTTATGTAATTGGTGAAGAAAACTTGTCAAAAACATTAAAACGTTACTTTCAAGAATGGAAATTTAAACATCCAACACCAAACGATTTTATTCGTGTAGCCGAAAAAGTAAGCGGTGCACAACTAGGTTGGTATTTAAACGACTGGACCAGAACCACGAATACTGTAGATTACAGTATTAAATCTGTTGAAGAAGATGGGAAGGGTACAAAATTAGTTTTAGAAAGAATTGGACAAATGCCAATGCCTATTGAAGTTGAAGTTACTTTAAATGACAATTCTACCAAAAAATATTACATCCCATTAGAGATGATGCGTTGGGAAAAATCAAACAACGGTAAACAACTTAAAGATTGGAACTGGGGTCATCCTACCTATAGTTTTGACATTGAAAAAACTGGCGTAAAGAAAATAGAAATCGATGCTAGTGAGCTTATGGCAGATATAGATCGTAGCAATAACATTTGGGAAAAATAAATTTTGTGTTAAGGATAGCAGTGAAAATCCCGCAGTGAAGCAAAGCGAAACAAGGAATTGAAACGAATAGCCTGACCCGAAGGGAAACACCCAAAAAACATCATAAAAACCTTTCACTTTTAAGTTGAAAGGTTTTTTTTTGACTATTATTTAATTTCAATATTATTTTACGACCGTTATGCTGAACTCATTTTAGCATCACATAAAGCTACGAAGTCAAATACTAAGAAATAAAAAAACTTCGACTAGCCTTGGTAAGAATTATTGTAAATTTCGAAGATTGAATTTTATCACATGAACCAAACCTTAGGAAAAGCTGAAAAATTAAAGAGCAAAATTGTAATTTCAAAATTGTTTGAAGAGGGAAGGAGTGTAAAAAATTTTCCTATTAAATTGGTATATTTACCCTTAACCAACGACGCGAAACATCATTTGGCTGCCTTTTCGGTTCCTAAACGCAGCTTTAAATTAGCAGTAGATCGCAATCGTTTAAAACGTTTATTACGCGAAGCCTACCGTACCAATAAACATTTACTAGCAGAAGAAAAAACTCCGTACGCGTTAATGTTTATTTATTTGGGGCGTAAAAAATTTAGTCTGCCAGAGTTAGAAAAATCTATTCAAAAAATATTGATTAAATTTAGAGAGCAAGAATAAACCGAATGAAGATGAAGAAACGCATTATTTTACCCATTGCCGCTGTGGTTATTTTTTTAACTACGACTTCTTATAAATCAGATTTTTTTGAAATCGCCAAACAGATTGAGATTTTCACCACGCTGTTTAAAGAAATCAATATGAATTATGTAGATGAAACTACACCGGCAGATTTAATGAATACCGCCATCACGGCAATGTTGGCAGATCTAGATCCTTACACGGTTTATTGGAATGAGCAAGAAGTAGAACAGGCAAGAATTCAAAATTCGGGTGAATATACCGGTATCGGCGCTTCGGTAGAAACTAAAAATCATAAGATAACCATTGTAGAACCTTACAAAGATTATCCTGCAGATAAAGCTGGATTAAAGGCCGGAGACGAAATTATTAAGATTGGTGATGTAGATTTATCTAATTTTGAAAATGACGCAGGAGAATTGCTAAAAGGAGCGGCAGGAACATCGGTTCAACTTACATTTAAGCGACAAGGAAAAACCCAAACGACAAACTTAGAACGTGAAGCTGTCGAGCTTAACGCTGTTCCGTATTCAAAAGTGATCGATGGTGATATTGGCTATATTGTACTTTCTAAATTTACCCGTAAAGCCTCTTCTGAAGTGGCTACCGCTCTCAAAAAATTAAAAGAGCAAGGAGCTCAAAAAATAATTTTAGACCTGCGTGGTAATCCTGGTGGTTTGTTAACCGAAGCGGTAAACACCACCAATATTTTTGTAGATAAAGAGGAAGTAATTACCACTACAAAATCGATTATAGAAAAGTATAATAAAACTTACAAAACTCAGCGTGACCCAATGGATAAAGAAATTCCGTTGGCGGTATTGATTAACGGTAGAAGTGCTTCTGCTAGTGAAATTGTTTCTGGCGGTTTACAAGATTTAGACCGTGCCGTAGTTATTGGTGCTAGAAGTTTTGGAAAAGGATTGGTACAACGACCTAAAAAATTGACCTACAATACCCAAATGAAAGTTACCATTTCTCGCTATTACACGCCTAGCGGAAGATGTATACAAGCCTTAGATTACTGGAATCGTGATGAAGAAGGAAAAGCGGTAAGAACCAAAGCAGAAGATTATAACGAATTTTCTACCCGTAACGGAAGAAAAGTTTACGACGGTGGCGGTATTTTACCAGATATTCAATTAGAAACTTCTAAATACAGCGGCGTTACGCAGGCGCTAATGGAGAAAAATGCCATTTTCGATTATGCGACCAACTATTATTACAATCATCAGTTAAGCAACCCAAAAGAATTTAAATTTACAGATAGTGATTACGAAGATTTTAAAAAATTCTTAAATTCATCAGATTTTGATTACACCACCAAAACTGAAAAAGAATTAAAAGAAGCTTTTAAAACCGCTGAGGAGGAAGGTTTTAATAACGAAATAAAAACTCAATACGAGCGACTTTTAAAAGAAATTGAAAAGGCTAAAACGCAAGATTTAGAAGATAAAAAACCAGAAATCGTAAGTTTACTAACCGATGAGATTATTAAACGTTATTTCTATCAAGAAGGATTATATGATTACTACATTCAGGAAAATCCTGAAATTATAAAGGCAAAAGAAATACTGAATAACTCAAATGAATACAACAAAGTTTTAGGACGTTCATAATTCGAGAATCGAATCGTGATGCTGAACTTGATTCAGCACCTCATTATCAAGATTCATTTACTTAGCAAGATGAGATTCCGTGTCAAACACGGAATGACGATAACGGTAGATGCCACCTCGAGCCAAGTCGAGAAATCTTATAAACCACAAAAACTTAAAATTCTATTTCAGCACTTGAACTTCAATATCAAGGTTTTTTAACGACTTTTCCGTTGTGGAAAGACAAAAAATTATTCGGTTTAACACAATTTCAACTCCCTAAAAATACTTCTTCACTTCAGCAAAATATAGAAATTCCACCAAATTTAGTCTTAGGAAAACGTGCTGAACTTTTTTTTGCGGAAGCCATTCGGCAATCTTCTAATTACGATTTAATCGCTCAGAACCTCCAGCTCATTCATGACAAACAAACGCTAGGAGAATTTGATTTTTTCTTAAATGAAATAAATACCAATCAAACGATTCACGTCGAATTGGTCTATAAATTTTATGTGTACGATCTTAATTTTGAAAATGAACTTGACCGGTGGATTGGTCCCAACCGAAAAGATACGTTGCTTAAAAAAATTGACCGTTTAAAATCGCATCAGCTACAGTTATTGTATAAAAAAGAAAGTAAATCTTTACTGAAAGAACACAAAATTGAATTAGATAAAACCGAGCAGCAAGTTTGTTTTTTAGCCAATTTATTTGTGCCAAAATCATTATTAAACCATCAATTTAAACAGATAAACAACAGCTGCATTTTAGGCTATTGGTTACACGAAAACGAATTTAGCCAAGAAGAATATGGCTCTTTTGAATTTTATTCGCCCAAAAAACCAGATTGGCCAGTTGAACCACAACACCATCAAAACTGGAAATCATATGCTGAAATTTTACATGAAGTGAAGTATTTACTTCAGCATCAAAAAGCCGCATTGATGTGGATGAAAAAAGACGAGCAAACCTATGAACGTTTCTTTATTGTTTGGTGGTAAAAAACTGATTAGCATAATTTTCGTATATTATATAAAAATTGAAAATGAATTTTTTAATCAACTATTTTAGAAAATTATTGCTTTTACTGGCTTTGTCAATAGTTTTTACGGCTTATGCGAACGACAAAAAAAGTCAACAAATTTTAACTTCTTCCGAAGTAGAAAAAGTAGATTTATTTCAGCTTTCAAAAAATTTTTACGATGCTGTAAAAAATGATAGTTCAGCAGAAAAATATATTCAACAATTAGAAAAAATTGCTAAGAATAATTTAGAAAAAGAACTAACTAACGATACGAAAAAGAAAGCTTTTTGGTTGAATATTTACAATACTTACATTCAATATTTACTGAAGAAAAATCCAGATTTATACCAAGATCGTTCTGCTTTTTTTAAGGACGAACGTTTTACAATTGCTGGTGAAAAGATGAGTTTAGATGATGTAGAACACGGCATGATTAGAGATTCTCGCGTCAAACTTTCTTACGGTCATTTAAAAGATCCTTTTGCTTCTAAGTTTGAAAAGAAATTTAGAGTATCTGAGGTAGATTGGCGTATTCATTTCGCGCTTAATTGCGGAGCGAAAAGTTGCCCTCCTGTTACTTTTTATAAGGTAGAAAGTTTAGATACACAATTAGAAAAATCTGCAAAAGCTTATTTAAAGCGTGAGGTAAAATTTAATAAAAATAAGGTTTACGTACCTCGATTAATGAATTGGTTTAGGGCAGATTTTGGCGGAAAAGATGGTGTTATTAAAATTTTAAAATCTTATGAGCTCATTCCAAAAAACTCAGATCCAGGTGTAGAATTTTTAGATTATAACTGGGAGTTAGATTTAGAGAATTACAGTTAAAAAAAAATTGACTTCAGTAGTAATGATTAGTATTATAATTCCTGTAATTAATGAAGAAGAAAATCTACAACGTCTTCTACCTTACTTAAAAGAAAATGGTGCAGAAGAAATTATCATTGTTGACGGCGGAAGCAGCGATAAGAGTAGGAAAGTAGCGGAAAATTTTCTGGTAAAAGTAATTTCTTCAGCTAAAGGAAGAGCCAAACAAATGAATGCTGGTGTTGATGCTGCCAAAGGAGAAATCCTCTATTTTGTTCACGCCGATAGTTTACCTCCCAAAAGTTTTTCAGCAGATATTTTAGCCCATCTAAGTGAAAAAATTCAATTTGGATGTTTTCGATCGCTTTTTGATACAAAGAATAAATTTCTATTATTAAACAGTTATTTTTCTCGTTTTAAAGGAATGATGTTTCGTGGTGGCGGTCAAACATTATGGATTACGCGCGATTTGTACCAACGCTTAAATGGTTATAATGAATCGCTAAAACTAATGGAAGAATATGACTTTATTAAACGCGCTACAAAACTTTCTGATTACCACGTAATTCAAAAAGATGTTTTGGTAAGTACCAGAACCTACGACGAGCACGGTAATTTTAGAACTCAGTTGGTGTATGGATTTGTGATGTTTGGTTTTTTTAGAGGAATACACCAAGATAGATTGCTCAAATTTGCTAAATATTTGCTTAAATGATTGATTTTTCTAACCTGCTACAACTAATAAAAAAAGCCTTTTTCTAGTTAAGAAAAAGGCTTTTTATAATCTATAATTTTGTTTATTAATCGGCTACTACACGATAGGTTGGATCTTCAATAATATTTACATCGATCACGGCTTCCGCATTGCTTAATAGCTTTCTACAATCGCCACTCAAGTGTTTTAAATGTACTTTCTTACCGTGTTTTGAATATAGCTCGGTAAGCTTATTTAAAGTTTCGATAGCTGACATATCTACGATTCTACTTTCGGTAAAATCGACAATAATTTCTTCAGAATCTTTATGAACATTAAACTTACTCATAAAGGTAGCTGTAGAACCAAAAAATAAAGGCCCGTAAATTTCATAATGTTTTATTCCGTTTTCATCGACGCTTTTTCTAGCTCGAATTCTTTTGGCGTTATCCCAAGCAAAAACCAAAGCAGAAATAATGACTCCAATTAATACCGCTAACGCTAAGTTGTGTAAAAATACAGTGATTAAAGTTACCAATAGCATCACAAATATATCGTGTTTTGGCATTCTGGTAAAGACTCTAAAACTTGCCCACTCAAAAGTACCGAAGGCCACCATAATCATTACCCCAACTAACGCTGCCATCGGTAATAATTCGATCACCGGAGCGCCAACAAGAATAATCGTTAAAATGGTAATTGCAGCAATAATTCCAGAAAGTCGAGCACGAGAACCTGAAGATAAATTCACTAAAGTTTGTGCGATCATTGGGCAACCACCCATTCCGAAGAAAAAACCGTTTGCAATATTTGCTGTTCCTTGTGCTACGCACTCCCGATTACTTTGGCCCTTGGTTCCTGTAATTTCATCTACTAAATTCAACGTTAATAAACCTTCAGTTAAGCCAACTGCTGCCATAATTAAACCATAAGGAAGTACGGTTTTAAAAGCTTCGAATGTGAAAGGAATATCAGGAATATTAAATGGAGGTAAACTACCACTTACTGATGCAATATCTATTACTTGTTTAGTATCAATTCCGAAGAAATAAACGATTGCAAAAACGACTATAATAGCGACTAAAGAGGCAGGTATTGCTTTGGTAAGTTTTGGTAAAAGCACAATAATACCAATGGTTAGTGCCACTAAACCGGCCATAATTAAAAATGGTGAACCTGTCATCCATTCAATATTGCCTCCAACATTTACTTTAAATTGTTCAATTTGAGACATAAAAATAATAATAGCCAGTCCGTTAACAAAACCAAACATAACAGGTTGTGGTACAAGTCGAATAAATTTACCAAGTTTAAATAAACCTACGATCACCTGAATAATACCAGCAATGATCACCGCACCAAAAACATATTCGAGTCCGTGAGAATTCATTAACGCAATTAACACAACCGTTGTGGCTCCAGCACCACCAGAAATTAACCCTGGACGACCTCCAAAAATGGCTGTAATTAATCCCATGATGAAAGAAGCATATAAACCAACCAATGGAGGAAAACCAGCTAAGATTGCAAACGATAGTGATTCTGGAATCATCGTCATCGCTACGGTTAATCCGGCTAAGATTTCAGTTTTATAATTTACTTTCTGTTTAAAGTCGAAAAGATTGAGAACTTTCTTCATTGATATTGTTAAATTTTAAGCGTGCAAAAGTAACTATAAAAGCCAGTTAAACCAATAGCAATCTTTTTAACTTTTTGTAAATTAATTTTTTAGCATCGCAATATGTGGAATACCGTCTTCTAAATATCCTTCACCAATTTGTATAAATTGATGAGACTCATAGAAATGCGTAAGGTATTGTTGTGCAGAAATTTTAATGGTAAAAGTTTGGTAGCGTTTTTCTATTTCTGCTATAGAAGCTTTTAAAATATCATGCCCGTAGCCAAATTTTCGTTTACTAGATTTTACTACAACGCGCCCAATAGCAGCTTCTTCAAAATAAATTTGAGGAGCAAAACAGCGGGCGTAGGCTACAATTTTTCCTTCTTTTTTTCCTAAGATATGTAAAGCTGTTTCATCTTTACCATCTATATCTTGATAAACACAATTTTGTTCTACTACAAAAACTTCAGAACGAAGTTGAAGTATTTCATACAATTCAGTAATCGTTAATTCGTCGAAAGTTTTTGCTTCGAGTTGCAACATATTTTTTAATCTTGAACGATAATCGCTTTGTTATCGGGTTTATTAAATTCTGGTTGAATATTGATATGATTGATACCGAAATGATTAATTTCATGTTCAATTTTTACTAGAATTTCATCAAATTCTGAAAGCGTAATATTCTTTTTAAAATCGATATGTGCTTCTAAATGAACTTCATTTTCATTTAATTGCCATACATGAATATGGTGCATATTTTTTACTTCTTCAATTTCACAAACTTTAGTTGCAATGTTTTTTAAAGGAATTTGATGTGGAGTAAATAACATTAAAATTTTAAAACTATCACGCAACAAATCCCAACCTACATAAATTAGATAGATCGCAATAGCGGCAGTTAATAAACTATCTATCCAGTAAATCTGATAGAATTTCATTAATAAACCTCCTATCAATACTGCTACCGATGCTAACATATCTGTTAAGAGGTGCAGATATGCAGAGCGCATATTCATATTGGTTTTACTATCTTTTTTCATTAATAAAACGCTCAAACCGTTACCAGCAATGGCTAAAATGGCCAACCAAATGACCATATTAGACTGAATGGGTTGCGGATCGAAAAAGCGAAAAATGGCTTCTTTAATTAAAATAATTGCAATCACAATTAAGGAAAGTGCATTAACAAATGCCGCAATTATTTCTGCTCTTTTGTAACCAAAAGTCTTATTAAAAGAAGCTTCTTTACCAGCAATCTTATTAGCGATATAACTAATAATTAAAGAGATTACATCACTAAAATTATGCAAAGCATCAGATAATAAAGATAGACTACCACTTAGTAAACCACCAACAATTTGAGCAATCGTAATTCCTATATTTAATAGTATAGAAAACCAAAGATTTTTCCCTTTTACGGGCTGGTGTGTATGTCCTGAATGTTGATGCATGAATTTATTGGCAAGCTATTTTATCTACACGACGTTGGTGTCTTCCGCCTTCAAAAGAAGTATCTAAAAATGTTTTTACCATTTCTACCGCTTGCGGTAAAGAAGTATATCTGGCAGGAATACTTAATATATTAGCATCATTATGTTCTCTTGCGAGTTCTACGAGCTCTTTCGTCCAACATAAAGCAGCTCTAACTTCTTGGTGTTTGTTAGCTGTCATTGCCGCACCATTACCGCTTCCGCAAATAATAATACCTAAATCTACTTTTTTACTTTCTACATCGCTAGCAACAGGATGAACAAAATCTGGATAATCAACGCTATCTTCTGCGTTAGTTCCATAATTAACAACTTCAATTTTTTTAGTTTGAAGATATTCTATAATGGCATTTTTGTAATCTGTACCAGCGTGATCATTACCGATAGCTATTTTCATAAAAATAGGGTTTAAGTTCGTCTGCAAAGGTAAATAATCGGTTATTAACCAAAAGAAATATGCTTGTTAATTAAATTTTTTAAAGTCTTTATTTCTATTGGTTTAGCTTTCAACAAAAATTGTGAATAACTAAAAATGAAATCTGATAAAGTTTTTTTGATTATCTCAGAAAAAAATCAATCAGTAAAATTTTACCAGTTAACCAAATAAGTTTTTCCTTTTCTAATAAAAAGTTATTAAGAGCTAATCACAGGTTATTAACAACAAAATGTAAAAAAATCAATTAACTTTTCTAAATTATACACTCAACATGAAAATTGTTAATAACCAAAATAAGCAATTTGATTATCAGTTTATTACTATTAACAATACTTGTTAATAGCTGTTTAATCATGTTAGATAAGAACAAAACAAAATATAATTTAAACTAATTATACCGCTATTCACAAACAATCATATAACATCATTTATATTTAAAATTTTACAAAAAAGATTAATAATAATATATGTTGTTGATAACAACTAAACTCAGGTAATTTTTAAATGAGAATTGTATTTAAATTCTTCAAACAGTATCTTTGCTTCTTGAAAGTCTTCTTGATGAATTTTTAAATGGATACCTCCTGAGGGAGAAGAATAAAAAGGAAGCAAGCCAATAATAGTTTCGTTTTGAAAAAAGAAACGAATACCTTCACGTTCTAAAATTGATTTTAATACAGCGTATTCAAAAGGATTATTGAAAGTAGCTAAAGGGAGATAATTTTTCATAGCAAGTAATATATAGCAAAAATACTATTTAATTACTTAACTAATAGTTCTTTACAAGTGTGTAAGAATCTCTTTTAACAATCTTTTGATAATTACTTTTTTCAAATAAACTATTGATTATCAATACAATAGTAGTGATACCTATAAGTAAAATGATAAAAAAGAAAAGATATATGTTCTTTTGCTTATACATTGGCAATATTTATACCTACAATTTATAAAAAATTAAGATAACATTAACTTATCTAAGTTATCTTAATTTTAAGCTACTATGATTTTTTTGTAAGTGGTACTTAACAAAATTTTAATCCTAAAAAAAGCTATTCTAAATATTTAAATGTATTTTTAGAATCAATAGAGAAAATAATAAATGGCAAAACGAAGAAGTAAAAAAAATAATACTAAAAGCATTGCAGGTCTTTCTAAAAAGATCTTAGATATATTAAGAAAAAATCCAAGCCAAAACTTTAATTACAAGCAAATCGCTGCTAAACTTGATGTAAACGATGCAAATAGCAGAAATCAAATTATTAAAGAATTAGCGAAACTCACCAAAGGCAAACAAATTTTACAAGCAGATCCTGGTAAATTTCAAATTAACGAACGCGTTAATTATTTTACCGGTAAGTTAGACATGACTACTCGTAAAGATGGTTATGTGATTGTAGAAGAATTAGAAGATGATATTTATATACCTAGTAAAAATTTAAACAGAGCGTTAGATGGCGACGAGGTAAAAGTATACGTTTATCGCCAACGAAAAGGAAGAAAAAGTGAAGGAGAAGTCGTAGAAGTTATCACCCGAAAGAAAGAAAATTTTGTAGGAATATTACGACTTAATGACAATTTTGGATTTGTAGAAGTGCAAAATCCTAAAATGTATACCGATATATTTATTCCGAAAGAAAACATTACTGAAGAAGCTAAAGACGGTTTAGTAGTTTTAGTGAAAATGGAAAGTTGGTCAGAAAAGAAAGACTCTCCAAATGGTAAAATAATTGAAGTTTTAGGAGAAGCAGGAAGTCATGAAACCGAAATGCAATCTATTTTAGCAGAAAACGGTTTACCGACAGATTTCCCGAAAGAAGTAGAAGAATTTGCAAATAATTTAGATACTTCAATACAAGAAAGTGAAATCAAAAAGCGTCGCGATATGCGCGATAGACTTACCTTTACGATAGATCCCAAAGATGCCAAAGATTTTGATGATGCGCTAAGTTTTAAAATCTTAGAAAATGGTAATTACGAAGTTGGTATTCACATTGCAGATGTTTCACATTACCTGCAACCAGGTACTATTTTAGATGAAGAAGCTTACGAACGTGGCACCTCTATTTATTTGGTAGATCGCGTAGTGCCAATGCTTCCAGAAGTTTTATCAAATAATGCGTGTTCCTTACGACCGCACGAAGAAAAATATACCTTTTCAGCAGTTTTTGAAATCAATAAAAATGCGCAAGTAGTCAATAATTGGTTCGGTAGAACGGTTACTTACAGTGATGCTCGTTTTGCTTATGAAGAAGCACAACAAATTATTGAAACAAAAAGAGGAAAAATACCAGCTGAAATTTCAATTACAGATGAGGCTTACGAAGCACAACCAGAAATTGTAGATGCAGTGTTGACCTTAGACCGTTTAGCAAAAAAAATGAGAAGCAAACGAATGGCAAGTGGAGCTATTTCTTTTGATAAAGTTGAAGTGAAATTCAATTTAGATGAAGACAATGAACCAATTGGTGTTTATTTTAAAACCTCTAAAGATGCCAATAAACTTATTGAAGAATTTATGTTGTTGGCTAACAAAAAAGTTTCAGAATTTATTGGCAAGCAAGAGCCACAAAAAACATTTGTTTACCGTTGTCACGACGAACCCAATGACGATAAATTAGCGGCATTAGAAAGCCTCGTAGGTAAGTTTGGTTACAAGCTTAACCTGAAAGATAGAAAATCGGTGAGCAGCTCTTTAAACGGACTTTTAAAAGATGTTCAAGGTAAAAAAGAACAGAACATGGTCGATACCTTGACTATTCGTACCATGAGTAAAGCCTATTACAGTACTCAAAATATTGGTCATTACGGTTTAGCCTTCGATTATTATTCACATTTTACTTCTCCTATTAGGCGTTATCCAGATGTCATGGCGCATCGTTTATTGCAACATTACCTTGACGGAGAAAAATCTGCTAACGAAGAAGAATATGAAGGTCGTTGTAACCATTGTAGCGATATGGAAATGTTTGCTACCAGTGCCGAGCGAGATTCTATTAAATATATGCAGGTGAAGTTTATGCAAGATCACCAAAATGAACAATTTCTTGGTGTTATTTCTGGAGTGACCGAATGGGGAATCTACGTAGAAATCGAGCAAAATAAATGTGAAGGTATGGTACGTTTACGCGATATTAAAGAAGATCATTTTGAGTTCGATCAAGATAACTTTGCCATTGTTGGTAGAGATTCAGATAAAGTATATCAACTAGGTGACGAGGTTTACGTAACGGTAAAAAATGCCGATTTAGTAAAACGTCATTTAGATTTTAATTTAATAGGTGCTCGTAAAGAAATAGAAGCTTAGAATAATATTTATTGATAGCGCTTTTATTTTGAGAATTAGCATTCTTCTTAATATAAAAGTGCTTTATATTTTTTTAAAATAAAGTTATATATATAGTAGTTATTCATTTTAATTGATTACTTTAGTTGTATAAACTTAATAAAACCAATTATTTATGAAAAATTCTATTCAGCTATTCAGCTAGGTTATTTTTATTTCTAATCTTATCTACTTTTTTCATAAGTTGTGAGAAAGAAGATATTCAAGAAGTAACTTCTCAATCAGAAAAAAGTGAAAATTTAAATACTAACAATTTAAATTTTAATAGAAATCAAAATTTTGATACTCAAAATGACCAACCACTAACTCATGTATATTATGGGCCTAGTATAACCAAAGAAAATGAATACGGAAAATCTATCACTTCTGGAATAATTTCAGTAAATCCCAAAGATTATTCAAATAAGCTGAAAGATTATTATGAAAACTATGTGGTTATTATTCCAAAAGAGGGAGAAGAAAATAGTTTTATAATGCGGTATGACAGTAAAACAGATAAACCCATAACCTGGATTCCAGTATCTGGTAATAGTGTGCTATCTTTTCCTTGTGGTTATGTAACAGTTTCTAGTAATGTACCTTGTAGCTGTGCAGGTCATGCACCAGGAGATCCTATTTGTACTTGTAGTGTAAAAGGCTATACTCAGCACGATTTTATATTTGATTATTTGCTACCAGCCTTGGCAGATAATCTTGCCTTACTAAAATATGATCTTATACCTCAAAATCAGCAGAATTATTATGATGGTGTTGAAATAAACGATCCAAATAATCCAAATTTCTCGGAAACTTATTTTAATTGGAACGATTTTTTTACCAATATTTCCATGGCAGGCTTGCACGATACCCAAGCCTTTCAAGATGAAATAGAAAGTGATCCTGTGAAATATTTTATTTGGAACCAATATATAATTTATGCAGGGACTTTTGATTAAAATAGAACTATGAATAAAAGATTTTTTTTTATTATTTTTTTTCTCTTTTTTAAATGTGGTTATGCACAAAACAACTTGAAGGAGTTAAGAGGAAAGTACAGTCAAGACACGCTTTATATTTATACAGCTGGGGTACAGAGCCAAACGAATATAACTCAATCTAAAGGCAGAAAAGTATTGGGAGAATATGATTATTGGGTTACATTCCATTTTAAAGAAAATGTTTTTTTTGATAAAGATTTTATAGCCTTTATAAAAAGTAGATACCAAGATGCTTCATTAAAAATACCCGATAGAAAACTTATAGATCCAGACTGGATAGCAAAAAATCAAGATAAGATCTTGGTACCCAGAGCTTTTCCAAAAATTTAATGTGATCGAGATTTATAATGTACTGGTCTATAAAGTAATATACTTAATAGAAGAAGAGAATTTTTTTGGGGATAAAGTTTATGCACGGGAGGTAAAGATGTTTTCAAATTATTCGTTAGGCGAATAAGAATATAATGTTATTTAAAAAAAGGAACCAATTTAAAAAGGTTCCTTTTTTCATTTAAAAACCTTCCATTAACACCTTTTTAGAACAAAACCATCATTAAGATTGTATTTTTGTAGTAAAAATTATTCAATTCAAATCCTTATGAAAAAGTTATTGTTTTTATTCTTGGTAAGCGTTAGCTGTGCATCTTTTGCACAAAAGACAGAAATCGAAATTGCAGACGAGTTTTCAGAAATTAAAATTTATGATAAAATACAGGCAACGTTAATTCCTTCTACAGAAAATAAACTAGTCGCTACTGGTTTTGATCAAGATGAAATTACTGTCCAAGTAAAAGATAACACGCTAAAAATTAAAATGGGTTTAGGTAATCTTTGGAGTGAAACCGATACGAAAGTAAAAGTCTATTATAAAACAGCAGAGGTTGTCGATGCTAATGAAGGTGCTTATGTAGAGATTGCAGAAAATGTAAAGCAAACCTTGTTAACTTTAAATGCACAAGAAGGAGCACAAATTATTGCAGGATATTTAGAGGTAGAAAATTTAGCAATTAAAAGCGTTACTGGTGGTTATATTCAAACTTCAGGTACAGCTAACAACCAAACCGTGGATGTAAAAACGGGCGGGCAATATGATGGTGAAGATTTAAAAACTAACACTACCGAGGTAAAAGTACAAGCGGGGGGAGAAGCAGATGTAAATACCAGTAAATATTGTAAGGCTAAAGTCCAAGCAGGAGGAACTATAGCTATTTACGGTGATCCTGAAAAAGTAGATAAAAAAACTACCTTTGGCGGAAAAATAAAGCTGAAGTAAATTTCAATTTTGTATTGCTTACCTTTGCATTACTAATTTTAGAAATTAACTTATATGTTACAAGACATTTTAACCGGAATTCCTTTAGGCCTTTTTTTAGCCTTTCTGTTGGGTCCCGTATTTTTTGTTTTGTTAGAAACCGCTGCAATTAAAGGTTTTAAGGCAGCTGTTTTTTTTGATATCGGTGTTATCTTAGCTGATATTTTTTTTCTTTCTATAGCTTATTTAGGAACAAATAAACTTTTAAATAGCATTAAAGACGATCCCGCACTTTTTATATTTGGCGGTTGTGTAATGGCTACTTACGGTGTCATTACGTTCGTAAAAGAAAAAAAAGCGATACCGCATCCAGATGATGAAGAAGGCATTAGAAAGCTTAAAAAAGGGGCGTTATTTCAATTAACCATAAAAGGCTTCCTTATAAATTTTGTAAATATTGGCGTTTTAGGTTTTTGGTTGGGATTAATTATTGTGTTTGGACCGCAATTAGAAATGGATCCTAACCGGTTGTTTGTTTTTTTCTCTACCGTTATTATCACTTATTTTGTAATAGATTTACTAAAAATTTTACTTGCAAAACGTTTAAACCATAAGTTAACACCAAATAGAATTTATAGATTAAAACGAGGCATAAGCCTACTCATTGTTATTTTTGGATTGGTACTGGTCTGTAGAGGAATTTTCCCTTCAGAAATGGGACAGCTTGAAAATAGCGTAGAAAATGTAATGCCAACTAGTAATGAATCATAAAAAAAGCCTTTCTAAATTTAGAAAGGCTTTTTTTGAGGTGCCGAGCGGATTCGAACCGCTGTAGATGGTTTTGCAGACCACTGCCTAGCCACTCGGCCACGGCACCCTTTATGTTAAGGACTGCAAATGTAATAATTTTTAGCTAAAAGAAAACAATTATCTTGCTTTAGATAGTATAATTGTCACATTTTCTACATCACCACCTAATGGCGGATTAATTTTAGAAACCGCAACTTCCGCTTGTTCAACCATTTCTAGCTCGTCAAAAATGCGATCTATAATACGTTTGGCTACGTGTTCTAACAGCTTAGCGCGTTTTGCCATTTCTTCTTTTACAATTCGGTTAAGATGCACATAATCAACCGTATCTTTTAATTCATCTGAAACAGAGGAAGCTTCTAAAGAGGCATGAATTTCTAAATCTACTCGGTAATCACTACCAATTTTTCCTTCTTCCGTTAAACATCCGTGATTGGCGTAAACGCGTATATTATTCAGCTTTATAATTCCCATAAATATTTTTTGTAAAAATAGTTTTTAAAATTTTTTCTTTGGGGTTTCACCAGTAACAACTTTTAAACTGTCTATATATTTTCCTTCAATACCAAGTATAAAAGCGGTATATAATAATTGGGGTTTTATAGAGAGTTGTTTTTCTGCAACCTTAACTTTACTTCCTTTTAGTTTCCAATTTATTTTTTGTTGAAGTGGTGCTAAAGCTTTAGTATTTGTGATTTTAGGATAAGTAAGTGAAGATAACGATACAGTTTTTTCTGTTGAAGTTGCTTCTGCTGAAATTTCTTCGACTCCTGCTGCTAAATGAATCCATCTTATTTTTGCTTCATCAGGAGCACATTCAAACTCATCATTTAATATTTTAAGTTGGGGTAAATTTCCATTAGAAGTATTGTTTTCTTCACCTTCTACAATTTCATGCAATTTAGTTGTTGTGGTTTGCTCATTAGTTTGTGGGTGTTCTTGGGGTATACCATACAAAATTAAGGTATAAATACCATTTGTACCAATACCTACTTTTTTCTGAAGTAGTAATTTATTTTCTAGTTTTACTTCTATGGTATAAGTTCCTGAAGGTAATTTTTTATAAGTAGATAATTCGGTATACTTCATCTGTTGCTGAACTACCGATTGGTTATCTTTTTTAAAGTCAATTTCAATTGGTTTTTCAGTAAATAAAAACTGACCTATACGTAGTTGTGCAGGTTTTTTATTTGTTGAAACACAACTGGTAATTAATAAAAGGGCGGTAACTAATGAGATTAATTTAATTTTCATCTTGTTTAGCTTTTTGTTGTGTCTTTTCTTTTTGTTTTAATACATAAGGTCTGCCAAGCATAATAAGTAATACGATTGCTAATATTCCGCCAAGTGCAATTGGTTTAGAAATTACTAATCTAAAAATTAAAGAAACCCCTACTAAGATGCCAATAACAATTCCTACTAAAGGGATCCATTTTCTTTTTTCAGATTCTCTAAAAGCAATCCAATTTACAATTCCGAAGGTGAATAAGAAAGCTAAACTTGCCGCTTCTACTAAAGAACTTAAAGATCCCACAATGGCTAAAATTCCTGCTAAAACCCCTAATACAATAATAGAACGATCTGGTACATCATTTTTATTGGTATGATTAAACCAAGAAGGTAATTCTTTTTGAGAAGCAATACGTTTTGCCAAGTTAGCAGTAGAGAATAAGGTAGAGTTAATAGCGGCTGCAGTGGCAAAACCTGCAGCCACCGTCATCACAATAAGTCCGGTTTTTCCAAAAGCAGATTCAGCAGCAATTGAAAGTGCAATTTCTTTAAAACTAATCATAGAAGCCGCACCACCAACCATAGTGGCACCTAAAGCAACTACTGCATATAAAATAACCACAAAGATTACGGCACTCATTAGCGTAGGCATAAAACTTTTATCTGGATTTTTAATTTTATCATATTCATAGGTTAAGAGCTGAAACCCTTCATAGGCCATAAATATAGAAGCGCCTCCAATTAAACTAGACCACATAGGCCGCGGACTTATTCCTGCGGTTAATTGGGTAGTATCCCAATTGGCTAAACCGTATATACCTAAAGCTAGTAAAACCAATAAATTTACAGTTACAATGATAATTTCTACATTGGTAAGTTTTCCTACTCCAGCTAAATTTAGAAGAATTAAGGCAATAACAATTCCTGCGGCAAGCAATCGCATTAATAAAGGATCTCCATGAAAAGCAAACGAGAGGTAATGCCCAAAGGCATAAGCATACACAGATATGGTTAACACATAACCAATAATTAATAGCCAACTTAGATTTCCAGCCATTTTTTTATCATCTACTTTTTCTAGAAAGACAAAAGCACCGCCTTCTTCGTGAAATTTATTGGTTAAATATACATAACTATAAGCAGAGGGAATAGCAATTAGTCCTGTTAAAATAAAGGCTAACCACGTCCATTGTGCAGAGACAGCAATTACTACCCCAAGAACAGTGTAAATACCACCACCAACCATACCACCGGCGGCAAGAGCCCAAACTGAAATGGGACTTAGTTTAGAGGAATTATCACCCATAATTAAAAAATTCTAAATGATTTATTATCATTGATTTTTGAGTATTTTTCATGGTAAAATTCAATTTTAGATTAAAACTAATACATATAGAAGTTTTAGCTTGGCGCTGTACTTTAGTTTAGCTTTATTTTAACCCTATAAAAATCTTTAGCTTTCTAATTACTTTCGTATGCACTAGATTTAATTTTTGATAACTTTGTGCCTTTAGAAGAAAAATTATGACAGAAGAAAAGAAGTCACTCAATTTTATAGAGCAAATCATAGAAGATGATTTAGCTACAGGAAGCTACAAAAGAGAAAACCTTAAGTTTAGATTTCCTCCAGAACCTAATGGGTATTTGCACATTGGCCATGCCTCATCTATCAATTTAAATTTTGGATTAGGCTTACGTTATGATGCGCCAGTAAATCTTCGTTTTGATGATACTAATCCTATTAAAGAAGAACGAGAATTTGTAGATTCTATTAAACGAGATGTAGAATGGTTGGGCTTTAAGTGGGCAAAAGAATGCTATGCTTCAGATTATTTTCAGCAGTTGTACGACTGGACAGTAGAAATGATTAAGAATGGAGATGCTTATGTAGACAGTCAAACTTCTGAGGCAATTGCCAATCAAAAAGGAACTCCAACAAAACCTGGAACAGAAAGTCCATATCGTGAACGTTCTATAGAAGAAAATTTAGAAATTTTTGAAGCGATGAAGAATGGCGACACTCCAGAAGGAGCTCACGTACTTCGTGCCAAAATAGATATGACTTCTTCTAATATGTTAATGCGTGATCCTATTATGTACCGTTGTGTACACAAAGCACACCATAGAACTAATGAAGAATGGAAAATTTACCCAATGTACGATTGGGCACATGGAGAGAGTGATTTTATCGAATCAATTTCGCATTCATTTTGTACGTTAGAATTTCTTCCGCATAGAGAATTATACAATTGGTTTGTCAATAAAGTAAGTAAACCGGAAGAGTTTCAGCCTAAACAACGAGAGTTTGCACGCCGTAACTTAAGTCATACTGTAGTGAGTAAGCGTAAATTGGCACAATTGGTAGAAAAAGGGTTTGTAGAATCTTGGGACGATCCTCGTATGCCAACCATTTCTGGATTACGAAGAAGAGGTTACACACCAACTTCAATTAGAAATTTTGCAGAATCTATTGGAGTAGGGAAGCGTGAAAATATGATCGATCTTTCTCACTTAGAATTTTGTGCACGTGAAGATTTAAACAAAACTGCGCCACGTGTCATGGGAGTTCTTGATCCTGTAAAATTAGTCATTACTAATTACGATAAAGATGAAGAATGGTTAGAAGCAGAAAACAATCCAGAAGATGATTCTGCTGGAAGTAGACAAGTACCTTTTTCTAAAGAACTTTATATAGAACGTGAAGACTTTAAAGAAAGCGCCAATCGTAAATTCTTTAGATTAACTTTAGGAAAAGAAGTTCGACTAAAAAATGCTTATATCATTAAAGGTGAAGAGGTCGTAAAAGATGAACACGGTAATATAACTGAGATTCATTGTACTTACGATCCGTTAAGTAAAAGTGGGAGCGGTACCGAAGAATCTAAGCGTAAAGTAAAAGGAACTTTACATTGGGTTTCTATAAAACATGCGGTTGCTGCAGAAGTAAGATTGTACGATCGTTTATTTACGGTAGAAGCGCCAGATGCCGATAAAGAAAAAGATTACTTAGAGTTTGTAAATCCAGATTCTTTAGAAATAATTACTGGTTATGTAGAACCAAGTTTAAAAGAGGCTAAAGAGTTAGATCAATTTCAATTTCAACGTATTGGTTATTTCTGTTTAGATCAAACGAGTAGTTCAGAAAAATTAGTATTTAATAGAACTGTAAGTCTTCGAGATTCTTGGGCTAAAAAGCAATAAAATAATCATTCTATAACTATAAAGAAATAGCCAACTTAAAAATGAGTTGGCTATTTCTTTATAATAAACACTAATAATCTATTAAGATAAATTTAGCAATGACTTTCAGTATATTAACCCGTTATTAACAGGCGCCCATTGGTTTAAATGTTAAATTTGAACAAATTAATCATTAATTTTAAAAACAAAAATCATGGCAAATAACTCAGGAACAACATTTTTAGCATTAGTAACAGGTGCAGCAATTGGTGCAGGTCTAGGTTTACTTTATGCTCCAGATAAAGGAGAAAATACTCGAAAAAAAATAAATAAAGAAGCAAAGCAAGCCAAAAAAAGATTAGATAAGCAAGTAAGCGAAACTTCTACTCATCTTTCTGAGTCTGCTAAAAGCGCTAAATTAAATTTCGAATCTAAACTAGAAGAAACTTTATCTTCAGCAAGTTATAAAGCAGATGATATTTTATCTGCAATGGAAGAAAAATTAGAAGCTTTAAGAGAAAAAAACGCAAAATTTCATAAAGAAGCAAAAAAAGAAGAAATTAAAACTAATATCAAAAACGCAACTGTATAATTTATGCCTTTAAGCAAAATTACTCAACATATTGATGAATTGTATACAAATACCGAAGCGTACGTAGAAAGTACCTTAGAGTATTATAAATTGTTTGCCTTCAAAAAGCTTACAGAAAGTTCATCAATGTTGGTGAATATGCTTGTAGCAGGTAGTATTTTTTTAATTTTTATAGGTTTTTTATCTTTCGGAGGAGCCTTTTTAATAGGCACAGCTTTAGATAGTTATGCAGCAGGATTTTTTATTGTGGCTGGGTTTTATCTATTGCTTTTTATTATTTTCCTTCTCTTTGGTAAGAATATGTTTAATAGTATTATTTTAAGCAAATTTTCGAAAATGTTTTTTAATGAAAGCACTATAGATAATGTACTAGACGAACCTTTAAAAACTGAAGTAGACAACCAATGAAGATATACGAATCATACCAAGAAATTAATCACGATCTAAAGATTTTAAAACTTCAAAATCATATTGATAGGGAGCGTATAAAACTTACTGTTAACGATATAAAAGAAGATTTTTCTCCCGTAAGTGTAGCGACAGGGATTGCTGGTAAAATAGCTAAGAAAGCACTAATATTAAAGGTAGTATCTAAACTTATAGGAATACAAAAAGCTAAAATCGTAAATAAGTAATAAAAGTTGCTAAGTAAAAGAATAAAAAAAGCTCACGTTAGAAGTGAGCTTTTTTTATTGAAATATATTTTTAATCTTCACTACGATATTCATCATCACTAGGAGGGAGCGGTTTAGGCTTTGGCTTCTGTTTTTTCTTATTGGTAATACCTTTAAGCTGGTTTTGTTTTTTAATTTCTTCACCAATCTGGTTTGAAGCAGTGAATGAAGCAATCATATTATTTAGCATATCACTTCCTGCTTGTGGAGAGTTAGGCAATAAAATAAGGTTACTGTTAGTCTCTTCACCAATCGACTGTAACGTATCGTAATGTTGTGTAACTACAATTAAGGCAGAAGCTTCTTGTGAGTTAATGCCTACATTATTTAACACATCGACAGATTCTTCTAAACCACGTGCAATCTCTCGACGCTGATCGGCGATACCTTGACCTTGTAAACGCTTACTTTCTGCTTCAGCTCTTGCTTTGGCTACAATTTTAATACGCTCTGCTTCAGCTTCATATTCGGCAGCTACTTTTTCACGTTCAGAGGCATTAATACGGTTCATCGCCGCTTTTACTTGCACATCAGGATCAATATCGGTCACTAAGGTTTTAATAATATCGTAACCATAATCGATCATGGCATCATTCAATTCTAACTTAACGGCATTTGCAATGTCATCTTTACGTTCAAAAACGTCGTCTAACTTCATTTTAGGCACTTCTGCACGTACCACATCAAAAACATAAGAAGTAATCTGATCTTGCGGATTTTCAAGCTTATAAAAAGCTTCATAAACCTTTAATTTAATTACTTGAAATTGAACTGAAATTTTTAGTCGAACAAATACATCATCTTTTGTTTTTGTTTCTACCAAGACATCTAATTGCTGAATCTTCAAATTAATTCTTCCAGCAATTTTATCGAATATTGGAATTTTAAATTGAAGTCCAGAGTTTCTGATGCTGTTGAATCTCCCGAAGCGTTCTACAATGGCTGCGGTTTGCTGTTTCACGGTAAAAATACCAGTGACAAGGATGATTAGTCCCAAAAAAATAATAAATCCTGTAAAGAATAATCCCATAATTTTTTTAATTGATTAATAGTTTAAATATACAAGATTAACCCTTAGTTTTTGTTTGTTCATAAAAAAAAGCAGCTTGAATTTTCAAACTGCTTTTTTAATTTAGTTCTATTTCTTTTATGCTGAATTTGATTCAGTATAAAAAAAGGCTAACTCAGCTTTTCATTGGCAAAGTCTATTCGCTGTAGCGTTTCTTCTTTTCCGATTGAAGTCATGATATGAAACAAATCGGGTCCTTTCATTTCTCCTACTAAAGCAAGACGTAAGGGTTGCATTACTTTTCCAAATCCAATACCTTGTTCGTTAATCCAACCTTTAAGATGTTCTTGCAGGTTTTCTTGAGTAAAATCTTCTACTTCAGCAATTACATTTTTTACATTTTGCATGATTTCAGCAGTTCCTTCTTTCCAAGCTTTTTTAGCAGCTTTCGCATCAAATTCTGTAGGCGCTACAAAATAAAAAGAAGACAGTTCCCAAAAATCGCTTATAAATGTTGCTCGTTCTTTAATGGTTTTAATTACTTCTTCTACATAAGTTAAAGCAGGTTCTAAATATTTTTCTTTTAGAATAGGTAAAAATTCTTCTGCTAAATTAATGTTGTCTTGTTCTTGCAAGTAGTGGTGCTGAAACCATTTTGTTTTTTCAGGATCAAATTTAGAACCTCCTTTAGAAACGTGTTGTAAGCTAAAAGCTTTTACTAATTCTTCTAGGGTATAAATTTCTTTTTCAGATCCTTCACCTTCGTTCCAACCCAAGAATACCAACATATTAATTACCGTTTGTGGCAAATAACCATCTTCACGATAACCTGAAGCTAGATCACCTGTTTTAGGATCTTTCCATTGTAATGGAAATACAGGGAATCCCATTTTATCACCATCACGTTTACTTAATTTACCTTTTCCTGTGGGTTTTAAAATAAGCGGTAAATGCGCAAATTTTGGAATCTCCCATCCAAAAGCACGATATAACAAAACGTGTAAAGCCATAGAAGGTAACCATTCTTCACCACGAATAACGTGTGTAATTTTCATTAAATGGTCATCTACGATATTTGCCAAATGATAGGTTGGCATCCCGTCACTTTTAAATAAAACCTTATCGTCAAGCACTTTCGTATTTACTTGTATATCACCTCTAATTTCGTCTTGCAAATCAAGTTCTTCATTTTCTGGGGCTTTAAACCGAATGACATAAGCTTCGCCACTTTCGATTTTCTGTTTTACTTCTTCTTTAGAAAGTGATAAAGAATTGTTTAACTCATTACGGTTATGCCAATTGTAAATAAAGGTTTCTTTTTTAGCTTCAAGTTCGGCTCTTTTTTCAGCAAGTTCTTCAGGAGTATCAAATGCATAATAAGCATTTCCACTAGCTAATAATTTCTCGGCATATTCTCTGTACAAACCTTTACGCTCACTCTGGCGATAAGGTCCTAAATCTGCTTCTTTACCAGGGCCTTCATCATAAGGAATATTCAACCAGTTTAAAGCTTCTATAATATAATCTTCGGCACCGGGAACATAACGATTTTGGTCGGTATCTTCTATTCGCAATACAAAATCACCTTCATGCTTTTTAGCAAAAAGGTAGTTAAATAAAGCAGTTCTAACACCGCCAATATGTAAAGGTCCGGTTGGGCTTGGAGCGAAACGCACGCGTACTTTCTGAGACATTCTTTTCTGTTTTTTAGCAAAGATACAATCTTATCTATCGAATATTCAACCCAAACCAGAAGATATAATGGGTAAGATATTTGTTGAATAACTGGTGTTAAACTACTTAAGCCATTTAGATAGCTTAAATTTTTATTGTAGTTTTAGAAGTTACACAAAATACAAACAGATTTTAGATGAATAATTACCAACTTATCAAGCATAAGTTAGAAGCTTTTATTAGAAAATATTATGTAAACGAATTAGTGAAAGGTGCAATTTTATTTTTCGCTATAGGTTTTTTATATTTTTTAGTGACCGTTTCTTTTGAATATTTTTTCTGGCTAAATACCCTTGGGAGAAAAATTTTATTTTGGCTTTTTGTTGGGGTAGAGGCGAGTTTGTTTGGAAGATTTATTTTATACCCGTTAGCAAAATTATTCAAACTATCTAAAGGTATAGATTATGAACAGGCTTCTAAAATTATCGGAGAACATTTTTCTGAAGTTAACGATAAACTACTAAATATACTTCAGCTTCATAAAAATGCAACTACAAATGATTCTGAATTATTATTAGCGAGTATCGATCAAAAATCTATAGAATTACAACCAGTACCTTTTCAAATTGCGGTTAATTTTAAATCGAATTTAAAATATCTAAAATATGCCATTATTCCGGTGTTTATCTTTTTAGCGATTTACATTTCTGGTAACAGTTATTTATTTTCAGAAAGTTATACGCGTGTCGTAAATTACGATCAAGCTTACGAGCCACCGGCGCCTTTTTCATTTCAGCTGAATCAAAATAACTTACAGGTTAAAGAAAATGAAAGTCTAACACTACAAATTCATACGGACGGAAGTGTAATTCCAGAAAATGCAAGTATTCATTATAATGGAGAAACGTATTTTTTGAAAAAAATTAATCCCGGAGTTTTCGAATATACGTTTGACCGCGTTTCAAAGAATACCGAATTCTACTTCAGTTCTAACGAGGTGACATCAAAACCATATCAATTAGAAGTGATTAATGTACCAATTCTGGTTAATTTTGTAATCCAATTAGATTATCCTGCGTATGTCGCTAAAAAAGATGAAGAAATTCAAGGTACTGGAAATGCAACTATCCCAGAAGGAACTAAAGTTTCTTGGAAATTAAAAGCAAAATCTACCAATCAAATTCAGCTAAATTTACCAGATACTTCAAGAGTTTTTCAAAAAAGCGATGATGAATTTTCTCTTCAACAACAAATATTTAGAAGCACTAATTATCAAATATCGACATCTAATAAACAGCTTAAAAATTACGAGCAACTGTCTTATCAATTAAAAGTAGTTCGTGATGAATTTCCAGAGTTAGAGCTAGAGATGAAAAGAGATTCTTTAGATAATCAAATCATGTATTTCTACGGAAAAGTTGCAGATGACTACGGATTAAAAAATTTAGAATTGATTTACTTTCCAGTTGAAAACCCTAAACAGATTAAAAAAGAAAACATAAAAATTAGCACTTCTACGTTTGATGATTTTGTGTATTCGTTCCCAAATGATTTGGACTTAGAACGCGGAAAACCTTACGAATTTTATTTTCAGGTTTACGATAATGATCAGTTAAATGGCAATAAGCGAACTAAAAGTGAAACTTTCTCGTATCGAAAATTTACCGAAGATGAAGAGACTCAACAACAATTAAACAGTCAAGAAGAAACCATTAAAGATATGGATAATTCTTTGGAGAAGATGAAGGAAGGAAATAAGGAACTTCAAGAATTAGATCAATTACAAAAAGAAAAAAAAGAACTGAATTATAATGATCGCAAGAAGTTAGAAAATTACATACAGCGCCAACAGCAGCAAGAGAAAATGATGAAAGAATACTCTAAGCAAATGAAGGAAAACTTAGAGAAATTTCAACGTGAAAAAAGCGATAAATTTAAAGAACAGTTGCAAGAACGTTTACAAAAAAATGAAGAACGTATTGAGCAAAATGAAGAATTGCTGAAAGAACTGGAGAAATATCAAGATAAAATTGGGAAAGAAGAACTCAATCAAAAAATAGAAAAGTTAAGTAAGCAAAATCAAAATGAACAAAAAAGTTTAGAGCAACTCTTAGAACTTACCAAGCGTTATTATGTTCAGAAAAAGGCAGAGCAGGTTTCTAAAGAAATGACAGAGCTGGGTAAGAAACAAGAAAAGCTTGCCCAAAATGAAGAAGAAAATTCAGCAGCAGAACAACATAAAATGAATAAAGCTTTTGAAGAATTACAAAAGCAGTTAGATGATTTAAATAAAGAAAATCAAAATCTTGAAAAACCAATGGATCTTCCTCGTGACGCTCAAAAAGAAGAAGGAGTAAAAAAGGATCAAAAAACGGCTAGCGAAGAATTGCAAAAATCTGAAACGCAAGAGTCAAAAAAATCTTCTGAAGAATCTGAGGATTCTGATCCTAGTGACGAGAATAATCCTGAAAAAAATCAAGAAGGAGATAAGCAAGATGGCAAGTCACAAAAGCCTTCGCCTTCTCAAAAAGCTAAGCAAAAGCAAAAATCTGCTGGAGAGAAAATGCAAGAAATGGGTCAGCAAATGATGAGTAAAATGCAACAAGGTGGAGCCGAACAAAATAAAGAAGACGCTGCAATGCTCAGACAAATTCTAGATAATCTTATTACTTTTTCTTTTCAGCAAGAAGATTTAATGGAAGATTTCAAAAACATTAAAGAAAATAGTCCGCAATATGCTAAGAAACTACGCTACCAATACGTACTAAAAGAAAACTTTAATCACGTTGATGATAGTTTATATGCCTTAGCTTTGCGTAACCCAATGATAGGAGATCAGATAACATCTCAGCTTACCGATATTGAATTTAATATTGATAAATCTTTAGAAAGGTTATCAGAAAATCAAATTCACACTGGAGTTTCCAGTCAACAATATGTGTTTAAAGGAACTAATGATTTAGCCAATATGTTAAACGAATCTTTGCAGCAAATGCAATCTATGGCTATGGGTTCTGGTCAAGGAGAAGGACAACCAAGTCCTGGTCAAGGAGAAGGCCAAATTGAAGGAAGAGGTTTTCAACTGCAAGATATTATTCAAAAACAAGGTGAATTAGGTGAACAAGTAGGTGAGGGTAAGGGAAAAAAAGAAGCACAATCAGGGAGTCCAGGTTCTGGTAAAGAAGGAGAATCTGTACAAGGAAGTGAAAATGGAAAAAGCGGTGAAAACGGACAATCTGGAGGAAATAGTAAAGATGGCAATGGAGGTCAACTAGAACAACAGGGCAGCAAATCTTCAGAACAATTAAGCGGAGAAATTTACGAGATTTATAAGGAACAACAAGAATTGAGAAATCAATTAGAAGATATGATTCGCAAAGAGGGTTTAGATGTTAAAGCGCAAAACTTAGCTCGACAAATGAAACAAGTAGAAGATGAATTATTAAGAGGTGGTGTAACTGAACGTACAGAATCACAGATGAAGAATATTCAACACCAATTATTAAAATTAGAAGAAGCTTCTTTGCAAAAAGGCCAAGACAATAAGCGTGAATCTGAAACTAACAGAAAAGATTATCAAAATACAACTCAACTTCAATTAGATAAGGCGAAAGAATATTTCAACACTACTGAAATTTTAAATAGACAAAGCTTACCTTTGCAGCAAAATTTTAAGATAAAAGTTAAAGAATATTTCAAAGCGAATGATTAATTTTTTTAATGAAAATAATTTCGAATTAGAGAATAAACCAACTTATGAAAATTGGTTGCGTAAGGTTTTAATATCAGAAGAAAAGAAAGAAGGAGATATCAATTATATTTTTTGTGATGATGAATATTTACATGATATAAATGTAAAGTATTTAAATCATGACGACTATACAGACATCATCAGTTTTGATAATACTGTAGGTAATATTTTACATGGTGATATTTTTATAAGCACTGAGCGTGTAGCGGAAAATGCATTAAAATTTAAGGTTTCTTTTGATGAAGAATTAAAACGAGTAATTGCTCACGGTCTTTTACACTTTTGTGGTTATAAAGATAAATCTGAAGAAGATGCACAGTTAATGCGTGCTAAAGAAAATGAAAAAATTAAAATGTTCCACGTGGAACAATAGAAATTTATAAGGTAATGTTTGATAAAGAATATGATGTAATAGTAGTAGGAGGTGGCCACGCAGGAAGTGAAGCTGCCGCTGCCGCTGCTAATATGGGAAGTAAAACCTTATTAGTCACGATGAATTTGCAAAATATAGCACAAATGTCTTGTAACCCTGCAATGGGAGGTATTGCTAAAGGGCAAATTGTTCGTGAAATTGATGCTTTGGGTGGCTATAGCGGAATTGTAAGTGACACTAGTGCTATTCAATTTAAAATGCTGAATAAATCTAAAGGACCCGCTATGTGGAGTCCGCGTGTGCAAAGTGACCGCATGCGTTTTGCTGAAGATTGGCGTTTAATGTTAGAACAAACTCCAAACTTAGATTTTTACCAAGAAATGGTTTCAGGTATTCTTTCTGAAAACGGAAAAGTAACCGGCGTAAAAACATTTCTAGGTTTAGAGATAAAAGCTAAAAGTGTAGTGCTGACCAATGGTACTTTTCTTAACGGACTAATACATATTGGAGAAAAGAATTTTGGTGGTGGAAGATCTGGTGAAAGAGCTGCCACAGGAATTACTGCAGATTTACTTAATCTTGGTTTTGAGTCGGGAAGAATGAAAACAGGAACGCCGCCAAGAGTGGATGGACGTTCGTTAGATTTTTCTAAAATGGTAGAACAACCAGGAGATGATGTTCCAGCAAAGTTTTCTTATCTGGATGTGACGAAACCTTTAAAAGAACAACGTTCTTGTCATATGACCTATACTTCTCCAGAAGTACATAATTTATTAAAAGAAGGCTTTGATCGTTCTCCTATGTTTAATGGAAGAATTGAAAGTGTTGGACCTAGATATTGCCCCAGTATAGAAGATAAAATAAATCGTTTTGCAGATAAAGATCGTCATCAATTATTTGTTGAACCAGAAGGATGGAAAACCGTAGAATATTATGTGAATGGGTTTTCAACTTCGTTGCCAGAAGATGTTCAGTATAAAGCCTTGAAATCTGTAGCTGGTTTTGAAAACGTAAAGTTTTTTAGACCTGGTTACGCTATCGAGTATGACTATTTTCCACCTACACAGTTACAACATACGTTAGAAACTAAACTGGTAGAAGGTTTATATTTTGCCGGTCAAATTAACGGAACCACTGGTTATGAAGAAGCAGCTTGCCAAGGATTAATGGCTGGTATTAATGCAGCATTGAAAGTTCAAGAACGAGAAGAATTTGTATTAAGTAGAGATGAAGCTTATATAGGTGTTTTAATAGACGATTTAATTACTAAAGGAACAGAAGAGCCTTATCGTATGTTTACATCACGAGCTGAGTACAGAACGCTTTTACGACAAGATAATGCGGACTTTAGATTAACAGAAAAATCGTATAAACTTGGTTTAGCTTCTCAAAAACGTATGGTGCGAATGGAGTCGAAGAAAGACTCTTCAGATGCATTTGTCTCTTTTTTTAGAGAAACAAGTGTTAATCCTGAAGAAATAAATCCGATATTAGAAGCGAATAATTCAGCAACTGTAAAGCAAAGCGGTAAGATGTTTAAGGTTTTTGCGCGTCCTAATATATCGATGGATGATATGCGAAAAATTGATTCTGTAGAGAAGTACATTCAAGAGCATCAGTTTGATCACGAAGTATTGGAGCAAACAGAAATTCAGGTGAAGTATTCTGGTTATATTGAAAAGGAAAAAAATAATGCAGATAAACTCCATCGTTTAGAAAACTTGAAAATTCCTTCAGATTTCGATTATATGAAATTACAATCAATGTCTATGGAAGCGAGAGAAAAATTGAATAAAATTCAACCAAAAACCGTATCTCAAGCTTCAAGAGTAAGTGGAGTAAGTCCTGCAGATATATCGGTACTTTTAGTTTTTATGGGTAGGTAATTTAAAATGTTCCACGTGGAACAATATTAATTTTGAAGAAAATAATTTTACTTTTTGTATTGGTTTTTACCTTTCAATCTTGTTTTAGAATCCATAAAGCAAGAAGGATTGATAGCTACAAATTGTACGATTCAAGATTAAAGAACGGAGCAATTTCTTATGGGTTTCATTTAAATGCAAGTCGAATTTCTTTTTATCCTAAGGCTAGGAGATTTTTTCAAATTGAAAAAGATTATTTGCCAGAACCTTTTAAAACTAAAATTCTTTACCCGAAAGAAGAATTAGAGGTGAGTTTTTACTTGAGCTCAGATCAAGATAAAAAGATAGATTTATTCACTGCTATATTTAATTATGTGATAGGTTTTGAAGATGCAATTGAAAGCGATCATATATCAAAAGATGGAGATGATGTTTATAATTATGTTTACGTAAAAGTGAAAGATTTGCAGGGTAAAGATGTATTTTCTGAAGATGATGATCGTAGAAAAGCTGTGCTTAAAAAGCTTAATGATTTTAGATATTATCTTAATTAGAAATTTAAAATCAACTAATTTTGAAGAAAATAATTTTACTTTTTATATTAGTTTTTACATTTCAATCTTGTTTTAGAATACATAAAGCAAGAAGGATTGAAGCCTACGAAATTATTCAACCAAAATACGAAACTAGCTTATCAAATTACGCTTTTGAGTTTACAGGAAGTAAAGATAGATTTGAAGATAAAACAAAAAGTTTTTTTAATATAAAAGAAGACTATTTGCCTTTTTCTTTTATAACCAAAGAATTATATAGTAAAGAAGAATTGACCGTTTATATATATTTTAGCTCTGATAAAGACAAATATATAGACTTGTTTAGCGGTATATTTTTTCAAGCATTGGGACTTAAAGAAGATAAAAAACGTGATGATGTTGTTAAAAAAGAAGTTTATAAGTACATCAATATTCAAGTGACCGATAAAGATGGAAAAGATGTATTGATAGAAAATTCACTACGACAGAAATCTGTAATTGAAAAATTAACTAACTATAATAGGATTATTAATTAATGACATATATTAATTCTACTTCTCAGGTATATATTTCCTGTAAAGATCATACAGTTTCTAATGAAAATTTTGAATTGGTTTGGAATGATCATCAGGATATTTTAATTACACAGCCACAACCAAGCTTAGAGAGTCTTCCTAAATACTACCAAAGTGAAGATTACATTTCGCATACAGATGCTTCTAAAAACTTTTCTGATAAACTTTATCAAGGCGTTAAAAATGTAATGCTTCAAAAAAAAGTGAAACTAATAAATTCATTAGTTAAACATTCAGATAAAAGTTTATTAGATGTTGGAGCCGGAACGGGAGATTTCTTAAAAACGGCTAAGCTAAAAAATTGGAAGGTTAGGGGAGTAGAGCCAAATGCACAGGCAAGAAAATTAGCAAAAGAAAAAACAATTAATTTAGTAGAAGATATTTCTTTACTTTCTTCAATAGATACATATGATGTGATTACGCTTTGGCATGTGTTAGAACACATTCCAGATTTAGAAAATCAGCTGGAGAAGTTTCATTATTTATTAAATAGTAATGGTTACCTAATAATTGCTGTACCAAATTTTAAAAGTTATGATGCACAACACTATCAAGAGTTTTGGGCAGCTTATGATGTGCCGCGACATCTTTGGCATTTTTCTAAAGAAGGAATACAGCGCTTAATGAAAAACCATAATTTCAAATTGCAAAATACTTTACCTTTAATTTTTGACTCCTATTATGTAAGTCTACTTTCAGAAAAATATAAAACAGGAAGTTCTAATTATTTAAAAGCTTTTCGAGTAGGTTTAACGAGCAACCTTAAAGCAAAATCTACAAAAGAATATTCTAGCCATATTTACGTCTTCAAGAAATATTAAAACTTATTTATAGGCTTTTTAACGAACTTTTATTGACGAAACAATCTATGAGCTAAAGATTTAAATAAAACTAATTAGAAGACTTTAAATTAAGTTATTTTTGATAGTTTTATTTTATTACAATTAAAATAACATAGATTTTTATAATAGTTGAAATAATTATTATTTTTTCAAAATAGTTCTTACTTTCGCAACACTAATTATAAAATTGAAAAAGATGAAAAAAATTGCATTGGTAATCTTTGGCGCAGCTATACTTACTTCTTGTGATCAAGATAAAACTGCTTACGTAGATAATACAATTTTGATTCAAGATTTTAAAGAGATGAAAGAAACTGAAGCGATTTTTAATGAACGCTCAGAAAAACTTCAACGTAATTTAGATTCTGTAGCCAAAGCGTTTCAAGCAGAAGTTCAAGAATATCAAAGTAAGTCACAATCTATGTCTGCAGCTCAGCGTCAAGAAAAAGAACAAGAGTTAATGCAAAAGCAACAAATGTTATCTAGACAACAACAAATGCAAAGTGGACAGTTACGTCAAGAAAGTGATAAAATTATTGACTCTTTAATCACAAAAGTAAAAGATTTTGTAGGTGACTACGGTAAAGATAAGGGTTATACTTATATTTTTGGTTCTAACGAGTCTGCAAACATTATGTATGCAAAAGAGGGTAAAGACATCACAGACGAAGTATTAGAAGCTTTAAATAAAGAATACGGAGTAACTGAAACAAAAAAGACTGAAGAAGAAACTTCTACAGAAGAATAATATAGACTATTTATAGCTATCAAAAGCCCTCATTCGAGGGCTTTTTTTATGCTTTTTTATGAAGTAATCTCGTTAGTTTAATTGATAAATCTGTAAGTACCAGTTTAGCGTTTACATTACGCTCAATATGGTAAATGGCTTTCTCTAATTCTTCAGTAATTTCTATTATATTATTGCCGTGCACAAAAGGAGCAAATTTTTCAATTTGAAATCCTTTAGTGGCGGGTTCTAAATACACCAGTTTTCCTTGGGTATAATTTTGCATTAAGGCTTGTCTAAAGAAATTTTGACAATACAATAAAAAACGTTTTTGAGATTCTCTACCCACAGCAGCAATCTCTTCACTCCAGCTAATAAGGTCTCTTATAGAAGCCTTATTTCCTTTCGCTTTAAAAGCTGTTCTTACCCAAGCAATAAACCATTCTTCAAACAGTAAGTCATCATCGTCATTATGCAAAAAATGAAGAGCTGTATTGTAATTTCCTTGAGCTCTATTAGCGATTTTTAAAGCATCAGTAGAACTCGTATTATGATGTTCTTTAAGCGCGTCGGCAATCACTTGTTCACCTAATGGAGGAAAATGCAGTACTTGGCAACGCGATCTTATGGTTTGTATAATGTCTTCTTCGTTCTCTGCAATTAAGATTAATAAGGTCTTATTTGGAGGTTCCTCAATTAACTTTAATAGCTTATTGGCACAATCGGTATTCATCTTATCGGCACCCCAGATGATAGAAACTTTAAATCCGCCTTCATAAGATTTTAACGAAAGTGTTTTTAAAATTTCTGCCGCTTCATTAACTCTAATTTCTCCTTGCTGATTTTTAACACCTAGCGATTGATACCAATCATATAAACTTCCATAAGGATTTTCATTTACAAAATTTCGCCATTCTGTAATAAAATCGGTCGATTTTGGCTTAGAACTCGTTTTTCCGCTAATTACAGGGTAAGAAAAATGTAAATCTGGATGTTTTATAGAATTAAATTTTACATTACAAGACTGATTGCCATTAGTATTTTCTCCCTCAGTATTTTTACATAATACATATTGAGCGTAAGCAATAGCCATAGGTAAAGTACCATAACCTGTAGCACCTACAAATAACTGTGCGTGTGGTATTCTACCATTATCAGCAGTTGCGGTAAGATGCTTTTTTAAATGCGTTGAGCCTAGAATATTTTTAAATAACATACGCGGCGAAAATAGTTATTTTAGATTTATTTTGGTTGAATTTACTACACAAAGCAATAAATAATTAAATTTGAAAAAAACATATTTATGAAAACCATTGAAGACTATAATTTTAAAGATAAGAAAGCTTTAATCCGTGTAGATTTTAACGTGCCTTTAAACGACAAGCATGAAGTAACAGATGCTAACAGAATCGAAGCAGCCAAACCAACAATTACTAAAGTTTTAGAAGATGGTGGTGCTGTAGTTTTAATGTCTCATTTAGGGCGGCCAAGTGGCGTAAATGAAGAATTCTCTTTAAAACACATTGTCAACAAAGTTTCAGAAGTAATTGGTGTACAAGTAAAATTTGCTAGTGATTGCGTAAGCGAAGAAGCTTTTAAAATGTCTGAAGAATTAGAAAGCGGAGAAGTTTTATTATTAGAAAATCTTCGTTTCTATGCAGAAGAAAAAAAAGGAGATGAAAACTTCGCTAAAAAATTAGCTAAGCACGGCGATATTTATATTAACGATGCTTTTGGTACTGCACACAGAGCACATGCTTCTACGACTGTAGTAGCTCAATTTTTTGAAGATAAATGTTTCGGATATTTGTTAGCTAAAGAGATTAAAAGTTTAGATAAAGTATTACATTCTAAAGAAAAACCAGTAACAGCAATTTTAGGAGGAGCAAAAGTTTCTTCAAAAATTACAGTGATAGAGAATATTTTATCAAAAGTAGATAATCTAATCATTGGTGGTGGTATGGCTTATACGTTTATAAAAGCGCAAGGCGGTAAAATAGGAGATTCTTTAGTAGAAGACGATAAACTAGAACTTGCACTTTCTATTTTGAAAAAAGCAAAAGAGCAAAACACCAATATTGTACTTCCTGTAGATTGTGTAATTGCCGATAAATTTGATGCTGAAGCAAATAAAGACACTGCTGCTATCGATAGTATTCCTGACGGTTGGATGGGCTTAGATGCAGGACCAAAGTCATTAGAAAACCTTAAACAAGTAATTTTAGATTCTAAAATTATTTTATGGAACGGTCCATTAGGTGTTTTTGAAATGGAAGCTTTTGCAAAAGGTACCATTGCCGTAGGTAATTTTGTTGCCGAAGCTACTAAAAACGGAGCTTTCTCTTTAGTAGGAGGTGGTGATAGCGTTGCGGCAGTAAAGCAATTTGGTTTTGAAGATAAGGTAAGTTATGTTTCTACCGGAGGTGGTGCGATGTTAGAATTACTAGAAGGAAAATCTTTGCCAGGTATTGCAGCTATAGAAAAAGCTTAGGCATTATTTTTGATTCAATTTACTATAACACCTATACTAATTCTTAATAAATAAAGTTTTAGTATAGGTGTTGTTATACCCTAATATTAAGTACAAAAGAAAAAATATGAAGATTAAAAATGTTGTTTTAGGAATTTCTTTAATTACCGGAGTGGCGTTTGCACAAACTCCAGAAAAAAAGAAAGACTCTGTTGCTTTAGTGGTTAAAGAAAATCAAGAAGAAATAGATTTTACCAAAAAAGTAGAGCGACATCCAGGTTTTGATCGTGTGATTGAAGCAAAATTTACAGCATTTTCTCCTTCTTCAAGTTTTTTAAATGAAAATGTTTTATTTGGGTTAAGAGATTACCACCAACCTGCGCTTATCGATTCTATTTGGCAACAAACGCTTTTAGATTCTAATTTATACGATGAGATGCAAAAAAGTATTGAAAACATACCTTATAACGATACGGTTAATAAAGTTATTTCTACAGAGCTTTTAAAAGAACGTTTAGCAAAGCTTAACGCAAAAACACCGTTTCATGTTACCTATAACGAATCTTTAGAAAGCGTTATTCAGTATTATCTAAAACGCAATAAAAAATCGATGGAACGATTAATGTCTTTGGGACAATATTATTTTCCATTATTTGAAGAAAAACTAGATAAATATGATATTCCTTTAGAAATAAAATATTTAGCCATTGTTGAATCGGCACTAAACCCAACAGCAAAATCTAGAGTAGGAGCAACGGGACTTTGGCAATTTATGTTTGCCACCGGTAAAATGCATGGCTTAGATGTAAGTAGTTATGTAGACGAGCGTATGGATCCCGTATTAGCCACAGAGGCAGCTTGTAAATATTTATCTAATTTATACAATACATTTGGTGATTGGGATTTGGCGTTAGCATCCTATAACTCTGGTCCTGGTAATGTTTCAAAAGCCATAAGACGTAGCGGCGGTAAAAAAGATTATTGGGAACTTCGCAACTATTTACCAAGAGAAACAGCAGGCTATGTACCCGCATTTTTAGCCACCATGTATTTATTTGAATATGCAGACGAGCACGGTTACCAACCCTACCAGCCAAAAATCACCTATTTTGAAACCGATACCATAAAAGTAAAACAATTAATTAAGTTTGATCAAATTACAAGAGTAACCAATATTGATACTGAACTATTAGAGTTTCTAAATCCTAGTTATAAGTTAAATATCATTCCTTATATTGAAGATGAAGAATATTACATAAGATTACCTTTAGTAGAAACCGGAATTTTTGTAGCTAATGAAAACCTTATTTACAATTATGCCGAAGAAGCTATCTTAGCTGAAGCTGAAGAGAAATCTTTACCGAAGTATTATGAAGCCGATGATAAAATTAGATATCGTGTACGTTCGGGAGATTATTTAGGGAAAATTGCAGAGCGATATGGGGTAGGAGTAAGCAAAATAAGAGGATGGAATAACATGCGAAATAACAACATTAGAGTAGGGCAATACTTAACCATTTATCCTAAAAAACCTGTTGCCACGAATCCTGTTGATATTAAAAAGTCAAAATCAACAAATAAAAATTCTGAAAAGTATTATATTGTAAGAAGTGGAGATTCATTGTGGAGTATTTCTAAGAAATTTCCTGGTATTTCTGTACAAAATATTAAAAAGTGGAATGATATTAGCAGTCACAAGTTAAAACCAGGAATGAAAATTAAAGTTTCTAACGGTTAAATTCACCAAAAGTTATACGCATGAAAAAAGTTGTCTTTTTATTTTTTACATTGGTTTCACTTGTAGCATGTAAAGATTCAAATAAGAAAAATCAAAAAATACTTTCAGAATCTTCAGGAAGGCTCAATAGCATTTCTATTGTAATCAATAATCAACTTTGGAAAGGAGAAGTTGGAGAAAATTTAAGAGCTAAACTTGCTGCGCCTATAGATGGTTTACCACAACAAGAGCCTTTGTTTTCTTTAAATCAAATTCCACCCAAAGCGTTTTCAGGTTTTGTAGCTAGAAATAGAACTTTTTTATACATTAAGAAAAGTCAACAAGCTAAGTTTGAAGTCGTAAAAGATACTTTAGCAAAGCCTCAAACGGGTATTTATGTGTATGGTTCAACTCCTTCAGAACTCAATAAAGTAATTAACGAACATACAGATAGTATCATTCAGACTTTTAAGAATACCGAATTAAAAGAGCAACAACGAAGAATTTCACATTCGTTAAAAAGTGATGAAAAATTAAAAGAAAGCTTAGGGGTAAGATTAAAATTTCCTACTGCTTACCGATATGCTAAAAATGAAGATGATTTTTTTTGGATAAGAAAAGACATTAAGCACGGTAGTATGGAAATTTTGGTTTACGAAGTGCCAATGCAAGTAATAGATAAAGATACCAACGTAATTGGTAATATTATAAAAATGCGGGATTCTATTGGAAACCAACATGTACCAGGCCCAAATGAAGGCAGTTATTTAATTACTGAAGAAGCTTATGCACCTTATTTATTTGAATCTAAAATAGACGGTAAATTTGCCTACGAAACTAAAGGTACTTGGGAGGTAAAAGGAGCTTTTATGGCGGGACCTTTTATTAACTATGCGGTAAGAGATGAAAAAAACAACCGTTACGTTATCTTAGAAGGCTTTGTATTTAAACCTTCTAACGCTAAGCGAGATCATATTTTTGAATTAGAATCAATTTTAAAATCTGCTAAAATTGAATAAAGAAAAAGCCCGATGAAATTTTCATCGGGCTTTTTTATTTCAAATGGTTTTAATAAGTAAACATTTATGAATGCTTATTATCTTCAACTTTTTTGTCAGTAGTTGGCTCTTCATCTTCTTTGGAGGCGTCTTTAAATTCCTTAATTCCGCTACCTAAACCTTTCATGAGTTCTGGAATTTTTTTCCCTCCAAATAAAAGTAAAATAACGACACCAATAATGATGTATTGCCACGCTCCAATCATTAATAAAATACCTAATGACATAATCTTTTGTTTTAGTGTAGTACAAACATAATAATTAAAATTTAATGTTTGCGTTAACATCTTAATAAATAAGCTTACAATAATAGATTATTCTATATTTGTAAAGTAATTAGGGACTATGGTTAAAAAGAAAAAAAGAGAAAAAAAGTTAGCAAAAAAGTTACTTCACAAGTATCGTCTAGTGGTTTTAAATGAAGATACTTTTGAAGAAAAATTTGCTTTTAAACTTACCCGTCTTAACGTGTTTGTTTCTGTAGGTATTTCGGTTCTTGTCTTAATTATTTTTACTACGCTTTTAATTGCTTTTACTCCTTTAAGAGAGTATATTCCAGGATATTCTTCTACAAAATTAAAAACCCAGGCTACTCAATTATTATTAAAAACAGACTCCTTACAACGCGTACTTCATCAGAAAAACGAATACTTCAATTCCATTAGAAAAGTTTTAAATGGAGATGTTACTGTTGAAGAAATTCAGGGAGATAGTTTAAAACCTAATTTACAACCAGTAGCTGAAGTGATTTTAAGTCCATCTAAAGAAGATTCTTTATTGCGGCAAGAAGTAGAACAAGAAGACAAGTATAATGTGATTGATGCCGCGGTAGATAAGACAGATTTTAAATTATTTCCGCCAGTAAAAGGTCAGATTACAGAAAGCTACAATCCAGAAGAAAATCACTTTGCGGTAGACATTGTAACTCCAAAAAACACTCCTGTAAAAGCAGCAGCAGAAGGTACCGTTATTTTTGCCGAATGGACTGCAGAAACTGGTTATGTTTTGATCATAGAACATCGCTACGGGTTAATCTCTGTTTATAAACACAATTCATCATTAGCGAAATCTCAGGGAGAATTAGTTAGAAAAGGAGAGGTTGTTGCTATGGTAGGTTCAACTGGAGAATTAACTACAGGCCCACATTTACATTTTGAACTTTGGAGTAACGGAAGACCCGTAAATCCTACCGATTTTTTAGAATTTGAATAATTATGAGTCTTAAATCTATTGCCGCTAAAATATTTGCTAATTATATAAAACACCAAACCAATAGGTGGGCAGCTCAACCTGTGGTAACTCAGCAAAAAGTATTTCAACAATTATTAAAACAAGCAAAAGATACCAAGTTTGGGCGTGATCATTATTTTAGTAAAATAAATTCTTTTAAAGATTTTGCCCAACAAGTTCCTGTAAGAGATTATGAAGATTTAAAGCCTTATATAAATAGAGTAGTAGAAGGTGAGGAAAGTATTTTATGGCCTGGTAAACCTCTTTATTTTGCAAAAACCTCTGGCACCACAAGTGGTGCAAAATATATTCCACTCACAAAAGAGTCGATGCCTACACATATTAACGGCGCAAGAAATGCTATCCTTAACTATATTTCAGCAACAGGAAAAACAGACTTTGTAGACGGAAAAATGATTTTTTTACAAGGAAGTCCAAAGTTAACCAGTAAAAACGGAATTCAGTTAGGAAGACTTTCTGGCATCGTAGCTCATTTTGTACCTTCTTATTTACAGAAAAACAGACTGCCAAGTCTGGAGACCAATTGTATTGAAGATTGGGAAGATAAGGTTGAAGCAATTATAGAAGAAACTTTACCAGAGAATATGACCGTAATTAGCGGAATCCCTTCTTGGGTGCAAATGTATTTTGAAAGAATTTATCAAAAAGCCGGTAAAAAAGTAGGAGAGATTTTTCCTAACTTTAACTTGTTTATTTACGGCGGCGTAAATTTTGAACCTTATCGTGCTAAATTTGAAAATTTAATAGGAAGAAAAGTAGATAGTATAGAACTTTTTCCTGCTTCAGAAGGGTTTTTTGCTTATCAAGATCAACAAGACCAAAAGGGAATGTTACTTCGATTAGATGCTGGCATCTTTTATGAATTTATTAAAGCAGATGAATTTTTTAATGAAAACCCTAAGCGTTTAACCATTGGTGAAGTAGAAAAAGATGTAAATTATGTAATGATCATATCTACAAATGCTGGATTATGGGCTTATAATTTAGGAGATACAGTCATGTTTACCAGTTTAAAGCCTTACCGATTGATTGTATCTGGAAGAATAAAACACTTCACCTCTGCTTTTGGTGAACATGTAATTGCTAAAGAGGTTGAAGCTGCTATGGGTGAAGCAACTAAAAAGTTTAAATTTCAGGTAGCAGAATTTACGGTCGCTCCACAGATTGATCCTGAAGAAGGATTACCATACCACGAATGGTTTATAGAGTTTGAAAAAGAACCTAATTCGCTAGAAGAACTTTCTTTGTTTTTAGACAAAAGTCTACAAGCTCAAAATAGCTATTATAAAGATTTAATTATAGGTAAAATTTTAAAACCTTTAAAGATAACGTCTGTCCAAAAAAATAGTTTTCAAGAATATATGAAATCTATAGGAAAACTTGGCGGACAAAATAAAATACCACGCTTAGCTAACGATCGTAAAATTGTTACAGCATTAGAAAAACTTCAGAAATAAAAATTATTATATATTTATCGCTCTATGAGTAATTTAATAAATACAGGAAGAAACAGAGCTCAAGAAAGCTCCAACGCTATTGAAAGAATGTACATCACGATGCGCCATCTTTTTAATAGAGGTTTTTATAAACCCATGGGAGTTTCAGGTGAAACATTACGGGAAGCTTTACTTATTTTAAGACCCGAAATTTACGGCTCTGTGGCAGATGAAAAACTAGAACTTCACGGACTTTTATATGTGATCGATAGATTACCTTTAGGGATAGAAGAATGTAGATACATTAATCTTACCAGTGATGAGGGTTATGGAGATTCACATTTTACCCCTATTGTTCCTCCTAAAAGAAGAAGAAATTGCTACCGTATAGACGAAGAGCAAATGAATATTGAAATTACCCGCGGGCGCTCAGAGATTTACGATATTTTAACCCACTTAACTTTCTTGTTTATCGAATCTCACAAGATTATGAAACGAGTAATCATCGATGAGGAAGGTAGCGTAAATAGAGATTGGCAAAAGTTAGAAGCTGCGGTAAAACAAAATGAACTCACTAAAGCAGAGCGAGAAATAGCTTTAACACATACAGCAAATATTTTAGGGAGAACTTTTAAAGAAGTCTCGCAAGTACATCCTTTATACAGTACACCAACTAATCCTGAGCGGTTTCTGAATATTATTTACAATTTAGGGAGTTTAGCTATAGATGAAGCTTTAGGTAACCATAAAAGAATTGTCACTTTTACTCCAGTATTAAGAGAACGCTTAGGGCATCATATTCATGGAGAAGTTTGGGCAGATAAAATTAAACAGACTTTATCTGAAAATGGACTTTTACAAAGACCGCTTCACATTATTAGTGCAAATATGCATAGTGTGATGAATACACTTTATGCTTCTATTGCCTTAAAAACAGAATTGAAAAAGAAACCTATTAATGCTATTTATGAAGAATTAAGTAATAGTGCAAGTGGAAAACTTCGTCAAAAAGTTACCAAAACCGCTTTAGATAACGGAATGATTTATATTGAAGATAAGAGCGGCGCTAATATTAATGTTCAGCTTTTTGATACTTCTAAAATAAATCACCCTGAAGAAAAATTCGCTACTTCAAAAGATGAAAATGCACCAGTAATTATTGTGATGGATTACGCATTTGGAGAACAAGCTTACGAGACTATAGACGAGCTTCTAAAGCCATTTGAATTGGGAGAAAAGAAAATTCATTTAGAAGTAGATTCTATCTCAATTATGGGGAAAGCAGGAATTCTTGAAGGTAGAAAAGGTGATATTATGATTCCTTCAGCTCATTTATTTGAAGGAACTGCAGATAATTACCCGTTTGAAAATGAATTGAAAAAAGAAGATTTAGAAGGTCAAGGAATCGATGTTTATGAGGGAGCTATGATTACTGTCTTAGGAACTTCGCTTCAAAATAAAGACATTCTTGCATTCTTTCATGATTCTACCTGGAATGTAATAGGCCTAGAGATGGAAGGTGCACATTACCAAAAAGCAATTCAGGCAGCCTCTAAGCTTCGAGGCAGTATCAAACCAGAAGTAAAAGTAAGATATGCTTATTACGCAAGCGATAATCCTTTAGAAACAGGAAGCACATTAGCTTCTGGAGGCTTAGGCACTACAGGAGTAAAACCAACTTATCTAATTACAGAAAAAATCTTAGAACAAATATTTAAAAATTAATGAGTCAGCATTCAAAAAATAACAACGAAGAAATAGATTTAGGTGATTTATTTCAATTATTTAAAAGAGGAATAAATTATATAGGAAATCTTTTTCTAAGGTTTATAGCTTTTTTATTAAGGCATGCTATAATTTTAATTGTATTAATAATCATTGGAGCTTTTGCTGGTTATTTTTTACAGAAAAATTCTGGAGTTTTAATAAAAACAGAAATGATTGTTGCTGCAGATTATGGTAGTCCAGAATATTTATATAAATCTGTAGAAGAGGTTAATTTTAAATTGAACAATAATGATGAAAAATTATATTCTAAATTAGATTTTAATGAAAGCAAGCCTTATTTATTATTAGATATAGATCCATTATTCGAGGTAGATGAACTTTCAAATGATCAACTCAAGTACTACGAGTTACTAAATGAATCTAATTTTTTAACAGAAGACAATAAAAGAGATGTAACCAATACTATTTCTAAGTTTTACAAGCTTACTTTAATTCATCCAAGAGATATAGATTCTAGTCATATTTTAAATGAAATTCTTAGTGTAATTAGAGATAATGACTATTACCAAAGCGTATATAAAATTCAAGCTAAGAAGAATCAATTTTTAATTAATTCTAATGAATTTTTAATCTCACAAATAGATTCTTTAATTAAAAATTACTCAAAAAGTAATACAATCAACATTCCTTCTTCCAATAATATTATAAGTAATGATTTAAATTTAGGTGAATTAATAGGCGACAGAAGTAACTTATTAGAAGAATTAGAAGTTATGTACGCTAAAAAAATCACCAATGAAGAATTTCTTAAAATAGTAGATTTAGGCAACCCTAGCGAAATTACAGATGTAAAAATCTCTTCTTATAAAGTGCTATTTATACCAATTTTACTTGTATTAGCTTATTTTGGATTAATCATATTTATAAAAATTGTCCGAAAGGCTCAAAAATTAAATAAATAATGAAAAAAATTCTAGTGACTGGTGGTGCAGGTTTTATTGGTAGCAATTATGTAAACTATCAAGTTAACAAGGGAGAAAATCATATTATCAATTTAGATAAATTAACCTATGCCGGAGATTTAGGTAATATTGAGAATTCTCATGCAGAAAATTATACTTTTATTAAAGGTGATATTTGCGATATAGAATTTATTAAAGACTTATTTAAAACCTATCAATTTGATGAGGTTGTACATTTTGCAGCCGAATCTCACGTAGATAATTCTATTTCAGATCCATCGGCATTTATAGAAACGAATATCACAGGAACTTTCAATCTATTACAAGCAGCTTATCAACTTTGGATGACAGCACCTTTTCAAACCAAAGAGAAGTTTCAAAAGGCTCGTTTTCTACATGTATCTACAGATGAAGTTTATGGTACTTTAGGCAACGAAGGGCTTTTTACTGAAGAAACACCATATGCTCCCAATAGTCCTTATAGTGCTTCAAAAGCTTCCTCAGATCTGTTAGTAAGAAGTTATTTCCATACTTATGGCATGCCAGTAATCACCACTAATTGCTCTAATAACTATGGACCACATCAGCATGATGAAAAATTAATTCCTACGATTATTAGAAAAGCACTACAAGAAGAAAATATTCCTATTTATGGTCAAGGCACTAATATTCGTGATTGGTTATATGTACAAGACCACTGTTACGGAATAGAATTAGCTGTTGCTAAAGGAAAATTAGGAGAAACTTATAATATAGGGGGACGAAATGAACGAAATAATCTATATATCGCAGAAAAGATATGTAATATTTTAGATGAAGTAAAACCACGTGAGTCTAATAAGTCTTATCGTGAACTAATTACGTTCGTAAAAGATCGTCCGGGTCACGATTTTAGATACGCTATAGATGCTTCTAAAATTGAAGATAACTTAGGTTGGAAAGCAGAAGAAACTTTTGAAACTGGTATTAAAAAAACAATTAATTGGTATTTACAGAAATATAGCAATTAAGCATGAAACCAATTAACCCAAAAAAATTGATATGAAAGGAATAATCCTTGCAGGCGGATCAGGAACTAGATTACACCCATTAACTATTGCAGTGAGTAAGCAATTATTGCCGGTGTATGATAAACCTATGATTTATTATCCGTTATCGACTTTAATGTCTGCAGGAATAAAAGATATTCTTATTATTTCAACACCAAAAGATTTGCCTTTATTTAAACAACTATTAGGCAATGGCAAAAAATTAGGCTGTAATTTTCAATATGCCGTACAAGAACAACCTAATGGATTAGCAGAGGCTTTTATTATAGGAGAAGAGTTTATTGGTGAAGATAAGATAGCTTTAATTTTAGGTGATAATATCTTCTATGGTTCAGGTATAGACACTTTACTACAAAGTAATATAGACCCTGATGGTGGCGTAATTTATGCCTATCACGTTCACGATCCCGAGCGTTATGGAGTAGTAGAGTTTGATGAAAATGGTAAAGCCATTTCTATTGAAGAGAAACCAAAAAAACCTAAATCACGGTATGCAGTTCCCGGAATTTATTTTTATGATAATGAGGTAGTTAATATTGCCAAAAACATAAAACCCAGTCATCGTGGTGAATTAGAAATTACAGATATTAATAATGCTTATTTAAAAAAAGGAAAATTAAGCGTAAGTATTTTAGACAAAGGCACCGCTTGGTTAGATACAGGTACGTTTAAATCGTTAATGCAAGCCTCTAATTTTGTAGAAGCTATAGAAGAACGTCAAGGCTTAAAAGTAGGCTCTATAGAAAAAGTAGCCTATAAAATGGGATATATCACTAAAGAAGAAATGATAGAACAAGTAGCATCGCTTCATAAGAGCGGTTACGCAAAAAATTTATAATAGTTAATATGCAAATAGAAAAAACATTACTTAAAGACTGTTTTATTATTAAACCAAGAGTTTTTGAAGATGACCGAGGCTCTTTTTTTGAAAGTTATAATCATGAAACCTTTAAGAAAGAAACTGGTTTAGAAGTAACGTTTGTACAAGATAACCAGTCTACTTCAAAAAAAGGAACTTTACGTGGTTTTCATTTGCAAAAAGGTGAACACGCGCAAGCTAAATTAGTTCGTGTGGTGAAGGGCGAGGTGATGGATGTAGTAATAGATTTACGTGATAATTCTGAAACTTATGGAAAAACGTTTAGCATCATTCTAAACGAACAAAATAACCAACAATTATTTGTGCCTAAAGGGCTTGCTCATGGATTTATTACCCTTTCAGCAGAAGCTATTTTTGCTTATAAATGCGATAATTATTACAATAAAGCATCAGAAAGTGGTATTATTTACAATGACAAAACTCTAAATATAGACTGGCATTTACCTAAAGAGCAGTTAATTATTTCAGCAAAAGATAAAGAGTTACCAACTTTTAAAGATTTTAGTAATTCATGAAAATTCTCGTAACAGGAGCCAATGGGCAACTAGGACAATGCTTAAAAAAACAATCTTCTAATTTTTTAAATTTAGAATTAAATTTTTTTTCTTCTTCAAACTTAGACATCACTAATTCTAAAGCGGTAAGCAACGTATTTAAAAACGGAAATTACGATTGGTGTATTAACTGTGCGGCTTACACCAATGTAGAAAAAGCAGAATCTGACTCTGAAAAAGCTTTTTTGGTGAATGCTGAAGCGGTAAAACAACTATCCAAAATTTGCCAAGAAAATGCGGTAAAACTTATTCATATAAGTACAGATTATGTTTTTAACGGCAAACAAACTTCGGCTTATAAAGAAACAGATACAGTAAACCCAATAAACATTTATGGGGCTTCAAAGTTAAAAGGTGAAGAATTTGTGCAACAAGAATTAGATGAATATTTTATCTTAAGAACTTCTTGGTTATATTCAGAATTTGGCCATAATTTTTTCAATAACATGCTAAAAAAGGCAAAAGAAAAAGAGGTAGAGTTAAAAATAACCACTGCACAAAGCGGTACTCCCACTAATGCTAACGATCTGGCAAGTGTAGCGCTTAAAATAATTTCAGAAAATAGAAAAGATTTTGGAATTTATCATTTCAGCAATGAAGGGGAAGCTACTTGGTATGATTTTGCGAAGGCTATTTTTACAAATTCAGATCTATTAAGTAAAGTAACATTAATAGCTTCTAATGAATATAAAACGATAGCCCAAAGACCAGTAAATAGTGTTTTATCAAAAGAGAAAATCAAAAAGAATTTACAAGTAACCATACCTACTTGGCAGCATAGTTTATTAGATTTGCAAAAATCTATATAAAAAATTGAGAGTAGTTCTTTGATAAAGGATTGATGGAGAAAAAGAATAGAAAAGTTAAAATAGCGCAAAAGCGTCATATTGCCAAGGCAGTTACATGGCGAACTTTAGGTACTTTAGATACTGTTTTATTAGGATCTGTGATCGATAATTCTGAAACAGGTGCAATTCTAGGAACATCAGAACTTATTTCTAAACCTATTTTATATTATTTTCATGAAAGAATTTGGGCAAAAGCAAATCTAAATAAAAAAAAAGAGCTCTTAAATAGTAGAAAACGTCACATTACCAAAGCTGTTACTTGGCGAATTATTGGCACCATAGACACCACGCTCTTAGGCTGGCTAATTTCAGGAAACCCTTATATTGGATTGCAAATTGGACTAACAGAGGTCATTACTAAAATATTTTTGTATTACCTACACGAGCGTTTATGGTACAAGACAAACTTTGGCATTAGTTATGAAGAAGAAATAAAACCTTCAGTAAAAAAAATTACAAATGAATAAAAACGTTATTCAGCAAGATTATAGCATTAATGTTAAAAATAGACAACAGCAAAATCAACATAACAGTTTATTAATTTGGTTCACGGGTTTGTCTGGTTCAGGTAAATCTACCTTGGCCAATCAAGTAGAAGTCACGTTACATCAGCAAGATTTAAAAACATATGTTTTAGACGGAGATAATATAAGAAGAGGCTTAAATAAAGATTTAGGCTTTACTCCAGAAGATCGCAAAGAAAATCTAAGAAGAATTGCAGAAACAGCAAAGTTGTTTATCGATGCTGGAGTTGTTACCTTAGCGGCCTTTATTTCTCCGCTACAAAAAGACAGAGATAAAATAAAGCAAATTGTAGGTAAAGAAAACTTTATAGAAATTTACGTTAAAGCGAGTGTCGAAGCTTGTGAAAAAAGAGATGTAAAAGGTCTTTATCAAAAAGCCAGAAACGGTGAAATTAAAAATTTTACAGGAATTAGCGCTCCCTACGAAGAGCCAGAAAATCCTGATATTATTGTAAATTCTGAAGAACAAACAATTAAAGAATCCATACAACTTATTATGGATAAAATTAAAACAAAATTAGAATTGCCAAGTCATGGGTAAATATTATTTAAATTATTTAGACGAATTAGAATCAGAAGCAATTTACATATTGCGAGAGGTTTACGCTCAATTTCAAAATCCGGTCATTCTTTTCTCCGGAGGTAAAGATTCCATTTTAGTAACCCACTTGGCAAAAAAAGCTTTCTATCCTTGTAAAATTCCCTTTGCATTAATGCATGTAGATACGGGGCACAACTTTCCAGAAACCATTCAATTTAGAGATGATTTAGTTGAAAAACTTGACGCTAGATTAATTGTAGGTTCTGTACAAGAATCTATTAATGAAGGTCGTGTGCAGGAAGAAAAAGGAAAAAATGCCACCAGAAACGCGTTGCAAATTACCACGCTTTTAGACACCATAGAAGAACACAAAATAGACTGTGCCATTGGTGGTGGGCGTCGTGATGAAGAAAAAGCAAGAGCAAAAGAACGCTTCTTTTCTCATCGAGATGATTTTGGACAGTGGGATCCCAAAAATCAACGCCCAGAACTTTGGAATCTATTAAATGGTAAGCATTTTGAAGGCGAACACTTTAGAGCATTCCCGATTAGCAACTGGACAGAAATGGATGTTTGGAATTACATTAAACGTGAGAATATTCAAATTCCATCACTTTATTTAGCTCACGAGAGAGAAGTCGTAAAAAGAAGCGGTTCTTGGATTCCTAATTCAGAATTTTTAAAGTTAGAAGAAAACGAAGAAATTCTTACGAAGAAAATTAGATTTAGAACACTAGGAGATATTACCATAACTGGCGGAATAGAAAGTGATGCAGATACCTTAGAAAAAGTAGCTTTAGAAGTTTCTACAATGCGCCAAACCGAACGTGGTAACCGCTCAGACGATAAACGTTCTGAAACTGCTATGGAAGACAGAAAACGAGATGGTTATTTTTAGAAATAAATACTTTTTCGTTTTGTGAATATATTATGAATAATTGATAAAATTTTTCCAAAAAACATCTTTTTTACCAATAAGCTTTATAGAAGTTTTACTTTTAAAATAATGGCAAAAATTGGTAAGTAAAAATAAAAAACCAATGCAAATAGATAAAAACCAATTACTAAGATTTACTACCGCCGGGAGTGTAGATGACGGAAAAAGTACCTTGATAGGTAGACTTTTATATGATTCTAAATCAATTTTTGAAGATCAGATAGAAGCGGTAGAAAATTCAAGTAAGAAAAAAGGTCATGATGGCGTAGATTTAGCCATGTTTACCGATGGTTTAAAAGACGAACGTGAACAAGGAATTACCATTGATGTTGCCTATCGGTATTTTACAACGCCTAAGCGTAAATTTATAATTGCAGATACTCCGGGACATATTCAATATACAAGAAATATGGTTACAGGAGCTTCAACTGCAAATGCTGCCATTATTCTAATTGATGCTCGTCACGGCGTAATAGAACAAACTAAACGGCATACATTTATTGCTTCCTTATTACAAATTCCACACATTATTGTATGTATCAATAAAATGGATTTAGTAGAATATTCAGAAGAAATATACAATGATATTGTAAGTCAGTTTGAAGAGTTTTCGTCAAAGTTGTTAATACAAGATGTGCGTTACATCCCTATTAGTGCTTTGTTAGGAGATAATGTAGTAAATCGTTCTAATAACATGAAATGGTATCAAGGTTCACCATTATTACACGAACTAGAAACAGTTCATATAAGTAGCGATATCAACAAAGTAGATGCACGCTTTCCTGTACAAACCGTATTACGACCACAACGTGAAGGTTTTATAGATTTTAGAGGGTACGCTGGTAGAGTGGCAAGCGGTATTTTTAGACCAAAAGATGAGGTAACTATTTTACCTTCAGGTTTTACATCGGCTATTAAAGCTATTCATACGGAAAGCGGAGAGTTAGAAGAAGCCTTTGCTCCCATGTCTGTTGCCATAACTTTAGAAGATGATATAGATATTAGTCGTGGTGATATGATTGTAAAAACCAACAATCAACCAGATGTAAAACAAGATGTAGACGCTATGCTTTGTTGGTTAAATACAGATGAAGCAAAACCGAGAGCAAAATATGCAATCGTTCATACCTCAAATGAACAACGAGCCATGATTAAAGAAGTGGTATATAAAATTGATATTAATACTTATAATAGAAATACAGAAGACAAGTCGTTGAAAATGAATGATATTAGTAGAGTAAAGCTAAGAACTACTAAACCATTAATGACCGATGATTATCGAGAAAACAGAAATACAGGAAGCATCATCTTAATAGATGAAAACACTAATGAAACGGTGGCTGCAGGTATGATTTTATAAAAATAAATGCTATGGAACTTAAAGAATATCTCCCAATTGTAATAGATGCTGCTAGAGATGCAGGAATAGAAATTTTAGAAGTTTACAATTCTGATGATTTTAATGTAGAAAAAAAAGGAGATGATAGCCCTTTAACCAAAGCAGACCGTTTAGCACATGAAGTCATTGAAAAAAAGCTTACAGAGCAAACAGATTTTTCTGTTTTGTCTGAAGAAGGAAAAGATGTGCCTTATGAAGAGCGCAAAAATTGGGACTATTTTTGGATGATAGATCCTTTAGATGGCACCAAAGAGTTTATCAAACAAAATGGAGAGTTTACAGTAAATATTGCACTAATCCATAAAAATGAACCTATTTTAGGTGTGGTTTACGCACCTGTTTTAGATAAACTTTATTTTGGAGGTAAAGAGCTTGGAGCTTTTATGGGACAAAACATGGATCCACAGCATCAATTAGAGCTTATAGAGAACGAAACAGGTATGGTGAGGATAGTTGCCTCAAGATCTCATTTAAATGAAGCTACATCAGATTACATAGCTAAATTTGATAATGCCCAAACTGTTTCTATGGGAAGTTCATTAAAATTTATGCTAATCGCCGATAGTGAAGCAGATATTTATCCACGTTTTTCTCCAACCATGGAATGGGATACTGCAGCAGCACACGCTATTTTAAAAGGATTAGATTTAGAAATAATCAATATGGAAGATGGAAAACCAATACGTTATAATAAAGAAGATCTTTTAAACCCTAATTTTTTGGTGAAGCGATGAAATGGTAGATAGAATAAAAAAAATTTTTTTCTCAAGCCAAGAATCAAAACAAATTACTTTAAATACCTTTTGGTCTTTTACTGGAACTTTTTTCTCAAGAGGATTAACCTTTTTAGGTTGGGTACTTGTCGCAAGAATTTTAGGAAAAGAACTAAATGGAGAAATAGGTATTGTAAGATCTACAATTAATTTGTTTCTAATTTTTGTAGGGTCTGGGTTAGGACTAACAGCAACAAGATATATTTCTAAGTACTCTTCAGTTAATAAGCTTAAATCTGCAAAAATTGTTAGCCTAACTTTAATAACCACATCTATTTTTGCTGTAATAGTGAGTTCACTATTATTTGTATTTGCTTCTCAATTGAGTGAAATTTTGAATGCACCATCTATAGTGAATACTATTCAATTAGGTGCATTTCTTCTTTTTTTTGGAGCCTTTAATAGTTCTTTAAAAGGATGTATAGAAGGGTTTCAATTATTTAAAATTTCAGCAATAATAAATACAATTTTCAGTATTTTTTTACTGGGTGGATTGTATTTTGGAGCTAAAAATAATACTGTTTATAGTACTTTTTTTGGTTTTTTAATTGCTAGTCTAATTTATTTTGTTCTTCAATTAATCACTCTTTTTAAAATTTTAAATAAAAGAAAACTTCGATTGACGATTAATTTAAAAGAAGTTTATCCTATTCTTTTAAAGTTTACTATACCCGCAATTTTAAGTGCGGCAATGGTAATTCCTTTTAAATGGATGGCAGAAGCATTATTAGTAAATCAAAAGGATGGGTATGATGAAATGGGGCTTTTTTCAGCAATTATACTTTTTCAATCACTTCTTTATACTGTTGCCCAAACTTTAAATTCTCCGTTAATAACATTAATGTCTAAAAAGGGAAAAAATTTTAAATTAGACAAAATTAGTTTATTATTACCTTGGCTTATTGGTATATTTGGAGCACTACCTTTTATACTTTTTCCTGAGCTTTTCGGAATAATTTTTAGCAAAGAATATACTTCAGATTCACATTTTTTAAATACTTATTTAATAATACTTTTATCTACTGTAATTGTTCTTTACAAACAGGGGATAGCAAGAATAATGGTAGTAAAAGATTTGATGTGGTTTAGTTTTTTAGACAATTTTATATGGGGAATAACTCTTATTATAAGCTTTTACTTTTTAGCTTTTAAAGGAGCTTATGGTTTATCTTTATCTTATTTAATAGCATACATCACAAACATAGTAATTATATTACCTCTATACCTTAAGTGGAAATTAATACCGCAATTTTTAGTAAAATCACCTTTAACTTTATTAATTTGGGCAATTCTAATTCTAATAGTTTCAATGAATATTTATTATGAAGTCTCTATTATACTTCGGTTTGTTATTTTTATAATTAGCAGTTTGATTTTCATTTATTTATTTTACAGACTATTTAAGCACCAAGAAAATTAAACCGTTGAAAGTATTATTTTACATAACTCAATTTAATCAAGTTAAAGACGCTACAAAGTTTTACCTTGAAGTTATAAGTGAAGCGTTAACTGGTTCTTCAGACTTAAAAATGGTAAATAACTTAAAAGAGGTAAATTCTGTAGATTATGTAGTGACATTCACGGTAACCGATTTTTTTCGGTTAAAGACAAGAAAACCTTTAGTTAAAGTAATTCATTGGTTTCAAGGTATTCTCCCAGAAGAAATTTTATTAAAAGAGAAAAATAAAAAAAAATATTATGCCTTTGGTTTATTAGAACGATTTGTACTTAAAGCATCTTACGTCAATTTTTTTGTTTCTGATGCTATGCGAATGCATTTTATAAAAAAGTATAGTTATAATAAAAATAACTTTATAATAATGCCTTGTTTTAATGGAATTTTAAAATCTAAAAAAGACTTTATAAATAAAAAAAAGCTTAAAGACAAATTTGTCTATATTGGCTCTCTTGCCAAGTGGCAATGTGTAGACGATTTACTTTTATTATTTAAAGAAATAAAAAAAAATAAACCAAACGCAGAGCTTACAATTTTAACAGGAGAACAGGAGAAAGCCAAAAATCTTTGTAAAAAATACAATGTAAATGCAACTGTAGATTATGTTTCTTTAGATAAAATTGCAAGTAAATTATTAGAGTTTAATTACGGGTTTTTACTTAGAGAAGACCATATTGTTAATCGAGTAGCTACACCAACAAAAATGAGTACCTATTTAGCAAGTGGAGTTATACCTATTTATAGCGATGTGATAGAAGATTTTAAAGTTTTAAATGAAATAACCTATAAAGTAAAAGTAAAACCACAACCACAAAAAGATAATGTTTTAAGGGAAATAGAAAAGATAGATGAAGACATTGATATGGAAAATCTTTTTAGAGAATACCATAAAATTTTTGATGAATATTATAATTCTTCATCTTATATAAGAAAGATTAGAGAACATGAATTGTTTCATAATTTTAAATAGGGTGTAAATAAATTTTAATTTATGAAGGTTTATATTTTATGAAATTACTTAAAACACCTATTTTTAGTATACCTATTTTAAATAATATTATTATTTTATTACCTATAATAATGTTATTGTTATCTGAAATATTACATCTTATAGCTCCTTCAACTGGAATAGTTCTAAAATTTTTAGGATTAGCAATTATGATTCTTTACTGTTTATTTATTTTTCGTACGAATAAATGGTTAGCATATCTCACTATATTATTTATTCCTCTTTTAATTTATCATTATCTTATATCATTTAATTATAATGCTGCATTAGAAGAATTTATAAGGTACTTGTTTCCTATTATCGTTATTTTCTACAGCTATGCTATTAAAGAAAAATTTCCTCTATTACTTAAATTTTTTATTTTTTATTTCGTCTTAAATATTTTAGCACAAATACTAAACTATACACTATGGTTAACAGGAATTAAACTTTGGTATACAAGCATTAGCGAAGCTGGGTATGAAAATATTCATCGTGTTTATGGGGTGATGAGAGCTACAGGAGTGACTGGCTTTTTTGGCTTATTTGGTTTTATGTCTTTAATTACTTATTTTTTGATAGAAACCTTTTATGAAGGTAAATTTAAAAGACTGCTATTAATTTTAAGTTTTTTGGGAATATTTGCAAGCATAGCATATAAAACTATAGTTGTTTTATTTGTTCTCATTTTTTTATTTTCAAAAAAGAAATTTCAGATCATTTTATGTTTAATAGCTTTATCTGGGATTTTTGTTGTTAGCTTTCCAGAAAAATCAGCTAAATTCATGGAAGGTGCTGTAGCAAGAGCACAGCTTTACATTTTTGAAGGAAATTCTGCTAGATCAGAATCTTATAGAGTTATGTTTAGCGATACGGGCATATTAGGTGAAGGTCTTGGTGCGTTCGGTGGCCCCGCCTCTGTAACCTATAATTCACCATTTTACCAAAAAGTTAATTTTGATTGGTATGGATTAAAGCTTGCTACTACAGATACTTATTTTCCTCATTTATTTATAGAAATTGGACTAATTGGCGGATTAATTTATTTAGCTATTTTTTTTACTCCATTTATGAGAAAAAAAATTAATAGAGATGCGTTAAAAATGCTTTTTATAATTTATTTCGCTTTATTTTTTGATTCTATTTTTTCTTATTCAATAAATAATACAGGTTTTCTAATTTTTTCTTTACTACTTGCTTTCCCTCTTGTTTATTACAATTCAGAGAAAAAAATGGTAGGCAATGAATAATTTAGTTAATTTTTAAGCTTATAAAAATGATTAATAATCAGGAAAAAGTGCTTGTAGTAGGACCTTTTAAAGAAGATTTAAAAGGAGGTATTTATGAAGTTATAAAGGCTTTTAAAGATTATGATGATAATATTCATATTTATAATACCATCTTTAGTCAAAACACATTTTTAAATACGCTATTTTTTTTGCTATCCATCCCTGTTTTCTTATGGAGAGCAAAACAATTTAATTTATTTCATTTTCATACTTCTGTAACAGGAAGTTTATACAGAAAAAGTATTTTAATTTTTTTATTATCTTTTTTATTCTCAAAAAAAAAGATAATTCTTCAAATTCATTCAGGTAAATTTATTGAGTTTTATGAAGAAAATTTAAATCGAAAAAAATATATAAATTTTATTTTTAGAAAATCAAATACTCTATTATTTATTACTAAAGATCAATATAATTACTTTTCAAACTTAAATTTGAAATGTGATCTTAAATTAATAAAAAATCCAATTCAAAGAAGAAACGCCCCTCACAAAAATTTCAATCTTCAACAGCCGCTTAAAATATTGTTTTTAGGCAAAATAACCAAACAAAAGGGGGTTTATGATTTAATAGATGTAGCTAATAAACTAGAGCAAGAAGTAAGGAGAAATATAGAGTTTTTAGTGGCAGGCATTGGAGAAATAAATTCTTTTAAAATAAAAATTAAAGATCAAAATTTGACTAATATAATACGGTATATTGGTTGGTTAAACCCTAAAGAGAAAGCTAAATATCTAAAATCAAGTGATATTTTAATATTGCCAAGCTATTCAGAAGCAATGCCAATGTCAATTTTAGAAGGGATGAGTTTTGGGTTACCAATTATTGCAACACCTGTAGGAGCAATACCACAATTGGTGAATCATAAAAATGGGTTTTTATACACTCCCGGAAACATAAACCAATTAGCAAGTTGTATTACTTATTGTATTAAAAATAGAACTGAATTAAAAAAATTAAGCACACAGTCTTACTTGTATTCCAAAGATTATTTTATAGATAATGTGTATGACGAGTTAAATCAAATTTATAAACAACTTTTATGATAAATCTTTATAAATTTTATAATTGGGCAAATTTTTTTTACCAAAAAAGAGTTCCTTTCATTCCATCAATAATAAAACTTTTTATTTTTTTAATTTATAATTCTAGCGTTCCTTATCAATGCAAGATAGGAAAAGGATCTTCTTTTGGTTATGGTGGTATTGGAGTAGTTATTCATAAAAGATGTGTATTAGGAAAAAATTGTTTAATAGGCACCAACGTAACTATTGGGGGGAAGGCTCCTTATGATAAAGTACCCGTAATTGGTAATAATGTTTATATTGCAACTGGAGCTAAAATTTTAGGTCCAATTTCTATTGGTGACAATGTAATTATTGGGGCAAATGCTGTAGTCATAAATGATGTGCCAGACAATTGTACTGTCGCAGGTGTTCCTGCAAAAATTATTAAATAAGATATTGAAAATGATTATTTTTTTTAACACACATTCTCAATCTTTAAAAAAAAATCTAGTAAGATTTTCATCAAGTTTTATCTTGATTGTACTTATTTCTTGTAGTTTTTCGAATTCGAAAAACGAATTCGAAAAACTACCTAATTCTATAAAAGTTATAGATACGGTAGGTACATATTTTATAAAAGTTAAAGGAAATAAATTAGAGTTTTCAAGTAAACACCCTAAAATTACCAATCCGCTATTATATAACGATAATTTGAGAGATTTTAATTTTAATGGATTATATAGAATAAGTGATAAAGAGGGGAATACTGGTTTCTTTAGGTTTGGTTGGATTAATTATGCAGAAAATAAAAATATAATTTCTAATTTAAATTGGTTTTATAACGATTTCAAATTAGATCAAGAGTTTAAAGAGTATATTATAGAATCGATAAAAATTGACAAAGAGCAACAAGGGAAATTAAGAATTTGTACTATTGGTGATAGTCAAACTTGGTGGTCTGAAGCTTCAATATTAAGAAAGCAACTTCATATATTAAATCCAGATTTTTTCTTTGTAGGTAGCAATACAGATATTTTTTCTTATCCTCATGAAGCAGAAGGTGGAGATTCTACAGGAGAGCTATTAGCAAGGATAAATAAAGTGCCTGAAGCAGATTATTATACTTTACTTATTGGAACTAACGATTGGCAAGAAGATATCTCAGAATCATTTAATAATATAAAAAGAATAATTGCTCATTTACTTCAAAAATCCCCTAACGCCAAAATTTTTTATTTAACTCCATTACCAACGGCAAATAGAGAACGAGATAAGTTTAACAAAAAACTTAAAGAAAACGTATTAACGTTTATCGAAAACAATAACCATATATCTGTAGTAAATATTGGAGAGAAAATGAGAGATGAAAAAAATTGGAAAAGTAAATATTTAACAGCAGATGGGTTACACCCAAACAAAGAAGGGGTATATTTAATGGCAAAACAAATAACCTCTGCAATTAACTATCAAAAGGATTAATTATAGTCATGAGACCTTTACCTAAAAAATTTATCTGGCTTACATTTTTTGCGTTAATTATTTACTTAACAGTAGATTTTTTAGAAAAACGTAAAGAGAATTTTTGGCAATTCAATTATGATTTTGATGCTATTAAAATTGAACAAAAATTGGGAGAAGTCAAAATAGACTCATTAAGTACAGATTATCTTGCTCTTTATACATCAAAAGATATCACTTCTATTGATGATAATTCTTTGCAATTAGTGCAGAATAAAAAAGCATACTATTTTAATTATGAAAATGCTTATATTGAGAATGGGCTAATTAAATTTACTGGAGGCTTTTGGATTTTAAATCAACCAAAACCTTCTCATAAATTCACTGCAAACATCATAGATTTACCATTAATTCAATCAGGGAATATAAAGATTAATATAATTACAGACTCCCAGCTTTTATGGCAAGGAGGGAGAAGCTTCAGAAAATGGTTAAAAGAAAAGAACAATGACCTCTATTTTGTAGGTGAACAAACCGACTTATACGGTTACCCTTATAATGGTGGTATTCTAGCCAATTCAAAAAAGATATTAAAAAAAACTGATCAAATACCCAAAGCAGATGTCTATTTAGTTTCTTTAGGTACTCACGAAAAATTATTAAATATTAAGGATAAAACTTTTGGGTTTCAATCACTTGTCAACGATCTTAAATATAAAAATCCACAGGCTAAAATTTTTATAATTAATTTACCCCCTTCAACAGATCAGGAAAGAAATATTGCAAATAAAAGATTTAATAAAGAACTATCTAGTTTAGTAAATGGTCAAGCTTATATCATAGATTTTTATGGTATTATGTTGAAGAATAATTTTAAAAGCTTAATTGGTTCAGACAAAATACACTATAAAACTAAAGCTTATAAAATTTTGATAAATTATATTAATGATAAAATTAATGAAGATTACTAAGTTTAAAGAAGATTTTTTTCTTTGGAGTATGGGGCTAGTTTTCATTACACTTCCCATGCCAAAATATAGCCTGAGTAGCCAGGCTTTAATTTTATTTATTATTGCATGGCTTGGCATTAATTCATTTTCGGAAAAAATAGTATTGTTTAAAAAAAACATTAAAAATATATTATTATTAAGCACAATTTTTTTTGTAATGCTTGTAGGGATGCTCTACACTAAAGATTTTTTAGAAGGATTAGGACAATTAAAAGATAAATTACCTTTTTTATTATTTCCCATTCTTTTAGCTACTTCTCCTTCTTTTTTATTTAATAAGAAATATAATTTTATAAAATTGTTTAGTGTCTCAGTAGTATTAATGGCAATATTTAGTCTTTTGAAATCACTGTACATCTTTTTTTCGGGTATGGGAGATTATTTTATTTACGAAAAACTTTCGATTGTTTTAAATAAACACACTACTTATTACTCTTTATATTGTGTTATTGCTATTAGCTATTTTTTATATGATTTATTATACCTAAAAAAAACATCGAAGACTTTTTCGATTGTTTGTATAATTTTCTTATTGTTATTTATTTACTTATTAAGCGTGCGAATAGCAATTATAGCTCTTATGCTTATAACAGTTTATTACGTCAAAACAACAATTACACAAAAAAAAGAGAAGTTTTTTTTAAGTATATTAATAGTTGCATCATTGTTAAGTACATTACTTTTTAGCAGTAATTATGTAAGTCGTTTTGAGTCTATACATAATAATCCAGAAAAATTAGCAGAGAATAACGAATTTAATACTAGATTAATTCACTGGAAATCTGCCTTAGAAACTTTATCAGGCATAGACTATATGATAGGAAAAGGTACAGGGGATGGAAAAGAAAATTTATATAAACAATATTTAAAAAACGATTTTAAAGCAGGCTACCAAAGAAAGTATAATGCCCACAATCAATATATAGAATTTTTAATGGCTAATGGTTTAATAGCGATATTAGCATATATTTGCTTGTTATTAATGACACTGGTTTATTCTATTAGAATAAATGATATTTTTGGAATTCTAGTAGTCTTACTTTTCACAATTTATTCGTTAACAGAATCAATTTTAGAACGTCAGTCAGGCATCTTTATAGTGGCATTGTTATGTAATTTACTTTTTTTTAGTAATAAAAAATTGCTAAATAAGTCAAATGAAAAATATTGATTTGTATACAAATTTTAAAAATAGCTTTAAACAGCTCAAAGATTTTTGTGAGAAAGAAGATTTTAAAGGCTGGGACCCTTATGATGGACTAAATAGTAGTCTGTTTCAAAAATTACCGTATTTTAATAAAAACAGGTTTATTAGGTTAGCTTGGATTCAGACTTTTAAGCGTTTACCTGTTAATTTCAGAAAATTAGTAGGAGTAGATAAAGCACATAACCCTAAAGGCTTAGCTCTTTTTTTAATTGGTTATTGCAATATGTATGAGCAATCTCCAAAAAAAGAATATTTAAATTATATTGAAAAATTAACTCAGTTAATTTTGGAAAAACAAACTAAGGGTTACTCAGGTGCCTGTTGGGGATATAATTTTGATTGGCAAGCCCGCGCTTTTTTTCAACCTAAACATACACCTACAGTTGTGGCTACTTCTTTTGTGGCAGAAGCGCTTATTGCGTCCTATAGAATCACTAATAGCGTGCAGGTATTAGATACATTAAAAAGTATTGAAAAATTCATCACAATAGATTTGAATAAAACCTATGATGAAAATAAAAATTTTACGCTTTCTTATTCCCCTTTAGACAATACTCAAGTTTTTAATGCTGGGTTATTGGGAGCTAAAACACTTTGTTTACTATATGAATTTATTAAAGATGAAGAGCTGCTTATTCTTTCAAAAAAAATAGTACAATATGTATGTAATAAACAGCAAGAAAATGGAGCTTGGGCTTATGGAACTCTTCCTTTTCATCAATGGATAGATAACTTTCATACGGGTTATAATTTAGAATGTATTTTTGCGTATCAAAAAGTATCTGAAGATTTATCATTTCAGAATCATTTAATTTTGGGGACAAATTATTATTTAGAAACATTTTTCACAGAAGAAGGAATGTCTAAATATTATAATAACCAGCTTTACCCCATAGACATACATGCTCCTGCACAATTAATTATCACGCTAAGTAAATTAAACCTTTTACATCAACATAAAGATTTAGTCGATCGAGTTTTGAAATGGACTATAAATCATATGCAGTCTTCAGAAGGTTATTTTTATTATCAAAAGCGAAAAAACATATCCTCTAAAATTCCTTACATGCGTTGGGCACAATCTTGGATGTTTTATGCATTTTCCTTTTATTTTTTAGACATTTCACAATCAGAATTTCATGATTTCTAGCATACATATTTTAAATACTAAAATAGATAACCTAACCATGAAAGAAACATTGCAATTAGTTTCGCAATGTATCGAGCAGCAAAAACAAATTCATCATACGGTAGTAAATGCGGGTAAAATTGTTGCCCTTCAAAAAGATAAAGCTTTAAGGCAAGGTGTTAATGAAGCAGATGTGATAAATGCAGATGGACAAGCCGTAATTTGGGCTTCTAAACTATTAAACAAACCTTTAAAAGAGCGGGTTGCAGGGATTGATTTATTTACAAATTTATTAGCATTAGCAACAGAAAAAAAGTACAAGGTCTATTTGTTAGGAGCAACACCAGAAGTTTTAGAAGGACTTACAGAAATTATTCAGCAGCAATACGAACCTGAAATTATAGCAGGAGCACATCACGGTTATTTTTCAACTGAAGAAGAACCTGAAATCGTGAAAAATATAGCAAATAGCGGAGCAAATATGTTGTTTGTCGCCATGAGTTCCCCTAAAAAAGAGATATTTTTACACACTCACAAAGAATCGCTAAAAGCTGTTAATTTTATCATGGGAGTCGGTGGAAGTTTTGACGTTATTTCAGGAAAAACAAAACGCGCACCACTATGGATGCAGTCTTCAGGATTAGAATGGTTCTATAGATTTTTACAAGAACCTCGCAGAATGTGGAAAAGATATCTAATAGGAAACGCGAAGTTTATATCTTTGGTTTTTAAAGAAAAGTTAAAGTAAACAAGATGAAAATAAAAAATATTTGTTGTATTGGCGCTGGTTACGTAGGAGGTCCTACCATGGCAGTCATTGCACAAAAATGTCCGCATATTCAAGTTACCGTTGTAGACATTAATGAAAAACGAATTGAAGCTTGGAATGATTCTAACTTAGAAAAACTTCCAGTTTATGAGCCAGGTTTAGATAAAATTGTAGGAGAAGCTAGAGGAAGAAATTTGTTTTTTTCAACTCATGTAGATCAAGCGATAGACCAAGCTGATATGATTTTTATTTCTGTAAACACGCCTACCAAAACTTACGGAAAAGGTAAAGGAATGGCAGCAGATTTAAAATATATAGAATTATGTGCAAGGCAAATTGCTCGTGTAGCAACTTCAGATAAAATTGTAGTAGAAAAATCTACCCTTCCCGTAAGAACCGCCTCAGCTATCAAAAGTATTTTAGATAATACGGGTAATGGGAGCAAAGTTAAATTTCAAATATTATCAAATCCAGAGTTTCTAGCAGAAGGTACTGCTATAGAAGATTTACTAGATCCTGATCGTGTTTTAATTGGCGGAGACACCTCTACTTCAGAAGGCAACGATGCTATAGAATCTTTAGTAAATATATATGCTAATTGGGTAAATAAAGAACAAATCTTAACTACCAATGTTTGGTCGTCAGAACTCTCAAAGCTTACGGCAAATGCCTTTTTGGCACAGCGCGTCTCTTCTATAAACTCACTTTCAGAATTATGTGAGAAAACAGGAGCAGATGTAAATGAAGTAGCCAAAGCAATTGGTATGGATTCGCGCATCGGCTCTAAATTTTTAAAATCGTCTGTTGGTTTTGGAGGATCTTGCTTTCAAAAAGATATTCTTAATTTAGTTTATATTGCTAAATCTTATGGCTTAACTGAAGTAGCGGATTATTGGGAACAAGTAATTTTAATGAACGACCATCAAAAAAGACGTTTTGCACATCATATAATCAGTACATTATTTAATACAGTATCTGGAAAGAAGATTGCTTTTTTAGGTTGGGCGTTTAAAAAAGACACTAACGACACCAGAGAGTCTGCTGCAATTTATGTTGCTGATGAATTATTAAATGAACAATCTCAAATTGATGTATACGATCCAAAAGTTGAAGAACAGCAAATGTATACCGATTTAGACTATTTAAATACACGTTCATCTAAAGACAATAGAGAAGGGCTAACCGTACACCAAGACCCTTATAGAGCTTGTGAAAATGCTCACGCAATTGCAGTATTAACTGAATGGGATGAGTTTAAAACTTATGATTGGCAAAAATTATATGACCGCATGCAAAAACCAGCATTTTTATTTGACGGACGAGGAATTTTAAATATCGAAGAGCTAGAAAATATTGGTTTTGTATGTTATAAAATAGGAAAAGGTAAAGATCTTTAATCTATTTTGAAACTATTAGTATAGTATGTCTAAACGAATTTTAATAACAGGAGCAGCAGGGTTTTTAGGTTCTCACCTTTGTGATAAATTTATTGCTGAAGGTTATGAAGTCATCGGTATGGACAACCTTATTACGGGAGATTTAAAGAATATTGAACATCTTTTTGGAGATGAGAATTTTGTGTTTCATACGCATGATGTCACCAACTTCGTCCATATTCCTGGTAAGCTAGATTATATATTACATTTTGCCTCACCAGCGAGTCCCATAGATTATTTAAAAATCCCTATTCAAACTTTAAAAGTAGGTTCGTTAGGTACACACAACCTTTTAGGCTTGGCGAAAGAAAAAAATGCAAGAATATTAATAGCCAGCACTTCTGAAATCTACGGAGACCCATTAGTGCACCCCCAAACAGAAGATTACTATGGTAATGTAAATACAATAGGACCAAGAGGTGTGTATGATGAAGCCAAACGCTTTCAAGAATCAATCACCATGGCCTATCATCGTTTTCATGGTTTAGAGACCAGAATTGTAAGAATTTTTAATACTTACGGTCCTAGAATGCGTTTAAATGATGGCCGAGTAATCCCTGCATTTATAGGGCAAGCCTTGAGAGGAGAAGATTTAACCGTATTTGGAAACGGTTCTCAAACTAGATCTTTTTGCTTTGTAGACGATCAAATAGAAGGAATTTATAAGCTGTTGTTAAGTGATTATGTAGAACCGATAAACATCGGCAACCCTTATGAAATAAGCATCAAAGATTTTGCTGAAGAAATTATCAAATTAACGGGAACTCATCAAAAAATTATTTATAAACCGCTACCTCAAGACGATCCTATGCAAAGACAACCCGATATAAGAAAAGCAAAACAAATATTAAACTGGGAGCCTAAAGTAAATCGTGCTGATGGAATGAAAAAAACTTATAAGTACTTTAAAAGCTTAACTCCAGAAGAGTTGACAAAGAAAGATCATAAAGATTTTTCTAACCATATTAGAAAATAAGTATGTTAATTAAGCAAGGTAGGTATTCTGCATATTTAAGACCTCTGGCTTATCTTATAGATTTAGCTAGTATTCTATTATTGGCGTTACAATTTAATTTTGGAGTAATTAATTATTTAAATTACGCCATATTTATTTCAATAGGCTGGTTAATTCTATCTATTAAATCTCAGTTTTATGAGATTTATAGGTTTACTAAAGTCACTAAAATAATATCACTTAGTTTTCTACAAGCGGCCCTTTTTTCTCTTTTAGTTTTTGCATTTTTTGGTTTTTTTCAAGAACTTAATAGCCCAGTTTATAGAATTATTAGCTATTTAGTTCAATCATTAAGTTTAATATTAACGATTAAATTAACTATTTTCTATCTTTTGAAAAGATACCGAAAACGACTAGGTGGTAATTATAGAAAAACGGTAATATTCGGCAACAATAAGAAAACTAGAAATTTACAAGATTTTTTTGATCATAATCCAGAATATGGTTATCAATGTCAGGCAGTTTTTAGATTTAATAAAGAAGAAAAATTAGAAGATTGCTTTCAGTTTATTTTAGATGAAAAAATAGATGAAATCTATTGCTCTATTTCCTCACTAAAAAATGAAGAGGTTAATCGATTAATCCATTTTGCAGATAATAACCTAAAAGTTTTAAAATTTCTGCCCGACAATAAAGAGATTTATACCCGAAGGTTAAAAATGGAATATTATGGATACCTTCCAATACTCTCCTTACGAGATATACCTATAGAAGACCCTTTAAATCAGTTTATTAAGCGAATATTCGATGTCTGTATGGCTGTAATTGTTTTAGTAGGAGTGATGTCTTGGTTAACCCCGATTTTAGCTATTTTTATAATGAGTGAATCCAAGGGGCCAATTTTCTTCAGACAAAAAAGAAATGGTTTAGATTATAAAGAATTTTATTGTTATAAATTTAGATCTATGCGGCTTAATCCTGAAGCGCATTTACATCAAGCCACTAAAAATGATAAGCGTATCACTAAAATAGGAAAGTTTATGCGTAAAACTAGTATAGATGAAATGCCTCAGTTTATCAATGTACTTTTTGGAGAGATGTCTGTGGTTGGACCACGACCACATATGGTGAGTCATACGCATATGTATGCAGAGCGTATCGATAAATTTATGGTAAGACATTTTGTAAAACCTGGCATTACCGGTTTAGCACAAACAAGCGGATTTAGAGGAGAGGTAGAAACAGATTTTGATATCATTAGCCGTGTAAGATATGATATTTTTTATCTTGAAAATTGGTCGTTATTATTAGATTTAAAAATTATATTTCAAACCATCTATAATGCCGTGAAAGGTGATGAAAAAGCCTATTAATTTTTAGTATTAGATTAATACTTATTTTAAAATATATAGATATTACTTATTTTTCTAAAAAGATTAGGGCGTCAATTTTCAAACCTATATTTTTGGGTTTCCTTATAAAATTTTAATAATTATGAATATTCTTATCTTAGGTTCTGGTGGTAGAGAACATACATTTGCCTATAAAATTGCTCAGAGTGAATTATGTGAAAAACTTTATGTAGCTCCCGGAAACGCAGGAACTAAGAATTTAGCAGAAAATATTTCGCTAAGTGTTACCGATTTTCAGGCTATCAAGAATACAGTCTTAGAAAAAGATATTCATATGGTTATCGTAGGGCCTGAAGATCCATTGGTAGAAGGTATCTATGACTTTTTTCAGCAAGATTCAGCTTTAAAAGCGGTTAAAATTATTGGTCCTTCCAAAAAAGGAGCTTTACTCGAAGGAAGCAAAGAACGCGCTAAAGAGTTTATGGCGATGCATAATATCCCTACCGCTGCTTATGAAAGTTTTACGGCAAAAAGTGTAGAAGCAGGAAAAAAATTCTTAGAAACATTAAAAGCGCCTTACGTTCTTAAAGCCGATGGTTTGGCTGGCGGAAAAGGGGTTTTAATTCTTAACGATTTAGCTGAAGCAAAACAAGAATTAGAAGATATGCTCACTAATGAAAAGTTTGGTGAAGCGAGTAAAACGGTAGTAATTGAAGAATTCTTAGATGGTATTGAGCTCAGTGTTTTTGTACTTACCGATGGGAAAAATTATAAAATACTGCCAACAGCCAAAGATTATAAGCGAATAGGCGAAGGTGATACAGGCTTAAATACTGGCGGAATGGGCGCTATTTCTCCAGTTCCTTTTGCTAGTGAAGAATTTATGCAGAAGATAGAAGAACGAATTGTAAAACCAACGATAAAGGGTTTACAAGAAGAAAGTATCGTTTATAAAGGTTTTGTGTTTATTGGTTTAATAAAAGTTAATGATAACCCTTACGTGATTGAATATAATGTACGAATGGGTGATCCTGAAACAGAAGTGGTTTTACCAAGGCTTCAAACAGATTTAGTAGCATTACTTGATAAAGTAGCCGAAGGGAAATTAAATGAAGCTGAACTTGAAATAGATGAAAGAGCCGCTACAACCATAATGACAGTTTCTGGAGGTTATCCTGAGGCTTATGAAAAAGGAAAAGAAATTACTGGAATAGAAAATATTAAAGATTCAATTGTCTTTCATGCAGGGACTAAAGAGGTAAACGGAAAGGTACTTACCGATGGAGGTCGTGTGATAGCAATAACCTCGTTTGGAAAAGATTACAATGCGGCACTAAAAAAATCTTATCAAAATGTAGAAAAACTTCATTTTGATAAGATGTATTATCGTAAAGACTTAGGTAAGGACTTGAACTAGTTTTTAGTTCCAGTACTTGCCAAAGTATTTTTCTTGTCTTTCTTTTTCCTCGTCAGAAAAACTCATTAACTGTTTTACCCAATAGCAAAAAGCTATAACTCCAATGATAATAAACACCCAGTTTAGAGTATTAGCGGCGAACCAACTTTCTAGTTCAAGCTTTCTAAGTGCGTGTAAAGGAACAAATAGAATATCTACGAAAATGTACTGTATAAACTCAAAAAAATCTTTCATCAAAAGAAACTTTAGTATAATTTAGAATACAAAAGTAACAAATTAGATAATGCTAACAAGCTTTTTAAAGAAATCTAAACCTATCAATTTTGTTTTAGTGGGACTTTTTATGTCTTTCTTTTTTCTTACAGCAAATCTTTTTTATGCTGAGGGAAGCTTTTCTTTGAGTTTTATAATAGCTAAGATTGGTTTACTACTCGTGTATTTGTTTTTAATGGTACTCATTAACTTTATTGTTAAACGAAATGATGTTACTAAAAAAAACACATTTACAATATTTCTATTTGCGGTATTTACGGTTATTTTTTCACCCATTTTAAAGACAGAAGAAATAATTATAGCCAGCTTATTTATCTTGCTAGCATTAAGAAGAGTGGTTAGTTTACGATCTGGGTTACAGTTTAAAAGAAAACTATTCGATGCTTCTTTTTGGATAGGGATAGCCTTTTTGTTTTATCCAGAAAGTTTATTGTTTATATTACTCCCTTTTTTAGGAATATTATTTTATGCCAATCAAGATTTTAAAAATTGGTTGATTCCTTTTTTTGCATTGTTTAGTGTTTTTATTTTAAAAACGTGCTTAAATCTTTTGGTATTTAATCAGTATTTTTATCCCTTAAGTTACTTTAATTATCCTACGTTAGATTTTAGTGTCTATCGTAAGCTTCCTATTTTAATTCCGTTAAGCTTTTTATTAACTTTTACTATTTGGTCTTTATTTAGTTATTTTAAAACTATTCAAAAAGTGAATAGAAAAACTAAATACAGTTTATATCTAATTATGATCACTTGGTTAATCTCTATTTTTTTAGTGCTGTTAACTCCCCATAAAAACGGAGCAGAATTGTTATTTTTTATTCTTCCCGTATGTGTTATTGGGGCAAACTATTTTGAGCAAAAAGGCGAAAAGTATTTTAAAGAATTTTTGTTAGTATTTTTGCTGTTACTAACAATCATAATCGCTTTAATACCTTCGTGAATTTATTTTTAACTTATATAGAAAATCAACTTCAGCAGCGGCTAATCTACCCATATGAGTTTGTAGAAATACAGTATGAAAATTGGAGTACTTACGCTAATTTTATTTACGATTTTTCATCATGGGATGCCCTTGTAGAAGCAATGAAAGCAACGATAGAAGCTTATGGGTTAAATAAACGAGAGTTTTTTAATTACGCGGCTAACCGCTGGTTTAATTATTGGAGTACTATAGCGATAGAACAAATTTTTACAGAAGTTGAAGGAATCATTCCTTCATTAAGTTATAAGAATCGTTTAGTAGATTTTAATTTAAGAGGAATAGATTTTTCTTTGAACATCACTGTATTTCCAGAAGATTTCAAACAAACTCTTTATTATGCACAGCATCACCAAGAAGAACTTTTGTATTGGATGTGTAGTAAACACCCCCAGCAAGAAATCTTATCCCCTAAAAACAGATTGTTTGTGATCGCTTATTCTAATGAAGTTGAACCTTGGAAATTAAAAGCAGAAATCAGTTGGCTAAAAACAGTCATTCAAAAATATGTTTCTACCTTTGATGCTTCAAAATTAGAGCAACTTCAACTAAATGGAGAAAGCTTCTATTCAGCTATAATTTGGGCGGTTAAATGAATTATATTGGGTCTAAACATAAACTTTCTTCTTGGATTATTGAAGTTGTAAATAAAACGGTTCAGCAGCCACTTTCAGAGTTAACATTTTGTGATTTATTTGCAGGAACGGGCATTGTAGGTAGAAGTTTTAAACCTCTAGTTCATAAAGTTATAGCAAACGATGTAGAGTTTTATAGTTTTGTATTGCTTAAAAATTATATTGAAAATTATCAAGCCATTTCTTCTTCAGAAAAGTATATAGAATATTTAAATAATCTAGAAGGAAAATCAGGATTTATCGCCCACGAATATGGAGAGAAAGGGAGAGGAGAACGTTTATTTTTTTCACAAGCAAATGCAGAAAAAATAGATGCTTGCCGTCAACAAATAGAAGCTTGGAAAAATTCTTCAGAAATTTCAGAACAACTATATTATTTTTTATTGGCTTCTTTGCTAGAAAGCGCCGATAAAGTAGCAAATACAGCATCGATGTACGGAGCTTTTTTAAAGAAATTAAAAGCTTCTGCAGCTAAAGAAATAGAAATTCACCCCGCTACTTTTATAGAAACTGAAACTAAACATCAGGCATTTCAAGCAGATGCCAATGAGCTCATACCACAATTGCAAGGCGATATTTTATATCTAGACCCGCCTTACAATGCACGCCAATATGGTGGTAACTACCATTTGCTTACCACTATCGCAAAATATGATACCTTTGTACCTAAAGGAAAAACAGGACAGCGAGATTATTATCGTTCTGTATATTGTAAAAAGAAAAAAGTAATTATTCCGTTTGAAGAATTAATTAAGCAGGCAAAATTTTCATATATTTTTTTAAGTTACAATAATGAAGGTTTAATGGCTCCAGAGAAAATTAAAAGCATAATGAGTAAATATGGTTCTTATAGTTTGGCTCAGAAAAGTTATAAGCGTTTTAAAGCCGATAAAACTGAAAATCGCAATCATAAAGCCAATCAAACCCTAGAATATTTACATATTTTAAAGAAATAGAAATTGATTAATACATAAAAAGGAAAAAATAACACTATGTTTTCAGATAAAGCAAATCAAATCTTTCAAGAAGTAATAGCAAAATATCACGTAATGAATACGGTAGACCAGCCGTTTGAAAATGCTTACGATAAAAATACAGATTTAATTGAACATTTATTATACAGAAAATGTTGGATAGACACGGTTCAATGGCATTATGAAGATATTATTCGAGATCCGCAAATAGATCCTGTTTCAGCTTTAAAATTGAAACGACAAATCGATGCTTCTAACCAAGATCGTACCGATATGGTAGAATATATTGATAGTTACTTTTTAGATAAATATAAAGATGTAACCCTTAAACCTTCGGCAACAATTAATACCGAGAGTCCTGCTTGGGGAATTGATAGACTTTCTATTTTAGCCTTGAAAATTTACCATATGAATGAAGAGGCAACTCGAGAAGATGCTTCACAAAAGCACCAAATGGCTTGTAAAGCAAAACTAGATGTTTTGTTAGAACAACGTGTAGATTTATCTTCTGCAATCAATCAGTTACTACAAGATATAGAAAACGGAGATAAATATATGAAAGTCTACAAACAGATGAAAATGTATAACGATGAAGAGCTAAACCCTGTTCTTCGTAGTAAAAAATAGTAGTTTAAAAATTACAATCATGAAACCGCATAGCCACATTCTTGTGATTAGATTTTCTGCCATGGGAGATGTGGCGATGACGGTTCCTGTATTGCAGCGTTTGGTAAAAACCTATCCGCATTTAAAAATTACTGTGTTAACCAAGCCATTTTTTAAACCTATTTTTGAAGAAGTGCCCGGTGTAAACATTGTAACTGCAGATGTAAAACAGAAATATAAAGGAATTTTTGGGCTTTGGAAACTCGCAAGAGAATTAAAATTACTTCAGCTTGATGCCGTAGCCGATTTACATAATGTTTTGCGGACTAAAATTCTTCGATTTTTTCTTTTTTTCTTCGGAATAAAATCTGCTGTGATTAATAAGGGTAGGGCAGAGAAGAAAGATCTTACTAAGTTAGCCCCTAAGATTATTAAACCTTTAAAAACCACGCATCAGCGTTATGCAGATGTTTTTGCAAAATTAGCGTTACCAATAGATTTAAACTCACCAATAACGGCTGATAAACATTCCCTTCCGCAGTTACTTAAAACGCAATTAAAAGATTATCGAAAATGGATTGGAATTGCTCCTTTTGCAGCGCATAAGCCAAAAATGTATCCGCTTTCTAAAACGGAAGAGGTGATTGCACAATTAGATGCAAGTGGTCAATACGATATACTTTTATTTGGCGGTGGAAAAAAAGAAAAACAACAATTAGATCAAATGGCTTCTCGTTATCAAAATGTGTATAGCATGGTAGGAAAATTGAGTTTTAAAGAAGAGTTGCAAACCGTTTCTAATTTAGATGTAATGTTGTCGATGGATAGTGGTAATGGCCATTTGGCATCAATATTTAATATTCCTGTAATCACCATTTGGGGTGCTACGCATCCTTATGCAGGTTTTGCTCCATTTCAGCAAGCTCCAAAATACCAATTATTGCCTGATTTAGAAAAATATCCTCTCGTGCCCACTTCTATATACGGAAACAAAGAAATTGAAGGTTATGAGGATTTGATGGAAAGTATTTCTTTTGTAGAAATTTTAAATATAATTAACCACTTATTAGAAAAAAACGAGTAGAATTTTAAACTCTACTCGTTTTATAGATTAATATACTACTTATAGTCTCTTAGGTGGTTTCATTATTTATTTAAATATACCCAGCCTTCATATTTTTTACTAATTGGAGTTTTAATTTCTAATACATAGAAATAGGTTCCTACAGGTAAGTTATATCCTTCAAACTTTCCGTTCCAAGGTTCAGAGTTGCTATTACCTTCGTAAATTTTTCTTCCGTTTCTTTGGTATATTTTTAAATCGTAACTGTTGCTATTGTCTAAACCTGTTATTTCAAATTGATCATTTACACCGTCTGCATTTGGAGAAAAGCCATCGGGAATAAAAATATCACAATTTTCTAAAGTTATGGTTAAACGATAAATTGCGTAACAAATAGAAGTGTCGCTGTTTTCTACTCTAACAAAAAACTCTTCTTTTGCATTTGTATTTTTAAAAACAGATGCATCGCTAATCGGATTTTGCAAATTATCAGCGTCTATCTTGGTTAAGTAATAGCCTTCGATGTTTTCATCTGCCGTTAAGTTGAGTTGATTAATAGCACTAGTAAGATTTACAGTAGCTGTTAAAGCCTCAGAGCATATAAGTAAATTTGCTTCTTCTGTAGTTAAACCACCATAAGAAGTTTCAATATTAAAACTAACTGTAGCGTAACAATTGCCATTTGTCGTGCTTTCTGCTCTTACGTAAATGGTTTGTATATCATTTAATGCTTGGTAATTATTTATTGAAGTTATTGCATTTTGTGCATTTTCTGCCTCTGTTAAACTTTCATAATAGCTCAAATTATAATTTTCTCCATTAAGTATCACAGATTCATTTTGAGTTAAATCAAAATTCATAGGTGAAGTATTTGGGGAACATTCATTTAAATTAATAGGTATTCCTAAATTCACTGTGTTTGCACAAACTTGAAAACTATCAACACTGTAGCAAGATGAATTTGTACTACTTTCAATTCTAGCATATAAAGTTTGACATCCGGGAGTGTTCAAGGTAAATTGATCATCAAAAATGATAGCATTGGAATCGTTTTCAGCTGCTGTTTGACTGGTATAGTAATTAATATTAAAATTAGAAGGATCTTGCGTACCTAGAATGTTAACATCATTGACTGTTAAATTAAATGCTAAGCTTTGTCCCGTATTAAAGCAGTCAGTTAAATCTAGTAGGCTTATAATTTGTGGACTTTGCGAAGTTTGTAGATTCATTTCTCCAATAGCAGAACATCCCGTTGTTACATTTTCAACTTTAATATAAACGCTTACTGTAGTTCCAGCGGTAACAGGATAATCGGTATTATTATTAATTAACGACGACGAATCATTATTTTCTGCTCCAGTCAAAGTGGTGTAAAAAGAAATATCATAGTTTGATACTGTTGAAACAAATGAATCTGAAAAGTCTGTTAAATTGAAATTTACTAGTCCATTTTGATTATTATCACAGTCTCCGACTACATCTATACTATTATTTAATAAATTTAACGTCCCTAAATTTAAATTAATTTTAGCAATACTGTAACAACCAGAAGCATTGATAACTCTAATATAAGCGGCATCGTTTATATAAGCTATTGTGTTTGTATAATTGGTAGGATCACTAATATAATTTGTATTACCTTCTTGAGCATCTTCTTCTGTGGGATAATATATGGCACCGGCGTTAGCGTCTACAAAAATATTGTCTTGAACACTAGTTAAATCGAAAACTTCAAAACCATCACCATTATTATCACATCTTGTAATAGATTCATTATTTGAATTTAAAATTACGGCATCGATAAATACTTGTACATTTTTTACGCTATGCTTATCAGTGTATGCTCCTGTAGCCGCAGAAAATCCAAAATATCCTGTTTGAAAATTTGAAGCTCCTGGTTGAGTGGGCGGAATTCCATCAATAACGATATTTCCATCAATAATCACCTGAATGTTTCCATTTTCCCAAATTATTTCAGCATGTTGATAATTTGTATTTCTTAAACTTGGTATTACAGCAGATCTTAGTAGGTAATTATTAGGATCTGCTTCGGAGAAATCTGGACCAAAACCTACTTGAATTTCTGGATTATCAGTACCACCTATATTGTTGTCATTGTCATAAGTATCAAATGCAATTTTTAATCCATTAGAGCCGTTAGGGACGCCTATGGTTTCACCTTCATTAAAATTAGTAGGTGGTGTATCTATATACCAAAAAGCCAAACCGTCTGCATACTCACCTGAACTATCATACATTCTAAAATCAAACTCAACACTCCATTTTGCACATTGGTTTAGACTATATGCTTCATTATAGTAAATAGCACCATATTGAGACATATTATTAGTTGTTAAAACGACTTCTTCGCCATCTACTGAAGCATCATTCACAAGTTCCCACCCCGTAATATCTGCAGGATCTCCTGTAATTTCTGCAATTAGCGTATTTTGGGCAAAGCTATTAATGCTCATTAAAAAACACACTAGAAATATTAATTTAAAATAATTTTTTTTCATTTTTATTTAGTTTGGTTTATTATCTTTTTAGGGTAAAGTGATTTTTAATGGTATTAGGTCTAGGTTCTCCAGGGTTACCTTCTTGATCTGGTATTGCTGGTTCCATATATTCTACTCTAAACCAGTAGTCTCCTGAGGGCACTGGA
>NZ_JAHWDF010000059.1 GCF_019311235.1 Mesonia aestuariivivens | reverse complement strand
CGAAGTAATATTAAAATTAATAAAGATATGAAGTACTAAGATTAAAGAAATGGAGGTTTTAGTACAGGATAAATATGCTCTAAAATTAAAGAAGAAAAGAGTTGCTTTTTACCTCAGTTCTTTGTTAGCCACAGTATTTTTTAAAGGTGAATTTTGTAATTATATTTCGGTGAAGTTATTTCTATTTTTTGAGCTTGTCTTTTTTCTAAAGTTATTTTTAATTTTTTTTCATAGAAAGTTTCATTTTCTTTTTTGTAAATTTTTTCTTTTTCACAATCCTCAAATTCTCTCTCAAAAATTATTTTTCCAGTAGATAAATTGAAGTCGACATTTTCCCAAAAATCACAAGGTCTTCCATAATTACTTTCATAGCCAATTAAATAAAAATTTTCATTTTGAAATCTATATTTGTCTGTGTAACCCCATTTCCAACTACTCCCACCAAAATGACTTATTAAAAGTATTCCATTTTTTATTTTAATTCCAGCATAAGGATCACCAACCATTCCTCCTTCACGACTTCCATAAAGAGCTTGTTCTGAATTTTTCCAGTTTATCCATTTTTTATTTATTTTTTTATAAATCCTTAGTTCTCTAGGAATATTTTCATTCTCTTTTTCTGCTTTTTTAGTGTTAAGGACAACAACAAGTTCTTTTATATTATCATTATCTAAATCTCCTAAAATTGAGTCGATAACTACGTAGTTTTTTGGTATATTTTGCCCTAAAACTAGAAGAGAATTAAGGAAAACAAATAATACTAATAATGTAATTTTTTTCATATTGCAGGTAACGGCAGTCTGTCTCAAAACTACCTAATTTTTTTTAAAAAATAATTGAAATTAGGGGTAAAGCCAAAATTTGCATTAATTTTTGTTTGCTTTTGTATTAATGCCTTAAAAGTTCGTTT
>NZ_JAHWDF010000058.1 GCF_019311235.1 Mesonia aestuariivivens | reverse complement strand
AGACAGAGTTTAAAAAACACAACAGGATCTATACTCTTTTGACCACTGCTGCCGTAAAAACCTCGAGTAAGATCATAGAGAAAATCTAAGTTTAAGGCTTCTTTCAATCGGCGGTAGAAATTTGTGGACGGTACGCGGTCACTCAACCGAAAACTGTTGAATAACTGCTCTTGATATACTTTTTTGCCTTGCATACCATGAAATTAATCTTTTTTAGTAAATTGTGCAACAAGCACAACGGCTATACGTAATTGCTTGTTTTCGCCTACTTCTGAAAATCCTTGCGGATTTTCAGTTTGGTTTGTACTTGTAAAGTTAAGTGCTAAACCACGCAACTACTCATAGCCAAACACGTTAGCAAATATTTGAATTGACAAATTGGAAAGAATATATTGACCAAAAATTTCAGCCCAAATCGGACTTTGAATTTGTGGATGGAACGACCGACTTGAACAACGGAATTTACCGAATTACGCATAAAGTTACAGGAACAATATTTGACTTTATTTATCCTGAATACGATTGGAATAAAATAGGAGATGTTCAATTTTATAATCCAAAAACAAAAGGTTGGTCTGGTGAATTTTGGGAATCGGAATTTTCGGAAACTGAAAAGAATAAGTTGGATGATTTTCTGAAACCTGCTATGCAAACTGGTTGGTCAAGTCAAGATTTTTATATAGCAAACAAACATTATAAATCATATGTTTATTGGAACAAAGATTTTAAAGGTAAAAGATTTAGTTACAATACAGGATTTGGATGTTTATCAATATTTATCTTTCCATATTTCTGGATTACGACCGAATTGAAAAAACGGAAAATCTTAAACGGAATGAAAGAAATAATTATTGAACCTATTAATAAAAACATTTGCTAACAATGGTAACCGTTGCACAACCCCATAATTAAAAAAAAACGTATTCATTTAAACCGCTTTAGAGCGGTTTTCTAGTTTTATATCGTTTGTAAATTAGCAGAATATAGTCTCTTTAAAATGGACTT
>NZ_JAHWDF010000057.1 GCF_019311235.1 Mesonia aestuariivivens | reverse complement strand
TGGCATATTTGGTTATGGCTTCTTTTCCTGCACTGTCATTATCAAAAGTAAAAATGATTTCTTCCAGTTGCTGTAAATCTTTTATTGCAGTTAGGATTTCAGCATTTAAGCCGTTGGTTCCGTAACACGCTAAAATGCTGTAAGTATCTGTAATTGTTTTTATTTGAAGTAGCGAAGCTGTATCTATAATACTTTCGGTCAATATCAGTTTTTTAGTATTGGGATTGGGATAGTTTGGATATAAACCTTGTCTATTCTTCAGGTAAAAATGTTTGGCTGTTTTCTTGTCTAAAGTGCTTCTAAAGTACAAGCCTGTAATTTGGTTTTCTTTATCCTTTAAGGCAAAACAGATGCACCATTTACCAAAAACGCTATAGGCTTTGTTTCCTGAACGGCTGACCAAGCCCTTGTCCATCAATAATCCGTATTTTACACATTGTTCGATCAGGGTTTCGTCCCGCCTTTGTCCGTGGTGGAACTGACCGGCATTGTAACCGACTTCCAGTTTTTTAAAATCAAGGTTTCTACTTTCCAGGTACTGTTTTGCAGGTTTGGAGTTGTGTACGGCATTTCTAAAATACTGGAACATATTCCCTAAGAACTGACTTTTTGTTAAGTCTGGTTGGTATCTTTCTTTACTGTTTGGTTTTTGATGACCCAAGATTTCCTTGCATTTTTTTAATGCTTCGTGTTTTGCTGTTGTCCCACTGAGCTTGTCGAAGTGCTCTTTGTGCATTACAAAATCGATTACGTCCATACTTTTCCCGTGGGTCTTGCAATTGGAACTAAAACAATAGGCGGTTTGGGTTTTGTAGTACACTTGTAAACTCGGTGTTTTATCTTCGTGGAACGGACAGTTTAGACGGCTTTGCTTGTCGGTCTTCAGCCCGTAATAGTGAAGGACGTTTGCCATTGTGAGCTTTTGTTTGATCTCGGCTATTTCCATCGAAAAATATTTTGAAAAAAGTTTAATATATCATTTCCGATACAAAAGTAGCATATCCGATTTAAACAAACAAGCTTTTG
>NZ_JAHWDF010000056.1 GCF_019311235.1 Mesonia aestuariivivens | reverse complement strand
AATTAAAGAGAGAGGATTATCAATGTTGCCGAAGTCTAACGCTTCACCGTATAACAGAACCTTAATTCTCTCTTTGTTCTTTCTGATTAATTACTAATTATTTTAAAATGCAAACTTAAGATGTATAACCGCAATTACGACGGATTCGACTACGTCCGAATCCACTTGGAATTGCTAACGCCAGTGTCAAACCGAAAATTAACGCATATAAACCCGTAACTGACGGTTATACTAAACGTTGGCAGTAATTAAAAACAAACGAAAAATATGAATGAAGTAAAAAAAATATTGATTACAGTAGGTATAACTATTCTATTTATTTTTACAATGTCAATCCTGAATATTAAATATGACAATGGTAGTCAACTACGTACTCTTTTCGGATGTTTTCTTTTGTATATTATAATTCGTGCAGTTTGGAAAATCTCACATAAAGATAACGAAAGTCGAAATTCACCAATAAATAAATCAAATTAGTATTATTCGGAAAATTAATGATACGAATATTTAAAGTTTATAATAATCTATTACTAAAAACTGAGAAAGTTGAAGGTTATAAGAAAAAAATCGGAATTGACACTCAAACTGTGAAATACATCTGCAACTAGTTTTAGAAATATAAATACATATTTAATAGTATTAGAGAGCGAAAATGAAGTTTGAAACAAAATGTAATCTGAAAAAAAACTACTGCTAACAATGGTAACCGTTGCACAAGTCTAAATTTCTAAGAAAAGAGGATTATTTTGATTTTTAGAAATAGTTAAATTGTTGCTTTCTAAGTGTATGGTATTATTGAAATCTACTATTATTTTTAAATTTGATAAAGAAAGAGGTTGTGCAACACGCACAATGCATAACCGCAATTACGGCGGATTCGACTACGTCCGAATCCACTCGGAATTGCTAAAGCCTGTGCTAAACCGAAAAGTCTGCGTATATTAACTCGTAACTGATTGTTATACAAGACCGTCAGACTGTCTCAAAACCATGCCATCTTTACCGATTATTTTTCAGGATATGATCTTTGGTATGTTTATTTTTAAGGTATGGAATACCAACAAGGACAAGACCGCGAACAGCTCAGCCT
>NZ_JAHWDF010000055.1 GCF_019311235.1 Mesonia aestuariivivens | reverse complement strand
TTAAAGTTCATAATGACGTTAAATAATGCGTATAAGTCCATTTTAAAGAGACTATATTCTGCTAATTTACAAACGATATAAAACTAGAAAACCGCTCTAAAGCGGTTTAAATGAATACGTTTTTTTTTAATTATGGGGTTGTGCAACGGTTACCATTGTTGGCACCAGTTTTTATTCACATAATTGTTTAAGTTTTTCAAAATCTTCATCAGCCTCAAAATGTTCATTTTTTTCAAGGTCTAATTTAAGTGCTTTCTTAAAATCTTTACAGGCTTCTTTTTCCTCTCCAAGTTCTAAATAAATACCTGCTCGATTAAAAAGTCCAATATCATAGTTCTTATTGAGCTTAAGGGCTTCATTGATTTTTTCTAATGCTTCTTTTGGTTTCTCAATTTCTCTGTAAAGACTTGCCCAATTATTATAAAGAATATGAAGATTTGGTTGATTTGGAAATTCGGTAACTATCTTTTGATAATCAGCTAAGGCTTCATCAAATAATTCTAATTTCTTTTTTATATTAATCAGATTTGCTAATGATTTAAAATCATTTGGTGTTATTTCTAATTGGGATTCAAAATCCGTTTTAGCATTCTCATAATTCTCCAGCCTAATATTAGCATAAGCTCTGTCAAAATAAATATCAGAGAAAGTTGGTTTTTCCTCAATAATTTTAGAATAATCAGAAATTGCCATTTCAAAGTTTCCTTTATCCATATAAGTGTTAGCTCTTGCATAGCGGACATTAAAATTATCAGGATATAATTCTAATGATTTAGAGTAATCCTTTATCGCAAGGTCATATTCTTTTCGCATTCGGTAAACATTCCCTCTATTTGAATATGGACCAGGTGATTCGGGATAAAGTTTTATAGCTTCTTCAAATATTTCGAATGCTTTATCTATTTTTCCTTTTTTTGCAAATTCAATTCCTTTTGAATTAAGTTCATCTGCTGTTTGAGATATTAGATTTTGAGTTGTAATTAGTAAGATTATTATTGCTAAAATTTTCTTCATTTCGTTTTTTTAAATTGGTGCCAACGTGTTTCTTTAGTTTGTATTAAATAACTTTATATAGAAAAAGAGGAGAACTATAACGTGTTTTAGATTAGTGATCCCTTACACGTACGAGTCCTCTCATTCTATAAAGTTGCAAAGAACCATT
>NZ_JAHWDF010000054.1 GCF_019311235.1 Mesonia aestuariivivens | reverse complement strand
GCTATTGCAGTACCTACCAACTATACTAATATCGCTAACCCTCAGCGTATTTATGTACGTTTAGAAAACACTGATACAGGCTGTATAGACACCTTTGGTTTTGCGGGTGATAATAGTTTTAGCTTACATGTGAATGCACTACCTGAGGTGGTTAATCCTACCAATTTAGATCAGTGTGATGATGATTATGATAATGTACCCTATAGTATGACCCTTTTCGATTTAACTGAAAAGGAAACCGAAATCTTTGGCGGTGTACCTGGGGTGCCTTCAGCGTATAACTTCACTTATTATGCCAGTCAAGAAGATTTAGATAATGGTGTGGCGATCGATAATCCAGAAGAATATGAGAATATCATCAACCCACAGACCATTTATGTTGTGGTAGAGAATACAGCGCAAACCGCTACCCAGTGTAGCGCTCAGGTAAGTTTTGATTTGCAAGTATTACCATTACCAAGTCCTTCGACCACAGACCCTGATGTATTGCGTCAAGAAACCTGTGATAACGATAGTAATGATGGAGTAGCCTTAGAAGCTTTCGATTTAACCTTAAGCGGTCAGTTAATTACTCAAGGGGAGAATGTAAGCATTAGTTATTACAAAACCCAAGAAGGTGCAGATACGCAAGATGTTGCAGCGCTAATAAGTGACCCTAGTGCTTATGTGAATGAGCCAGTGTACAATGAGGTCGATGAAAATGGAAATGCAACCAATGTACAGGTAATTTATGCCCGTATAGATAGTAATGCTACGGGTAACTTCTGTTACGTAGTAGTCCCTTTTGAACTGGTAGTCTATGGTGCGCCGGTATTAAACCAAGCTATAGCAGACTTAGAATTTGGTTATACCTTATGTTCCGACGATCCAGCAGGACTTACAGCAAGCTTTTATCCAGAAGACGTGCCAGGTTATGTGTATGATTATAATAATGATGATTTTGATGCTTCAGTCTTAGTAGATTTATTAGATGCTAATGCGACAAGCAATGGATCGATCGAAGATTATACGATAAGTTTTCATAGTAATCCTTTAGATGCTTTAGCTGGAGAAAATGAAGTTCCCTTTGGTTATCAGGCTAGTGATGAAGAACTCTTGTATATTCAGGTTACCCACAATACTACAGGATGTCGTATCACAGATGAAATCAATTTAGGAAAGTTATACCTTAATATAGAAGCTCGTCC
>NZ_JAHWDF010000053.1 GCF_019311235.1 Mesonia aestuariivivens | reverse complement strand
AAGACTAAAACGAACTTTTAAGGCATTAATACAAAAGCAAACAAAAATTAATGCAAATTTTGGCTTTACCCCTAATTTCAATTATTTTTTAAAAAAAATTAGGTAGTTTTGAGACAGACTGCCGTTGGCTGTAATTTAACAACAGATGGAGATTAGAAGTTTAGAAGGAATAGATTACAAAGATATTTTAGATGTCTTTAATGAGTCCTTTTCTGACTATTTTGTTCCTTTTAAATTATCAGAAAAGCAGTTAATATCAAAAATGAAAACTGATAAAACTGACCTTGAATTGTCAGTAGGCGTTTTTGATAATCAAAGACTGATTGCTTTCATTCTACACGGAATTGATATTATTAATAATCAAAAAGTTGTTTACAATGGTGGAACAGGTGTCATTCCTCAAAAAAGAGGTTCTGGATTGACAAAACAAATGTATCTTTTTATTTTACCAATTTTAGAGAAAAGAGGAGTTGATAAAATCATACTTGAAGTAATAGCTAAAAATACTCAAGCTATAAAATCCTATGAAAAATCTGGATTTAAAAAAGTGAGAGAATTAGCTTGCTATAAAGGAGAATTCACCCTTGATAAAACAAACGAAAAGCTAGAAATTAAAGAACTCCACACATATCAATGGAAAGTAATGGAATTTTTTTGGGATATAAACCCTACTTGGCAAAATTCTAAAAGAGTGATGGATGAGCTGAAAGCAATTAATATTTCATTTGGAGCCTACATAGCAGGGCAATTAGTTGGCTATGTTATTTATAATCCTGAAAGCAAACGAATACAGCAAATAGCCACACATAAGGGTTTTAGGAAAAACGAAATAGCTTCGAGTTTAATAATTGAATTGAAGAAAAAGTACGGTAATGGTTTTTCAGTAATCAATGTGGATAAAAAAGCAGAGAATGTGGCTCATTTTTTTGATTCGATAGGATTTCAAAATTATCTGAATCAGCTAGAAATGGAATTGGAAATTAATAAAAAAACTACAGCTAACAATGGTAACCGTTGCACAAGCCTCTAATTCTTAGAAAACCTCACTTATTTAAACCGCTTTAGAGCGGTTTTCTAGTTTTATATCGTTTGTAAATTAGCAGAATATAGTCTCTTTAAAATGGACTTATACGCATTATTTAACGTCATTATGAACTTTAAAAACAAGTCGAGCATTCCTGCTCCGCTTTTTACT
>NZ_JAHWDF010000052.1 GCF_019311235.1 Mesonia aestuariivivens | reverse complement strand
CAACGTGTTTCTTTAGTTTGTATTAAATAACTTTATATAGAAAAAGAGGAGAACTATAACGTGTTTTAGATTAGTGATCCCTTACACGTACGAGTCCTCTCATTCTATAAAGTTGCAAAGAACCATTTGGAATACCAGGCGTATAAGATCCCGATAAAGGAAGTAGTTTTTGCAACCTATTTAATCACTCTAATTGTAAAAATATGAAAAATTACAAAGAAGTAGTCGGCATTGATGTATCAAAAAAAACAATAGATGCATATTGCTACCATGGTCAAGTACACAAAGAGTTTGTGAATGATATTGTAGGCTATAAAAGCCTTATAAAATGGGTTTTCAAAGTTTGTAAAGAAGCTACTGTTTTTTACTGTTTTGAGAATACAGGATATTATTCTTTAAAGTTAGCACTTTATTTATCTAGTCAAAACATCGTTTATGTAGAAGAGAGTCCGTTGAAAATTAAGCGTTCATCTGGGATAGTAAAAGAAAAAACAGATGTATTAGACGCTTGCTTAATCGCTCGTTATGCATGGTTATATCGCGAAGAATTAAAGCCAAGTACAGTAAAGAGTATGTCTCATTTAGAGTTAGGAAGATTGCTAGCCTTAAGAGATCAAATAGTACGGAATAATGCAGGTCTAAAAGGAACATTAAAAGAGATGAAAATCTTTTTGACTAGTCCAACAACAGATGCTGGATGTATCAGTATAAAACGAAGTATTGAATACCTAACAAAGCAAGTTACATGCATAGAAAAGCGGATAAAAGAGATTATGTCTGAAGAGACTTCTATGCAGAAAAATTATGAATTACTAACCAGCCTTAAAGGTTTTGGTTTAGTCATAGCAAGTCAGTTAATCTACCATACCGGAAACTTTACACGTTTCGATAATTGGCGAGCCTTTTCCAGTTATTGCGGTACGGCTCCCTTCGAGCATCGTTCAGGAACTAGTATTCATCGCAGAAAGCAATGTCATTATTTGGGAGACAGGAAAATGAAAAGTTTGTTGAGTATGGCCAGTGTATCGGCAATCCAACACGATAGTGAATTACGGTTATATTACAACAAAAAATTAGCCGAAGGAAAAGATAAAATGTTAGCAGTAAATAATGTTAGAAATAAACTAATAGCTCGAGCATTTGCTGTAGTTAAGCGAGGGACACCTTATGTGGTTCTTCAGCAACACGCAGCATAATAAAAACTGATTTTTTATTAGGATTTGATCTTGGAATACGT
>NZ_JAHWDF010000051.1 GCF_019311235.1 Mesonia aestuariivivens | reverse complement strand
AAATTCATCCCGTATCAATTGCTTGCCCAGCCAAAAAAGCATGCGGCTGTATTGTTGATAGAGGTGTTCTAAAGCGATGGGCTTGCCTTGTTTGAGGTTGTTGAAGACTTGGGTTTGCATAAGATTTCGTGTTTTATAAGAGCGAAATCTTTTAGAATGTTAAGAGAGCTTAGCTTTGAAGGAAGTTGAAGAAAACCTATTATTATATTAAAAAAGGCGTGATACTTAACTTATGGCATCAAGGTACTGGTATACCGCACGACAATAAGTAAGCTCACGCCCGGGCCGTGAGCATTTACACTCATCATCTCGTCGTTAAAAATTACCAGTTTTTGATGCGAGAATCAAAGCGAATGCTTCCAATATTTTTACTTAAAGAAGTTTCGCAAATATATTAATATGCGACTAATATATAAAAAATATTAAAGTAAGCCAAATGGCTTACTTAATTTTTGTGTTGTTTTTGGAAATTGCCGTATGGCTGAACTTTCAAAAGAAAAAATAATACTTGCTAATAAGATAGCTACCAGAATAAAAAATCTTCGTGAAGAATTTACAGGTTCAAAGCAAATGGATTTTGTAAGAAAATACAATGTTGAGAAACAGATTATAAGTAGATGGGAAAGTCAGATTAAAATTGATGAAAATACTGGTAAAAAATCTGGAAGAGGAATCACAATTTATACAGTTGATGAATTTTGTAAAATCATAGGAATTACACTTATGGATTTTTTTGATGATGATTTATTTAAATGAAATATAGATCATGTAGATTTGAATAAAATCGAAAAGGGAAAAAGAAATATCACACTTTCTACGATTCTAGAATTATCAAAGGGTCTAAAAATTCACCCTAAAGAGTTGTTTGATTTTAGTTTTCCAATAAAGGAATTAGAAAAATAATTCTGAATTTTTATCTTAGTAAGAAAAAAATATAATAGAATAAATTGACATTTGTTAGATGACAAGGGATCAATTGAAAAAGAAAGTCGGTAATCGGATTATTGAGTTACGCACAAAAAAGGGATGGAACCAATCTGATTTGGCACGCGAATGCGGTCAGGATCGACAAGCAATTAAAAAATTGGAAAACGGAAAAGTTAACCCTACCATATACTCTCTATACGAAATTGCAAAGGCTTTAAAAGTAGATATCTATCAGCTTTTTGGGTTTTAATTATACCTAATTGCCTAATGATGAAGAATCAGGTTTTTTTAAGAAATTTTGTAATAGTATTAAAATAGCAAAAGAGTAGGGGGGAGTTTTAATTAGTTTATATATGGAAATCCATTAGAAAAAGAAGAAGGGGTTAATTTTCGGAAATAAAATTTTCTATGATAGGTGTTTTTTATGCTGATATTACAACCTAAAAAGTTGGTTTATCCGGAAGTATTTAGCC
>NZ_JAHWDF010000050.1 GCF_019311235.1 Mesonia aestuariivivens | reverse complement strand
GAAAATAGAAAAAATGACTATCTTTAAAACACCGATGGGCTGCTTAAAACTCACATATTTACCTGCCGAAAGGCACGGCCGACCAGAAAATACGCTACACGTTGTAAAGAGCGGAAGCTCGCGCGAGCGATCTGGAGAGTGGATGTGGTTTACTACTGACCCAATGGCGGAGAAATACCCAGGGTGGTCTCCGTACAACTATACTTTACAGAACCCGGTGAAGTTTATTGACCCCGATGGGAATGCTCCACAGGAATATCCCATTATAAGAATTACTAAACAAAAAACAGGACAAACTGCTACACAGAGAGTATTGGGTTATGTTGCACCTGGAACAACAACACAGGCTGATTTATACAATGTAGTAGTGACAGATACCGAGGATTCTAATTTTAGAATGGAATTTTCAATCACTAGGGATGCTTGGACTGTAGAACGAGGAAGCTCTACAGCCTCTAATGCAGCCTTTGAGCCTAAGGATGGTAATAAAAATCATTATACTGGAAAAGTAATGCCAAATGGATATCCACAAGGAAATGACACTGAAGCGTTAAAGTTGACTCAATATGGTTCCGAAGTCATGCATGCTGAACCTAATGAAACTTCAGTAAATATGGGATATAGAAATGAGAAAGATGTAGCTGCAGGGGTAATGATACACGTAGGAGGAAATTATAATAAGTATGGTGAAAATGGGGTTGCAGCGTCTGAAGGTTGTTTTGGTATTTGTAATCCAGGAAATTCAAGTTCCAATCAATCTAACACGTATAGCAATAATATTCTCAATGCAATACAAAATCAAGCAGATAAGAGTGAAACTAATCCAGGACATATTAGAGTAATAATTGAAAAAAGAGAAGGAAATGAATACCCTACAACTAAAGAACTTAATTAGAACTTATTCAATGTTATTATTTATGTTGTTACTTTTTAGTTGTAACGCACAAAAAGAAGAACCTCGGATAGTAGAAATAAGCTCTGGGGTTCTAGTGAGTGGCGAAAATTATATGTACGATAATAATTCATTATTTTATTTAGGCGGAAATAAGTACTCATTAAGGCACAAAGCCTTATATGATATAAATGGGGCATTAATAAAGCTTTTGTTATATAAATCAGAGGGTGAAATAGAATATAATAGAAAAGAGATTTTGGAAGATGAAAAACTTATTGAATATACAGGCTTCCCTCTAAAACAAAATTGGGTATATAAGAAAAATAAATTGGTGGATGAAAATGGTAAAATTAAAATAGATAAAGAAATAGACAATTTTTTAATAGTAGATAAAGATAGAATAACAACTTTTTATAAAGTATCAAATTAGTAATGTAGTAAAGAGTTGCTATTAAAATAGAAAAATAATCCCTGCAAGGTTAAAATTGCGGGGTTTATTGTTTACATAATACTTTGGAGCTTGGTCTGTTTAAGGAAGGAATCTAACAGTTCCATCACGACATTTTTTTTATCTTCCGGCAGTTTTTGGATAT
>NZ_JAHWDF010000005.1 GCF_019311235.1 Mesonia aestuariivivens | reverse complement strand
GAAGTAATATTAAAATTAATAAAGATATGAAGTACTAAGATTAAAGAAATGGAGGTTTTAGTACAGGATAAATATGCTCTAAAATTAAAGAAGAAAAGAGTTGCTTTTTACCTCAGTTCTTTGTTGTGCATAGTTGTTTTTTATTCATTTAGGACTACTTTTTCAACTAAAAACCCTTTTTTATCGAAAAATCGAATTTGTTTTAATTCTCCATTTGGATAAAACTCTGTTATATATCCAATAGCCAATCCATTTTTAAAGTTCCCTATCAAGCGTACTTTTCCGTTTTCAAAATAGTCTATAATTTTACCGTTTAATTTGCTTTCACAATTCCTAAATACATAACCATATTTATCGTCAGTCACAATAAATTCTTGTATATCAGATAAGATAATTGTGTGAGAGTTTTCTTTTTTATCAATTATAATAGGAATAATTTCCTTTTCGTAAATTAGATTGTATTTACCTTTTGATTTTAAATTAACTATTCCGTCAAAGTTTGGTTGAAATTTAACTCCATCTTTTTCTAAAAAATAGTTTAAAGTAAATTCACTTTGCGAGTTGCAAGGGTCTTTAAAATAAAGTTTGAATTCAAAATCTTGAGAAAATAATTCAAAACTTGAGAAGAAGAAAAGTAAGATTAATATGCTTAGCTTTATTTTCAATTTGTTAATTCTATTTTGAGGTTTTTCCACAATTATGCACAACGTGATTGTATAACATAAAGTAAGGGGTTTTGTGAGCTTACTTGTCCGCTTTAATCGTTGTGATTTTTATCCGACTACTTTTGGGATTGCCGTTTAGCCCTTATTTTTGTTATACGTTGTTGTGTGTAGGTTTTTATTTTCTATCTTTAAAGTTTAAACTTATTTCCAATGTCTGAATATAGTAAAAATTTATCTTTTGATGAATCCTTGTTAGAATCTGATTTTCATAAAAAGAATCTTGAAATTGGTTCTTTAAATTTAACTGAAATCAATTACCGCACAAATCTTAAAACAGAATTAGAATATAAAGAAGTTGAAGGTGAATATAAATTTTTATCAGTTGTTAGAGAGAACCCACATTTAAATGTTCAAGATGATATTAACTTCTATTTGTATTGGTTTTTAAATTCTGAAGATAATACTTTTCAAGAAACTTTTTCAGACAACATTGAGAATGAGGTTTCGGTTATCAGTTCTGAAATCGAAAGGGTTTTATCATCTCTGCCTAAAAAATCAAATCTTGTACAACCTCTTATTAATAAATCTCAAAGATATATAAACCGCTACTCAGATTTTGCTCCTAAAGGTGTGTATAAAAACCTTGCATCTTCTTCCGAAAGTTCCTTGCAAAGTTCTGTAAATTCAAAAATCCGACCTCTTGAAGTCTTATTAAAGAAACTACAAAACGCATCAAAATAACCGTTCAGTACAATTTTTTGTTTCTTTTCCAACATTTGATAATCAGCAACTTTTATATCAACTGTAAGTGGGACTCCTAGTTTCTGTAACTTATAGAATGATTCACTGAAATTAGATATTAGTTTTGAAATTTCATCAGATACTTCCTTTCCAAACTGTACTTTTACAGAATGTTTTTCTTGTTCCGTCATAAGTTTTTTAACTTACACACAACTGGTTATATCATAACGAATATAACCGTTTTTGGCTAAATACTTCCGGATAAACCAACTTTTTAGGTTGTAATATCAGCATAAAAAACACCTATCATAGAAAATTTTATTTCCGAAAATTAAATCCTTCTTCTTTTTCTAATGGATTTCCATATATAAAGTATTTAAAACAATAGCCTCCTACTCTACTCTTTTGGTAACTCTATACCCTTACAAACGTATGTAAAAAGAAAACCAGGATCTTCGTCTACAGCTAACGAAATTAAATATAACTCTCTAACTATTAACTGAGTACTTGAATTATTCGCCAATTCACTCAAGCGAGTTTTGCTAATTCCTGTTTTACGAGAAACATCTGATCTATTAATAGATTTTTTAGCAAAATAGAGCCCTAGTTCTGTCATCAATTTATCTTCTTTTCAATACATAAACTTAGGCTTTAAGTTAAAGTTTTCTGATTATATGAACTTTTACATATAATTTTATCTAACAATCAATACATCTATTCTGAATTAAAGAACATATTATGATTTTATATGAAATATTATTTTAACTAAACCCCGGCCTATCGAAGATGAGTCGTAAAATTTGAAGTGAAAATACCTTAAAATTTCAGGCTGTAGACGTATATAATAAGTAGTGTATATGTGGTGTAAAAAGTATCACTCCAGTTTCAGTCCACTATATAGTGCTGTATGGTGGTTTACATATGTGAGCACACTGGACTCACTATGCTCGCACTAGGGGGTTGCCTAGACTTTGCTAGTATTCACCTTGGAGTGAGTGGGGGGTAATTGCCAAAAATTATAAAAAATAAGAATACTATTTCTTCACCATTACTCACCGAATAGGAATAAAAGAAGCTTGCAAAAAAAATTAGAAACAATAAAGGTGGCTGTGTAAAAGTAGTTTTAACGTCATAAGTTTGAACACCACTAAGCTAGCTAACTTCAACAAAAAAGCCTTATCAAATTTGATAAGGCTTTTAATTTTTATAAAATTTTTCGAAACATTAATTCTTCAAGGTTTCCATTTCTGCATCAAGATCGAAAGCGTTGTTTACTTTCTCTACAGTAATGTCTTTAGCTAGAGTGAACTCTTTGTTCAATTTAATGTCTAAAGAAGAAGCTCCAACTTTTAAGTTGTAAGTTCCTTTTTCAGCGATCCAAGCACTTTTACTATCTACGAAAGAAGCTAAATCTTTTGCTTTAATCGTAAACTTCAACTTCTGAGATTTACCTGGTTTTAAAAGTTTAGTTTTTCCGAAAGCACGTAATTCTTCAGCAGGTTTATCTACCATTTTTGCTGGAGCAGAAAGGTAAACCTGAACTACTTCTTTACCCGCTACTTTACCGGTATTTTTCACTTTTACAGAAACTTCAAGTTCATCTTCAAAGTTAGTTTCGCTTAATTTTAAGTCTGAATATTCAAAAGTGGTATACGATTTACCAAAACCAAACTCGTAAGATGGTTTTACATTAAATGTATTAAAATAACGGTAACCTACGTAGATTCCTTCTTCGTAAAATACTTCTTTAGGATCGTTTGCAGGAACGCCTGGAAAGTTAGCCGCAGTTGGCTCGTTGTTATAATCCATAGGGAAAGTCATTGTTAATTTTCCTGAAGGATTTTTAGCACCTGAGAATACATCGGCAACAGAATTTCCTCCTTCTTGTCCGGCTTGCCAAGCTAGTAAAACAGCATCTACTTTATCTTTCCAGCTAGCAGTTTCAATAACTCCACCAATGTTTAAAATTACGATCACTTTTTTTCCTTCGGCGTGAAAAGCATCACTTACCGTATTGATCATTTTTATTTCATCTTGACCTAAATAGAAATCGTTATTGATTTTTCTATCGTGTTGTTCACCGGCATTTCTACCAATAGTAATCACCGCAACTTCAGAAGATTTTGCCTTATTCACTACCATCTCTTTTGCTAACGGCATCTCTGGGATACGTTGTACAGATGCTAATAAACCACCTTCTTCTTGACGACGCTTCATTTCTTTTGCTGTAGCTTCTTTTACAAAAGGAACGTAAGCTTCTTGAAGATCGCTATCGATCGTATAACCTGCATTGGTTAAACCTTCTATTAAAGAAACAGTATAGGCTTCGTTAACATCTCCACTACCTGTACCACCGGCGATAAAATCGTAAGAGGTATCTCCAAAAACAGCAACTGTCCCTTTTTTATTCGTGTAAGGCAATGCGTTTTCATTGTTTTTCAACAATATCATTCCTTCAGTCGCAGCATTACGCGTTACTTCTGCGTGTGCTTTTAAATCTGGATCATCACTATACTTATAGTCTGCAACCGTAGGAGTTTTTAAAATATAGTTTAAGATATTACGCAAGTTTCTATCAATAGCTGCTTCATCTACTTTACCTTCTTTAATCGCTTTGATTAAAGCGCCTTTTTGGTTTTGAGTACCCGGCATTAATAAATCGTTACCAGCTTCCATCTGAGCAACAACATCACTAACGCTTCCTTCTGCTATGATCGAACCAAAACCTGGATAACCACCAAACCAATCGGTCATTACCAAGCCTTTGTAACCCCACTCATCTCTTAAAACTTTGATTAATAAATCTTCATTAGCTGAAGCATATACTCCATTAATTTTGTTATACGCCGTCATCACTGTCCAAGGCTGTGCTTCTTTGATAGCAATTTCGAAACCACGCAAGTAGATTTCACGCATCGCACGCTCGGTAATATGTGCATTAACTGACAAACGATTGGTTTCTTGATTGTTTGCTGCAAAATGCTTAATAGAAGTACCTACATCGTGAGATTGAATTCCTTTTACGTAAGCTGAAGCAATTTTACCAGCCACTAAAGGATCTTCAGAATAATACTCGAAGTTTCTTCCGTTCAGCGGATTTCTATGAATATTTAATGCAGGTGCTAATAATACATCTACCCCATATTCTTTTACCTCTTCGCCCATCGCTTGACCAACTTCTTCAATCAGCTCGGTGTTCCAAGAAGAAGCCAAGGCAGTACCTACAGGAAATGCAGTAGCATAATAGGTATTCGGGTTATTTTCTCTTTTTGGCTGAATTCGTAGTCCGGCAGGACCATCCGCAAAAACGGTTTTAGGTATTCCTAAACGGTTTACTTCTTCGTTTCCTCCGGCTTGCCCTAACACACGTACGTCTGGCTCACCTTCTAAAGGTACTAAACCTGCATAACCAGGCATCCCAGGACCTACTAATAAATCTACTTTTTCTTCTACAGTCATTGCTTGTATCACTTCGTCTACAGAAGCTTTCCCTAACTGTGGCGCTTTTTGAGCGGTTGTTAGTTGAATACTTCCAAGTGCGACAACAGCAAAGACTCCTAATTTCCTAAAATTCTTTTTCATTACTTATTTATTTAAGGTATTTATATTGAATTAACCAGTCTTCAAAACGCTTGTACCAAGAGTCGACTGGTAAATTTTGAGTTTTCATTCCAAAACCGTGTCCGCCTTTTGCATACATATGTAGCTCTACCGGATAACCCGTTTTTAGCCATTTACTGTATAAAGCAACACTTTTGGGTGCTAATTTTAATTGATCGTCACTTGCAGCAGCGATAAATAATGGAATTTCTGGAACCGCTTTAGCCATGAGCTCATCGCTAGGTCCGCCATAAAGTGAAGCTGCAAAATTGGGTAAAGTTGCAGAATTTGCTTCACCTAAAACTGTTCTAAGAATAACCGTAGCTCCAGCAGAAAAACCAATGACACCAACTTTTTGAGCATCTATTGAAAATTCTGAAGCGTGACTACGTAGGTAATGAATAGCAGTTTTACAATCTTCACCCGCTAGTTTCTGTACGGCATTAGATCGTTTATAATGCGCATCGCGATCTTTTAATCCCTCCATAAGTTCTTTTGCAGGGGTATCGGTTTTAGAGTGAATCAATCTGTATTTTAATACAAAAGCAGTTACACCTTTTGAAGCCAATTCTTTAGCCACTTCAATTCCTTCTCGGTTAATTGATAAAGTCTGAAAACCACCACCCGGAGCAATAATTATTGAGGTTCCATTAGGGTTTTCGGGTTTAAAAACTAATAATTCTGGGTCGGTTACATTATAAACCACTTCAGTTTGAAATAAATCTGAATATTTTTGAGCCTCTTTCCAATTCCAATCTTCAGAACCTGGAGCTTTTCCATCGTAAAGTTTTACAACTTGATCCTGTGCTGAAAGTTGAAAAGCAGCCATTAATAATAGCAAGGAGCTTATTATTCTAATTTTCGTTTTCATTTTTTTATATTTTGAAATTCTTTCATCTTTAATTACACCATTCCAGTCTAAACCATACCCAAAATCGTAGGTATTCCCTTAAGAATCTTAATACGGAATCATATCGTAGGGCCTGATTTCTTTCAGGATTCTCACCCTGAATTTTTTGTATAGCCTATAATGGCACCCGATTTACTGGTTACTGTTTTTATAGCCAGTGCTTGGGTTGTAAGTGCAAAACTCATGGCTATGGCTGAAATTATAATTGATGTATACGTGATCATAATTTTTAATTTTGTTGAAATAATTGAAGCTTTCCATAAAAATCTTCAAACATTAAGCGGTTGTCTAAATGATGATAAACACGAATATTTCTACCAGAATGATTCACTTCATAAACCCCTTCATCATTTATTAAAGGTGCTTGTTTTATCTCGTAAAAACTAGAAGAAGGATCTGCTTCAAAAGAAGACTGAAGGGCGGTTAGCAACACTAAAGGATTATCTCCCATAATATAAGTTTCACCCATGTAAATTTCGTATTCATTAGTCATTTTGATTATAGCTTCTATTTTCTCTACTAAATAAGCCCCTATCTTTCCTGCGGGTTGCACGCGTGTTTTTAATTCTGCATACGACATTAGGGTCTCACGATATGCATTTCTGGGTACTTGCCATAGGGGAATAGTAGAGGAATTAAAAATAACCTGAGCGGCTTTAATATCGATACCCGTATTGTATTCTAACGTGGTGTATCCTGGTGGTGGCGTTGCCATATCTGAATATTCAGTACCACCAATCCAGATTAAAATTATTTTTTCTGCAATTTTTGGTTCTAATAAATAGGCACTTGCTATTTCAGATAAACCACCACCACAAATTAGGTATAAAGGTGAGTTCACGTCTGTACGCATCGCTTCCTTTACAATAGCTTTCGCTGCAGCAGATTCATTGGGTGTTGATATATTTTTTAATCCTGAATTACTTCCTTGATAAACCGGAAACTTATCATCTAAATTTAATAAATCAATAACTTCATTTATATTTTCTACAGCGTGTGTTGCTGTTTGATCTGAAGAATCGAAACCATCACCAGGCTTAAGGTGGGAACCAATAATACCTTTAATTTCTATAGAAGGTGACAGTAGATGATGTACTAATTGAAATAATCCATCTGGATCACCCGCATAATCATTATCGATCATCACCCGCATTCTAGGCCTTATTTCTTTATGCCAAGAATTCCAAGAATTCTCTTGAGCAATCCCTATAAATGGGATTGCTAAGAGAATACCTAACATATATTTTTTCATCTTAAAATACATTAAAAATTAAAGTTTACTGAAAGCTGTGCGGTAAATGGTCTGATGTAAGAACCAGTTAACAATCTTCCATAATAAGGTTCTGGATCTTCGATTAACTCAGCTCCGTTAATCGTTCCTTTAGCTCCTACTTGGTTTAAGAAGTTAATTAGCGTTACCCCAAAATTTAAGTGGTCATTGTATTTATAATTTACTCCACCAAAATTTTCCCAACGCGGTGCAAAAGTTAAAGCGTTATTGATGTTAGCATATTGCTCACTAAAGTATCTAAAACTTGCCCAAACTCTCCAGTCTTTATAAGTATAACTAGGATCTAGTTCTACTAGAACTTTAGATATTTCTAATACTGTTTTATCACTAAAATCATAGTCGTTACCAAAAGCAGAAAAATTAAAATCTTTATACTTTGGATCTTGCAGCGTTACCAAACCGTGCATACTAAAACCTTTAAATGGAGTAAGTACAACATCTGTTGTCCACCCTAATGTTTCAATATCGTAATAAGTGGTTGTTTGTTGCTGCTCAGTATCATCCTGCGGGTTTACTAAATTGAAACGCTTTAGATAATTATTTTTTGTTAAATAAGTAACTTGAGAAACTAAGCTTAACCAATCATTATTATAAAATACTCCAAAAGCACCTAACGGACTTTTACTTGTTGTTGTATTTGGAATTGCTGCTGCAGAATAACTCTCTAATCTACCGTTTTCTTCTGTATATTGGAAATTAGCTAATAATCCGAATTTATTTGTCAAATTATAGGTAGCATTAAATTTACCTGCTATATGAAACCAATCTTTATTGATAGGCTCAATTGCGGCATCCTGAATGGTAAAATCTGCTCCTCTAGGAGTGAGTGAATATTCACCATCTAGGTGTTGATGTCTTAAAAATAAACCATAGCTTAAATTTAAACGATCGTTTACCTGCCAATTGTCACTACCGTAAACAGATAGTTTGTTTTCTTTACCGCTGTGAAATTCTGAACCTCCATTATAACCATAGAATCCATATTGATCTGTAGCCGGACTTATTAAACGCTGTGGTTGATTTTCTACTGTTTGAAAGAAAACAGATCTATTAGACACATAGTTATCTATATGATAATACTGTTCTAGAATTCCAAAAGTTAAATCGTGATCATCGACTTTCTTATTTATAGAAAATCTTCCCATGATAGAGGTCGTTGGGATTTCAGGTGAATTCATTCCTAACTGAGTTCCTACTGAACCTGTATAGGCTTCTCCAGTATTAGCAATAGTATAATTATCTGATGCATCAGCTTCAAGAATACTAATAGGTATACTATATAACAATGATGCTTTAGCTAAGTGTAAGCGCGTAGAATATTTAAAATTCCACCCATTGTCCATTTTATAATTACCAAATATATCTAAGTTATGAGAAATATTGGTATTGGCATCACCGTCTAATTCTCCCCAATAGTAATTACCACCATCTACATCTTTAAAGCGAATTCTACCATCTCGCACCATATAAGAATCACGTCCAATTCTAAAATTGTCTGTTTCTTTCGCTTCACCATCTGGGCCATATTCAAAAACAGCATAGTTCTGAGTAACATAAGAATCTGCATATTTATAAGAAATATTAAAATCCCCTTTACCGTCTTTAAATCGCTTGGTTAATCCTGCTCTAAAAATCTTGGTTTGATCGGCATAATTGTTATAGCCTAAATCGTAAGTACTCGGATCAAAATTGACAAATGCTCCAGCGGTGTACGACCATCCACTGTCAGAAATTGGTCCAGATACATTTACATCTCCTTGCAACCATCCAAAATGACTCCCAGACAACTTTCCTTTTAATTGAAATTCTTCCGTACCAGTTTGGGTGTATGAATTTACAGCAAAACCTAAGTCTCCCATCGTACTTGCCAATTCATCCATTTTAAGCAAACCTGTTTTTTGAAGACTTAAACTTTGTCTCCAGGTTTTGTTAGGTAATTCTGGCCAGAAAAAATAAACTACTGGTAAATCGTTTTCGAGAATTGTTATCCCTCCTACATTTCCTGGCAATCCTATATTTACATCTCTAGGTCCCGAGTTACTAGATGCATTAAGCATCACATTCCTGTCGCTTCCGTTTTTCTTACCTTCCGCTTCTTTATCCCCTTTTAACTCTTGTTGTAAGGCGATAGAATCTTGTACAGTTAATTTTTTGCCTTTATCTTCTTGTGCAAAAATCGATTGCGAGGCAAATAAAGAAACCCCTGCAAAGAGTAACCCTAGACTTCTTTTTGTAAAATTCTTATTCATATAATGCTTCATTTTGAAACTTTTAAAAATTGATTAAAAAATTTCCCGTTTTGACTTGAAATCAAAACAGGAAAAAATCTTTGATTTTATAAAATCACCATCGGTGACTGACAGATAGCATTTAACATTCAGTTTCTAAACGCTAATCGTATTCTTAATTTTATGAACTATTAAAAGGTATAGTCTTCTATAGCTAAATATTCTTCTTTTATTTCTACTAGTAAAAAACCAAAAAAATATAGGCTAAAGCTAATTTCCAATCATAGTTACATCGTTTTCGTAAAGAATCTATTGTTTCTTTATACAGCAATATTAACATTTTTTTTGTAAGTTTCAAAATGAAGCATAGAAAATTTTTAAAATCGTATGCTAAAAATTAAGAATTTAGTAACGTATTGAATGTAAAAACAGAATAATCAATTATTTAACATGCTCCCCAACCTTTTTTAAAGGTTACTTTATTTAAAGATTATTGTTTAAAAGTATTGATTATACTAAATCTGAAATGTATTTTTGAAAATTAAATAAAAGCTATGACAGATAAACTTTATAATTTATTAATAAAAGGCTCTCCAATTTTAAAAAAAGAATTTTTACCAAGTATCTCTATAGACTGTGTGGTATTTGGTTTTCATGACGCTACGCTTAAAGTACTTTTAATAAAATTGCTTGATGCTACAGCTTGGGGGTTACCTGGTGGGTATTTAAAAAAAGAGGAAGATCTAGCACAAGGCGCCAACCGAATTCTAAAAGAAAGAACTGGAGCTAATAATATTTTTTTAAACCAATTTAAAACCTATGGCAAAAAAAATAGGAGTGAAGACTTTTTTATAGATTGCCCTGATGATCTTTGGCATAAACAGCGTTATATTTCTATTGCGCACTATGCGTTAATTGATTATGAAACCGTCACCCCAGTTATCGACGAAGTTTCTGATGCCTGTGAATGGAAAAAAATTGATGAATTACCCGAATTAATGATGGATCATCAAGAAATTTTTAACGAAGCTCTCCTTCAACTTCGAAGAGATTTAAACTATAAACCCGTAGGCCTTAATTTACTTCCTGAAAAATTCACCATGCCAGAATTACAGAAACTCTACGAGATTATTTTAGATAAAAAATTAAACCGCGGTAACTTTTACAGAAAAATGACGCGCTACCAAATTTTAGAAAAACTAGATGAAACCCGAAAAGGAGGTGCGCACAAAGCTCCCGATCTTTATAAATTTAATCTTGAAAACTACAACTCTGCTTTAGAAAATGGGTTACAAGAAAGCTGGTAAATCTTTCTATATACCATAAAAAAAGGAGTTCATTTAGAACTCCTTTTTTAGTACACTATAGATAACTTTTATTTTGTTAAATACATTTTACGCCTTGCATATAAATCGTAAAAATTATCGTCTTTTAAGTCTTTAATAAACAAGATACTTTCTCCCGTACTTTTCATCTCTGGCCCTAATTGTTTATTCACTTTAGGGAATTTATTAAAAGAAAATACTGGTTGCTTAATCGCATAACCTTCTAACTTCGGATTAAATGTAAAATCTTTTACTTTTTTATCACCTAGCATTACTTTAGTAGCATAATTTACATAAGGCTCTCCATAAGCTTTCGCGATAAAAGGAACCGTTCTTGATGCTCTTGGGTTGGCTTCAATTATAAACACTTTATCGTCTTTTACTGCAAATTGAATATTAATTAAACCAACGGTATCTAAGGCTAAAGCAATTTTACGCGTATGGTCTTTTATTTGCTGAAGTACCAAATCTCCCAAGGTAAAAGGAGGAAGCAAAGCATTGGAATCTCCCGAGTGAATACCGCAAGGCTCAATATGCTCCATAATCCCAATAATATAAACATCTTCTCCATCACAAATAGCATCTGCTTCGGCCTCGATGGCACCATCTAAATAATGATCTAGCAGCAATTTATTGTTCGGTATTTTTCTTAATAAATCTACCACAGTAGATTCTAATTCTTTTTTATTGATAACAATTTTCATTCCTTGCCCCCCTAATACATAAGAAGGACGTACCAAGATTGGGAAATCTAATTCATCTGCTAACGCCAAAGCTTCATCGGCAGTTTCTGCTACCCCAAACTCAGGATAAGGAATATTGTTTTCTTGTAATAATTGAGAAAAGCTACCACGATCTTCAGCTAAATCTAAAGCTTTGTAGCTGGTTCCCATAATTTTAATACCGTAACGTTCTAATTTTTCAGCTAACTTAAGAGCGGTTTGCCCTCCAAGCTGAACGATTACCCCTTCTGGCTTCTCATGCTTGATAATATCATAGATATGCTCCCAAAAAACAGGTTCAAAATAAAGCTTATCGGCTACATCAAAATCGGTAGAAACTGTTTCTGGATTACAGTTAATCATAATGGTTTCATAACCAGCTTCAGAAGCAGCTAAAACACCATGAACACAACAATAATCAAACTCGATTCCTTGACCAATTCGGTTAGGACCAGAGCCTAATACTACTATTTTTTTACGGTCTGATACTATACTTTCGTTCTCTACATATTTAGTTCCGTCGGCTCTTTCTACTTCACTTTCAAACGTAGAATAATAGTATGGTGTTTGCGCTTCAAATTCTGCAGCACAAGTATCTACTAATTTATAAACGCGATTAATACTTAAATCTTCACGTTTTTTATGAACCTCACTCTCTAAACAACCCAACATAAAGGCTATTTGACGATCACCGTAACCTTTTTGCTTTGCTTCTAGCAAAATTTCTTTGTTGATCGTATCTATTTTATAAGTAGAGATTTCTTTTTCTAAATAATAAAGTTCTTCATATTGCTTTAAGAACCACATATCGATTTTAGTGATCTCGTGAATTCTACTTAATGGAATTCCTAATTGAATCGCATCGTAAATTACAAAAACACGATCCCAACTCGCATGCGTCAATTTATCGATAATAACATCGTAATCTTTATAACCTTTCCCATCGGCTCCTAAACCGTTTCTCTTAATCTCTAAAGATTGTGTAGCCTTATGCAATGCTTCTTGAAAAGAACGGCCAATACCCATCACCTCGCCTACAGCTTTCATTTGCAAACCTAAAGTTCTATCTGAACCTTCAAACTTATCAAAATTCCAACGAGGTATTTTTACGATTACATAATCTAATGTAGGTTCAAATAATGCGGAAGTAGTTTTCGTAATTTGGTTATCTAATTCATCTAAGGTATAGCCTAGGGCTAATTTTGAAGCAATTTTAGCAATTGGATATCCTGTTGCTTTTGATGCTAATGCTGAAGAACGTGATACCCGCGGATTAATTTCTATAGCGATAATATCTTCTTTATCGTCTGGACTCACCGCAAACTGTACGTTACAACCTCCGGAGAAATCACCGATACTACGCATCATTTTGATGGCCATATCACGCATCTTCTGGAATGTAGTATCACTCAACGTCATTGCTGGAGCTACCGTGATCGAATCTCCCGTGTGAATCCCCATGGGATCCATATTTTCGATGGTACAAATAATAACGACGTTATCATTTTTATCACGAAGCAATTCTAACTCATATTCTTTCCATCCCATCATCGCCTTATCAATCATCACTTCATGAATAGGCGAAATCTCAAGACCTCTCGTTAACATCTCATCGAAGTCTTCTTCCTTATAAACGATTCCTGCTCCTGCTCCACCTAAGGTATAAGAAGCTCTAATCACTAATGGGAAACCAAAATCTTGTGCAATTTCTTTTCCTCTTAAAAAAGAGGTCGCGGTAGCTTGTGGTGCCATAGGGACACCTATCTCTTCCATTAATTCTCTAAACTTCTCTCTATCTTCGGTAATATTGATAGCATTGATATCTACCCCAATAAGCTTGACCTTAAAATCTTCCCAAATTCCCTTTTCATCTGCCTCAATACAAAGATTTAATGCGGTTTGCCCTCCCATGGTAGGTAAAACAGCATCGATCTGCGGATGCTCTTTTAAAATTTCGATTATTGATTTTGTAGTCAGTGGCTTTAAATACACATGATCTGCCATTGACGGATCTGTCATGATCGTTGCTGGATTAGAATTGATAAGAATCGTTTCTATCCCGTCTTCTCGCAAAGAACGTAGCGCTTGTGTTCCAGAATAATCAAATTCACAAGCTTGACCAATAACAATGGGTCCTGATCCAATAATTAAAATACTTTTGAGGTCTTTATTTTTAGGCATCTGAAAAAATATATTAGGTTGGGTTACAAAGTTAAGATACGAATAGGTATAAAAAAAGGCGTTACGATAAGTAACACCTTAATATTTAAAAATCACTAACAAATCATATTAGTGTTTATGTCTGTTTTCTGTAGATACAGAAAGCTTCTTTCTTCCTTTTGCTCTTCTACGTGCAAGCACTTTTCTACCGTTCACGCTACTCATGCGCTCTCTAAATCCGTGCTTATTTTTTCTTTTTCTCTTCGAGGGTTGAAACGTTCTTTTCATCTTAAAATATCTTTAAATCGTCTTTTAGTATCTTAGTTGTTTTTATAAAGAGGGTCTCTTTTTTAAAACTGCGTGCAAATATACAATATCTTTTAACTCTTCCAAATGGATTTTTAAATAATTTTCTAATTGTTTTTTTTACCTTTGCGGCTCTAAAAATACGACTCATGTTTAATAAGAATATAAAATTAGTTTTAGCTGCAGCAACAATTGCTTACGCAATTTATCAATTTATAGAAAATAATATAGGTAATGGTATTTTACTTATTCTTTTAGCCGCCGTTTTTATCTTTTTATACTTTAAAAATGAAATTATCTTACTTGCTTTTTTAAGACTAAGAAAACAAGATTTTCCTGGAGCTAAAAAATGGTTAGATAAAATTTCAAATCCTGAGTCTGCATTAGTTCAAAAACAACAGGGTTATTATTACTACCTTCACGGATTAATGGTTTCTCAAACCAATATTAGTCAAGCTGAAAAATATTTTAAAAAAGCCATTAAATTAGGATTGTCTATGAGTCAAGATTTAGCAATGGCTAAAATAAACTTGGCAGGAATTGCAATGACTAAAAGAAGAAAACGTGAGGCCCAACTTTTACTAAAGGAAGCGAAATCACTCGATAAGCACGGAATGCTAAACGATCAAATTAGAATGATGAAACAACAAATGAAAAAGATATAATATCTTTTTCATTTGTTAAGATAGGAGTAAATTAGTAAGTGTACTTTTTTACAATAGAGGCGCCCAAAGCCTACTAAAAGATTCTTTTACTTTTTCTTGAAATGACCTTTGTTTCCATTCTTCTATAGCGACTTGATTACAATGCTTAGTATCGTCTTCAAAAATGTGAAGCATTTCAGCACTAACTTCTTTGTTATAGATGAGAGCCGTAATTTCAAAATTAATCTCGAAACTTCTATAATCCATATTAGAAGTCCCTATGGTAGAAAGTAAACCGTCTACCACCATCGTTTTAGCATGCACCATACCTTTACAATAATGATAAACTTTAATACCCGATTCTAATAAATCTAAAATATAAGAATTGGTAGCATATTTAGCTGCCCAAGAATCTCCTTCTTTCGGGATTAGTATTTCAATATCTACCCCTCTTCTACTTGCGGTTTTTAATGCGGTAAGCATTTGATCGTTAGGGATAAAATAAGGAGTAGTTATTCTTATAAAATCTTTAGCACCATTGATGGCTGTAAATAATGCCTCCATAATATGAGGGTAGTCTGAATCTGGACCACTAGCGGCAATTTGCACAGGAATTTCTCCGCATTCTTCTACTTCAGGAAAATAATGATCTGTAATTTCAATTTCTTGCTCAGAGACAAAATTCCAATTTAATAAGAAATGAGATTGAATAGATTTTACCACATTTCCCTTTAATCGGGTATGCGTGTCTCGCCAATAGCCGGTATTATTTGGGTTTACATATTCATCGGAAACATTTACGCCACCCACATAACCTATAATACCATCAATCACTACAATTTTACGATGGTTTCTATAGTTTAACTTTCTTGTTAAATTAGGAAACCAAACCGGCATAAAAGGAAAAATCTCTATGCCAGCTTGTTTCATTTTTTTTATCGATTTATTAGAAATAGCACTTGCTACATAATCATAATTTACCCTTACGACAATTCCTTCTTTTGCTCTTTTGATAAGCGCTTCTATAAATTGAGAGCCAATTTTATCATCATTAAACATATAGTATTCAACATGAATATGATTTTTAGCTTCTTTTATATCTTTAAAAAGCGCCTCAAATTTCTTTTCTCCATTAATCAGTATTTGAACATCGTTACCAAACACCAAGGGTTTTTTTTGATTATTTTGAAGAAGCTTAACTATGTTCACTTTATTGCCTAAAAAGTCTGTTTCATAATTTTCTAAGCGATTGTCATTTAAAATTAGCTTCTTCTCCCACTTTTTAACCGTTTCATTGTTAAAAACCTTTTTTCGTTTAAACATTTTATCTTTTCGATATTCTTGACCCAAAAAATAATAAATTAATAAGCCTAAAAAAGGTAAAACCACCAATGCCAAAATATAAGACACAGTGGTTATAGGGTTTCTATTATTAAGAATTATAAAAAATGCAGTACCAATAGCAATGATATAATTAATAATAATTAAGGTAAAAAAAATATTATTCTGAACGTATTCTAACATTATGGCTGATAAGTATAAGTTCCTTTTAACGGAATTTCAATTTCGTACAACTTACGAGATTTATTGTTCAGATGTGCTTCTCTTAACCAAGGATTATGAATTTTTAAAATTTTATAATTAATTCCTAATTTTTTAGCGAAGCCAGCAAAGTCTGTCACAGCAGTATCTACCTCTACTTTTTTTGTTGCGATGGGTTTATAGAGATGCTTCTCTTCAAAATTAAATCCGTAATGTTCTGGATTACTTAAAATTTCTTTTAAAGCTAAAATTCTAAATACGTACCTTCCTGTTTCTTCACCTAATAAAAGATCGTAATATTCATTCACAGATTGACGATCTTGTTGCTTAGAAATACCATAATTACCCGCATTATAAGCTGCAGCAGCTAGCGTCCAACTCCCAAAACGCGCTTTAGATTCTTTTAGATATTCGCAAGCAGCTTGCGTTGCTTTTTCTATATGATAACGTTCATCTACATTATCATTCACCTCTAATCCATGTTCTTGCGCCGTAGCACTCATAAGCTGCCAAAAACCTGTAGCCCCAGCAGGAGATACGATTTGTGTTAACCCACTTTCAGCAATGGCTAAGTATTTAAAATCATCAGGAATACCATTTTTCTTTAAAATAGGTTCTATGATAGGGAAATATTTATGCGCACGCTTGATGAGTAACAACCCGTTAGATTGCCAATATGTATTCACTAACAATTCTCGATCCATACGTTCATAAATATCTGGATCTTCTACAGGAACAGATTCTCCTGCAAAATTTAAGTTTTCAGGCATAGATAAAGCATAAACATTATAATCTTTTACTGCTTTATTGTTTACTGGTGTAGTGGCATTAATTTGTTGATGAGCCTTTACAACTGTATCTTGGTTTTGGGTAATAGAACTTACCGCTTGTATTCCTAGACCAGCAATAGCAATTACGCCAATAATCATTAATCCTGTTTTAACGTTCTTCATCTTCGTTCTTATGTTTATTAATTTTTAACTAATTCTCCCTCTTCTATTAGAGAAGGTAAATGTTTATTAAACCATCTAAAACGGTTAATAATCATGATATGAGTACCTCCTTCAACAATGATGCAATTTTCTATATTTTTTATAGGAAAAATAAGATCTGAATCGCCATGTATATGAATTGTATTTGGTAACGGACTCTCTTGCTCCCAACAGACCATTTTCTGGATAGCCCAATCTAAGTATTGCTTATCACTCACCGAGAGGTATTGTTTATATAAATGTGCTCTCTTTTTTGTAAATTCTCCTACGGGAAGTTTTTCTAAATCACCTATTCTACCTGCTAAACTTGTAGGTAAAATTTTATAAAGCCCTGTTTTGCGAGCTAATTTCATTCTTGCCGGTAATTCATGCTGTGATTTTACGGTAGAAATTAGAATAAGTCGCTTTACAGGAATTAATTTCGCCATCTCCTGAACAATAACACCTCCAAAAGAAACGCCTATTAATACTGGGTTTGGATGAACTACCTCCTCTAGCATTCTTGTGATGTAAGAATGCATGCACTCATTATGATAAGGTATTTTCCATTTTAACCAATGTATTACATACTTCTCAGGTAGTTTAATATGCTCAAAGATCGAAGGATTTGCTGCCATACCCGGCATAAAATAAACATGAGTCTTTTGGTCTGTTTCTTCCATTTTAACAGCTATATAACAGTGAAACTGATTTAAAAAAATTAAATTTACGCATCAAAAGTAATAGTTATAAAGTGATTTTGATCTTATAAAAAAATTAAAATGCAAAAAATTTTTCACCCTGCTCACACTAGAGGTTCTGCAGACTTTGGCTGGTTAAAAGCCAATTATTCTTTTAGTTTCGCCAATTATTTTAACCCGAATCGGTTACAATTTGGTGCGCTACGTGTGCTTAATGACGATACGATTGATGGAGGAATGGGTTTTGGAACGCATCCTCACCAGAATATGGAGATTATTACCATTCCGTTAGCAGGTGCGCTTCAGCACAAAGATTCTATGGGAAATGAAGGTATTATTCATGAAGGTGAAGTGCAAGTAATGAGCGCTGGTACTGGTGTAGAACATAGCGAATTTAATGGAAGTAAAACTGAAAAAGCCAATACCTTACAAATTTGGGTATTTACCGAAACTGAAAATGTTACGCCAAGATACGACCAAAAAAAATTCTCTTCAGAAGAAAGGCATAACAAATTATTGCCAGTAGTGACTCCTAAAAATGATAATGATGGTAACGCTCTTTGGGTACACCAGCAAACTTATTTTAATTTAGGAAATATAGATGCCGGTAAAAAAATTGTATATCAAGTACATCAAAAAAACCACGGAGTTTATATTTTTCTAATCTCAGGAGAAATTAAAATTGAAGGAGAAACCCTACAAAAAAGAGATGCTCTTGGCGTTTGGGAAATAAACGAAATAGAAATTGAAGTTAATGAAGATGCACGTATACTTTTAATGGAAGTACCCATGGAATAATTTAAAACCTAAAATTATGGAAGATTTTGAAATTAAAAATAATGATTTTTTAAGACAGTTTGAAGCTACAATTCATGACGATTTAATTACCCTTGAATATTCTGAACAAGAGCGAAAAATCTTCCTTTCTAAGTTTAAAATATCCGATCACCTAAAAGAACAAGGGTATCAAGAAAAGTTTTTCACTAAGATATTTGATTACCTTGAAGAAAAAGGAAAAATTAAAATTGTTCCCACAAGTAAAGAAGTAAAAAAATTCTTCCGAGCTAATAAATTTAAATATTCAGACTTACTACCCGTTGGAATGAGTATCTAAAATTGAAATAACACTCCTTCAAAAGAAATTTTTGAAGGAGTGATTTTATACTGCTATATGTGAATTAGATTCTACCAAATTAAAACGTACCAAGCCATCTTCATCGATTTCTTTTAATTTTACCTGATGTAATGTATTTACAAATTCAGGATTCCATGGCATTTTTACTTTCACATAATTTTCAGTAAATCCGTGAATATAACCTTCTTTATTTTCTCCTTCAAAAAGAACGGTGAAAGTCTTTCCTAGCTGACTTTCATAAAATGCTCTCCGCTTTTTAGCCGAAAGACCACGCAACATTTTACTACGCTTTTTTCTCACTTTTAGTGGCACCACTTCTTCCATCGATGCCGCAATGGTGTCGTCTCTTTCTGAATACGTAAACACGTGAAGGTACGAAATATCAAGATCGTTTAAAAAATTGTAAGTTTCTAAAAACAACTCATCGGTTTCTCCAGGAAAACCAACAATTACATCTACCCCAATGCAGGCATTAGGCATTGTTTTTTTAATTTCAGTAACACGATCTACGTATAACTCACGACGATAACGACGTCGCATTAAACCTAATAATTGATTGCTACCACTTTGTAACGGAATATGAAAATGGGGTACAAACGTCTCGCTCTGCGCTACAAAATTGATAGTTTCATTCTTTAACAGATTGGGCTCAATAGAAGAAATACGCAAACGCTCGATACCTTCTACCTCATCTAAAGCTTTCACTAAATCTAAAAAAGTATGTTCGTGTTTTTTATTGCCAAATTCTCCTTTACCATAATCTCCAATATTTACACCGGTAAGAACAATTTCTTTAATATCTTGATCAGAAATTTCTTTGGCGTTCTTCAGCACATTTTCTAGCGTATCGCTTCGAGAAATTCCACGTGCTAAAGGAATGGTACAATACGTACATTTATAATCACAACCATCCTGCACTTTTAAAAATGCGCGCGTTCGATCACCAATCGAATAAGAACCTACGTAAAAATCGGCTTCATCTATTTCACAAGAATGGATTTGAGCGGTGCGAGTTTCAGCAGGCTGACTCAGTAACTCATTTAAATAACTGGTAATGTTGAATTTTTCGGTAGCTCCTAATACTAAATCTACCCCTTCAACATCGGCTAACTCCTCTGGCTTTAATTGCGCATAACAACCAATAGCGATAACAAAGGCATTTTCATTAAGTTTCTGAGCTTGCTTCACGATAGTTTTAAAACGTTTATCGGCATTTTCGGTGACGCTACAGGTATTAATTACATAAATTTCTGCTTTTTCCGTAAACTCTACTTTATTAAAACCTTCATTCTCAAACGAACGGGCAATGGTTGAAGTTTCAGAAAAATTAAGTTTGCAACCTAAAGTGTAAAATGCAACGTTTTTATTTGTTTCTATCATAACAGCTCCTTTCCTAATCTTTTAGTATTATTGTAAGGAATAACTTTGGCGACAAGCCTTGTTATTCCTTACAAAAACGGGTGCAAATATAGTAATGAATTATGAGTTTTGCAGCAGGATTTCTATTTTTTACAATCAAGACATCTTTCTAAATTTTAATGATTTAGCGCTTGGAAGATTGAAGCTAGAAGTTGAAAGACAATAATTTCTTAATTTAGATTTTTAAACCTTACAAATGAGTTTTAAATTTGAAAAACTTAAAATTTAGAAAATCGCAATGGAATTAAGAGAAGAAATTAATTTCAGATAATTTCCCTAAAAAAGAAATGTATAATCTTTCTTCGCAAATTTGTAGAGCTGCAGATTCTGTAGCATTAAATATTACTGAAGGCTCAATCTTACAATCTAGTTCAGAAAATAAAAAATCTCTAGGTTATTCAGTAAGTTCTTTAGCAGAAGTCGTTACTTGTCTTTACTTGTCTTTACAAAGCAAAATATAGAAACTATGTAAGTGAAGAAAGATTTAAAGAAAAATATTAAAAATGCTTCAACCTGATGAATATGATTATTGCTTTTAGAAACTCCATAAATTAAAACTTCGTGCTTCTAACTTCCCACTTCCATACCTCTAGAATATTCCTTTTTATACTTACTTTATTTTTAATTTCTTGCCAAGATACTACGGAAAGGAGCAGAGATCATCTTGTTTTTCGCTACAATGAACACGCAAATATCACCTCGTTAGATCCTGCATTTGCGAAAGACCAACGAAATATTTGGCCCTGCCATCAGCTTTATAATAGTTTAGTTCAATTAGATGATAGTTTAAACATTCAACCAGACTTAGCGAAGCGTTGGACAATTTCTGAAGATGCCAAAACCTATACTTTTTCACTACGGAAAGATGTTTATTTTCATAAACACCAGATTTTTGGCAAAGATGCTACCCGAACTTTTAATGCTGAAGATGTAGTTTACAGTTTAGAGCGATTAACTGATAGAAACTTAGCTTCCCCCGGAAGTTGGGTGATGCAATATGTAGAAACGATTTCTGCGGAAAATGATTCAACAGTAAAGATTCAGCTGAAACAACCTTTCCCTGCATTTTTAGGTTTATTATCGATGAAATTTTGTTCGGTAATTCCTACAGAAATGGAAAAACTCGATTTTAGAGTAAGCCCTATTGGCACCGGTCCGTTTAAATTTAAACGTTGGGAAGCCAATGAAAAACTGGTCTTTAGAAGAAACAATCTTTATTTTGAAAAAGATAACAACGGAAAGCAACTCCCCTATTTAGAAGCTGTTGCCATTACTTTTTTACCCGATAAACAGAGTGAATTTTTACAATTTGCACAAGGGAATCTCGATTTTTTAAGCGGATTGGATCCTTCTTATAAAGATGAATTACTTTCTTCTGTAGGAAAATTAAAAAACAAATACGCCGACCGTATAGAAATGCTTTCTGCCCCCTATTTAAATACCGAATATTTAGGGATTTACCTCGATAGCGACAAGACTGAAATTAAATCTACATCTTTACGCCAAGCTATAAATTATGGTTTTAATCGAGAAACGATGATTACCTATTTACGAAACGGTATTGGAACACCTGCTCAAAACGGATTTATCCCCAAAGGTTTACCAGGATTTGCCAAGAAGAAATACTACGAATACGATCTTCAAAAAGCAAAAGAGCTCCTCGTTAATTACCAAAAAGAAACTGGCGACACCTCTCCAGCAATAAGCATAAGCACCAATTCTTCCTATTTAGATTTGGTAGAATATATACAGCGAGAATTACAAAAAATTGGATTACAAGTAAATATTAATGTGATGCCGCCTTCTACGCTACGCCAACAACGATCTGCCGGAAAATTAGATATTTTTAGGGCCAGTTGGATTGCAGATTATCCTGATGCTGAAAATTATTTATCTTTATTTTATTCTGAAAATTATTCGCCTAACGGTCCTAATTACACGCATTTTAAATCGGATGCATTTGATGATTTATATAAAAAAGCCATCAATACGTCTATAGCAAAAGATAGAATTCCGCTTTACCAACAAATGGATTCGATTATCATGAATGAAGCTGCAGTGATCCCTTTATATTATGATCAAGTAGTGCGTTTTACACAAAAAAATGTAAAAGGTTTAGGGATTAATCCTATTAATTTAATGGATTTAAAACGAGTGAAGAAAATAAAAATTATTAAAAAAAATTGAAAGAGGCAAGAAGTTTGATCTTTCAACATAAAAAATAAGCCATGAATCTTAGGAGAATTTTATTATTACTACTTTTCGTATCAACTTTTACAATTTCTTGTAAAGAAAGTAATCAACACCAAAAAAAAAATACTGATACTTTAAAAGAAGCAGAAACAAAGAAGAAGAAACAAGAAGCGGTAATTGAAAAAGAAGAACCTAGCATTACTAAAGAATCAAAAAACTCAAAATATGTCTGTTTTACCAACGACAACAATAAAAGCAAGAGAATTTGGGTTGAATTTGCAGCGAATGGAAAAGCGAGTCATGTTAAATATGAAGGACAAAATGAGGCGATTTCGCTTCAATACGTTAAAGAAGAATCTACAGAAGGTGGTGCCCACCCTACCATTAAAAATTACTATCAAGAAATTTATAAAGGTGAAGTAAATGGTGAGTATATTTTAACACATTCTGGCGTATGGGATTATGTAACTTATATTCGGGGAAAAGATGGTAAAGAATTTAATTATACGATTGACCATAATAGTAACCCCTATGGTAAAAAACCTTGTTTTTAACAACAAGGTTTTTTAAATTATAAATTTTAATTACTGCGTTAGGGATTGTAATGAAAATCCTTTTAATGAGAATACGAATTAAAAGATTGTAATGTAAAGCCCGCCCCGCTAGGGAAACGCTCAACTCAACTATCGATTAATGCCAACTTTGTTAATCCAACGCACATAAGCTTGGCGGTTGTTATTATGCTGACGCAAACTTTTAGCAAATTTATGATAGCCTGGTTTTTCTGGATTGGCTACAAAGTAATAATAATCGTGATCTTCATAATTTAAAACCGCATCGATGGCAGAAATATCAGGCATCGCAATGGGCCCTGGTGGAAGACCTGCGTATTTGTAGGTGTTATATGGAGAATCTGTTTCTAAGTCTTTATATAGCACACGCTTGATGATTCTATCAAAATCGCCATTTTTCTTCTTTACAGCATAAATTACGGTAGGGTCAGCATCTAATTTTATACCACGCTTATGTCGGTTCATATAAACGCCAGCTACTCTTCTACGTTCATCTACTTTGGCGGTTTCTTTTTGAACGATGGCAGCTAACGTATAAACTTCGTTAGGCGTTAGATCGATCTTTTCTGCTCTTGCTTTTCTATCTTCGTTCCAGAAACGCTGGTACTCTTTAAGCATTCGTGCTCTAAAAGTTTCCGCGGAAGTATTCCAATAAAATTCATATTGATTAGGAATATACATAGCTAAAGCCGTCGCTGGTTGAAACCCATTTTCAACTAAAAAAGCACTATCGCTCATAGTTTGAAGTAAAGAAAGACTATCGGCTTCAATTTGTTTTGAAACTCTACCTGCAAGATCTTCTAAACGTTCTTGATTATTAAATACTAACGAAATAGGTTGGTTGGAGCTTCTTAAGGTATTGATGATATCATTATTACTCATCCCTTTTTTTAACACAAATCTTCCTGCTTTAATATGATTAGCATAAGCTTTCTTTTGAGCCACGACATCAAAACTTTCAATATCTTTTACTAAAGGTCGTAATTGTTCAATAACATCTAAGTAGCTTGCGTCTGTTTTCACAAAAACTTCTTTTGTTTCTGAAGAAAAACTGGTATTAGGGGCAAGAATCGTATGATAAACATAATAACTAAAGATACCTAAACCTACCATCCCTAAAAGAACAATGGCTAACAGAATTTTTTTAATATACATGATTTATAAATTGGTATAATATTTCATTTTTATAGTTTCCCTGAACGAGGTTCCAGTCTTTTTTAACCCCCACTATTTGAAAACCTTGACGTTCAAATAAATGCTGACTCTTTAGATTATCTTCTGCTACATTCGCGTAGACTTGATGAAGCTTTAATCGTTCAAATGCATAATCACACAATAATTGTAAAGCTTCTGCACCAAAACCTTTCCCTCTATTTTGATCATCTACAATTAAAATTCCTATAGCAGCTCTTCGATGCTGCGGGTCAAAATCAAAAATATCTATTAAGCCTAAAGCTTCTAGGTTCTTAGCTTCTATAACTAAACGCAGTTGCTTTACTTCATAAATATCTAGGTGTGCATTTTCTAAATACTGCTTAATTAGAAATCTTGAATAAGGTGTTTGCGTAGAGCTTAACTCCCAAAGCTCTTCTTTATTTTCTATGGTATAAATAAAGTCTAGATCTTCGGGCTCTAAAGGTCTTAAATTTATATTTTTTCCGGTAAGTGTTAGCATAAAATATCACCTTGAAAAACTTGTAGTGCTGGACCACTTAACCAAACTTCCGTAAATTGAGTTTCGTTCTGTTTAAAATTCACCTCTAAAAGACCTCCTGGTGTTTTTATTTTTACGGGTAATGTATGGTATTTTTTAGCAAAAGTGGCAGCGATAGCTACTGCGGTAACTCCAGTTCCGCAGGAAAGTGTTTCATCTTCCACCCCACGTTCATAAGTTCTTGCTTGGAGTATTTCTTCTTGAGGTTCTACAAAATTAACATTAGTCCCTTCATTTTTATAAATGTCGTTGTAACGAATAGCCGCTCCTTCTTTTTTTACATCTAATTGATGAACATCTGAAGTAAAAACAATGTGATGTGGAGAACCCGTATCTAAAAAATATTCATCTCCTAGTTCTTTAATTCCATGAACATTTTGCATTTGAAGATGAATTTTATCGTTCTCAATTTTAGCACGATGCTTCCCATCTATTGCTGTAAAAGTAGCACTCTTATCTACAATATTTAAAAACTCTGCAAACCGAACTAAACAGCGGCCACCATTACCACACATGGTACTTTGGTTGCCATCACTATTAAAGTAAACCATTTTAAAATCATCTTCTTTATCTTCAGAATGCTCGAGTAAGATAAGACCGTCGGCTCCTATGCCAAATTTTCTGTCACACAAATGCTGAATAATTTTGGTATCATTTTTGAAAAACATTTCCCGATTATCAATCATGATAAAATCGTTACCTGTTCCTTGATACTTATAAAATTTTACGGTCATTTTTTCGTTTTAAAAGTGTGCAAATATACAATAATCACTTTGAAATCTATGCCGTTAAAAAACAGTTAAGCAAATATTTTAAGGTTTCAGAAATTTTTAATTTTAAGGTTGAATTATTTAAAACTCCATATAAAAATGAAAAAAATAACAAGTTTACTATTTGTATCTATGTTGGGTGGAGCACTTACCCTTGGGAGCTATAAACTATTTTTAGAAGATGAAAACAGCGCACCCATTTATCAAACGCAAGAAAAGCAACAAAAGCAAGCTGCTTCTTTTATTTCAAATAAATTTGCCGCTGGAAGTAATGCGGTAAATACAGATTTTACAGAAGCCGCGAATAAAACGGTTCATGCCGTAGTTCACGTAAAAAATGTAGCGGTAGGAAGGCAGCCTAGAACATTAAGAGAATATATGAGTGGAATGCGAGGAGGAAGAGCCATTCAAGGTGCGGGATCTGGTGTAATTATTACTCCAGACGGCTATATTGTTACTAATAATCATGTAATTGATGGAGCTAGTGAGCTAGAAGTTACTTTAAATAACAACCTCACCTACAAAGCTAAAGTTATAGGTACAGACCCACAGTCTGATATTGCCTTAATAAAGATAGAAGCTGAAGATTTAGAATACATTCCGTTTGGAGATAGTGATACCGTAAGTATAGGAGATTGGGCATTAGCAGTTGGTAATCCTTTCAACTTAACTTCTACCGTAACTGCAGGTATTATTAGTGCCAAGGGAAGAGATTTAAATGAAGGAGACTCAAAAATGCAATCTTTTATACAGACAGATGCTGCCATTAATCCAGGAAACAGCGGGGGCGCATTAGTAAATACCAATGGAGAATTAATTGGTATCAATACTGCGATAACCTCACAAACCGGTAGTTATATTGGCTATGGTTTTGCTGTACCAAGTAATAATGCTAGAAAGATTGTAGAAGATATTTTAGAATATGGAGATGTACAACAAGCGATTTTAGGAATTACCGGCGCTACATTAGACCCGAAAGCTTCCAAAGAAAGAGAACTTTCTATTTCTCAAGGTGTGTATGTTGCCTCAAGTGCTGATGGCGCAAAAAAAGCAGGCTTAAAAGAAGGCGATTTAATCACAGCAATAGACCATGTAAAAGTAAGAAAGCTTTCAGATTTAACTTCTTACATTAAAACTAAACGTCCAGGTAGTGAGGTAGATGTAAATTACTTCAGAAACGGCGAAGAGAAAACTGCTCACGTAAAGCTAACCAAATATGAAACTTTTGCTTTAGAAGTAGCTGGAGTTGAAATTACTAACGCAGATGAGAATTACCTGAGCAATTTTGGAACAGATAGCGGTGTCAAAATTATACGAAGTTTATCGCAACATTTTGAAATTCCACAAGATAAATTCATTATTATAGCTATTGATGATCAAAAAGTTTCAACAATTAATGATGTTAAAAAAATAATGAATCAAAAAAATAATAACGAAATTACTAAAGTAACTTTTAGAAGTATTAATGGACAGCAAGAAAGCTACACTTTCAAACCTTAAAATATTATATTTTTCGCAAGATCTCCTTATTACGATAAGGAGATTTTTTTTATTAAAAACAGTTACGAAAACGATTGATATTTGTACTTTTGTCTTGACTTTTTAATTTTTATTCACAAAAACATCAATAAAAAATGAGTCAGAACGCAGCATACGAGAAAGAATTAGCCTTTCAGGCAAATCGCAGAAAAGCTACTGTAGAATTTATTAAAATAATTAGTGATTTATGGTATGATAAATCCATAGAAATGGTTCTTTTCAGAAATCAGCTGATCGACAAGAATGTAAGTGAAATTTTAAACTTACATGAGTATGCGGCAAAGTTTGTTCAAAAACCATTTTCCATTTTTGATTCTGTAGAAATTGTAAAAGCTATTTTAGCTTTAGATCTTCCACCCGCAAAGTTAGATATTGGTAAATTAACCTATGAATATCAGCTAGAAAGTTCTAAACATAATGCTACTGCTTTTATTTCTAATAAACTTTCTAAAGCCAAATCATACAAAAATATAGCTCCTAAAGATGTTGTCTTATATGGTTTTGGTAGAATAGGAAGACTATTAGCTAGAGAACTAATGACCAAAACAGGCAAAGGCAGTCAACTAAGGCTTAGGGCAATTGTCACTAGAGGAGCTGTAGATAAAACTATTTTAGAAAAAAGAGCTTCTCTATTAAAGAGTGATTCTGTGCATAGCGATTTTTCGGGTACCGTGAGTGTAGACGAAAAGAAAAAAGCACTTATCATTAACGGCACTACTGTTTATATAATCTCTGCCAACCAACCTGAAGATATTGATTATACTCAATACGGAATTGATGACGCATTAATAATTGACAATACTGGAGCATTTAGAGATGAAGAAGCATTAAAGCGTCATTTAAAAGCAAAAGGTGCTAGTAAAGTTTTACTTACTGCACCAGGAAAAGGAATTCCGAATATTGTACATGGCGTTAATCATAAAGAATATGATCCAGACCAAGTATCCATTTTCTCTGCAGCCTCTTGCACCACCAATGCCATCACCCCTATTTTAAAAGCTGTAGAAGATTCTTTAGGCGTACAACATGGTCATCTAGAAACTATTCACGCCTATACAAACGATCAAAATTTGGTCGATAACATGCATGATAAATACAGAAGAGGTCGTGCCGCTGCTTTAAATATGGTAATCACAGAAACTGGTGCAGGAAAAGCTGTCGCCAAAGCTTTACCTGTTTTTGAAGGTAAACTTACCTCTAGCGCCATAAGAGTTCCTGTCCCTAACGGCTCACTAGCTATTCTAAACTTAACCTTAAAAAATCCTATTTCATTAGAAGGGATAAATACCATCATAAAAAAATATGCTTTAGAAGGTGATTTAGTAGAACAAATAAAATATTCGTTAGACAACGAATTGGTATCTTCAGATATTATAGGTTCTTCTGCGCCCTCTATTTACGATAGTAATTCTACCATTGTTACTGAAGATGGCAAAAACTTAATCGTCTACATTTGGTATGATAATGAATATGGTTACAGTCATCAAGTTATTCGTCTGGCTAAATACATAGCCAAAGTTAGGCGGTTTACTTACTATTAATTAGTAAAAACTGTCGTCTAAAAACCTACCGCTTGCCCGGTAGGTTTTTTTTATTTTTAAGTTTAAATATTCTGAGCTTTACCTATATTTGAGCCTTTAATTTTAAATAAAACTTTTACAATAAAGTTGAATAACATAAGTTATTTAATCTGAATATTAATTTGCAATGATGAAATTAAACCAAGTATTTTTCACTTTCATTTTCATTTCTATTAGTCTCTTAGGCTTTGCTCAAGAAGAAGAAAATGAACAAGAATTAACGACGATTAACAGTCAATTTAATGAAGTAATCGAATCTTCTAACAATTATCAAGATTATAAAGTTGTAAAACAAAATCAACTTTTACAACTTCAAAGAAAAACGGTTGAGCGAATTAAATCGTTAAATGCAGAAATTAACAATTCTAAAAAAACCATTGAAAAGCAAAAAGCTGAAGTAAATAGCTTAAACGCAGAGTTAACCCAAACTCAAAATAATTTAAATAAAATTACAGAAGAAAAAGACGAAATTTCTTTCTTTGGTATTGCCACCAATAAAGGCACCTACCAAACCATCATGTGGATTATTATTTTGGTGCTAGTTTTAATTTTAGTATTCTTTGTATACAAATACAAACAAAGTAATATTCAAACTAAAGAAGCTAAAATTAATTTAGCTAAGAATGAAACTGAATTTGACGAGTACCGCAAACAAGCGCTTGAAAAACAGCAAAAATTAGGCAGACAACTTCAAGACGAAAAAAACAAACAAAATAAAAATAAACTCTAAGTTAGGCCTTTTATGCGTATCGATATTATCAGCGTTGTTCCAGATCTTTTAAAAAGCCCCTTTGAGGCTTCTATTCTAAAGCGAGCGATAGAAAAAAAATTAGTAGAAGTTCATCTTCACAACTTAAGAGATTATGTAAATGATAATTACAAGCAGATTGATGACTATCAATTTGGAGGTGGTGCCGGAATGGTGATGATGATTGAACCTATCGATAAATGTATTTCAGATTTAAAAGCACAGCGAGCTTATGATGAGGTTATTTATATGACTCCCGATGGAGAAACTTTAACTCAAAAAATTGCCAATCAAATTTCTTTGCAAGGCAATATTATTATTCTTTGCGGTCATTATAAAGGTGTAGACCAACGCGTAAGAGACCACTTTATTACTAGAGAAATTTCTGTCGGTGATTTTGTTTTATCGGGTGGTGAATTAGGCGCTGCCATACTCTGTGATGCTGTAATTAGACTTATACCAGGGGTTTTAGGTAATGAAACTTCTGCCCTTACAGATTCTTTTCAAGACGATTTATTAGCCCCACCAATTTATACAAGACCTGCAGAATATAAAGGATGGAAAGTGCCCGAAATACTAACCAGCGGTAATTTTCCTAAGATTGAAACTTGGCGAGAAGAACAAGCTTACCAACGTACTCTAGAAAAAAGACCTGATCTCTTAAAAGATTAATTCTTTAAACTTGTTATTTAAAAAATAAATATTATTTTTGCAACCGCTTCTATATTAACCTCTGGCGATAGTCGTGAATGTTGATTAAGAATTATTTTAAATCTATTTAACAATGGAATCGTTAATTAAATTTGTTCAAGACGAATTCGTAACAAAAAAAGAATTTCCAAAATTTAACGCAGGAGACACAATCACTGTTTACTACGAAATTAAAGAGGGTGCTAAAACTCGTACTCAGTTTTTTAGAGGTGTAGTTATTCAAATTAAAGGTACAGGTACTGCTCAAACTTTTACAATTCGTAAAATGAGTGGAACAGTTGGTGTAGAGCGTATTTTCCCTATCAACTTACCTGCTTTACAGAAAGTAGAAATTAATAAAAGAGGTAAAGTTCGTAGAGCTAGAATTTACTACTTTAGAGAACTTACTGGTAAAAAAGCAAGAATTAAAGAACGTCGTTTCAAATAATTCTTTCCTTTTAAAAAATACATTAAAACCTTCAGTTTCTACTGAAGGTTTTTTTATGCAATTAAAAAATGGGGTCTTTAATTTCTTCTTTAGAAAAAGACCTAGATTATTAACTTCAAAATTCATCTCTAAAGAAAATTGAGTGCAAACTCTACTTCTATTTAATATTTTCTTTTTGTTTTCTAATAAATAAAAGCATATTTCCTCTTTCTTAACAGATTTCTAATTAAAAATATACTGCAAAAAAGGCTTCAATTCATTATATTTGTGATACTCACAAAAATCTATATTACGTTCTCACATAGATTGATTAACTGAATTAATAACTTAAGATTTCATATAATCTTTAAAAACTAAATCATACAATTCAAATGGCAGAACAACCAAGAATTATTTATACAAAAACAGACGAAGCTCCGTTTTTAGCGACACACTCTTTATTACCTATTATAGAAGCTTACACTAAGTCTTCGGGAATTCATGTAGAAACTAAAGATATTTCTTTAGCAGCAAGAATCTTAGCTGTTTTTCCGGAAGTTTTAAATGAAGATCAAAAAGTTGCAGACGCTTTAGCAGAATTAGGAGAATTGGCTAAATCTCCAGAAGCAAATATTATTAAATTACCAAACATTAGTGCTTCTATTCCGCAATTAAAAGCAGCAATTAAAGAGTTACAATCCAAAGGTTACAAATTACCTAACTATCCAGATGAGCCTGCCACCGAAGAAGAATCGGTAACCAAGAAAAAATACGATAGCGTTAAAGGTAGTGCTGTAAACCCAGTATTAAGAGAAGGAAACTCTGATCGTAGAGCACCAAAAGCCGTAAAAAATTACGCAAAGAAAAATCCACATCGTATGGGAGATTGGAGTAAAGACTCTAAATCTCACGTATCAACGATGAAAAGTGGAGACTTTTTTGCTAATGAAAAATCAGTAACCATTGAAAAAGAAGGTGATGTAAAAATTCAATTAGTAGGCAAAGATGGAAACACTAGCGTACTAAAAGAAAAGACACACGTTTTAGAAGGGGAAGTGATTGATGGTACTTTTATGAGTACAAAAGCTTTGGTTAAGTTTTTAAAAGAGCAAATCGCTGAGGCAAAAGAACAAGGTGTTCTCTTTTCACTTCATATGAAAGCAACGATGATGAAGGTATCAGACCCTATTATTTTTGGTCGCGCCGTAGAAGTTTTCTTTGCAGATGTATTTGAAAAATATGCTAAAGAATTAAAAGAAGTAGGTGCAGATGCAACTAGTGGTTTAGGTGCTGTACTTAATGCAATAGATCATCTTCCTGCAGATAAAAAAACAGCGATTGAAGCCGATATTCAAAAAGATTTAGAAAACGGTCCAGATATCGCTATGGTAAATTCTGATAAAGGAATTACCAATTTACATGTGCCAAGTGATGTAATTATTGATGCTTCAATGCCTGCAATGATTAGAACTTCTGGTCAAATGTGGAATAAACATAACAAAACTCAAGATACCAAAGCAGTAATTCCTGATAGTAGTTATGCTCCACTTTACCAAGCCACAATAGAATTTTGTAAAGAAAATGGTGCGTTTGACCCAACTACTATGGGAACAGTACCTAATGTTGGCTTAATGGCTCAAAAAGCTGAAGAATACGGTTCTCACGATAAAACTTTTGAAATTACAACAGACGGTAAGGTTCAGGTTGTAAACAACGAAGGTAAAGTTTTAATTGAGCATGAAGTGGAAGCAGGTGACATTTGGAGAATGTGCCAAGTGAAAGATGCACCTATCCAAGACTGGGTAAAATTAGCTGTAAACCGTGCTAAAGACACCAACTGGCCAGCAATTTTCTGGTTAGATGAAGATAGAGCTCACGATGCTGAATTAATTAAGAAAGTAACTACTTACTTAAAAGATCACGATACTGAAGGCTTAGACATTCAAATCATGTCTACAGAAAAAGCTACGACCTATACCTTAAAAAGAGTAAAAGAAGGAAAAAATACCATTTCTGTAACTGGAAATGTATTAAGAGATTACTTAACTGACCTCTTCCCTATTTTAGAATTAGGTACAAGTGCAAAAATGCTTTCTATTGTTCCGTTAATGAATGGTGGTGGTTTATTTGAAACTGGTGCCGGAGGTTCTGCTCCAAAGCACGTTCAACAATTTGTAGAAGAAGGGCATTTACGCTGGGATTCTTTAGGTGAATTTTTAGCGCTTGCCGTTTCGCTAGAACATTTGGGTAAAAAATATGACAATGCAAAAGCATTAGTTTTAGCAGAAACTTTAGATGAAGCCACCGATAAATTCTTAGATAACAAGAAATCTCCTTCTCGTAAAGTAAACGAGTTAGATAATCGTGGTAGTCACTTTTATTTAGCGATGTACTGGGCAGAAGCTTTAGCTCATCAAGATAAAAATGAAGAGCTGAAAACTGAATTTTCTGAAATCGCTTCAGCAATGAAAGAAAATGAAGATAAAATTATAACCGAATTAAATGCAGCACAAGGAAACCCTGTAGATATTAATGGTTATTATTACCCTGATACCAAACTTGTTTATAAAGAAATGAGAGCAAGTGAAACTTTAAATAGTATTATTAATAAGTAAGTTTTCAACATATTTATTAACTTAAAAAAAAGCTACGCTTAATGCGTGGCTTTTTTTAATTATTTACCGATGATAATATCACTTAATGAAATTAAAACGTTAATAAAAAACAAATTTAATGTTAAAATAACATAAAAAACCTGTTAAATAACATTATAAATGATTGTTCTTAATCTTTTTTTTAACTACTTCAAAGTGGCTAATTCAAATAAATAAAATATGAGAACAAAATTAAAGGTGTTTTTTACACTATTGAGTGTGCTAATTTCACAGGTGCTTTTGGCACAGACAAGTGAAATTAAAGGCACAGTAACAGACGACAACCAGTTACCTCTTCCAGGGGTTAATGTGGTTATTAAAGACACATCAACAGGTACTCAAACCGATTTTGATGGTAATTACACAATACAAGCTAAAGAAGGAGATATACTTGTATTTTCGTATGTAGGGTTAAAAACGACAGAATATTCAGTAACTAATAATACGACAATCGATGTGGTATTAGAACCAGATTCTGCTCAGTTAGACGAAGTTGTAGTTACAGCATTAGGTATTGAAAGAGAAAAAAAATCACTTGGTTATGCTACACAAGAAGTAGATGGTTCTGAAGTTTCAGATGTTCCACAATCTAACTTTATTAATTCTTTACAAGGTAAAGTTGCGGGATTAAAAGTTAATCCTTCAGGAACTATGGGTGGTTCTTCTAATACCATTATTAGAGGTTTTTCTTCTTTAACAGGAAATAACCAAGCACTCTATGTAATCGATGGAATCATCATTGATAATTCAAATAATAATACTGCAGATCAAACTTCTGGTGTTGGTGGTTATGATTATGGTAATGCGGCAACCGATGTTAACCCAGAAGATGTTGAATCTATTAATGTTTTAAAAGGTGCTGCGGCAACTGCATTATATGGTTCTAGAGCTTCAAATGGTGCTATTATTATTGAAACTAAAAAGGGAAAGAAGAGAAACGGTATTGGCGTTTCAGTAAATTCTACATTTACAGTTTCTGAAGTAAACAGTAATACGCTTCCAAAATATCAAAATAGATATGGTGCTGGCTATGGTGAATTTTACGGTCCAAATGAAGATTCATACTTCAATTCTGCAGATATTAATAATGACGGTATACTAGATCCTGTGGTACCCACTACCGAAGACGCTTCGTACGGAGCGGCTTTCGATGGTCAACCAGTTTATCAGTGGAATTCTTTATTTCCACAATTAAATACTTATCAGCAAGCAACGCCTTGGCGAGCTGCAAGAAACAATCCTAACTCAGTATGGGAAACAGGAACTACCGCTATTAACTCTTTTGCGATAAGCGGTGGTGGTGAATCAAATGCGTTTAGATTAAGTGTTACTAACTTTGATCAAAATGGTAACCTACCTAACAGTAATATTAAGAGAAACACTATAAAATTTAATGGATCACAGGATATTACAGATAAATTTAGTGTTTCTACCAATATTAGTTATATCAAGACAGATGGTAAAGGTAGATATGGAACAGGATATGATTCTGAAAACCCTATGCAAGCATTCAGACAGTGGTGGCAAACCAACGTTGATTTAAAAGAACAAAAACAAGCGTATTTAGATACAAGACAAAATATAACTTGGAATTTAAATGGACCTGGAAATACCGCGCCAGTTTATACAGATAATTTCTATTGGACTCGATACGAAAATTTTGAGACCGATACTCGTAACCGTTATTTTGGTAATTTTATCATGAATTATGAGATTAACGATGTATTTAGCGTTTTAGGACGTTTCACGTTCGACACCTATGATGAGTTAAGAGAAGAAAGAAGAAATGTTGGTAGTACTGGCGTATCAAATTATTCTAGGTACAATAATAGACAAGCAGAATATAATTACGATATTATTTTAAATATAAATAAAGACATTACAGACAATATTAATTTAGATGGTAACGTTGGGTGGAATTTAAGAAGACAAGAATGGAATAATATACTTGCTAGTACAAATGGAGGCCTAAATGTTCCTGGATTATATTCTTTATCGAATTCTAGATCACTGTTATTAGCTCCTGAAGAGTATGATGCGGATAAATTAGTAGATGGTATTTACGCTAGAGCCAGTCTTGGATTTTTTAATAACTATTTTATTGAAGGTACGATTAGAAGAGATAGATCATCTTCTCTACCTGCAAGTAATAATACCTATTATTATCCATCAATTTCGGGTAGTGCACTTTTATCTAATGTTATTGAAGCAGATTGGTTATCGTTTGCAAAAATAAGGGCAAATTATGCAGAAGTAGGGTCTGATACAGATCCATATAGAATACTTCAAACATACAGTCTATTAGATCCTTTTGATGGCTCTGCAATTGCTAGTAATTTAGGAGATATTAACAATCCAAACCTAAAACCTGAAAGAACCAAATCTTATGAGTTCGGTTTAGAAGCAAATCTTTTTAACAATAGAATAGGTTTTGATGTTACGTATTACAATAGTACTACTGAAGATTTGATTACTCCAGTAGAAATCTCTCGTTCAACAGGATTCAATAGAGCAATTAGAAATGCAGGATCTTTAGAAAATAAAGGTTGGGAAGTACAATTGAGAGGTACACCTATTAAAACAAAAAATTTCTCTTGGAATATTTCTGCCAATTGGGCTAGAAACCGTAGTGAAGTTATAGAGTTAGATGAGAGTCTTTCTAATCTTCCTTTAGCAAACTTACAAGGTGGTATTACGATTGATGCAAGTCCTGGTCAGCCATACGGAGCAATAAGAGGTACAGATTATATTTACAGTAATGGTCAAAGAGTTGTTGGAGATGATGGTTATTACCAAATTTCTGAAACTAATAATGAGATCATCGGTAATATTCAACCCGATTGGGTTGGTGGTGTACAAAATACATTTGCCTATAAGAATATTAGTTTAGGATTTTTAATTGATATTCAGCAAGGTGGTGATATTTTCTCATTAGATACCTGGTATGGGTTCAACACTGGTATATACGATAGAACCGTAGGTACGAACGATTTAGGTAATCCGCTAAGAGCTCCATTAACTGACGATCAAAACAGTGGAGGTATAATTTTACCTGGTGTAACTGAATCTGGAGAACAAAATAATGAGAGAATCTCTTTAGAAGATTCTAATGGAACTCCATATGGTTACGCAAATGATGCGAATAAAGGTCATATATACGATGCTTCTTATGTTAAATTAAGAGAAGTAACATTAACTTATAAGTTTGGTGAGAATATTATAGGAAATACGCCTATTACAAACGCCTCATTATCTTTAATCGGAAGAAATTTATGGATCATTCATAAAAATATTCCTTATTCAGATCCTGAAGCGGGATTAAGTTCTGGTAATATTCAAGGTTATCAATCTGGTGCATATCCAGCTTTTAGAGAAGTTGGTGCAAGTCTTAAACTTAACTTTTAAATAAAAAAATATGAAAAAATATATAGTTAGCATATTTTCTTTATTACTACTTATATCTTGTAGTGATGATAAATACGAAAGGATGAATGTCGATCCTAAAAATCCTTCTAGTGTACCTGCAGAATACTTATTCTCGAGTGCATCTAAAGAATTAATGGATCAAGTCACAAACTTAAATGTAAATACGAACATTTTTAGGTTTGTTAGTCAGTATCTGACATCAACAACATATACACAAGAACCTAATTATAATTTAACCGATAGAAACATCCCGGGTTCTCATTTTACACTTCTGTATAGAAATGTTCTTATAGATTTAAAAGACGCTGAAGAGTTTGCAATTGCTAACGATCAATTGCTTGAAGAAAGTGAAGTTAATGCACGTTTAGCACAAATACACGTTTTACAAGTTTTTACTTGGCAATATTTAGTTGATACATTTGGTAATGTACCTTACACTGAAGCATTAGATACTGAAAATACAACTCCAGTTTATGATGATGCAAATGCGATTTATGAAGACTTGATTAATAAACTAATTGATAATAATGAAAATTTTGGAGGTCAAGGATTCCCTGGTGGTGAAGATTTGATCTACGATGGTAATATGGATAAATGGCAAAAATTTTCAAACTCCTTATTACTAAGATTAGGTATGCGATTAACCGAATCCAATCCTGAATTAGCGAATCTCGCAGTTCAAACTGCTGTTTCAAATGGTTTAATGACCTCTAATGATGATAACGCGATTTTTCAATACTTAAACTCTACGCCAAACACCAACCCATTATGGGAAGATTTAGTACAAAGCGGACGTAATGATTTTGTTGCAGCTAATACAATTGTCGATTATATGAATGATCTAGAAGATCCTCGTAGAACGGTTTATTTTGACGACAATCTAGAAGATGGTTACAACGGAGGAACCTATGGAGCAAGTAATAGTTATAGTGCAAATACGCACATTGGGGCAGAATTTAGAGATCCTGCACATCCAGGTATTTTAATGGACTATACAGAAGTAGAGTTTCTACTAACAGAAGCTGCTGCCAGAGGTATTGCAGGTGTCAATGATGCAGAATCACATTACGAAAATGCAATTACAGCATCAATGCAATATTGGTTAGGTGATGATGTAGATGTAGACTCTTACTTAGATCAGGACAATGTAGCTTATTCTGACGATAACTGGGAAGAAACTGTTGCTTTACAATTCTGGTTAGCTATGTATGACAATGCTTTCCAAGGCTGGTATGTTTGGAGAAAATTTGATGCTCCAGTATTAAATATTCCTTCAGTTACAGAAAATCCAGTTCCATTACGATTTACCTATCCCATTTTAGAACAAAATCTAAATGGAGCAAGTTATAATGAAGCTGCCAATGCAATTGGAGGCGATACACAACAAACACCATTATTTTGGGATGTTCAATAAGTTAGACTATTAGCAAAAGAAAATTTCCACTAAACTTTATCTTTTGTTAATTAAAGCCCAGACCTTTCGGTCTGGGCTTTTCGTTTTATTAAACTAAATTATTTTTTTAATCTATATATTCTAAAATTAGATCGCATGACTAAAATTTAGTTGTAATCTTCTATAAGCATCTAAATTATCAGATATTATACTTAACCTATTCATAATAAAATGAAAGAGGAAAATGAACACTACAAAAAAGGCGATGCGAAAGCATCGCCTTGGGACTATTTCATAAAGTGTGTAAGTTAAAAAAATAGCAGGGGTTGCAACCCCTGCTATTTTTTGTTTAATTTTAATTTTCACACATTATGAAAAAAAAAGATTTATTTAACGACGATTTCCTTAAACAGTTTAAAACTGGTGATGAGCTTACTGGTTTTCTTAAGGAGATACAGAAGCGTGGTATCGAAAAGATGCTGGAAGGTGAGCTTGATGGGCATCTTGATTATGGTAAACACCAGAAATCCAACGGAGACAATGCGCGTAATGGACACTCTAAAAAGAAGGTGAAAACATCATTTGGAGAGTCTGAAATTTCGGTCCCTAGAGATAGAAAGGCCTCATTCAATCCTATAGTAGTCCCAAAAAGAGGCAGTATGGTCGATGGAATTGAGAATGTCATCATATCGCTCTACGCTAAGGGAATGAGCAACAGCGATATCGAAGAGCAGATTCGTGAAGTTTACAATTTTGATGTCTCCACTTCTACCATATCAAGGATTACAGAGATAATCTCAGGCGATATAGTTGCCTGGCAGAACCGTCCTCTTGAACCTGTATACCTTATTGTTTGGATGGATGGGATCGTCTTCAAGGTACGTAAAAACTCCAAGGTCATTAACAAAACCGTCTATATTGCGGTTGGCCTTCGAGGTGATGGCAAAAAGGAAGTTCTAGGTCTATGGTTAGGTAAGAATGAGTCAGCAGCTTTCTGGATGAGCGTATTAACCGATATAAGAGCACGTGGCACAGAAGGTATACTTATCACTGCTACTGATAATCTCAATGGGTTTACCGCTACTATCAAAACTGTTTTCCCTGAATCCAAAACTCAGATATGTGTAGTACATCAAATCAGAAACGCTTGTAAATACGTAGTATGGAAAGATAAAAAACAATTTACAAAAGATATGAAGCACATCTATGACGCACCTACAAAACAAGCTGCTGAAGCTGCTTTAAAGGATTTTGCTCAAAAGTGGGAAAGTAAGTACTCTTATGCCATTAAAAGCTGGCAAGATAACTGGGATGAGCTTACCGTATTCTTTGAGTTCCCAATAGAAATTAGAAAAATCATCTATACTACAAACCTTATTGAAAACTTAAATGGTAAGATAAGAAAGTACACTAAAAACAAACTTTACTTCCCAACAGATGATGCTGTAATGAAATCCGTATATTTGGCTGTGAGGGAGGCTACCAAAAAGTGGTCGATGCCTGTAAGAAACTGGGGCATCATTTTAAATCAATTCCTAACGATCTATGAAAAAAGGGTCAGACTTTAAAAAGTCTAACCCCTGTTATTTTAAACTTACACACTTGACGGGATAGTGTCACTTTTTACACGTTAATTTGAAGATTATCCTTCTGTACCTGAAGTTTGTTTCTTCATCATAATAGCTTGAAGCTTTTGTTGTAAAGCTTGATCGTTTTGAATAGCAGCAGCTACTTCTTGATATCGCTGCATCGTAAGTCCTTTTTCTTTAATTAAGCCTTCCTTTTGAGTTTGTAACTTTGGCTGCATAGCTTGTATTTCAGTCATCAATTCTTGATGTGCCGCTAATTCTTCTTTAGTTGCATCTACCTCAGTATTTGGATCCATCTGAGCTTTTTGAATTTCTTGAAATTTATTTACATCTAAACCTGATTCTTCAATCATAGTTACCATTTCTTGCTGAGCTTTTTGATTTTCAACTTGCACCGCTTGATAAGCATCTGCAAAGTTAGATAAATCTTGATCAGTTACTTTTTTAGCTTCTGTCTGTGCAGACATTCCAATAGTTCCTACGGTTGCTAAAAATAAAAATAAGTTTAGTTTTGCTTTTTTTAACATAATTTAATTTTAAATTTTACTTTTTTTAAAAGAAATAATAGTTAACGTTTAGTATTATAACAATTAACTATAGAATATTCCCACTATTAATTGTAATTTCTCAAATGTAATGCCATTAATTTGGAATGACAAAAAATCAGAATATCTTAACTTACTTTAACGGTTTTTAAATTGCTTAATGTTTTCTAATACTTTAACAGACAGACGTTCTTGGGTTTCTTTAGACCAGCCCGCACTTTTTTGGTGGTTTATTAGGTTTTTTGTATTTTTTAATGACTGTGGAAGTGAAGTTGTGGCATCTCCATCTACAATTGTGTAATTATTACTCAACTTTAACCAATTTTCAAAAGAACTTAGCTCAAATACTAAACCTAATGAAGTATTGATTAAAATTTTATTTTCTCCAAACTCCTTAAATTCTTTCTCATTTAATAAGACCGTATTTTTAGGAAGGTGTATTGAGATAATCTCACAAGTGTTTAGCAAATCATTTAATTCTAAATATTGTAATTGATCATTTTCAAATTCGGGCTTTCGAGTTCTACTGAAATAAAAAACCTCAACATTTAAGCTTATTAAAGCTTTTGCTAATAGTTGTCCTGTGGTACCTAAACCTATTATCCCTATTTTTCTACCGCTTAATTCTACCGGATTTTCTTGCCATTGGTGTTCTCCAAAACCATGTAAAAGTTGTATTAATCCTGAAATTATAAACTCAATTACACCAGGATCACCATAATCAAAAATACCTGTCACCTCAATATTTTTCTTTTCAGCATAATCGACAGCTACGTTGGCAGATTCATTATCATATAGCGAACAAGCCATTCCTATGTATTTAAGACTTGTGGCTGCATCAATAATTTCTTTTGAGATTTCAGTCTGCCAAGAAACGATAATTGCTTCGGTATCTTTAACCCTATTTTTCAACTCATCAAACGAAGGTTGATCATGATAAACCTCAACATTTTCTGCATATTCATTTAATCGGTCTAATGCTTCCGTATTCATTTTCGTTTCATCTACAACGACTAGCTTTTTAAATTTTCTCATTTGCTTAAAATAAAAAACCGATGAAGAACAGCTCATCGGTTTTTGAAAATTTTAATAATTATTTAAATAAGATACGGAATAAGTTTCAACATAACCATCATATTAAAATTACAATGGTATATTGCCGTGTTTACGGTCTGGCCGTAATACTTTTTTATGTTCTAACATACTAAAGCCTTTTAATAATTTTCGACGTGTATCGTGTGGCATAATCACTTCATCAATAAAACCACGTTTTGCGGCTTCAAACGGATTGGCAAATAATTCTGCATATTCTGTTTCTTTTTCGGCTAATTTCTTTTCACTATCACTTGCTTCACTAATCTCTTTTCTAAAAATAATTTCGCTAGCTCCTTTAGCCCCCATCACTGCAATTTCTGCACTTGGCCAAGCAAAGTTCAAATCGGCTCCAATATGTTTAGAATTCATTACATCATAAGCTCCACCGTAAGCTTTACGAGTAATGACAGTAACTTTTGGCACGGTAGCTTCACTTAATGCATATAAAAGTTTAGCACCGTTTAAAATAATACCATTCCACTCTTGATCGGTTCCTGGCAGAAATCCAGGTACATCTACCAATACTAATAAAGGAATGTTGAAACAATCGCAAAAACGGGTAAAACGTGCTGCTTTTTTGGAAGAGTCTACATCTAAAACCCCTGCTAAACTCATAGGTTGGTTGGCAACAATACCAATACTTCTTCCGCCTAAACGTGCAAAACCAACAATAATATTATTGGCATAATCTTTATGAATTTCAAAAAATGAATCTTCATCTATAATTCCGTTAATCACCTCGTGCATATCGTAAGGCTTATTGGCACTATCTGGAATTAATTCATCTAATTTTGGGCGAAGCTCATCTCCCAACTGGTAAGGTAATTTTTCAGGAGGTTTTTTGTTATTTTGTGGCATATAGCCAATCATCTTTTTAATATCTTCTAAGCAAGCAATATCGTTAATTGCTACTCGGTGTGTGACTCCAGATTTGGTAGAATGTGTACTCGCTCCACCCAGCTCTTCAGAAGTAACCTCTTCGTTGGTCACCGTTTTAACCACGTTAGGCCCTGTGACAAACATATAACTAGTATCTTGCACCATTAGCGTAAAATCTGTCATCGCTGGAGAATATACTGCACCACCGGCACAAGGTCCCATAATTGCAGAAATTTGCGGAATTACTCCAGAAGATTTCACATTACGATGAAAAATATCTGCATATCCGCCCAACGAACGCACACCTTCCTGAATTCGAGCTCCTCCAGAATCATTTAAACCAATCATTGGCGCCCCAACTTTTACCGCTAAATCCATTATTTTACAAATTTTTTCGGCGTGAGTTTCTGAAAGTGAACCTCCAAAAACCGTAAAATCTTGAGCGAATATGTAAACCAATCTACCATTAATCGTACCATAACCAGTAATCACACCATCGCCATAGATTTTCTGTTTATCCATTCCGAACTCTGTCGTACGATGGGTAACTAAAATTCCTATTTCTTCAAAAGAACCTTCGTCTAGTAAATAATCTACGCGTTCTCTGGCTGTTAATTTTTTCTTTGCGTGTTGTTTTTCAATTCGCTTCTCACCACCTCCTAAATGGGCTAGTTTTACTTTTTCTTGAAGCTGATCTATATTTTTTTGACTCATTTATTTTATTTTGATAGCATATTTTAACGATAAATACCTTTCGACTTTGCTCTTGATGACAATTTTACTATTCTGTAATAGGTAAACGCAACTGCTCTTGATCTTTTAAATATTGTCTTAAAGCTATAATAGCTGCTAACCTTGCCTCTTCTTCTGTTTTAGATTGAAGCTTCTCGGCAGAATAATAATTTCTCACAAAATGAGTATCAAAATTTCCGCTGCGGAAAGCTTCGTGTTCACAAACAAATTTCCCGAATGCTAATGTGGTAGAGACGCCCTCAATTTGATAAGCATCAATCGCTTTAATCATTAACTGAATCGCTTCTTCTCTACTCTTCCCATAGGTAACTAATTTAGATAGCATTGGATCGTAGTAAATAGGCACCTCCATTCCTTCTTCAAAACCATTATCTAAACGAATATTTTCGCCATCAGGAATTACATATTTCTCTAATTTACCTACGCTCGGCATAAAATCGTCTAAAGGATCTTCGGCGTAAACTCTTAATTCTAAAGCGTGACCTTTTATAGTTAGATCTTCTTGCATAAAACTGAGTTTTTCACCACGCGCGACTTTAATTTGCTCTTCTACGAGATCGATTCCTGTGATTAATTCGGTTACGGGATGTTCTACCTGTAAGCGCGTATTCATTTCTAAAAAATAAAAATTTCTATGTTCATCGAATAAAAATTCTACCGTTCCTGCCCCCACATAATCGCAGGCTTTAGCTACACGAACAGCTGCTTCTCCCATCTCTTTTCTCAAAGCTTCATCCAACACTACCGAAGGAGCTTCTTCTACCACTTTTTGATGACGACGCTGTATGCTACATTCTCTCTCAAAAAGGTGAACGGTATTCCCGTGTTCATCGGCTAAAATTTGTATTTCTATATGTCGTGGTGAAGCCACGTATTTTTCGATAAAAACAGAACCATCACCAAAAGCAGATTCAGCTTCGCTAATCGCACGCTTCATTTGTTCTTCTAGTTCTTCTTCTTTTTCAACTACACGCATTCCTTTACCACCCCCACCAGCAGAAGCTTTAATTAAAATAGGAAAACCAATTTCCTTTCCTATTTTTTTAGCCTTTTCGGTATCGGTAATGGCTTCGTCTATGCCTGGAACCATAGGTATATTGTAAGCTTTTACCGCATCTTTAGCGGCAAGCTTACTGCCCATAATTTCTATGGCGTGAGGTTTAGGACCAATAAATTTGATTCCGCTTTCGGTAACTGCTTTTGCAAATTTTGCGTTTTCACTTAAGAATCCGTACCCCGGATGAATACCATCTACATTTAAACGCTTGGCGGTTTCTATAATTTTATCTCCTAGTAGATATGATTGGTTAGACGGTGCTTCTCCTACACATACAGCTTCATCTGCAAATTTAACGTGTGGCGCGTTTCTATCTGCCGTGGAATAAATAGCTACGGTTTTGATGCCCATTTTCTGAGCAGATTTCATTATACGTAAAGCAATTTCTCCTCTATTGGCAACTAATATTTTTTTCATTTTGAATTGCAATTTTTTCTCTTCAGCTATCTATTTAGCGTTTATTAAAAATTAATGTTCTATGTATTTCTACTCCGCTCCAGCTGACAGTTTCTAAAATTTGATGACTTGAGTTTTATTCCATTTCAATTAATAGTTGATTTTTCTCTACCGTTTGTCCCTTTTCGATGCTTATCGATTTAATGATGGCATCTCTTGGTGCGGTTAGAGCGTTCTCCATTTTCATAGCTTCTAACACCAAAAGGTAATCGCCTTCTTTTACCGTATCTCCTTCTTTTACATTTATCTCTAAGATTAAGCCAGGCATTGGTGCTTTAATATCATTTACTTTTTGAGCATTACCTAGCAATAAACCCATTTCTTTAATAAGCAAATCAAGCTGACTAGCGATATCGATTTCGTAATGATTAGAGTTAATTTTTACGGTATATTTTCGATTGAGGAAATCACTTTTTATAATTTCTGCTTTAAATGATTGATGGTCTTTTAGCAGATGGTATGTTTTATTAGGAAGTGGTTGGATATCTAGCTTTTTAATTTCATCTAACTTAAACTCTAGCTCGATATCATTATTTACTTTTACTTTATAATTTTGATTCATATTGATAAATAAAATAGACTTATTTTGATCATATTATAAATATATAAAATTAATATTCATTATTTATGAATTTGATTTTATAATAAAACAAACTCTTCTAATTAAAATTATTTGGATTGAACTTTTTACAAAAAATCCCAAAACATCGAGCTTGTTTTGGGATAAATAATAGTTTTTAATATTAGGTAGATTATTCTTCAGCTACTTTTACCACCATTTTACCTTTATTTTCACCAGAAAATAAATCTATAAATGCTTGTGGTACCTTCTCAAAACCTTCTCTAATTGTCTCTTCGTAATTTAGCTTTCCCTCTTGAAGCCATTGTGCTAATTTTTTTGTGCCTTCATTAAATTTTTCTCCAAAATCGTTTTGCAACGTAAAGCCTTGCATCTTTACACTTTTTTTAATTAATATACCTTCTACTCTTGGTCCGGTAGCAGTTTCATCTTTATTGTATTGAGAGATAGCTCCACAATTAATTACTCTACCATTTCTATTGATATTTTGAAGAGTTGCATCTAAAATTTCTCCACCAACATTATCGTAATACACATCAATACCATTTGTTGCAGCTTTAGAAATGGCCTCTTTCATATTGTCTGTAGTCTTATAATTGATACCTTCATCATAATTAAATTTACCTTTTATCAAATCAATTTTTTCATCAGACCCAGCAATACCAATAGTTTTACAACCGTAAATTTTTGCAATTTGCCCGACAGTACTTCCTACAGCACCTGCAGCTCCAGAAACGAGCACTGTCTCTCCTTCTTTAGGTGCTCCAATTTCAGTTAATCCAAAATAAGCCGTTAAGCCCGTCATCCCTAAAATGCCCAAATAAGCAGAAAGATTAGCTTGTTTGGGATCTACTTTTCGAAGGTTTTCTCCTTTGGCTACTTGGTATTCTTTCCAAGCTAAATGGCCAAGTACATAATCGCCTTCTTTAAAATTTTCATGTTCAGATTTTTCTACCTTGGCAATAATTGCAGAAGTGATAGGCTCGTTCAATTGAAAGGGCTCTATGTACGATTCTACATCGCGCATTCTTCCTCTTAAATAAGGATCTACAGAAATATAAATAGATTTTAAAAGTACTTCGTTAGATTTTGGGGTACTTACTTCTTCTTCTTTAAACTCAAAATCAGAATTTTGTGGAGTTTTTTCAGGACGTTGTTTTAATAGAATACTTTGCGTTTTCATTTTTTATTTTAAATGTAAAAAAATGCAATTGCATAAGCCGTTAAGAAGTTATTAAATAAAAGACAATCCATATTTTAAATATGATTTTAACTAAAAAATGTAAGTAAATAATTATACAGAATCTTCTAATAGAAAATATTATTTTTTAAATTATGTAACTAAGAACCGAAATCTATGTCAAATAGAGAAATAATTAAAACTATTAGTATGAAACAAAATCATTTATTTTTCATTATTGGAATGGCTGGGATTTTATGCTGTGGTTATTTTTTAATTACAGGTAAAGATACCACTACAAGCTTGATAGGATTTATTAGCGGTACAAGTTTATTATTTATGTGGCACCAATTAGAAAAAAAATAATTAACTCATATCCGAAATAAAATTAATGCGGTAAATATTTTCGAAGAATACCGTAAATAAAAGTTCCTAAAATAGCTCCGGCGATAACTAATAAAATTGAAATATAACCTACACCAGCTAAGGTATACATTGGTCCTGGGCAAGCTCCGGCAAGTGCCCAGCCTAGTCCGAAAATGATTCCGCCAAATAAGTAACGGTAAATACTTTTTTCTTTAGGCTGAAGCGATAACTCTGAACCATCAATAGCTTTTATTTTTTTCTTTTTCATGATTTGCACGCCAATTAGTCCTACTGCAACAGCAGAACCCATAATGCCATACATATGAAAGCTAGCGAAATTAAACATCTCATAAATTCTAAACCATGATGCGGCTTCAGACTTATACATAATGATGCCGAAAAGACTTCCTAGCAATAAATAAATTATAGTTTTCATTTTATAATATTTTGAATCTCTCGACTCCGCTCGAGGTGACATTTTAAAATTATTTTAAAAAATAAGTGGATAGAAAAGATGAATCATGACCAAGCCGCCAATAAAAAAACCAACAATAGCTATTAATGAAGGTAGCTGAAGATTGCTTAATCCCGAAATGCCGTGACCTGAGGTACAACCACCAGCATAACGTGCGCCAAAGCCCACTAACAGACCGCCACCTAAGAGAATAAGTATATTTTTTAGATGTAAATTTTCTACTGCGAAAATCTCGGTAGGTAAATATGCTTTGCCGGCACTATTAATTCCGTAAGCTTGAAGTTGTGGCAGCAAACTTTCATTTATTTGAACAGTATTAGCTGATAAATAGTTGGCAGCAATAAAGCCGCCAAGTGCTGCACCAATCATTAGAGTTAAATTCCATCGTTGGGCTTTCCAATTAAAATTGAAAAATTTAGTTACTTTTCCTGCTCCAGCGATACTGCATATCGTTCTTAAATTAGAAGACATTCCAAATTGCTTACCCATACTTAAAAGCACCAACATAAAAATACCAATTGCTGGCCCGCCAATATACCAAGGCCAAGGTTCAAAAATCCAATTCATTAGTCATTATTTTACTACAAATATGAATAATTCATTTAACTATATCTGTAACCAAGGTTACTTAATATGAGTTTAGCAATAATGTTAAGCTTAATTAAATTCACAAAACCTTAATAAGAAACACATTTCTAGTTTTTAGTTTTGAAATAGAAATAATAAAAATTATGATGATGAAAAAATGGATAATTTCTGGAGTATTAAGTTTAATGATGTTTGCTTACACTCACGCACAAGAAAATTTAGATAAGTTACCATCAAATGCTTTGCATATTATAGAAATGAGTTATTCTACTCATGAAATTGATAAAGTTAATGCAGAACCAAATTCTGGTGAAGACAGTTATCAGGTAAAATTTAAAAATGGTACTAAAATAGATTTTGATGAAAGTGGGAAACCTACTCAAATTAAAGGAGATGAAAAAGTTCCTTATGAGTTATTGCCTAAAAAAATGAAGTACTTTTTAGAAAATCGTTATAAAAACGATTATGTTACTAATTGGAAAATGGACGATGATAGTCATCAAATTGAAATGAAAAGTGGCGCCGAATTAATTTTTGACCTCGATGGAAATTTTTTGAAAAATAAAAATTTATAAATTAGTCCATAGTTAAAATTAAAAAAGCCAAACTACTCAATGTGGTTTGGCTTTTTCTTATTCAATAAGTTAATTATTCTTTACATAAAATATTTAATTGCATCGCTTAAATCTAAAACTGTCATATTTTTAAGTTCTCGTTTAAGAATACTACTTCCTACAGCGCTTCTATAACCTGCAGCGCAATGCACAACAATTGGTTTATCTGTAGGCACTTCGTTAGCTCTCTCTCTTAATTCATGTAATGGGATATTAATAGAATTTTTAAAAGGTTTCTTTTTAACAACCTCTACCACATTTCTAATATCGACAATGGTATAGTTATCTATATTATTTTTGAATTCTTCTAAATTGATTTTTTCGATGGAAGCTAATGCTGATGATAGCGTTATAACAGCTTTTAATTGCTTTTCATAACCAATACTTGCCACCCTACTTAAAGTAGTTTCTGCCATTTCTACAGTAGGTACTACTAAATAAAATGCTTCTTTAGGTTGAACAATTGCACCTAACCAAGTTTCTAACTTTTGTGGTGATCTAATTCCTTGAATGTTTATACTTCCTAACAGATAATTCTCCTTAAATTCTTGTTGAGCTCTAATATCTATGATCATCACTCCTTCTTCTACTTCTTCTACATTTAGCAATAATGGTACTTCGCCAATACTTTTTGAAAAATTATCAGCTCCTTTTTTATTGGTATCTACATCAAAACCAAAGTAATAAGGAATCATAGGTTGATCACTTAAAATCTCATTCACAAATTCTTCTTCGGTCTGTTCTTTAAATGCCCAATTGCTCACTCGTTCATTTCCTAAAGTTGAAGAGGAAGCATCACTCATATTTTTACCACATAGCGAACCTGCTCCGTGTGCTGGATAAACTAAAGTTTCATTAGGTAGATGAGTAAATTTATCTTTTATGGTGTAATACATTTGCTTCGCTAATTCTTCACGCTTAGCATGCATATTACCTGCTTTTTCTCGTAAATCTGGTCTCCCAACATTACCAATAAATAAAGTATCTCCCGTAAATAATGCTTTTTCATCTTCTGCTTCTGCTAGAATAGTAATACTATCTGGCGAATGTCCAGGAGAGTTAATAGCAGAAAACTTAATGTTTCCCATTATAAAATGGTCTCCATCATCAAAAGATTGGTGCGGATAATCTGCGCCTAACAATTTACTCACATATATGCTAGCGCCAGTTTCTTGATGAATTTGATAATGACTACTCACAAAATCTGCGTGCGGGTGAGTTTCTAAAACAGCGACGATCTTAGCATTATTTTCTTCTGCATATTGGTAATACGGCATTGGGTTTCTTGCAGGATCTACCACTGCCATTTTTCCTTCGGAAACGATTGCATAGCTATAATGTGCTAAAGCTTTATCGTTAAATTGTTTTATATTCATCTAAAAAGATTTTATGTTTTTTTCTGTATTTTTTGTTGATCTAGAAAAGGATACTTTAACTGCTCCAAAAATTTCTTTGGGAAATTTTCATCACCTTCAAAACCTAATTTTATATTTTTTCCGTTTTTGGGAATATAAGCCGTTCTAAACAAATAATCCCAAATGCTTAAACTTAATCCGTAATTCATTCCATAAGGTCTGCCTTCTGGTAAATCTTTAGCATGGTGCCATATATGCATTTTTGGATTGTTAAAAATATAACCAAACCAACCATAACTCCAGCCTAAATTTGCGTGGTTTAAATGCCCAACAAAGACGGAAAACATATGTATTATAAAAAATTGTTCTATACCAAAACCAATCATGGCTAGTGGTATATATTGTACACTTTTATATATAATCGTCTCCATAAAGTGAAATCGAAATTGTGCGGCAAAACCCATTTGTTTTACGCTATGGTGTACTTTATGAAACTTCCACAGAAAGGGTTGCTTGTGTAAGTGGCGATGAACATTCCATTGAATAAAATCTGCAACTACAAACATAATTAAAAGTTGCGCCCAGATCGGAAAGTTTTCTAATTCAATAGCAACAATATTCTCAATATCAAATAGCGCTAAAAAATCATTAAACAATTCGACTCCAACATTAGAAATAGCATTGTAGCCCACTAGAGAGAAGAGAAAGAAATTAAATAGAATATAAAAACTATCTAACCAAAAACCTTTTCTAAATACGGGTTGATTTTTACGCCAAGGAATTAGTATTTCGAATACCCAAACCAATAATGATAAAGCGATGAGCCAATAAAAATAATTAGTCCACGACGGGTTGGATATTTCATTTATTAAATAAGTGAAATATCCCGAAAATGAATCGTTTATTATCTTTAAATACTTTTCTATCATTATTAAATTGATCGAGAACAAAAATACACAATATCTAAACTTGTGTGAGCAACCTTATTTACTTTATTTAATTCAATTTTTTCAATATTCAGCTTACATCATCATTTCTTTATAAAAGATATAAATACCCATTATTAATACTAAAAAACCGAATCCTTTTTTGAGTTTAGCACCATCTATAAACTTACTGAATGAAATCCCTAACAATATTCCTAAAACTGCAAAAGCTGAAAATGACAATAAAAACATCCAATCAATTTCTATTTGAAGTGCATCTCCCAAAAAGCCAATTAAAGAGTTTAATGCGATGATAAACAAAGAAGTTGCAGCTGCTTTTTTTATAGGAAGTTTAGCTAGAAAAATTAATATTGGTACAATAATAAATCCGCCGCCTGCTCCTACCAAACCAGTGACCAAACCCGTAAATAATCCTAGTGCTCCTAGAGTTAAGTAATTAGTTTTTTTAGGTTGAGTTAACATTTTTCGGGCGACCAATCTTTTATTATTAAGAATCATCGAAAATGATGCTGCTAACATAAGAATGGCAAAAAATACCATAATGGCAGCATCTTTAGTCACCAACATATGCTGATTTTTAATTATAACATTAGGAATGGCTGAGATGATAAATTTTCTAGTTGAAAACACTGCAATTACCGCAGGTACAGCAAAGACAAGTGATGCACCAAAATTTACTAAGCCTTTTTGTAGATTTTTAATTGCACCAAATGCAGATGAAATACCAACTACAAATAATGAATAACCAGTCGCCAATACAGGATCTATACCCAATAAGTAGACAAATACTGGCACTGTTAATATAGAACCACCACCACCAGTAAGCCCTAAAACAATTCCTATAATTAATGCGGCTATAAAACCTAAAATACTAATTAACATCTGTAATTTATATATTATAAGCACAAAACTATGTAAAAGAATGGCTGCTGAACGTAATAAAAGTTACATAGCTATTATTTTAATCGAATTTCTATTCAATTTAATCATTTTTTTATTTTCCAACTTTTTCAATAACCGAGAAATTACAACTCGCGAACTATTTAAGTCACGAGCTATTTCTTGATGTGTAATTTCTATTAAATTACTTTTAAAAATATTTTGCTTGTGATGAAGGTAATTAATTAAACGATCGTCTAATTTTGAAAAAGCAATTTGATCGATAGACTGGAGTACTTCCATTAAACGATGATGATAACTATCAAAAACAAAATTTCTCCAACTTTTAAAATTAGAAGACCATTCTTCCATTTTTTGTACAGGTATCATTAAAAGATCTACATCGGTTTCGGCAACCGCTTTAATTTCACTTTTTTTATTCCCTACACAACAAGCCATTGTCATTGCACAAGTATCTCCTTTTTCTAAAAAATAAAGCAATAACTCATCACCATTTTCATCTTCACGCATTATTTTTATAATGCCATTTAAGATAAGCGGCATCGAGCGAATATAATCACCAGACTTTATGAGTTGTTCTCCAGATTTCACCTGTTTTGAAAGGGCTACTTTTTTAATTTCTTCAATTAATTCTGGCTGAAATAAATCACCGTAATTTTTTTGAAGTGCTGTAAAATCCATGAGTGAATTTTATTTATCGACGTTAGATACTTCTTCAGGAGTAAGCATTTTTTCTTGCTTATTGCCCCACATATTCATGACGTAATTTAACACATCGGCTACTTCTTGATCAGACAATCCCATAGGCGTCATTACATTTTCATAGGGTTGACCATTAACGGTAATTTCTCCACTTAAGCCATACTTTACAGCGTGAATACTTTCAGTTCTTTTTTTGGTTAACCAATTTGATTTTCTAAGTGGTGGATAGATTTTCGGGATTCCCTTTCCGGTTGGCAAGTGACATTGAGCACAGTTATTAGTGTATACAGATTTTCCTTTTGCAATACTTTCTTGTAAAGGTGTCTTTTTAATAACTGTTATAGCGTTTTCTTCAGCTTTTGATTGTTTAGATTTCTCTTGTTTTTTACAAGAAATAAAAAAAACAAGAACAAAAAGTAGGTATATTGATCTATTCATATAATTAAAATTAATTCAAACCGCAAGATAAATATTAACGTATATCCCGAAACACAAACAAAATACCTATGCTTTTAACTTTTATTTTATTAATTTCATAACCTCAAAAAATCAATTATGAAAGAATTTACAAAAATAATTTTCTTCTTTTTAAGTTGCATTGCGTTTGGTCAACATGAATCGAAAGTAAAAAAAGATATTGAAATATATCATCAAAACAACTACGAATTTACTGAATATAATATTTTCTCAGAAACAAGAAATGGAGATTTAAATAAAGAGATAAGTAAGTCTGTTCTTGAAGCTTCAATTCTTGATATTAACGAAAACGTTATCCATGATATTTATCAAAATAAACCGCTTTTAGTTAAGTTATCAATCCCTTTTAAAGGAAGGTCTGTAGAGATTGAACTTTACAGAAAAAATTCTATAGAAGAAAATTTCACCGCTTTTAATCATAATCAACAAAAAATTTCTCATAAATCTGGGGTCTTTTACCGAGGGGTTATTGCTAACTCTCAACAATCAATAGCTTCTTTTTCTTTTTTTAATCATAGTGTCTACGGTTTAGCTTCTTCTTTAGAATTAGGCAATATTAATATAGGAAGATTAAAAAACAGCAAACAATATATTGTATATGCTGAGCATGATCTACATGGTGAAAATCCTTTTGTTTGTGGTTTAGATGAAATTGAAAAGAACATGGAAAGGTCAGTGCAAAGAAACTTTAATACAAACCAAGAATCTTCAATGGTCACTACAAATTGCGTAAGAGTTTATTATGAAGTTGCTTATGAACCTTATTTACAAAACAACTCAGATATTAATCAAACTATTAATTGGGTAACTGCAATTCATAATAATATTTCTACTTTATATGCCAATGATGGCATAACAATAGCTTTAAGTGAAGTAATGGTTTGGACTCAAGACGACCCTTATAATGGTGAGTTTGGAGATAATCTAACTTATTTTAGTAATTATCGTAATTTTTTTAATGGTGATTTAGCGCACTTAATTAATCAACCTAGAACGACTAGTGTTGCTTACCCAAATTCTCTATGTTCTAATTTAAATTACGCTTATTCTGCGGTAGACCAATTTTATAATCAACTACCAACTTATTCTTGGACTGTAGGCGCATCTACTCATGAAATGGGTCACGCCTTTGGCTCTCCACATACACACGCTTGTGCTTGGAATGGAAATGATACTGCCATTGATGGATGCGGTCCTCAAGCAGATTACGATGAAGGTTGTAATGGCCCAATACCTTCTAATGGAGGGACTATTATGAGTTATTGTCATCTTACTAATGTGGGGATTAACCTCGCCAATGGTTTTGGTGTGCAACCTAGTCAATTAATAAGAAATACCGTAGATAGTAAAAGTTGCTTAGGAACAGATTGTATTAATTCTTGCTTTGCTTCTATTGAGAATATTACGTTTTCTAATTCAGATGAAAATTCTACAGATCTTAACATTATAGATAATTTTTCTTCAGAATGGTATTATTTATTTTTCCCGTACGGAAATAATGCAAATAATCAAAATTGGGTTCAAACCAATTCTACTACAGTTAATATTCAAAATTTATCTTCAAATACTTATTACGATATATATGTGACAAATATTTGTTCTAACAGTAATGATGGTGGTTACAGAAATTATATGTACCTAAGTAATTGGGATTATTGTAGTGATGAAAATTTTGTAGATACAGGTGGTATTTCTAATAATTATGGAGACGACCAAAATTTGGTTAAAACCTTCTATCCTCCCAATTCTAATGAAAAATTGAAATTAGAATTTCTTGAATTTTTTACGGAAGAAGATTTTGACTTTATGACAATTTATGATGGTACTTCTACCTCTTCACCAATTTTTAATAACGGTGATCATATATCAGGTAATTTAACCTCGCAAAACTTAAGTTTTACAGCAACAAATTTAGAAGGTGCCATAACTATTAAATTCACATCAGATCAATATGAAAATGAAGCGGGTTGGGAAGCTAAATTTAGCTGTATAAGTACGCTATCTACGCAAAGTTTGAATAAAAATTCTGTTCAGTTATATCCAAACCCAACTAATTCTTATATAAATATTTCATCAGAAAACTTAATTTCTTCTATTGAGGTTTTCGATTTATCTGGAAGAAAAGTATTTGAAAACAAGTCTATTCATCTTAAAGAAAAACAAATTCAAATGAACTCACTTTCAAGTGGTGCTTATTTTATTAAAGTGAATTCTAAAAATAGCTCACAGACGTTTAAAATTATTAAGAATTAACAGTACTACTTTCTGTTGACAATCATAAAAAAGCCTACTTATAAATTTATAAGTAGGCTTTTTTTCTCCTGTAATAACTAAATTATATTCTGACTTAAGAGTTTTACAAAACCTTTATAAGTTAACAGTAGCTAGTGAATAAATAACCCACAAGCTTTATTTCAACTAAAAAAACCCTTAGAATTATTTCTAAGGGTTTTTAAGTATCTTGAAGTTAAAAAGAACTTAGTCTTTTTTAAACTTAGCATATTTGTTTTTAAACTTGTCTATACGACCAGCTGAATCGATAAGTTTTGTCTTACCTGTATAAAAAGGATGAGAAGTTCTAGAAATCTCCAATTTAACTAATGGATATTCAGTTCCTTCAACATCAATAGTTTCTTTTGTATTAACAGTCGACTTAGTGATAAAGATTTCTTCGTTAGACATATCTTTAAAAGCTACTAGTCTATAATTTTCTGGATGGATTCCTTGTTTCATCTTCTTTAGCTTTAAACCTTATAATTTTAGAGGTGCAAATTTATATAAAATAAATTATTTCACAACTATTTAGAGTACAAATTTAAGAAATATTAAAAGTTTTTAAAAATGCTCGAACAGCTTTTTCTATATTTGTGCGTTAATTCCCTAAAAATTCAATAGAATGAACAATCAAGTAATCCCTAACCTAAAAAAACTAGCCGGTAAATACGGAATTGTTCTAGGAATTGTATTGGCCTTAATGACAATAGTAAGTTATTTTTTCTATTTAGAATTATTCACCAAATGGTGGACGAGAATATTAACTTTTGTCATCATTCTATCTATTGCCATTATAGGTTCATACCAATGTAAAAAAGCTTCTTCTGAAATTTACACTTATAAAAAAGCCTTCACCTCTTATTTTATAATTATTTTAATTGGTTTATTAATTTACACTGCTACAAATTACCTTATATTTAATATTTTAGATCCCAATGCAGCTGATTTTGTTCTTGCTAAAACCATAGAAATGACCAAATCTTTTATGGAGAATTTTGGCGCTTCTCAAGAAGATATTAATAATTCAATTAAAACATTGACACAAGAAAATCAGTTTTCATTAAAAAATCAAATATTAGGATTATGCTCAAATTTAGTTATCTATATATTAATAGGTCTCTTAGTATCACTTGGGCTGAAAGAAAATAAGCAAATTACAGAATAGCATGCAATTATCGATCGTTATCCCACTTCTCAACGAAGAAAAATCTTTACCAGAATTATATAATTGGATTTTAGAGGTTATGCTAGCTCATTCTTTTAGCTACGAGATTATTTTCATAAATGACGGAAGTACGGATCATTCTTGGCAAATTATAGAAGATTTAGCTACTACCAACCATTTAGTAAAAGCTATACATTTCAAAAAAAATTACGGCAAATCACAAGCTCTACATGCGGGCTTTCTAATAGCTCAAGGTGATGTAGTCATTACCATGGATGCAGACTTGCAAGACAATCCTGAAGAAATTCCAGAACTTTACCAACTCATCACCAAAGATAATTTAGATATAGTTTCTGGCTGGAAAAAGAAACGCTACGATAATGTAATTACTAAAAATTTACCTTCTAAACTGTTCAACTTAGCAGCTAGAAAAGTAGCCGGACTTGAGCTTCACGATTTTAATTGCGGCCTAAAAGCTTATCGATTAGAAGTTGTAAAAAATATAGATGTTTATGGTGAGATGCATCGCTATATTCCGCTTTTAGCAAAAAATGCAGGATATACTAAAATAAGAGAGAAAGAAGTAAAACATCAAGCCAGAAAGTATGGCGAAACAAAATTTGGCTCAGAACGATTTTTACACGGTTTGCTAGATTTAATAACCATATGGTTTCTTTCTAAGTTTGGCAAAAACCCTATGCACCTTTTTGGCGGCTTAGGTATTCTCATGTTTTTTGTAGGTTTTCTTTCTGCATTATACATAGGTGTTTCTAAACTTTATCACTTGTATCATCAAATTCAAGATATTTTAGTAACTCAAAACCCTTGGTTTTATATTGCGCTTACCGTCATGATTATAGGAACCCTATTTTTCTTAACTGGTTTTGTTGCAGAATTAATCTTACGCTCAAATCGTAAAACAGAACGTTATAAAGTTAGCAAAACGCTAAATCATTAGCGCTTCATCTATTTTTATTTATTTTTGTTGCACTACCAAACTAAAAATTATCATGGAAGAAATTTTATCTAAAGCTAAATATTGGTTATCTGATGTTTTTGACGAAACCACAAGAAAAAACACACAACATTTAATTGAAAACGATAAAAAAGAACTAGAAGATAGTTTTTATCAAGATTTAGCGTTTGGTACTGGTGGTATGCGAGGCATTATGGGAATAGGCTCCAACAGAATTAATAAGTATACCTTAGGTAAAAACACTCAAGGGGTTTCTAATTATTTAAAAGCACAATTCCCCAAAAAAGAGATAAAAGTCGCTATAGCTTACGACTGTAGAAATAACAGTAAAGAATTAGCGCAAATCGTAGCCAATGTGTTTTCTGCTAATGGAATTAAAGTATTTATTTTCTCTGATTTAAGACCTACGCCAGAACTCAGCTTTGCGGTTAAACATTTAGATTGCCAATGTGGTATTGTACTTACCGCAAGTCACAACCCTCCAGAATATAATGGTTATAAAGTTTATTGGGAAGATGGCGGGCAGTTAGTGCCACCGCAAGATAAAGAAATAGTTGAAGTAATCAATAGCTTAGATTACAATGAAATTAAATTTGAAGCCAAAGAAGATTTAATTGAATATATAGATCTAGAAGTAGATCAAGCTTTTATTGAAGCTTCATTAAAAAATGTAAACTTTCAAGTTTCTAGAAAAGCCAAAGATGATTTTAAAATTGTATTCACTCCATTACACGGAACGTCGATAACACTTATTCCGAAGGTATTAGAAAAAGCAGGTTTTACCAATGTTTTTATAGTTGAAGAGCAAGCAGAACCAAACGGAAATTTCCCTACCGTAAAATCTCCCAATCCAGAAGAACCCGACGCTTTAAAAATGGCATTAAAACTTGCCGATGAAAAGCAAGCAGATATGGTAATTGGTACAGATCCAGATAGTGACCGATTAGGAATTGCCGTTAGAGACAATGAAGGTAAAATGAGCTTACTTAACGGAAATCAAACCATGGTTTTAATGACAGATTTTCTGTTAAAAGAATATAAAGCTAAATACGGTTTTAAAGGTGATGAATTTATCGCCTCGACTATCGTCTCTACCCCAATGATGGAAAAGTTAGCCAGTCACTACGGTGTAGAATGTAAACTTGGACTTACCGGTTTTAAGTGGATTGCAAAAATGATTAAAGATTTTCCTAATCAAACCTTTATTGGCGGTGGCGAAGAAAGCTTTGGCTATATGGTGGGCGATTTTGTTAGAGATAAAGATGCCGTTACCGCTACCCTACTTGCCTGTACTATTGGCGCTCAAGCCAAAGAAAAAGATAGTTCTATATTTCAAGAGCTTTTAGAACTTTATAAAAAACACGGGGTTTACCAAGAGAAATTAATTTCTTTAGTAAAAAAAGGAATTTCAGGAGCAGAAGAAATTCAGCAAATGCTTAGCGATTTAAGAAACAATACCCCTACAGATTTTAATGGTACTAAAGTGATTGCTTTTGAAGATTATCAAACTTCAGAAAGAACAAATTTAGAAACGGATGAAAAGAGTACAATCAATATTCCGCAATCAAATGTACTTATCTTTTATTTAGAAGATGGCACAAAAGTAGCGGCTAGACCCAGTGGTACAGAACCTAAAATTAAATTTTACGTAAGCACTCATCATTCTCTTGAGGATACTTCAGATTATAAAGTTGCTAAAGAAAGATTGGAAAATAAAATTGATTCGGTACTTTCGCACTTTGATTTTTAAGTTGCCTTAATGAAATATATAAAGAAAATTTATCCATTTATACTTCCTTATAAGAAGTATGCATTTTTAAACATATTTGCTAACATATTTTACGCTTTATTTAGCACACTATCTATGGTGGCGCTAATACCAATGCTTAAAGTAATGTTTGGAGAAGCTAAACCTATAAAAGAAGTTCCAGCTTATAAAGGCTTAGTTCACTTAGGCGATTTTTTTAATGAATATTCTAATTACTACATCACCACCACTTCAGCAGAAAAAGGAGGTGTCTACACCTTAACGGTATTAGTGGCAATAATTATTAGTTTATTCTTGCTTAAAAATCTTTTCAATTATATGGGCTTATATTTTATTGCCTTTTTAAGAAATGGTGTATTAAAAGACCTAAGAGATAAATTATATAAAAAAATTGTAGAACTCCCTATCTCATTTTATTCAGAAAAAAGAAAAGGAGATATTATAGCCAGAATGACTTCTGATGTGCAAGAGGTTCAAAACTCATTTCTAGCGGTATTAGAATTAATCGTAAAAGAACCACTAACAATTATTTTCACCATTATAATGATGGTGATTATTAGTCCGCAATTAACCTTATTTGTATTTATTTTTATTCCAGTTTCAGGTTATATTATTTCTTTAATCGGTAAACAATTAAAAAAGAAATCTGATCGAGTTCAACGTGAAAATGGTCATATTTTATCTAATTTAGAAGAAACACTTTCAGGTTTAAAAATTATTAAGGCCTTTAATGCTGAAGCAAGATTTACTCAAGTTTTTCAGCAATCTACAGAACGACATTTTAAATTTTCTAATGATTTAATGCACCGTAAAAACTTAGCTTCTCCAGTGAGTGAATTTTTAGGGATCGTTGTCATTTCTATTTTACTATTATATGGTGGTAGAATGGTTATTTTAGAAGGCTCGCTAGATGGAGCTTCTTTTATTGCTTATATGGGATTGGCGTATAATATTTTAACACCCGCAAAAGCCATTAGTAAAGCTTCTTATGAAGTTAAAAAAGGAAATGCGGCTGCAGAACGTGTCTTAAGTGTGCTAGAAACAGAAAACAGCATTAAAAATCTTGAAAACGCAATTGTAAAAGATTCTTTTGAAAGTGGAATTCTTATTAAAGATATTTCATTTAAATATGAAGACCACAATGTGTTAAAGAATTTTAATATAGAAGTCCCTAAAGGAAAAACCATTGCATTAGTAGGGCAATCTGGTAGCGGTAAATCAACCATTGCAAACTTAGTGACAAGATTTTACGACATTCAAAAAGGCGAAATTTTAATTGACGGTATTAATATTAAAAACATCACTAAAAGCAGTCTTCGTAATTTAATGGGAATGGTAACTCAAGACGCTATACTATTTAACGACACCATTAAGAATAACATTTTAATGGCAAAAGAAGATGCTAGCGATCAAGAAATTATCGAAGCATTAAAAATTGCAAATGCTTGGGAGTTTGTTTCAGATTTACCAAAAGGTATAGAAACTAATATTGGAGATAGTGGTAACAAATTAAGTGGTGGACAAAAACAGCGTCTTTCCATTGCTAGAGCGGTACTTAAAAATCCGCCAATTATGATTTTAGATGAAGCTACTTCTGCGCTAGATACAGAAAGTGAAAAACTAGTACAAAAGGCGTTAGAGAATATGATGAAAAATAGAACTTCTATTGTTATTGCTCACCGACTTTCAACCATACAATACGCAGACAATATTATTGTCATGCAACGTGGCGAAATTGTAGAACAGGGTAAACACAATGAACTCTTAGCTTTAAACGGAACCTATAAAAATTTAGTTGAAATGCAATCTTTTGAGTAGTTGCTAATCCTCATAAAATGCCTACCCAAAACGAAGAAGATCAAATTGTTAAACAACTTCAAGAAGGAAAAAGAAAAGAAGAAGCTTTTTCTAAATTGGTAGCATTATACCAAGAACGATTATATTGGCATATTAGAAACATCGTTAAAAACCATGAAGACACTCATGATGTATTACAAAATACATTTATAAAAGTTTTTAGGTACATTAAAAATTTTAAAAGAGAAAGTAAACTTTACAGTTGGATGTACCGCATTGCCACTAACGAGAGTATTACCTTTTTAAATAAAAAAGCAAAACAATTACAACTTTCTAGTCAAGAAATGCAAGATTACTTGGCTAATAATTTAGAAAGTGATGTATATTTTGAAGGCGATCATATACAATTCGCTCTACATAAAGCTTTAGCAACCTTACCAGAAAAGCAGCGACAAGTCTTTAATATGAAATACTTTCAAGATCTAAAATATAAAGAAATTGCTGAAATTTTAGAAGTGTCTGAGGGAGCGTGTAAATCTAATTACCACCATGCTGCAAAAAAAATTGAAAAATATATAAAAGAAGATTAAACCTTTAAAGAGATTTAAAGTCTAAATTAGACATGAAAGAGAAAAATAACATACCAAAAAATACCGGTTTTAAAGTTCCCAAAGAATATTTTGAGAATTTTGAAGTTAATTTTTCTTTAGACAAAGTCAATTCATTAGATCAAATTAAATCTTCCGGATTAACAACACCAGATAATTATTTTAAAACTTTAAATATAGCATTACCTGAAGAAGAACCTTCTACTTCAAAAGTAATTTCAATTTCCAGAAATAAAATTTTCACAGCAATCACAACTGCTGCTGCAGTCGTATTATTTATCATGTTAATTTATAAAGAAACAAATGTAGTAACTGTAAACAACACGATAAGCCAAATAGATATTGAAGATTATTTAGAGCAAAATGAATTTGATTTTGAAAACGAAATCAATTACGACAACACCTCTAATCTTAATAATTTTCAATCTCAATTAAACACCTTAGATAGTGAAGCTATTTTAGAATATTTAAGCAACGATACTGATATGGCTTCATTATTGAATGACGAATAAATTATGAAAAAATATTTCTTTTACCTCGCTTTCTTCTTTATTTCAGGCATCACTTTAGCTCAAGAAGCCGAAGATGAAAAAATAGAAGCCTTAAAAACCGCTTATATAACAGACGCCCTTTCGTTAACACCAGAAGAAGCACAAGTCTTTTGGCCTATTTATAATTTATTTGAAGATAAAAAAGAAGGACTTTATAATGAAAAATGGTGTGAAGTAAAAAATGGTCTAGAAACTATTGAGCAACTAGATGATAAAAATGCTGAACAGCTTTTAGCTACTTATATGCAGATGAAGGAAGACCGTTTAAAACTTAGAAAAGAATTTGTAATTGAACTAAAAAAAATGATGTCTCCCAAAAAAATATTGATGTTAAAAAAAGCAGAGCATGACTTTCATAAAATGCTTTTAGAAAAATACAAAAATTAATAAGTTATTTATTCTATAGTATTTTCTATAAAAGTTAGCCTACTTATTCTATTATTTCCAGCAGCATAGGCTACAAATTCATTTACAAAAGTGAACGTATAAAAAGGTTCATCGCTTATTTGTTTCCAAGTAGCGCCATAGTCTGCACTGTAAGAAATACCTTTAAAACCTAAAGCTACAATTTCTTGTCCACCACTGTTAGGTACAAACTTTACACAACTTCTATACCCAGGACCTTCTCCTTTAGCGATAACATCCCAAGATTCTCCTCCATTTTTAGTGAAAATTTTATTAGCTACATTAACATTAGGCTTGGTATAATCACCGCCAAAGGCAACTCCTAAATCTTGATTGTAAAAATCTAGACTATAAGCACCTGTAGTCTCTTTACCCTGAATGATAGGTAAATTTGAAACTGACCAACTTTCTCCCTTATCTTTTGAATTATAAATTCGAGAAACTTTGCCTCCACTCACAAACCAAGCTTGATCTCCCACAATAGAAATATTAGTATTACTAGCCGCAAAAGCAGCTTCTCCTTCTATAGCTTTTGGTAATTCATCACAAGAAATCTTTTTCCAGCTCTCTCCTCCATCACGCGTAATAAGAATAGACATGCAATCATCGGTAGGATCGCCTATAGCAATACCTTCATTTTCATTCCAAAACCCCATGGCATCATAAAAAACTTTTTCATTTTTCTCTTCATAAACCAATTTACGCTTTCCAAAATAATTCACTTTATAAAGCTGGGCAGGGTTTCCTGCGCTAAGTATAAAATCAGATTCTCCTGTACTACCTATAGCTCTAAACTCTTTAGTGGGTGCTTCGGCTATATTTCCCATAAAAGCTACCGAATGATCTGCCATATTTAAATATCCAAAACTTCCCTTAGAACCTGCATAAAAAATATGTTCAGGACTAATTTTTAAAGCCCTTATACTAACGGGATGGTTAAAAATACCTTCTACTTTTACCGATGTGAATTGATGAACAGCATTTTCTTGTTGAGCTACATTTACACAAGCAGTTAAACTGAGAACACAAATAAGCAAAGTAAAAATTCTCATAAATAGTTTTTTTTCAAATATAACATTATTCACATATTAAATTACGTAACTTCGCGCACTAAAATTTTATGTAAATGCGATTGCACAGAAACTTAGTTTTTGCAGTTATAGACACCTTAAAGGCTGTATTTAATGAAAATAAATATGCCGATAAAGAAATTGCCAAAGCTTTAAAAAGAGATAAACGTTGGGGTTCTAGAGACCGCAGTTTTATTGCTGAAACTACTTATGATATTGTACGTTGGAAAAGACTTTATGCTGAAATTGCAGAAGTTAAAGAGCCATTTTCTAGACCTAACCTATTTAGACTTTTCGCTGTTTGGGCTACGCTAAGAGGCATTGAGCTTCCAGACTGGAAACAATTAGAAGATACTCCAACCCGAAGAATTAAAGGAAGATTTGATGAACTTAGCCAGACTAGAAAATTTAGAGAATCTATTCCAGATTGGTTAGATGAATTAGCTGTTAAAGAATTAGGCGAAGAAAAATGGACTAAAGAAATTGCTGCACTTAACCTACAGGCGCCAGTAGTTTTACGTACCAACACGCTTAAAAACAATAAAAAAGAGTTACGCGATAGTTTATTTAAAGAGAACATTGAAACTCACACTATCAAAGGTTACAAAGATGCTTTAGAGTTAAATGAAAGAGCCAATGTTTTTTCAACAGAAATTTTTAAGAAAGGTGCATTTGAAGTGCAAGACGCTTCTTCCCAACTCGTAGCAGATTTTCTAGAAGTAGAACCAGGAATGCGCGTGGTAGACACCTGTGCAGGAGCTGGAGGAAAGTCACTTCACTTGGCTGCTTTAATGGAAAATAAGGGCCAAATTATTGCCTTAGACATTTATGAAAATAAATTAAAAGAATTAAAAAGACGTGCTAGACGTGCGGGAGCTCACAATATTGACACCCGAACTATAGAGAATACAAAAGTGGTCAAAAAATTATACGATACTGCAGATCGTGTATTAATTGATGCACCATGTAGCGGCTTAGGAGTTTTAAGTAGAAATCCGGATGCAAAATGGAAATTACAACCCGAATTTTTAGAAAAAATAAGAAAAACGCAAGCTGAAATTTTAGATCGTTATTCTAAGATTTTAAAAGATGATGGTAAAATGGTCTACGCTACCTGCTCTATTTTACCTTCAGAAAACCAAAAACAAGTAGAAGCTTTTCTTCAACGTGAAGCGGGAAAAGATTTTAGACTACTGAATCAAAAAATTGTTTTAGCCCACGAAAGTGGCTATGATGGATTTTATATGGCCCTATTAGAAAAATCAAAATAAGTAAATATGAAAAAGAATTTATTTTCTTTATTAATTGCAATCTTGTGCGTTGCAACAACACAAGCACAAATCCCCACAAATTATTATTCTTCTGCTCAAGGATTAAGCGGTTACACCTTAAAATCAGAATTAAGTAGTATTATATCTAATGGTCATACTGCTCAAGGTTACGGAGACCTTTGGGATGCTTATTACACCTCAGATGTAGATAATTATTACGAAAATGACGGGACAGTTTTAGATATCTATTCTGAAAAACCTAATGCTACAGACGCATATAATTATACCTTAGGAAGTGATCAATGCGGAAATGTGAGTGCTTCTGAAGGTGGCTGCTACAATCGTGAGCATTCATTTCCAAAAAGTTGGTTTAACGATGCTTCACCAATGTATACCGATATGCATCATATTTTTCCTACCGATGGGCAAGTTAATAGCCAACGTAGTAATTTTCCTTATGGTGAAGTTGGTAATGCTTCTTGGACATCTACAAACGGAACTAAAAAAGGGAATAATAATTATAACTTTCCAAATGCATATAACGGAACTGTTTTTGAACCTATTGATGAGTTTAAAGGAGATCTTGCACGTGTATATTTTTATATGGCAACACGCTATGAAAATCAAATTTCAGGTTGGGAAACCTCTAATACTGGGAGCGATGCTACCCTAAATGGAACTTCAAACCAAGTTTTTGAAGATTGGATGTTAGCCATGTTAATCGATTGGCACAATGCAGATCCTGTTTCTCAAAAAGAAATCGACAGAAATAACGCTGCTTATATTTTTCAAGGAAATAGAAATCCGTTTGTTGACAATCCACAATACGCAGCTCAAATTTGGGGGACTCCAGATAATCAATCACCAACTGCTCCAACCAATTTAGACTACAATAATTTAACGAATTCTTCAGTTGAACTAACTTGGAATGCAGCTACAGATAATATCGCAGTAGTTTCTTATCAAATCAAACAAAACGGTGCTGAAGTTGCTACAATTTCAGCAACGAATACTACTTATTTAGCAACTAATTTAACACCGGAAACAGCTTACTATTTTGAAGTTTTCGCTTTAGATGCCTACGGAAATATTTCAAGTGCGAGTAATATGTTAACAGTAACCACTCTAGAAGCTGCTGAAGTAATTTTCTCTGAAGATTTTAACGATTGCCAAAACGTACAGTTTACTCCAGTAAGTGAATTAAGTACACAAGATTGGCAATGCCAAACCGAATTTGGTGAAGACAATACAGGTTGTTTTCAGATGAATTCTTATTCGCAAGGAAGTCAAATACCAAGTATAGATTGGTTAATTACCACCAACAGCATCAACTTAGATAATTATACGCAAGAAAAACTAAGTTTTTACACTGATGCAGCTTACGGTAATTCAGAATTACAGTTATTATATTCTACAGACTATAATGCTGCAAACGCTCCTTCAAATACAACTTGGACAGCTGTTCCTAATCTAACGATTCCGCAACATCCATCAGGTAATGCTAACGAGCTTATTTTCGAATTTAATGACATCGATATTAGTTCAATCAGCGGCAATGTATATTTTGCGTTTAAATACGACACTTCTAACGGAGAAAATGCAACACGCTGGACGGTTGATAGTTTTAGAATTACAGGAGAACAAAATTTATCTGTTTCAACCAAAAATCAGTTGACTCTAAATATCTACCCCAATCCTTCGCACGGAAAGCTAACTATTTCAATTCCTAGTGCTAAAGAATTTGAATATGCTATTTATGATCTTAACGGAAGATTACTTCAACAAAAGAAAAATTCAGCAACACAAATTTCTGTTGAAAATTTAGCAAGCGGTCTATATTTATTACAAGTTTCTTCAGAAGGAAAAACAGCTTCTAAAAAGTTAATCATCAACTAAAAGTCACTAACGATGTATCATAAAAAAGCGACAAAATTTTGTCGCTTTTTTTATATCTCAAATTCAGTATAATGAGTTAAATTTGCGTTTTTAACACACAACACAAACAAACCAATTTATGATTCTTTTCTTCGGGAACCCAGCAGCTACCGTTTATGCGGTGCAAGTTCAAAAAGATTTAACACTAGAAGACACTCAAAAACTTAATTGGCTTTTTGGGAACACCTCTCAAATTGATCAAGAAACTTTAGAAGGAGATTTTGTAGGCCCGCGTGCTGCTATGGTTACTCCTTGGAGTACCAATGCTGTAGAAATCACCCAAAATATGGGGATTGAAGGAATTATTCGTATAGAAGAATTTTATAGCGTTTCAAAAGAAGAGACAGATTTTGACCCAATGTTATCTCAAAAATATCCAGCATTAACGCAAGATATTTACGACATTCACCTTCAGCCTGAAAAAGTAATTGAAATTGAAGATATACAAGCTTACAACCAACAAGAAGGTTTAGCTTTAAATAACGAAGAAGTAAAATACTTAGAACAACTTTCTGAAAAACTGGGCAGGAAGTTAACCGATTCTGAAGTGTTTGGGTTTTCGCAAGTAAACTCAGAACACTGTCGTCATAAAATTTTCAACGGTACATTCGTAATTGATGGCGTAGAAAAACCTTCTTCACTTTTTAAACTTATCAAGAAAACTTCAGAAGAAAATCCAAACGAAATAGTTTCAGCATATAAAGATAATGTTGCCTTTATCAACGGACCTAAAGTAGAGCAGTTTGCTCCAAAGTCTGCCGATAAGCCAGATTTTTATCAGAATACAGAGTTTAATTCGGTTATTTCTTTAAAAGCAGAAACACACAACTTCCCAACAACCGTAGAGCCTTTTAACGGAGCAGCAACGGGAAGCGGTGGTGAAATTAGAGACCGTTTAGCTGGCGGCCAAGGTTCTTTACCATTGGCAGGAACTGCGGTTTATATGACTTCTTATAGTAGATTAGAAGAGAGACCTTGGGAAAAAGCGATGCAAGAGCGCAAATGGTTGTATCAAACTCCCATGGATATTTTAATTAAAGCCTCTAACGGAGCTTCAGATTTTGGGAATAAATTTGGGCAACCCTTAATTGCTGGTTCAGTATTAACTTTTGAACATTCCGAAGATAACCGCGATTTAGGTTTCGATAAAGTAATTATGCTAGCCGGTGGTATTGGTTACGGTAAAAAAGACCAAGCCATTAAAGCTACTCCGCAAACCGATGATGCCATCGTAATTTTAGGAGGTGAAAACTATAGAATTGGGATGGGCGGTGCCGCAGTCTCTTCTGCAGATACAGGAGAATTTAGCAGTGGTATTGAATTAAATGCTATTCAACGTTCAAACCCGGAAATGCAAAAACGTGCGGCCAACGCTATTCGCGGTATGGTTGAGGCGGAAACAAACCCAATCGTTTCTATTCACGATCACGGTGCTGGCGGACATTTAAACTGCCTTAGTGAATTGGTAGAAGATACGGGCGGAAAAATAGATTTAGATCAACTTCCAGTAGGTGATCCTACACTTTCTGCTAAAGAAATTATAGGTAACGAGTCTCAAGAACGTATGGGGTTAGTGATTAGCAAAGAACAAATTGCTACCTTAAAACGTGTTGCAGAACGTGAACGCTCTCCAATGTATCAAGTAGGTACAGTTACTGGTGATCATCAATTTACATTTAAAAGTAGTACTACTGGCGAAAAACCGATGGATTTAGCACTTTCAGATATGTTTGGAAGTTCTCCTAAAACCATTATGAATGATAAAAAAATAAATCGCAACTATGCTGAATTGTCTTATGACACTTCTAAAATTTACGATTACGTACAACAAGTTTTACAATTAGAAGCCGTAGCCAGTAAAGACTGGTTAACCAATAAAGTTGACCGTTGTGTTTCTGGGCGTGTGGCTAAACAACAAACCGCCGGACCTCTACAATTGCCATTAAACAATGTTGGAGTAATGGCATTAGATTACAATGGTAAAGAAGGGGTTGCCACTAGTATTGGTCACTCCCCTATCTCTGCTTTAATAGATCCTGTGGCGGGTTCTAAAAATTCAGTTGCTGAAGCGTTAACCAATATGGTTTGGGCTCCGTTAAAAGAAGGACTTAAATCGGTATCACTTTCAGCCAATTGGATGTGGCCTTGTAACAATGAAGGTGAAGATGCACGTTTGTATGACGCTGTTGAAGGTTTATCTAACTTTGCGTTAGCCCTAGGAGTGAATGTTCCTACAGGAAAAGATTCGCTTTCAATGAAGCAAAAATATCCAGATAAAGAAGTAATCGCTCCAGGAACAGTGATCGTTTCTGCTGGGGGAAATTGTAATGAAATTGCTAAAGTAGTTGAACCTGTTTTTCAACAAGAAGGCGGAGCTGTTTATTACATCAATTTCTCACAAGATAAGTTTAAACTAGGAGGTTCTTCTTTCGCTCAAATTTTAAATAAAATTGGTACCGAAGTTCCTACCATTAAAGATGATAAGAAATTTGCTTCAGCATTCAATACCATTCAAAAACTCATCAAAGAAAATTTAATTCTAGCTGGGCACGATGTAGCTTCTGGAGGTTTAATTACAACGCTTTTAGAAATGTGTTTTGCTAATCATAATTTAGGAGCAGAATTAGACCTTTCTAAATTGAATGAAGAAGATTCAGTTAAAGTTTTATTCAATGAAAATAGTGGAATTGTATTTCAAGCAAAAGACGATTCAGTTGAAACAATTTTAAATGAAAACGATGTTGAATTTTTTAAATTAGGTCTGGTCACTAAAAGTCCTGAATTAAAAGTTTTAAATCACAGTGATAATTTCATTTTCGATATTGAAATATACCGTGATGTTTGGTTTAAAACATCTTATTTATTAGACCAAAAACAAAGCGGAAAAACAAAAGCTACCGAAAGATTTAATAATTATAAAAAACATCCGCTTTCTTATAAATTCCCAGAAGGCTTTACAGGAACACTTCCTAAAATTGATACTGGGAAAGAAAAAATAAAAGCAGCGATTATTCGCGAAAAAGGATCTAATTCTGAACGTGAAATGGCTCGTGCCATGCATCTTGCAGGATTTGATGTGAAAGATGTACACATGACAGATTTAATTAGTGGTCGTGAAACGCTTGAAGATATTCAATTTATAGCAGCAGTTGGTGGTTTTTCAAATTCTGATGTTTTAGGAAGTGCTAAAGGTTGGGCAGGCGCATTTCTTTATAACGAAAAAGCCAATACGGCCTTAAAGAATTTTTTCGACAGAAAAGATACACTTTCTCTTGGCGTTTGTAACGGCTGTCAATTATTTATAGAACTAGGACTAATAAACCCAGATCACGAAGAAAAACCAAAAATGCTACACAATGATTCTCATAAGTTTGAGTGTAACTTTACTTCAGTAGAAATTGCCGAAAACAACTCGGTAATGCTGGGCAATCTTGCTGGTAGTAAATTAGGAATTTGGGCAGCTCACGGTGAAGGTAAATTTAGCTTTCCTTATGCTGAAGACAACTATAACATTGTAGGTAAATACGGATATGAAAATTATCCTGCCAACCCTAACGGATCAGATTTTAACACCGCGATGCTTACCGATAATTCTGGTCGTCATTTAGTAATGATGCCACACTTAGAGCGTTCTACCTTTTCTTGGAATTGGGGTTACTATCCAAAAGATAGAAAAGAAGATCTAGTAACACCTTGGTTAGAAGCTTTTGTTAATGCAAAAAAATGGTTAGAGAAATAAAATATTTTATTATTATTGCAAATAAACTTTAATAAAATATTAACTATTTAATTCAAAAATGAAAATAAAATTAACATTTTCACTATGTTTCATCTTCTACCTATTAACGAGTTGTGCTTCTAAATATAGGGTCATTGAACCAGAAAAAATTAAATACATATCTAAAAATGAAGATGATAATGTTAGAATAGAATACAAATATGATTTACTTCATAAAAAATATAGAAAGAAAGAAGAAAAAAAAGATATTAAACTAGTCGCATTTAAGATTACTAATAATACAGAACGTGATTTAATGCTTGGTAGAGATATTACTATCCAATTTTCAGATGGTAAAGAAGCTCAAATCGTAGACTCTAAAAGAGTTTTTGAAGAATTAAAACAAGAACCGGGATGGTATTTATTTTATCTTTTACTTACTCCTTTAAATTTTTATACAACTAATTCTAATGGAGAATCTAGTAGCTCAACTCCTATTGGATTAATTTTGGGACCTGGTCTCGCTGCAGGAAACCTATTAGGTGCTAGCGGTGCAAATAAAAACTTTGAAAAAGAATTAATGCTTTATGATATCTACGGTATGGAAATTCCTAAAGGAAAATCGAAATATGGCCTTTTAGGGATTAAATCTGATAGTTATGAAACATTAAACGTAAAAGTAAAAGAATAAAACATTATTTAATTTAATTAAGCTCATAAAAAAACACCTGAGAATCCTCAGGTGTTTTTTTATGAGCTTAATTCCACACTTTTTGGGGAATTTTTCCACAGTATACAAAAACAAGATACATTATAAATAACTGTTTTTGAACACATTATACATATGGCACAGAATTAGAATATCTTATTTCGAACCTACTGTAATACAAATTAAAAAAACTACTCATGGAAAAAGAATCAGTGTTACCCAAAAATAAATTTTCAAACTCTTCTAAACAATTAGTTTTATTAGGTACTTTTTTATTGCTTTTTGGAGCCTTAGCCACAGCCTATTTTTTCTTTCCGTATTTTCAAGAAATGCAATTAGAAAAAATGAATACTGGCTTTGACCATATATTAAAATATGTTGGCTTTACCTTATTGGCTATTCAAATCAGTTTTCTAATCTACTTGTTTGTTTTATACTTAAAATATAAAGTTGTAAAACCAGTAGATAATGAATCATTACCCACTTCTACAATAATTGTACCCGCTTATAATGAAGGAGAGTTAGTTTACAAAACTTTAATAAGTTTAGCAGAAAGTGATTATCCTGAAGAAAAAATGCAACTTATTTCTATTGATGATGGCAGTAAGGATGATACCTGGAACTGGATGCTGAAAGCTAAAAATGAGCTAGGAGAACGTTTAGCCATCTATCAACAACCTAAAAATAAAGGAAAAAGACACGCATTACATAGAGGTTTTAAGTTAGCGACTGGAGATATTTTTATAACTGTAGATAGTGATTCTATTGTAGAAAAAAATACACTTAGAAACATGGCTAGCCCTTTTGTAGGCAACGAGAAATGTGGTGCTGTTGCTGGAAATGTAAGAGTTTTAAATCGTAAAAAAGCACTTATCCCAAGAATGTTAAATGTAAGCTTTGCCTTTAGTTTTGAATTTGTACGTTCAGCGCAAAGTACATTAGGTACAGTAATGTGTACACCTGGAGCTTTAGCTGCTTACCGTAAAGAAGCAGTTTTAAACTGTCTTTCAGATTGGATTAACCAAACTTTTAACGGTCAACCTTCAGATATTGGTGAAGATCGTGCCATGACAAATATGATTTTAAAACAAGGTTACCATGTATTATTTCAACGTAATGCTTTCGTATTCACTAACATTCCTGAGCGTTACAAAAACTTGTATAAAATGTTTATACGTTGGGAAAGAAGTAACGTTAGAGAAAATATTGCCATGAGTAAATTTGCCTTTAAAAATTTTAGAGAAGGCGCTAAATCAGGTACAAGAATATTATTATTAAACCAATGGGTAAAAATATTATGTGCTTATCCGCTATTATTAGTAATGCTTTACTTTATAGTTTCTTCGCCACTATTATTTATAACTTCGGCACTGGTAAGTATATTAGTACTTTCTAGCGTTCAAGCTCTATTTTATGCTAAGAAACATGATATATCAGATTCATTTTGGGCTTATCCTTATAGTATATTTTATACATTCACTTTATTTTGGATTACCCCTTATGCTATCGCTACAGCAAGTAAAAGTGGATGGTTAACTAGAGAATTACCTCAAAAAAAAATGGCTATGGCTCTAAATAAAAATTAAATATTTTATAGAAATTCATAGTAAATCAATGTTTTACTATCAATATATTTATTTAAATAGTCTTTTTATAAAAATTTAATACCAATTGAAGAGTAATTTTTATATTTTGCAGTATATAAATTGACATCTTCTTATGACTGAAATTAAAAGATTATTCGATTTTCCATATTATCAGTTAGAAAAATTTAATCTAAATCAAGCCTTAGTAACTAAATACAATGGCGAATGGATTGCGACTTCTACTGAAGAATATATAGCTAAAGCTAATAAAATTAGTAGGGCCTTATTGAGAATGGGGGTTAATCCTAACGATAAGATTGCACTTATTTCTACTTCTAACAGAACGGAATGGAATATTATGGACATAGGGATTTTACAAATAGGCGCACAAGATGTGCCTGTTTACCCTACCATATCTGAAGAAGAATATGCATATGTTCTTAATCACTGTGGTGCTAAATATTGCTTCGTTTCAGATGAAGAAGTTTTAGCCAAAGTCAATAAAATAAAAGAAAAAATTCCTAGTTTAAAAGACGTCTATTCTTTTGACCAAATTATAAATACTAAAAATTGGTCAGAACTCCTCGAGCTTGGTGAAGACAATAGTAATCAATCAGAAGTAGATCGTATTAAATCTACGATTACTGAAGATGATTTAGCCACAATCATCTATACCTCTGGTACGACTGGTAAACCTAAAGGAGTAATGCTTTCTCATAAAAACATCACAAGTAATGCTCTAAATAGTTCTACCCGCTTACCTCTTGAAGGCGGTAGTAACACTGCAATTAGCTTTCTTCCTATATGTCATATTTATGAACGCATGTTATTATATATGTATCAATATGCTGGGGTAAGCATTTATTTTGCAGAATCAATCGATAAAATAAGTGAAAATTTAAAAGAAGTAAAGCCTCATGTGATGTCTGCCGTACCAAGACTTTTAGAAAAAGTTTACGACAAGATAATTGCAAAAGGTACAGATTTAACGGGGGTTAAAAAGAATTTATTTTATTGGGCAGTTGAATTAGGTTTAGAGTGGGAACCTTATGAAAGAAATGGCTGGTGGTATGAATTTAAGCTAAAAATAGCACGTCGACTTATTTTTAGTAAATGGCAAGAAGCCCTCGGTGGTAGATTAAAAGTAATTGCCTCTGGAAGTGCTGCTTTACAACCAAGATTAGCCAGAGTTTTTAATGCAGCTGGAATTGGAGTTATGGAAGGCTATGGACTCACAGAAACTTCTCCCGTAATTGCGGTCAATGATATAAGAGGTGGAGGTTTCAAAGTAGGCACTGTCGGTAAACCTCTTCCAGATACCGAAGTGAAAATTGCTGAAGATGGTGAAATATTAGTTAAAGGTCCTCAGGTTATGATTGGTTATTATCATGATGAAGAGAAAACAAATGAAGTATTAACGAGTGAGAAATATTTCCATACCGGAGATATTGGTGAAATCGATCACGAAGGGTTTTTAAAAATAACCGATCGAAAGAAAGAAATGTTTAAAACTTCTGGTGGTAAATATGTGGCACCACAAGTTATCGAAAACTCGATGAAACAATCTCGCTTTATAGAACAAATTATGGTTGTAGGTGAAGGTCAGAAAATGCCTGCAGCATTAATTCAACCAAATTTTGAATTCATTCAAGAATGGGCTAAACGAAAAAAAATTATTTTAGGTTCAACTAATGAAGAACTTATAAAAAATAGAGATGTAAATAATCGCATTCAAGAAGAGGTAGATTTCTATAATGAAAGGTTCGGAAAATGGGAACGTATTAAACAGTTTAGACTTACTCCAGATATTTGGACAGTAGAAAGTGGGCAACTTACTCCAACCATGAAAATGAAAAGAAAAGTTATTAAAGAAATGTACATAGATCTTTATCATGACATTTACGAACTTCATTAAAAACACATTAAGTTATTGTTAAACTCCTCATTATTGAGGAGTTTTTTTATAAATATGATTAATTTAAATGAAATTATTAGTTATATTATTATGCATGCATAATGTTTTTCGTTATATTTGATGGGTATATTAAAATTATGAGAGAGAAAACAATAGATTATGTACTTCGCGCCACTTGGATTGCTGTCGCTAAGATGTATAATGAAGAAGCAGGCAAGCAAGGAAGTACTATGGCAACAGGCTTTGCTTTGCTAAATATAGATCCCGAAGAAGGCACCCCATCTACCTCTTTAGGACCAAAAATGGGAATGGAAGCTACTAGTCTTTCAAGAACATTAAAATCCATGCAAGAAAAAGGACTTATTGATAGAAAAAAAAACCCAGAAGATGGCAGAAGTGTGCTAATTACACTTACAGAATATGGTAGAGAAATGAGAGCTTTTTCTAAAGAAGTTGTATTAAAGTTTGATGAAGCTATAAAAAATTCAGTTCCAGAAAAAGACATCAAAACTTTTATAGATGTTGCCAATACAATTATGGATTTAATCAACAACAAAAAAATTTATAAACCTGAAACCACAGTAAAATAATTATGAACAGAAAAATCAATAAAGTTGCTGTCATTGGTTCAGGAATTATGGGTAGCGGTATTGCTTGCCATTTCGCCAATATTGGCGTCGAGGTCTTACTGCTCGATATCGTTCCGCGAGAACTCAATGAAAAGGAACAAAAAAAAGGACTTACCTTAGAAGATAAAGAAGTACGCAATCGTATCGTTAACGAATCTTTGCAAAACTCTTTAAAATCGAAGCCCTCGCCTATTTATCATAAAGATTTTGCCAATCGCATTACGACAGGAAATTTAGAAGATGATATTGCTAAAGTTTCTAAAGTAGATTGGATTATCGAAGTGGTGGTAGAACGATTAGATATTAAACAACAAGTTTTTGAGAAGCTTGAAAAACATAGAACTCTAGGAACTTTAATTACCTCGAATACCTCCGGAATTCCCATTAAATTTATGAATGAAGGAAGAAGTGAAGATTTCCAGAAGCATTTCTGCGGAACACACTTTTTTAATCCTCCACGTTATTTACGTTTATTCGAAATTATTCCAGGACCCGATACTTCAAAAGAGGTTTTAGATTTCTTGAATCACTACGGAAAAAAATTCCTCGGAAAAAAATCGGTAATCGCTAAAGACACTCCGGCTTTCATCGGAAATCGTGTAGGGATTTTCAGCATTATGAGCTTATTCCATATGGTAAAAGATATGGATATGACTATTGAAGAAGTCGATAAACTTACCGGACCGGTAATTGGTCGCCAAAAATCGGCTACTTTCCGTACCGTAGATGTGGTTGGCTTAGACACGCTCGTTCACGTTGCTAACGGTCTTTACGAAAACGTTCCCGAAGACGAAGCTCACGAGCTTTTTAAACTTCCAGATTTTATCCAAAAAATGATGGATAACAAATGGTTAGGGAGCAAAACCGGACAAGGTTTTTATAAAAAAGAAAAGAAAAAAGATGGTTCCAGCGAAATCAAATCGCTTGATCTAGATAAAATGGAATTTCGTGATCGAAAGAGTGCGAAATTTAGTGTTTTAGAACAAACTAAAACCATCGATAAACTTAGCGATCGCTATAAAGTTTTAATTAAAGATGAAGGAAAAGCAGGTAAATTTTACCGCAAGAACTTTTCTGCATTATTTGCTTACGCTTCTAACAGAATCCCAGAAATTACCGATGAACTTTACAAAATCGATGATGCAATGCAAGCCGGTTTTGGTTGGGAACATGGGCCGTTTCAGGTTTGGGATGCTATTGGCGTAGAAAAAGGAATCGAAATGATGAAAGCTGAAGGTTACGAGCCTGCAGCTTGGGTGACCGAAATGGTAGGTGCCGGCATTACTTCATTTTATTCAGTAAAAGAAGGAAATACCTATTATTATGAAATTCCGAAGAAAGAACACGTAAAAGTTCTGGGGCAAGACTCTTACATCATTCTAGATAATATTCGTGAGTCTAAAGCGGTTTTCCAAAACAGTGGAGTTGTCGTTGAAGATTTAGGCGATGGGATTTTGAATCTGGAATTCCGCAGTAAAATGAATTCAATTGGTGGTGATGTGCTCGACGGAATCAACAAAGCGATTGATTTAGCTGAAAAAGAATACCGCGGACTCGTAGTTTCTAACGATGGGAAAAACTTCTCAGTCGGTGCCAATATCGGAATGATTTTTATGATGGCGGTTGAACAGGAATACGACGAGCTGAATATGGCCATCAAGTATTTTCAAGATACCATGATGCGTATGCGCTACTCTTCTATTCCAACTGTTTCTGCTCCGCACAATATGGCGTTAGGTGGTGGTTGCGAACTTTCGCTTCACGCCGATAAAATAGTGGCTCACGCTGAAACTTATATTGGTTTGGTTGAATTTGGTGTTGGCGTAATTCCTGGCGGCGGTGGTTCTAAAGAAATGACAGTTAGAGCGGCAGATACTTACCAAAAAGATGATGTAGAATTGAATAGATTACGAGAGAATTTCTTAACCATTGGTATGGCAAAAGTATCAACTTCAGCCTACGAAGCTTACGATACTAATATTCTTCAGAAAGGAAAAGATATTGTAGTGGTAAATCGTGATAATCAATTAACCATCGCGAGGAAACACGCCTTATTAATGGCAGAAAATGGATACACGCAACCTATTAAACGGAATGATATTAAAGTGTTAGGTAAACAAGCACTCGGAGCGTTCTACGTAGGAACCGACCAGATGAATGCCGGAAAATACATTAGCGATCACGATAAGAAAATCGCTAATAAGTTAGCTTACGTAATGGCTGGTGGAGATTTATCTGAAGCTTCGTATGTAAGTGAACAATATTTATTAGACCTAGAACGTGAAGCTTTTTTAAGCCTTTGCGGAGAACGAAAAACATTAGAACGCCTTCAGCATATGTTGCAAAAAGGAAAACCACTTAGAAACTAAGTGTAGATTGATTGTATACTGTAAAATGTAAATCGTAGACTGAAATTTGAAAAATTTATGAATTACTTCAAAGAACTAAAAGTTTGGCAAAAAGCAATTGATCTAGTTACCGATACCTATACGAAGAGTCAGAATTTTCCAAAAGAAGAGCTTTATGGATTAACTTCTCAAATTAGAAGATCTGCCATATCGATACCTTCCAACATTGCAGAAGGATGCGGAAGAAAGACTAATAAAGATTTTGCTAATTTTTTAGGAATAGCTCTTGGATCTGCATTTGAACTAGAAACTCAAATGATAATTGCCAAAAATCTGAATTTTTTAGGTGTAGATGATTTTGAAGATTTTGAAAGTGAAATTCAGCATATTCAAAATATGATTATCAAATTACAATCGACATTATAGAAATGAAATAGAGTATACATTTTACGAAATACGATATACACTTCTAAATTCTAAATACTAAAAAAATGAAAACAGCATATATAGTAAAAGCATACAGAACAGCCGTGGGAAAAGCTCCTCGTGGTGTGTTCAGATTTAAAAGACCAGATGAACTGGCAGCGGAAACCATCGAATATATGATGGATAAACTCCCGGAATTTGATAAAAACCGTATCGACGACGTGATTGTGGGTAATGCAATGCCCGAAGCTGAACAAGGTTTAAACGTAGGTAGGTTAATCTCGTTAATGGGACTTAAAACCGAAGATGTTGCTGGGATGACGGTGAATCGTTATTGCGCGTCAGGATTAGAAACGATCGCCATTGCTTCAGCAAAAATTCAAAGTGGAATGGCAGATTGTATCATTGCTGGTGGTGCCGAGAGTATGAGCTACATCCCAATGGGTGGCTATAAACCCGTACCCGATTATAAACTAGCAAAGGAAGGTCACGAAGATTATTACTGGGGAATGGGATTAACTGCGGAAGCGGTTGCCAATCAGTATAAAGTTTCTCGCGAAGATCAAGATGAATTTGCTTACAATTCACACCAAAAAGCTATAAAAGCACAAGCCGAAGATCGTTTTCAAGATCAAATCGTTCCCATAACTATCGATGAAACTTATGTAGACGCTGAAGGTAAAAAGAAAACTAAAAGCTATACCGTAAATAAAGATGAAGGTCCGCGTAAAGACACTTCTGAAGCGGTATTGAATAAATTACGTCCTGTATTTGCTGAAGGCGGAAGTGTAACTGCCGGTAATTCTTCGCAAATGAGTGATGGCGCTGCTTTTGTGATGGTGATGAGTGAGGAAATGGTAAAAGAACTCAACCTTGAACCTATTGCTAGAATGGTGAGTTATACCGCTGTGGGTGTAGAACCAAGAATTATGGGTGTTGGACCTGTAAAAGCCATTCCAAAAGCTATTAAACAAGCCGGATTAAAACAAGATGATATTTCATTAATCGAATTGAATGAAGCTTTTGCTTCTCAGTCATTAGCGGTAATTCGTGAATTGGGCTTAAATCAAGATTTGGTAAATGTGAACGGTGGAGCCATTTCTATGGGGCACCCGTTAGGTTGTACGGGAGCAAAACTATCGGTGCAGATTTTTGATGAAATGCGCAAACGTAACCTCAACAATAAATACGCAATGGTAACAATGTGTGTTGGTACTGGGCAAGGCGCTGCGGGAGTTTATGAGGTTTTCTAATTATGAATTTTGAATGCTGAATGTTGAATTAGATTTGAGAATAGTTTGAAAACTGAAAATATCATAGCCGATAAGACTTTCAAATTCTCTCTGAGTATAATTTCTCTTTTCAAGAAACTTCAGGAAGAAAAAGAGTTCATAATTTCAAAGCAAATGTTGAGATCTTCTACGAGCATTGGAGCTAATGTTCAAGAGGCAACAGCTGCTCAATCGAAACGAGATTTCATTAATAAAATGTCAATCGCCTCAAAAGAAGCAAGAGAAACAAAATATTGGTTAAGACTACTTAGTGAATCTGAATTAACTGAAATTAATGTTTCAAATGAAATAAGAGAAATAACTCATATAATCAATATCATCACAAAAATTATAATTACAGCAAGAAAAAATGTTTAACACTACTGAATTATAATCATTCAAAATTTATAATTCAAAATTCAAAAAAATAAAAATGGAAACTAAAACAGATAAAGAACTATTAAGAGGTGGTCAATTCTTAGTAAAAGAAACCAAGTGCGACGACATTTTTACTCCTGAAGATTTTAATGAGGAGCAGAAAATGATGAAAGATTCTGTACAAGAATTTGTAGAACGTGAAATTATTCCGCATCGAGAGCGCTTCGAAAAGAAAGATTATAAACTCACCGAAGAGGTGATGCAAAAAGCTGGAGAACTTGGTTTTTTAGGTGTGGCTGTACCAGAAGAGTATGACGGACTCGGAATGGGATTTGTTTCAACAATGTTAGTTTGTGATTATATTTCTGGCGCTACCGGATCGATCGCAACCGCTTTTGGAGCACATACCGGAATTGGAACAATGCCAATCACACTTTACGGTACCGAAGAGCAAAAAAAGAAATACGTTTCTAAATTAGCCACCGGAGAATGGTTTGGTGCGTATTGTTTAACAGAACCTGGAGCTGGTAGCGATGCCAATTCAGGAAAAACCAAAGCCGTACTTTCTGAAGACGGAAAACATTACAGCATTAGCGGACAAAAAATGTGGATTTCTAATGCTGGTTTTGCGAACGTATTTATTGTTTTTACGCGAATTGAAGATGATAAAAATATTACCGGATTTATCGTAGAAAACGATACTGAAAACGGAATTTCATTTGGCGAAGAAGAGAAGAAACTCGGAATTCACTCCTCTTCTACCCGTCAAGTTTTCTTCAACGAAACCAAAGTTCCCGTAGAAAATATGTTAGCTGCACGTGGCGAAGGTTTCAAAATTGCGATGAATGCCTTAAACATTGGTCGTATAAAATTGGCTGCCGCTTGTTTAGACGCGCAACGTCGTGTAACCACTAACGCTGTAAAATATGCAAATGAGCGTGTTCAGTTTAAAACGCCAATCGCTCAATTTGGTGCTATTAAGCAAAAATTGGCAGAAATGGCAACTTCCGCTTATGTGGGAGAATCGGCTTCTTACAGAGCGGCTAAAAATATTGAAGACCGAATTCAGATGCGTATGGAAAGTGGAAGCTCTCATTCTGAAGCCGAATTAAAAGGGGTTGAAGAATACGCCATTGAATGTTCTATTTTGAAAGTTGCTTGTTCAGAAGATATTCAGAATTGTTCAGATGAAGGAATTCAGGTTTTTGGAGGAATGGGTTTCTCTGCCGATACGCCAATGGAAGCCGCGTGGAGAGACGCTCGTATTTCTAGAATTTACGAAGGAACCAATGAAATTAACCGAATGCTTTGTGTAGGAATGCTCGTAAAAAAAGCAATGAAAGGTCACGTAGGTCTTTTAGGACCAGCACAAGCGGTGGGAGAAGAATTAATGGGAATTCCGTCTTTCGATAAACCAGATTATTCTGAATTATTTGCCGAAGAAAAAGAAATGATTAAAAAACTGAAAAAAGTATTTTTAATGGTTGCCGGAAGTGCTGTTCAAAAATTCGGACCTCAACTGGAAGAACATCAGCAATTATTATTAGCAGCTTCAGATATTTTGATTGAAGTTTATATGGCAGAATCGGCTATTTTAAGAACTGAAAAGAATGCCAAACGTTCTAGTGAAGAAAGTCAGAAAGAACAAATCAAAATGTCACAATTGTATCTTTACAATGCTGTTGAAAAAATCAATGCAAAAGCAAAAGAAGGTATCATCTCTTTTGCTGAAGGTGATGAATTACGAATGATGCTAATGGGATTAAAACGTTTTACCAAATACGATAACTTCCCAAATGTAGTAAAATTAAGAACTGAGATTGCCGATAAACTGATCGCTGAAAATAAATACTGTTTTTAAAATACAACTTGATGAAAATAAAAAGAGCTGCCAATTGGCAGCTCTTTTGTTATTTAATGATTCCATCGAATTCCGTGGGTTTTCATTTTAAGTGTATAAACTGCATCGGAAGCGGTTATAAATAAAATATCTTCATTTGCTCCTCCAAAAGTCACATTACCTGTCCAATTTTTATTAATTTCAATATGATCTATTTTGTTTCCTTTTTTATCAAAAATGGTAACACCGTTTCCGGTAACATAAAGATTTCCCTCGCTATCTAACGTCATCCCATCAGACCCCATATTTGCAAATAATCTTTTATTACTTAGCGTACCGTCGTCTTCAATTTTATAAGTGTGAATATCTTCATTTGAAATATCTGAAACATATAAAATATGGTTTTTAGAAGAACCTATAATTCCGTTAGGAAGTACAAAACCTTCTGCAACTGATTTTACGGTTTTATGATCTGGAGAAAGATAATACACACTTCTCTTTTCCATATCTGGAGAAGTTCTATTCCAATAATCTCTTTGATAATAAGGATCTGTAAAATATATACCTCCCTTTTCATCTATCCAAAGATCATTAGGACCGTTAAAGTTTTTACTTTTATAACCATCTAAAATTACAGACACTTTTTTTTCGGGAGTAATTTTCCATAATTGAAAATTTTCATCGGCACACGTCCATAAATTTTCGTTATCATCAAAATACATTCCGTTTGATCTTCCTGAATCTTTCATATAAACAGAAATAGAATTGGTTTTAGCATCCCATTTTAGAATTTGATTATTGGGTTGGTCTGTAAAATAGACATTCCCTTCTCGATCTGATGCCGGACCTTCGGTAAATTCAAATTCATTAGAAATTAATTCTGGTTTTGCTCCTTTTTGAATAGGTGAATTATATGTTTTGCAACCGACTGTCAAAAGTAAAAAATTACAAACGGCAAGTATTAAAAGGTGCTTTCTCATGTTCAATACAATTTTTTAAGTTTTTTAAGTTTCAAATTTAGTCATTAAAAAAGAAAAGCTTTTTATTGAAGCAATAAAATACTTTTAAAATTGTGAACTAATCAATCATAAATAATGAATACCCCGCTTAAAATTCTATTCCGCTTGTTTCTAAGTAATTAAATTCATTCTCGGCAATAGAAATTTTAAATTGAGTAAGACTTTCTTCTCCGATCACGAATAACTCTTCCCCTCTTATAATTACGTCAAAAACTTTTACAGGAATTGAAGATACAAAATTTGGATATTGAGGTTCTGAAACATCTAATACTCGAACTACATCTAGATCTGTTACCAATAGGAAATTTTGGTAAAGCCCTAATCCAATTGGCTGATTCATTTGTACGGTTGTTAAAAGCTCGGGATAGAGTGGATTTTCAGTATTATAAATTTCTAGTTGATTAATATTTCCTTCACAAGCTGAATTTGTGTGTAAGGTAACATAGGTGAAATCTCCAGACGATACTACAGGATCGCAACTTCTAACGTGGTTAACTTCTGCTAATTGTAAAGGATTTTCTGGAGAAGAAATATCGTAAATATACATACCTAACCGACTTCCTACGAAAAGCTTATCGCCTAAACCATATAAAGTTTCTATATCAAATCCTATATAAGTGCTTCCTTTAAAAACAGGATTTTCACCATCGGTAATTTCAAAAATATTTAATGACTCATCACCTACAATATATAAATAGTTTCCTGAAAGTATAAATCTAGCTAAGCTGCCTCCAACTCCATCTGAACTATTTGAAGCCATATCACTACTATCTGAACTGCAAGCATTAATTACTAGAATTAACACTAAAAGTATAATTTTTCTCATTTTTTAATGTTTAAGTTGATAACCTACAATTACATTATTTGGAGATACTTCAAAATATTCTGCAGAAAAACCATCTGGAGAAATTAGTGGAGGGAAAACATTTTCAGTTCTGCTAATACTTAGAATTTGATTTGTATTTAAATCATAATGGCTACTAAATCTACAAAATGATGAACGTAAATGATATTATCTCTAATAGCCAAATCTGTAGCACTAGGTACGCTTATAAATGAGATCGCTTCTGGCTCTTCTGGATTAATATTATTAAATACGTGAAAACCTTCTTTTACCTCATTTATAAAAATATAATTATCTTTTACATATATTTTGCCCGCAGTATTTATAGGTTTTGAAGATTCCAAAGTAATACTATTTTCAAAAATATCTCGGGATTGCGTAATAGCTTCATAATTGCTTTCAGCTATAATTTCATCATCATCATTCCAGCGAATACATGATTGCAAACAAATTGCACAACTAAAAAGTAGGAGTAAGTGTTTCATAATTTGTCAATTAATTAGTTAAATAGTAGATACCATTATTCAATAATAGTTGGTTGCTAATTATTATAATTTACAATTTCTTTATCTAATAGAAATTCAGTTTTAACAAAACACTAATAAAATCTATAAAAAAAAGCCAGTAACTTGTGACTCATGACAAAAAACTATTCAACTTCAATTTTAATATGTTTGTTTCTATGCTTGAATTTATCGTTCACTCAGGCTCAAGAAACTCAAGACACCACATCACAAAAACAAATTAATAATTTCCCTAGTAAATCTCCTACCGTAAAAAATGAAGGGAAATTTAGAGCTAATGCCATTAAAGATTATAATAATGCTTACTATGTGTTAGATCGGGTTAATGAAAGTATTGGTTTACCTCCTAACCAAATCAATTTTCAAACGCCACAATCTACCTTAGAGCATTTTATTATAAAATCTAGAAATGAAGATTATGAAGAAGCTGCATATGCACTTAATTTAAATTTATTTCCAGATAACATCACTAAAAAAGATGCGGCTACTCTAGCAGAGAAATTATATTTTGTAATTAATCAGCGTGTAAATATTAATTGGGATGAACTTCCTGATCGAGCTGATGGTCAAATAGATATACAAACTAACACTAATCAAGCTGTAGCAGGGCAACCACGAAGAAGTATCGTTTTTGGAGAAGTAGATCTTGACGGTAAAGGCATTGTCTTTAGAGTACAACGTGTAAAATATAAAGATTACGGATCTTTTTGGCTTATTTCTCCCAATACAGTAGAAAATATTGATGCGATGTATGCTACTTATGGACCACGTAAGTTAGATAGAATGATGCCAGATTGGGCTAGAATTAGAATTTTTAATATGCCCGTTTGGAAATTTGTAGGTGCTTTAGTGTTACTGTTTATTTGCTATTACATCGGTAAATTTGTTGCTTATTTTTTAAAAAAAATATTATTAAAATCAAACAAAAAATGGCTTAAAAATATTGCAAATAAATTAGCTAAACCCGCAGGATTTGCGATTGGTGTTTTAGCCTTTTATTTATTATTAAATCATCTTATTTCATTTACAGGTAAATTTGCCAGTGCAATTTATGCTATTCTTTTAATATTGGTCATAGGAACGATTACTTGGTTTATTATGCGAATGATTGACTATTTTATGCTATACGTTGCTGAAAATAAAATTGGTGACACCTCTGTAGAAGAAAATACTGAAGCTCGACGAATGCTTACCTACGTTTCTGTTGCTAGAAGAATAATTACGTTTTTAGTGATTATCATTGGGGCTTCAGTCGTACTCTCTCAATTTAGATCATTAGAAAAATTAGGTATTTCACTTTTAGCTTCTGCAGGTGTTGCCACCGTCATATTAGGTATTGCAGCTCAGAGTACTTTAGGGAATATTGTAGCAGGTATACAAATTGCAATTACAAAACCTGCCAGAATTGGAGATACCATAATTATTGATGATGATTGGGGGTATGTTGAAGATATTAAATTTACCTATATGGTAGTGAGAACCTGGGATTGGAGAAGATTAGTGGTTCCGCTTAAATATATTATTTCTAATACATTTGAGAACTGGTCAATGACTTCTGCCCATCAAATTAGACCTATTATTTTATACGCAGATTATAAGATTGATGTTAAAAAGGTAAGAAAAAAATTTGAAGAACTTTTAGAAGCTAGTGATGATTGGGATGAAGACCACCCTCCCATCGTACAAGTGGTAGATACTACAGAAAAAGCGATAAAAATTAGATGTTTATGTAGCTCTAAAGATGCCTCTTCAACTTGGGATTTACATTGTGAACTTAGAGAAGAGTTAGTAAGATTTATAAGTACCTTAGAAAATGGCGAAAATCTTTCTACTTCTAGAGTTAGAGTGCAAGAATTCCCTTCAGTAAAAGAAAAATCTAATCCACAAAAAGATAAAGACTAAATTTAATGACTTTCAGTTCAGAAGAAGTTAATATTACACAGCTTACCTTAAAATATATTATTTATGGTGTTATAGGAATAATTATATCATTTTGGGGCGCGTATCTTTTTATAAAGAAAATTGGTAAAAATCCTAGAAATATTTTACCCATAAATTTCGCTAAAAGAATTCAAATACCTCTACTTCTTTTTCTAATTGCTATTGTAATCTGGATTGGAAAAGCTTCAAAAGTTTTTATAGATGAAAATTTCAATTATTTAGCCTCACACCTTATTTTAATTCTGTTAGTTGTTTCTATTACTTGGTTTCTTATTCTTTTATTTAAAGTTTTTAAACGAAGGTTATTGAGTAAATATGATGTCTCTAAAGAAGATAATTTAAAAGCAAGAAAAGTATATACACAATTTACAATTCTTGAAAATATTATCATCTTTATTCTAGTAATTTTAGCCATCGGTATTACTTTAATGAGTTTTGAAAGTATTCGAAACATTGGTATAAGTTTACTTACTTCTGCTGGTATTGCAGGTATTATTGTAGGTTTAGCAGCACAAAAAGCAATTGCCACTTTATTAGCTGGTATACAGATTGCTATTACACAACCTATTCGCTTAGAAGATGCGGTAATTGTAGAAGGAGAATGGGGATGGATTGAAGAAATCACTCTCACCTATGTGGTGATTAGAATTTGGGATAAGCGAAGATTAGTGGTTCCTTCTACTTATTTTATAGAAAATAGCTTTCAAAATTGGACGCGTACAACTTCAGATATTATGGGAACTGTGTTTCTGCATACCGACTATGATATTTCTGTAGATGATTTAAGAGAAGAATTAACCAGACTTCTAAAAAGTACCCCTCTTTGGGATGGTAAAGTAAATGTATTACAAGTTACCGAATGTACCGAAAAATCTATGCAAATGAGAGCTTTAGTAAGTTCTAAAAACTCGCCTACCAATTGGGATTTAAGAGTGTTTATTCGAGAAAAAATGATTAAATATATAAAAGAAAACTATCCAAAAAGTCTTCCTAGAACAAGAATTGTTTTAGAAAATAATAACTCTTGAGATAGTTTTACTTCTCCTCTAAATTCTACTAAAAATGATGTATAAATTCAGCTAGCTCTTCTTCTTCTGTAATTCCTCCAGAAAAGTTGGTAGCGGTTTCTATTAGTGCTAAATGTGAATAAGCTTGAGGGAAATTACCCAACAAACGTTTAGTTTCAAAATCTATATCTTCACTAAATAATCCTAAATGGTTACTGTAAGAGAGTAGTTTATTAAATAATTTTATGGCTTTCTCTTTCTTCCCTATTTTAAATAGGCTATTTATAAACCAAAAACTACAAATAGTAAACGATGAACTTGGCTCACCAAAATCATCTTCATTTTTATAGCGATACATTAATCCGTCTTTAAGCAATTCACGTTCTGTGGCTTCTACGGTTTTAATATAACGAGGATCTTGAGCTTCTATAAAACCATAATCTTCCATTAATAAAGTAGAAGCATCTAAATCTTTAGACCCGTAAAATTGTGTATATGCTTGCACTTCTTCATTCCAAGCATTTTCATAAATATCATTAAATATCTCTGTTCTTGTAGCTTTCCACTGTTCTAAATTAGATTTTTTATGAATAAGTTCTCCTATTTTTATTGCTCTATCTACCGCTACCCAACATAATAGTTTAGAAAATGTAAAGTGTCTATCTTCTGTTCTTAATTCCCAAATTCCTTTATCGGGTGCTTTCCAGTTTTCTTGAACCGTATGTACAGTTCCGCAGGTAATAGTCCATAATTCTTCAATATTTTCTAAGGTATTTTCAAACCTTAAAAATTGTTGATAAATTACTTCCATTAAAATTCCAAAAATATCGTTTTGTTTCTGGATATATGCAGCATTACCAGTTCTTACAGGTTTTGATCCTTTATAACCTTTAAGGTGATCTAGAATATGTTCAGTTAAATTTTTCTCTCCATTAATACCATACATAATTTGCATTTTATCACCTTTATCTGGAATAACATCGATAATAAATTGAAGAAAGCGTTGTGCAGATTTTACGTGACCTAATTCTGAAACTACTTTAATGACCATCGATGCATCTCGAATCCAACAAAAACGGTAATCCCAGTTTCTTACTTCACCTATAGTTTCTGGCAAAGAGGTCGTTGCTGCCGCCAATACCGCTCCACTTTTTTCATACGTAAGCATTTTTAAAGTTAGGGCACTTCTTAAAATTTCTTTATTATAGTAGCGGTAAGAAGTAGTTTTCTCACTCCAATTTAACCAATATGTATATGTTCTATGGTATTGTAAAAAAGCTCTATCTACTGTTTGTTTTAATATTTTTTCATGATAACTCATTATAAAGAAGGCATCTTCTTCTAAAGTGATTTCTTTTTCTTCTAAGATGTCATGATAGTCTAAGTTTGAGTATAAGTAAACAGAATCATATTTACCTTCTATCGTGTGGCTTTTAATATAATCATCTTTTATTCTTCTAATTGTCTTTTCTTTAGCAAATGCAGGTCTTGGCCGGTACTCTACTTTAAACTTAGGTGATCCTTCTAATAACACTATACAACGTACGATTTCTGCTGGCGCATGAGAATCACCATCTTCTTTAAAATAACGCGGCATAAAATCTCTAATTTCAAAAGAGCCTTCTTCTGCGGTAAATCTGGTTACTAGAATATTTGTTTTAGGTAAATATTCTTGCTTAATTTCATAGTCTTCGGCAGTTACTAAATTAAAACTCCCACCTTCCTCATGGTCAAGTAATTTAGCAAATATAGCATCTGAATTAAAATTAGGTAAACAACACCAGTCTATAGATCCTGTCTTAGATACCAACGCAGAACTTTTACAATTTCCTATAATTCCGTAATCCAAATTTTTCATTAAAGTTTATGTGTATTTAAGGTCATTTAAATATAAAACTGTAAATTAAAAAAATAAAAACAACCAATACTAAAATTTAACCTATGAAAAACAAAACTATTATTGTTTCTAACCGTTTACCACTTCAAATTTCTATTGAAAATGAACAAGATGTAAAAGTTTCTCCTAGTGTTGGAGGTCTTGCCACTGGAATGAAATCGGTACATCAGGAAGGTGATAGTCTTTGGATTGGATGGTCTGGCCTTACAGAAGAAGAAGTAAACCCGGCAATTCAACAACAAATTAACACGGCAGCAGAAAAAGAAAAATGCCTAGCCATTAATCTTACCGAAAAAGAGCTAGACGATTATTATTACGGATTTAGTAACCGTACCATTTGGCCGTTATTTCATTATTTTATGGAATATACCAAGTTTGATGAACAACAATGGGAAGGCTATAAAAAAGTAAACGAAAAATTTGCTAAAAAAATACTAGAAAACCTTGATGATGGTGATACGGTTTGGATACACGATTATCAATTATTATTAGTTCCTGGTATTATAAAAAAAAATAAACCTAATGTAACGATAGGCTTCTTCTTGCATATACCATTCCCTTCTTATGAAGTTTTTAGAACATTACCATGGCGTGAGTCTTTATTAAAAGGTATGTTAGGTGCAGATTTATTAGGTTTTCATACCTACGATTACGAAAGACACTTTTTAAGTTCTGTAAGTAGAATTTTAAGACACGAAACACAATTTAACGAGATTACACTTAAAAATAGAATTGTAAAAGTAGACTCTTTCCCTATGGGAATAGATTATGAGAAATTTGAAAGCGCTGCGTTAGAACATTTTGAAAAAACTCAAGATCAAAAATCAGAACTTCAAGTAAGATTAGATCAGCATTTAGATACCACCCCTGGATCAAAAATGATTTTATCGATAGACCGTTTAGATTACACCAAAGGTATTGCCAATAGAATTAGAGCCTTTGAACATTTCTTAGAAAAATATCCTGAATTTAAAGAAAAAGTACGTTTAATTATGCTGGCCGTACCCTCACGCTCTAACGTACCACAATACCAAAAATTAAAACGAGAAATAGATGAACTGGTTGGAAGAATAAACGGTAAATTTTCAACGGTAAGCTGGACTCCTATTTGGTATTTCTATCGCTCAATGCCTTTCGATAATTTAATAGATTTATACACCTCTTGTGATATAGCCTTACTTACCCCACGTAGAGATGGAATGAATTTGGTAGCCAAAGAATACATTGCAACAAGAACAGATTTATCTGGAGTGCTTATCTTAAGTGAAATGGCGGGAGCTGCGCACGAAATGAATGAAGCCTTAATTATTAACCCTAATAATTACGATCAAATTGCAGATGCGCTAAAGCAAGCCTACGAGATGCCATTAAAAGAGCAAAAATCTAGGAATAAAATTATTCAGAAGAGATTAAAACGCTATGATATTAAAAAATGGGCAGATGAATTCATGAAAGCGCTAGAAGGTACTAAAGTAAACCATATCTCTAAAAAAGCTAAATATATTAGTACTGCAAATCAAGAAGACATTGTTTCACAATTTAATAAAGCTGAAAAGAAAATCTTATTTTTAGATTTTGATGGAACTTTAGTAGATTTTAATGACGATCCAGAATTAGTTGCTCCTAACCCAGAACTATTCACTACCATTGAAAAGTTAAATGCTAAAAATTGTGAAGTCGTAATTATTAGTGGTCGTGATAAAGACTTTTTAGAAAAACATTTTGGAGAAGAACAAGTTACACTTATTGCTGAACACGGGTTATGGTTAAAAGAAAAATTAGGAGATTGGAACCTCACGGAAAATGTAAATAAGAACTGGATGAGTAGCATAAGACCCGTTTTAGAGTCTTTCGTAGATCGTACACCAGGTACATTTATAGAAGAGAAAAATTATTCTTTAGCTTGGCACTATAGAAAATCAGATCCGCAATTAGGTGGGCAAAGAGCAAACGAACTTTCTAGTGTGGTCAAAGACCTTACTTCTAATCATGATTTAAGTGTTTTAAATGGTAATAAAGTTATTGAAATAAAAAATAGTGGTGTTAATAAAGGTCGGGCTGCTACTAAACAATTAAACCAAGATTTTGATTTTATTTTTGCCATTGGTGACGATTGGACAGATGAATATATGTTTAGAGAATTGCCAGATAAAACCTTTACGGTAAAGGTAGGTTTACAAAAAACAGAAGCTAGTTTTTATGTAGAAGATACAGAACAAGTGAAAAATTTATTAGAAACATTTGCACGATAAATTATTCTGTTAAAACTTTAAGGAAAATTGAAAAAGTTTAAATCAAGCTTAACTATATTTTTATTTAGTGAATTAATGTTATATGTACTTTTACCTAAGTTTAATTTAAAAACCATAAATAGTATGAAAACAGGAAAAGTGTTGATAGGGATTGTTACAGGAGCATTAGCAGGAGCTGCAGCTGGAATATTATTAGCCCCAAAAAAAGGAGCAGATACTAGAAAAGAGATCGCTTCTACTAGTAATGATTATGTGAAAGGTGCTAAAGGAAAGTTAGATGGTGTTAAGAATTCAATCGAACATAAATTAGAAGCTCTTAAGGCTAGAAAAGATGCTGCAATTGCAGACTCTAAAGGTGAAGAAATTGGTTATAAAGCAAAAGCTGAATTGCATAATGCGGCAAGCTAATAAAAAGAATTTTTTAAGAAGAGCTCAACCTTACGGTTGGGCTTTTTTTTTATTTTAAATTTTCTTTTGAATGAATCATCGCTTGTTCACTATTTTCAAAATAACATACTTTCACATCCATAGATGCTATATTCTTTAAAATTTTATTTACGTTATTTTTCTTTTTCTTACCAGTCTGGCGAATATAAATAGTGCTTATATTCTCAGGAAAAATCTTTACAATATTTTGATAAATAGCTGGGTCTTTCTGCGAATCATCGCCTAAAAGTATAAATCTTAATTCAGGATAAAATTCGACTAAATGTTTAATTTTATAAAACTTATGATTGTGATCTCCCCCACCACTAAATAAAAAATCAGCAATTCCAGTCTTTATATTTTTCAGTTTTAAAACTGCTTTTGGTAATTCATTTAGCTCGGCAAACTGACTAATAAAATTGTACAAATTCCATTCACTACTACTTACATAAAAAAAAGCGTTATTGGTAGACTTATCTTCTCTTCCTAATCTATTTAAAAATTTATAATGATTTACTGCTTCATCAAACACAGTACGTTTATTGATGTTTTTAGTGAGCATCACATAAAGCTTTTTAAATAAATTACCAGAATGAGATATTAAAAAAGTATCATCTATATCACTTATCACACCATACTCCCCAGGATAAGGTTTTACAAACTCTCCTTTTTTTTCTTTTTTATTACCTTCTACCTCAACCGCCATCGTAAATTGATGCCACCCACTATCAATAGACTCATGATAAGGAATTGTTAATCTAAAGTGACCATCATCTAAAGTTTTAGTAGTAATTTCTTTTCCTCTAAATTTAAAAATAACTTCTGCATTAGATATCGTTTTAATTCTAAACATTCTAATTACAGCCCAAGCATGTTTATACCAACGTTTATCGAGATCAAAAACATCGGGAGCATGTTTTTTAAACAAATGCCCCATCACCACGATCTCTCGTTCATTGGCATAACTTCGGTAAATTTTTAAATCAAGTTTCATAAATTATAGAAAGTATAACGTTATGTAAGCTGAAAAATAGATATTTTTGAAGACATATAAAGCTATACTATGAATTTTTTATTCATCATTAATCCTATTAGTGGTAACGAAGATAAAAGCCATTTATTAAAAATGGTAAAAACTGAGTTGAATCATAAACACCAATACACCATTTTTAAAACTACAGGTGAAAATGATCTTGAAAAAATTCAACAAAAACTAGCTAAAGAATCTTTTGATAGAGTGATTATAGCTGGTGGTGATGGCACGGTTAAATTAGTGGCCGAAGCTATGAAAGACCAACAATTACCTATTGGTATTTTACCTGCAGGATCTGCTAATGGGCTGGCGAGTGATTTAGATTTACCTGAAAACCCGAAAGATTTTATACCAATTGCACTTTTTGGACAAACCAGAAAAATAGATGCTATTCAGATTAATGAAGAGATAGGACTACATATTAGTGATTTTGGTTTAAACGCAGAATTGATTAAAGAATTTGAGAGTAGTTCTCTACGCGGTAAACTAGGTTATGCCATAAATAGCATTACTACTCTATTTCAAAGTAAAGGTCCTTATGAGTTTAAAATCACAACACCAAAAGAAAGTTTTACCAAGAAAGGTATTATGCTCGCTTTAGCTAACAGTAAAAAATTTGGTACTGGAGCCGTAGTGAATCCAAATGGGAAAATGGATGATGGTCTTTTTGAAATTTTAATTTTTAAAAAATTAGATCTCATTGAAATTTTAAAAACATTAAATACAAAAAGTGAACTCTCAAGTGATTTTGTTGAATGTATTCATGTCACTGAAGTTACTATTGAAACGAACACCCCTATTGATTTTCAAATAGATGGAGAATATTGCCAAAAATTAAAAAAAGTTAAAGCTCATATGCTACCTAAAGCTTTAGAAATTGCATATACTAAGAAATAAAAACTTAGATGTTAAGCTTATTTTAAATGCTTTGCTATGTTAAAACTCTACAATAAATTAGCATAGAATTTAAAAACCAAACCAAGTTATGAAGAAAATAAGTTTAATAATAGCTTCTGCAATGGTAATTGCAGCAACTTCTTGTAAAGAAAATAAAAAAGAAGCTGAAAAAGACATGGATAATGAGACCAAGACAGAAGAAACTTCTGAAATGGAAGCAAAAGAAATCACTCTATCTCCATTAGAAAACTCTCCTGCTTACGAAAATTCAAGCTTAAGCTTAATTGAGCCTAAAAAAGAAATGTTGACCGATGGTAAACAAGTTAAATTTGAGTTTGATGTAAAAAATTATGATTTAGGAGTACAAACTGAAGGAGCTAAAGAAAAAATGATGGCTAATTCAGGTAAAGGTCAACACATCCATTTTATTATGGATAATGATCCTTATTCTGCTCATTACGAACCTAATTTCAATAAAGATATTGAGCCTGGTAATCACTTACTTGTCGCTTTCTTATCACGTTCTTACCATGAATCTGTTAAAAATGCAAATTCATTTGTAGTAAAAAAATTAACCATTGGTGATGCAAAAGATGATGAGCTAGGAAATGTAGATATTACTAAACCTCATATGATCTACAGTAGACCTAAAGGAACTTATACTGGTAAAGATACAGAAAAAGTAATGTTAGACTTTTTCTTATTAAATACAGATCTTTCTGCTTCAGGAAACAAAGTAAAAGCTACCATAAACGACCAAGAATTTATGCTAGATACTTGGGAACCTAAAGTGATTGAAGGTCTTCCTATGGGAGAAAACACAATTAAATTAGAACTTTTAGATAAAGATGGTAATTTAGTTGAAAGTCCATTTAATCCAGTAACCAGAACCGTAACTTTAGAAGAATAACTTCTTTCTTTATATAAATTATTAAAGCTGCCAATTGGCAGCTTTTTTTATGTTGTACAATCAATTAATTTTCATAAATTTATAAGCAGACTAACCAATATTCTATGCAAGAACAACCCGACGGACTAATTGCTGAACTTCAAGCTAAAAATCCAAAAGCATTTGAGCGAATTTACGAACGTTATTCAGAGAGTACTTTTGGGATAATTAATAGTATCATACATGATAAACATCTAGCCGAAGAAATTCTTCAAGATGTTTTTATTAAAATTTGGAATAACGCCGAAAAATATAACTCTTCTAAAGGGAGGTTTTTTACGTGGATACTTAACATTGCAAGAAACGCGGCTATAGATAAAACAAGATCTAAAGCTTATAAAAACAAACAAAAAAACTTAACAACAGAATATTTCGTAGATATTATCGAAGAGAAAACGAGCTTATCTAGCAAAGTAGACGCTATTGGAATTAAAAAATACATTAATGTTTTAAAGCCTTACTGTAAAAAAATTATCAACCTCCTCTATTTTCAAGGATTTACTCAGGCAGAAGCTTCTGAAGAATTAGATATGCCTTTGGGAACTATTAAGACTAGAAATAGAAATTGTATGAACAAATTACGTGAGATTTTAACAAGTTAAGTGATGAATTTAAATGAATATATATCTTCGGGAATTTTAGAGCTTTATGTCTATGGAGCTTTGCCTGAACAAGAAAGTATAGCGGTAACTACTGAATTAAAGAAACACCCTGAAATTTTAAAAGAAGTAGAAGAAATTGAAAACGCACTAAGCCAATTATCTACTGCTGCAGCTCCTTACAACCCAGAAGCCTTACTTTTTAGTATACAGCAAAAAATTACAAATAAAACCAACACTGCAACAGTACGAGAGCACCCCGCTTCACAAAAGAAAAATAATCTTGTGCTTTATATTAGTTGGGCAGCCTCTATTGCTTTATTAATAGGTTTAATTTCTGTAATTAATCAACGTAATAAACTACGTGAAAATATTAACGCTGTTAGCGCCAACAATGTACAGCTAGAAGAACAAATTGACGATGCACAAAACAATGCCAAAAAGACCAAAGAATTACTCAATGTCTTTAGAAATAAAGATATTATAAGTGTTCCTTTAGCTGGGCAAGATGTGGCACCAACGGCTTATGCTGCAATTCATTGGGATGAAAAAAACAAACAAGTTTATGTAGATGCTAAAGATTTACCTAAACCACCACAAGGTAAAGAGTATCAAGTATGGTCGCTTACTTTAGAGCCTTTAACACCAACAAGTATTGGTTTACTTTCTAATTTTAATGAAGATGAAAACAAAATTTTCATCTTAGAAAATCCAAATTCTTCTCAAGCTTTCGGGATTACATTAGAACCTAAAGGAGGAAGCAAAACCCCGACAATGGAGCAACTCTATACTTTAGGGGTAATTAAAAATTCTTAAAAATTTAGATAAGCAAAATTAAAAAAGCCTGTTCAATAGTATTGAGCAGGCTTTTAACAACTAACAAAAAACTTAAAAAACCATTTTGAGTAAAAGTTAAAAAACTAAATTTTCATAGCAATTTTCTTCTCCACTCGTGTGAAGTATAATAAATATTAACTTCACCAATACATACGAATATAAAGCCAGCTTGGTTTTTATTTTTAGAAATTTAAGCTTTCGATTTTTTATTCGTTCCTGAATTAAATAATTTTACCAAGTAATTAATAGCTATAAAAAATGAATCCGTCATCTACCGGTTGGATTAATAAACACTTTCCTGCACTGCAAAAGCAAGTTTTGGATAAAGCATTTTCTAAAAAAAGCTTCTATTTACAATTACAACAAACTGGCTTTATTTATGCACATAGCACCAAAACATTAAGTTATTCTCATCCGCTAAAAATTAAATGGACTTTAGAAGAACTCACTAAAATTAACCTATTTGATGCTTTGGCTTATGTATATTATTCAAACTTTAAAAGTGCAAATAGAGAAGAATTTACTCAGCAATGTATTCAGTTTTATAAATTACTTGAAAAAGAAACGACTTGGAAAGGTAGATTTACATTCTTTAAATCTAAACCAGAAGAAACTTTAGAGAAAATAATTCAGCATCGCATACAAATTAATGATTCTTTTTTTCAAAAAAATTTTAGTCATTTAATTACAAATGCCTTACTTTTTTTAGATGTTTTAGCATTTAATGAATACTTGATTCATCAAAAACACCCTAAAAACTACCTAACCAATTTGGAAAGCTTAATTACTAACGTAGTGATTTTAGCATTTCAGAAAAAAACGACTAAAGATAAATATGAAAACTTAGTCGTTAAGCTTTTAGAAAGTTCTTTACGTTATCACAAAATACAGCCACAGAATCAACCTTTTGAAACAATAAATTTTGAAAGCTTCAACTCGCATTTAGAGCGAAAATTTATTTTAGATTTAGCTTCTATTACTATTTATAGTGATGAAGAAATTGAAAAGAAAGAATATGCATTTATCGAAAAATTAGGTAATCAACTTCATTTTTCTGCTAAAGAAGTAGATGAAAATATAACTCAAATGCTTCTGTTTTTAAAACAACATAAAAACGAAATTTCCTATTTTAATTATACAAATGCTATACAGCACTTTTATAAAAACACCAATAGAATGGTAAAAGTGCTCATCTTAAGAAATAAAAATAGATTGCTAAAAGAGATTTTTGAAAGTAAAGAATTGGTCATGTTACTTTCTAAGTCTACTCACAAAGATCTATCTGAAGAAGAAAAACATAAGGTAAAAGAACAACTGCTCGATATTTGTAAAACTATACCTTCATTAGCTATTTTTATTTTACCTGGCGGCAGCATCTTATTACCTATTCTTATTAAATTTATACCGCAACTTCTACCCTCTTCTTTTAATGAAAATAGAATAAAAAAATAGAAATTATTACAACTTTTAGATTAAATTTATCACCTAACCATTAAACATATATAATAAAAAAAAATACGCTACTTTTAATCTTCTTTTTAATAACATTTATTGGCCGAGCTCAAGATGATTATACGTACTATTTTTCGGCTTTTAATGAAAATTATACAGATATAAGCAATAGTACATCCTTAAATAATGGAGTGTTTTGGGACGATCCTGAATATACGATTCCTATTGGATTTGATTTTGAAATCGCAGGTAAAGTAGTTTCTACAATTTATATTACTGATGATGCCTCAATTTCTGATGATAATGATGACAATAATTATAAAGTCCTATTAAATGTACTTTCTGAGAATACAGATTTGGTAGATAGGGGAAGTGTAAATAACTCTTTATCTAATATTTCTTATGTTACTGAAGGTAGTGTTGGTGATAGAATTTTTAAATTATAATTTAACAATGCAGGATTCAGGGATGGTTCACCTTCAGATTATATCAACCTTCAATTATGGTTGTATGAAAATGATGGCAAAATTGAATATAGATATGGAGATTCTAATATCGTAGATCCGTCATTAATATTTGAAGGGGAAAACGGACCTTTTATATTTTTTGCTCCTTCTTATAATGACTCTACAGATAGTTTTAATACACCTGCTTATCTATTAAGTGGCAATGCAGACGCACCAATAGTAACAGAGGTTTTACCTGAGGAAGAAGATAGTAATGAAGCTGGAAATTTAACTGGTGTACCGTCTACAGGGACTGTTTATAGATTTACTCCAAATTCTACGATGTCTTTAGATAAAATTAATTTGAATACTTTTAAAATCTACCCTAATCCTTCTGAAAATTTTATTGCTATACATACTGAACTTAAATTTTTAGAATATGCAATTTACGATCGTTTGGGAAAAAGAATCGCTAAAGGTGAATTACTAGATAAAATTGAAATTTCTAATTTAGCTTCAGGGCTTTATTTTCTTGAGTTAAGCAACGAAAATTCTAAAGCGATGGAAAAATTCATCAAAAAATAATTGTATCTAACTTATAAAAAAATTAAAAAGCATTAGTTTGCTAATGCTTTTTAATTTCCTAACCATTCTTTAAAATCTTTCACACGTTCTCGAGCTACAATAATTTCTTGCTCGTTAAAATGGTTTAGTTTCACTTTTAAACGGCTGTTCGTGTAATTTACCATATCTGCAATCGCATTTATATTCACAAAAAATTTACGGCTTACACGATAAAATTTCTCAGGATTAAGCTCTTCTTCCAAATTTTCTAAAGTTGTTTCTAACAAGTAGCTTCTGCTATCTTTTGTATAAAAATAAGTGCCTTTATTCTCACTGTAAAAACATTCTATTTGATCGACTGGGAACATTTTTAGATGCTGACCTACTTTTACCGTAAAGCGCTTCTTGTAACTTTTATAAGGCTTTTCTGCTCCCAATAGTTTTTTCAATTCTGCTAAATTGGTATTTATTTCATTTGTCGCAGCAAATTTAGATTTATATTTTTCAAGTGCTGTCGCTAATTCATTTTCATCTATAGGCTTTAATAAATAATCTACACTATTAAGTTTAAAAGCTTTTAATGCATATTCGTCGTAGGCGGTGGTAAAAATAATGGCACTTTCAATATCTATTTCTTCGAAAATTTCGAATGAAAGTCCGTCGCTTAATTGTATATCTAGAAAAATTAAATCGGGTTGCTCATTTTCTAAAAGCCATTGTATAGAATCGTTTACTGAATGTAAAAACTTTTCTACAGGGACCTCTAATTTATTAAGCATACGCTCTAAACGTCTGGCAGATGGTTTTTCGTCTTCAATTATAATTGTTCTCATTATATTCGATTAAATTATTCCCAACGCTGTTGCTGTGTTTGCTCTTCTTCCATAAACTGTTTTATTTTTCGCTCTTCCCAATCTTTACTAAAACCAGGATTTATTCTAAATGCGTGAGCGGCATTAAATAAAAGTCCGATTCCCCAGCCAGCTAAAGACCACAGCATCCAAGGATAAGTATCAAAACCGTTTCTAAAATTTAAGAACGCTAAAAAACCATTTATGATTATATAAATAGTAAGATGAGCATAAAAATCTCTCAAATCTTTTACTCGCTTTTTAGCTTCAAAATAGCGTTTTTCTTTAGTAGAAATTTCCATAATTTATAATTTTTATTTAAAATTTATCTTCATCCATAAATTGCTTAATCTTTCTTTTTTCCCAATCTTTAGAAAAGAACGGGTTTCTATCGAAAGCCTCCATGTATTGAAATATTAAGCCTATTCCCCAACCTGCAGCCGCAAATAAAAACCAAGGAAAACCAAAGCCCATGGTAAACCAATTGATAAATGCTAAAAACGGAATGACAATCATATAAGAAGTTAAGCTTGAATAAAAATCTTTTTGTTTCTTAACCATTTCTCTAGCGCGATCTAATTTCTCGTAATCTTTCATATGTATATTCATTTTTGGTTGTTGTTTTAGGTAACTTAATTGTTTGGTTAATATGGGTAATTTCACTTGAAAAGTAGTTTTACTCTTTTCTATTTTGACTTTTCTAGATGTTAGTAATCCATAACGTTGTTGAATATTTAGTAAACCGTAACCAGAACTCTCCCCCATTACATTTTTAGTTTGTAAGTTATTTTTCACCACCAAACAGCCATCTTCTTCAAAAATTGAAATGTGTAAAGGATTCTCTTCTGAAACCACATTATGTTTTACCGCATTCTCTAACAGTAATTGTAAGGATAAAGGAATAATCTTAGCCTCAGGATTACTTATTTTTTTAGGAAAATGATAAGTAATACTGTTTTCAAACCTCATCTTTAGTAAACCAACATAGCGTTTTGCAAACGTTAATTCATCTTCAACTGTGACTAATTCTTTGTTTTTCTGCTCAAGTACGTAACGATAAACTTTAGATAATGAAGTAGTAAAATTTTGAGCTTGACCTGGATTTTCTTCAATTAACGAAGTAAGCACATTTAAACTATTAAACAGAAAATGCGGATCTAATTGATTTTTTAAAGCGTCAAATTTTGCTGAAGCGTGTCCTGCTATTAATTTTTGCTCGGTAACTTTGCTTTCTTGCATGGCCTTGTAAAAATAAAAAGCATGAAGAAAAAGACTCATAATTAATGATAGTAGAAAGGGGAAAAAGTAATTTTTTATCGATTCATTTTCTATAAACTCATTGAGCGTATAGCTATTTTCTATAATTACCAAATGGATTATTCTACAGCTTAAAAACGCAAATAAAGTAACTATGGTAGAACCGACGACTCCAATAACATATCGCTTTTTACTTTCAGTTTTCCAATCATATTTTTTTTCAAGCCAAACAAAATAAATAAAGTTGAACAGTGTGATTAAAAATGAATATGAAAATTGCACTAATACTTTTTTCCAATGAAAAGAAGCAATATTTGCACCATTAAAAACATATTCTATCAATACAAGTATTAGCGTAACCGCTATAGAGATTCTAAATAATATTTTTAAATGTTTTATGTTCATGGGGTATTAATTTATATGACAAATATCATTTAAAAGTAAACCTCATGAAAATAGAGTTTACTGAATTGTCACATTTAAGATCCGAATTGTATTTTTTATACAATTAATAAAAATATAAGTGTTAAGTAAATGTTTCTGAAACATTAACATTAGCCATAAAAACACTCAATACCCCCTTAAAATTAAAGCTTAGTTAATTTTTAGTTGAAACACTTCTGTTATGTAAATACTAATTTTAAATGCAATTAAAAACTAATAGTTAGATTTATGAAAAAAATTTACTTAGCTGCACTTTTTGTATTTATTTCTTTAGCATCATTTGCTCAAGAAGCTCTAATTACGGGATATGTAGACTCTCCTTGTCCCTCAGCAGAAGGTAGAGCAATAGAGATTTACGTGAACGGAACGATCGATTTTACAGGTTGGAATTTAGCAAGACAATCCAATGGAGGTGGCAATGATAATAGCGGGTATAGTACCAGCATTGATATTAGTGATTTGGGAACTATCACCGATGATTTTGCATACATCACTAACGAGCCAACTATTTTTGAAACCGAATTTGGAACTCAAACTAATATTATCGAAAATGCATCTATTAGTTCTAACGGTGATGATGCTTTTCAGCTTGTAGATAATAATTCAAACGTGATCGACCGATTTGGAGAAGAAAATGTCGATGGCTCTAACACCGCTTGGGAGCATACTGATTCATTTTATTTAAGAAATGATGGTGAAACCGCTAACGCTGGTAATTTCGATGTTAGTAACTGGACATTTGGAGCTTTAAATGCTTTAGAGGATGAAGGTACTTGTAACGGAGGTACACAACTTAACCAATTGGTTGCATTTGGTAGCTTTACGCCACAACAAGCTTTAGAAGAAATTAATTTTGATGAAGCTTACGTGAGCGTAAATGAAGATGCAGCATCTATTACATTAACAGTTAAAATCTCTAATGTTCCTGCTTCAGATGCTACGGTAGATGTTTCGATCTTAACTGCAGAAAGTACTGCGGTTGCCAATCAACATTACTCTTATACCGAAGAAACTTTAACCTTTACTGCTACAGGAAGTACTTCGCAAACCATTACTATTACTATTCCTGATAATACAGATGCTGAGCCAGATACACTATTAGCTTTAGAGTTAACCAATGCTATGAATGCTGAATTAGGAGAAGATACTGTAAGTGTAATTTATATTTTAGATGATGAAATACACGCTCCATTAGCTCAAGAAAACTTAGGAATTACTTTTGGTGCAAGTTACGCTATTGAAGGTAATAATCCTGGATCTGAAATTGTTGCTCACGATGCAACTACAGAAAGGTTATTTGTAATGAATAGTGGAAATGCTTCTGTAGAAATTTTAGACTTTAGTAATCCGCTAAATATTACTTCAATTTCAACAATCGATCTTTCTACTTACGGAGAATCTGGTACGAGTGTAGCCTATCATAACAATGTGGTTGCCGCGACGGCAGTTCCATCAGATGAAACTTTAAACGGAACCGTAGTTTTTATGGATACCGATGGTGTTATACTTTCTACATTAGAAGTAGGTGCTCTACCTGACATGGTTATTTTTTCTCCCGATGGTACAAAATTATTAGTGGCTAATGAAGGGGAACCAAATGATGATTATTCTGTAGATCCTGAAGGTACAATCTCTGTGATCGACTTAACTGGTGGCGTGGCTAATCTTACGCAAGCTAATTTAACGAGTTTAAATTTTAACGCATTCGATACACAAGAAACGCAATTAAAAGCTGATGACATTAGAATTTTTGGACCTAACTCAACTGTTTCTCAAGATTTAGAGCCAGAATACATAACTATAGCTTCAGATAGCCAAACTGCTTGGGTAACGTTACAAGAAAACAATGCAATTGCTGTAATCGATTTAGTAAATCTTGAAATTACAGATATTTGGTCATTGGGTTACAAAGACCATAGCTTAACTGAAAATGCATTAGATACTTCTAACAAGCAAGACTTTATTTTTATGTCAAATTGGCCAATATACGGAATGTATATGCCAGATGCCATCGCAAGTTACACCGTAAACGGAACTTCGTATTACGTAACCGCTAACGAAGGCGATGCAAGAGAATATGATACTTATGAAGAAGAAGTAGATTTAGAAGATTTAGTATTAGACTCAAGTGTTTTCGCTAATCAGTCTTTTTTAGAAATTGAAGAAAACTTAGGAAAGTTAACATTTACCAATACCTTAGGCGATATCGATAATGATGGTGAGTATGAAGAACTTTATGCATTTGGTGGAAGATCTTTCAGTATTTACGATGCAGCTACAGGAACTCAGGTTTATGATAGCGGTTCTGACTTTGAAAGAATTATTAAAGAAGATCCTGTTTACAATTCTATTTTTAACGCTACCGACGATGAAAATGAATTAAAAAACCGTAGCGACAATAAAGGTCCAGAACCAGAAGCGGTTATTGTTGAAGAAATAGATGGCGCTTTTTATGCATTTATCGCTTTAGAACGTGTAGGAGGTTTTATGGTTTACGATATAACTAATCCTAACGCTCCTGTTTTTGATGGATATTATAATAATAGAAGCGTTACTCCTGGAGAAGATGAAATTGAAAACTTAGGAGATTTAGCTCCAGAAAGTTTGGTTTATGTCGCTCCTGAAGATAACACTGAAGGAAAAGGTCTAATTGTTATTGCTAATGAAGTGAGTGCTACAATTAGTGTTTACACCTTAGAAAACAACGTACTGTCTACCGATAATTTTAAAATGAATAAAAACAATTTTGTAATTTATCCAAACCCAGCAACTTCTGGAAGAGTTTTCTTTAACGCTCCTACAGATTATAAACTTTTTGATATTCAGGGAAGAAAGTTACAAGAAGAATTACAAGCTACTCACATTAATGTAAGCACATTAAACTCTGGAACTTATTTAGTACAAAATGCTAATGGTCAAATTCAAAAATTAGTAATTAATTAAACTAGACATTCCAATAAAGTTTAATTATAAAAAGAGGTCGTCTAAAACTAATTAGACGACCTCTTTTTTTATTATTCCTTTCTCTCTTAAAACCTAAACCCAAATCCAAAACTAAAACGCAAACCATCATCACCTGCAAATAAATTAAAGGTTCCGTTAATGGCTTCGGCACTATTTACCCAAATACCGCCGCCAATATCGTTATGCCATTGCTTACTATTTTCACCATCTAACCAAACGCGACCAACATCTCCACCACCAAAAATTCCGAATTCAAAAGGTAAAAATGAAGTTTTAAAATCGCCTAATGTATATCTAATATCTGCTGAAGTAGCAAATGAAGATTCACCTATAAAACGTTCATTTCTATAACCACGTAAGCCGGTGGCGCCTCCTAGATTAGCACCCTGATAAAATTCAAAATCATCTCCTATATTTATTTGAGAATTTACAGCACTACGCAAAACCCATTTTCTGTTTGTGGTTAATGCATTATAAAATTCTAGAGTAGGTTTTATATAGCCATAAAAGTTTTCTGTTTGCTTGGTATTCATTTTTCCGCCAACACTCAGCTGAAACTTCATTCCGTTGGTTGGGTTTAGTACATCGTCGTAACTTTCATAACGGTAAGTTGCATCTAAACCTAAAAAGTATTGTCTATCAAAAATAGCTGCATTATTGCTAAAATCTTGATTTATAAATCTATTATTAGTTTGCTCTACTTCTACAGATTCAAATGAAGCAGTATAACCAAAATAACTTCCGAAAGGACTTTCTCTTACTAAACCTACACTCCCACCAACTTTACTAATTTTAACGCGATTAAAATCGAAATCACGATTATTGTGTCTATTTTCGTTTCTACTTCGGTTACCTAAACCAAAATAATTTTGAGCAAAATTAGGGCTCGTAAACCACCATCCAACGCTTAAACTATATTTACCTACAATTCTGGCAAATCTAGCGTTGTAGTGAAAATCAAAACCATTGGTTGCAAAATAATAGCCTGCTTTTATACGATGTTGGTACGTGTAGGGATCTCTTTTAAATCCGTAATGACTATAAACATCTTGAACGCCTAATTTTAAACCATCATCTGGATTATACCCTATACCTGGTAGAATTACATTTGTTGAATATATTTTTTTATTCTTATCGTAAAAGTTTTGTTCGTAGTTATCTGATAGTCTAATCTTAGCATTTTGAGCGTCATCAAAAGTATTGGGCTTAGATTTATGCTCGTATATTTTTAATCGCTTAGGGTTTTCTATTTTATAAATATCATTGTTTTGCCCACCTATTAATCGAATAAATATATTCTTATTGGTTTTCTCTCCTGTTACTGTATACGTATCATCATCATCTAAACCGTAAATCCAAATTTCTTTAGTTTCGTTTTTTGTATATGTTTTATCTACAAATAAAGATGCTCTTTTTCCATTTTTATTTCTATAAATTTTAAGGTTTGTCTCGCCATTTGGCAAACGAATAACATCTATAAAATCGTCTTTATCTGTAGCTGTGACAATTGCTAATTTAGAAAGGTGTTGATAATAGCGTTCTGCTATATTTACAATATTTTCTCTTCTCTCTTTTAGCAATTTTTTTATTTTTTCTGTAGATTCATCTTTACGCACCTCTTCGGGTAAATCATTAAATGCCTCTTGTATTACCTGATCTGTAATGTGTTCTTGAAGGTACTTTGCTTCTTCTATCCAAGTTTCTTTTCCTTTATTTTGAATAATTGAACGATCAAGGCCAATTGCAGCGGTATTAAACCAAGCGACATCATCTATATCTTTATCATATTTACCAAATTGTTTGGCCATTCCAGCTAGCCCTTTTAAAGTTCCGAAGAAAGCACCATCAAAATTTGAAAATACTTGATCTCGATCTCTTGGTATAGGTTTAAAAATACGTTTTCCATCTTCATTTTCGAACTCAGCCCAGCGCCATTGATCGTTATGCCTATCCCAATCGCCTACCAACATATCAAAAATTCTGGCTTTAATATATGCCGTTTCGTCTACCCGATATTTTTCATCTCTTCTTAACCTATCAAACATACCGGCAGTACTTTGAATATCGTGATTAGGATTTCCAAAAATATCTGTTCCCATCCAATCGTCTTCAGGTCGTTCTACAATCATATATACATCATTTCCGTAGGCTTCATTGTATTTGCCTAAAGCTTTCTGTTGTGGTAGATAAATAATTTTAGGATTGGTATGATAAATTCCGGCAGCTTCACTTAATTTAGGAATTGCCATAAACGCATAAGGATGTGAAGCGGTATAAAAATCTTCTACAGCTTCTTCGGCTAAGGTATTTTCAAACTTCTTCTCTATAGATTGGTCTTTAAAAGCAACGGTTTGTAAAAATTGAACTGCACTCTTTTTTAGCGCTCTAATATTGTAGTCTCTTCCCAAACTATCTTCTACTCTAATAGATCTTGTTTGGTGACCACCACCTTCTCGTATAACTTTTAAACCACCATAGAGTGTATCTAACAAGGCTACTTTTACTTTTATTTTTTTACCATAAAGTTCTCGGTAATGATCTCCCCATAGGCTTTTATAAAGATCTCCTTTATCGGTTGCGTCTTCATGATATATAGAAACCTCTACTTCTTTTGGTAAAATGGTTGGGGATGGAATGGTATCTAAATTTGGAATTTTCTCTTCTGTAAAAACTTGAGTTTGAAACAGTAATTTAGGCTTATTATTTTCTGAACCATAAAAACGTACCCAAGTAGATTTATCTTTAAACACATCGTAAATTGCGAAACCCTGTCCAGGATAGGCAAAAACGCCATCATTACGTAAACTAGCAAAAGAATTTTTAGAACCCGCTCCCGAAATTATTTGATGTAAACCATCGTGTAAAACATATTGCATATTATGTTCATGACCAGAAATAAAAGTAACTCTATTATAATCTTTTGCTATTGTTTCTAAACGATCTCTAAAAGATTTGTACTGTTCATTTTGAGCATCTTGAATAGAAACTCCGCCCGTAGTTCTTATTAGCATCGCCAAAGAACCCAATATTGGCATTGGTATTTTCTTTTGAGAAGGATACAAATGTCTATTGAAATGATAATTCCCACCATGAACCCCATTGGTATACATAGGATGATGCACTGCAATAATCACATTTTTATTTTGACTCTTCTTTAATTCTGTTTCAATCTCGAGAAACAATGCTTCTCTAGTTTTTATCTCAGAACAATTATCATTGATGGTTGGGTTTTTATCCCAATCTTCTAAATACCATTGAGAATCAATAATAATCATTGTTAGATCATCACTCAAATCTCTAATTTCTAATCCACAACCTGGAGTTGGCGCCCAAACATCTTCTTGTTGGGTACGGTCAATAATATAATCTGCTTGCTCTTTGACTCCATCTATACCTTGATCGTACCAATCATGATTACCCGGTATAAATAAAATCTTACCCTCATAATCTTCTAAAGCATCAATTTGTGCATCTATACGGTATTCTGATTGTTTTCGAAGAGGAGCTCCTTCTGCAGGCATCCCAGCAGGATAAATATTATCTCCTAAAAAAACAGTGTATGTATTTTTTGTTTCTGAAGAATCTAAAAACGACTTGAATGCTTGTAAACCAGCAGAAGAACCTCCTGGCTGAGAATAACCCGCATCACCAATTAAAAAAAACCGCTTATCTAATTTTTTATCATTAGGATAAACGATAGCATCTTGTGGATAATCTTTATTAATTTTGGGCTCAAAAGTCGCACAAGCAGATAACATTAATACAGAGGTAATTGTTAGAAGTATGTTATTTTTCTTCATATAATCTAATGAATGATTGATTTTTTACTAATTTGGCGATGGTCATTTAACAGCAACTAACCAGTAGTTATGGAAAACATTATTGAGAAGGCAGACAATTTTGTCATGAAACTTTTTAAAGAGAAACTGCCTAATACCTTTATCTATCACAACTATAATCACACACAACGTGTGGTTAAAAGTACTAAAGAATTAATTGAAAATTCTCAAATTAATGTTAAAGAAGAAGAGGTATTACTGCTCTCTGCCTGGCTTCACGATACTGGTTACACAAAAAAAATAACTGGTCACGAAAAAGAAAGTGTAAAAATTGCAAGAGAATTTCTTACTGATAATCAAGTTGACCAAGAGATTATTAACCAAGTAGAAAAATGTATTCTTGCCACAAAACAAGGAGTAGAACCAGAAAATAATCTTGAAGAAATTATAAAAGATGCAGATGCTTCTCATCTAGCTAAAGATTATTTTGAAGATACAACAGAGTTTTTAAGGCAAGAGCTTAAATTACATAACATTAAATATTTTACTCCCAATGAATGGATAGAAGAAAATATTAAAATGTTTACTGAGTATCATAAATTTTATAGCGATTATGCGGTAGAAAACTGGAAACCCAAAAAAGATGAAAATCTTTTAAGTCTGCTGGAAAGTCAGAAAAAACTCAAAAAGAAATACGAAAAGGAAGAAGCTAAAGCTAAACTTAAAGCTAGGTATAAAAACGATAATCCAGAGCGTAGTATTCAAACTTTGTATCGTACTACTCTTAGAAATCATATTAAACTAAGTGATATTGCAGATACCAAAGCCAACATTTTATTATCTGTAAACGCAATTATTATTTCTTTAGCACTCGCCAATATTATTCCTAAATTAGATGCGGCTTCTAACAGACACTTAATGATCCCTACCTTAATTATGGTTTGCTTTTGCGTGGCTTCGATTGTACTTTCAATTATGTCTACTAAGCCAAATGTAACTTCGGGTCAATTCACTAAAGAGCAGGTAAAAAATCGAGAAGTAAATGTGCTATTTTTTGGTAATTTTCATCAGATGGAATTTGATCAATACCACTGGGCTATTAATGAAATTTTAAAAGATAAAGATTATGTTTATGAAGCCCTTACGAAAGATTTATATTTGCTAGGAATTGTATTGAATAGAAAATATAAAATTTTAAGATGGACTTACACCATCTTTATGACGGGGATTATTATATCTGTAATTAGTTTTGTAATTGCATTTTGGTTAATGTAATTCTTCCATTAAATTTTCATAAGTCAACGTTTTTTCTTTAGAGTCTTTATTTTTATGGTAAAGTACTTCTACTCGAATCGCTTTTAGACCCACAACTCCCTGAACATCTTCTAACTCTAAAAGTTCTACTTCTTCACCGAGGTAGTTCTTTTTTTGTAGATAGTCTATGTATTTTAGATATTCTCTTTCGTCTGCCTTTTGAGAATATATAATTGATATTTTACCTTTTTGAGTAACTCTTTCTTCGGTATTTTTTACGTAAGCTTTATCTATACGCTTTTTGATAATTTCATAACGTGCATTATACGTACCATCAACATCAAATTTTTTCTCATCCATTCGGTAACGAATAGATAAAGTGGAGCTAAATACCAATATGAGAGAAGCCGCATCTAGCTTTAGTGGCATATTTTCTTGAATATGGTAAAATTTATTTTCCATTTCACAAACCACTTGAATCTGCCATAAACGAATGTTATGTAAATATACGCGACTAAATTTTTTATTTTTAGTCATAGACTCACCTATATAAATATTGTGATCTACACCGTCTGTTTTATACCTTTCAAAATAATGCGGAAATATTTTTTGTGCTTCTTCTTGCTTTCTATCTATATACCTAGCTAGTGTTCTATTAATTCGTTGTACGGTATCATCATAATTTCTACGTTGGTCGTAAATAACTCCTGTATCGTTATCTATACAAGAACTGTATTGATTAATCATTCGCTTTAAAACTTTAGATTTAGTTTTAAAATGCTCAATCATTGGGTTTACTTCTTTATGAATAAAATTGATGATTTTCTGTTCACTAGAGGCAGTTAAATTTTCTTTTAAGTTTTTTTTAAATTCTTCTATTCTAAATTTTACTTGCTCATAAATTGGCAGCGCTTCTTCTTCGTAAGCATGCTCTATAATTTTATTGATCATTTTTAAATGTTTCAATAAATCTTCTTGTATAGCTTTGTTTCTTTCATCTGAAGAACCTACAATATCAATTTGCCCATATAGAGGAAAAACATCTTTAAAGGCTATATCTCTAAAGGAAGAAACACCATCTTTCTCTAAATCTCTAATAAACCTTCTCGCTTCTTCTTCAAAAACCCATAATACACTTGGATGGATAGAAGTACATTCACTTTGTATAACTGCCTTTACCCTATTTTCAAAATCTGTATTATTTCTTTCTAAAGCCGTTACAATATAGGGTACTACATCTTCTAGTTTTATAGAATTTATACTGTTTAATTCATTTTTTTTGTAAGAAACCAGCTCTAAAAAAGCTAATAATTCTCCATTTTGAGCTATGGGCGCGAAAATGCAACTTTTTATTCCTTTATCTTTTAAATTTTTACTTAACAAACTATCGGGATGCTTTTTGTGGTAAGCATCTACATTAGAAATAGAAAAATAATTTTGATTATCAATTAGGGTTGAATAAGCCTCTTTACAAAATGCATTTTGACACGCTACCTCTTTTTCTTCATCGAGAATAAAGCTTTCAATCTCACTATTATTCATTTTAAACATACCAGTCTTTTTTCTATCAAACATAGTAAGACCAACGTTTAAATCTGGACTCCCATAAATAGATCTAAAAATTTCTGTAATTCCGTCTAATTTATTTTCTTTTGGTAAATTATTTTTTAATAATTCGGTTTTTAAATCTGATATACCATCATCAATGGTTACATCGGTTAAATTCACGATAATGAATCCCTTAAAAATATAGCTTAATGGAGGGAATTTTTCTCGCCATAACTCTATATTATTGGTGTCTTGTAAGAGTAAGTCTACATCATCTTCAGAAATATCTATGGCAGCTTTTGTTTTTTCAAATTCAATAAAATCTGCATTTACTGCGATTCTATAATGACGCATAATTCCATTTTCATCTGGAATATCATAATAAAAAGGACGTGTAAAATCTATATCGTAGCCGTAATAGTTGTTCAAGATTAATATACAACCGAACACATAATCTGTTTCTTGGGTAAAATTTCTAATTTTTAATTCGTAATCACTACCCGCTTTTCTTATGATCTCTTTTAGTCGTTCAGTTTTATTGAAAAGTAAATTTTGATGCGGTATAGATGCTGCTTTAATTTCATTATTCGTAAGAATATTGGGGAATAAATCGTCCAACAAGATTTTTATAGGTTCTAAATGTGATAAAACTTCTTTTTCACTTTTTAAACCAGTTTCTAATTTAGGATAATCTTCTATATATTTTAAAACACTGTCTAAGTAACTTTTAGCTATAGGGCTTTTTTCAACTTTCGCACGTTCACGATAAGTTGAAATCACTTTTTTAAAACTAACATATATATCAAAGGGAAAGTCCTTCTTTTGATTCTTCATCGCAAATTCACTTTATAAAACAAGATAACTTTTAAACAAAGAACAAAGATAATGAATAATAAAGATTAACAATACTTTAGAAATTTGTTGCTTTAAATGTGGTTACCTATTTTTGTAGCTAAATCAAATCGAAATAATGAAAAAAGTATTATTAATAGTTTTGGCAGCGTTAGCAATATCATGTCAAAATGAAGGAAAAAACGAAAAAGCCACTTTAAAGGCTTCTGTTAGCAATTTAGAAAATGGTACAGAAGTTTATTTAGCTAGATTAGGAGGAGAAGGAAGACCAGTGCCTATAGACACTACAACGGTAAAAGAAGGCGATTTTGAAATAGATTTACCAGCGGTAGACTTTCAAACTTTAAACATTATCACTTTTAAAGATGTAAGAGGTAATGTAGTTTTTATTAATGAAAACCAACCTTTAACAGCAACTATTTATAAAGATAGCTTAAGAAGTTCTAAAATTGAAGGAGGAAAAGAGAACGAATTATTTAATAACTATATCGAGCAGTTAAAAGAATCTGGTAAAGAGATGAATGCTATGGTGAAATCTTTTCAGGAAGAGAATCCAGATATGATGCAAAATCCTGAACTTATTGCGCAAATTAGAGCAAAACAACAAGAATTTCAAGAACAAGATGATAAGAAAAGAGAAGAGATTATGAAAAATAATCCAAACTCTTTAGTTTCTATTCTTATTCTTTCAGATATGCTTAATTCAAAATCTATAGCTACTAACGAAGCAAAAGAGATTTTTAACAATTTAGCTGAAGAAGTACAAAATTCAGAAATTGGAGCTTCTGTAAACAAAACATTAGAGCAAGCTAGTGCTACTTCAGTAGGAAGTAAAGCTCCAGATTTTTCTGCACCAACTCCAGAAGGAGAAACATTAGCATTAAAAGATGCCTTAGGTAAAGTAACAATTATAGATTTTTGGGCTTCTTGGTGTAAACCTTGTAGAATGGAAAATCCAAACGTTGTAAAATTATATAATGAATACCACGAAAAAGGGTTGAATATTTTAGGAGTTTCGTTAGATAAAGATGGACAAAAAGACAAATGGCTTAAAGCTATTAAAGACGATGGTTTAACCTGGCAACACGTTTCTAACTTAAAATATTGGCAAGGACCAATTGCTAAACTATACAATATTAGATCTATACCTGCAACATTTATCTTAGATGAAAATGGTGTGATTGTAGCTAAAGATTTAAGAGGTGAAGAATTAAAAGCTAAAGTTGCAGAAATGTTAGATTAAGCTATATCTTAAAATACACACACATAAAAAATCCCGCTTTAATTAAGAGCGGGATTTTTTTATTAAATACTAATTTCAATTTTTTAATGAATGATTGAAAAATTTACGTGAACTTGAGCTTTAATTTCCATTTCTCCTACAGCCAATGTTTGCTGATTAGAAGATGAAGTATTTGACTGCTTCATTTCCATAGCTCTATAAACCGGAGTAGGTGAATAATTAGATGATGAATTTTCACTAATTAAAGTTGGTACCCCTACTTTAATTACCAAAGCTTCAGCATATTCTTCTGCTTTTTCTTTTGCATTTGCAATAGCTTTTAAACGTGCTTCAGCTTCGTATTTCTCTATTTCTGAAGATTGAAAGTTTACACTATTTATTCCATTTATACCAAGTTCTAATAAGCCTTGTGTTATTTCATCATATTTAGAAATATCTGTTAATAATATAGATACACTTTGATTGGCGGTAAAAACATAAGTTTTATTATCGTACTTATAAGTTTTACTTAACCTAATGTATTCGGTTTGTATGTGTTTTTCTTTAATTTTTTGATTTGCCAAATATTTTAAAACCGCATCTATAACTTGGTCTGTATTTGCCTTTACTTCTTTTGCAGTTTTTGCTTCTTGGTTTACATTTACTTGAATAAGCACCTCATCTGGTATTACCTTTACCGTTCCTTCACCGTTTACAGAAATTCCTGTAGATTGCTCTTGCGCAACAGCAATCATAGTAAATAATAAAGTGCAAGCTAAAATTAGTTTTTTCATAATTAGTTTTTTTTAAAGTTGATAAGTAGAAAACAATAAGAGTACCAAAAATTATAATTTTCCTGTTTTTTGTAAAATAAATAAAACTAGAAGAGGTATAAAAAGCAAAACTACCATGAGTAAATGTTCTGTAAACACCCAAGATTCTAAAATTAATGTAATAAAATAACCTCCCATAGCACCTCCAAAATGAGCATCATGGCCAATGTTACCTATTCTATTTTTCATACCATAAATAGTATAAAGCAAGTAACCAATACCAAACATATAAGCAGGAATAGGAATAATAAAAAATAAACCAAGTGTCATTCCTGGTTCTAATAAAATGGTAGCATACAAAACTCCCATCACAGCACCACTTGCACCTACAGCGGTGTATTGGTTTTCATCTTTATGAAAATATAAAGAAAACAAATTACCTAAAATAAGACTTCCTAAATAAATTGCGAAAAAATTAGCTACGCCCGTATGATTTATCACTACTCCAGCAAAAAAATACAACGTAAGCATATTCACAAATAGATGGGTCATGTCTACATGTAAAAATCCAGAAGTAAACACTCTTAATTGTTCACCTAATTTAATGGCTCCAACATTAAACTTATATTTATTAAAGAAAGAAATATCATTAAATCCTTTTACAGAAACTAAAGCATTTATACCTATAACAATGAATGTAACTAATTCTAAATCTCCCATAACTTAAGTTTGTAAACATTCAAATATACCATATCTTTGTAAAAATTTTTCGTTTTGATGCAAAGATTGGGATTCATTGCGGTTTACCCCTTTTTGTGGTTAATTTCTATTTTACCATTCCGAATATTCTATCTATTTTCTGATATTGTTTACTTTTTTGTTTACTACATTATTAGCTATAGAAAAAAAGTTGTTACCAATAATCTACAATTAGCTTTCCCTGAAAAGTCTAAAAAAGAAATTTATCTTATTAAGAAAAAATTTTATCATCACTTTTGCGATATGTTTTTAGAAATGGTAAAGTCGATGAGCATTTCAGATAAAGAATTAAAGAAACGTTTTTTGGTTAAAAATCCTGAAGAGCTACAACGCCTTCAATCTTTGAATAAAAGTCATATTATACTGTTAGGTCACTATGCTAGCTATGAATGGGTAAATGCTTTACACTTTTATGGATTAACTTATGAAGGATATGGTGTCTACAAAAAAATTAAAAATGATTATTTTGATAATTTAGTCAAAAAGATAAGAAGCAAGCATCACACAACTATGCTTGTTACTAATGAAGTACCTAAACGAATTTTAAGGAATAAAAAAAGTGGTATTTTATCTAGTTATGGAATGATTGCAGACCAAGCACCCAAAAAGGGTAAATCTTCTCATTTTATTACTTTTTTTGATAAAGAAGTTCCTGCATTTATAGGAAGTGAAGTATTAGCGAAACGCTTAGATTTAGCGATTAGCTATTTGCATATTGAAAAAGTAAAACGCGGACATTATACCGCAGAGTTTATTCAACTGGCAGATCACCCTAAACAATTTGAGGATTTTAAAATTACTGAAGAATATTTTAAGCTTTTAGAAGAACAAATACGAGAGGAACCTCAATATTATTTGTGGTCTCACAAACGTTGGAAACATGCTAAAAATTAAGTATTGCTTTATAAATATTTGAATTTCATTAACTTTTTTTTAATAAAAATCTATATTTGACAGCTAACCATCAAATTTTATGAAAAAAGCTGTCTTTTATCTTGTTTATCCTGTTTTATGGTTAGTTTCTAAACTACCATTTTCTATCTTTTATAAAGTTTCAGATTTCTGTTTCTTAATTGTTTACTATATCGTTGGCTATAGAAAGAAGGTGGTTAGAGATAACCTTCAAAAATCATTTCCAGAAAAAAGTTTTTCAGAATTAAAACAGATAGAAAAAAAATTCTATCAGCATATGTGTGATATGTTTTTAGAGATGATTAAAACACTTTCAATTTCCAATAAACAACTCAAAAAACGTTTTATTTATGAAAATATAGAAGAGTTGGTTAATTTTGAAAAACAATGCAATGGCACTATCGTAATGTGTGGTCATTATGCAAGTTATGAATGGGCTACTGCTATAAATTTTTACGACACCCACAATAAAGCTTATGCTGTTTATAAAAAAATAAGAAATCAATATTTTGATAAGCTTATAAAAGATATACGAGCCAATTTAGGCACCACCCTTATTAATAGTAAAGAAGTAATCCCTACTATGGTAAGAAATAAAGTAAATAACCAAAAAGCCAGTTATTATATGATTTCAGACCAATCTCCTAAACGCTCAAAAAGTGCATATTGGGTAGATTTTATGGGAAGAGAAACCGCTGCTTTTAATGGTTCTGAAGCGATGGCAAAAAAATTAGGTTTTGGTATTTTGTACCTTCAAATTAGAAAGGTGAAGCGAGGTTATTATAGTGCTAAATTAATACCATTAACCACCACAGCTAAAGAGTCTAAAGATGCTGAACTTACACAAAAATTCTTTCATCTTTTAGAAGAACAAATTAGAGAGCAGCCAGAATATTATTTATGGACTCACAAGCGCTGGAAACATAAAAAAGAAGCTTGTGTAACCCCACAAGCTTCTTCATAATTTACTTTTTAAATCAAAAATTAAAGACCTGCGATGGTTTTAATTTCTTCCATTATTTTCTCTGCTAAGCTATCGGCTTCTTGTTGTGATTTTGCTTCGGTATAAATTCTGATAATTGGTTCTGTGTTAGATTTTCTTAAATGAACCCAGTTTTCAGAAAAATCTATTTTCACACCATCTACAGTCGAAACTTCTTCCGCAGCATATTTCTTTTCCATTTCAACTAAAATAGCATCTACATCTAATTCTGGAGTTAACTGAATTTTATTCTTACTCATAAAATAAGCAGGATATTCTTCAAGAAGTTGAGAAACCGTAATTTTCTTTTCTGCTAAATGGGTTAAGAATAATGCAGATCCTACTAAGCTATCTCTTCCGTAGTGAAATTCAGGAAAAATAATTCCGCCGTTCCCTTCACCACCAATAACTGCTTTTGTTTCTTTCATTAATGTTACTACATTCACCTCTCCTACTGCACTGGCTTGATAAGTACCACCGTGTTTTTCTGTAATGTCTCGCAAAGCACGAGAAGAAGAAAGGTTGCTTACGGTGTTTCCTTTTTCTTTTCCTAAAATATAATCGGCTACCGCTACTAAAGTGTATTCTTCACCAAACATATTTCCTTTTTCGTCGATAAAAGCTAGACGATCTACGTCGGGATCTACCACAATACCAAAATCTGCTTTTTCTTTGACTACAAGCTCACAAATATCACCTAAATGTTCTTTTAAAGGTTCTGGGTTGTGAGGAAATTCACCATTAGGCTCACAATATAATTTCACCACCTCAACGCCTAATTCTTCTAACAAGCGTGGTATTGCAATACCGCCAGTAGAATTTACTGCATCAACCACTACTTTAAAGTTGGCAGCTTTAATAGCTTCTACATCTACCCATTTAGAATCTAAGATTTCGTCTATATGTAAATCGATATAAGCATCATTCACAGAAATTTCACCTAAATCATCTACCTCGGCAAAAGTAAGGGTGTCACTTTCTGCCATTTCTAAAATTTTAGCACCTTCTTCTCCATTTAAAAATTCTCCTTTCTCATCAAGAAGTTTTAGAGCATTCCATTGTTTTGGATTATGGCTAGCTGTTAATATAATTCCGCCATCTGCATGTTCCATAGGCACAGCCATTTCTACCGTTGGAGTGGTTGAAAGCCCTAAATCTATTACATGAATCCCTAAACCTACTAAGGTATTCATTACCAATTGCTGCATCATTTCTCCAGAAATTCTAGCATCGCGCCCCACCACTACTCGATATTCATCTTTATCTAATTGATCTTTGATCCAAGTACCATAAGCTGCAGCAAATTTAACCGCATCTATAGGAGTAAGATTTTCGCCTACTTGCCCACCAATGGTGCCTCGAATTCCTGAAATTGATTTTATAAGTGTCATAAGCATTTTCTTTTATTAGTGAAACAAAGATACACGTATTCAAATGGGTTACAAAAACCTTGTATGAAGTTATTTTTAACCGTAATTTAGAAGTTATGAATTACCTTGCCCATATCTATCTTTCTGGAGATGATGACAACCTTTTAAAAATTGGAAATTTTGTAGCCGATTCTATTAAAGGGAAAGCTTATAAAAAATATCCAAAAGAAATTCAAAACGGAATTATTTTACATCGAGAAATAGATACATTTACAGATACTCATCCTATTGTTTTTGAGAGTAAACATCGTTTATTTAAAAGATATAGACATTATTCTGCAGTTATTGTAGATATTTTATATGACCATTTTCTAGCAAAAAACTGGGAAAATTATCATGAAAAACGTCTTTCTAGTTATGTAGACGATTTTTATTTGATGCTGAAGTATAATTTTGAATTACTCCCTAAACGAGTTCAAAATTTCTATCCGTATATGGTGAGCGACAATTGGTTATTGAGTTATGCTAAAGTTGATGGTATTGAGAAGATTTTATCGCAAATGAGTATGCGCATTAAAAGAAAAATTCAACTTCAAGACGCTGTTGAAGAATTAAATAAATTTTACTCCGAATTCGAACAAGAATTCACTGCTTTCTTTATTGAATTGAAAGCTTTCACTGAAGATAAAAGAAATGAGCTTAGGGGATAATTAAGTAAGACTTGGTTATAATTCATTATCTATCTAAAAAACCACATCACTAATTTTACCAAAGCTTTAAGAGAGGTTCTTTCTTAATTTGAAGACTTTGAGTAACTTCGCAATCTTGCAGAAAATTATGGCAAATTTCGACGAAAACATAGAAGTACAGGGTGCACGAGTGCACAACCTTAAAAATATAGATGTTATCATTCCCAGAGAAAAATTAGTAGTAATTACTGGTCTTTCAGGTTCGGGAAAATCTTCTTTGGCTTTTGATACCATTTATGCAGAAGGGCAACGACGCTATATTGAAACTTTTTCAGCTTATGCGAGACAGTTTTTAGGTGGCTTAGAACGACCCGATGTAGATAAAATAGATGGGCTTTCTCCCGTAATCGCTATAGAACAGAAAACCACGAGTAAAAGTCCGCGGAGTACTGTAGGGACAATTACCGAGATTTACGATTTTCTCCGTTTACTTTATGCTCGCGCCAGCGATGCGTATAGTTACAAGACTGGAGAAAAAATGGTAAGTTATAGCGATGAGCAGATTAAAAGCCTTATCAAAAAAGAGTTTAACGGCAAACGAATTAATATTCTCTCACCTGTTATTCGCTCTAGAAAAGGTCATTATCGTGAGTTGTTCGAGCAAATTGCCAAACAAGGTTTCTTAAAAGTAAGAACCGATGGCAAAGTGCAAGACATTGAAAAAGGAATGAAACTCGATCGTTACAAAACACACGATATCGAAATTGTGATCGATCGTATGAAGATTGGCGACGATGAGAAACTAGACAAACGCTTATCGCAAAGCATTAATACTGCGATGAATCAAGGTGATAATGTGTTAATGATTCTTGATCAAGATTCTGATGAAATTAGGTATTTCAGTAGAAATTTAATGTGCCCTACAAGCGGAATTTCATACCCAAATCCAGAACCCAATAATTTCTCTTTTAATTCACCTAAAGGCGCTTGCCCTAAGTGTAACGGAATTGGCGCTTTATATGAAGTTAACCTTCAAAAAATAATTCCAGACGATTCAAAATCTATCAAAAACGGAGGTTTAGACCCTCACGGTCCACAGAAGAAAAACTGGGCATTTAAGCAATTAGAATTAATTGCACAGCGTTTCGATTTTAAGCTTTCAGACCCCATAAAAAATATTCCGAAAGAAGCTTTAGAAATGATTCTTCACGGCGGAAAGGAAAAATTCAACATTCAATCTAAAGATTTAGGAGTTACACGTTCTTATAAAATAGATTTTGAAGGTGTAGCTACTTTTATCGAAAGCACTTATAACAATAACGATTCTTCCTCTTTAAAACGTTGGGCGAAAGCGTATATGGATAAGGTAGAATGCCCAAAGTGTAACGGTAGCAGATTACAAAAAGAGTCGCTTTACTTTAAAGTGAATGACCAAAATATTGCTGAATTAGCTGGAAAAGATATTCTAGAACTTAGCGAGTGGTTTGATAACCTTCCGAAGAAACTCAGTAAAAACCAATGGAAAATTGCTGAAGAAATCGTGAAAGAAATTTCTACCAGATTACAGTTTTTGGTCGATGTAGGATTAACTTATTTATCGCTCAATCGCGGTTCTAAATCATTATCTGGTGGTGAAGCGCAGCGTATTCGTTTAGCTACGCAAATTGGTTCTCAATTAGTGGGTGTACTTTATATTTTAGATGAGCCGAGTATTGGTTTGCACCAACGTGATAACGAAAAACTAATCAATTCATTAGTATCTTTACGAGATGTAGGCAATTCAGTTATTGTGGTTGAACATGATAAAGATATGATTGAGCGTGCAGATCATGTGATCGATATTGGTCCGTTTGCAGGAAAACACGGCGGGGAAATTATAAGCCAAGGTACTCCAGACGAAATTAAAAAACACGATACGCTTACGGCTTCTTATTTAAACGGAAATAAAGAAATTAAAGTCCCAAAAGAAAGAAGAAAAGGCAACGGAAAATCGATTGAATTAAAAGGAGCAACAGGAAATAACCTAAAAAATGTTTCGATAAAACTTCCGTTAGGGCAAATGATTTTGGTGACAGGAGTTTCTGGTAGTGGTAAGTCTACTTTAATCAACGAGACCCTCTACCCGATTATGAACGCTCATTATTTTAATGGCGTAAAAGAACCTATGCCTTATAAAAGCATTAAAGGTTTAGATAATTGTGATAAGGTAATCGATATTAACCAATCACCAATCGGGAGAACACCACGTTCTAACCCTGCAACATACACAGGTGTTTTTTCTGAAATTAGAAGTTTATTCACAAAAACTCCCGAAGCTCAAATTAGAGGCTATAAACCAGGAAGATTCAGTTTTAATGTGAAGGGCGGAAGATGTGAAACTTGTAAAGGTGGCGGACTTCGAGTTATTGAAATGAACTTTTTACCCGATGTTTATGTAGAATGTGAAACCTGCCAAGGAAAACGCTTTAATAGAGAAACTTTAGAAATTCGTTACAAAGGCAAATCGATTAGTGATGTGTTGGAAATGACGATAGATGAAGCGACTGAGTTTTTTGAACCCATCCCTAAAATTTATCGTAAGTTAAAAACCATTCAAGATGTTGGTTTAGGTTATATTACCTTAGGCCAACAAAGTACAACCCTTTCTGGTGGTGAAGCGCAACGTATAAAATTGGCAACAGAACTTTCTAAACGAGATACTGGAAACACGTTTTATATTTTAGATGAACCTACCACTGGACTTCATTTTGAAGATATTCGAGTACTCATGGAAGTATTGAATAAATTGACAGATAAAGGAAATACCGTTTTAATTATCGAACATAATTTAGACGTTATTAAATTAGCAGATTATATTATTGATATTGGTTACGAGGGCGGTAAAAACGGAGGAAAAGTAATTACTAAAGGAACACCTGAAGAAGTAGCAAAACACAAAAAAAGTTATACGGCTAAGTTTTTAAGAAAAGAACTAAATTAGCCAACCTTAAAATTATTAAATACATGAGCACTTTAAGAAATACAAGTCATAAAAGTTGGAACGAAATAAAAATTAACGATAGCTGGGCGTTATTTAAAATCATGAGCGAATTTGTACATGGTTATGAACGCATGAGTGCTATTGGACCTTGCGTTTCTATTTTTGGTTCTGCCAGAACAAACCCAGAAAATAAATATTACAAATTAGCGACAGAGGTTGCTGAGAAAATTGTAGAACATGGCTACGGAGTAATTACCGGCGGAGGTCCTGGTATTATGGAAGCAGGTAACAAAGGTGCCCATTTAGCTGGCGGAACTTCAGTTGGTTTAAACATAGATTTGCCTTTTGAACAGCATGATAATCCTTATATTGATAAAGATAAAAGTTTAGACTTTGATTATTTCTTTGTAAGAAAAGTAATGTTTGTGAAATACTCACAAGGTTTTGTAGTTATGCCAGGAGGTTTTGGAACTTTAGATGAATTATTTGAAGCCATAACCTTAATACAAACGCATAAAATAGATAAGTTTCCTATTATTTTAGTAGGACACGAATTTTGGGACGGTTTATTAGATTGGGTGAAAACTACGCTTTTAGACAGTTTTCAGAATATAAGTGCTGTAGATGTAGATTTAGTTCAGGTAGTAGATACCGCAGAAGAAGTGATTGATATTTTAAATAACTTCTACAACCAATACAATCTAAGTCCTAATTTTTAAAAAATATACCATTTTTGTAGTCGACTCGTTTGTATAAACGAGTCGACGTTTTAATGTTGAATTCATTTTAATTCCTTAAACGTAAGTTGATAAGAAAAAAGTTTCTTTTATTACTAACGGTTTTTAGTCCACTACTAATTCTTGCACAAACCAGTGTAAGTATTAAAGCTAAGCTTGATGCTAAAACTAACGTAATCGCTATTGAGCAAGAAATTTTATATTTCAACAAAAGTAAAGATACATTACACGAACTTTATTTATTAGACTGGGCTAATAGTTTTAGTAGTAAAAATACACCACTAGCCGAGCGATTTGCACAAGAATTTTCGAGAAGATTTCACTATGCTCCAGAGCAAGAACGTGGTAAAACCATCATTCTAAATATATCTTCTCAAGAAAAGCCATTAGCTTTTAATAGACCTGATGGAGCTCCAGACATTATACGTGTAAGGTTAGAAAAAGAAATTTTACCTGGAGAATCTTATCCGCTTCAATTAAATTATCAAATAAAAATACCAATTGATAAGTTTACACGCTATGGTTATGGAAGTGATTATTATAAGCTTCGTTATTGGAATATTCTTCCTGCTAAATACGGAAATAAAGGTTGGGAATTTTTCAGCAATAAAAATTTAAACGATCAATTTATCCCTTTATTTAATAGTGATGTAGAAATTACTTACCCTAAACAATTTCAGCTTACTTCTGCTTTACCGCTTAAAAAGAATGTTTTAGAAGACTCGTTAATTACTTCAAAACTTTCAGGTAAAAATTATATTGATCAGAGAATTTATTTAGCTACCCTAAATGAATTTGATACTTTAAAAACCGATAAGCTCAATATTATTACCAATATTAAAGATAATGATGTAAATGATGATTTAGAAAAGTTAACTACTAATCGCATTGTAAACTTTTTAAGTAAAAATTTAGGTGATTATCCGTTAGAAAACTTAATGGTTACAGAAGAAGATTACCTTAAAAACCCTATTTACGGTCTTAATCAACTTCCTTCTTTTATTAGCCCATTTCCTAACGGCTTTCAATACGATTTAAAATTATTTAAAACCATCACCAAAGATTATCTCGATAATAGTATTTTACTTAATCCTAGAACTGAAGCTTGGTTAAAAGATGCCATTCTTATTTATTTAATGATGGATTATGTTGAAAGTTATTACCCAGACACCAAATTATTAGGAGAATTTGCAGAAGTTATTGGGATTAGATGGTTTCATGCTTCAGATTTAAAATTTAACGATCGTTACCCTTATTTTGCAATAAATATGGCTAGACTTAACTTAGATCAGCCACTTGAAATGAGTCAAGATTCACTCATAAAATTCAATAAAAATATTGCAAATCCTTATAAAGCGGGAGTAGGTTTTAACTACATTAACGATTACTTAGGTAATAAAGAAACGCTACATAAAACCTTAAAAGAATTTTATACGCAGCATACATTTAATGAGAACGTAGCTTCAGTAAACTTCAAAAAATTACTACAAGCTAATTCTTCTAAAGATTTAGATTGGTTTTTTAGCGAATATATTAATACCAATGCAAGAATAGATTTCTCTATTAAAAGTATTAGCACAACCAAAGATTCTTTAACTGTAACCGTTAAGAATAAAGAACATCATAAAATGCCCATTTCTTTATATGGAATTAAAGATAAAAAAGTTGTGGCTAAATATTGGTTAGAAGGTATTGACTCTACAAAAACCATTACTATCCCTAGAGAAAAAATTGAACGTTTAGCTTTAAATTATGAAGCTATTATCCCAGAATATAATCAACGAAATAATTATAAACGAGTAACTACGTTATTAAATAAACCTATTCAATTACGATTGTTTGAAGATATTGAAGACCCAAAATACAGTCAGTTATTTCTAATTCCAGAGTTTGACTATAATTTGTACGACGGCTTTATAATTGGTCCTAAATTTTACAATAGCACCATCTTAAGAAGAAATTTTAATTTTAAAATTGCTCCTAAAATTGGATTAAGAAGCAAAGCACTAGTTGGTTCTATGGCACTTTCAAATAGTCATCAATTTCAAAATCAACAACTCAATCAAATAAGTTATGGCCTTTCTGCAAATAGATACGCTTATGCCGAAAATCTGTATTACCATAGACTTACTCCTTATCTAAATATTTATTTTAGAAATAACTATTTAAGAAGTAATGAGCGCCAAGCAATTGGTGTTAGAAATGTAAATGTATTTAGAGATCGCTCGATTATAAATACAGCAGAAGATCCAGATTACAGCGTGGTTGATATTCAGTATAATTACAGCAATAGAAATTTTAGAGATTATTTTACAACGACTGTAGACTATCAAATCGCTAAAAAATTTAGCAAAATTTCTGTGAATGCAAAGTGGAGAAAATTATTCTTAAGTAATCGTCAAATAGAATTAAGATCATTTACTGGTTTTTTCTTATTTAATCATAGTGAAAATTCAGACTATTTTAGTTTTGCGTTAGATAGACCTACCGATTATTTATTTGATTATAATTACTACGGAAGAAGTGAAAATACTGGATTATTTAGCCAGCAATTTATTGAAGCTGAAGGCGGTTTTAAGTCAAAATTACAACCTGCATTTGCCAATCGATTTATTTCAACATTAAACGGTAGCTTTACCATTTGGAATTGGATTCACGCTTATGGAGATATTGGCGTGATAAAAAATACTGGCGAACAAGCTACTTTTGTTTACGATTCTGGAGTACGAGTAAATTTAGTACAAGATTATTTTGAGATTTTCTTACCAGTTTACTCTAAATTAGGCTGGGAAACGGCACAAGACAATTATGATCAGAGAATAAGATTCATTGTCTCTTTAGACTTCAGTACTTTACTAAAATTATTCACTAGAAGATGGTACTAATCAAATCAAGTCTAATTCTTCTTTATTACATATTATTCAGTATATTAACTAAAAATTACATATATTTCATCTAAATCAGAAATTAATCATAATTCCACAATAACCACTCTATTTTTGAATTGACATTTCGATCATTTTTTGCTATCTTCGTAGCCTATTAAAAAAATAAGTATGCAAGATAAGGTCTTAGAGAAAACTGATATTTCTTTTACACAGTTTAAAGAGCAAGTTATAAAAGATTATACTACTGCTGTTATAAGTAGAGAATGTAGTTTACTAGGTCGTCGCGAAGTATTAACCGGCAAAGCTAAATTTGGTATTTTTGGAGATGGTAAAGAAGTCCCTCAACTTGCCATGGCAAAAGCTTTTAAAAATGGTGATTTTCGTTCTGGTTATTATCGTGACCAAACTTTTATGTTGGCTTTAGACTTATTAACCGTAGAACAATTTTTCTCAGGGCTCTACGCCAATACAGATATTAAGAAAGAACCCATGGCTGGAGGTCGCCAAATGGGAGGTCATTTTGGCACTCACAGCTTACATGAAGATGGCACTTGGAAAAACCTTACTAAACAACCAAACTCAAGCGCAGACATCTCACCTACCGCAGGGCAAATGCCACGTTTATTAGGACTTGCTCAAGCTTCTAAAATTTATAGAAATGTAGAAGGAATTGATACTGAAAATTTTTCTTCTAAAGGTAATGAAGTCGCTTGGGGAACCATTGGTAACGCCAGTACCAGCGAAGGACTTTTTTGGGAAACCTTTAATGCCGCAGGTGTAATGCAAGTACCTATGGTGATTAGTGTTTGGGATGATGCTTACGGGATTTCTGTTCCCGCTAAATACCAAACAACTAAAGAAAATATATCTGAAATATTAAAAGGTTTTCAACGTGATGATGACAATAATGGTTACGAAATTATTGTGGTTAAAGGTTGGAATTATCCTGAATTAATTGAAGCCTACGAAACAGCGGGAAGAATTTCTCGTGAACAACACATACCAGTTTTAATTCATGTAGTAGAATTAACACAACCACAAGGGCATTCTACTTCTGGTTCTCACGAACGTTACAAATCTGAAGCTCGCTTAAAGTGGGAGCAAGAAAATGATTGTAATGTAAAAATGAGAGAATGGATGCTTGAAAATGAAATCGCCACAGAAGATGAACTAAAGCAAATCGAAAGTGACGCTAAAAAAACAGTTCGAGAGGGTAAAAAAGCAGCATGGAAAGCCTTTACAGAACAGCCTATTCAACAAAAAAATATAGTTGTAGATTTACTTCAAAAAGTTGCAGACAATAGTAGTAATAAAAACTTTATTCAGCCATTAGTAGATGAACTAGCAGACATTAAAGAACCTCAAAAATTTGAAGTATTACGTATTGCTCGAAAGACATTAAAATATATTTACAAAGAAAACTCTGAAGCTAAAAACAATTTAATCAATTGGATTAATACGTTTCAGAAAGAAACACAACCAGAATACAGCAGTCACCTTCATAGCGAACAAGACAATAAAGCCACATCTATAGCAGCAGTTAATGCAACTTATGATGAAGATGCTGAACTAGTAGATGGAAGAATTATTCTTAGGGAAAACTTCGATAAAATTTTTTCTAAATATCCAGAAGCCTTAATTTTTGGAGAAGACACAGGAAATATTGGTGATGTAAACCAAGGTTTAGAAGGTTTACAAGAAAAATACGGAGAGTTAAGAATAGCAGATACAGGTATTAGAGAAGCTACAATTTTAGGACAAGGAATTGGGATGGCAATGCGAGGTTTAAGACCCATTGCAGAAATTCAGTACCTAGATTATATTATGTATGCGCTACAAATTATGGCCGATGATTTAGCTACCGTGCATTACAGAACTAAAGGAAAACAAAAAGCACCGCTAATTGTAAGAACCCGTGGTCACCGTTTAGAAGGTATTTGGCATAGTGGTTCACAGATGGGTGGTTTAGTGCATTTACTAAGAGGTATTCATATTCTAGTACCTAGAAACATGACTAAAGCTGCTGGGTTTTACAACACTTTATTAGAAAGCGATGAACCTGCTTTGATCATAGAATGTTTAAATGGTTATAGATTAAAAGAAAAATTACCTACCAATCTAGGAGAATTTAAAACACCTCTCGGTGTTGTTGAAACCGTTAAAGAAGGAGATGACATTACGCTCGTTTCTTACGGTTCTACTTTAAGAATTGTAGAAGATGTAGCCAAAGAATTACTAGAAGTAGGAATTGACGCCGAAGTCATTGATGTGCAGTCACTTTTACCTTTTGATATAAATCATGACATTGTAAAAAGTGTAGAAAAAACCAATCGTTTACTAGTTATAGATGAAGATATTCCAGGTGGTGCTTCTGCTTATATTATGCAAGAGATCTTAGAAAATCAAAATGCTTACCGCTTTTTAGATAGTAAGCCACAAACGCTTACTGCAAAAGAACACAGACCTGCTTACGGAACCGATGGAGATTATTTTTCTAAACCCTCTGCAGAAGATATATTTGAAAAAGTATATAGTATTTTTAACGAAGTGAATCCAGAAAAATTTCCAAATCTAAGGTAATAGAAAAAGAAATCAATTATTGATTAGTTACATCCACGCTTTCGTGGATGTTTCTATTTTATAGAAATTATAATTTATATTTTTTAAATCTTGCTCACTCACCAACGGAAAAAATAAATCTCCTCCTGCGGTATGAAATTCTAAATGATAAAGTTTACGTTTTCTAAACCAAAGCGCCTGTTTTACGGTAATTGATTGCAATTTAAATAGCTCTATAATTTCGGTTTCATGATTCCAAATTCCCTGTTTTTTGACAATAAAATTCTCCGTAAATTCAATAGAAATAGATTGGTAATACTTCTTGTTCAGAAAAAATGAAAGTAGTAGATAAATAGAAACTGCAGGTAAAATAATTTCCCATCTATACCATGCAAATATAATAATAGGAATAATTGCTAAAAAAACAGGAATACAACTGAGTACAAATTTTCTCACAAATAAAATTGAATGCGGTTTTATTGGTGTTGAAGTTTCTTGCGAACGTTTATACAAAAACTCTTTTATCTTTTTTAGTTTATCTTTAGCTAAGCCCGGTATTTTAATTTTACTTTTTTTCTTCTGAAAATCATCAGAACTACTAGCTAAAGAGACTTCGGCTTCATATAAATCTAATCGTTTTTGTATAGGATTGGTACTTAAACGCAACATTTGAACGCGTCTAGGCTTTAAAGAGGTTCTAGTGTTGGTTTTCAGCCCCATTTCTAAATCTAAACTTAAAGAGGTTTGTGTAAGCGTGAGGTTAAAATATTTAATAAAAATCTCTACAGTTGAAATTAAAATACCTACTAAAAAAGTAAATATTAAAGCTACTAGTACAACAAAAATTACCGCGCTAGGAGAAGTATAATTCTGATCTAAATAATCTACACCTCGATCTAAATAAGTGTTTTCTATTTTCAGCTGATTAAGTTCATTCATAATCGTTCCAAAAAACAGAAAAATTAACCATATTCCTCTAAGGTAATTAGAAGTAAGCCCCAACTTTAATAAATCTAACACTTCTAAACGATGCTTCCACTCTAATTGTTTTTGCTTTGTGCTTTTTACTTCATTTACAGTTTCATTTTCTTGCGTAACTTCTTCTACAGCCAAATTCATTAATATGTTACGCAAAGCATCAGCTTTTTCTTTAGAAAGTGCTTTTATGGTTACTTCTTTATCGCTACTTCCGGCAGTATCAATAGCGACTTCATAAACATTTATAATTCGCTGTATAATTGATCTTTTAAAATAAACTTGCTGAATTCTATCAAAAGAAATATTAATAAATTCGGTAGAAAAAACTCCTTTTTGAAGCACAAACTCTTTTTGATCGTAATCAATATGAAATTTAAATTTTTTGTAAGATAGAATACTAAAAGTTATAGCAAAACATAAAATTGTGAATAAACCTATAAGTATAAAAATTAAATTTTCAGAAAGGTTTTTAAATAACAAATAAGCTCCAAAAACCCAAAATATTTTAGTAAACTTATAGAGAACACTAAAAAATATAACTAAAATCCCTATTTTAGATTGTTTTTGCGGACTAGAAAAGTCTTTATTCATCTTCTTCTACACTTAATTTTTGAGCCACAGCTTCTTTTAATTTTACGGCTAAATCTGGCAACAAACCAGGAATACTCACATCGCTTCCTTGCCCGCCTGCTGTAAAAATTTTTAATGTAGAAATGTTTAAAGCTTTATCAAAAATTCCTCGAGATATAGAAACATGCTGAATGCGATTAAAAGGAATCACCGTAGTTTTACTAACCAGATATCCTCTTCGGTAAATAATATCTTTTTCTCTTAACGCATACCCATAACGTGGTTGAAGTAAATAAGCATTAAAATAGGAAAAAGAAAAAAGAAAAAGAATAACGACTAAGCCTAGAAAAACACTCCAATGTAACGGAATTAAATAAAATAATATACCCCAGCCTACTAAAAAAATAACTAAACCGATGCTTATTTGATAAACACTTTTTGTTAGTTTTTTCTTTGATATAGGTTCAAAATCTACTGCGCGATAATCTGGCAGTAGATTTATAAATAGTTGTTGATTTGAAAATTGGTTCTCTATGGAATCCATTTTTTATCGAAATTTGGTTGACGCTTTTCTAAGAACGCATTTCTACCTTCTTTAGCTTCATCTGTCATATAAGCTAAACGAGTAGCTTCTCCTGCAAAAACTTGTTGCCCTACCATACCATCATCGGTTAAGTTCATGGCAAACTTCAGCATCTTTATAGAAATGGGAGATTTTGCTAGCACTTCTTGGGCCCACTGGTAAGCGGTTGTTTCTAATTCATCATGCGGCACTACAGCATTTACCATTCCCATATCGAAAGCTTCTTGGGCCGAGTAATTTCTTCCTAAAAAGAAAATCTCACGCGCTTTTTTCTGTCCCACCATTTTTGCTAAATAAGCAGATCCATAACCTCCATCAAAACTAGTCACATCGGCATCTGTTTGTTTAAATATGGCGTGCTCTTTACTTGCTAGAGTCATATCGCAAACCACGTGCAAACTATGTCCGCCGCCTACTGCCCACCCCGGAACTACGCAAATTACTGCTTTTGGCATAAATCTAATTAAGCGCTGTACTTCTAAAATATTTAAGCGATGGTAACCATCTTCTCCTACATAACCTTCTTTACCTCTTGCTTTTTGATCGCCGCCACTACAAAAAGACCAAACTCCATCTTTAGTAGATGGACCTTCAGCAGAAAGCAATACAGCACCTATCGATGTATCTTCGTGCGCATCTTGAAAAGCATCTAGCAATTCACTAGTGGTTTTAGGTCTAAATGCATTTCTTACATTAGGTCTATTAAATGCTATTCTAGCTACACCGTTAGATTTCTTATAAGTTATATCGTCGTATTCTTTAGCAGTTTCCCACTTTATTTCGCTCATAGTTATAGTATTTGTTTCTGTAAAATTACGGTTTTTATTCAAAAATTATTAAATTTATACAAACGATACTTACACACGACTAAAAATGAAAAATTTTTTCTTTATCATAATTTGTTTTATGGCAAGCTTTTCTTCTGCATTAGCTCAAGATCAAAAAGAACAAAAACTAGAAGTTAAAGATGTTGAAAAAGTAAATCTTCCTATTTATCTTGAGAATATAAATTATGATCAAGATGAAAATTATACACGAGATTATACATCGCAGCTGAAATTTAAAAAAGGAAGCCGTGCCTATGTGAGTTCGCAGAGAGCTAATTATCTTTTTAAAGAAATGCCTTTATTAAAAAGCATACAGCCTAATTATAATTATTTAGGTGGAAATTTAAATTTTGAAAACAACTGTATACCAAATCCTGAAGAGGTACAGCCTAGATGAAAGTAACTTTATTTTTTCGATTGCAAAATCTCTTAATTTACAAGAAATATTATTGAAATCCCTCATCTATTCTGTAAACAAATAATTCTGAATTTAAGTCGAATAAAATAAGCTTCTTTTCAAAAAAATGGAATTTCTGTCTCTATTTAAAAACTGAGTTTACTGATTTTTTTAAAATTTGTTTATATAGCAAAAGCAATAACACTACTTCCCAGTTTTACCTTTCATTTAAAAAATTATTGATGATTTTTCTATTGTTATGTAATATTATCTTTTTAGCATAATGTTTGATATCTTTATGCTGAAATTAATTTTACTATGAAGTTTAAGCTTTTATTATTCCTATTAAGTTTTTCTGCTTTTGGATTTGCTCAGGAACTAAAGAATCCAAATATTTTTGCAATAAATCAATCTATCATAAGTGCCGATTTATATACTGGTAATGCAGTTTCTATTTCCCAATTTGATGGTTACATAAGACCAAAACAGCGAAAATTTTCTGTTCAAGAAGGAGCTCTTTTTGATGAAAGTAAAAACAAAGAGATTAATATGATGGCAATTGCACAATCAGACCATTGGAAACAAAAAAGTGGAATTATTAATATGCAATTTCCAACCAAACAGTTAGAGCAAATTAACGGTCAAGTGCAAGTATATTATAATAACCGAGAAAACTTTAAGTACCGTACAAATTTCAATTTAGATTACTACGGACAAGGAACTCCGGATGGAGGAATAAGAAATGAAGTTTATAAAGATGTAAGCCAACCACTTATTAATCCTTATTATAACAGCGGTTATCGCACCTATCAACGTAGAAGAAATAACCGCTCTAGCAATTTTGGTTTTTACATGACCAGATGAATCCCGTCTTCTTCTATGGCAATAAGTCGTTTTTTATAAAGCATGCCTATTGCTTTTTTAAAGCTCTTTTTACTCATTTCTAGTTCGGCTTTAATTTCTTCTGGAGTAGATTTATCTGTTAGTGGTAAAAAACCATTTTTCATTTCTAACTCATTCATCACCGCATCTGCATTAGGCTCTATACTTCTATACCCTGGACGCTGAAGTGTAACATCTATTTTGTTGTCTGTTCTCGTTTTCTTTACCCAACCTGTAACCTGATCTCCTGTTTTTAACTCTTGAAAAACATCATCATGGTAAACTAAACCCTGATGTAATTCATTCACAATTAAGTTAAAACCAATATCTGTTTTATTTGTTACAATAAGGTTTACCTTTTCATAAGGCTCTACGGTTAGCTCTGTATTATCTAAGAAATGGTTTACTTTACTAGAGGCAACTAAACGCTGCGTGTCTTCATCTAAATAACAAAATATTAAATAGTGACCACCCTCTTTCATGGGATAAGCTTGTTCTTTAAAAGGGACAAAAAGATGTTTTTCTAATCCCCAATCTAAAAAAGCTCCCATATTCGTAACATCTACGCATTCTAAAAAAGCAAATTCATCTAAATGAACATACGGCTTTAAAGTGGTCGCTACAGGGCGCTCATCGTGATCTAAATAAACAAAAACCTCAAGCTCATCGCCTATTTCAAAATTTTCAGGCTTATACTTATTTGGTAATAAAACTTCATTATCTTTATCTCCACTTTCATCTTTTAAAAAAAGACCCGGTGGTGTATCACGATCAATCGTTAAAGTATGATATTCTCCAATGTTAACCATAACTATAAATTTAGTTTGCAAAGATACGTGCTTTTAAAACACAAAAATGCCCAAAAAGAAATACTTTTAAATGATTACTCCTAAAATATTTAATTTTTCTTTTTGGGCAGCACTTTATATCATTCTACTTAAAGTACTCTTCTTTATTATTGTATTTAGTAAGTAAATAATAGACTACAACCCTATGTTTATTTCTATTAGACTTTCCGTACTTTTCAATTACCGCATTTATTCCTACATTTAATTCATCTGTATCATCAAGACCTAATTTACCTACCAAAAAGTTTTTTCTAACGCGATCTAATTCTGCTTTATCTGAAGAAGCAACAATACTAGCATCGTCATTGTAAATTGAAGGCCCCATACTTTTTGTAATTTTTCTTAGCAAATCTACATCAGGTTAATCTTCTATATTATTTACATCTTTTATGTATTGTCCTACTTTCTCATCGAATTTACTCATAATAGTTTTTGATTTTTAATTGAACTGAATATAAATAAATCGTAGTAACAAAACTGTTATTAATAAGCTAAATAACAATACCTTAATAAATTTTTAAAACAATTTTCATTAATAATACCTATAAATAATAATAATAAATCTTAAACATCAACTTTCAGGCAGCAAAACTTTAAAATAATTTTTTAAGTACTGGTCATTATCTTCACGTGGCGTAAAAATTTCTAAGATTTTAGGCCGATCACCTTCAGCATAAAAAGGAATTAATTCATTTTTTAAACTTTTTTCATCGGTAGCTGCTTGATAAGAAAAATTATACATTTCAGCTAGATGATTTGCTCTTAAGTTATGTGTTGTTTCAAAGAAAGTTGAAAAATGTGCTGCCTCTTTTGCTCCCGGTAAAATTCTAAAAATTCCGCCTCCTTGATTATTGATAATTATAATTCTAAAAGATTTGGGTATATAATTATTCCACAACGCATTACTATCATAAAGAAAACTAATATCACCAGTAATTAATGTTGTGGGAAAATTTGCTCTTACCGAAGCACCAACTGCTGTAGAAGAACTGCCATCTATACCACTCGTACCTCTATTACAATAGACTTGCAAGCTTGGGCTAAGTCTAAATAATTGCGCATAACGTACCACACTACTGTTAGAAAGATGTACTACTTGCTCTTCGGGCATCTGCTGTAAAACTTGACGAAAAGCTTTTAAATCACAAAACGGAATTTCTTCCATGTATTTATCATGATGCACATCACGCTGGGCATTAACCTCGAGCCATTGGTCTCGATAGTTACTTTCTACAGGAGTTACAATTTTACTAAACTTATTAAAAAATTCATTCACATTCACATCAAAATGTTTGTTCAAACAGAAAAAAGTATCAAAAGCTTTTTTGGCATCTACATGCCAATGATGCTTTGGTTGGTAAGTTCTTAAAAAAGCTTTTATTTTTTTAGAAATAATTAATCCGCCAAAAGTTAATAATAGGTCTGGTTGTAATTGCTGAAATTCATTTTCTTTATTAGTTGAAGCTTCAATTGGAGCTATTAATTTATCTATTCTAGTAATAAATTTTTCATGGTGTAAATTAGAAGTGGTCTCTGTAAATACTAAAACCGAAGGATCTTCTGCCAACCAATCTAAATATGCTTGTTCTACTGCGTTGGGTTTGTTCACCCCTACTAAAACTAATTTCTTTTTCGCTTTATTCCAAATTTCAGCATAAGGTTGTAATGCTTTTTTTGTCGTGGTTTTAGGCTCACGAATAGGTTCTATACTTAACGGAGCTACGCTTGATTTTTCTACTAACTGATATAATGGTTCATAAAACGGGGCATTAACATGCACTGGTCCATTTTGCTCTATAGCCATATTTAACGCTAAATTAATTTCACGCTCATTGTGCTTTTGCGCTTCAAAAAGCTTTTGCTTTAATTTAGGATCGATAGGTACAGCTTCTTCTAACACTAATTCAGAATATAAATTAGCCGAATATAAAATATGATTTTGATACACATTTTTTTGTCGAATAGTTTGTCCATCACCAATATCAATACGCTCTACGGGGCGATCTGCAGAAATTACCACCAAGGGTACATCACTATAATATGCTTCTGCAATAGCAGGGTAATAATTTAACAGCGCACTCCCTGACGAACAACACAAGGCTACGGGTTCTTTCAATTGTTGTGCTAAACCTAAAGCAAAAAAAGCAGCAGAACGCTCATCTACAACGCTATAAGCTTCTATATCTGGATGATTAGAAAAGCTAATGGTTAATGGCGCATTTCGTGATCCTGGTGAAATCACCACGTGTTTTATTCCTTTAGATAAACATAATAAAGTTATAGATTGCGCAAGCGGTATGCTAGAATATTGCATAAGTTAAGTTGAATTTTCTACAACAAAAATACAGCTAAAAACTGACTTTTATGGATTGAAAATTTGAAGATTTATGAATTTGATTAGTGATTGCTAGCTAAATTAATTTTAAAGCAATTACACATGTTTGCCTTAATGTTTTATAAAACTTTCTGCATAGTTTCTGCTTTCCGGACTGTTTCTTCCCACTCGGCTGTCGGGTTAGAGTCTTTGGTAATACCGCCTCCAACATATAGAAATACTTTTTTTTCAACTAATTGCATGCAACGCAAATTCACATATAAATTTGATTGTCGCTCGATTAAGTTGAAAGCAGAATTTTCTACATTTCGTTTTCTTGTGTTTCTAGGTTTCTCTACCTGAATATTAAGCTCTCCTAAATATCCCGAATAAAACTCACGTTCGTAGCGTTCTTCTTTTAAGATAAAATCTTTCGCTATCGCTTTTGGTAAACCACAAACTGCGGGTGTTGGATGCAGTTTTTTTACTATTTCTTCTAAACTATCTTTTTGAAAAACACCAGTTAGATCTGTTTTTAAATGCACAACATTTCCAGCTCGATGCGTTTGTACAGGTGAAAGTTGTAAACGTTCTATTCCCTTAATTTCTTTTAATCCGCTTTCGATAGTTCTCGTAACAATAGCTTGCTCTTCTTTCTCTTTTTCTCCCCATTCAACTTCTGTATTTGCGTTAAACGCTTGCGTTCCTGCTAATGCCATGGTTTTAAAACGGTTGTTCTGAGTTTTTATTAAAGTCTCTGGTGTAGCTGCCAACCATAAACCTACTTGCGGATGGTACCAACAATACACAAAAGCCGAAGGATAATTTTTCAGTAATCGTTTAAAGTATTCAATGGGTTGAGAGTCAATAATTATTTCCTGCTTTCTTGAAAGTACTACTTTTTCTAAAACTGAATTTTTAATTGCCAGAATACCTTTGTTGACTAAATTTTCATGACCTTTTTTCTGTTGCAGTCTGGTTTCAAATGTTGCTATTGAAGTTGAAGTTTTCAATTCTATTTCTTCAATATTAAATTTCAACCTCTTAAAATCTGCTATTTTTCTATTGAAAAAAATAGTCTGCTGTTGATTGTCGAACGGTGCAAACACAAAACCTTCTTGCTGAAAATTATTTAAATATTCTAGTTTTTTTTCTTGCTGAAGTTGAAACTGAAGTTCATCTGAATTGGGATGGCGATACGTTACAAATGGCAATTTTGCTTCTAACTGTTCTTGTAACTGTTGAAAATATTTGAGTAAGTTCATTAATTTTTAAAATTGAAAAGTTCTCGACTCCGCTCGAAATCAAACGAATAAAAAACTAATTTAAAATTAGATTACCTCAGCATAAACCTAAGATTTTACTGTTTCTTAGGTAATGCGATGGTGGTTAGTTTTACGGCAGATATTAAATTATCTTCTACATCTCTAATTTTAATATCCCAAACCTGGGTAGTCCTCCCTTTATGAATAAATTCTGCACGTGCAAATACTTCGCCACTAGCGATACTTTTTACGTGATTAGCAGAAATCTCAATCCCACGAATGTAAAAATGCGCTCCATCTAAAAAAATAAAACTCGCTGCACTGCCCACACTTTCTGCCAATGCAACCATAGCGCCACCATGTAGAACACCATCAGGCTGATGTACTTTAGGTGTAACTGGCATTTTTGCGATGAGAAAATCTTCGCCTACATCTATAAATTCTATAGCTAAGGTTTCCATTAAAGTGTTCTTACACATTTTTGCACAACCCGCTAATATTTCTTCTTTAGAGTGTTTCATTTTTTATGAGAAAAGCATAAGATTTTATTGATCTTACGAGAAGTTATTTTAATTTTATTCAATTGTAAAAATACAAAATACCTACTACATGGCGACCCAAGAAAAAAAGGTTTCTTACCAAACCACCAATTCTTATTCTACCATAAATAAGTTAAACTCAACTACTAAAAATGTTTGGTTTTGTTGTCACGGACTAGGATTTTTAAGTCGGTATTTTATAAGATATTTTAATGGATTAAATGCTGAAGAAAATTACGTAATCGCTCCGCAAGCACCGTCTAAATATTATCAAAAATCTGATTTTAAACATGTGGGAGCAAGTTGGTTAACCAAAGAAGAAACACAACAAGAAACTGAAAATGTCTTAAATTATTTAGACTCTGTTTTGGAAGCAGAAAAAATACCTAATGATAAACGCTTAATTTTAATAGGATTTTCACAAGGCGTTTCGGTCATTATGCGATGGATGGCTTCTAGAAAATTATCCTGTGATACACTAGTAATTCACTCTGGTTCCATCTCAAAAGAACTCACCCCAAAAGATTTTGAATTTTTAAAAGACACAAATGTTGAACTGTGGTATGGTACAGAAGATGAATATTTAACTGAAGATAGAATTACCCAAGAAACCAAACGAGCTAAAGATATGTTTGGCGATCAACTTAGAATTGTTCCGTTTGAAGGAAAGCACGTAGTTAATACAGAATTGATTGAACAGTTAGCTGTTAGCTGTTAGCTGTTAGCTGTTAGCAAAATTACATCTTCTCGAACTACTTTATAATATATTTATTTTCTTTTCGCTTCTTCCCAGAAAATATCCATTTCTTCTAAAGTCATTTCTTTAAGCGATTTGTTGTTTTCTTTAGCTTTTTCTTCTAAATACTGAAATCGTGATATGAATTTTTTATTAGTTCGCTCTAAGGCATTTTCTGGATTTACTTTTAAAAATCTGGCGTAATTAATCATAGAAAAAAGTACGTCTCCAAACTCAGCTTCTATTAAATCTTGATTTTGAGTATTCACCTCATGTTGAAGTTCATTTAGTTCTTCCTTTACTTTTTCAAAAACTTGCTGCGGTTCTTCCCAATCAAATCCTACTCCGGCAACTTTATCTTGAATTCGGCTTGCTTTTACTAAGGCTGGTAACGAACGCGGCACGCCTTCTAAAACACTTTTTTTTCCTTCTTTTAGTTTTAAGTTTTCCCAATTCTTTTTTACTTCTTCTTCATCTTCTACCTCAACATCACCATAAATATGAGGATGACGAGAAATTAGTTTTTCGCAAAGACTATTGATTACATCGGCAATATCGAAACTCTTTTTTTCACTCCCTATTTTAGCATAAAAAACCAAATGCAACAGTACATCACCTAATTCTTTTTTTACCTCTTCTAGATCGTTATCTAAAATAGCATCGCCCATTTCGTAAACTTCCTCTATGGTTAAAGGTCGAAGTGTTTCCATGGTTTGCTTACGATCCCAAGGGCATTTCTCACGAAGTTCATCCATAATGGTTAATAATCGATCAAAGGCTTGTAATTGGTTTTTTCTAGAATTCATGAGTTTTGTTTTGGAAGTTTAAAAGTACGATTTATTGAATAGAATTTAGGGTTTACTCGATTCCTTCGGAATCTCATCGTTAATTTATAGTTCGGGATGGAGTTTTTGATGAGTTTTTGCAAGAGGGATAGCAGCGGCATCCTTTTTTGCTTAATAAAGACCTTTCTATATGTTCTAGGTTACATGCAAAAAAGATATAGCGAATAGCCCGACCCGATAGGGTCTTGCCATAAAAAAGCCCTGTAAAAATTACAAGGCTAATCTGTTTTTTTAAGTATTTATTCTTCTTCTGAAGAAACTTCTTTTTTCTCTTCTTCTTTTGGTTCTGAGAAATCTGTTATTCCTGCTTTTACCAAAATATTATACCATTGAAATACTTTTTTAATATCGCTAGAATACACGCGATCTTCATCGTAATCTGGTAAGACTTCTTTGAAATATGCTTCTAATTTAACTTTAGATTCTTTATGGTTAATAGTTTCTTTACCATCTTCTTTTTCTGAAATTTTCTCAAAAACTGCTCTTAAAGGAACTTCTTCTGTATAAGTGTACATTGCAATTTCACTAAGCATGCTTACATTGTGACGTACATTTACCGATATTTTTTTGCGATCTGCTAATGATTCTGCTACAAAACCACCGCGGGTTTGTGCTTTTAATTCATACAATCCCGGTTTTCCTGAAATAGCTAATACTTTTTCTAAACTCATGTTTTAATTTTTTAAGGGTCGCAAATATCTAATCTCTTGGTTTATTTACAAAAATTAACGTGCTTTTTTTGCGTTAGGAAAACGCATTCTATAATCTACACGAATTTCTCCTTTACTTATTTTTTGTAATTTACTCTTAATCAGTCTTTTCTTTAGCGTCGATAATTTATCGGTAAATAAAATTCCTTCAATATGATCATACTCATGCTGAATTACTCTTGCCGCCAAACCATCGTAAGTTTCGGTATGCTTTTTAAAGTCTTGATCGTAATATTCAATCGTAATTTCAGGTTTTCTAAATACATCTTCACGCACTTCTGGAATACTTAAACAACCTTCATTAAAAGCCCATTCATCTCCTATTTCGCTCGTAATTTTAGGATTAATAAAAGCTTTTTTTAACTTTTTTAATTGTTCCTGATCTTCTAGAGAAAGGTCTTCATCTTCTGCAAAAGAAGCAGCATCAATCACAAATAAACGAATAGGCAAACCAATTTGTGGAGCCGCTAAACCTACTCCAAATGCTCCATACATGGTTTCGAACATATTTTCGATAAGCACGTTTAGTTTTGGATATTCTTTAGAAATATCTTTTGCTTTCTTCTTTAAAACGGGATCTCCGTAAGCTACAACTGGTAATATCATGTTAATCTAATAATTTTTTAATTTGAAAATTTGATGATGTTCTTATCAATCATCAATATAAGTATGATTGTAAAATTATAGTGGCACTAATCTCGTCTACTAAAGCTTTATTTCTTCGTTTCTTTTTATTTAGTCCGCTATCAATCATGGTTTGTACTGCCATTTTAGAAGTAAAACGTTCATCAACACGTTCTAGTTTCAATTGCGGAAATTTTTCAGTAAACTTTTTTAAAAACTCCTGAATAAATTCTTCGCTTTGCGATGCGACGCCATCTTTTTGTTTAGGTTCTCCTACAAGTACTAACTCTACATTTTCTTTAGAAAAGTAATCTTCCAAAAAAACCAGAAGTTTTGGTGTTTCTACAGTAGTTAAACCTGACGCAATCATTTTTAACTCATCTGTTACCGCTACGCCAGTTCGTTTAGTTCCGAAATCTAAGGCCAAAATTCTAGCCATACTTATTTTTTTTGGCAAAGGTAACACTTCTATAGCTATTGCTGTAATATTTAATTTGAAGCCTTATATTTGAGCAAAAATTCACCTATGGAAGATTTAAAAAAAATAATTTTAGAAGCTTGGGATAACCGTGAGCTATTAAAAGAAGATAAAACCCAGAAAGCAATTCGTGAAGTCATTAATTTAATAGACACTGGTGAGCTACGTACAGCAGAACCAACTTCAGAGGGATGGCAAGTAAATGAATGGGTTAAAAAAGGAGTTGTTTTATATTTCCCTATTCAGAAAATGGAAACCTTAGAAGCAGGTATTTTTGAATATCATGATAAAATGCCTTTAAAAACAGGTTATAAAGAGAAAGGAATTCGCGTGGTACCCAATGCTGTAGCAAGACATGGAGCTTATATTTCCAGTGGTGTAATTATGATGCCAAGCTATGTAAATATTGGAGCTTATGTTGATGAAGGGACAATGGTCGATACTTGGGCAACCGTAGGAAGTTGCGCTCAAATTGGTAAAAACGTACACCTTTCTGGCGGCGTTGGTATTGGTGGTGTTTTAGAGCCTTTACAAGCATCTCCAGTAATTATTGAAGACAATGCTTTTTTAGGTTCTAGAAGCATTGTAGTTGAAGGCGTTCGTGTAGAAAAAGAAGCTGTTTTAGGTGCCAATGTAGTATTGACTGCTTCCACAAAAATTATCGATGTTACAGGGGATGAACCGCTAGAAATGAAAGGAATTGTTCCTGCTCGTTCGGTAGTAATTCCGGGTTCTTATACCAAAAAATTCCCTGCTGGTGAATTTAATGTTCCATGTGCTTTAATTATTGGAAAACGTAAAGAAAGTACCAATAAGAAAACTTCTCTAAACGATGCTTTACGTGAATATAATGTAGCCGTTTAAAATTCTTATAAGCCTCCTTTTAAAGTGAGGAGGCTTTACTTAACCTTCATTTTCTCTATGAAAACTAAACTATCTCTACAAACCGCCAAATATCTTATTATTCAGCAGAAAATGATTGGTGATGTCCTTACCTCTTCAATTATATGTGAAGCAATTAAACAAAAAAATCCTGCATCAGAAGTTCATTTTTTAGTAAACGTTCATACCACTCCTGTAATTGAAAACAATCCGTTTATAGACAAAGAAGTAGTGATGACTAAAGAAATAGAAAAGTCTCCCACAAAGCTTTTTCATTTTCTTCAGCAAATTAAAAGAGATAACTACGACGTGGTGATTGATGTGTATTCTAAGCCAGTAAGCGTTCTTATTGCTAAATTCTCTAAAGCCCAACTAAAAATTGGCTATAAAAAATGGTATAGCAAATTAGTTTATAATGAGCTTTACACCTACAAAACTAAAGCTGACACCAATGCTGGACTTGCTGTTGAAAACCGTATGAATTTATTACAATCGTTAGATCACTCCTATCCTGTAGCGATAAAACCAAAAATATATTTGACCGAGAAAGAAATTACTTCGGCTAGAAAAATACTCCATCAAGAAAACTTATTAAATAAACCTCTATTTATGATTGGGGTTTTGGGATCTTCAGAAGAAAAAAGCTATCCACTTTCTTATTTAGCTGAAGTTTTAAATAAGATTATTGAAACTACTGGTGCCGAATTATTATTTAATTACATTCCTAAACAGAAGGAAACCGTTGAAAGGTTAATTAAACTTTGTAAACTTGAAACGCAACACCGAATTCATTATTCTATTTACGGGAAAAGCTTACGAGAATTTATGGCATTAACTTCTTTATGCAGCGCTTTTATAGGAAATGAAGGTGGGGCGGTAAATATGGCTAAAGCGTTGGAAGTTCCTACTTTTTCAATTTTTGCTCCTTTCACTAAACGCGCTGCTTGGTCGCTTTATGAAAATAATAAAAATGTAAGTGTTCATTTAGAAGATTACTATCCTGAAAATTACAAAAAATACAACTTAAAAGAAATAAGAGAAGAAGCTTCATCTTATTACAAAATGTTTAAAGCTGAATTTTTCCTTAAAAAGTTGGAATCTTACCTAAAAAATATATTATAATTTTTCTATCCCAAAAGGAGTTTTTATAATATTTTTAGATCTGGTTTCTTTTCGAATAGCTAAATTCTTATCGATAGATTCTTGGGTTTTATAACCTCTAGGGTGATCTAAGTGTAAACAAATAGCAGAATACCTAATCTGTTTAGACTTAATACCATAATTAAAGAGCCGCTCTCCCAATTCTCTATCTTGACCTCCATATTGCATACGCTCATCAAAGCCATTAACAGCCAATATATCTTCTTTCCATCCGCTAGCATTATGGCCGTTCCAACTCGCATTAGTAGGTGTTAAATTATTTAGAAACCCTTGTATAAATAAATTTGTTTGTAATTTTTTGTTTTTAAAAGAAGTTTTTAAGCCTCTATTTTTTAACCAATTTACTTGAAAACAATTTTGAGAAATAATATCTTCTTTAGTAATAGACTCTGAAATTTCTAGAGGAAGCATAAAATAACCACCCGAGAGAAAATATCCTTTTTTTCTAAAATTTAAATGAGTCTCTATAAAATCTTTTCGCGGAATACAATCACCATCACTCATTACCAAATAATCTGCTTTAGCAGCAAGAATAGATTTATTAAGTATTTTAGATTTCTGAAAGCCATCATCTTTGTGCCAAATATGCTGGATGCTATAAGATAATTTTGTCTTTAACTTATCAATTAAATCAATTGTTGGTTTTTTAGAACCATCATCAGCAATCACTACTTCAAAGTCTCTATTAGTCTGTTGCTCATAGCCCCAAAGTACTTTTTCAAGCCAACTTTCAGAATTATAAGTACTTAAGATTACTGAAACTTTCAAATTTTTTCCTTTCAAATTGATTATTTTAAAGCATAAGATTAAACAAAAATAATTAAATTTGCCAAAGTCTTTTTCAGAATTAAAAAAAACTTGAAATTTGAAGCAACCTTTTAACAAACAAATCATCTTTTTATAAAGCATGCTTTGTTGTTTTTTTGAAAACCTATAAACGCTAGAAATAAACCTTTTGGAAAAACTTACAGTTTTAATACCTGCAGGTAACGAAATACATAATATTGAAGATGTTATTTCTTCTGTAAAATTTGCTGATGAAATTCTTGTAGCAGACAGCCTTAGTTCTGATGGAACTTATGAAAAAGCTATACAATTAGCACATAAAGTAATAAGAAGAGAATATCAATACTCTGCATCTCAAAAAAACTGGGCAATTCCGCAAGCAAAATATGAATGGATTCTTTTAGTTGATGCAGATGAAAGAGTAACTCCTGAATTGGAAGCAGAAATCATTAGCATTCTCAAAAACCCACCCACAGACAATACGGTTGGTTACTGGATTGGTCGTAAAAACCATTTCATGGGAAAACACGTAAAACATAGTGGTTGGAAAAATGACAAAGTAATACGTCTATTTAAAAGAGATTTTTGCAAGTATGAAGATAAACAAGTGCACGCAGAAATTATTGCAGAAGGAAAAATAGGAAAATTAAAACATAAATTTTATCATAACACCTATATCACCATCGATAAACATTTAGAAAAAATGAACCGATACGCTTGGTGGCAAGCTGGTGATTATGATAAAAAAACAGGAAAACTAACGCCCTACCATTTTGTAATTAAGCCCTTATGGAGCTTTTTTAAACACTACATTATGCAAGGTGGTTTTAGAGATGGCGTTGTAGGCTTAACCATTAGTTACATACAGAGTTACACCGTTTTTATGCGTTATGTAAAACTGTGGTTACTTAGAAAAAATAGAGCATAAATTATTTTTTCCAGAATTTGAGTTTCTTTTTTATCTGACGTTTTTTATGAAATTTCTCTTGAAATTTTTGAGTTTCACCCCACATTAACTCAAATATTTGGTCATAACTTTCACCACTACATTTAGCATATTCATCACTCATCACTTTAACCATTGACTTATGAACAGTAAGTCTTTCAAAATTCTTAATACGTTCTTTAAAAGAAAGTTCTTTAAATTCCATTCTATTTAAATCAACCAAATAAAACTGGTAATCTTCATTATTAATTTTGATTAAAGTATTTCCTGGTGAATGATCTAAGAAAAGCACATTTTTTTGGTGAAGCTGGAATGTGAATCGGGTAAATGCTCTTAAAATATCTTCATGATGGGGTATCTCAAAATTATGCGTTAAGTCGCGATAGGTATAATCTGCTTCTAAATGCTCACTTACATAAAAACTTTTTTTAAATAAAGTTGCGGAAGGAAATTCTACATATGCAATAGGATCTGGCGTACCTAAACCTAATTTTTGTAACTTTTGAGCATACTCAAAAGATCTTCTTGCCTTACTTTTTCTAAAGTATTTGTAAGCAAATTGATTGACAAGGTTGGGGACTTTAAAAGATTTTATATTTAAAATTAAATCTTCTCTATCAACAGAAAATAATTTAATTACATTACGCTGAGCATTGCCTAACATCTCTCCCCGAGAATTAAAGTTTTTAATTTGTTCTTCAATAATCTTAGAAAAAGATTTATATTTTACTGAATACTTTGATACCATTTGCTATCTATTTGAGAGAATAAAAATGCTTAGCAAACTTTCTTTGAGCTTCGTTTGTAAGTAAATAGTTTGGCAATAACTCAGATTCTTTTTTGATTATCTGGTAGCTTATATTTCTACCAAACAAATCATTTCCTTCCTCTAAACTTCGAGCTATTTTAGTTTTATCTTTAAAGTCAACGTTATTATATTCTGTATGTGAAAAAGCTTCTAATTTCTCTAGAATTTTTTCTACACCGCCCAAATAAGTAAAATGCCACCCTGCATTAGATATTATCTTATAAACTTCACCTTTTCGCTTGGTTCTCATAATTGCACGTCTATATTTCTGAGGTGATTTTTTTAGAAGTATGTAAGGCATAATAGAGCCACAATGCCATAAACCATTCTTACTCTCCTCTACTGTCATTTTGCTACCTTCAGAAAAAGTTACTTGATTGTTAAAGAAATACATAAACATATGCATCTTTAAACCACAAATTTGATTTACTTTGTTTTTCTTAAAGTCAGTAATAACCGTAGAAGAGGGAATTTCATCTACATCTGTAAATAAAACTACATCATCTGGTTTACAATCTTTTAAACCTTCAACCATCGCATTACGCTGGTAAGATTCTAATTTCCAGGGAGAAAAAGGATTAAAAAGCTTATTAAATCGAGGATATTTATTTAACTTTATATGAATTATTTTTCCTGAAAATTTTTCAAATCTATGCTTATTCTCTTCAAAATAATAGGGTTTAGATTGGTTTTGGAAAGTTTTATCGGCTTCTACAAGTACAAATTTATCTACTACCTTATCTAATTCATTTAAACGTAATTCTAATAAATCTAACTCATTAAAAAATATAAAACAATCGTAAACCATAAATTTATTATATGTTAAGTTTGTAAACCTTAATTACTTTTATAATTATAACTTTAAATGAAACAAAAAAAAATATATATTTTACATAAAAATGGTGCTAACAATCATTACCTAGGTTTAGCTCATTTATGTAAAACCCAAAATATTGATTTAAAATACAGAGAGTTTTCGGTAGCTAGCAAACTACTTAAAAGTATAACCAAGGCTAACAGAAAACTTTTTATTAAGCAGATGACTAATGCTTTTTTTCTTGTTCATTTATTATTGTCCAAAAATAAAAAAATAATTCTAGGTATAGCTCCATACGACAGTAAATTAAGTCGATTACTTTGGGTGTTAAATAGACATCAAGTTTTTTACCACACGTCATGGACGTGTTGGGATAAGTCATTTCAGCCAAAAAAGCTTAAAAAAAATGCCCATAGCGTTCTAAAAGTTTGGGAAAAATTTATAGAAAATAAATGCAAGCATATTTTTACGGTTACCAATCATACTAAAAATGAAATTTTAAATAATTACAACTTAGACTCTAATAAAATTAGTGTGGTCTACCATTCTATCTCGAATGAGTTTTTAAAAACTACTATTCATAAAAAAGATAATCAGAAAAGCTTTATTTATGTAGGAAGAATAACTCCAGAAAAAGGTATTGAAGAAATGATTAATTTTTTCAGTAACAATCCCGACTTATCATTAACCATTATAGGAAATGGTAAACTTAAAAATCAAGTATTAGATAAATCTACCCGAAAAAAAAATATAGAGTATATAGAATATGTAAGCAATAGAACATTACTAGCCTCTTATATTGAAAAAAAAACATTTTTGATTTTAAATTCTCATAAAACAAAAAAATGGGAAGAACTTTTTGGAATGGTCTTAATTGAAGCCATGTCTCAAGGCACCATACCAATATCTACTAATCATTCTGGACCTAATGAAATAATTGATGAAAATTTAGGTTTTTTATACAAAGAAGGTGATTTAGGAAAAAAAATAAAAGAAATTATAAAAAATCAACCTCCATTAGCAGCAATGAGTGAAAATTGCATTAATTTTTCTAAGCAGTTTACTATTTTAGAAAATGCAAAACGATGGAAAAAAATTTTAAGCTAATATGATTGATATAAGTTGTATCATAATTAATTACAATACTTCTAAATATACTACAAAAGCTGTAAAATCTATACTAGATTTTCATGAAAATGATTTAAGTTTAGAAATTATTGTGGTAGACAATTGCTCTAAAATAGAAGATTTCACTTTACTTAAAAAAAGCTTAGATCAATTAAATAATAATAAAGTAAAAATTTACAGAAGTAGAATTAATACTGGTTTTGGTGGGGGTAACATGTATGGTGTTTTACAAACATCTCCTTCTAATTACTATGCATTTATAAATAATGACACGCTACAAGTATCTAGAAACTGTTTAAAGATATTAAAAGAATTTATGATAAACACACCAGATGCAGCGGTGTGTTCACCTCAGATGTTAGACCAGCATAAAAATTTTAGTGTAACCATAGATCATTTTTCATCATTAAAGAGAGAAATAATTAAGAGATCATTATTAGAGAAGTTAAATCCAAAAAAATATTTAAATAGAAAAACAACTTACACTAAACCTACAGCAGTAAATTATGTACAAGGCTCATTTCTATTTGTAGATGCTAAAGAATTTGATACGGTTGGTGGTTTTGATACTAATATTTTTCTTTATTATGAAGAATCTGATTTATGCTTAAGGCTATTAAAAGAAAGAGGAAAAAAGACTTATTTAATACCAGGTTTAAAATATATTCATTATAAAAATGCAAGTACACCACGTACAATATTAAGCAAAACAGAAATGAAAATTTCTTTATTATATACCATAAGAAAACACTATGGCTATTTTGCACACAAACTTTTACTCAATCATTTAAGAGTAAAATACTTTTTTAGTTCTATAGTGAAGCCTAAACACTTTTATCTTTTTAAAGTATTATTAAAAGGTGGTGGTATAAATTATTCATTAAAACTTAAACAAAAAATAGAAGAGCTATAATATATGTACCAACACTATCTTATTACGCGATTTAATCTAAAAAAAGAAGGATGGAGCACTTCTAAAAACAACATTCCTGTACTTACAGAAGAATGGCTAGAAAGACGTTTTAATTTATTTGAAAATTTCTGTTTCCCTTCTATTAAAAGCCAAAACAATCAAAATTTCATTTGGCTAGTATATTTTGATGAAGATACTCCTCAAGTTTTTAAAGACCGTATTTTAGGACTTTCAATGGGATACCCTAAATTTCAGCCTCGTTATGTAAATAACATGCAAGCATTTGTACCGTCTATTCAAAAAGAGTTACAAAAATCTAAATCGCAATATATTATTTCTACTAGAATTGATAATGACGATTGTATTTCTTATAATTTTATAAAAGACATTCAAGATAGATTTATAGAAACTAAACATCAAGCACTTGATTATGCAGATGGATATACATTACAAATTTCACCAGATTTTAAATTAGGCAAAAAGCGTCAATTATGGAATCCATTTATTAGTCTAATTGAAGAAAACAATCAACCACAATCTGTTTGGCAAAAAAGTCATGCAGACTGGAAATTAGATCCTTTAGTAAAACGAATTAATAATAAAAGGTTATGGATGTCTATTATTCACCAAGAAAATAAAGTGAATGAGTTTACTGGTTATGGAAATGTTGCTTCTAATCAATTACTTAATTTTAAAATAAATGATCAGAAAAGAGAAGAAATCACAAATAAATTAGCATCAAAAAGTAATTGGATATTTTTAAATATTAGCAATTATTTTGGTACACATTTAAAATGCATTTTTAAAGATATAAAAAGATCAATACGCTTAAGAAAATAAAATTATGAAAGAAGAAATAAATAATACTACGGCCATTTTAAAACGTGGCGGCCTCATACTCTACCCTACAGACACCGTTTGGGGTATTGGTTGTGATGCAACAAATGCTGAAGCCATAGATAAAATTTTCGCCTTAAAGAAGAGAGCAGAAAATAAAAGCATGATTTGCTTAGTCTCAGATTACAAAATGCTTAATCAATATGTAGAAGAAATACCAGAAGTAGCTTACGATATTTTAAAATATGCAGAAAAACCTACTACTATTGTTTTTGATGACCCTATTCGCGTAGCAGAAAATTTAATTGCAGAAGACAACTCCTTAGCCATTCGAGTTTGTAAAGATACTTTTTGTAACAAACTCATTAGAAAATTTAAAAGACCTATCGTTTCTACTTCAGCAAATATTAGCGGACAACCAACCCCAAAATCTTTCGATCAAATTAGTCCGGAAATTTTAAAAGGAGTAGACTATGTTGTAAATTTGCAACCGTCTAAAAAAAGTGCTAAACCGTCAACAGTTATTAAATTAAGTCTAGACGGAAAAGTGCAAATTATCAGAAAATAAAATGCCGCAGGATCAACTTTATACAGAAGCTCTATCTCATAAAATATTTGAATATATAAGTCAAGCTGCAGAAAATTTATCGCTTGAAACCTATGCTATAGGTGGGTTCGTAAGAGATTTTTTTTTGCAGCGCGGTGAAGCTAAAGATATAGATGTTGTTGCTGTAGGTAGCGGCATCGCTCTTGCTGAAGAAGTTTCTAGACTATTACCTCATCAACCAAAAGTGCAAGTTTTTAAAACGTATGGCACAGCTATGTTACGAGCTTTTGATTTGGAAATTGAATTTGTTGGAGCCAGAAAAGAATCTTACAATGAAAATTCTCGTAATCCAGAAGTTAAACAGGGCTCATTAGAAGACGATCAAAACAGAAGAGATTTCACGATTAATGCCTTAGCGCTGCAACTAAACAAAGAAAATTTCGGAAAACTTCTTGACCCTTTTAATGGGTTAGAGCACCTGAAACAACAACTCATCAAAACACCACTTGAACCAGGAATCACTTATTCTGACGATCCGTTAAGAATGATGCGAGCCATCAGGTTTGCTGCTCAATTGGGTTTTAAAATTGAAGAAAATTCACTCGATGCGATTATAGAACATCATAAACGTATCAAAATTATCTCTAGAGAACGTATTGTTGAAGAACTCAATAAAATTTTACTTTCAGCAAAACCATCAGTAGGTTTTGCTTTACTTAGAAAGACAAAGCTTCTTCCTATTATTCTACCAGAACTTTCAGCATTACAAGGTATCGATGAAAAAGAAGGTCAGCGTCATAAAGATAACTTCTGGCATACTTTAGAAGTGGTCGATAATATTTCTGAAAACACAGATTCTCTTTGGCTGCGTTGGGCTGCCTTATTACACGATATTGGCAAAGCGCCCACCAAAAGATTTCATAAAAAAATTGGTTGGACATTTCATGGTCACGAATTTGTAGGTGCCAAAATGGTATTTAAACTTTTCAAACGCTTAAAAATGCCGCTCAATGAAAAAATGAAGTTTGTACAAAAAATGGTGTTAATGAGCTCCCGCCCTATTGTTATTGCAGAAGATCATGTGACTGATTCTGCAGTACGCAGACTTATTTTTGATGCCGGAGATTACATTGAAGATTTAATGACACTTTGTGAGGCAGATATTACCACTAAAAACCCAAAACGTTACAAACGATATCACAACAATTTTCAAGTGGTGAGACAAAAGTTAAAAGAAGTAGAAGAGAGAGATCATGTGCGTAACTTTCAGCCTCCAATTTCAGGAGAAGAAATTATGGAAACCTTTCATATAAAACCTTCCAAAGAAATAGGAATCATAAAAAATGCGATAAAAGAAGCTATCTTAGAAGGTGAAATTCCAAATAATTATGAAGCTGCTTATCAATTTATGTTAGAAAAAGGAAAGCAATTAAAGCTTTAAAATGAGTAAACAATATTCTTAATATCTAAAAATAAGATCACTAGCGATAATTCTATAAACAATGAGAGACAATAAAAAAGTAGTATATTGGCTATTAACGGGTTGCGCCCTTATTTTTATTATGGTAGTGGTTGGCGGGATAACACGCTTAACTAATTCAGGACTTTCTATCTCGAATTACAAATTAATTCATGGTGTTGTTCCCCCTATGAATCAGCAAGAATGGGTAGAAGCTTTTGAGCTTTATAAGCAATACCCAGAATATCAAAAACTTCATTACCACTTTAGCTTAGAAGACTTTAAAGGAATTTATTTTTGGGAGTGGATTCATCGTGTAATTGGCCGACTTATAGGTGTGGTATTTATTATTCCGTTCTTATATTTTTTATTCACTAAGCAACTCACAAAATCTACCATTAAAAAAGCTATCTTATTATTATGCTTAGGAGGTTTTCAAGGTTTTATGGGTTGGTATATGGTAAAAAGCGGATTAATAGACAGGCCTTCTGTTAGTCATTATCGCTTAGCAGCTCACTTAATGACAGCTTTTATTACTTTTGCCTATTCATTTTGGGTTGCGCTCGATATTATTTATAAAAATAACATAAAACCAGTCGTACCCAATATGAAAAAATGGATTTGGGTTGGAATGATTATTTTAATACTTCAAATTACTTGGGGTGCTTTTGTAGCTGGTTTAGATGCAGGTTTTATACATAATAGCTGGCCATTTATGGCAGAAGGAAAATTAATTCATGAAACGGTTTATATAGAACAAAACCCAGTTTGGAGAAACTTTATTGCTGGTAAAAGTGGCGTTCAATTTGTACACCGCTATCTCGCTTATTTCGTAGTCGCAGCAATACTTCTTATTTGGTATAAAACTAAGAAAATATCACTCACAACAGCTCAAAAAAATGGAATTAACACCTTACTTATTATCGTGTTTATACAATTTTTGCTAGGTATTTTTACGCTTATTTACCAAGTGCCTGTATGGCTTGGCGTAACTCACCAAGTTGGTGCATTTTGCCTATTGGCTGCTATGACGTTTGTTTTACATAGATTTAGCAAATAATAAAATAGTTTTAGTTACCTCAAAATGTATTTGCCTAATACAGTTTTGAAAACGTATCTTTGCATCCCAAATTTTTATAAGAATTATGATTTATAAATTCAGAATAGTTTTAGATACTTTAGATGATGTTTTTAGAGATATTGAAATTGAAGAGAATGCAACACTAGAAGATCTTCATAATTCTGTAACCCAAGCCTTTGGTTTTGATGGTACAGAAATGGCATCATTTTATCTTACTGATGAAGAATGGAATCAAGGTGAAGAAATTGTTCTTTTTGATATGAGCGAAGGAATGAATTCTGTACGCATGATGAATGAAACTAGTTTGGATTCTGTAGTAGATGAAAAGAACACCAAACTTATTTATGTGTATGATTTCTTTAGCATGTGGACGTTTTACGTAGAACTTGCCGCTATTTCAGAAGTTGAAGAAGGTAGAGATTACCCTAACTTAATGTTTGCACACGGACAATTACCAGACAGCCCACCAGAAAAGAATTTTGAAGCCGAAGATGCAGAATTAGAAGATGAATTTGGTGAAGATGAGGTAGATTTTGAAAATCTAGATGATTACGATTTTGATGAAAATTGGAATTAATTTTTAACCTATTCTTGCATTAGGGATAGAAGCGGCATCCTTTTTTGCTAGCACAACTTTTTATTCAGATCGATGTGATCTAGGCAAAAAAGATATAGTGAATAGCCCGACCCGACTTTAGGAGGGAAATGCCTTAATTAAATTAAAAAACTATTATGATAAACTTATATAATACACAAATTGAATCGCTTTCTATTCACCGTGTAGGTAATAAAAGTAGAAACGAAGGTGTGTTCTTGTCTGAAGAACCATTTGTTTTTAACGATGAAATGAATGCGCTTTTAAAAGAGTATTTTTTGAAATCTTTTCGTGAAAAAGAAGAAAATTACTACCAATTTACTCATGAAACAGATTTAGAGTTTCACGATTTATATGAGATTACATCAACGGTTTTTCAAGATCCAACTACCATTCATGCGCAATCTAAAAAAATTGCACAATTACTTTTTAATGAAGGTAAACACCCACATATTAAAAATGGTGAATTATATGTAGTTTATTTTGAAAACGCACTTTTAGATAATGAAAAAGTAGATGCGATAGGCATTTTTAAATCAGAATTAAAACACGATTTCCTTCAGTTTGAAGAGAAAGCTGCTAATTTAGAAGCGGTACTTCAGCAAGGCGTAAATTTAAACAAGCTAGATAAAGGAGCACTTATTTTTAATACTAATAAAGAAGAAGGTTATAAAATATTATCGATAGATTCTAACCGTTATGATACCAAATATTGGTTACAAGAATTTTTAAATGTAGATATCTTTGCTGATGAAAACTTCAACACGAAAAGTTATTTAAAATTTTGTCAGAATTTTGCTAAAGATGTGGTTTTACCAGCAGAAGATAAACAACAGGAAGTGTTATTTATGAATCGTGCAGTAAATCACTTTGCTAAGAATGATCAATTTGAAGAGAGTAGTTTTTTAAACGAAGTGATGGAAAATCCAGAATTAATTCCAGAATTTAAACATTACAAAACAGAAAAAGCGCCTAAGTATAAAATTGAAGATTTAACAGATTTTCCTGTTTCAAACACTGCGGTTTCTGCAGCTAGAAAGAAGATTAAAAGTGTGATTAGCTTAGACACCAATGTTCAGATTAAAATGGATTTTGTAAACTCTGACAGTGCTGAAAAATTTATTGAAAAAGGTTGGGATGAAGAGCGGCAAATGTATTACTACTTAGTATACTTCAACAAAGAAGAAAAAAAATAAACAGAGTTAATTAATTTAGTTTTCAAGTAAAAAGGATTTAAAAGTTATGGCTTTTAAATCCTTTTTTTATTTTTCACTAATTTTAAAAAAAGTCATTTTGAAACAAGAATCGCAATGTTTTCAATTTCGACTTCAGTCTCAACTTCAAAAATTAAAACTCCATCATCTCTTTAGAATTTGTATCTACATAATTACGTTTTACAAACTCGAGTGCTGTTTTTAAGACTCCGCCCATGCTTCGAGCTCTTTTAAACTTAATATCTTTAGAATATTCAACTAAATCATACTTTAATTTTTTTAAATTTTCTCTGGTTGAAATATGGTCTGCCGTCATGCAAGTGATCAGTAACTTAAAACGTTTCTGGCTCGTAATTAAACGTTTTGCCATTTGAGATCGTTCTTCTTTTCTGTACTGATCTATAGAAGTTTCTTCTAAATGAGAGGTCACCAACTTCACCATCGGATAATTTTCTTTAAAAAATTGGGGGCGGTAAACCTTTAAATTTCCTTCAAAACTTTGCTGATCAAAATCAATAGCTCTAATTTGATAATCTACATGATCAAAATCGTGTGTAGGTATAATCACATAGTTATAAGAACGCATATCTCCTAACAACCTTATAGTACAACGTTCGTTAAATTTGACAAACTCTTTAGCGATCATGTTTTTAGTATATTCACTACATTTGTCTAATTGCTCTTCTATAAAAACATCACCAGGTATTCCAGCAATATGCGCTTCAATTAAAGTGTCTTTATAAAGCAAAAAGTTTATACGATGCGGAGATAAAATATGTTCTAATTCTAAACCATAAATTCTCGAAGCATCAGCTTTTTTTACATAAAAATAAGTAAAGTTATCATTAAGTACATTTCTAATTTTTACCCGAAAAGGCTTAGAATTTCCAAATGTACAATAGTCAATGGCATCTACATTTAAAAACTGAAAAGCATCATCGCTACCATCTGAATGTAATATGGTATAAATACGCTTTAAACTGTTATCTATTTCTGTACGTTCATGATCTGGGTAATAGCAACGTACCCATAATGTATCTTCATCATGTTTATTATATACCACAATAGACCCTGAAAACCGAAGCAAATCATCATAAAAAACAGGTATTTTAGTATAACGATTATATTTGGTTAAGTAGTTACTCAATTTTTCATTAATAGGAAAAATTGGTTTTTTCTTAGACATGAGTTTCTCTTCCATACCGACAATTTAATAAAATTTAGAGAGTAAGAAGAGAAAACTTTGTAACAAAAGTTTAACTTCATCGTCACATTTACAAAACCAACATAATTTTGAATACAATTCTAAAAATTAATCAGCTCACTAAAAAATTTGGTCTATTAACAGCGGTAAATAATATTTCTTTTACCATTGAAAAGGGAAATATTTATGGCATATTAGGCCCAAACGGAAGTGGAAAATCTACCACATTGGGCATGGTACTGAATGTTGTCAACAAAACCAGTGGAGATTTTCAGTGGTTTAATGGAGAGCAATCTATACATCAGGCTTTAAAAAAAGTAGGAGCTATTATTGAACATCCCAACTTTTACCCTTACATGACAGCTAAACAAAATTTGAATTTGGTTTGCAAAATAAAAAATGTAACCAACGCCAAAATTGAAGAAAAGTTAGAATTGGTAGGACTTCTCGATAGGAAAGATAGTAATTTTAGTAGTTTTTCATTAGGAATGAAGCAGCGTTTAGCTATTGCCTCTGCCCTACTTAATGATCCTGAAATTTTAATTTTAGATGAACCTACTAATGGTTTAGATCCGCAAGGAATTCATCAAATTAGAGAAATTATCAGAAAAATTGCAGCAACAGGAACCACCATTTTATTAGCTTCACATTTATTAGATGAAGTTGAAAAAGTTTGTTCTCACGTTATTATTATTAGAAAAGGCGTCATGCTTTACTCAGGAAAAGTAGATGAGATGAATGCCAGTCATGGCTATGTAGAAATGCAAGCTCAAAAAAACGCTCTTTTAATTGAAGTATTAAAAAACCATGAATGGTTTGAAAATATTACGATAGATAAAGAAACGGGACTTACCAAAGCCATTTTAACCCAACCTATAGAAGCTGAAAAATTAAACCAAATGCTTTTTGAAAAAGGAATTATATTATCACACTTAGTGAAAAGAAAAGAAAGTTTAGAGCAGCAATTTTTAGAACTAACACAACAAAACGCTTAAGATGTTAAGATTACTCCATATAGAATTTCACAAATTAAGATATAGTAAATCTACTAAAATCTTAACTATTATCTACTTTTTAATACCACTATCAATTTCATTAATCGCTTCTATAGATTTTAACTTTATTGGTATTAATGTTCGGGTAGCAGATCAAGGAATTTTTAATTTTCCATACATCTGGCATTTCAATACATTTTTAATTTCGTTTTTAAAATTATTTTTAGCCATCGTTATTGTATCTATGATGTCTAACGAATACACCAATAGAACCCTAAAACAGAACCTAATAGACGGATTGAGTAAAAAAGAATTTATTCTCTCTAAATTTTATATGATTCTTGCTTTATCATTAGCTTCAACAGTTTTTGTTTTCATTTTATCTTTAATTTTAGGCTTATTTTTTTCAGACTTTACAGAAGCTTCTATTATATTTTCTGATTTAGAATTTATACTAGCATACTTCATTAAACTGGTGGGCTTCTTTTCTTTTTGTATGTTTTTAGGAGTTTTAGTTAAAAGATCTGCCTTTGCGTTAGGCTTTCTTTTTGTGTGGTATATTATCGAAAAAATCATTTACCTCATCTTACTTTTTAAAATAATGGGTACAGAAGCTGGAGCAGATAAGGTCATGCAGTTCTTCCCCTTAGAAGCGACAGCAAACTTAATTAAGCAACCATTTAGCAGGTTAAATTTTATACAAACTGCAGCAAGTCAATTACAAACTGATTTTGTAATTGACTATGCTTTGCATTGGTACAGCATAGCCATTGTTATAGTTTGGACTGCAATTTTTGTTTGGGGATCACAAGCTTTATTAAAAAAGAGGGATTTGTAGATGATTTCTTTTTAACAGAATCTAGCAATCAATTCAAGCGAAAAGCTTTAGTTTTGAGGAGTTATTATTTCAAATGAAAAAAAAATTATTTTACCTCATTTTAATAATTCCTCATTTTTTTTTAGCACAAGGGGAAGCAAATTACTGGTATTTTGGTGTTAATGCCGGAGTAAATTTTAACACCTCTCCACCGACAGCCATCACCAATGGTCAATTAAACACCAATGAAGGTTGTTCTTCAATTTCAGATGAAAGCGGTAATCTTTTATTTTATACTGATGGAAGCACGATTTGGAACCGTGATCACCAAATTATGAGTAACGCCAATTACTTTAATGGTAATGGATTAAATGGCGACCCTTCAAGTACTTCTAGCGGTTTAATTGTACCGCATCCTACAAATCCTAATCTTTATTATGTATTTACGGTAGACGAACCACACCATGATAATGCAGATACTTATCCCAATCAAGGTCCGGGAACTCCTTCTGGTGAATATTCAGATTTAGCGGGAAGCAGCGTTCCGCAAGATGATGATGGTTTTAATAATGGTTTAAATTATTCGATTGTAGATATGAGTCTAGACGGTGGACTCGGTGATGTTATCACAACAGATAAAAACGTTCATTTAATCACTTACAATCCTTCTGATAGTGAAGAGATCAAGTACAAATGTTCAGAAAAAATCACTGCGGTTAAAGGAAGTGATTGCAATTCTATTTGGCTAGTTACTCATTTTATAGATAAGTTTTATGCTTTCAAAATCGATAATTCGGGGATCAGCCCAACTCCTGTTGTTTCAGAAGTTGGGCCAACTATTCCTATTTCTTCTTATCGAAGAGCTGCTATTGGTTATATAAAAATTTCACCTAACGGGAAAAAACTTCTCATAGCGCATAATACCAGAACCTACAATCAAATAGGCAGTAATGCTGCTGAAGATGGCGGCGTTTATTTATACGATTTTGATGATGCTACAGGAATCGTCTCTAACAACATCTCGCTGGTAGAAAACGTAAATCCATACGGAGTAGAGTTTTCTATGGAGACCAAAAAAGCTTATGCCACGGCAACATCAGGCAATAGTTCAATCTTATATCAGTGGGATTTAGAAGCGACAGATATTTCTAGATCTATTACCATAATACCTGGAGTTAGTACAAGAAACGCAACAGCTTTACAATTAGCACCAAATGGTAAAATTTATAAGCCAGTAATTTCAACTTCAAAATTAGCAGTTATTAATAATCCTGAATTAGATGCAAATCAAGTTAATTACTCTGAAAATATTTCAGATGGAGCTATAGAGCTAAAAAGAATAGTAAATTTTGGATTACCTCCTTTTATTCAATCTATTTTTTCATCACGCGTCAATATTATTGATGAAACATCTGATAATATTTATACTAATCTCGATTTATGTGAAGATGAAATTTTTACCTTAACGTATTCTCAAAACTTCAATAACAGCAATACCTATACTTGGAGTAAAGAAGGAAGTGTTTTACCTGGAGAAACTACAGAAAGTTTAGAAATTTCAGCAAATACTGCTAATACATTTCCTTATTCAGAAACCTACAAATTAGAGATCGATTTAAATGATGGTTCTTGCCCCATCATAGGGATTGCCAACGTAACATTTCACAGCAATCCAACAGTCACCAATACCACGCTCACCCAATGCCCATTCTCCGATGAGAATACTTCTATTTTTGATTTGACCAACGCTAGAGATTCGATTACTTCTTCTGCAACCAATGAAATAGAGTTCTATAAAAATTTAAATGAAGCTCAAAGTAATTTGAACCTAATTTCTAATCCTGATAGTTTCGAAAATACAACCAACCCGCAAACGATTATTGCAAAAATATCTTCTGAATTTTGCTCCTCCTATGCTGAGATCGAACTAAATGTTTCAAATTCCAACCTCTCACCTATCAATTTAAGCGTTTGTTCGTCTAACGGAGATGGGTTAGAAATTTTTAATTTAAGATTAGCTGAAGATGATTTATTAAGTTTAGATCCTAATTTTTCCGTTCGGTTTTACGAAAATGACCAAGATGCCGTTTTAGAGGAAAATGAAATTACAAATAGTTCTTCTTACCAAAACTCAATTGCATTTGAACAAAAAATTGTTGCCAGAGTCGATAACGAAGATAGTTGCGAGGCGATTATTCCTATAAATTTATTTGTCAAAGATATAATCCCCATTAATGAAGATGAAGAAATTATTTATTGTTTAGAAAATTTACCTTCAACTATCACTTTAGGAACCGGTATACCTGAATCTATACAAAATGAATATACTTATCTTTGGGAACCCTCTGGTGAAACGACTTCAAATATTTCAACTAACAACATTACTACGCATACGGTAACAGTAACCAGCCAAACTACCAGATGCACTGCCACCAAAACTATTAATTTAATAGCCTCAAGCCAAGCAGTTTTTCAAGTAGAAGTTGACGGTTTTTCTGATCGAAATACAGTAGAAGTTATTTTAGATGAAGATAATACTGGAGATTATGAATTTTCAATAGACGATCAATTTTCCAATTACCAAGAAGAACCCGTTTTTCAGAATTTAAATGCCGGAGAACATCGTACTTACGTAAAAGACTTGAACGGCTGCGGAATAACTTATAAAGATTTTGATATTCTTGGGATTATGAAGTTCTTTACTCCAAACCAAGACGGCATCAATGATACTTGGAATTTATTAGGTAGAAATCCTGAAAATACGCAAGGTATTGAAATCTTTATTTTTGATCGTTTTGGAAAATTACTCACTAGTATCAACCCACAAGGTCGAGGTTGGAATGGCTCCTACAATGGGAAAAATATGCCTTCTAACGACTATTGGTATTTAATAAATTTACCTAACGGTAAAAAATATAGAGGAAGCTTTACGCTTAAAAGATAAACTGTAAAATTATGATTATATTGGTAGCAATAAACTAGCCATCAATGAAATACTTTTACTTTTTATTATTTTTATTTTTAATTATTTCTAATACTATTGGACAAAATATAGAATTATATTCTCAATTTAATGGTCGGTATGATTACACGGCATTAGGCAAAACCTTAAATTTATGTGAAAATAATTTATGTTCAGATTTAAATAACTGCCAAATAATCACTACTCCAACTTCTGCCAATTTAACTTTAACTTCAGGTCAGAATGTAGCTGCGGCATATCTTTATTGGGCAGGCTCTGGTACGGGAGACTTAAATATCACATTAGACAATACAGCTATCACACCAGATAGAACATTTTCTTATACATTAGTAGCAAACGTACAAACTCCATCAGGTTCTGTTGTTACTGTAAATCAAGATTTTTTTGCTGCATTTAAAGATGTTACGAGTATTGTAAGTGCTAAGGGAAGTGGAACTTACACCGTCTCAGATATTGATTTATTAAATACAGTACAAGATCAATCTCAATATTTCTTCTGCGGAAATAGAACAAATTTTGGAGGATGGTCGATTATAGTAATTCATGAAGATTCAACCCTACCCTTAAATCAAGTAAATGTGTATGATGGTTTTCAAGGCGTTGGATCTAATAATAATAATTTAGCTGTTCAACTTAATAATATTAGCGTAATTGACGATGAAGGTGCAAAAATAGGTTTTCTTGCCTGGGAAGGTGATGAAGATTTAGACGTTACCGAAGAACTTCGAATAAATGGGAATGTAATAAGCAATGCCTTAAATCCTGCCGATAACCAATTTAATGGCACAAATAGTTTTACTGGAGATACTGATTTTTACAACATGGATCTTGATTTTTATGACATAGAGAATAATATAAATATTGGTGACACTTCCGCATTAATAGAATTAACCTCTGGGCAAGATTTGATCATGATCAATAATATTGTTACTGTATTTAACAGCACCTTACCTGAACCAGCACCAAATATAGACAACATTAATTCAAGCTGTAATTCTAGAGATATCATTGTAGATTATACAGTTACAAACAACAACAGTACAGCAGATTTACCGGCAAATACGAATATTATATTTTTTGCAGATAATCAATTAGTGGGGCAAACTGCCACTAATAATATCATCCCAATTGGCGGTTCAGAAACAGGTCAAATTACTATTACAATTCCCACTAACGTTGCTAATGATTTTGCATTGACTATGACAGTTAATGAAGATGCCAGCGGAAATACTATAATCCAAGAAATTGATCCTGATAATAATGAAGTGTCTGAAAGTGTAAACATTATCGATCCTGTAATTGCTAATCCTCCAATTGATATTGAAGAATGTGATGAAATTTCAAACAATCAAGTAGCTTCTTTTGATCTAACAATTAACACTTCACTTGTTGCTGGTAATCAAAATAATGTAACTGTATCTTATCACGATAGCCTTAATGATGCTGAAAATGGTTCTCCAGTAATTTCTACACCTGATAATTATAATAACGGACCTAATCATGAAGAAATTTTTATTCGTGTAACTTCTAATCAAGATCCTGACTGTTACGAAACTACTTCCTTTTTTATAAATGTTAATTATTTACCAGTTATTGGTAATCCTGACGATTTAATTTTGTGTGACGATTTTTCTAATGACGAATTAGCAGTATTTGATCTTACTGAAAATTCGTCTTTACTTTTAAATAATCAGCCGAATAGTTCGTTAAGTTACCATTTGACTTCAAGCGATGCTAATCAAAATAGCAATGCAATTACCTCTAATTTTGAAAACACTTCAAATCCGCAAACTATTTATACGAGATTAGAAAATGTAAATCATCCTGAATGCTATACCACAACCAGTTTTTCTATAACTGTAAATGCCATAAATAATATTCCTTTAAACGAAGCATTAATTTATTGTGATGAAGGTTTTAATTTAGCAACTTTTGATTTAACCGAAATTGAAGAATCATTAGCTCTTAGTAATAGTGAAACGATTGAAAATTATTATACCACAGCTTCAGATGCCAGTTTCTTAAATAACGCTATCACTACCCCAGCTAATTATACTTCTATAAATGATCCTCAAACTATATTTATACGGGTTGAACAACAAGATGCTTGTTACAAAATTTATGAGTTTACAATTAAAGTAGAAAACTGTCCGCCATTTATACCAGAAGGTTTCTCTCCCAATAATGATGGGGTTAATGATACTTTCGAAATAAGCGGATTGTATGAAATTTTCGAAAATTTTGATTTAAAAATTTATAATCGATTTGGAAGTTTAATCTACAAAGGCAACAACAATATACCTGAATGGGATGGTACGAGTAATAAAGGATTGAATAATTGCGGAAAAGAGTTACCTAGCGGAACCTATTATTATGTATTAAACTTAAACGATGCTAACTATAATAGTTATAAAGGTTGGGTTTACTTAAATAGATAAGTAAGTTACCAAATTATTAAATTATTAATTATACAGCGATATTTTACGGGAAAAAATTAATTTTGCATTCCCAAAAAAATATCGATTTGAAAAATTCAATTACTCTATTTATTTTATTAGTTAGTTGTTCTATTGTTAGTCAAAACATTACAGTCAACTCTAACAATTACACTCCGCAAGAATTAGTTGAAGATGTGTTAATTAATAACGGATGTATTCAAAATATTAATGTAACCGGAAGCGTTAGTGGTAACTTTTCTTCAGAAAAAAGCTTTGGTTATTTTGAAAAGAATAATACAAATTTCCCTTTCGATAGCGGTATTGTCATGAGTACTGGAAGACTCTCTAACGTGCCAGGACCAAACGATCATTTAAGTGATGATGATGCTTCAGGTTGGGGATCAGATCAAGATTTAGAACAAGTTTTAGGCATTAGTAACACCTATAATGCAACGGTAATAGAATTTGATTTTACACCTAACGCTAACTTCATTCAGTTTAAGTATATTTTTGCTTCAGAAGAATATAGAGCCTCAGATTCCAGAACTTGTCAGTATTCAGATGTTTTTGGTTTTCTAATTAAACCTATTGGTGGTACTTATTCAAACATTGCTGTTGTACCAGGCACAAATACACCCGTCAAAGTAACTACAGTTCATCCTCAAATTGTCGATGGCAATAATGGCTGTAACGCAATAAATGAACAATATTTCGGTTCATTTAATGGTATAAATCATCCTATAAATTTTAACGGACAAACAAAACCATTAGTAGCAGAAGCTAATGTTATAGCAGGTACTACCTATCATATTAAGCTTGTTATTGCAGATGATTCTAACTATAGATATGATTCTGCAGTATTTTTAGAAGCTAACAGTTTTAATATTGGCTTAGCTCCAGAAGGTGAAGACATCATCATGTGTGACGATTTCTCTAACGATGGTTTTACTGATTTTGATCTTACTGAAAATGACAACATCATTTTAGCAAATCAAAGCACAGGAGATGTTAATTATTACCTAAATGAAAATGACGCAGACAATCTTCAAAATGAAATAACAAATCCTTCAAATTTCACAAATACCAGTAATCCTCAAGAAATTTTTGCTAGAATTGTAAATCAAAATTCAAGTAGCTGCTATGAGCCTTCTTCATTTGAAATTTCTGTACAAGATATAGAAGTAAATTCTATCGATGAAACTTTAGTTGAAAGCTCTGTTATTTTCGATTTAACCGCTATAGAAAATTCAATTTCGCTCGACTCTACTCAATTTATTGAAGGCTATTACCTTAATGCACAAGAGGCAAGCTTTCAAATGAATGCAATAAATTCTCCTGAAGCTTTTGAAAGTATTAATGATAATCAAGAAATTTTCATTAGAATAAATAGCACTTCAAGCTGTTATAGTATTTATACTTTTAAACTTGAAACCATTGAAAAAGAAGATTCTTTTCTCTTTATACCACAAGGCTTCTCTCCTAATAATGATGGAATCAATGATACTTTTCATATCGAAAATTTATATGAAACCTACGGAAACTTCGAAATAAAAATATATTCTAGAAACGGAAATTTAGTATTTGAAGGCAACAATAGTAAACCTGAATGGGACGGTACAAGTACTCACGGTATAAACTCTGGTAACCAATTACCAACAGGAACTTATTATTATGTTTTGGAACTTAATGATGCTGAAAACAAAATTTATAAAAATTGGGTTTACATCAATAGGTAGATTATCATATCATTAATTAAAACAAATAATTAGGATCTTCTTTTTAAAATTAACTAAATTTGCAGCCTCAAAATAATTGATTTGAAAAACCCACTTTTCTTACTATTCTTTTTTAATTGTTTTATTTCATTCGGACAAAATATAACAGTAGATCATGATAGTTACACCCCACAAGAACTTATAGAAAATATTCTTATTAACAGTGATTGTATAGAAAACATAAACGTTACTGGAAGCGTTACTGGTAATTTTAATAATAATAAAAGCTACGGTTACTTTGATAACAACAATTCTAATTTCCCTTTCGAAAATGGAATTGTAATGAGTACTGGTAAACTCTCAAATGTACCAGGACCAAACGATCATTTAAGCGATGATGATGCCCCAGGTTGGGGGCCAGATCAAGATTTAGAACAAATCTTAGGAATGAATAATACGCACAATGCTACCGTAATAGAATTTGACTTTACACCAAATGCAAATACAATTCAGTTTAGGTACATTTTTGCTTCAGAAGAATATCAAATAGGTGATTCTAGTACTTGTGATTATTCAGATGTTTTTGGTTTTTTAATAAAACCTATTGGCGGCAGCTATCAAAATATTGCAGTAGTACCTGGTACAAACACTCCAGTTAAAGTAACTACAGTTCACCCTCAAATTATAGACGGCAATAACGGTTGCCCTGCCCAAAATGAGCAATACTTTGAGTCTTTTAACGGTGTTAACCACTCCATTGGTTTTAACGGCCAAACTAAACCCTTAACAGCTAGAGCTACAGTTATTGCTGGAACAACTTACCACATAAAATTAGTCATTGCAGATGATCATAATTACAGATATGATTCTGCTGTATTTTTAGAAGGTAACAGTTTTAATATTGGAGCAAACCTAGGTGAAGATATAACAGGCTCTGATGCTTTATGTGAAGGTGAAACCCATAATCTTTCTATCACAAACCTTCAAAATACTCCAACAAATTACAATTGGTATTTAATAAATGATGATAATACTGAAACTTTATTAGCTTCTGGAGCTAATGAAGATGAATATGAAGTCACGCAAGGTGGCACCTATAAAGTTGTGGTCACTTTCACAGCAAACTGTACTGCAGAAGATACGATAGAAATAGAATATATCGATTTTACTTCACTATCAAACAGAACTGTTTCTGAATGTAATACAAATAGTAACGGCACAAGCGTTTTTAATCTTACTGCTTCGTCTCAAAATATTACTAACAACAACCCAAATTTTACAGTAACAAATTATTTCTTAACTGAAGCTAAAGCAGAGGCAAATGTTAACCCTATACCAAATTCTAATAATTTTCCAACTACAGAAGTAGAACAAACCGTTTTCGCCAGAGTAGAAGCAAATTCAACTTGTTTTACCTTAGTAGAACTTACTTTAGAAACATCATTTACAGCTTACAATCCAGTAAGCTTAGTAAATTGCTACTCCATCGAAGACGATGCTATTTCTTTTAATTTAAATAATGCCGAAGCTTTAATTAGTAACGAAAGTGGTTTAAATGAATTCTCGGTAACGTATTTTTATTCTGAAGATGATGCGTTAACGAATACTAATTCTTTATCATCTTCTATTGAAGTTTCACCTTCAGAATTACCTCAAACCGTTTACGGAAAATTACAAAACCCAACAGGTTGTCAAGGGATCATTAAGGTTATATTGAAAGGCATTACTAGCCCAGAAATAAACGCAAATTATAAAGCCCCATTCTTATGTTTAGAAAATTTAGATGGAGTAACCGTTGAAGCAGGCATTTTAGGTAATTCTACAGATTATAATTTTTTATGGGAAAACGGTGAAACCACTCCAACAATACAAGTAGATTCTTTAGGGACTTATCAAGTTGAAATCTCCAAAACTGAAATGATAGACGGAGAATCATTTACATGTTCTACCACCAATTCGATAACAGTAGACGGGTCAGAAAAGGCAGAATTCACCTACGATATTCAAGGTAATTTAGATCAATATAATGTCGTGATTAATACAAATGGCGTAGGTAGTTACGTTTATTCACTAGATGATCAATTTGGTGATTATCAAACTTCAAATATATTTCAAAATGTAAGACAAGGAGCTCATAAAATTTATGTAAAAGACTTAAATGGCTGTGGCATTTCATCTAAAGATATTATGATTTTAGGCTATCCTAAATTTTTCACTCCAAATCAAGATGGATTCAATGATACTTGGGGTTTAATCGGAACCCAAAGATTCAATAGAAAAATAGAATTTATTTATATTTTTGATAGATTTGGCAAGTTATTAACTTCAATTGCTCCTACCGGGCGCTGGGACGGAACATACAATGGCAAGCAAATGCCATCTACAGATTATTGGTTTCTAGTAACTTTTAAAGACGCTCCAGATTTTAAGGGACATTTCACATTAAAGCGATAGTAAATTGCTAATTTAGAAGCTGTAATTTTTCGGATTATTCTCCGACAAAATACTTCTAATTTTTGCGCTTATTAATTGCGTAAAATTTAACTAAAAGCAGTTCATGAAATTCAATTTAAACTCTGAATACAAACCTACTGGAGACCAGCCAGTTGCTATAAAAAAATTAACTAAAGGAATTGAAGACGGAGAACGTTACCAAACCCTATTAGGGGTAACAGGATCTGGCAAAACGTTCACCATGGCTAACGTGGTTGAAAAAGTTGAACGGCCTACCTTAGTTTTAGCGCACAACAAAACTTTGGCTGCCCAGTTATACAACGAATTTAAAACGTTTTTCCCTGACAATGCGGTAGAATATTTTGTATCTTATTACGATTATTACCAACCAGAAGCATTCATACCTTCATCAGGAACCTATATAGAAAAAGATTTATCGATTAATGAAGAAATTGAAAAGCTGAGATTAAGTACCACCTCTTCCCTACTTTCAGGTCGGCGTGATGTGATTGTCGTCGCTTCAGTAAGCTGTCTATATGGTATTGGTAATCCAGTTGAATTTCAGAAAAACGTAATTTCCATTCAAAAAGACATGGAAATTTCAAGGACCAAATTTTTACACCGACTCGTACAAAGTTTGTATTCAAGAACTGAAGGTGAATTTAACCGTGGTAATTTCAGAATTAAAGGAGATACGGTAGATGTTTTCCCTGGTTATGCAGATGATGCGTTTAGAGTTCATTTTTTTGGAGATGAAATTGAAGAAATTGAAGCCTTCGATCCGCAAACTAACGAAGTACTTGAAAAATACGAACGTTTAAATATTTATCCTGCTAATATGTTTGTGACTTCTCCAGATGTATTACACAATGCTATCGATGAAATCACACTAGATCTTGGTAAACAAATCAACTATTTTCAAAATATAGCAAAACCTTTAGAAGCAAAACGATTAGAAGAACGCACCAACTTTGATCTAGAAATGATTAAAGAACTTGGTTATTGCTCTGGAATTGAAAATTACTCCAGGTATTTAGATGGTAGAAAGCCAGGAACAAGACCTTTCTGCTTGCTAGATTATTTTCCGGATGATTTTCTAATGATTGTAGATGAGAGCCACGTGACCATACCACAAGTTGGTGCCATGTATGGCGGTGACCGTAGCCGTAAAGAAAATTTAGTAGAATATGGTTTTCGACTACCGGCAGCAATGGATAATAGACCTTTAAAGTTTGAAGAATTTGAAGCTTTACAAAATCAGGTAGTTTATGTAAGTGCTACACCAGCAGATTACGAAATGAGTCAAACTGGCGGAGTTTATGTAGAACAGGTAATTAGACCTACAGGGTTATTAGATCCGATTATAGAAGTACGCCCAAGCCTTAATCAGATTGATGATTTAATTGAAGAAATTCAAATTCGTGTTGAAAAAGATCAGCGAACTTTAGTAACTACACTTACTAAGCGAATGGCGGAAGAATTGACAAAATACTTAAGTAGAATAGATATTAGATGTCGCTACATACACAGTGATATTGATACTTTAGAACGGGTTGAAATCATGCAAGACTTACGTAAAGGTATTTTTGATGTATTAGTAGGAGTTAACTTGTTGAGAGAAGGTTTAGATTTGCCGGAAGTTTCTTTGGTTGCTATTTTAGATGCAGATAAAGAAGGCTTTTTAAGAAGTAATCGTTCACTTACCCAAACCATTGGTCGTGCTGCCCGACATTTAGAAGGAAAAGCCATTATGTATGCAGATAAGATTACTGCAAGTATGCAAAAAACGATTGATGAAACTGAATACCGCCGCCAGAAACAGATTAATTATAACAAAAACCATAACATTACCCCAACTGCATTAAACAAATCTTTAGACGGAAATTCTCTATACGGTAAAAAAACAGAACCTTATCAATTTGAGCCTGCAAGTAATCTAAAAGCAGCCGAAGAAGAGGTAACTTATTTTAACGAAAACCAGCTCGAAGATCGCATCAGAAGCGTTAGAAAAGAAATGGAAAAAGCAGCTAAAGATTTAGACTTTATGGCAGCGGCACGTTTTAGAGATGAAATAAAAATGCTACAAGAAAAATTAAAAGAGAAAAATGTATAAATAAAAAAAACCTGCTAAAATTAGCAGGCTTTTTATTAATGCAATCGTAATTATCGTTGCATATATTTCTGAATAATTGGCTGAATTTTAACCATATATTTTTGAGTTAACCCCATACTTGCTTCAATTACATCGGGAGTTTTAGCTAAAATATTTTTACCTGCAGTTGTTTCATAAAAGTCTAGCATCTCTTGCAGATCTTCTTTCCCCACCTTTTCTATATAAATATTGGTAATATCATCATACATTCCTTTCATTTCTGCATTCAATTCCTTTTTAAAAGTTTCTCTGTCACCTTCAGGAATCATAGGCATCACCTGGCTTAAGGCGGCATCGATACTAGAACCTGATTGGATTTCAACGAAATTTAACATTTCCTTCTTAAACTCTGCATCTTCTTGTGCAAATCCTGCAAAACTAATGCTTACTAAAGCAATTGCTACTAAATACTTTTTCATAATAATTGGTTTATTGGTTAAATAATGGTTTATCACTCATCATAGAGTGTATTTTATTTTTGGTTTCTTCTAATACGGTTTCATCTTCAATATTCGTAATTACCGCATCTACTAAATCTACCACGGTTTTCATATCTTCTTCTTTTAAACCACGAGTTGTGATCGCTGCTGTCCCTACTCTAATTCCGCTGGTTACAAATGGAGATTGATCATCAAAAGGAACCATATTTTTATTCACGGTAATTTCAGCTTTCACTAAAGTTTCTTCGGCTTGCTTTCCAGTAACTCCTTTATTTCGAAGATCGATAAGCATCATATGATTATCCGTTCCTCCAGAAATAACATCATAACCTTTTTCTACAAATGCTGCTGCCATGGCTTTTGCATTTTTCTTCACCTGAACCATATAATGTAAAAACTCATCGGTTAAAGCTTCTCCGAATGCTACTGCTTTAGCGGCAATAATATGTTCTAGAGGACCACCTTGATTTCCTGGAAATACAGCACTATTAATTAAAGAAGACATCTTTTTCAACTTACCGTTTTTCAACTTTAATCCAAACGGATTTTCAAAGTCTTTACCTATTAATATAAGTCCGCCTCTTGGTCCGCGTAATGTTTTATGCGTTGTAGTAGTTACAATATGACAATGTGGAATTGGATCTGATAATAAACCTTTAGCAATTAAACCTGCGGGATGAGCGATATCTGCCAATAAAACTGCACCAACTTCATCGGCTATTTCTCTAAATTTTTTATAATCTATTTCGCGAGAATAAGCAGAAGCTCCAGCAATAATTAATTTTGGCTGTTCTTTCTTCGCAATTTTACGAACATTTTCATAATCTATAATTCCGGTTTCTTTTTCTACACCATAAAATGTTGGAGAGTAAAGTTTTCCTGAAAAATTTACAGAAGAGCCATGTGTTAAATGCCCGCCGTGAGAAAGATCAAAACCTAAAATTTTATCTCCAGGATTTAGACAAGCTGCAAAAACAGCAGTATTGGCTTGTGATCCAGAATGGGGTTGCACATTGGCATATTCTGCTCCAAACAATTCTTTAGCTCTTTCTATAGCAATAATTTCTACCTCGTCTACCACTTCGCAACCTCCATAATAACGCTTCCCGGGGTAACCTTCAGCATATTTATTGGTAAGTACAGAACCAGCAGCTTCTAAGACTTGGTTACTTACAAAGTTTTCACTTGCAATAAGCTCTAAACCGTTTAATTGGCGGCTTTTTTCTTCTTCTATTAAATCAAAAATTTCAGTATCTCTGGTGTTCATAGTTAAGCATCTATTAAAATATTCATCAAAAATATAAAAAGCATTCGGTTAATTGTGGGAAAATAATATATTTGAATGCATTCTTTTATTAAACTTGAATAATTAATATGAAAATAACTGCTAACGATCCAAAAAGAAAAACTTGGCTAGAAGTGTCTAAAGATTCTGATTTTCCAATTCAGAACATTCCTTTTGGTGTATTCCTAACTAGAGATGATATTATTACCATAGGAACAAGAATTGGCGATTACGCTATAGATTTGGGGGCTTTACACCAATTAGGATATTTTGATGATATCCCACTAACTGATGATATTTTTCTTCAAGATACCTTAAATGATTTTATTGCCGATGGTAGAAAAACCTGGAGAGCGGTAAGAAATAAAATCGCAGATATTTTTGATGAAAACAATTCAAGTTTAAAAGAAAATAAAGAGCATAGAAAGATTGTTCTTTTCACTATGGATGAAATTGAAATGCAGCTTCCTGTTCAGGTTGGTGATTATACCGATTTTTATTCTAGCAAAGAACATGCTACTAATGTAGGTGAAATGTTTAGAGGAAAAGAGAATGCATTGATGCCTAACTGGCTTCACGCTCCGGTTGCTTACCACGGAAGAAGCTCTTCAATTATTACTAGCGGAATTCCTGTACATAGACCTAAAGGACAAAAGAAACCTAAAGGTTCTGAAGATCCTATTTTTGGACCTTCACGCTTAGTAGATTTTGAATTAGAAATGGCATTTATCACTACCGCCGCTAATCCATTAGGAGAACCTATTAATGTAGAAGATGCTGAAGAATACATCTTTGGAATGGTTTTATTTAATGATTGGAGTGCCCGTGATATTCAAAAATGGGAATACATTCCTCTAGGGCCATTCTTAGCAAAAAACTTCGCTTCTTCTGTTTCTCCTTGGATTGTAACTCTTGATGCCTTAGAGCCATTTAGAACTGAAGGGCCTAAACCTATAAAAAAACAACTTGAATATTTACAATCTACAGGAAAGAAAACTTTTGATATTGACCTCGAAGTTGCTATACAACCAGAAGGTAAAAATGAAACTATTGTAACTCGTTCTAACTTTAAATATCTTTATTGGAATATGAGCCAGCAATTAGCGCATCATACCATAAATGGTTGCCCAATAAATAGTGGCGATATGATGGGAAGCGGAACCATTTCTGGTCCTGATGAAAAGAGCCTAGGTTCTATGTTAGAACTTTCTTGGAATGGTGATAAACCTGTAAAATTAGAAGAAGGTGGAGACCGTAAATTTATTCATGATAACGATACAGTAATTATTCGTGGACATTGTGAGAACAAAAATGTAAGAATTGGCTTTGGAGAAGTAAGCACTAAACTACTTCCTATTTACAAAGCTTAAAAAGTATCTAAAACAACAAAGCCATTCAACTAATGAATGGCTTTGTTATTTTAAACTGAATTAAAAAATTATAGTTTCTAAATATTCTATTATCAATAATCAAAAGAAACTCTAAGAAACAAACTCCCCTATTTTTTCAGCAGAAATATGATTGTGTGAAGTATGGTAAACGACATTCCCATCCTTAATCACTATCATCTGTGGAGATTCATGAAAAACACCAAAAACTTCGGCTACTTTGGTAGAAACTTCACGATTAGCAATTAAATCTAAATAATATAATTTCACTTGTTCTTCGCTGTAATTGTATTCACTTTCAAACTGTCGTTTCGCCATTTTACTAATTCCACATCGGGTAGAGTGTTTAAAAATCACTATTACTTTTTCTTTAGATTCTTCTTTTACTTGTTGTATTTCTAATTCAGTTTTTAACTCATTCCAAGGAGTTTGAGAACGTTTTTCTGTACTTTTTGTTTCATTATTTCCTTTAAATATTTTATCTAAAATTCCCATTTTCTCTAATTGTTTGATTTAAAATTAAGAATAATAAACTTAATTTGAATAACTTTAGAGAAGATTTAGTAACTGAAATTATGTCTGCAATAACCTGCAGAAAACTGCCAATTAGTCAGTTTTCAAGAAAGGTATAAGTTTTGAATGTCTCATAACAAATAATAAAAAAATGAACTTTAATAATTTTACCATAAAATCCCAAGAGGCCATCCAGCAGGCGCAGCAGTTTGCTCAAGAAATGGGTCACCAACAAATTGAAAATGAGCATATTTTTAAAGCCATTACCTCAGTAGACGAAAATGTAACTCCGTTTTTGCTAAAAAAACTGAATATTAATGTTGCTTTATTTAATCAAATTTTAGACAAAACTTTAGAAAGTTTTCCTAAAGTAAGCGGAGGCGATATAGTATTATCTAGAGAAGCAGGAAAAACAATTAACGAAGCTTCTTCTATAGCTAAAAAAATGAACGATGAATATGTTTCTATCGAACACCTCATCTTAGCTATTTTCAATTCAAAAAGTGAAGTTGCTCAAATTCTAAAAGATCAAGGTGCTAATGAAAAAGGCTTGAAAGCAGCAATTGATGAACTAAGAAATGGCGATCGTGTAACCTCTCAAAGCGCAGAAGAAACTTACAACTCTTTAAATAAATATGCTAAAAACTTAAATCAGTTAGCCGAAAGCGGAAAGTTAGATCCTGTTATTGGTCGCGATGAAGAAATAAGACGTATTCTTCAAATTTTATCGCGAAGAACTAAAAACAACCCAATGCTTGTAGGTGAACCCGGAACTGGTAAAACCGCTATTGCAGAAGGTTTAGCACATAGAATTGTAGCCGGTGATATTCCAGAAAACTTAAAAAATAAACAGATTTTCTCTTTAGATATGGGAGCTCTAATTGCAGGTGCCAAATTTAAAGGTGAATTTGAAGAGCGCTTAAAAGCAGTGATTAAAGAAGTGACATCAAGTGACGGAAATATTGTTTTATTTATTGATGAGATTCACACACTTGTGGGAGCCGGTGGCGGCCAAGGTGCTATGGATGCTGCAAATATTTTAAAACCAGCTCTAGCTCGTGGAGAATTAAGAGCAATTGGAGCGACAACCTTAGATGAATATCAAAAATATTTTGAGCAAGACAAAGCTTTGGAACGTCGCTTTCAAAAAGTAACCGTCAATGAGCCAGATACAGAAAGTGCTATTTCTATACTCCGTGGTATTAAAGAAAAATATGAAACTCACCACAAAGTAAGAATTAAAGACGAAGCCATTATTGCTGCTGTAGAACTTTCTCAACGCTACATCACCAATCGCTTTTTACCCGATAAAGCTATTGACTTAATGGATGAAGCAGCTTCAAAATTAAGGATGGAAATTAATTCTAAACCTGAAGAACTAGACGTGCTAGATCGTAAAATTATGCAGTTAGAGATAGAACTTGAAGCCATTAAGCGTGAAAAAGACGAAACAAAACTTAAATCTCTAAAAGCAGATTTAGCAAACCTTAAAGAAGAACGTGCAGAATTAAGTGCACAATGGCAAAATGAAAAAGGAGTAGTAGATAATATTCAGCAGGCAAAAACAGATATTGAAAATTTTAAACTTGAAGCAGAGCGTGCAGAACGTGATGGCGATTACGGTAAAGTAGCCGAGCTGCGTTACGGTAAAATAAAAGAAGCCCAAGAAAAATTAGAACAACTGCAAAAAGAAGTAGAAGCTCAAAAAAATGAAGGCAAAAAATCGCTAATTCAAGAGGAAGTAACAAATGATGATATTGCTGAAGTAGTAGCTAAATGGACAGGAATTCCAGTCGCTAAAATGCTACAAAGCGAGCGTGAAAAATTACTTCAACTTGAAGACGAATTACACAAACGTGTAGTCGGGCAAGAAGAAGCTATTCAAGCCGTAAGTGATGCCATTAGAAGAAGTCGCGCTGGTTTACAAGATCAGAAAAAACCAATTGGTTCTTTCTTATTCTTAGGTACTACCGGAGTTGGTAAAACAGAACTCGCTAAAGCTTTAGCAGAATACCTCTTTGACGATGATAATGCGATGACGCGTATCGATATGAGCGAATATCAAGAAAGACACAGTGTGAGTAGATTGGTTGGAGCGCCTCCAGGATATGTAGGTTATGATGAAGGCGGACAGTTAACTGAAGCAGTAAGAAGAAAACCTTATTCTGTAGTTTTACTAGATGAAATTGAAAAAGCACATCCAGACACATTTAATATTCTGCTACAAGTTTTAGATGAAGGAAGATTAACAGATAATAAAGGACGTTTAGCAGATTTTAGAAACACTATTATTATTATGACTTCTAATATGGGAAGTGATATTATTCAAGAGAAATTTGAAGCGATAAAAGATCCTGAAACTGCTATGGAAGGTGCGAAAGTAGAAGTTCTTGGTTTGCTAAAACAACAAGTCAGACCAGAATTTTTAAACAGAATTGATGATATTGTAATGTTTACTCCGCTCACGCAAGCAAATATTTCACAAATTGTAGGTTTACAACTAAAAGGCGTGACCAAAATGCTGAATGAGCAAAACATTACATTAGATGCTACACCAGAAGCAATTAAACATTTAGCTAAACAAGGTTTTGATCCGCAATTTGGAGCCAGACCAGTAAAAAGAACTATACAAAAAGAAGTTTTAAATCAGCTTTCTAAAGAAATTCTATCTGGAGAAATTACTACCGATAGTATCATTTTACTAGATGCTTTTGACGATCAATTGGTTTTTAGAAACGAAAGTGACACTGTAGTGAATACAGACTGAAGAGCGTTAATTGTATAAACAAAAAAAAGCTACCTGAATTATTGTCTCCCTGAATTTATTTTTCAGAATGACTTACAGATAATTTTTAGGTAGCTTTTTTTATTTCTTATTTTTACTGGATTAAACAAAAAGATGTCAAAATTCATTTTTCATAAATTATTAGGCTGGAATGTTTAAGGGAAGTTTAATATCTCCATAAAAAAATGTGTGATTATTGTCGTACCTCATACGAGCTGGCATGACTTTTATATAGGTGTTTTTACAAGAAGTATTGTAAAATCACCGATGCACTTTATTGGTAAGAAAGAATTATTCCGCTGGCCTTTTGGCGATTATTTTAAGTGGATAGGCGGAACACCTTTAGATAGATCTGGAAATCAAAATAAAGTAGAAGCTATAGCAAAACTGTTTCAGCAAAAAGAAGAATTTAGATTAGCATTAGCTCCAGAAGGTACAAGAAAGAAAGTAACACAATGGAAAAGTGGTTTTTATTGGATTGCCGTTTTAGCGAAAGTTCCTATTATTCCTGTAGCATTCGATTATAGTAGAAAAGTAGTAAAAATTGGACAATCATTTTATCCTACCTCAAATTACGATAAAGATCAAAAATCACTTCAACTTTTTTTATAAAAACAGTAAAGGCAAAACAGATCTTTAATCTTCTTTCTTCATCTTCATTTTTGCGGTTAATTCTTTTAATTTAGACTTTCGGTTTTCTTTTTCTTGGCGAAGTTTATTCTTTTTGCGATCCATTAACTTAGCGTGTTTCGCTTTATTTTTTGTATTTTTTTGAGCGCCAGACTTTGCCATTTAATTATTTTTATACGAAGATAAAAATTTTACAATTAGTCTCGTCTTGGTATTCAATCGAGATGTCTTCCTTTCACTAATTTTATTTAATTTTAAAACGAAATAAATTTTGTTTATAAAAGCTTATCAACACTCTTTTATAGCTTCGCTTTACTTCGTAAATTGAACTTTCTTTTTTTCTTGATCGTTCAATTTTATGAAAATACTACATACAGCCGATTGGCATATTGGCAAAAAACTGCACAAACATTATTTATATGAAGACTTCAACTTGTTTCTAAATTGGCTAATTTCCTTTATAAAAACTCAACATATTGAGGTAGTTTTAATATCTGGAGATGTATTTGATCTGGCAAATCCGTCTGCAGAAGCTAGAAAGCAATATTACCGTGCGCTATTGCAACTTAGAAAAACTAATTGTCAACTTATTATCACTGGCGGCAATCACGATTCTCCCAGTATGCTCGATGCCCCAAAAGAAATTTTAAAAGAATTAGAGGTTACTATTGTTGGTGGAATGCCTGCTAACGTAGAAGATTGTCTTATTCCACTTCAACAAAAAAATGGAAAAAATGAGGTGGTCGTTGCTGCCATTCCATTTTTACGAGATAGCGATTTACGTCCTGTTGAAGAAAATGTAATTTACGAAAATCGCATTGAAGCCATTAGAAAAGGTATTGAAACTACATTCTTAAAAGCTGCCGAAAAAAGCAATATACTTTATCCCGAAATCCCTATCATTGCGATGGGGCATTTATATGCTGCTGGTATAGAATCTTCAGATAGCGAGCGTGATATTCAAATAGGAAATCAAGCCGCTTTTCAAGCCAGCCAGTTTGGAGACTTATTTAGTTATGTGGCTTTAGGTCATATTCATAGACCACAACGCGTAAGCGCTCAAATTCCTACATTTTACAGTGGCTCTCCGCTCCCACTTTCGTTTAGCGAACGCAAAGATGAAAAACGATTATTGTTAATTGATACTGAAAAAGGGTTTGAGCCAGAAAGCATCGCTATTCCTGCCTTCAGAAAATTAATTCGCATTAGTGGCAGTATTTCTGAAATTCAAGAAAATTTAGCAAAAGTTCAACCTAAAGGAGAGTTGACTAATTTAATTGAAGTAGAACTGAAAGAGGAGAATTATGATGCAAATTTAATTGCACAACTAGATGAGCTAGTCACCAATTTCGAGAAACCTAATTTAGAAATCGTGAAGCATCGTGCAACCTTTAAAAATCAATTGAGAGAAAGCGGAAAATTATTTGCAAATCATCAGCATTTAGAAGATTTAAAACCGCAAGAAGTCTTTGAAAAATTAGTAGCCCAACATAGCTATTCTGAAGAATTAAAAGCAAAAGTAAGCCTTGCTTTTCAAGAATTAGTAGAAGAAGTAAATTCTAAATATTAATAATTAAAATTTTTCGTCACCCTGAACTTGATTCAGGTTCTCATCTTAAGCATAAATAGTTTTGATGAGATACTGAAATAAATTAAGCCGACGCTATAAAGTCAAGATATAAATTAACTTGAATGAAAATATTAAAAATAGCTTTTAAAAATATTAACTCGCTTCGTGGCGAGCATTTTATAGATTTTACAAAAGAACCATTTTCACAAAACAGCTTATTCGCGATAACCGGACCTACTGGAAGCGGAAAAACCACCATTCTAGATGTGATTTCATTAGCATTATTTAACCAAGTTCCGCGATTGGGAAAATTGAGCACCACTGAGGTTTTAAAAAAAGGAGCCATTCTTACACGAAATCAAAAAGAAGCTTACACTAAAGTTACATACGAGTGCAAAGAAGGCGTTTTTAGTTCTACTTGGGAAATTTCTACCGCTAGAACTGGTAATCTTAGAGATTACCATATGGAATTGGTGAATTTAGAAAGCGGACATTTAGATTTAAAAAAATCTGACGTTCCATCAAAAAATGAAGAGTTAATAGGCTTAAACTACGATCAATTTATAAAATCTGTGGTTTTAGCTCAAGGTGAATTTGCTAAATTTTTAAAAGTCCCCAAAAAAGAACGTGGCGCACTTTTAGAAAAAATAACTGGCACTCAAATTTATCGTCAAATAGGACAACAAGCATTTTTAAAATATAAAGAAATAGGTAATCAAATTGATGGGAAACGAATAAAAATTGAAAACTTCAAAGAGCAATTATTAGCCGAAGAAATTTATTTTGAAAAGAAAACAAAAGCGGAAACACTTCAACTAGAAAAGAAAAACCTAAAACTTTCTATAGAAAAAAACAGCGAAGCAATTCAGTTAAAAGAAAAGCTGAAAGAACAACAACAGCAATTAACGACTACCGAAAAAGAAATTGAACAAGTTAATTTAAAAAATACTGAGTTTGAAAAAGAAAAAGGAAAAAAACTTCAACAGCACCAAGAAGTTCTATTCTTTACAGATGATTTTAACGCTTGGCAAAACCTACAACAAGAGCAGAAAAATAAAGTCGAAGAGATTAGCAATACAAAGCTTACTATAAAGGGTTTTAAAGAAAAGCAAACCCAATTACAGACTGAATTTTCATCTCATTTTCAATTAGAAATTAACCCTGAAAATGCTTCTTCAAACATTACAACTTATAAAGAGAAAATTAGAAAACTAATTAGTGAACGCAGTGAATTGTTATCTATTTACAAAACCTTAGAACATAATATTTCAGGTTTGGTGAAAGATTTTCAATTTAATGCTAAACCTTTTAACGCTAATTTATTTCAACAAGAATTAAAAGAAAAACAAACCGAAAAGTCTTCAGTTTTTGAAAAGTTGAACGAAAAATTTCAGCTTCAAAATAAATCTATATTTAGTTGGGAAGAAGAAATTCAAGAGCAATTAAAAATGATTCGGGCAGCTGAAAAAGAAGAATTTCAGTTAGATCAACTTCAAAAAGAAATTCAGCAAAAGAAAAACGAACTTGAAAAATTAGAAAATTCTTTAAAAAATTCACCTCAAAAAATTAATCAGCTCCAGCAAAATTTGACATTAAAAAAAATTCAACTTGAAGCAAAACAAAAAACCTTAGAAGTTGAACAATTACAAAAAAAACTGGAAGATTATCGAAATGAATTAAAGGAAAATGAAGCTTGCCCACTTTGTGGTTCTGTTCATCATCCTTTTGCTTCAGAACATCCGCAATCAGAAAATAATTTAAAAAAGGAAGTAGAACAACTTATAAAAGAAATTCAGCAATTACAAACTGAGTTAACTAGAGAAGAAACACAACTTGAAAATTCTCAAAATCTGCAAAAGCAAACACAAGAGCAATTTAGGCTGAATGAGTTAAAATTTTTAAAGCATCAACAAGTTTTTAAAGAAAAGTTTACGTCTATACTTCCCAAAAAACAAGAACAATCGTTTTCTGCAATGGAAACAAAACTTGAAGCTGAATTAAACGAATTAAACCACGCAAAACAACTTCAAGAAGACTTAGAAAAATTAAAAGAACTCGCTCAAAAAGCAAAAGAATTAGCAGCATTAATTACCAACGGAAAAGCAAAAAGTGAAGCTATTGAATTTCTTTTTAAAGGAACTGATTTTGAAAAAGAAATTGGGGAGATTGAAACTTCTTGGAATCGTAATGAACAAAACATTTCACAGCAAAAAGAATTGCTAATAACTACAGAAAAGATTCTAGTAAAAGTTGAAGAAAAATTTAAGGAGTTGAACGAAACTCTGCTAGATCAGCTTCAAGCAAAAGGATATTCGAGCGTTGAAAAAGCGTTGTCGCTAAAGCTTTCTGCAACCGAAGCTCAGCAATGGCTAGAAGACCAAGAACAGCTTAAAAATAATAAGATAAAACTAGAAACACTTCAGCAAAAATTAAAAGAAGATATTGAGGTATTATCTGAAAAAGAAAGTGAAACAACTTTAGAGCAATTAAAAGAATTACTTCTGCAAGAAAACAAAACATTGACACAAAAAGAAAATGATTTTAACGAACTTTTACGCTTACTAAAAAATCAAGAAGAGAATTTAAAACAAATTGAAAAGCTACAAAATGAGGTGGGAAAAGAATTAGAACAATCGGAACATTGGAAAGTTTTAAACGATTTGATTGGTGATAAAACAGGAAATAAATTTAATGACTTTGCACAAGATTTAACCTTAGCACAATTGCTACAACTTGCCAATAAACGTTTAGAAAATTTAAGTGATCGTTACCGTATCGACCAACCAACCGATGATGAAGATGATAGTTTGGTAGCGATCGACGAACATATGGGCGGTCAGCGTAGATCTATTAAAACACTTTCTGGGGGTGAAACTTTTATTTTGAGTTTAGCACTTGCTCTAGCCCTTTCTGACTTGGCTTCTCGAAATATTGAAATTAATAGTTTATTTATTGATGAAGGTTTTGGAACCTTAGATCCAGAAACTTTAGACCAAACTTTAGACACGCTAGAAATCTTACAAACCGAATCTTCTAAAATGATTGGTATAATTAGTCACGTAGAAAGTTTAAAAGAACGTATTGCTACGCAAATACAACTCACCCAAAACGGACAGGGTTATAGTAGTTTAACGATTATATAAACTAAAAAAGCCACGAAATAAATCGTGGCTTTTTTTATGTATTTCACTAAAAATTACTTAGCAATGTTCACCGCACGGGTTTCTCTAATTACCGTAACTTTTACTTGACCAGGATAAGTCATATCTGTTTGTATTTTCTGAGAGATTTCGAAAGATAAATTGTTAGCTCTATCATCGGTTACTTTTTCACTTTCTACAATCACACGTAATTCTCTACCCGCTTGAATTGCGTAAGCTTTTTTGACTCCTCCAAAACCAAAAGCAATATCTTCCAAATCTTTTAAACGCTGAATGTAAGAATCTAACACTTGACGTCTTGCTCCAGGTCTCGCTCCACTAATCGCATCACAAACCTGAATAATAGGAGAAAGTAGTGATGTCATCTCTACCTCATCGTGGTGAGCTCCAATTGCATTACAAACATCTTCTTTTTCACCATACTTTTCTGCCCATTGCATTCCTAAAATTGCGTGAGGCACTTCAGTTTCTGTATCAGGCACTTTACCTATATCGTGTAAAAGACCGGCACGTTTTGCTAATTTAGGGTTTAGGCCTAATTCTGCAGCCATTACGCCACAAAGCTTAGCTACTTCTCTTGAGTGTTGTAATAAGTTTTGACCGTAAGAAGAACGATATTTCATTCTACCTACCGTTTTTATTAACTCTGGATGAAGACCGTGAATCCCTAAATCGATTACGGTTCGTTTTCCTATATCGATAATTTCTTCATCGATTTGTTTACGCGTTTTCTTCACCACTTCTTCAATTCTTGCAGGGTGAATTCTACCATCGGTTACTAATTTATGTAGTGATAATCTAGCAACTTCACGTCTAACTGAATCAAAACAAGAAAGAATAATAGCTTCTGGTGTATCGTCTACAATAATCTCTACTCCAGTAGCAGATTCTATCGCTCGAATGTTACGACCTTCACGACCAATAATTCTACCTTTTACATCATCACTCTCTAAATTGAATACAGATACACAATTTTCTACCGCTTCTTCTGTACCAATTCTCTGAATGGTATTAATGACAATCTTTTTCGCTTCTTGTTGAGCAGTAAGTTTAGCTTCTTCTATCGTGTCTTGAATAAGTGCCATTGCATCTGTTTTGGCAGACTCTTTTAAAGATTCTACTAATTGATCTTTAGCTTCTTCTGCACTTAAACCACTTATTACTTCTAACTGTTTTACTTTACTATCTAGAAGTTTATCGATCTCTTCTTGCTTCTTTTCTAAATATTCATTTCTAAACTTATAATCTTTGACTTTTTCATCAAGATCTTTATTTAGCTTTTTGTTTTTAGATAATTCACTAGAAACTTGAGACTCTTTATCTCTGGTTCTTTTTTCGGCATCAGCAATTTTCTTATCTCTTGATAAGATCACTTTTTCGTGTTCAGATTTAAGCTCTATAAATTTTTCTTTAGCTTGAAGAATTTTATCTTTTTTCTTACTTTCTCCATCAGCTGTTGCATCCTTTATAATGGTTTTAGCTTCTTTTTCAGCTTGTTTAATGACTGAATCTGCTCTTTTTTGTTCTAAATTTTTAGAAACAAAATAGCCTACGACAAGACCAATTATTAATGCAACAATACCAATGACTATAGTTATAATTTCCATAATTTTTAAAATGTATATATATAAAAAAAGCCTGTATTAGCATTCATTATTGTATAAACTCCGTATAAAACAGGTTTAGGGCTAACAAGCTGATCAAGGATCCGTTCAAAGACGGCTTGCTTTTACAACTTAGACTCACCCTTTTTAATTGATAATTGTTGAGTTTATCAAATTGGTAATGACTAATACAGGCAGTAAACCTTTATTTATTTTAAAGAACGTTTTTTAATTTCCCAAGAATTCATTCAACAGTTCATTTAAAGCATTAAGCTTTTGTTCTGCTTCATTTACTTGATTGCTATTATTTATAGATTTCTGTTCGTTTTTTGCCGCAAATTGTAGCGCACACATCGCCAATACATCTTGCTTATCACGAACAGCATAACTCTGCTCAAACTGCTTAATTGCTCTTTCAATTTCTTTTGCCGCTTTGCGCAAACCTTCTTCCTGATGAGGAAATACAGTTAAAGGGTAAACCCTGTCTGCAATCGACAATTTAATTTTCAACTTCTCATTCTGCATAAAGAACGTTTATTCGGTTAATTGAACAATACATTGATCTATTTCCCGTATTAAGCTGTTTATTTTGAGTTTTGTTTCTCTCTTATATTCATTACTGCCTAGCATTGCGTTTGCAGCTTTAAGCGTCTTGGTTTGATCTTCTAAAGAACTAATTTTTAAAGTTAGTGCCTGATTATTTTCTTTTTCGAGGTTTAAATTTTCTTCTAATTCTAAATTAAGTCGTTTTAAAATCTCGTATTTATGTAATAATTTACTAATCTTATTCTCTAGTGAATCAACTGTTTCTACCAATTTACTCATCTGCACTTCACGTAATACTTAGTACACAAAGTTAACATACCTTTACCAATATGCCAACAGTTTTCTTTCTAATTTTTATACTAAATTGATAGAGAATAGAGTTTCTAGATTAAATAGAAGTTTTTATATTTAAGCCCCAGCCCCTTACAATTCTAACACGTAATTTATGCGATCTTATTTTTTTATATTTTTTACTCTTGTTTGTAACCTATTCAGTTTTTCTCAAGATAATTTACCACAAAACTACTTTGAAAGCCCGCTTGAAATCCCTTTAATTCTATCAGGAACTTTTGGAGAATTAAGGTCTAATCATTTTCATAGCGGGATGGATATTAAAACTCACCAACAAACTGGTTTATCTGTACTTGCTTCAGCAACAGGTTATGTGAGCAGAATTAAAGTCTCGCATTTTGGCTACGGTAAAGCTTTATACATACAACACCCAAATGGTTATACTTCTGTTTATGCACATTTAAAAGAATTTGCTCCAGAAATAGAAGCTTATATTAAAGAAAGACAATATGCCAAAGAAAGTTATGAAATTGAAGTCTTCCCTAAAGGCAATGAAATTCCTGTAAATCAAGGTGAACTTGTGGCTTACAGCGGAAATAGTGGCGGTAGCGGTGGCCCGCATCTACACTTCGAAATTAGAGATAGCCAAGCTAGACCTATGAATCCTATGCAGTTTGGTATTCAAATAAAAGACACGCATTTCCCGATTGTAAAAGGAGTTTATGCTTATCCAATAGGAGACGATGCCCACATAGATAAAAGCGTAAAAAGACAAAAACTTAGAGTTATCCCTATTGAAAATGGCGTTTATAAAACAGAAAACTTTAATGCTTATGGCAAAATAGGTTTCGGAATAAATAGTGTAGACCTTTTAGATTACGCTGCCAATAAAAACGGAGTAAATACAATAGAAACTTATTTAAACGGTAAAAAATTATTAAGTATAGATTTTAATAAATTTTCTTTCGCAGAATCTAGATACATTAATGATTTTATTGATTATGAGTTAAAAGATACCAAAAAACAAACCGTTCAGAAATTGTTTATAGACAATAATAACCCATTAAGTATTTTTAAATGGGAAGACGATCAAGGCTATATTACAGTAAAAGATAGTTTAGATTACAACTATAAAATTGAAATTAAAGATTACGAAGGGAACACAACAATAGTAAGAATACCTGTAAAACCAATGAAGGTACTTCCTGAAGAGGTTGGAAAAGAAGAAGAAATAAAAACTAATTATTTTGTAAAAGCTAACGAAGCCACTGCTTTTGATGAAGACGGCTTTGATGTGTACATTCCTAGAAATGCACTTTATAAAGACCAATACTTAGATATACAAACAGATGGAGAACAAATAAAAGTTCACGAATCTTCTACAGCACTCCACAAAAACATGACCATCGGGTTTGATGTTAGTAAATACAATGAAGAAGACAAAGAAAAAATATTTATAGCAAGAATGAGTTCTTGGGGAAGACCGTATTATTCGACCACCTACAAGAAAGCCAACCGTTTTACTACCAATACCAAATATTTTGGAACTTATAAATTAGCGATAGACAATACCCCACCGCTTATACAAGCGATTAATTTTAAAGATAAAAAATGGATGTCAAACTATCGTTACTTGAAATTTAAAATTTCTGATGATTTATCTGGCATTAGTAGTTACCGTGCCACTATTAACGGAAAATTTATACTCATGGAATATGATTACAAAACCAATATGCTGGTCTATGATTTTAATGACAATATAATTACAGATGAAACAGAAAATAATTTGAAGATTATTGTACTTGATAATGTAGGAAATAGTACTACATTTGAAGGTACATTTTTCAGAAAAAATTAAAGCACATTCTCTTGAGAAATATTTCTTTTTTACTTCCACTGTTTCTATTACTATCAATTCATGTTCATTCACAATCGGCAAAAATTCAAGGCATTGTTTTAGATAAAAACGACACCCCTATTCCTGGCGCAAATCTTAGTTATGCTGAAGGAGGTACACAAACCAATGAGAATGGATACTATTCTTTACCACTTCCTGTAGGTAAAGAAGTGGTTTTAAAAATTACTTACATAGGTTTAAAAAAAATAGAATTAACCATTCCTGCGCTCGAAGCCGGACAACAAGAAGAACTCAATTTTGTTTTAAAAACCGATGTTGAAGAAATTGGTGTTGTAATTATTGACAGCAAGAGAAACACTCGCGTAGAAGGTGTTACGACCATTAGTCCAGAAACAATTAGAAAAATACCTGGAGCCAATGCGGGAGTAGAAAATTTACTGAAAACCTTACCTGGAGTAACCTCAAACAACGAACTAAGTTCACAGTATGCTGTTAGAGGTGGTAATTATGACGAAAACTTAGTATACGTAAATGAAATACAAATTTACCGTCCTTTTTTAATACGTTCAGGTCAGCAAGAAGGCTTAAGCTTTGTTAATACAGATCTAGTAAGGAATGTTGAATTTTCTGCTGGAGGTTTTCAAGCAAAATACGGCGATAAACTTTCTTCGGTATTAGATATTAGCTACCGAAGGCCTGTAGATTTTGGAGCTTCATTAGATTTAAGTTTTTTAGGGGGAAGTGTTTCGGTAGAAGATGTTTCTAAAAATGGTAAATTTTCAGGAATTGCAGGAATTCGTTATCGTGACAATAGTTTATTTGTAAACGCTAAAGAAACCGAAACCAAATTTAAACCTCGTTTTGCCGATGCACAAACTTACCTTACGTATCAATTTAATAATAAATTCGAACTAAGTTTTCTAGGTAACGTAGCCATTAATAAATATGATTATGAACCGCTTACTCGTCAAACTAATTTCGGAACACTCTCAGACCCGAAAGCTTTATTAATTTATTATGAAGGGCAAGAAAAAGATCAATACGAAACTTATTTTGGAGCATTCAAAGCTACCTATAAAGTTTCAGAAAATTATTCAGCCAAATTAATCGCTTCAGCATACAATACGCAAGAACAAGAACATTTTGATATTTTAGCACAATACCGTTTAGGAGAAGTGAACACAGATATAGGTAGTGAAGATGTTGGAGAAGTTGAATTTAGTGAGGGCGTAGGTTCACAACTTACACATGCTAGAAACGATTTAGATGCCTTAATCATTAATATTCAGCATTTAGGAACAATAAAAGCCAATAAACATCAGATTGATTACGGACTAAAATACACCCATGAAGATATTAGAGACCGAGTAAATGAATATGAAATTATTGACTCTGCTGGATTTTCTATTCGGCCTCCGTTAGATGGTTTTCAAAACAATCAACCTTATAATCCGTACAATGCGCCCATCGCACCCTATAACAATATCAAAGCATTTAACAGCACAAAAATTGATAGGTTTCAAGCTTTTGCACAATGGAGTTATAAAACTTTAGTAGGCGAATCTGAAGCTTGGTTTAATGCAGGTGTTAGAAGTCACACTTGGAATATAAGTGGTGACCAAATTAAAAGTAAAACCCAGCAAGTATTTAGTCCGCGAGCCCAATTTGCGATAAAGCCTAACTGGGAAAAAGATATGATTTTTAGAATTTCTGGCGGCTTATATTATCAACCCCCATTTTACCGAGCATTAAGAGATTCTACAGGATTGGTCAGACCACAGGTAAAAGCACAAAAATCTACCCATATTGTTCTTGGTAACGATTACATTTTTAAATTAGGAGGAAGACCTTTCACTTTGGTATCTGAAGCTTATTACAAAGCGATTACAGATGTTAACCCTTATACAATTGAAAATGTAAGAATAAGGTATAGAGCTAGAAATAATGCCGAAGCTTACGCCTACGGATTAGATTTAAGGCTTAATGGAGAGTTTGTACCAGGAACTGAAAGTTGGGTAAGTTTTGGTTATATGAAAACCGAAGAAAACATTAATAATAGAGGTTATATTGCTAGACCTACCGATCAGCGATTAAAATTTGCCGTGCTATTTCAAGATTATGTGCCCGCAATACCTGCTTTAAAATTTTATTTAAATATGGTTTACAACACTGGCTTACCTGGAGGCTCACCTAGTTATGCAGACCCTTATAACTACCAAACAAGATTAAGAGATTATCGTAGAGCTGATGCGGGATTCTCTTATGTTTTAGCCGATAGAGACAATCAATATCCAGCAGGACATTGGTTGCATCGTTTTAAAGAATTGAGTATTGGTTTTGAGATTTTTAATTTATTTGACAATCAAAATTCTATCACCAATACTTTTGTGAGAGATGTGTATACCAAAAGTTTATATGCAGTGCCTAATTATTTATCACCACGAGTTTTTAATTTAAAATTTGCAATGAAGTTTTAAAATGAATGCAATAAAAAAGGTGTTTAATAAACACCCTCTTTATAAGTAAAACTAACTTCTAATTATTAGTTTTTTTACATTTTTTGAATTATGATATTTTCAGCAAAAAAACCACATCATAATCTCTATTAAATTGTTTTTTGCTTTGTTTTATCTACACTTAAGTCTTTAAATATTATTCTTTAGTGATGATTTCATTTTCTTCTTTAGGCTTTTTCCAACATAAATAAGAAACTCCAGCCCAAAATACATTGACAATCACCATGCCTATAATAAATATTTCTTGACCATCATCTAACGAGTAATTTTTTAATCCAAAAATATAATAAGCTAATAAAGCAAAGCCCAAAACTACTCCTACAAAATAACAAATAACACCTTTTTTTGTTAGGCGTTTAAGCAATAAATTTTCAATCATAAATAAAATAAATTATTTTTTAATAAAGTCTTTTAAAACTTCAACTACATAGTCCAATTCTTCTTTGGTATTATATTTTGAAAAAGAAAATCTAATAGAAGGTTTATTTAAATCTTCTTCAGAAAGTATTTCTGTAAGTACATGAGAACCTTTATCGCTTCCGCTTTGGCAAGCACTTCCTTTAGAACATGCGATTCCTTTTAAATCTAATTGAAACAACAACATTAACGCTTTATCTGCAGGAATAGGTAAACAAATATTTACCAATGTATAGGTAGAGTTTTCTACATCAGAACACATACCATTAAATTTGATACCTGGTATTTCTTTTCGCAATTTTTCAATAAAATGATTTTTTAGCGAATTGGTATATTTTTTATCATCTTCTAGATGATCGTAAGCAAATTTTAAAGCTTCTTCTAAACCTACAATATTATGTACAGATTCTGTTCCTGCTCTCACACCACGTTCTTGTGAACCCCCAAAAATTAAAGATTTTAACCCGCTATTACTTTTAATATAAGCAAAACCAATACCTTTTGGTCCATGAAATTTATGTGCACTGACCGCAGCAAAATCTACAGGCAACTCATTTAAATCTAACGTATAATGCCCTATAGATTGCACCGTATCACTATGAAAAAGTGCTTGATGCTCGTGACAAAGGTTTCCTACTTTTTCAAGATCAAGTATATTCCCTATTTCATTGTTTACATGCATTAAACTCACGATTGTTTTTTGATCTGAATTTTCTAATAATTCTTTAAGATGGCTGGTGTTTACATTTCCATTTTCATCTAAATTTACATAAGCTACTTCTACATCAAAACAATCTTTTAATTGATCTACACAATGCAACACGGCATGATGTTCTATTTTTGAAGTAATAATACGTTTTACTCCTAAATCTCTTACCGCACTATTTAAAATTAGGTTATCTGCTTCTGTGCCACCTGAAGTAAATACAATTTCTTTAGCTTGAACGTTTAAATAATTAGCTACGGCTTTACGCGCATTTTCTATTAAAGATTTTGCTGTTCTTCCAAAAGTATGTGTTGAAGAAGGATTGCCATAAATCTTCATTACCTCTGTCATTTTAGAAATTACTTCATCTCTAATTTGCGTTGTAGCTGCACTGTCTAAATAAACGTTTTTCATGGGGGTGTAATTTTATTTAATGCTGGCAAAAATAAAACTTTTAAAATTATTTAATCGATTAAGCATTATAAATAAGCAATTGAATTATTTTTGTAAAAAATGAATGCAATGATTAAACATATATTTTTCTTACTGGTAATCACTCTATTTATTACTTCTTGTGACGATGGAGATGTTATTGTTACCAATTTTGATTATGATAATGAAACTCAATTAAGTTATTGCGCAGGAGCTTTAGATACCATTAACCTCACCAATGACATCCAAATTTATAATATTAATAATGATTCTCAAGAAGGTATTGTTTTAAATTTTAATAGAAGTGGTTTTACAGGTACATTTAATAGCGTTTTAAATGATAACCTTGCGGCTATAAAATTAGACACCACAATTACCATCAATTTATCTAATACCAATAAAATTGTATATAGAAAGTTTAATAGTGAGATTCCATCAGATTATTACTGTCAAAATATTCCGCCAAGTTCTCCTGGAGTTTCTCAAGAATATGTAAGTGTAAATGGCGGAAGCATTACTTTTTTTACACAAGTTACCAAGCAAGATGATAATGATGGCGTTCCTACACTAGCTAATGCTCCAGAGGGTTACAATGGCCCTTATGAAACGACAGATCCTGAAGATGATAATTTTGACACAGATGGTGACGGCATACCTAACTTTTTAGATGTAGATGATGATAATGATAATGTACCTACTTCTATAGAAATTAGTGACAATATTGAAGGTTATAGAGATCCTGAAACAGGGCTACCAGACACCGACCAAGACGGAATTTTAAATTATTTAGATGGAGATGATGATGGTGATGGGATATTAACTAGAAATGAAGATTTAAATGCATTTGATAATGAAAACGTCATTCTTAACCCAACAGATGACGACAGCAACAGCAACGGTGTCCCAAATTATTTAGATAATAATTCTACAGAAGAATTGGCAATTAATCTTTATCGAAACAATATTATCTCCAGAACATTTAAAACTACGGTAATAGTCAATAATATTACACTGAATAATGTAAACGGAAATGATCAAATATCTATTGAAACTTTAGAACTAGGGTCTTTTTCTATTAGCGTTTCTCAGAATTTAAAAGCAAATTAACAATCTAACAAACACTCTGAAATACATAAACCTCAGTAGCACCTAAGCCATATTCTTTGTAATCTGCTTCATAAAATTTCACATTTACATACCGGCTAAACAAAGTTTCTAATTCTGCTTTGAGTACACCTTGACCAACTCCATGAATAAAAACAATACGCTGTATTCTTTTATTTATAGCAAACTCAAGTTGTCGTCTTGCCGTATCAAGTTGAATATTTAGCATTTCAAAATTAGATAAGCTTTTAGTGCTATTTACTAAATGATGAATATGTAAATCTACCTCCATTGGCGGAATTACTTTTTTACGTTTCACAGAAGTTCTTTTTTTAGATTTTAAAGACTTATCTTCTTGTAAAGCCGCTTTCACATCATCATATTTCACTACAATATCAATCTCATCTTCAAAAGATTGAACCAACTCTTCTGGTGAAAATTCTAATAAAAAACCATCGATAGTTTCAATCACCACTAAAGTATCATTAAAACCTGTTACTCTACCAATAATAGGCTCATCTAAAACCTCTACCCGATCATTAACCTTAAAATTATTGTTCATCTTCTCTAGTTGTTTTATTATCATCTACCCAAACGCGAGTGGCTCTAAACAAACCAAACATCAAAATCACAATCCCTGCTATTTTAAAATAAACGATTGCATTTTCTGAAATCATTGTATATAATAATAACCCTCCTCCTATTAAAATTAAAAGTGTAGAAAATAATTGTTTTTTTGTACTCATTTTTGTTTGTTTAAAAAGTAAAATAACTAAAATTACAGTTAACCATTTACTTGTTTATGCAAAAGTATTTTTTTCTGAATAAAATCTACTATGAATAAACAAAATGAAATTCTGTATTTTTGAAAATGTAAATTACCCTGAAAATAAAAGTATGGAAAAATATATGCTTACTTGTTTACATAAAAAAATATTCGGTTTCGAATGTCCAGGTTGTGGTGGGCAAAGAGCTTTTTTAATGCTTATAAAAGGTGATTTTGTAGATGCTTTTCTAATGTACCCGGCAATTTATCCATTAGTTTTACTAGCACTAAGCATATTTACCAATTTATTATTTCCTTTAAAATACTACTCTAAATTAGTTTCAATTTTAACTATTGTTAGCATAACCACAATCGTAATCAGTTATATTTTAAAACAATTCATTCTATAAGTTTTTTTTATATTTGACAAACAATTAACTTAACTATCATAATTATGGAACAACAAAAATTACCTAATACTACCGTTGCTTTAGTTTTAGCTATAGTAGCATTTTTAGGCTGCTGCTGCTTTGGTATTGGAGGTATAATACCAGCAGGAATTGCTCTTTATTTAGCCAATAAAGACAAAAAGAAATATGAAGAAAACCCCGAGTTATATAGCAATTACAAGCAAGCAAATACAGCAAGAACGGTAGCTATTATAGCTTTAGTCATCTCTTGTGTGTTCTTGATTTACACAATTGTGAATTTTGTATTCTTTGGAGGGATGGAAGCTTATGATACTTTTTTAGAAGAATTTCAGCGTGAAATGGAGAGACAACAAAACCTATAATAGTTAATATAAAACACTAAAAAGCCCGATGAAATTTCATCGGGCTTTTTTTATACTATAACTATAACATTCTTAAAATTTATCTTCAAAAGTTGCTATGGTATTTTTTATAATAGAAACACAATCCATAATTTGCTCTTCAGTAATTACTAACGGTGGTGTAAATCTAATAATATTACCGTGAGTTGGTTTTGCTAGCAATCCGTTTTCTTTTAAAGCTACACAGATATTCCAAGCGGTTTTACTATTTTCTGTATCATTAATAATAATTGCATTCATTAAACCTTTACCTCTAACGCGATCGATCACTTTAGAAGTTTTAATGTAATCGTTCAATTCTTTTCTGAATAAATTACCTAGTTTATAAGAATTTTCAGCTAATTTTTCATTTCTAATTACTTCTAATGAAGCGATAGCTACGGCAGCAGCTACAGGATTACCTCCAAAAGTAGAACCATGTTGCCCTGGCTTAATTACATTCATCACCTCTTCTCTTGCCAATACTGCAGAAACAGGATAAACTCCTCCAGAAATCGCTTTTCCTAAAGTCACCATATCTGGTTTTACATCTTCATAATCTACCGCTAATAACTTACCAGTTCTAGCGATACCACTTTGTATTTCATCTGCAATAAAAAGAACATTATGCTTTTCGCACAATTCTTTTGCTCTTTTTAAATAGCCTTCAGAGGGTACATAGACACCAGCTTCGCCTTGTATAGGCTCTACTAAGAAACCAGCAACATTATCATTTTCTTCTAATATTTTTTCTAAAGCGTCGGTATCGTCATAAGGTATTTTTAAAAACCCTGGGGTATAAGGTCCAAAGTTCTTACGAGCGTCTTCATCGTTACTAAAAGAAATAATAGTAGTGGTTCTTCCGTGAAAGTTATTCTCACAAACTATAATTTGTGCTTCAGCTTCTTTAATTCCTTTTTTCTCGTAAGCCCACTTTCTACAAATTTTGATAGCGGTTTCTACAGCTTCTGCTCCCGTATTCATAGGTAAAAGCTTATCATATCCAAAAAATTCACAAGCAAATTTCTCAAACTTCCCTAACATATCGTTATAAAATGCACGAGAGGTAAGCGAAAGTGTTTCTGCTTGTTTCTTCATTGCATCTACAATTTTTGGATGACAATGACCTTGATTCACCGCAGAATAAGCGGCTAAAAAATCATAATATTTTTTACCTTCTACATCCCACATAAAAACACCCTCTCCTCTAGTTAATACTGCAGGAAGTGGGTGATAGTTATGAGCCCCATATTTATCTTCTAATTTAATTGCTTCTTCTGATGAAGAAATTTCTACAACTGACATTTGTTTTTCTTTTTCAATTTTACATCATTGATTCCTTCTTAGATAGGGAGAGAAATCATCCCAAAAATGCTTCTTGGCAAAATAAGAAATCTTTCTTTAAAACTAAACTCTTCAGCTTAATAAATCTTGTTACTTTTGCAGTTATGGCAAGAAAAAATAATAAGAAGAAGGTTTTTACCGCTTTAGAGGTAACCGATGCTGGTGCAAAAGGAAAAGCAATTGCAAAAGCACCAGATGGTAAAGTTGTATTTATAGACAACGCTGTCCCTGGAGATGTGGCAGATATACAGACGTACAAAAAAAGAAAATCTTATTATCAAGGTAAGGTAGAGAATTACATTTCTTACTCAGATAAAAGAACAGAACCTGAATGTCAACATTTTGGAACTTGCGGTGGTTGCAAGTGGCAGAATATGGATTATAAGTATCAACTTTTCTACAAACAGCAAGAAGTTGAAAATAATTTAAGACGATTAGGTAAAATTGATTTACCTGAAACCACACCCATTGCAGGAAGTAAAGAAATTTACTTTTATAGAAACAAAATGGAATTTTCATTTAGCGATAGCCGCTGGTTAACTTTAGATGAAATTAAAAGTGGCGTAGATATAGAAGATAAAAATGCACTTGGTTTTCATATTCCAGGAATGTGGGATAAAATTTTAAACATTAAAAAATGTCATCTTCAAGCAGATCCTAGCAATGCGATTAGAAATGAAGTGAGAGATTTCGCCTCTAAAAACAACATTCCGTTTTTTAATGCTAGAAAACAAGAAGGACTATTAAGAACCTTAATGATTAGAACTTCTTCTACAGAAGAGATAATGGTCTTGGTTCAGTTTTTCTATGAAGATAAAGAAAATCGAGAATTACTGCTGAATTTTATGGCAGAACGTTTTCCTGAAATTACCTCGCTTCAATATGTGGTGAATGGTAAAGGAAACGATACTATTTACGACCAAGAAGTGATTTGTTTTAAAGGAAGAGATCATATTTTTGAAGCTATGGAAGGCTTAAAATTTAAAATAAATGCAAAATCTTTCTACCAAACCAATTCAGATCAAGCCTACGAATTGTATAAAATTACACGTGAGTTTGCCGATTTAAATAAAAATGATTTGGTGTATGATTTATATACCGGTACGGGAACCATCGCACAATTTGTGGCTAAAAAAGCAAAAAAAGTAATTGGGGTTGAAGCCGTTCCTGAAGCTATAGAAGATGCTAAAAAGAACGCACAATTAAATCAAATTGAAAACGTTGAGTTTTATGTGGGAGATATGAAAAAAGTATTTACCCAAGATTTTATCAACACACATGGGCAACCAGATGTTATTATTACAGATCCGCCGCGAGATGGTATGCATAAAGATGTAGTGGCACAAATTATTAGTATTTTGCCAAAAAAAATAGTTTATGTAAGTTGTAATTCAGCTACACAAGCTAGAGATTTATCACTTTTAGATGAACATTATAAAGTAACTAAAATTCAACCGGTAGATATGTTTCCGCAAACACACCACGTTGAAAATGTAGTTCGATTAGAATTAAGATCATGAAAAAATACTTTATTCTAGCTCTTGTTGCGGCTATTTTTTGTTTTACAAATAGCTGTACAAGAGATGATATCTGTCCCGAAAACACACAAACAACACCAAAATTGGTGATTGAGTTTTACGATATTGAATTTCCAGAACAGCCTAAATCTGTGCCTAGAATCAATGTTTTTGCAGATGGCATATATGAAGATTATTTTGAAGTTTCAGAAGATAAATCTTCTATAACTATTCCATTAAACACTACAGAAAATTTCACAACTTATAAATTCATTAGAAATAGTAACCTTCCAATAGATAGTGATTTAGTTTCTAATATCGATGAAATAAAATTTACCTATGCCGTAAACTTATCATATGTAAGCAGAGCTTGCGGATATAAAGCAGAATTTTTAAATCTAAATGCAGTTTTGGTAAGCGAAAGTAATTCTAGCAACTGGATTAAAGGAATTGAGGTGAGGCAACCTAATAATATTTTAAATGAAGAAGACGCACATATTTATATTTATCATTAATTTCATGGTTCTATTTTCTGTAAAAACTTACAGTCAAGAAAATAATGAAACCATAGATACGACCTTTACTTATAAAGATAAATACGGTATACGTTTTGGGGTAGATTTTGTAAAAGTTACACAATCTGTTCTTGATGATAACTATAAAGGTTTTGAGGTTATGGGTGATTATAGAATTTATAAAAACTATTATATCGCTGCAGAATTAGGAAATGAAGATTACAGTTATTCTGAACCTTTTTTAGTAGCCAATACCTCTGGAAGTTATCTTAAAGCTGGAGGTAATTATAATTTTTACGATAACTGGTTAGGTATGCAAAATGAATTATATGCAGGAGTGCGTATTGGTTTTGCTAGTTTTAGCCATAAACTCGAAAAATATAAAGTATATACTTCTGATGATTACTTTAATGATGATATTAGAGTGATAAACAAAAATTATGACAACCAATCTTCAACTTGGGTTGAGTTTCAATTAGGCATTAAGACTGAAATTTTTAACAACCTATTTTTATCTGCACATATTCAGTTAAAAAACTCTTTTACCAGTAACGAACTCGATGGTTTTGAAAACCTTTACATTCCCGGTTTTCATAGAACTTACCAAGATAACAGTATTGGTGTAGGCTGGGGTTATGGAATTTCTTACATGATACCAGTTTCAAAAAAAGAAAGAAAACAAAAAGTAGCTAATTAAGTGCTAAGCTAACTTATGCACCTTTTTAGTTCCTTCGTATATCTCATATTTTAATAATCTAGATTCTAACTTTCCATTAAAAAGTTTAATTTTTCTAGAAGGTCTTAAGCCTACATTTTTAATAGCATCTAAGTTAGAAACGATAAACCAAGCTTGCGTACCAGGATAACTTTGCTTTAAGGTATCTCCTATATTTTTATAGAATTCTTCTAAATTTAAAAGCTCTAAACGCTCACCATAAGGCGGATTAAAAACCATGTGTAAGTGCTTACCTGTATACTTTTCGGTTTTAAAAAAATCGTTTTGCTCAATACATACAAATTCTTCTAAGTTAGCATTACTAATATTATCTTGCGCTTTAGCTATGGCTGAAGGCGCTTTATCATAACCTATAATTTTATGCTGAAAACCGCGTATTTTACTCAAAGCAGATTCCTCTATTTTTTCAAATAAATCCACATCCCAATCTTTCCATTTTTCAAAACCAAATTCTTTTTTATTTAGATTTGGAGGAATGTTACACGCAATCATAGCAGCTTCAGCTAAAATAGTTCCACTACCACACATTGGGTCTAAAAAATCTGATCTTCCATCCCATCCAGACATCAATAGCATTCCCGCTGCAAGAACTTCATTTATAGGTGCTATATTAGTGGCCGTTTTATAACCACGTTTATGTAAAGATTGTCCAGAGCTATCTAAAGAAACTGTACAATTAACATCTTCAATATGAATATTAATTCTTAAATGAGGAAAGTCTAAATCTACATCGGGTCTTTTTCCTGTACTGTCTCTAAAATAATCGACAATAGCATCTTTAGTTTTTAAAGCGATAAATTTACTGTGGGTAAAACGTTGAGAATGTACCGTAGCATCAATCGCAATTGAGTCTGTAGCATTTAAATACTCACTCCAATCGATAGCATATATTTTTTTGTAAAGATCTTCTTCAGAAAAAATTTTAAAAGATTTTATAGGCTTTAAGATTTTAATTGCAGTTCTTAAACATAGGTTCGCTTTGTACATAAAACCTTTGTCGCCATAAAAACTCACATTTCTTACGCCTGGCTTTATATCCATAGCGCCTAAATTTTTTAATTCTTTTTCTAGTATTGCTTCAAAACCAAATAAGGTTTTGGCTACCATTTGATAATTATTTCCCATTATAGAAGTTCTCTTAGCCGCAAAAATACATTAATTTTGCTGGTTATGACAAAGAGAAATTTAAAATGGTATGCACAATGGTTTGACACCAAGTATTACCACATTCTATATAAAGATAGAGACTACGAAGAGGCACAACTTTTCATGAAAAACTTAGCTAATTTTTTAGACTTAGAAAATAATGCCAAGGTTTTAGACTTAGCTTGCGGTAGAGGAAGACATTCTATTTATCTTCATAAATTAGGTTTTGAAGTGCTGGATACAGATTTATCTAAAAATAGTATTGAATTTGCAAAACAACACGAACAACCTGGCTTAGCATTTAGAGTACAAGATATGAGCCAAGCCTTAGATGAAAAGTTTCATGCGGTATTTAATTTATTTACCAGTTTTGGTTATTTTGAAAATGAAGAAAATAACCTAGACACACTAAAAGCGATTAAAGCAGAATTAGAACCAGGAGGCTACGGTGTAATAGATTTTATGAATGTTCATAAAGTTATTAAAAACTTAGTCGCTAAAAACACTAAAACTGTTGAGGGAATAGAATTTCATCTTCAACGTTGGGTAGAAAATAATTTTATCTTCAAACAAATTGATTTTAAAGACCATAAAGAAGATTTTTTATTTATCGAACGGGTAAGAGCCGTTACTTTGAAAGATTTTAAGAATTATTTCGACAAAGCAGGCATTCAACTCATAAACGTTTTTGGAGACTATCATTTACAAGATTTTGATGAAGAAAAATCTGATAGACTTATTTTAATTTTTCAATAAATCAATGAATATAATTTTACCCATTATCGCTGTTATTTTAGGCTTTATTGTTGCCTATTTTATTAAAGCGAGTAGTACAGCAATAAAACTATTACTTTCTTTTAGTGGTGCTTTTTTACTTTCTATTACCGTATTTGAGTTTTTACCCGAAGTTTACCTTAACTATAATAAATCTATTGGTTTGCTTATTATGGGCGGTATTCTCTTGCAAATATTTTTAGAATTTCTTTCTAAAGGCGCAGAACATGGTCATTTACATTTAAATGAAAGCAGAACTAATTTTCCTTTTGCTTTATTCATTAGTTTATGCATTCATTCCCTTTTAGAAGGTTCTCCCATTCAGCATAACGAACATTTACTTATTGGAGTGGTGATTCACAAAATACCCATTGCTATTATTATTTCTTCATTTTTACTAAATTCTAAACTAAGCAAAACTAAAATTGGTATATTTTTACTTCTTTTTGCTTTAATGACTCCTTTAGGTAGTTTTTTACAAGAAAATTTTGTAGCTCTTCAAGCAATTGAAAAGTACATTAATGCCGTAGTGATTGGTATTTTTCTTCATATTTCTACTACTATTTTATTTGAATCTTCTAAGAATCATCAGTTCAATCTTTCTAAAATTGTAGTGATTATATTTGGAGTTTTTATTGCTTACCTTCTTTAATTAATAATTATGTTTAGCAGAGAAGATTCTAAAAGAATACGAGAACAATTTTGGACCGAGTTTGGAAAACAAAGTCGTAAGAAATGGATATTATACAACACCAAGATCAAAGAAGTTAGTTTAAAGTTTCATTTCGATAACAAAAAAGCCTCTTTAGGTTTTTTAATTACTACGGAAGATGAAATACTTAAACCATACTATTTTGAAAAGTTTACAAATCTAAAAGCATTAATTAAAGAAGAAATAAATAATGAAATTGTGCTTGAAGAATTCTACGAAACTGAAATTGGTGAAATTTTAAGTTATATTTATCTTGAAAAACAAGAAGTAAGCATTCATAACAAAAAGACTTGGCCAGAAATATTTGATTTTTTTAATACACAAATGCCTAAATTTGAAAGCTTCTTTTTAAGTTATAAAGATTTTATAGAAGATTAATTTAATTACTAGCCTAACATTATATTATAAAAAAAGCCACCCAAATGGGTGACTTTTTTTAATCTAGTAATAAATTATATTAAGCAGAAACTTCTTCTTCAGTTTCTATTGTAGCCAAATAACGTTCTGCATCTAAGGCAGCCATACATCCTGTTCCTGCGGCAGTAATTGCTTGTCTATATTCTTTATCTTGAACATCACCACTTGCAAAAACTCCGGGGATATTGGTTTTTGTAGATTTACCTTGAGTTATTAAATAACCGTCGTCATGCATCTCTAATTGACCTTTGAAAATACCTGTATTCGGTTTATGACCAATAGCGATGAATAATCCTGTGATATTAATATCTTCTTTCTCACCAGTTTCATTATTTAAAATACGTAAACCTTCTACTACCTGCTCTCCTAGTACTTCATCTACTTCAGAGTTATAGCGTAAATCAATATTTTTAGTATTAATTACACGGTGTTGCATGGCTTTAGAAGCTTTCATTTCATCTTTTCTCACCAACATTGTAACTTTAGAACAAATATTTGCTAAGTAGGTAGCTTCTTCTGCAGCAGTATCACCTCCACCAACAATAGCAACTTCTTGACCTTTGTAGAAGAAACCATCGCAAACCGCACAAGCTGAAACTCCACCACCACGTAAACGCTGTTCACTAGGTAAACCTAAATATTTAGCTGTTGCTCCTGTAGAAATAATTACGGTTTCTGCTTCAACCCAAGTAGCGTTATCGATACAAGCTTTATGAATACCTCCCACTTCTTCAGCAAACTGCACTTCGGTCACCATGCCTATTCTCACTTGCGTCCCAAAACGTTCTGCTTGTTGTTGCAACTGCACCATCATAGTTGGTCCATCGATTCCTTCTGGGTAACCTGGGAAATTATCTACTTCTGTCGTCGTAGTAAGCTGCCCTCCTGGCTCCATACCAGTATACATTACTGGTTTTAAATCTGCTCTTGAAGCATATATTGCTGCAGTATATCCTGCGGGTCCAGAACCAATGATTAAACATTTTATTCTTTCTAACTTATCGTCTGCCATAATTATCTATTTAAGAATTACAAAAGTAACAAGTTTCTTAAAGTTTTTCTAACAAAAATGATGAAGAGTTTTGATTTGAGTATAAGCTGTAATGATGAATAATATGCATCTTGGATAAAATTATAACTTCCACTTATAAAATTTAATATTTTGGTAAATTTGCTGTAAAAACCTATTATATGAATAAAGACGAATTAATCTCGAAACTTGAAGAGAAATATAACGACTTAGGTGAAAAGCCTGAAATTTACCTTAAAGGTCTTCTTCAAGCAAAACCTCTAAATTACTGGGATTATATTGAAGTCGATTCTTTACTTTCATTACAAAAACCAAGAACAGATTACCCTGATGAGGAAATCTTTATCATGTATCATCAAATTACCGAATTATTCCTGAAATTGATGATTCACGAACTTAAACAACTTACGGGTAACAATAATCTTACCGAAGAAATCATCATTAATAAAGTATCTCGATTAAAAAGATATACGGGCATGCTCATGAATTCTTTTGACGTGATGCGTTTCGGGATGGATTATGACGAATATAATACATTTAGATCTACCCTAGCACCTGCAAGCGGTTTTCAAAGTGCGCAATTTAGATATTTAGAAATTTTTACCACCCCACTTATTAATCTCATTAATGAAGAAGGAAAAAAGCATTTAAGTGAAAAACCTAGCGTCGAAGAATATTTTGAAAATATTTATTGGCGTGATGCTGGTTATAACCGAGAGACAGGAAAAAGCACCCTCACCCTACAATTATTTGAAGAAAAATATTTAGAGAGTTTTATTCAGCTTGCTAAAAAAATAAAAGGAAAAACTTTAGCCGATAAATTTTCTGCTTTTAAAAATCCTTCTGAAAATTTAAAAACAGCTATGCGAGATTTCGATCATTGCTACAATGTAGAATGGCCGCTAATTCATTTAAAAACCGCAGAGCATTATTTAGATAAAAAAGGTGAAAATAAAGCAGCAACTGGTGGTTCTCAATGGAAAAAATACCTTCACCCTAAATTTCAGCAACGAAAATTCTTTCCTTTCTTATGGACAAAACAAGATATCTTAGACTGGGGCAAAGAATCTGAATTATAATGTTAAGAGAAAATGCATTTTCTATAGCAAAAACCTTTTCAACTTTTATATTTATTTAACAGCAAAGCAGGTTTCATTTATTTAAATTGAAAGAAAATAAATGATTAAACTAGTGATTCATGAATTTTAATGAAAACCTACAAATAAAATCTTTTGCCGACTACAAAAAAGCTTATCAAGAAAGTCTTGAAAATCCAGAAAAATTTTGGTCTCAAGTCGCTAATCATTTTATTTGGAAAGAAAAATGGAATCACACGTTAAGTTGGGATTTTAAAAAACCTGAAGTAAAATGGTTTCAAGGTGGAAAACTAAATATTACAGAAAACTGTTTAGACAGGCACTTAGAAAAACAATCTAACAAAGATGCTATTATTTGGGAACCAAATGACCCTAATGAAGAATCTCGACATATCACTTACAAACAATTACATGTAAAGGTTTGTCAATTTGCGAACGTATTGCAAAATAATGGGATAAAAAAAGGAGATCGTGTTTGTATTTACATGCCTATGATTCCCGAGCTTACCGTGGCTATGTTAGCTTGCGCTAGAATAGGCGCTATTCACTCTATTGTATTTGCAGGCTTTTCTAGTCATGCATTAGCCAGTAGAATTAATGATGCTGAATGTAAAATGCTTATTACAGCTAATAATTATTACCGCGGAAGAAAATCTGTAGAATTAAAAGAAATTTGTGATCAAGCTTTACAAGAAACCACGACTATAGAAACCGTAATTGTATACCGAAGAACACTAAACCCTACGCCTATGAAAGAAGGTCGAGATAAATTTTGGTTTGATGAACTTCAACATGCTTATAGTGATCATGAGGCAGAGGTAATGGATGCTGAAGATCCTTTATTTATTTTATATACTTCTGGCGCTACAGGAAAACCAAAAGGGATGGTACATACTACTGGCGGTTATATGGTAGGAACAGCATTTAGTTTTCAAAATGTATTTCAACCAAGTAAAGATGATATTTACTGGTGCTCTGCTGATATTGGTTGGATCACCGGTCACTCTTATGTAGTTTACGGTCCGTTAGCTGCAGGAGCAACGACTATTATGTTTGAGGGAGTTCCCAGTTATCCAGATTATAATCGGTTTTGGGAAATTATAGAAAAATATAAAATCACTCAATTTTATACTGTGCCCACCGCTATCAGGGCATTAGCAAAACAATCTGTTTCTCATATAGAAAAGCATGATATTAGCTCTTTAAAAGTTTTGGGGTCTGTGGGAGAACCTATTAATGCTGAAGCTTGGCATTGGTTTAATGATCATATAGGAAAAGGGAATTGCCCCATTGTAGACACGTGGTGGCAAACCGAAACAGGAACGATAATGATTTCGCCCATTGCAGGAGTAACCGCTACTCGCCCAACTTTTGCTACCTTACCATTGCCAGGTGTGCAAACTGCTTTGATGGACGAAGAGGGAAATGAAATTGAATTTAACAATCAACCAGCAGAAGGGAAATTAGCTATTAAATCACCTTGGCCTGCTATAGCCAGAACAATTTGGAATAATCACGAACTTTATAAAAAGATATATTTTTCTCTATATGAAGGGATGTATTTTACTGGTGATGCCGCCTACCGAGATGCTTCTGGAAATTATAGAATAACTGGTCGCGTTGATGATGTGGTTATTGTTTCTGGTTATAATCTGGGTACAGCCACTATCGAGAACGCTATTAACGATCATGAAAAAGTCGCAGAAAGCGCCATCGTAACTTTTCCGCACGATATAAAAGGTAACGCTTTATATGCTTTTGTTACTTTATTTAATAAAAATGATGCTTCCGAAAAATTAAAAAAACAAATAAAAAAGCAAATTGCCAATGTTGTTGGTCCCATTGCTAAACCAGAAAAAATTCAGTTTGTATCGGATCTTCCTAAAACGAGAAGCGGTAAGATTATGCGTCGTATTTTAAGAAAAATTGCAGCGCATCAAAACAATGATTTAGGTGATATTTCTACTTTAGAAAATGGTGATACTGTAAAAAAAATAATGGATAATTCGGTATAATCAAATTATCCATTATTTATATTAAAAAGGAGATGAGCTTACAAAGTTAAGTCTCCTTTTCCTTCTCTTATTACTTCAGGTTCTCCCTCAGTTAAATCAATCACTGTAGAGGCAACGTTATCTCCAAAACCACCATCTACAACAATATCCACTAATTTATCCCACTTTTCTGCAATTAACTCTGGGTCTGTTGTATATTCTACCACTTCATCTTCATCTTTAATAGAGGTAGAAACAATTGGATTGCCCAATTTACTTACAATAGCCTGACAAATAGAATTATTAGGAACACGAATACCTACTGTTTTTTTCTTTTTAAAGACAGAAGGTAAATTATTACTCCCATGTAAAATAAATGTGTAGGGTCCTGGTAAATTTCTTTTTAAAATTTTAAACGTGTTATTATCTATTTGCTTCGCGTATTCTGAAAGATTACTCAGGTTTTCGCAAATAAATGATAAATTAGCGTTTTCTAATTTAATGCCTTTAATTTGAGCGATTTTCTCTAATGCTGTGTGATTATTAATATCACAACCTAAACCATAAACCGTATCAGTAGGGTAAATAATAAGTCCACCTTTCTTTAATACTTTTACAATTTTTTCAATTTCTTTAGGGTTTGGGTTTTCTTCGTAAATTTTTATAAGTTCTGCCATAACAGTTATTTTTTCAGTGAAAATTTACAAAAAAAAATGCAGTTATTCCGCTTCATCTAATAAATTCAGGCGAAGATTTTCAAAGAGTTTTGCTGCTGCTTTAAAATAGGTATTCTGAATCTTGTTTTGCTTCAACTGCACATCTATAAGTTTATTTTCTCTTGAATTAATTAAAAATATGGAGCTTTCTCCCAAATCAAACAAACGGCGTTCAGAAACCACCATCGTTTGGCTATCTGCCACAATATTTTCAATGATTTCTAATTGCTCTTTTAAACTTATAATTTCTTGCTCTGTAGCTTTAATTTTATTTTTAAGTGTCCACTTTTTTTGATCAAATTTATATTCTGTATTTTCTCTTTTTATTTTTGCTATGCGTAAATCTCCTCGCTCTTTACGTAAAAACAAAGGAAACTTCAATTTTACGCCTGCTTTATAATTATTGGTATTTAAAGAGTTAGCCCGATCTACATTTTCTGTTAGAAACCTATACTCCACATCTAAAGTTGGCATAAGGTTATTTTTACCTAACTTGATATCTAAATCGTATGATTGCAAATCGTATTCTAGAGAACGTAATTCTGGATGATTGGATAGGTTTTCTGCATTTCCAAAATAACTATCTATCCCTAAATTAGCCAACATATTTTCTTCTGAAATCTGCGGAATGAGATTATTTTCTAGTTCTACTGGTAGTTTGTCTACCCATAAATAATTAGATAAATTTAGTTTTGCTTTCTGAAGTTGAAGATTAGCCTGTTTTAAATCTAATTCTCGCGAACGTAAAAATATTTTTGTTTCTACCGTATCTATAGCTCTCGTCTCGCCTAGTTCACTAGACCTAGAAATTCCATTAAAGCGTATTTGAGCGTTATTTAAAAAATCTTCAAAGACAGTTTTATTTTCATAATAAAGCTTCCAATCTGCATAAGCTTTGGTTGCTTCAGTTAAAATTGAATTCACTAAAATATCGCGCTCTACTTCATTTTGATTTTGAAGTATTTTTGCTTGTCTTACCGAGTTCATTCTGTCGTTATAAAGTAGACCTTTTAGAACACTAACACTTACTCCTGCACTAAAAATACCATCTTCTGGTGTTGTATTTTGGCCGTTTAAATAATAACCTTCATTTTGTTCGTAATCTGCTTTTACATCTATCCCATACCAAGTAGGTATTGTAAAACTTCCATTCCACAATGAATAATACTCGGTACCATTATAATTTTTTTCTTTCACCCCTCCTTCTAATTTAGGATCGAAAGAACCTCTTGCTTTTAATAATTTTGCTTCGGCTTCAGAGATTTTAAGATTAGCCTGAGCGACCACCGGATGATGTTTTTTCACCATCGCCAAAAATTCTTCTAAAGAAAAAATATGCTCTGCTTTTTCTAAGGTATTAGCTTCTTGGGCAAAACAAAAAAACGGTAAGAGTATGTATAAAAATAAATTAAAATATTTCATCATATTCTATTTCGATTTTTTGTCAGTTTCTTTTTGTTGTGACTTAGGGTAATAATTAGGAGGAAAACCATTTAATTTTCTCCAGAGTTCATACCAAATAGGAACGTCTTCTAAAAGCGCCATGGTTCTCGCTCCAGAACCTACTCTTAATGCATCTGGCCAATCATGTTCGTTTTCAGGATCTGGAGCTAAGAGAATTCTATATTTCCCATTATCGCTAATAAAATTTTCTATAGCTACAACTTTACCACCATACGTACCATAAGAGGCATTTGGCCAACCACTAAATACAATTGCAGGCCAACCATCAAACTGTACGCGTATGTGATCTCCTACTCCTAATAATGGCAGATCTATAGGATCTACATAAGTTTCTACAGCAATCTCAAAAGATTTTGGCATAATATTTACTAACTTCTCTCCTTCTTTAAAGGTTTCTCCTATCCCAGAGATGATTGCTTTATTTATATAACCGTCTAATGGAGCTTGTATAAAGTAAAGTCCGCGTCTAATTTCGTAATTGCTTAACGAATTTTCAAGCTTACTTACCTGTACTTGTGTGTCTAATCGAGTAGAAATTGTGGTTGAAATATCACTTTCAATTTTACTTATTTTATTAGCGTATTCTGCTTCAATACGATTTACCTCCATACGTGCATTAAGCAGTTCATTTTTACTGGTTAATAATTTGCTTTCTAGATCTATTACTTTGGCTTGAGTTTCTTGAAGCTTAGATTGCTTGGTCTCATAATCTAATCTAGATTTTAAGCCTTCTTCATATAACTCTTTTATACGGTCATATTGTTTAATAGCAATACTCAGATTAACCTCAGAAGCTTTGAGAGAAATACTATCACTTACAATTTTAAGTTTAGCCTGCTTCAATTTATTTTTTGTCTGTTCTAATTTCAAAACTCTTTCTTGTCTAGCAGAAGCTAATTGATCTCTTAAGGCTTCTGTTTTTTGCTCATAAGCTTTTACCGAGTTAGCTTTAGAATTAATCTGATCTCCAGTTCTTTCTAATAACTTGGGATCAAAATATTGATCTTTCACTTCTGAAATTCGTAAAATAGTATCTCCTTTTTCTACATAATCTCCTTCGCTCACATACCATTCTTCAATTTTTCCTGGGATTGGAGATTGAAGGGTTTGTGGTCGTTGTCCCGGTCTTAAAGTAGTTACATACCCTTTACTTTCTATGGTCTGCGTCCATGGGAAAAACAATAATATAATCAAGAAAATACTAAAAACTAATAAGATTTTAGAAAGTAAACGGTGCACACTTTTATTTACAATAGAAGAATAAGCTTTAAACTTCGAGAAGTTTACATTGCCATCTGTTTCACTATTTGATAAATTTAACATTGTAATTTCTTTAGTTTAATTCTACTTCTTTTAACTCACTATTCATTTTCTCTTTGCTGGCTAAAAGTACGGTCATTTTAGTTCTTTCTGCAAACTTCATCAAGGTGTTAATATCTTCATTAGAGAAAATAAATTCTTCTTCAATTAATAGTAATTCTGGTAATTTTAATAAAACCCTAATTAAGCAAATTTTTTGCGTAAGCACATGACTTAACATTTTTGTTCCTGAAAATACGTAGGTATTTATTGTTTCTGGCAGGTGTTTAATTTCTTCTAAAACTCCAAAATTTTCTAATAAATCATACACCTCATCTTCTGTAAGTGAATGGTTGTTTAAAGTTAAATTTTGCCAGATCGTACCTTCAAACAAGTAATTAGAATTTAAAACTAAACCTATTTTTCTTCTATAGCTATCTAAATTAATGCTCGAAATTTCTTTACGGTCTAGGTATATTTTTCCATTTGAAACTCTTTTCATTCCTCCAAAAAAATGAAAAAGATCATAAATTTGAAGATGGTTACCAACTATATTTAATAAATCGCCTTTTTCTACTCTAATATTATTAATTGGCTTGTGGTTAATTTCTAAGTCTTCAGTTTCAATAGGGAAAATTGTTAAACTTGTGGTGTTTACGGGAGCCTTTCTATCTATTTTTTTTGAACTAACCTCATCTATTTTTTCAACTGCAGTAACCACATCGTAAATAGTTTCTAAACTAAAACCTATTTTATCTATAGAATTAATAATAAGAACAATAATAATTTCTGAGGCCACAAACTGCCCAATATTCATTTGCTGATTGAGTACCAATAAACCACCAATTAGCAATAAACCTAGTGTGAGAATTACTTTAAAAACGACCAATTGTTTAAATTGATTTTTAACTACCTTAAAGTGCTTTTGACGATAATTTAAATACTTTTCTACATATTCATTATTTCGTTCTTGTTCATATTCATTAGGCGTATTTTTAAAAGTCTTAAAATTTGCAGCCACTTGCTGTATCCAAAAAACTGTTTGATACTTAGCTTTAGATTCTTGAATGCTTGTACTTACAGCTTTTTCTAAACTTATTTTGAAAAAAATATAAAGAAGAATCACCAACACAATTCCCATTCCTATAAAGAAAGGGTGGTAAACTGAAAGTAATATTAAACCAAATACAATTTGAATGACCGCTGCAGGAAAATCTAATAGAAGTTTCTCCATTCCTTTTTGTAAGGTTATTACATCAAAAAACCGATTAGAAAGCTCTGGCGGATACTTACCTTCTAATTCACTTACTCTAATTTTCGGAAACTTGTAAATAAATTCAAAAGAAGCTCTTGCAAATATTTTTTCTTGAATATTCTCTACAATATCTAACTGTAATAATTGTAAAACTCCAAAAAAACCTACAGCAACTGTTACTAAAACAGTTAGTAAAATCCAAGAAGTAGAAATTTGCGCTCCTTGCAAAAGATTTATAATTGCCTGAATGCCCAACGGAAGTGTTAAACTTATTGCCCCTGCAAAAATGGCGTAATAAAGTACTTGTAAAATATCTCTTCGCTCTAATTTAAGAAGGTTGAAGAGTTTTGACCAAGGAGAAATTTGATTTGGTGAACTCATGTAGTTAATTAAGTGATTTAAAAATTAAATGCTGAAAAAATTGAGTAATCGGTTCTTCATCAGAAGATTTAAAGTCTGAAAGATGTTTAAAATGTTGATTTAAGAAATTTTGTTTTAAAGCTCCTTGAAGTACTGTATTTGCTAAAGTGAGCGGATAAGCATACTCTTCGTTATATGCTGAAATAATTTCACCTAAACGCTCTACCAATCTTCGGTAAACGGCAAAATATCCATTTTTATTTTCCTCATCAATATCTATGGTATGAAAAGCTTTAGAATATTCTTGTACAATGATATGGTGCAGCTCTTCTTCATTTATAAACCCGAAGGTTTCATCTTTTTGAGGAGTTTCTGTAATTACAGTAATGGCACGCTTTAAAACTTCTTCTTTATATTCTATGTTGTTTATTCTAAATACTAATTTATATTCTAACCATCCCCAATACCAAGAAATTAGATAAAGCATAAGCATATGTTTATTTTCAAAATAGCGATAAACTGAACTCTCGTTAGAACTTATCTCATCTGCTAATTTTTTAAATGTAAACTTCTCTAAACCTTCTTGTCTTATAATTTGTATTGAATATTCTAAAATTCTTCTTCCCAATTTTGAAGATTGAGGATCTTTAATATAGATATTCTCTGGTATTTTTAAGGTTAGGTTTGAAAGTGGTATGTTCATCTATAAAATTTTTACTTACAAAAGCAAAAGTAATACTTTCATTTTAATTAAAGATATAAAAAATCCTTTTATCAAAAATTTAATAAAAGGAATTTATTTAATAAAAATAAGAATTATATTTTTTCTACTTCCTGTTCTAATTTAAGAACGGTTGTCCCGTCTTTTTGTTTGATAAACAAAGCTTTATTTCCCGATTCACCTTTTCTGGTCACTTTGGTTCCATTAATGGTTTTGGTAATTTCTTTAACATAGGTTTCTTCAACTTTACCTTTTGCTGTACAGCTCCCCCATTTCCATTTTACTTCACTCCCCTGTTTGATCATAATTTTTAAGGAAATTTAGCTAGTAATTTCTTTAAAAATAATTGGATAACAGTATTTTAACGTTTTAAGAAAGAATTTTAAGCTTAGCAAAACGAAGAAGAAGCTTTTTCATTCCGCCAGTTTCAAAATCTATCTCGGCTTTTTTATCTTGTCCTACTCCTTCTATGCTTAGCACTTGTCCCTTACCAAATCTCATATGCTCTACTATTTGCCCTTTTTCTAATTGAAGTGGTAAGTCTGCTTTGGTAGTTTCACCAGCATTAGTGGGTCGCAATCTTCTTAGTTTTCTAAGCTCATCCTCTGTAGGCTTGTGGGCTGGTGGCGGTGTACCTTTGGTAGGTTTATTTTGTCGTAATTTGCTTTTATCTACATCACCAAAAATATCTCGATCTACTAGAGGTTTATATTTATAATCATCTTGCGGAATCATATAATCTAGATACTCATCATTTATTTCATCTATAAATCTACTAGGCTCAGCGTCTATTAATTTACCCCAACGAAAACGGGATTGCACGTAAGTTAAATAAGCTTTTTTCTCTGCCCGTGTTAGAGCTACATAAAATAATCTTCGCTCTTCTTCTAACTCAGAACGTGTATTCATACTCATTCCTGAAGGAAATAAATCTTCTTCTAACCCTACAATGTACACATGCGGAAATTCTAAACCTTTTGCTAAGTGAATAGTCATTAAAGCCACGCGATCTTCATCTGGCGTTTCTTGGTCTAAATCTGTCATTAAAGCTACATCTTCTAAAAACTCTGCAATAGAACCGTCTGCATCTGCTATCTCTTTTTGCCCATCTACAAAATCTTGAATACCATTAAGTAATTCTTCAACATTTTCTATACGCGCAACACCTTCTGGTGTACCATCTTTCTTTAACTCTTGCACTAAACCGGTTTTCTTAGCTACCGCTTCAGCAAGTGTAAAGGCATTTTCATTACTTGCCATAATCTGAAAACTCTTTATCATATTGGTAAAGTTTTTCAGCTTGGTTTGCGTGCCTTTGTTAATGTTCAGGTCTATTTTTTCAATATTTTCAATCACCTCAAAAATAGAACGTTTGTAATGATTTGCAGCTAAAGTAAGTTTATCCATAGTGGTAGACCCAATACCACGAGCAGGAAAATTAATTACTCGTTTTAAAGCTTCTTCATCTTTTGGATTCACGATTAAACGCAAATAAGAAAGTACATCTTTAATTTCTTTACGTTGGTAAAATGAAAGTCCGCCATAAATTCTATACGGAATATCTTTTTTACGCAACGCATCTTCCATTGCACGACTTTGTGCATTGGTTCTGTATAAAATGGCAAAATCACCGTTTTTCATTTGGTGTTCCATTTTATTTTCAAAAATAGAACTCGCTACAAAGCGTCCTTCTTCTCCATCATTTATTAAACGATTTACGACAATCTTTGGACCGTCATCATTCGCTGTCCAAACTACTTTTTCAAGTTTGGTTTTATTTTTATCGATAACCGAGTTTGCTGCTTCAACAATATTTTTAGTAGATCTATAATTTTGCTCGAGGCGATACATTTCTACATTTTCGTAATCACGTTGAAAATTCAAAATATTGTTGATATTTGCTCCTCGAAATGCGTAAATACTCTGCGCATCATCACCTACCACACAAATATTTTGAAATTTATCACTCAATGCTTTTACAATTAAGTACTGAGAATGATTGGTATCTTGATACTCATCTACCAAAATATATCTAAATCTGTTTTGATATTTTTGTAATACTTCAGGAAATCTATTTAAAAGCTCATTGGTTTTTAATAGTAAATCATCAAAATCCATCGCTCCGGCTTTAAAACACCGATCTACATATTCTTGGTAAATTTCTCCCATACGCGGCTTTTTAGACATTGCATCTGCCTCTTGTAATTCACCATCTTGAAAATAAGCTTTCACCGTAATCAAGCTGTTCTTAAATGAAGAAATTCTAGAATATACTTGCTTATACTTGTAAACATCTTTATCGAGTCCCATTTCTTTAATAATGGCTCTCAACACACTTTGTGAATCTTGTGTATCATAAATAGTGAAATTAGAAGGATAGCCTAATTTACTAGCTTCCATTCTAAGTATTTTAGCAAAAATAGAATGAAATGTTCCCATCCATAAACTCTTAGCTTCACTTCTTCCTACAATACTAGAGATACGATGTTGCATCTCACGTGCCGCTTTATTAGTAAAGGTTAGTGATAAGATATTAAATGGATCTACCCCTTTGCTCATTAAATAAGCAATACGGTAGGTAAGAACTCTGGTTTTACCGGAGCCCGCACCGGCAATTACAATCATTGCTCCGTCTTTTTGTAAAACGGGAGCTCGTTGGGCATCATTCAATTCAGCTAAGTAATTTTCCAATTTCTTCAAAATTTTAAGGGGGCAAATTTACCAAAAATAGATAAAATGTGAGTTGCACATCAAAGGTTAATTATAAACAAAAATCTACAAATAATTACTACTTCTTTTTTTATTTGAATAAATTAGTCGAATACAAATTGATTTTTAAATTTTATGGACGCTTTTCTTAACTTTTTGTCAGCAATTTCTTGGTGGCAATGGCTTCTTATTGTTATTATTTTAATCGCTATTAGAGATATTTTTTTCAACAAGAAACATATTATCAAGCATAATTTTCCGGTAGTTGGACATTTTAGATATATGCTCGAAAGTATTGGTCCAGAATTAAGGCAATATATTGTAGCTAACAACCGTGAAGAACTTCCGTTTAATAGAATTGAGCGTGGTTGGATTTACGCTTCTGCTAAAAACGCTAATAACTATGAAGGTTTTGGTACAGATCAAGATATATTTCAATCTAATTATATTTTTATAAATAATGCAATGATACCTTTTAGACTTCCCGAAAAGCATCCAAATCATGAAGATCCTTATTTTTTACCTTGTGCAAAAGTGATGGGTTTACATCATAAACGAAGAAAACCTTACCGCCCCGCTTCTGTGATTAATGTTTCTGCCATGAGTTTTGGGAGTCTTTCGGCAAGAGCTATTTCTTCTTTAAATGAAGGAGTAAAAAAAGCTTACGCTTACCACAATACGGGCGAAGGTGGTTTATCGCCTTACCATAAACGTGGCGGAGATATAATTTTTCAAGTAGGTACTGGTTACTTCGGAATAAGAGATGAGAACGGAAATTTCTCATTAGATCATTTGGTTAAACTTGTTGAAGAGAACCCGTGTGTTAGAGCGATAGAAATAAAACTATCACAAGGTGCAAAACCAGGAAAAGGTGGTGTTTTACCGGCTTCTAAAATTACCAAAGAAATTGCCGATATTAGAAAAGTTCCGTTAAATAAAGATGTAGTTTCACCTCCTTACCACACGGCTTTTGAAGGCAATCAAGGTTTAATAGACTTTATTGAAAAAATAGCAGAAAGAACAGGTTTACCTGTCGGAGTTAAAGCTGCAATCGGAAAATTAGATGATTGGCAAAAATTCGCGAGTTTAATGAAAAGTCAAAATAAAGGGCCAGATTTTATTACTATAGATGGTGGCGAAGGTGGTACTGGGGCAGCTCCTCCTAGTTTTGCAGATCATGTTTCTGTGCCTTGGGTTTATGCGTTTAGAAATATTTACAAAATTTTTAAAGAACAAGAATTAAGTGATAAAATAGTCTTTATTGGCAGCGGAAAATTAGGTTTTCCGTCAAAAGCAGCGATGGCTTTTGCGATGGGCGCAGATTGTATAAATGTTGCCCGCGAAGCTATGCTAAGTGTGGGTTGCATTCAAGCAAAATCTTGCCATACTAACACCTGCCCAACAGGTATTGCGACACAAAGTAAATGGTTACAAGCAGGTATTGACGTAAAAGATAAAGCTGAACGTGTAAATTATTATTTTAAAAATTTCAGAAAAGAATTTATAGAAGTGACTCACGCATCAGGTTATGAGCATCCTTGCCAATTTACGATGGATGATGTAGACATTAACCTTAGCGATCAAGATTTCACCAAAACATTAGCAGCTTCATATGAATACCACAAGGTAAAAGTTCCTTTTGAAGGAGTTTCTTCTTTACAAAATTGTAAGTATCTTGGCGGAAATTATAATAAACAGGCGTCTGAAAGTTCTTTTGAAAAAGATGACGTTCGCTATTAATTAGTTATGGAAGACATTAATTTTTTACAACTATTTTTCAACCTTTTACCAGCGTTAATTATCGGTTTAATTTCTTACTATTTTTATAGTAGTTATATGACCAATGAAAATAACCGAAGAATCTTCGAACTCAAAAGAGAAAATTCTAAAAATGCTTTACCTCAGCGTCTTCAAGCATTAGAGCGTATGACGTTGTTTTTAGAACGCATAAACCCGGGTAGCTTGTTAATTAGAGTAAAACCTTTAAATGAAAATAAAAACGATTACGAAAATTTATTAATTAAAACTATAGAGCAAGAGTTTGAACACAATTTAGCGCAACAAATCTATGTTAGCGATAAATGTTGGGGAGCAATTAGAGCTACTAAAAATGCGACCATTTCTCTTATTAGACAAACCAATATGAGCGATAAAGTAGAATCTCCAGATAAATTAAGAGAAGTAATTCTATCTGATTTAGTTGACAGAAAAGCTCCTAGCGAAACTGGTTTAGCCTATTTAAAGAATGAAGTAAGAGAAATTTGGTAAGTTTTATTTCAACGGATTTTCTTCTACATTAATCGCTTTATCATTAGCGTATTTAAAGCCTTGATCCCACCAAGATGTCATTAATTTTTTGTTGAATACTAATGAATTTTCAGTAAGCTTGCTGGGTGTATAATATAAATTTAAGACCACATCTTTATTAATTGCGGCAAGTTTACCCTCAATAATATTACTACGTTCTACCTGATCTAACATAAAACCAAATAGATTCACCATTAACGAAAACGGATTTTTACCCAAAATTTTATTATGCTCCATATTCTCAGATTCTAAAATAATAGCATCTATTTCTGTAGCACCGCGACGTATTGCTTCTCGTATAGGCACCATACTCCCAAAGCCACCATCAGCATATTCAAAACCATCTTTCTTCACTAAACTCATAAAAGGAATGTAGTTACAAGAAATCCAAATCCAATCACAAAATTCTTCGTAATCAAAATCTTGAATAGATTTATATTCTACTTGATTTTTAGTTAAGTTAGACACGGTCACCACCACCTCTTTTCCATTCTTTTTAGCTTCTAAAAACTCTTCCTTGGTAATTTTGGCGTTTATGAGCTTTCTTAAATTTTTACTTTCACCAAATGTTCGTTTCTTTTTCACAAACTGTAAGATGGTGTTGATGTAATTAATAGTTACATATTCACGGTTATCTTTCTTTTTAACCTTAAACGGATTTAAACTAAAAATACTTTTTTGATTCACATTGGTATACACCTCATGAAGTTTATTTACTTTACCAATAGCCAAATGGGTAAGCAATAAACTTCCTGTAGAAGAGCCTACAAAAATATCATACTCTCGGTGTTGCACTTTCATTAAATGAGCGGCTACACCACCAGCATAAGCTCCTTTACTTCCTCCTCCTGAAATCACTAAGGCTCTCATTCTTCTAAAATTTTAGTCAATATTTTTTCTTGTTTTGCTGAAGCTTTATTTTTTAAGCTATATAAAATGGCACGGTGCTTTTCTTTGCTCGCGAGTTTAGTTAAAAGTTCTCTACAAAAATTTCTAAATCGCCAAACTGGATGCACAGAACCTTGCATTAAATCTAGATAGTTTTGCTTGGTAAACGATTCAATTTGATAAAGAAAACCAAAAGTGTTTTGTCGTATTTCATAAGCATATTTAGATGTCGTATATCCCGAAAGCTCTTGGTAAAGCTTGCTATTATTTTCAGGTTGAAATTCTGGAGTCACTAAACTTAAGGTTAACCATAACAAGCGAACATTTTTATTACTAAAACCTTCAATGTTTTTTAATTTTTCTAAATATTCTGATCGTTGTTCTGGGAAATTTTGCCACAGATTAAACAAAGCTTGCTCTAAAGTTAAATAAGATCTATCATTTAGTAGAGTCTCATATTTCTTTTGCAAACTCTGCGGAATTTCTTTTAAATAGGTTGAAATAGCCTGTCGTACCAACAAATTATTAGTGTTAAATGCTTTTCGATAAAGCTGAATCACTTCTTCTGTTTTTTCTTTAGAGAGTTGCGCTACCACTTCTTGTCCTAAATATTCATTCACAGGAAAATCTAAAGCCTTATTTAAACTTTCATATTTTTCATCTATAGAATAACTTCGTAATGCAATTAGCGAAAGGTATTCATTAATAAATTCAGACTTACGTAAAGAAGCTAAGGCTTGCGAAGATTTAAAAGCAGATTGCTCTAACCAATCTTCTTTAAATTGAATAAGATCCATTCCGCTAACTTTTTCCATTTCAGAAAGAAAATCTTCGGTTTCTACATTTTTAAACGCATATTTATTTAAATAATTTTTCACTCCACTTTTAAAAGCCTGATCTCCTATTTTTTCTCTTAAAATATGCAATGCCCAAGCTCCTTTTTGATAAAAAGTAAGAGAGCTTGCTTTTGGGTTTTTAAGCGCTTCTCCTTTACCTGAATCACTCAAATCTTTTAATTTTTCTGCATTTTGATAAAGTTGAAAATAGAAGTAATCTTCTCCAAAAATTTCACGTTCGGCTAATAAAGCATAGTAGGTAGCAAAGCCTTCTTGTAACCAATGATGAGTTCCAGACTTTTCGGTTACCATATCTCCAAACCACTGGTGAGCAAGTTCGTGGGCATTTACATTTACATAGTTTCTATCTACAAAACCAATTTGATCGACCATAAACATATCAGAGAAAATGGTAGCCGTAGTATTTTCCATCCCAGCATATAAAAAATCTCGCACAGGAATTTGCTTATAATTTTGCCAAGGAAAGGCAACACCGATTTCTTCTTCAAAAAAATCAAAAATTTGTTGGGTATGCTTGTAGGTTGATTCTACTTTATTTTCATCTTGAGCTTCATAATAAAGTTGAATAGGTATGCCGCTGGCAGAAGTAATTTCTTTTACTTTAAAATCTCCTACTGCCACCGCTACCAAATAACTACTCATTGGGTGTTGCATATCAAACTTCCAAACTTGCTCTTTACCTTTCTTTTCTGTTGAAGTTAATTTTCCGTTAGCGACTACCTCATAATTTTCTGGAACTTGATACGAAAGATCAAATTCAATTTTATCATTCACATCATCTAAACTCGGCAGCCAATTTGAGGTATATTTCCCCTGACCTTGTGTCCATATTTGATTACTTCCATCATTATCCCAACCGACAAAATATAGCGCTTTTTGAGGTTTCGATTCATAAGTAAATTCAACTGTGTACGTTTTATCCGCTTTAAAATTTTCAATTAAATAAATTTTATTAGCTGCGGAAATAAGCTCTGGTTTAAATTTTGATTTCTTAGCTAACTCAACCTTCATTTTTACTGCATCTAAATAAATAGTATCGGTAGACTGAAGTATTTTAAATTCAACCTGAAGTTTACCTTTTACAGATTCGGTTTCTGGTAACAAATGGACTGTTCCTGAAATTCGTTGAACATCTAAGATTTGGTTTTGTTGTGCTTGTATTAAAAAAGGACTTGCCAAAAACAGCAGCCAAAATATTTTTTGCATAAGTAATTTAGATTCTCATATCGAAAATACGAAAAAAGCTCAACTACAAACGAGTGAATTTTTAATATTTCATATCTTCGCTTTTATGAATGCTAGCATACTGCAAACTCCCATAGATTATCTAAAAGGCGTTGGACCTAATCGTGCCGATTTACTTCGAAAGGAAGTGGGAATTCATACATTTCAAGATTTACTTAATTTTTTTCCCAATCGATACATCGATAAAACTCGGTTCTATAAAATCAATGAAATTCAGCGTAACTCGGCAGAAATTCAAGTGGTTGGTAAAATTATTCATCTAAAAACAATTGATCAAAAACGAGGAAAACGCTTAGTTGCTGATTTTGTTGATGAGACCGGAAAAATAGAATTGGTTTGGTTTCGTGGTCATAAATGGATTAAAGAAAATATTAAACTCAATGAACCTTACGTAATATTCGGTAAAGTAAACTGGTTTAACGGAACGTTTTCGATGCCTCACCCCGATATGGAAGTTTTAAAAGAGCACCAAAAGCAAATGAAAATTGCGATGCAACCGCTCTACCCTTCTACAGAAACACTTTCTAAACGTGGCGTTACCAACCGATCGGTGATCAAGATGATTCAGCAGGTTTTTATGGAAAATAAAAAGGGTTTTATGGAAACAATTCCAAATTACCTACGTAAAGAATTAAAGCTCATTTCTAAAAGCGAAGCTTTATTCAACATTCACTTTCCGCAGTCGCCAGAACTATTGGCTCGTGCTGAGTTCCGTTTAAAATTTGAAGAATTATTTTATGTTCAGCTTCAATTATTAATGAAGAATTTGCTGAATAAACAAAAAATAAAAGGATTTCCATTTACTGAAGTTGGCAATTATTTTAACGAATTTTACGCTAAACACCTTCCTTTTGAATTAACCAATGCTCAGAAAAGGGTAATTAAAGAAATTAGAAATGATTTAGGCACCGGCGCACAAATGAATAGATTACTGCAAGGTGATGTGGGTTCTGGCAAAACTATTGTAGCGCTTATGAGCTGCTTGTTGGCTTTAGATAATGGTTTTCAAGCAAGTTTAATGGCGCCTACAGAAATTTTGGCAATTCAGCACTTTCAAGGCCTTTCTGAACTTTGCGCACAGATGAATATTAAAATTGCCTTATTGACTGGTTCTAGTAAAACTAAAGAGCGCAGACTTATTCATGAGCAATTACAAAACGGAGAGCTTGATATTTTAATAGGAACTCACGCTTTGTTAGAAGATAAAGTAGTGTTTAAAAACTTAGGCCTAGCGATTATTGATGAACAACATCGATTTGGCGTTGCTCAGCGTGCTAAATTATGGAAGAAAAATACCAATCCGCCTCACATCTTAGTGATGACGGCAACGCCAATACCTCGAACTTTAGCAATGAGTTTGTACGGAGATTTAGATATTTCTGTTATAGATGAATTACCTCCGGGAAGAAAAGCTATAAAAACCGTACATCGCTACGATAATAATCGGTTAAAAGTGTTTGCTTTTATTCGAGATGAAGTCAAAAAAGGTCGACAAATTTATGTGGTCTATCCGTTAATACAAGAATCTGAAAAAATGGATTATAAAGATTTGATGGATGGCTACGAAAGTATTGCTCGAGAATTTCCGCAGCCAGAATTTCAGATTTCAATTGTACACGGGCAAATGAAACCTGCCGATAAAGATTACGAAATGAACCGTTTTGTGAGAGGTGAAACACAAATTATGGTCGCTACTACCGTTATTGAAGTTGGTGTAAACGTTCCCAACGCAAGTGTAATGATTATTGAAAGTGCCGAACGTTTTGGTCTTTCTCAATTACACCAGCTACGTGGCCGCGTGGGGCGTGGTGCAGAACAAAGTTTCTGTATTTTAATGACTGGACATAAACTTTCTAGCAATAGTAAAACTCGATTAGAAACGATGACGCAAACCAATGATGGTTTTGAAATTGCTGAAGTAGATTTAAAACTTCGTGGCCCGGGAGATTTAATGGGCACGCAACAAAGTGGCGTACTTAATTTACAGATTGCAGATATTGTAAAAGATAATCAAATTTTAAAATCGGCTCGTTACTACGCTATGCAGCTTTTAAAAGATGATCCGCAATTACAAAAAGAAGAAAACAAAATTATAAATTATACTTATCAGCAGATCGCTAAGCATAAAACTATTTGGAATTACATTAGCTAATGAATAATTTCATACTCATTGCTTTGGCTATTCTTAGCGGAGTAGCAGCGCGCAAATACAAAAAACTTCCAGAGAATAGCTACGTTGCTGTCAATTTTTGGGTGATTTATGTGGCCCTACCTGCAATTGCATTAACCTACATTCCGAAAATCACTTGGAGTACCGAACTTATTCTTCCTTTTTTAATGCCTTTGTTAGTATTTGGATTGAGTTTTTTATTTATTGAAATCATCGCTCGTTTTATTCAACTCAATACGGCAACAAAAGCTGTTCTTATTTTATTGAGCGGTTTTGGCAACACATCATTTTTAGGGTTTCCGCTTACCGAAGCCTATTATGGAAACGACGGATTAGAAATTGCTATACTCTGCGATCAAGCTTGTTTTTTAGTCGTTTCAACTTTGGGGGTAATTACCGCAGCTAAAGCAAGTTCACAAGGCAAATTTCATTTTTCTTCGCTTTTAAAAAAAGTGTTCAGCTTCCCTCCTTTTTTAGCTTTTATCATCGCAGTTATTGTTCCGCAGTTTTTAGATCTATCACCTTTAGACTCACTACTAGAAAGTTTAGGTGCTACATTAGTACCAATGGCTTTATTTTCGGTGGGTTTACAGCTTCAACTTAAAGCCTGGAAAAGCGACTTTAAACTGTTAACTTTATCGTTAATTTATAAATTAATTTTAGCTCCGCTTGTAATTTTTTCAATAATTTTCCTACTGAATATTGATTCTCTAACGGGAAAAGTTACTGTTTTTGAAGCTTCGATGTCGCCTATGGTAACTCCTGCAATTATTGCAACACAATATGGATTAAACCCTAAATTGGCTAATTTAATTTTAAGCGTAGGAATTATTATTAGTTTCTTTTCAACCTTTATTTGGTCTTTTATTATCAAGTTTTTGTAACATAAATTTGTAAAAAATATCGATAATTTACTACATAAAGAAGTCTATATTTTGCTGAAATTAATAGTATATTTGTCCACTTTAAAACAGTATACTTTGAAAAATAATTGATTATTTTGATATAAAATCGTTAACTATTTTTTACAAGATAAAAAAAGCTATTGATGAAGATTTCTTATAATTGGGTAAAACAATTCATAAAGACAGACTGGAATGCAGAACAAACCGAAGAACTTCTTACCGATCTTGGTTTAGAAGTTGAAGGTATAGATTATTTTGAATCTGTAAAAGGCGGTTTAGAAGGAATTATAGTTGGTCATGTACTAACTTGCGAACCTCATGAAAATGCTGATCGTCTTAAAGTGACCACTGTAGATATTGGTGAGAAAGAACCTGTACAAATAGTTTGCGGAGCCCCAAATGTTGCAAAAGGACAAAAAGTACCTGTAGCAACTGTTGGTACTACGCTGTATGATGAAAACCAAGAACCTTGGAAAATCAAAAAAGGAAAAATTAGAGGAGAAGTAAGCTTAGGGATGATTTGTGCTGAAGATGAATTGGGGATAGGTGAAAGTCACGACGGCATTATGGTCTTAGCTGAAGACTTAAAGCCTGGAACACCTCTTAAAGAAATTTTTGAAATAGAAAATGATCAAGTTTTTGAAATAGGACTCACACCTAACAGAGCTGATGCGATGAGCCATTACGGTGTTGCTAGAGATTTAAAAGCAGGTTTTATTCAAAAAGAAATAAACACCCCTTTAGACTCTCCTTCAGTAAGTAGTTTTCACGTTGAAAACAGAAGCCGAAGAATTGCTATTGAAGTTAAAGATTACAACTTAGCACCTCGTTATTGCGGTGTTACCATATCTGGAGTAAAAGTAGGACCATCACCTCAATGGCTAAAAAATAGATTAAAAGCTATAGGTATAGCGCCTAAAAATAATATTGTAGATGTTACCAATTATGTACTTCACGAATTAGGGCAACCGCTTCACGCATTTGATGCTGATAATATTACAGATAATAAAATTAAAGTAAAAACACTTCCTGCAGGGACAAAATTCACTACTTTAGATGAAGTAGAAAGAGAACTTCACGAAGAAGATTTAATGATTTGTGATGCAGAAAAACCTTTATGCATCGCAGGAGTTTTTGGCGGTTTAAATTCTGGAGTTACAGAAAATACTTCTAATATATTTTTAGAAAGCGCCTATTTCAACCCAGTAAGTATACGTAAAACTGCAAAACGTCACGGTTTAAACACAGATGCTTCATTCCGTTTTGAAAGAGGCATAGACCCTAATTTTACTGAATATGCTTTAAAACGCGCAGTTCTACTTATTCAAAAAACAGCTGGAGGATTAGTTACCAGTGACCTTGATGATATTTATCCGAAAAAAATTGAAGATTTTCAAGTTTTTTTAACTTTCGATAAGATTAACAACCTTATTGGTCAAGTAATAGACCCAAATACTATAAAATCAATTTTAGCCTCTCTAGAAATTAGAGTTAATAATGTAACTGAAAGCGGTCTAGGACTAACAATTCCTGCATACCGAGTTGATGTTCAACGTGAAGTCGATGTGATTGAAGAAATTTTACGTGTGTATGGCTACAACAACGTAGAGTTTAACGATAAATTAAATGCATCCATCTCTAACTCAACTAGATTTGAAGATTATCGCTTGCAAAATATAATTGCAGATCAGTTAGTAGGTCAAGGTTTTTATGAAACGATGGCTAACTCTTTAACTACAAAAGATTATATTGAATTAGCAGACCAGTTAAAAGAAGAACATAATATAGAAATGCTTAATCCTCTTAGTCAAGATTTAGCAGTTATGCGCCAATCTTTATTATTTAGTGGATTGGAAGCTGTTTCTTATAACATAAATCGTAAAAATTCTAATCTAAAGTTTTTTGAATTCGGAAAAACTTATCATGACTTTCCTTCAGGTAGAGAAGAACATAAACACTTAAGTTTATTAATTAGTGGTAATAGAAAAGCAGAACGTTGGAATTCGCCAGCACAAAAAAGTGATTTCTTTTTTGCAAAAGGCGCTATAGCTGCTATTTTAGAAAAATTAGGGATTGAAAACTTAAACTTTCACCCCAATACTAATTCTATTTTAGCCGAAGGCACAAGCATTATTTCAAACAAAAAGAAAATAGTAGAATTTGGAGTAGTCACTAAAGCTATCTTAAAGAAATTTGACATTGACCAAGAAGTAATTTTTGCAGATTTCAATTGGGATTTAATTATAGAATTGGTGAAAAACAAGAAAATTAAATTTCAACCTATCCCAAAATTTCCTTCTTCAAGAAGAGATTTTGCACTATTATTAGATGAAAAGGTAAATTTTAATGATATTTATGACATTGCTACAAAAACAGAAAAGAAAGTATTAAAACACATTGAACTTTTTGATGTTTATGAAGGTGAAAATTTACCTGAAGGCAAAAAGAGTTACGCCGTAAGCTTCACCTTTCAAGATGAAAACAAAACACTTACCGACAAGCAAGTAGATAAAATTATGAATAAGCTACAGCAACAATTTGAAAAACAACTGGACGCAAATTTAAGATAATTTAAAACTCAAGCATCAAAAAGCCAGTTACAAAATTTGTAGCTGGCTTTTTTGCTTATTATACCTATTTGTAATTGAATAAATAAACTACAAGTATGAAAAAAGTAAGTATTTTTAAGTATTAATATTTTATAATGAATTTAAAAAATGAACAATAAAGACCTTTTACAAATTGCAGAAGATTTTGACAATCCTATTTACGTTTATGATAGTGAAAAAATTATAAGCCAATATAAACGCTTAGCTAAAGCATTTAAACAGGTGAAAAATTTAAAAATTAATTATGCGGTAAAAGCACTTTCTAATATTAATATTTTAAAATTACTAAATAACTACGGAAGCGGTTTAGACACGGTTTCTATTCAAGAAGTACAATTAGGTTTAGAAGCAGGAGTTAGTGCAGACAAAATCATTTTTACTCCAAATGGAGTTTCTATACAAGAAATTGAAGAAGCTGTTAAATTAGGAGTTCAAATTAATATAGACAATTTAGCCATTTTAGAACAATTTGGTTCTAAACATCCTGAAATTCCAGTTTGTATTCGTATCAACCCACACGTAATGGCTGGCGGAAATACTAATATTTCTGTAGGACATATAGACTCCAAATTTGGCATTTCTATTCACCAAATGCCACATTTACTTCGTATTGTAGAAAATACAGGAATGAATATTAACGGTATTCATATGCATACCGGAAGTGATATTTTAGATATTGAAGTTTTTCTATATGCCTCTGAAATTTTATTTGATGCCGCCAAAAACTTTAAAGCATTAGAGTTTTTAGATTTTGGTAGCGGTTTTAAAGTTCCGTATCACGAAAATGATATTGAAACCAATATTGAAGAATTAGGAGAAAAACTCAGTAAACGTTTCAATGATTTTTGTAAAAGTTACGGCAAAGAATTAACACTAGCTTTTGAACCCGGAAAGTTTTTAGTGAGTGAATCTGGTTACTTCTTAGTTAAAGTGAATAGTGTAAAACAAACCACTTCAACTGTTTTTGCTCAAGTAAATTCTGGTTTCAATCATTTAATTCGTCCAATGCTTTATGGCACTCAACACGAAGTTGTAAACATAAGCCATCCTAATAAAAATAAACGCTTTTACTCTGTCGTGGGTTACATTTGTGAGACAGACACCTTTGCTAGCAATAAACGCATCGCAGAAATCACAGAAGGTGATATTTTAGCATTTAAAAATGCAGGAGCATATTGCTATTCTATGGCAAGTAATTATAATTCTCGTTTTAGACCGGCTGAAGTTTTATGGCATAATAAACAAGCTCACTTAATTAGAAAAAGAGAAACCTTTGAAGATCTGATCGCCAATCAAGTGAAAATTGACTTACGTTAATTTCAACATAAATTTATATTTCTTAATTTTAAAATTGATTAAATTGAAATAAAAACAATATGAGTACAGATTATTCAACTTACGAACATGTATATACCGGTTCTGAGGTAAACATACAATATTTGCAAGAAGTTCTTCACAAAGCAGGAATTCAATCTATCGTTAAAAATAATTTTGAATCTGGATTGCGAGCAGGATTTGGAGGAGGACTGCCAGGACAAGTTCAACTCTTAGTTCAAAACTCTCATGCAGAAGAAGCGTTAAGTATAGTTAAAGCCACTTTTCCTGAAGCTTAAAATTCCAATATAGGTATTAACAAAAAAACTCCCAACTAAAGTTTGGGAGTTTTTTTAAAAAATTCAGTAAAGTTTAAATAATTAAAATTCGTAGGTAAATTCACCTTGAGTAACAGTTACCGTATCTCCACTATCATCATCTGCTAAACCAGTAAAACTAAAAGTTCCCATTACCGTATCATTCTCAAAAGAAGTAATCACAATTTCTCCTGAACCTACTTGAGCATCATAAGTAACCTCAGCATCTGTATCTACATCTGCAGTATAACTCGCAGAATATGGTGGATTTTCACTAATACTGTACGTACCAACTTCAGGGTCTAAAGGTATATTAAGAACTATTCTATTATCTAAGTCTGATACAAAGTTTAAACTTACTTGATCACTACCCACGATAGAACCTTCAGCAAAAGTATTTGCTTCAAAATCTTCACCATTAATTAAAGCAGAAGCACTATCTGAACCAGCAATCGATTGAAATGTAATATTTTCAAAGACACCATTAGTCATTACTATTTCTTGATCCGTAAATGAATCTTGAAGCGTTCCAGTAAATGTACCGCTAACGGTATTATTAGAAAAGTTTATGCTTGTTATGGTTATCGAACCACTTGTAGATATATATAATGGAGCATTTTCATCTTCAGAATCTGTTGTATAATAAACTACAGCCTCATCTTCAGAACCTAGATCAAAACTACCAACTTCTGGATTAAATACTTGTAATGCGAATAAATTGTTACCATTTTCAGTAGCAATCTGTAAGCCATCCTCATTATTCACAGCCTGTATATCTCCAGTATAAAGATCTCCGTCTAACTCAACTTCAAAATTAGCATCAGGAGTTTCTGGATCTGTCGGATCTTCTCCTCCTTGCATTTGTAATGGAACATTAGAAAACTCACCATCAGTAATATTTACTGTTTCAACAGTTACGCTTCCATCTTCGTTCTCTACTTCTCTTTCTGCTTCAAATGAAAAAGTTCCTGAAACCATCAAATTTTGAGTATCCCATTCTGTGATTTCTAACGTTCCTGTCGAGTTTATATTCGTTACATAAGGAAAAGACTCTGTTGATAATTGAGCATACATAGCAAAACCATCTCCAGGGTTATCAGAGTCAATTGGATCTGATAGAGTGTATGATCCTACACCTTCATCTGAAATTTGTAAAGAAATTGAATTTCCAGAAATATTTGAGCCAGAAATTGAAGTCTGAACGATTTCACCATTATACAGAGTTATAGCTATAGCACCATCTGCAACAAAAGAATTACCATCTATCGTTGCTGTGAAATTTCCTCCTGGTGTCACCTCTCCACTTCCAGCATCGCCATTTGCATCTTGTAAAGCTTCATCTAAGGGTTCATCGTCACAAGAAACTATTAATAATGCAAATAAGGTTAAAAAAACAGGGGTTAAAATTCTTTTCATAAGTTTTATTTATTTGGTCTACACAAACTTAATTAAAATTATGTTAACCTAAAATTTTGTTTTAGGCACTCTTAAGAGTAGTATTACTCCCAGTATAAAGAATATCATAAAACATAAAATTGCTGTTCTACTATCTGTTTTTTGAGAGATATATGCATAAGACACCATTCCTATAACAATTCCTATTTTTTCTGAAACATCGTAAAAACTAAAATATGAAGCCGTATCAATAGCGTATTTTGGTAATAATTTTGAATAAGTAGAACGTGATAGTGATTGTATACCTCCCATCACTAAACCTACTAACGCTGCGGCTATATAAAATTGAAAAGGCGTGGTGATAAAATAAGCATACAAACAAATTGCTACCCACAAAATATTAATCACGATAAGGGTTTGAATATTACCAAATTTAGCGGACGCTTTAGAGGTTAAATTAGCCCCTAAAATAGCTACAAGTTGTATTAACAAAATACTTATAATTAAACCTATGGTAGAGTCTTGATTCCCCCATTCTAACTCTTTAATGCCAAAATAAGTCGCAATAAGCATAATGGTTTGGACCGCCATGCTGTATAAGAAAAATGCGTACAAATATCTTCTAAGTTGCAAGTTTTCATTAATTCTAAACCATATTTTCTTTAGCTCTCGAAAACCATTAAACAAAACATCTTTCGTTACCTTATGGTTAGTTTTATTTCCTTTTGGTAAATAATAATAGGTATACTGACTAAATAAAATCCACCATAGACCAGTTAAAACAAAAGACAAACGTGTAGGAAAGCCCTTATTTTCAAAACCAAAGGTGTCGTACATTAAAATCATCGCTAAACAAACCAATAATAATAAAACGCTACCTATATATCCTAAAGAATAGCCTTTTGCGCTAATTTTATCTTGTTGCTCTGGAAAAGCAATATCTGGCAAATAAGAATTATAAAACACCAAACTCCCCCAAAAACCAATTAAAGCAAAAAAATAACATAATAATCCAAACCACAAATGCTCTAAGTTGAACCAAAATAATCCAATACAAGAAACCGCCCCTAAGTAGCAGAAAAACTTCATAAAGTTTTTTTTATTTCCTACATAATCTGCAATACCACTTAAGAAAGGGCTCAATACAGAAACTATTAGAAATGCCAAAGCGGTTACATAACTTATTAAGGTATCATTATTAATCCCCTCAAAACCAAGAAAATTTACAGTATCACTTACCACTACTCCATCTTCTTTAACGATAGTTAGAGCACCATAGAAAATGGGAAATATTGCAGAAGTAATTACTAAGCTATATACAGAGTTTGCCCAATCATAAAATGCCCAAGCGTTGAGTAATTTTTTGTTTCCTTTTGGTAATGCTTGCATACTTTAGTTTTTGATTGATAAGCTAAAAATAGAAAAACCTTTCTAATCTATTAGAAAGGTTTTTATTATTTAATGTAAATTTTGTGTTAGGGATGGCAGCGGCATCCTTTTTTTGTTTTCTATAAAACGAAAAAAGATATAGCGAACAGCCCGACCCGCAGGGAAACACGCTAAGCGTTTACACCATACATTTTATCTCTTTGTTCTTTTATTTTAGGATCTTTCATATAATCGTCGAAAGTTGCATAACGATCGATAACTCCGCCCGGTGTTAATTCGATAATTCGATTACCTACGGTTTGTGAGAATTCGTGATCGTGTGTTGTTAATAAAACCGTGCCTTTAAAGTTTTTTAAAGAATTATTAAAAGCGGTGATCGACTCTAAATCTAAGTGGTTGGTAGGTTCATCTAGCATCACAACGTTTGCTCTCTGCATCATCATTCTGCTTAACATACACCTTACTTTTTCTCCTCCAGAAAGTACTTTTGCAGTTTTTAAAGCTTCTTCTCCACTAAACAACATCTTACCTAAGAAACCTCTTATATAAACCTCTTCTCTCTCTTCTTCAGTTTTGGCATATTCACGTAACCAGTCTACTAAAGTTAAGTCTTTTTCGAAAAATTCTGAATTATCTAAAGGAAGGTAAGATTGATTGGTGGTAATTCCCCATTCATATTTACCTGCAGCTGCTTTTTGTTTATCGTTGATGATTTCATAAAAAGCTGTCGTTGCTCTAGAATCACGTGAAAAAACCACTACCTTATCTCCTTTATTCAAATTTAAATGAATATTCTTAAATAAAGTTTCTCCATCTAATGAAGCTTCTAAACCTTCAACATTTAAGATTTGATCTCCAGCTTCTCGCTCTCTTTCAAAAATAATTGCAGGATAACGACGGCTAGAGGGCTTTATCTCATCGATATTTAACTTCTCGATCATTTTCTTTCTAGAAGTTGCTTGCTTAGATTTAGCTACGTTTGCACTAAAACGCTGAATAAATTCTTGCAGTTCTTTCTTTTTTTCTTCTGCCTTCTTATTTTGTTGAGAACGTTGTCTAGCGGCTAATTGAGAAGACTCATACCAGAAAGAATAGTTACCACTATAATTGTTAATCTTACCAAAATCTATATCTGATATGTGGGTACAAACGGCATCTAAAAAGTGACGGTCGTGAGAAACCACAATTACCGTATTATCATAATTAGCCAAGAAATGTTCTAACCAAGAAATGGTTTCATAATCCAAATCGTTGGTAGGCTCATCCATAATAAGCACATCTGGATTACCAAAAAGTGTTTGTGCTAATAACACACGTACTTTCTGTTTCCCATCTAAATCTTTCATTAAAGAATAATGATGCTCTTCTTTAATCCCTAAGTTTGATAACATCGAAGCGGCATCACTATCGGCATTCCAACCATTCATCTCTTCAAATTGAACTTGAAGTTCCCCTATTCTATCAGCATTTTCATCTGAATAATCTGCATAAAGGGCATCCATTTCAGCTTTAACTTCAAAAAGCGGCTTATTACCTTTCATAACAGTTTCTAAAACTGTACTTTCATCGTATAAATTATGGTTTTGTTCTAAAACCGACATACGTTTACCGGGCTCTAAATGAACGTGACCAGAGGTAGCTTCTATTTTTCCTGATAGAATTTTTAAGAAAGTAGATTTTCCTGCTCCGTTAGCACCAATAATTCCGTAGCAATTCCCTTGAGTAAAGTTTGTATTTACTTCATCAAACAAAACTCTTTTCCCAAATTGTACCGATAAATTTGAAACTGATAACATAGGCTTTTTTAAAATTTTTGCGAAAATAACTAATAAAGTTGATAACAAGAAACATTAACTTTTTAAGTTTTCTATTTAACGCTAGATTAACAACAATAACTTAGGCTTTCATTTACATTTGACGCATGATTCAGCTAAAAAAACTATGAGATATCTTTTATATCTTTCACTAATTTTAACATTATTTTTTTCGTCTTGTAAGCAAGACAAAACTAAAAGCTCATCTACATTTGTAGGTGGTGAAATTGTAAATAGTAATGAAGATTTTATTACCCTAGAAAAAGATGGAGAATTTATAGATTCTATTCCTTTAGATGAAAATGGTAAATTTTCTTATGAATTTGATGATGAAAAATTTAAATCAGGATTATATACATTTAGACATGCTCCAGAAGGACAAGTTTTTTATATAGAAAAAAACGACAGTCTATTACTCAGAGTAAACACTAAAGAGTTTGATGAGTCAATAATGTATACTGGAAATAAAGCAAAGGAAAATAACTTTTTAATGGAAATGTATCTTTTGAACGAAAAAGATAATGATGTTATTCTTTCTTATTACAAAGTTAGCCCAGAAAAGTTTGCTCAAAAAACCGACTCGATAAAAAAATCAAGAAAAAAAGATTTATTAAAACTACAAGAAAACAATAATTTCTCTAAACCTTTCTTATTACTTGCTAACGAAACTATCGATTATGAATATTATGACTTAAGAGAGCGCTATGCTTACTTAATTAATAAATATTTTAATGAGTTTAGAAACAAAATACCTAAAGAGTTTTTTTCTTATAGAAAAGAAGTAAATTTTAACAATAAAGAACTCCAGTCTTACTACGTTTATCAACGGTTTCTCGATAATTATTTAAAAAACAAAGCCATTGATAGATGCGTCTCTAAACAAAAAAATACATCTAATTGCTTTAATACTGAGAGTGTACAGAATTTAAAAAATAGATTAATTATAGCTGATAGTATTTTTAAAATTAAAAACTTAAGAAACAAATTTATTGGTTCATTTGCTCGTAAACAAATTAATAATTCAAGAAACGATCAGCAAATAGATTCATCGCTACAGCTTTTAAAAAGTTTTAATTTCCCAGATAAAAAATTTGAAGAGTTAAAAAAATTAGGGGAAATTCAAAAAAATTATTTCGAAGGGAACGATGTTTCTAAAGCTAGATTAATATCTACAGAACATGAAAATATTCTTTTAAAAGATATTTTAAATAAGCCTACTATTACTTTCACTTGGTCTATTTACGCTTCTAGCAACCACACTAGACAACATGATAGAATTAATGAGTTAAGAAATCGCTATCCGGAGTTTAATTTCTTAGGTGTAAACATAGATAGTGAGGAATCTTATAATTTATGGATAAAATCGCTTGATAACTTTGATTATGACAAAGATTTTGAAGTAAAAATTAGAGCTAGGGGGCAAGATATAGATGTTTACAAAAACTTTATAAACAAAATACTACTCATAAATAGAAAAGGAATTATCACTAAAGCTAACCTTAATATTTACGATCCTAACTTTGAAGTATATTTATTAGAATATTTAAATTAACAAAAAAAAACTTCTAATAATAGAAGTTTTTTTTGTTGTCTTTTATTTATTTCCCTTACGGTAATCAGCTAAGAATTTCTCTAACCCAATATCTGTTAATGGGTGTTTCAATAATCCTTCTATAGAACTTAAAGGACCTGTCATTACATCTGCCCCAATCTTAGCACAATCTATGACGTGCATTGTATGACGCACAGAAGCAGCTAAGATTTCTGTTTCAAAATGGTAATTATCATAAATATGTCTAATTTCTGCAATTAAATTTAAGCCGTCTGTAGAAATATCATCTAATCTCCCTATAAAGGGAGAAACATAAGTAGCACCTGCTTTTGCTGCTAAAAGAGCTTGTCCTGCTGAAAAAACTAAAGTACAGTTTGTTTTAATTCCTTTATCACTAAAATATTTTATAGCTTTAATACCATCTTTTATCATAGGTACTTTCACTACAATTTGGTTATGAAGAGCAGCTAACTCTTCTCCCTCTTTTATGATATCGTCATAATTAGTGGCAATTACTTCTGCACTAACATCACCATCTACAATATCACATATTTTCTTGTAATGCGCAATAATATTTTCTTTACCTGTAATTCCTTCTTTAGCCATTAATGAAGGATTTGTAGTCACACCATCAAGAACACCTAATTCTTGAGCTTCTTTAATTTGATCTAAATTTGCTGTATCTATAAAAAATTTCATATTCGTATTTTTAGTTTTGCTTATAAAGTAAAGTTACAGTTTATAATGATTCATAAGCATTTTTTCATATAATTTATCAGGCAAAATATGCTTTAAAGCGATACTAAATTTCTGTAAAGTATCTCCTACCTTATAGTGTATGGTTGGTTTTTTTTTCTGCATTACCGCATACACTTTTTCTGCCATTTTTATAGGATCTTGCCCCTTGTCTACATGTTCATCCATCAGTTTAAGGGTATTCCCGTAGTTTTCTTTATAAGGAGAATCTTCTCTTACTGGAGCATGATATCTTCCTGCTGCAATATTGGTAGCAAAATCACCAGGAGCTATATTCGTCATTTTAATATTAAATTCTTTCAGTTCCATCCTAAATGCCTCAGTAGTAAGCTCGAGTGCTCCTTTTGTTGCAGAATAAATTCCTCGGTATGGCAATCCCATATAACCAGCAATAGAGGTTATATTTATAATAAAACCCTCACCTTGCGCTCGCATAAACGGCAAAACAGCTTTAATTACATTAATAACACCAAAATAATTGGTATCGAATACTCGTTTAATCTCTTCATCCGGAGTCTCTTCAATAGGACCTGTAATTCCCATTCCTGCATTATTTATTAGAAAATCTATTCTACTTTCTTTTTCAATAATAATTTGCACTGCTGCAGTAATAGTTTCTAATTTTGTAACATCTAAAGCCACAAAATGAATACCATTTAATTCTGAAGCCTTAGGCTTTCTACTTGTGCCATAAACTTTATAACCTTTTTTAGCTAAAAATTCACCTATAGATTTACCAATACCAGAAGAAGCTCCAGTAATTAACACCACTTTATTCATCATACCTTTTAAAATAGGATGACAAATATCGCTTATTTATAAGAAAGCTTAAAATATAACGTTAAGAATAAAAGTGAAAATATTTGAGAATAGTGTATAAAAAAAGGCAAGCTACCCACATCACACCGCTACGACCATCTACCCTTGCTGCGTTCCCGCCCTGGGGGAATTCGACAGGAGCTGGTTGTGTGGGACTTGCCGAGTGCAAATATACAAGGTTTATCTATTTATGCAAGCATTTTTTAGCAAGAAATAACTAAATTAGCCACTGTTAAAAAAAACAATTTAATGAGAATTCATAACTTATTGACGCTGTTATTATTAAGTCTTATCTTTTTTTCTTGTGGAGAAAAAACAGAAAATTCAGCAAATAATTTTTCTTTACAATTAGGAGAAAAAGACAAAAAAATACAGCGAGGTGACGCTATAAACGTAAAATTAGAACAAAAAAGAAGTCAAGAAATAGATTCGGTACTCTATAAATATGCCGGCCAAAAGGTTCTAGTAGAGAATAACCAAATTACTTTTGATTTACCTCTAGGCAAAAATAATTTTACAGCAACTATTTACAGTGAAGGAGAAATGACCACTTTAAATAAAGAAATAATAGTTCATAGCAGTAAATCTCCTAAAGTTTACACTTACAAAATTATAAACACCTACCCTCATGATATTGAAGCGTACACTCAAGGCTTAGAATTTCATAATGATACATTATACGAAAGCACAGGGTTAAACGGGAAATCATCCCTTAGAAAAGTAGATTACAAAACAGGTGAAGTGTTAAAAAAAATAGACTTATCTTCTCATTACTTTGGTGAAGGTTTAACTATTTTCAAGAACAAAATCTACCAACTTACTTGGCGTTCTGGCGACGGATTAATTTATGATCTTGATACTTTTGAACGATTAGACATTTTTCAATTCAATCAAAGTAAAGAAGGCTGGGGATTATGCCATGACAAAAACAAATTTTACAAAAGCGACGGAACCGAAAAGATTTGGATTTTAGATCCTGAAACTCTTGAAGAAAAAAGCTACATACAACCCGTTACCCATAAATCTACTTCTACAAAATTAAATGAATTAGAATGGGTAGAAGGTAAAATTTACGCAAACACTTACCAACGTGATGGTGTAGCTATTATAAACCCTAAAACTGGAGCTATTGAAGGTATTATCGATTTTAGAGGTCTAAGAGAAAAGGTAACACAACATAAAGACTTAAATGTTTTTAACGGCATAGCATACAACCCAACTACTAAAAAACTTTATGTAACTGGAAAAAACTGGGATAAACTTTTTGAAGTGAAAATTATAGAAAAATAATTTAATGAGACACCTATACAGCTTACTTCTACTCTGCTCTATCGTATTATGGAGTTCTTGCAGAAATGACTTTGAAACTAAACCTAATAATGGTAATCTTCAATTTTCTAAAGATACTGTTTACCTAGATACTATTTTTACAGGAATAGCTTCTAGCACATACAACTTAAAGGTTTATAATAAGAGTGATGAAGATATCACCATTCCTTCAATAGAATTAAGCAACGGTGAAAATTCAAAATATCGTTTAAATGTAGATGGTTTACCAGGTAAATCTTTTCAGAATATAGATATTTTAGCCAAAGACAGCATTTATGTTTTTATTGAAACCACGGCAAATATCGACAATTTCTCTTCAACAAATGAATATCTATACACCGATGCTATTCAATTTGACACTGGAGCAAAGCAACAAAAAGTAGAATTAGTGACGCTATTAAAAGATGCTATTTTTCTTTATCCTGAAAAATTTAATGACGGCTCTACCGAAAGTCTTTCCTTTGGTGTAGATGAAGAGGGCAACGAAACTTTTATTGAAGGTTTCTTTTTAGATGATTCTGAATTAAACTTTAATAACCAAAAACCTTACGTTATATACGGTTATGCCGCAGTGCCAGGAAACCGAACTTTAACTATAGATGCTGGCTCCAGAATTCACTTTCATAAAAATAGCGGAATTATTGTAGCCGAAAATGGCTCACTTCACGTTAACGGAGAATTAAGTTCAGATCAAGAATCTTTAGAAAAAGAAGTTATTTTTGAAAGCGACCGCCAAGAACCTAATTTCAGCGACACACCAGGGCAATGGGGAGCAATTTGGCTAACCCAAGGAAGCACCAATAATAGTATTAATTATACAACGATAAAAAATGCTACCGTAGGAGTTTTAATGGATTCTAATGACGGAACTTCTAACCCTACTTTATCTATTAATAATTCTAAAATTTACAATTCTTCTAATGTAGGTCTTTTAGCGAGAACAGGAAATATAGAAGGCAGCAACCTCGTTATAAACAATGCTGGACAATCTGCATTACAATTATCGTTAGGTGGAACGTATAATTTCACCAATTGCACTTTTGCTAATTATTGGACAGGTAGCTATAGAAGTTTGCCTGCCGTATTACTTCAAAATTACCTTGAAACTGCTGAAGAAATATTTGCTTCAGATTTAATTGAAGCTAATTTTTACAATTGCATTATATATGGAAACGAAAATCGAGAATTAATTTTAGACCCGCTAGAAGAAGTCGCTTTTAATTACAAGTTTGAGAACTGCTTAATCAAGTTTAACAAATTTGGATTTGGCAATAATGAAGGTTATAATTTTGAAGACGAAACATTATTCCCTAATTCTATAATCAATGAAGATCCTAATTTTTTAGATGCTTCAAAAAATCTATTCATGATTAATGAAGAGTCTGCCGCTAACAGTTTAGCCAATCCATCAACTGCTACAAGTCAAGATATTTTAGGCCAACCAAGAAATAACGAGCCCGATACAGGAGCTTACGAAAGTATAATTTTTCCTGAAGAATAGTTAAAACAAAAAAGGTTCAAATTTTAAAAATTTGAACCTTTTATAGTGAAATAAATTTCTCTATTAAGAGATCTCAATCACTCTTTTAGCTTGCTCTTTTTCTTCTTCTTTTTTAGGCAAATTAATCATTAAAATTCCATTTTCATAAGAAGCAGTTATTTTTGTATAATCTACATTTTCAGGAAGACTAAACGCTCTTTTAAAAGCATGATAACTAAACTCTCTTCTTGTAAACTTACTTTTTTGATCTTCGGTTTTTTCGTTTTTAATTTCAGAAGATATGGTTAGCACATCATTATTCAATTCAATATTAAATTCTTCTCGAGTTTTTCCTGGAGCTGCCACTTCAATTAAAAATTTGTTTTCTTCTTCTTGGATATTTACTGCCGGTATACTAACCCCTACTTTATTTATATTAGAGGTTCCGCCTAACCAATCTGCTCTAAACATATCATCAATAACAGATGGTAACCAATTGTCTGCTGTTGTTCTTTTTACTAAACTCATAAATTTATTTTTTAATGTTACTATCAATTTTACAGTCTGTAAATAGCAAATTAAAGACCATCGTAAAAATACAGACATTATGTCTCTTTGTAGTGAAAAACAAACGACATTATGTCATTTTTAGCGGTTAAATTATGGTTAAAAAGTAGAGTTGCACTGCTAAGAGTTTTATTTTTGAATTTATAAGACAACTTCATGAAATACATCTACAATAAAATTTATAGCTTTTTTAATACTATTCAGGGGAAAATTGCTTTTTACCCTACTCTCATTGCATTTTTAGGCCTTTTTTTATCGTTAATTTCTCTTTCATTAGAAGACATAGGAATATCTAAATGGTTAGACTCATTCTATGATGGTTTTATTATAGATAGCGGAGATACTGCTAGAACAATGATTAGTTATTTAACAGGCGGACTTATTTCACTTATGGTTTTTAGCTTCTCGATGGTAATGGTTTTACTTAATCAAGCTTCCTCTAATTATTCTCCTAGAGTTTTACCTGGACTTATTTCAAATAAAAATCACCAATATGTTTTAGGTATTTATTTAGGCACTATTCTCTACAACATATTTATTACAATTGCTATAAAAGCCCCAGAAAATAACAATATAAAGATCCCTAGTTTCTCCATTTTTATTACTGTTTTATTAACTATCTTATGCTTAGGAGCCTTCATTTATTTTATTCATTCTATTTCTCAATCTATTCAAGTAAATAATATATTGACTAGTGAATATTCTAAAGCCAAAAAAAGATTAAAAACTATAATTGATATTCAAAAAGAAAGTCCAAATTTAAGTTTTCCAAACACCAATAATTGGAATACATATAAAAGCACAACCACAGGATATTTTCAAAATGTATCGATAGAAAATCTTAAAAATATTTGTAAAGAAAACGAATTACAAATCTCTATCTTACCTATTAAAGGAAGCTTTATTGCTAAGAACTCAACCATCATTAAAGTAAACAAAGAAATTGACGATGATTTAGCTCTAACTATTTTAAGTAATTTTAATTTTGCTGAAGGAGAATTTGTAGAAGACAATTATGTTTTAGGATTTAAACACATTACAGAAATTGGAATTAGAGCAGTTTCTCCCGCAATAAACGACCCCTCAACCACAATTAGCACAATAGACTATCTTACAGACCTGCTTGCTTTTAGATTACTAAAAAAAGAAGAAGAAATTGTAAGTAATTCTAATAACCAACCCGTTATTTGGCTCTCTACTATTAGCTTTGAAGAATTAATATACCAACTCATTTTACCCTACCGTACCTATTGCAAAAACGATTTTAGTTGTGTACAAAAGTTATTTACAATGTTTCACTTTCTTCTAAAACAAAAAACCGTAAATTCTAATTACCATAATGCCATTAAAATTGAAGCAGAAAACCTTTATGAAGATGTAAAAACAACCCTTAAAAACAATAGAGATTTACAAAAATTAACAGCAATATACGAGCGCATAGCGTAAATGTGATAAGATTTTTTAAATTTGCAGTCAATTCAAACATCTTATGGCATTAACTAATAACGACATATTTAAAAAATTACGTGTAGCACATAAACTTAGAGATGACGATATTATCGGTATCTTCAAGCTAGTAGATTTTAAAGTTACCAAAAGTGAAATAGGCGCCATTTTTAGAAAAGAAGGACACCCTAAATATCAAGAGTGCGGAGATCAATTTCTACGAAATTTTCTAAATGGACTCGTTATTCATCTAAGAGGCCCCATGCCTCCAAAACAAAAAGATTAAGTTATTTTTGTAATTTAATATATTCCTCACGCATTATTAAAAAGAACCTAAACTTGGTTTATGAACGATACAACTGTTAGTAAAAGAATTTTTACAGAAGAAGAAATAAAAGCATTAAATAAAAAATATAAACCCTTATCTATTCAACAAAGAATTGAAGAATTATATCACGATTTTGAGGTGACAGAAGTTATGCTTACCAGTTCTTTTGCAGCAACTTCAGCATTTTTATTAAAATTATTTTCAGATGTAAATAAAGAACAGGAAGTATTTTTTATTGATACTGGCTATCATTTTGAAGAAACTATTAAATATAAAAAAGAACTTACTAGTAAATATGGCTTAAATGTAAAATCTATCGGAGCCATTAAAGAAGAACACGTGTTTACTTCTAAAGACGAAACTTGGCGTAAAAACCCAGATTTTTGTTGTTCTATTAATAAAGTAAGACCCTTAGAAACTATTAAAAAGAAATATTCTGTTTGGGTAAGTGGTCTAATGCAATGGCAAAGTGATCACCGATCATCGTTAAATATTTTTGAGGAACGTGGGGACATTTTAAAATTTTACCCGCTTTTAGACACCACCAAAGGAGAAAGAGATTTATTTATTGAAAAACACCAACTTCCATTTCATCCCTTAGTAGCTAAAGGTTACAACTCTATAGGCTGTAAGCATTGTACTGTTCCTGGTGAAGATCGTGCTGGACGTTGGAACAATAACCCTAAAACTGAATGCGGATTACATTTGTAGCAGTTAGCAGTTAGCAGTTAGCAGTTAGCAGTTAGCAGTTAGCAGTTAGCAGTTAGCAGTTAGCAGTTAGCAGTTAGCAGTTAGCAGTTAGCAGTTAGCAGTTAGCAGTTAGCAGTTAGCAGTTAGCAGTT
>NZ_JAHWDF010000049.1 GCF_019311235.1 Mesonia aestuariivivens | reverse complement strand
TAAGACTAAAACGAACTTTTAAGGCATTAATACAAAAGCAAACAAAAATTAATGCAAATTTTGGCTTTACCCCTAATTTCAATTATTTTTTAAAAAAAATTAGGTAGTTTTGAGACAGACTGCCGTTGTAAAACATTTAAAACCAAATGCATAATAATACTATTCTAAGAATTTTATCATCTACTTTTATTCTTTTTCTATTTATCTCATGTAACGGACAAGAGGAAAGAAAAGAGAATGAAAATAGCCAAAATGAATTAGTCTCCTTATTACAAACCGATTGGGAAAAATACAATCTAAAAGGGAAGATAAAAGAAATCGTGGCTACCATCCAGCGAAATTATGATATGGATACCATGCAGAAAAAACAGATTTCCCAGTTTGAGAGGAACGATATTGCTTTTAATTTTTTACCATTAGGTAAATTTAATTTTAATCATAAAGGTTTTGTTTCCAAAAGACATCATCGTTACAAGGACTCAACAGGTAATCCTGAAATAGATTGGGCTTTAAGAGAAATAAATATTTATAAATATGATTCTTTAGATTATCTAAGAAAAAGAAAAATCACAGGATTGAAGAGTTACCCCTATAATGTTTATAGTCCTAATCGTATTAAGTTAAGTTATATAGCAATAAATTTGTTTTTTAAACCTATTGATACGTTACATCTTTACTATCAATATAATAAAAAAATTGAGAAAGGTAGAGAATATATAAAAGGAGAGATAAAAACATATGGAATTGAAGAAAATAAGTCTGTACCTGACACCATTTATACTGAAATAAAAACTATTAATAGTTATAATGAAGAAGGTTTAATAACCCTGCAGGATGTAAGTTATAGGGAAGCTCTTTCTAAAAATTTTCTTCCCGATCAGATTATGCATCTCAATATGGAAGTCCCTGCTCATTCTGAAATCATCTATCACTATCAATATGATGACCAAAAGCGTATTACTCAAGTGAAACTTCTGGTAAATGGAGATAAAAAATGGCAGGAAGATTATTTTTATGAAGATAAAAGTGATAAGCCTTATAAATTAGATAAATATATAGATAAACAACGTACCTATGGTCAATATTTTACCGAGAATATTACCGAGTATTATAATGAGAAAGGTGACATTATTAAAAGTGTGAATTTTAATCCTAGTGGAGAGGTGATCAGGACCCGTTTTTACGAGTATGAATATGACCCTAATGGTAATTGGATAAAATGTGATATGTATTTAGAAGGATATCCTGAAAAAACAGAACAACCTACGATAGAGGTTAAAAGAAAATACGAATACTATTAAAAACGTTTTACAACAACGTATATTAGCAATTGTGGTTCTGTGTCCTGCGGACACAACCGCTCACGCGTCAAAGTCAGTTCTTTTTACTATCTTTAATCCTAAATTCCCACAACTGACAAATATACAAGACCGTCAGACTGTCTCAAAACCATGCCATCTTTACCGATTATTTTTCAGGATATGATCTTTGGTATGTTTATTTTTAAGGTATGGAATATCAACAAGGACAAGACCGGGAACAGCTCAGCCTTTA
>NZ_JAHWDF010000048.1 GCF_019311235.1 Mesonia aestuariivivens | reverse complement strand
AATAAAGGCTGAGCTGTTCGCGGTCTTGTCCTTGTTGGTATTCCATACCTTAAAAATAAACATACCAAAGATCATATCCTGAAAAATAATCGGTAAAGATGGCATGGTTTTGAGACAGTCTGACGGTATTGTATAACAATCAGTTGCGGGTTGATTAAAAACTAAGATAGCTAAAATTACCGACTTTTATGCTTGCGCGGTTGTGTCCGCAGGACACAAAGCCGCAATTGTTGTTATAAATTGTTGTACACAGTTATTTTATCTTTTCAAAAATATATATTGTCGGCTCGTTATTTCTAGATGCAATAGATCTGAACTTAAAAATTAGTTTTTCATCCATAAAATCATATTCCGCTTTTTTATTCATAATACGTTTTGTTCTTGCTTTAACTTTCAGATTCATATTCTTTTGATTGATGATTTCATAAGTTCCGCTTAATCTCAGTGTATTTTCCTTTCTTCTGTGGTCAAGGTATAGATAAAACTTTCCTTCTTTAGTGAAAATAAATTCGTTATGGGAAGAAAATGCTCTAATTTCTGCAATTCCATCTTGGTGAGATACCTTGTTACTATGTCTTCGGTCAAATTCAGTTGTAGTAGAAATTGAATCTGTTTTTGTATTTATATAAACTTCACTGTTGTCAATAGAAATAACTTTCCATTCTCCTATAATGTTTTCTTTATTTTGAGAATAAAGAATTGAACTGAAAATTAAAACTACAATTAAAATAAAGTTTTTAAAAATCATAATTCTATTCAATTCGTTTATAATATTCTGTAATTATCCCACTAACAAACGAAGATCTTCCATTTTCTGATTCTTTTCCTGAATTATAAATTTTTAAGTAATTATTTGTTTTGTCTACTTTAAAACTCCAGATACTATTATCTTTAAATACTAAACTGGTTAAATCTGAAAATATATCATATTGACTTGCAAACTCTAATTTTTCAGTTTGAGTTAGATTTTTTTTAGATATTTTTCTTTTATAAAAGAAAATTCTATCTTCAGTAATTTTAATATACTTTGTTATCTTTTTTTTATTTTTCTTCTTAACACAACAAGAACATTCGCTATCAAAATATTCCCAAACTCCAATAATATTCTTTTTGAAGTGTTTCTGTTCAGTTGTTTTGAGTGAGTCTAATTTTTGGGCATTTTCTTCGCTTTTAACATATAAATATTTACTAATTGATTGAGAAATCTCTGGTTTAACTGTAGTAGGAAATTCTAACTTATCAATATTTTGACTTAGCAAAACTTGATTTAAAAATAAATATATAATAAGAATGGGTGTTTTTTTCATAATTGTGTACAACGGTAATGTATATCAAAAGTTGTGATGGTTTAGTTCACTAATATAGCAAATATTAGGGAACTAGTTGTTTATTTGAGTGTAGTCCAAATAAGCAACTACCTCACAATTTTAGATATACACTGTGCCTGTTGCACAATTTACTAAAAAAGATTAATTTCATGATATGCAAGGCAAAAAAGTATATCAAGAGCAGTTATTCAACAGTTTTCGGTTGAGTGACCGCGTACCGCCCACAAATTTCTACCGC
>NZ_JAHWDF010000047.1 GCF_019311235.1 Mesonia aestuariivivens | reverse complement strand
TAAGTATTGTAAAATATTTAAAAAACAACGATGAAGAGTTTGATCCTGGCTCAGGATGAACGCTAGCGGCAGGCCTAACACATGCAAGTCGAACGGTAACAGCAGAGCTTGCTCTGGCTGACGAGTGGCGCACGGGTGCGTAACGCGTATACAATCTACCTATTACTGGAGTATAGCCCGAAGAAATTTGGATTAATCCTCCATAGTATTATGAGATGGCATCATTTTATAATTAAAACTGAGGTGGTAATAGATGAGTATGCGTCCTATTAGTTTGTTGGTAAGGTAACGGCTTACCAAGGCATCGATAGGTAGGGGTCCTGAGAGGGAGATCCCCCACACTGGTACTGAGACACGGACCAGACTCCTACGGGAGGCAGCAGTGAGGAATATTGGACAATGGAGGCAACTCTGATCCAGCCATGCCGCGTGCAGGAAGACTGCCCTATGGGTTGTAAACTGCTTTTATAGAGGAAGAAACCTCCCTACGTGTAGGGAGCTGACGGTACTCTACGAATAAGGATCGGCTAACTCCGTGCCAGCAGCCGCGGTAATACGGAGGATCCAAGCGTTATCCGGAATCATTGGGTTTAAAGGGTCCGTAGGCGGGCAGTTAAGTCAGTGGTGAAAGTCTTCCGCTCAACGGGAGAATTGCCATTGATACTGATTGTCTAGAGTTATTATGAAGTGGTTAGAATGAGTAGTGTAGCGGTGAAATGCATAGATATTACTCAGAATACCGATTGCGAAGGCAGATCACTAATAATATACTGACGCTGATGGACGAAAGCGTAGGTAGCGAACAGGATTAGATACCCTGGTAGTCTACGCCGTAAACGATGGTTACTAGCTGTCCGGCTCAATTGAGAGCTGGGTGGCTAAGCGAAAGTGATAAGTAACCCACCTGGGGAGTACGTTCGCAAGAATGAAACTCAAAGGAATTGACGGGGGCCCGCACAAGCGGTGGAGCATGTGGTTTAATTCGATGATACGCGAGGAACCTTACCAGGGCTTAAATGCAGTCTGACAGGTCTAGAAATAGACTTTTCTTCGGACAGATTGCAAGGTGCTGCATGGTTGTCGTCAGCTCGTGCCGTGAGGTGTCAGGTTAAGTCCTATAACGAGCGCAACCCCTGTGGTTAGTTGCCAGCGAGTAATGTCGGGAACTCTAGCCAGACTGCCAGTGCAAACTGTGAGGAAGGTGGGGATGACGTCAAATCATCACGGCCCTTACGTCCTGGGCTACACACGTGCTACAATGGTAGGGACAGAGAGCAGCCACTGGGCGACCAGGAGCGAATCTACAAACCCTATCACAGTTCGGATCGCAGTCTGCAACTCGACTGCGTGAAGCTGGAATCGCTAGTAATCGCATATCAGCCATGATGCGGTGAATACGTTCCCGGGCCTTGTACACACCGCCCGTCAAGCCATGGAAGCTGGGGGTACCTGAAGTCCGTTGCCGTAAGGAGCGGCCTAGGGTAAAACTGGTAACTGGGGCTAAGTCGTAACAAGGTAGCCGTACCGGAAGGTGCGGCTGGAACACCTCCTTTCTAGAGCAATTACTATTAATAGTAAAAGCGCAATACGACGACTCGGTAAAACGAGATATTTAGTCTTAATCGTCTGTCAATTATATAAAATGATGCAGTCTCATAGCTCAGCTGGTTAGAGCGCTACACTGATAATGTAGAGGTCGGCAGTTCGAGTCTGCCTGAGACTACGAAAAAAGTTCATAAAGACATATTGAAAGGAAATTTTAGAGGTTGAGTAGCCGTTATAAGTACTGTTAACTAATAACTGGTTAACTAGCTACTAATGTAATGGGGGATTAGCTCAGCTGGCTAGAGCGCCTGCCTTGCACGCAGGAGGTCATCGGTTCGACTCCGATATTCTCCACTGTTTAATTATTAATTGATGATTATTAATTAGTGATTAAAAAACGTTCA
>NZ_JAHWDF010000046.1 GCF_019311235.1 Mesonia aestuariivivens | reverse complement strand
GACAAAGCACGGTAGAACCCGTTTTTGGAACCTTAACTCAGTTTATGGGGCTTAGAAAAGTAAACACCTTAGGATTAAAACAGGCCAATAAATGTATGCAGCTCTCAGCTATTGCCTACAACCTCAAGAAATACCTCAAATTCACTCAAAAAAGAATAAAAGTGGAGCAGGAATGCTCAGCTTATTTTTAAAGTTCATAATGACGTTAAATAATGCGTATAAGTCCATTTTAAAGAGACTATATTCTGCTAATTTACAAACGATATAAAACTAGAAAACCACTCTAAAGCGGTTTAAATAAGTGAGATTTTCTAAGAATTAGAGGCTTGTGCAACGGTTACCATTGTTGTAAACTGGCTTTACTTTTTTTTAGTTTTTGCTTCTATAATTTTTAATTTCAGCTCATAACTAAATTCTTCTTCATAAATGATTGATGCAATAATTTCTTTAAGTAATTCCCTATCTATTAAGTTATCTGCAACATCTACAGCAATATTTTCTGTTAAAGAAATGAATTTTGAAACGATGTAATCTAGACCGTTAATTTCAAGAAAATAGGCGCTTAAAGCAATAGATGACCTTTTGTTTCCATCATTAAAAGCGTGGTTTTTGTTTATAGAATAAAATAGATATGCAACTTTATCTTCTAATTCTGGATAATAATTATCGTCTTGTACAAAATCCAACGTAGCGTGAAGCTGTCCTAAATCTTTAGCTCCAGCGAAACCTCCAGAATGTTCTATTATGTAATCGTGTTCTTTTACTGCGTAGTGAAAATCGAAATACACAAATTCCATACTACCTATTTTTTAAGCGTTTGAAAACATCTATGTTTTCATCTATCCTATCTTCAAGTGCCTTGCTTTTTTCTCCTAAAAATCTATCGAAATCAGATTTGGAAACTGTACTTATGTAGTTTTTTAAGCTTTCGTGAAAGACTTTTCTAAATCCATAATCTCTACTTGCCATTTTTATCCTGGCATCCTCAATCAAAGGTTTAAAAAGAGGGTGATTAGAGAAATTTTCAAGAAGTGTATCCATTTCATTTTGGGTCATTTTCCTACCTAATGATTCTGATTTCTTCTTCATTTCGTGAGATAATCCATTTTCAAATGAAGCAATAAGTTTTAAAACTTCAGCGTACATTGTATCTCTTAGGTTTTCAGTTCTTTCTAGTTTGAGTATTTTCCGATATTCGATTGCATTTTCTTTAAAAATGCAGTGGTATATTTTACTTGTGTAAATAGCATATTTAATATTTCCTAAATCTAAATACAGATGTAAAGCATTTGCGAATTCTTTTCGATAATGCGGTTCTTTTAGAATTGCACTTAAAAAATCCTCATCTCTTTGATTTATATATTTTGTTGTACCTCCAGCTTTTTCGTTCAAGCTATCGATTACGATATCTAATATTTTACTTCGTAAAGCTTTAGCAATTTCACTTTCGACTAATAACATTCCAAGATTTAAAAAAGACCTAAAGTTAAATACACCTAAATGAGCAGTGTTACTTGAGAGTTTTAAAATATGTCCAAATTGGTTTTTGAATTCTTTTAAATTTTTTCCTTTCAGAACTACATATCCATTGTGTTTTATTTCTTTTTCATTATTTTCAAGGTACCTTTCGATAGTAGCAATGTCTATTTGATAAAATTCAGAAATTTGTTGCTTTGTGTATTTATACTCTTCTTGAAATAACATACCAGGAACACCTAAGTAAGTTCTTAGATTATCTAGGACTAACGTGTTGTTTAAAACGTTTTGTCTATCTATATCTGACGTGGTTAAATCTTTCATTTTTCCAAATATTGTTAACAACTTTTTATTAACCAACCCGCATCAATGCGGGTTGGTTGTTAATAACTCTAATTTTTTGTTGATAAAACTGATTTGCAATTTACTGAAATTCAGCTTAGTTATTCCTTTTATTTCAATCTTTTCGCAATGTTTGTCAAGCTTGTTTACAACGTGTTTCTTTAGTTTGTATTAAATAACTTTATATAGAAAAAGAGGAGAACTATAACGTGTTTTAGATTAGTGATCCCTTACACGTACGAGTCCTCTCATTCTATAAAGTTGCAAAGAACCATT
>NZ_JAHWDF010000045.1 GCF_019311235.1 Mesonia aestuariivivens | reverse complement strand
GAATGCCAGGGCAGCTCTTCGTCAATATCATAACCAATGAAGTACAAAATATCCAATCGCATACGGCAATGTTCAATAAGCTTGCGGTCGCTGATGATATTCTCTAAATAGCCCACCAGACAGAGTTAAAAAAACACAACAGGATCTATACTCTTTTGACCACTGCTGCCGTAAAAACCTCGAGTAAGATCATAGAGAAAATCTAGGTTCAACGCATCCTTTAAACGCCGGTAGAAATTTGTGGGCGGTACGCGGTCACTCAACCAAAAACTGTTGGATAACTGCTCTTGCTATACTTTTTTGCCTTGCATATCATGAATTTAATCTTTTTTAGTAAATTGTGCAACACGCACACCGGCTATAATTCAGCGTGGCGACAGTGCATAATCGAAAAGTAAAACATATAACCAGCTTGATTTCTCTGCGGAATAGTCCTACGGACGATTCCACGCCGAAATCATAGCCAAACCGTTAGCTTTAATGCTGAAAAAATAGAACTTTAAAAGAAACAAATGGAAATACTAAAGCGAAATTTTATTACGAACCCATCAAAAAAAATTTTGATTTTATTTACATCTCTATGGCTCGTAGGAATAACATTATTAATAATTAGTATGACTGATTTATTTACTGAAAGTTTTCTTCAAAAAAAGTATGTTATGATTTACTTTTTAATTCTTGGCTCGACAATAGCGACAGGAAAACTTTACTTAAATTATTGGAAAAGTAAAAACCTGAATTCTCAGTCAAATGTGGAATAAAAATCTTGGTGAAATTGATTACTCAAGCCCTGAGCTGAATAACGTCTAACTTTTAGTTCGATTAAAAATCAGAATTGAAAAAAGAAGTCAAACTTTAAGCAATTTTGCCGAATTAATGAAAATTTAAAATGAATAAAGTCAATTAAAAAACCGAATTTTAAAAAAATAAAATGAATTATAAAGCGGACAAAAAAGCACTAAAAGCTAACAACAGCTATACACAATGGCTTGGGTTTGGGCTGAAGTGAAAAGTCCGATTTTTTTTTGCTAATTTTCGATTGAAAAACTAACGAAAGTGCTTATTTGCACGCCACTGTGCATAGCCAAACCGTTGCCATTAATTATGAAAAAAACTTTCCTCCTACTTATAACACTTCTGATTTCGGTAAAATCATTTGCTTGTGATTGCGAGTGTAAAGGAGATTGTTCATTCAGCCAAATCTCAAAAGGCTCTGAATTTGTCGCTTTGGTAAAAGTAATTGAATACTCGGATTTTCTCGACCAAGAAATTTACAATTATGACGGAATAATGCCTTTGTCAATGACAGTAGAAGTTATTGTAAAGTATATTGGTTCAGAAAAAAGGAAAAGGATAAAAATTTGGGGAGATAATGGAATGCTATGCAGACCATATATCGCAAATTTTGAAATCGGAAAATATTATTTAATTGCGCCTTGGAAAATAAGCGAAACTTCAGATAACGGAGTTAAAGGCGATTACGATTTCTTTAGTTGCTTTACCGATTATTTAACAGTTGATTTTGACAAACAAATAGCTTACGGAGATTACTCTAAAAAAGAAAATCAAGTCACTTTAAAGGATTTTGAGAAAGAAATTAAAAACATCAATTTCAAAAAAACGAAATGGTTTACTAACAACAGTAATAAAGACTTTTTTAAATCAGATTCAATTACTCTCTATAAAATTCTAAATAAAAAAGACGAATTTGTAAAATTGAGCAGTGGATTAATCAAAACCGAACAAAACGAGAATAAAGACTTTACAGATTTAGAATTTAGAAGAAATGGAAAGTTGAAAATGACTGATACCAGTATTGAAAACTGGACAGAAACTGAACATTTAGGAAAATGGAAATGGAAGTTTAATAACGATAAGAACATATTAAGTTTTTACTTGGACAAAAAGTTATTTTCTTCCTTTGTTGTCGTTTCCCAAGAAAGAGATTATCTAATTTGGAATACTGATGACAAAGTTCAATTTTACGTTCTGAAATTAAAAAGAGTGGAAAAATAACTAATGGCAACACCGGTAACCGTTGCACAACCCCATAATTTAAAAAAAACGTATTCATTTAAACCGCTTTAGAGCGGTTTTCTAGTTTTATATCGTTTGTAAATTAGCAAAATGAAGTGCCTTTAAAATGGACTTATACGCATTATTTAACGTCATTATGAACTTTAAAAACATGCCGAGCATTCCTGCTCCACTTTTGGTGCGCTTTTCAATAAACTTCAGGTATTTCTTGAGGTTGTAGGCAATA
>NZ_JAHWDF010000044.1 GCF_019311235.1 Mesonia aestuariivivens | reverse complement strand
CATTGGCTTTTACAGGCGCACTGTCGATAGCCTGAGTATGCCCGCTAACCATCCCGGCCTCCACACAAAGCGTGAACACTTTAGTGAAAACCGCTTCAAAAATATCTTCGGGAAACAACTGCCGCGTGCGGCTGATGGTAGAATGCCAGGGCAATTCTTCATCGATGTCATAACCGATGAAATACAAAATATCCAAACGCATACTGCAATGTTCAATAAGCTTGCGGTCGCTGATGATATTCTCTAAATAGCCCACCAGACAGAGTTTAAAAAACACAACAGGATCTATACTCTTTTGCCCACTGCTGCCGTAAAAACCTCGAGTAAGATCATAGAGAAAATCTAAGTTTAAGGCTTCTTTCAATCGGCGGTAGAAATTAGTGGGCGGTACGCGGTCACTCAACCGAAAACTGTTGAATAACTGCTCTTGATATACTTTTTTGCCTTGCATATCATGAAATTAATCTTTTTTAGTAAATTGTGCAACAGGCACACCGTATATAATTTATTGCTAGCTCTCGCCTACTTACGAAAATCCTAGCGGATGTTCTATTAGGTTTATATTTGCTAAATTAGGTGCTTAAAACACGCAACAAACCATATACAATCACGTTGTAGGTAAGTTGAAAAAAGATGACAGCAAAGGAAAAACAGAAGGAATTTATAAAGATATATCTTAAACCTAATTTGAAAAAATGGGGTTATCTAACATCGGGACAGACTTGGTGGAAGGACAAAGGTCAGTTCTTTAATGTCATTAATCTTCAAAACTATTCTTGGAATACAAAAGATTGCGTAGATTTTAGATTCAATATTGGAATTGCACTTAAAGCAACAGTAAAAGATAGTAAAAGGAAAAAAGCAACATATAATGACTTAACTGTTCATCTTGACGAGGGAACATTTTTACCGGACAGAAGAAAAAGAAAATTCGGAAATAATCAAGGCTATTCAATAACTGAAAAAACGGACTTAAAAGAGTTTGTGGAGTCTATAAAAGTTGACTTTGAAAAATATATTTTGCCAAGAATTGACGGATTGAAATCTCTAGAGGACTGTTTGGAATATTATGGACAATTCACATTCTGGGGCGAAAATTTAAAGCGTAAGATTACTGAGCACAAACTATTAGAATCGGAATAAAAAAGCCTACCTACAACACAACCTATAAACAATACGGGCTTCGGGCTTAATCGCAGGGTTTGTGTATTTTTATGAAGTCCGCAAAATCTTTTGGATTTTGCTTTTAAGCGGGACAAAGAAAAAACAAACAAAAAGATTTCGCTATGTGCGTGGCGGAAAGCATACGCTAGTTTGCTCCCGTACGGTTCATAGCTAAACCGTTGGCAATAATTTGGAAATGAAACTCAGAAATTATATCATATTCATTTTGACTATCGCTCTTTTAGGGTGCGGAGAAGAAAAAAAGTCTTCTAAGAATCAAATTGTACAAGAATCATCTGTGGTTATTGATAAAGTTGACAATTCTGTCACTGTAAAAGAATTTGAGAAACCTAAAACCGAAAGTAAGCCACAACAGAATGACAACTCACTTAAAATAAGATTCGAAGAGTTCATAGTTGAAATAGACAGCATTGAAGTTTGGGATGAAGAAGGGAAATTAACTGAACAGCAAAAAGATACCGCAAGAATTTATTTAGAGCTTGGAGAAACCATTGAAGGACAAAAACTAAAAGTTCAAAAAATTAAGAAGGGTGACATCCGAATTTATCAACGATTCGAGAATAGTGTTACAATAATGAATGAAGGGCCTCATTGTGATTTAACAGAATGGAAGCATTATGATTCAGATTGGAAACCACTAAAAATTGAAAATGAACAATTTCTAACGGACAGTTATTCTGAGGCCGATTGGGAAAAATTCATAAAGGTTGATATGACTGAATTGCGAGAAGCAGTGAGAAACCAGTGTGGAGATGGATGGGCAGAACACATAAAAGATGTAAAGTCACCTAACGAATATCCCTGCGGAGTGAGTACAAGTAGAATCTTTTTAAAAATTGAATTTATCGACCAAGATTCTAAGGAATTAAAAGAGCGAATAATCTCATTTGAAATTCCGATGGGATGTTAAATAAAAAACTATTGCCAACATTGGTAACCGTTGCACAACCCCATAATTTAAAAAAAACGTATTCATTTAAACCGCTTTAGAGCGGTTTTCTAGTTTTATATCGTTTGTAAATTAGCAAAATGAAGTGCCTTTAAAATGTATCTGTAGGCTTGCTTTAATCCAATTTTGGGTATT
>NZ_JAHWDF010000043.1 GCF_019311235.1 Mesonia aestuariivivens | reverse complement strand
AACAGGATCTATACTCTTTTGACCACTGCTGCCGTAAAAACCTCGAGTAAGATCATAGAGAAAATCTAAGTTTAAGGCTTCTTTCAATCGGCGGTAGAAATTTGTGGGCGGTACGCGGTCACTCAACTGAAAACTGTTGAATAACTGCTCTTGCTATACTTTTTTGCCTTGCATATCATGAAATTAATCTTTTTTAGTAAATTGTGCAACACGCACAGCGTATAACAAAAATACTTGGGTAAGCGGTAAGCCCAAAATAAAAGTTTACCACGAAAATTAATAACCACAACCGAAATGTATAGACGATTTTCACCGCACTTTCTGTTATACAAATTCGTTAGCCACAATATGGACAAAAATTTTCATTTCAATTTAAAATCGATATCTATGAAAAAAATCTTAATATTTCTGATTTTAATTTTTAGCGTAAATTCAAGTTTCGCAAAGTGTTCGATGATTGGAATTAGTTTTTTTTCCTGAAACTAAGGAAATTAGTTTGAATTCAATGTTCATCATTCAAGGTTATGCTTTTAGTCAAAAAACAATTAAAAGTTTTAAAGAAAACAAAGTCTTTCTTAAAAGTGAAAATGGAGAATTAGTTGAATTAAACCTCCAAGAAATTTTGATTGGTCAAAAAAAAATATCACAAGCAATATTTTGTCCAGCAACCGAATTAGAACCTAATACAAAATACTATCTTAAGTTTTCGGAAATCAGTGAAAACGAAACTAATGAAACATCCATTTACGAATTAGATAAAAAAGAAAGTGAAAAAGTTTATTGGATAACAACTAACAATAAATCAGTGGAATCCTTAAATTCTGATATTACTCTTGAATTCGAAAAAACACAGATTACTCATTATGGTTGTGGGCCTGAAGCTTATGCTATTTTCAATATTAAAAATAATCCAGATTCTGAAATTTGGTATAAAACTGAACTTATTGAATTAGAAACGAATGAAAAATTTGTTTACTATATAAAAGAATGGAAGGGTAAATTAAATGTTGGTCACAGTATGTGTTCAGGAGCATTTGCTTTTAATAAAGAGGGGAAATATAAAGTAAGGTTTACACCAATGAGTATTGACGGAAAAAAGTCAACTACAACTAACTGGATAACTTTTGAAAGTCCATTTATGAATGATAAAAGTATATTCGGTAAATAAAATACTGTGGCTAACAACGGTAATCGTTGCACAAGCCTCTAATTCTAAGAAAAGAGGATTATTCTGATTTTTAGGAATAGTTAAATTTTTGATTTCTAAGTGTATGGTATTATTGAAATCTACTATTAATTTTAAATTTGATTAAGAAAGAGGTTGTGCAACAAGCACAACGTATATAGTTCATTGCTTCTGACTTTCCTCTCGGAAAGTTCTTGCAAATTTGCTATCTTCGGGTTACGGCGGAAAATCCTCGCGGATTTTAAGGCAACGAAACCATAGCCAAACACGTTGCCAACAAGTTAACTGAACCGAGAAACTGATAGACTAATTGAAACGGAACGTTCACTAATTTTCGATTTCAGAATTAATAAAGGAAATTTAAGTTTGAATTAAAATAACAGAATATGAAAACCATTTTTACCGTCTTAATGTTATTCTTAACATTTAATTCATTTTGCCAAGAGCTTTCTGGGCAAAAATCAATTAACAAACCAAGCTATTCGGAGAATTCAGAATTAAAAGTATTTTATTCAGACAAATCAAGCGAATTTCATTCTGAGCAAAAACCAGCAGCAATATTTGTTAATGACAAATTTGTTGGAAGTCAAGAAATGCTGAATTTTATAAATCAAGATAAAATTGAGACAATCAATATAGAAAAGGAAATATTTGAAATAAACGGAACAGAATTTTATGGAAAGATTTATATAAAAATGAAACCTGATTACAATCTGAAGTTTCTAACATTAGAAGAGCTTTCTGCAAAATATTTGGAATTGATTGAAAATCCGATAATCTATCAAATCGACGAAAAAGTCATTAAGAACCGCAAAAACAAAATTTTAGTTGACGAGAATTTTATTTTAAAAATTGTTGTTGAGAATGTAAAAACATCTGAAAAGAATACAGAAATAAATCTGATTAGACTTGTAACAAAAACGCCCGAAAATATAAAAAAGGCGAACGAAATACGAATAAGAGGAATTGAAAAAATAAAACCAGTTGCCAACAATGGTAACCGTTGTTCAAGTCTAAATTTCTAAGAAAAGAGGATTATTTTGATTTTTAGGAATAGTTAAATTATTGATTTATAAGGGTATGCTATTATTGAAATCTACTATTATTTTTAAATTTGATAAAGAAAGAGGTTGTGCAACACGCACAATGGTAACCGTTGCACAACCCCATAATTAAAAAAAACGTATTCATTTAAACCGCTTTAGAGCGGTTTTCTAGTTTTATATCGTTTGTAAATTAGCAAAATGAAGTGCCTTTAAAATGTATCTGTAGGCTTGCTTTAATCCAATTTTGGGTATTAA
>NZ_JAHWDF010000042.1 GCF_019311235.1 Mesonia aestuariivivens | reverse complement strand
AAGACTAAAACGAACTTTTAAGGCATTAATACAAAAGCAAACAAAAATTAATGCAAATTTTGGCTTTACCCCTAATTTCAATTATTTTTTAAAAAAAATTAGGTAGTTTTGAGACAGACTGCCGTTAGCCACAAGTTGAAGAAACAGATGAACTACGAAATACCTATTTCATATAATTGGTTTGCAAAACTGAATTTAACACAATTCATTCCTTGGAATTTTGAAACGGAAATTAATCCGAATTCATCAATCAACGAACGATTTAAAATTGAGTGTGAACAGAATCGAGAAGTCCTGACTTTCGGACGCAGACAAGATATGGACACTTTTGTCGGATTTGAAATTGTGAATGGAAAAGTAACAGAAAATATAATTGTCTTTCATCCTTCATTCGGAACGAATGTGAAAGGTTGGAATATTATCGAATCTGAACATTCGGATTTTTTTGAATTTATGCAAAAAAGAGTTCTGCCCGAAATGAAAGAATGGATTCCTGAGGATGACGTGAATGATTATATCGAAACTAATTAAATCTTTATGAAAAATGTGTGAAGATTGTTTTGACAAAGAATATTATGGATTTCCTTCTCAAGTTGAATTTGAAAAATTTGAAGAAGTTTTAGACCAAAAATGTAGTTCTGGAAAAGTTCAAATACTGGAATCACAAAACGAAGAAGAAAGCGGATTAATGGACTTCAGAATGTATTATAAATGTAATACTTGTGATGAAAAATACGCAATGTCAATTCCTGATAATCCTTGGAGAGGTTATTTCTTAACTGAACAAAACGCAATTGAATATCATAATAAATTAAAAGAATCAGATAAAAAGAAAAAATATGGTTGTTTGATTTTTTTAATTCTAATAATAGCAATCGGAATTTACTCAATAGTGAAATAAAACCAGTGGCTAACACCGGTAACCGTTACACAAGTCTAAATTTCTAAGAAAAGAGGATTATTCTGATTTTTATGAATAGTTAAATTGTTGCTTTCTAAGTGTATGGTACTATTGAAATCTACTATTAATTTTAAATTTGATTAAAAAAGAGGTTGTGCAACACGCACACCGTGTATAATTCATTGCTAGTTAGAGCCTACTTACGAAAGTCCTCGCGGACTTTCTATCTGTGATTTATTTGCTAACTTTAGTGCTTAAACACGCAACGAAATCATACACAAAACAGTTGCCAGTAATTTAAAACCAAAGACAATGAAAAAAATTATCTATTTAACTTTTCTAATTACAGCTTTAAGTAATGCTCAATCACAGATTGGTAATATTATAAATGGAATTGGAGTATATGAACAATTTGGACCTATTGTTACTATTTCTAATGATGGAACCAAGATTGCTGTTGGCTCTTGGGCTAGTAATGTACAAGGAAGTGAGTCAGGTCAAGTAGATATTTATGAATTAAATAATAACACTTGGACACAACTTGGAAATTCTATAAATGGTTCTTCTGCAAATGATAATTTTGGAATATCTATATCATTATCTGAGAATGGAAATATAATTGCTATTGGTGCTCCAAATTATAATGGAAATTTAAATGACATTGGACAAGTTAAAATATATGCTTTAAATAATGGACAATGGAGTCAATTAGGAAACACTTTACAAGGAACTGAAAGTAATCACTTTTTTGGAGCTTCTGTTTCATTATCTAACAATGGAAACACTTTAGCCATTGGAGCTCCGGGCTTTGGAAATGATGATAGTGGGCAAATTAATGTTTATTCTTTTTCTGCTGGTAATTGGAACCTGTTAGGAAATTCTATAAATGGAGATAATAATGATAATTTCTTTGGACAAGTTGTTGAACTTTCAGGAGATGGTAATAGTATTGCTATCACTGATTTTAATTATGAGCAAATTTCTTCAAAATTAGGAAAAGTTAAAGTTTATTATTTAAATAATAATAGCTGGTCTCAAAAAGGCTCTACAATATTCAATGACCTTGGTGATAATAATTTATCTAATTCTATTTCACTTAATCATACAGGTGAAAAATTGGTTATTGGTATTCCAGGAAATGATGATAATGGCACCGATTCAGGGAAAGCCCAGTCTTATATATTTCAAAACAATGATTGGTCTCAAGTTGGTGCTGATATAAATGGAACTTCTAATTCAAATTTGGGATACAGAGTAAATAATAACGATAACGTTTTAACAATAAGTTCTATTAATTTTAACTCTATCGGTAAAGTAGATATATACGATACTAATGGCTCTAACTTAAACTTATTAAACACTATTTTTGGAGCATCAAATAATTCATTTTATGGTTTTTCAACCTCTTTATCTTCAAACAATATTATAACATTAAGTACTCAATCTGATAACAATTTAGGACAAATTGAAACATATGATTTAAGTGGATTATTAAATGTTAAACATTCAGAATTTTCTAAAGTCAAAGTTTATCCAAATCCTACATCAAATATTTTATACTTGGATTTAAGTAAAAATTCAAAAATTGAAAACATTAACATAATCTCAATAAATGGAAAAAGAATAAAACAACTATCTAATAATTTAAATTATATTGATGTGAGTTCTTTATCACAAGGTATGTATTTTATAGAAATTGTTTCTGATAATAGTAATTACATATCCAAATTCGTTAAAAAATAAAACTACTGGCAACACTGGTAACCGTTGCACAACCCCATAATTTAAAAAAAACGTATTCATTTAAACCGCTTTAGAGCGGTTTTCTAGTTTTATATCGTTTGTAAATTAGCAGAATATATTCTCTTTAAAATGGACTTATACGCATTATTTAACGTCATTATGAACTTTAAAAACATGCCGAGCATTCCTGCTCCACTTTTGGTGCGCTTTTCAATAAACTTCAGGTATTTCTTGAGGTTGTAGGCA
>NZ_JAHWDF010000041.1 GCF_019311235.1 Mesonia aestuariivivens | reverse complement strand
AATGGGGGATTAGCTCAGCTGGCTAGAGCGCCTGCCTTGCACGCAGGAGGTCATCGGTTCGACTCCGATATTCTCCACTGTTTAATTATTAATTGATGATTATTAATTAGTGATTAAAAAACGTTCATTGACATACTGAAACAAAAATAAAGAATACGAGAATACATTAAAGTGCATTAATGCATTTAAGAAATAATAAGAATAAAGATCATTAGGTAAAAGCATAAGCTTAATAAGGGCGTATGGGGAATGCCTAGGCTCTCAGAGGCGAAGAAGGACGTGATAAGCTGCGACAAGCTGCGGGGATTGGCACATACAAGTTGATCCGCAGATATCCGAATGGGGCAACCCACTATACTGAAGGTATAGTATCCGCAAGGAGGCGAACCCGGAGAACTGAAACATCTAAGTACCCGGAGGAAGAGAAAACAATAGTGATTGCGCTAGTAGCGGCGAGCGAACGCGCAATAGCCCAAACCATATCGTTTACGGACGTTATGGGGTTGTAGGACCACGACATTTGAGTTATAATGAATTAGAACAAGTTGGAAATCTTGGCCATAGACGGTGACAGCCCGGTATAAGTAAAGAGTAATAAGATAGTGGTATCCTGAGTAGTGCGGGGCACGTGAAACCCTGTATGAATCCGGCGGGACCATCCGCCAAGGCTAAATACTACTGAGAGACCGATAGTGAACCAGTACCGTGAGGGAAAGGTGAAAAGAACCCTGAATAAGGGAGTGAAATAGATCCTGAAACCATACGCTTACAAGCGGTCGGAGCCCTTTGGGGTGACGGCGTGCCTTTTGCATAATGAGCCTACGAGTTACTTTAGTTAGCAAGGTTAAGATGTTCAGCATCGGATCCGTAGCGAAAGCGAGTCTTAATAGGGCGTATAGTTAGCTTGAGTAGACGCGAAACCGTGTGATCTACCCTTGGGCAGGTTGAAGCTGTGGTAACACATAGTGGAGGACCGAACCCGTTGACGTTGAAAAGTCTTGGGATGACCTGAGGGTAGGGGTGAAAGGCCAATCAAACTCGGAAATAGCTCGTACTCCCCGAAATGCATTTAGGTGCAGCGATGATTTAGTTTTATAGAGGTAGAGCTACTGATTGGATGCGGGGGCTTCACCGCCTACCAATTCCTGACAAACTCCGAATGCTATAAAATGATTTTCATCAGTGAGGGCATGGGTGCTAAGGTCCATGTCCGAGAGGGAAAGAACCCAGACCATCAGCTAAGGTCCCCAAATATATGTTAAGTTGAATAAACGCGGTTGAACTGCTTAGACAGCTAGGATGTTGGCTTGGAAGCAGCCATTCATTTAAAGAGTGCGTAACAGCTCACTAGTCGAGCGGTTCGGCATGGATAATAATCGGGCATAAACATATTACCGAAGCTATGGACTATAGATTACTATAGTGGTAGGGGAGCATTGTAACAGGTTAGAAGGTGTACTGCGAGGTATGCTGGACTGGTTACAAAAGAAAATGTAGGCATAAGTAACGATAATGCGGGCGAGAAACCCGCACACCGAAAGACTAAGGTTTCCTCAGCTATGCTAATCAGCTGAGGGTTAGTCGGGACCTAAGGCGAACCCGAAAGGGGTAGTCGATGGACAAGCAGTTAATATTCTGCTACCTGCTATACGTTAAAAGTGACGGAGGCATAAACTTGGTGCGTACTGACGGAATAGTACGTTGAAGTAATCGAAAGGTTACGATAGTACACTTAAGCTACGGCGGCGGTGATAATCCAGGGGAGTGACTTCCAAGAAAAGCGAGTATAGCAGCCCGTACCCTAAACCGACACAGGTAGTTGGGATGAGAATTCTAAGGTGCTCGAGAGATTCATGGCTAAGGAACTAGGCAAAATCGACCCGTAACTTCGGGAGAAGGGTCGCCCATCTTCGGATGGGCCGCAGTGAAGAGGTCCAGGCGACTGTTTATCAAAAACACAGGGCTCTGCAAAATCGAAAGATGAAGTATAGGGCCTGACACCTGCCCGGTGCCGGAAGGTTAAGAGGAGATGTTCGCTTCGGCAAAGCATTGAATTGAAGCCCCGGTAAACGGCGGCCGTAACTATAACGGTCCTAAGGTAGCGAAATTCCTTGTCGGGTAAGTTCCGACCTGCACGAATGGTGCAACGATCTGGACACTGTCTCAGCCATGAGCTCGGTGAAATTGTAGTATCGGTGAAGATGCCGATTACCCGCTGTGGGACGAAAAGACCCCGTGAACCTTTACTATAGCTTAGTATTGACTTTGGACAAGTGATGTGTAGGATAGGTGGGAGACGTTGAAGCTGCATCGCTAGGTGTGGTGGAGTCATTGTTGAAATACCACCCTTTACTTGTTTGAAGCCTAACTTCCACTGGAAGGACAGTGCTTGGTGGGTAGTTTGACTGGGGTGGTCGCCTCCAAAAGAGTAACGGAGGCTTCTAAAGGTCCCCTCAGCACGCTTGGTAACCGTGCGTAGAGTGCAATGGCATAAGGGGGCTTGACTGAGAGACATACAGGTCGATCAGGTACGAAAGTAGAGCATAGTGATCCGGTGGTTCCGCATGGAAGGGCCATCGCTCAAAGGATAAAAGGTACTCCGGGGATAACAGGCTGATCTCCCCCAAGAGCTCATATCGACGGGGGGGTTTGGCACCTCGATGTCGGCTCGTCACATCCTGGGGCTGGAGAAGGTCCCAAGGGTTGGGCTGTTCGCCCATTAAAGTGGCACGCGAGCTGGGTTCAGAACGTCGTGAGACAGTTCGGTCTCTATCTACAGTGGGCGTAAGAAATTTGAGTGGATCTGACTCTAGTACGAGAGGACCGAGTTGGACTAACCTCTGGTGTACCAGTTGTTCCGCCAGGAGCATTGCTGGGTAGCTACGTTGGGAAGGGATAAGCGCTGAAAGCATATAAGCGCGAAACCCACCACAAGATGAGATTTCTTTTAAGGGTCGTGAGAGACGATCACGTTGATAGGCTATAGGTGTAAAGGCAGTAATGTCATAGCCAAGTAGTACTAATAACCCGTATTGCTTATGCATAGTCCCCGACT
>NZ_JAHWDF010000040.1 GCF_019311235.1 Mesonia aestuariivivens | reverse complement strand
CTAAAACGAACTTTTAAGGCATTAATACAAAAGCAAACAAAAATTAATGCAAATTTTGGCTTTACCCCTAATTTCAATTATTTTTAAAAAAAAATTAGGTAGTTTTGAGACAGACTGCCGTTGTAGATAATGCGACCGAAATCCAACAAATAGATAAAATTATAAGAAAATGTTCAAAGAAAGTTCAATAAAAATATCAGAAAAATTGACTTTGAATTTTTTGAACATAGAAAACTATTCTCAGGAATTTATAGAGTTAATAGAACAAGAAATTGGATTTATAAGAAATGGAGATTTAAGCAATGAAAATATTAAATACATTAAAAAAGCAATTAAAGCTTGGTTTCATAAAAAAGGTAACGATGAAAGGCCAAAAATTGGTTATGTAGCCGAATTTATTTGTCATCTTTATTTGAGGTCACAAAATTTTGAACAATATTTTCTTTTCAAAAACTTAGAAGAAAATGGACCGAAAAAAGGGTTTGATGGTTTATATTTGAAAGAAGACGAAATGTGGTTAGTAGAAAGTAAATCTACATCAGATTTAAAAAAAACTCATTTATCTAAAATTAAAGAAGCTTACAAAGACATTAAGAATAAAGTAGAATCAGTAAATCAAAAAGATAATAATCCTTGGGAAAACTCAAAAAACCATTTAGATAATAGAAATATTAAAGAAAATGTAGGGTTGTTAAAAAATATAAATAAGATAAGTCAGGACTTTATTGACCAAACCCCACATAAAGTCGAAGAATATAATATTATACCAAGCTCTACAATTTATTTAGGAGAAAAATATAAAGATATTGATGATGTCAAATTAAAGGCTGAACTAGAGAAAGTTTGCAAAAAATTCAACGCAAAAAAACTAAATATTCTTTGTGTAAATAAAAAAAGTATTGATGAATTTATAAATTTTATTAATGGCTAATAAGAAAAATGCAGATTTAAAAGAGCTGAAAAAACTAACCAAAGACGATTATTTTATAAGAGTATTTAAAAAACTTTGTTTAAACAAAGAACTAAGTTTTCAAGAAAAAGAGTTTATTCTAACTTGTGCATTATTTTTTTTTAAATATTATAATCTTGATAAAAGACTAAAAGGATACTTTAAAATTGGGTATTATATAATTTTGAAATATGCATTAAATTATAATGATTATAAGCCTTTATACGAAATAAGTATTCAAATTGGTTTTTATCCAATAATAGATTTTATAACAAAAGTCAAAAAGAATCTTTTTAGTGTTGATTCTAAAAACCTAATACTAGATGCAGTTGCATTCATTTCATATAAAAAGGATTTTAAGTCAACCGAAAAATATATAGAATCCCTCGAACAGAATATATCTAGGAATGATATCATTAAAAGCAAATCCGATGAAATTGCTTATATAGCACCTACTTCCTACGGAAAAAGCTCATTGATTAAAGAATTAATAAAATCAAATAATTTTTCAAGAATCGCTGTAATTGTTCCTTCAAAATCTTTATTAGTACAAACATACAAAGACATTAAAGCCTTAAACCTTGATTATAAATTAGTTTTACATGATGAAATGTATAACAATGAAAAAAAATTCATTGGAATATTAACACAAGAAAGGGCTACCAGAATCTTGAACAAAAATTCAAAAATAAATTATGAAATCTTATTTATTGATGAAGCTCATAAATTATTAAATAGAGATTCAAGAAGTTATATATTAACAAGACTTATACAATTAAATTATAAAAGAAATAATTCGCAAAAATTAGTTTACCTCTCGCCTCTCATAGAAAATGCAATTAATTTAAAAGTAAAAGATACTAATCAAGGTGAAATATTTACAAAAAAAATTCAACATGATTTTAAATCATTTGAACTATATCTATATGAAAATCAACAAAGTTATTTTTACGATAGATTTACAGATTCATATTTTGAATTAATAAAAAACATAAGTTATTTCAAATATATTAGAGATAACTCTAGCAATAAGAATTTTATATTTCATTCTAGACCTATCAAAGTTGAGAAATTAGCAGAGAATATCGCAAATGATATAACTGAAGACCTATCTGAGAATATAGTTATAAAAAACATAATAGAAACTCTAAATAAAGAAGTACATAAATCATTTTATCTAACTAACTATATAAAAAAGGGAGTTATATATATTCATGCTAAAATGCCCAATATTATTAAGGAATATTTAGAAGAAAAGTTTAAAAAGGTAGTAGAAATAAAATATATTGTGGCGAACTCTGTAATATTAGAAGGCATTAATTTACCAATTGAAACTATATTTATTACAACAAATGGTACAGGTAATAAAAATCAACGATTAAATGTTAAAGACCTAATAAATCTAGTTGGTAGAGCAAATAGGTTGAATGAAGTTTTTGCAAATAAAAAGTTAAAACCAGATGGTTTAATCTCTAAAATCCATTTTTTAAATCATGAAGATTACCAAGGTAAAAATAGCATTAAAACAGCACTAAAATCATTAAGAGAATATAGCTTTAGTGATATCGTTAAAAACCCTTTAATTGAAAACTACGACATAAACAATTTAGAATTTTCTGGTACTAAAGACCAAAAAGAGATTAGAAAAAAGAAACAAATAATTGAAGATGAGAATTTGATAGAATATTCAAAATTTGTTTTAGAAAACCACAACAATTTAAACCAAGAAGTTAAAAAATATATTATTGAAAATTCAATAAATGTTTTTTTTAAGGATTTAAACTTAGCTATTGAAAACATCTTAAAAAATATTTCAAATTTTAAGTTTAATAAAGAAATTAAAATAGTGGATATTGTAAATGACATTTTCATTATAAACAATGAAGACAATATTCTTGATTATGAGTTAGAAAGATTAAAAAATGAAAAAGCAAGAAATTATTACAATAACTTTCTTGAAATAACACAAAAATTACATTTAAATGAACGTATAAATGAAACTTTAAAATACTTTATCAAAAAAGCAAAAACAGAAAGTCCTGAGTTATATATAGGAAGTTCATATGGAAATATATCAAAACCTTCTGAAAAATATCATAATGGACATTATAATGGCAAAGTTTATATTGATTTAAGAAAACCAGAAATATTCTTAGTGAATATTGCCATTGTAAAGCTGAAAATTGAGGAAGATTTTATAAGCTATAAACTAAACTCTTTAATTGTTTTCTTGTACACATTTAAAATAATTCCCGAAGATTATTATTTTAATTATATCTATGGTACAACTGATTTAAATATAATAAGATTAGTTCGTTTTGGATTAAGTGTAAACGTAATCACACAATTAAAAAATGATAATCAAATTGATAATTTAGAGCTAGATAAAAATGGAAATCTATTTGTAAAAGACAACAAGACATTTGATTTATATCTAAAAAACCAGCCTGAATTATTTCAATTTGAAGTAAAAAAATATTTGAATTAAAGCACTACCTACAACACCGGTAACCGTTGCACAACCCCATAATTAAAAAAAAACGTATTCATTTAAACCGCTTTAGAGCGGTTTTCTAGTTTTATATCGTTTGTAAATTAGCAGAATATAGTCTCTTTAAAATGAACTTATACTCCTGATTTAACGTCATTGTGAACTTTAAAAACAAGCTGAGCATTCCTGCTCCACTTTTGGTGCGTTTTTCAATAAACTTCAGGTATTTCTTGAGGTTGTAGGCAATGGCGGAGAGCTGCATACATTTATTGGCCTGTTTTAATCCTAAGGTGTTTACTTTTCTA
>NZ_JAHWDF010000004.1 GCF_019311235.1 Mesonia aestuariivivens | reverse complement strand
TTCAGCTGAATCCTTTAATGCCAAAGTAAAGGCTTTTAGATCACAATTTAGAGGAGTGAGGAATACCGAATACTTCTTATATCGATTGATTAAATTATATTCTTAAAATCGTAAAAACCCAGATTTTAGACTTGATCCGGATTGATCCCTATTTTCATTGAAACTAATTAATTTTTATTTTAAAAATTAAAAAAATATTAGAAAAGTATATAGTCTTTTTTTGATTCTCCTTAAATTTAATACTGTAGTGTTTATGAGTAGTGAGAGGTTATAAATGTGCCCAGAATGGGAGCATTTTAATTTGTTAGAGTAATTTCACTTTTTTTACAAGCATCAACAAAAACGAGTATTTGAAGTGGTTTGCGTGTGAGTATATTAAGTTTTAAATAACATATAAAAACAAATTTACTTTCCCCTTTAGTTTCCCCTTTTTATATTTGGGGAAAATTAATTGAATGTATTTCTTCCTCAAAGAACCAAACTCAAATAAAGATACAATTATCTATTTGATTTATTATCTGAAGCACGAAGGTAAGAATTTTAAGTATTCTACCGGGCAAAAAATTAGTCCGGACGATTGGGATCCTGTTAATAGATTGCCGAAAACAAAAAGAGGAGCTGCAGGGGTAAAGAATAAACATATCTCAAGTGTACTTTCTAATTATTCAAGTTTGCTGGATGATACGGTTCAAGATTTCGAGAGAAGGAATGAGGTTTTAACCAGGGCAGAATTAAAAAGTACATTTGATTTTGAATTTAAGAAGAAAGCCAAGGATGAAGAAATCATTTATTTCTCAGATTTTATAAAGGATTTCAATGATAATCATATTGATCAGGTAATTTTAAAAAGTACTAACCGGAAACTTTCAGAGCGAACAAAGAAAGGTTATAAAACTGCCTTAATCGGGCTTCAAAAGTTTGAGAAGAAATATAAGAAAGTACTTTTAAAAGATCTGACACTGAATTTTCATTCTAAGTTTATGAATTTTCTTTATGATGAAGAAAATTTGGCGACTAATACCGTTGGATTCTATATTAAGAATTTAAAATCTTTAGCAAAGCACGCTGATCGAATGGGATTAAAAATCAATGATCAGATTTTGAGCTCAGACTTCTTTGTTCCAGAGGAGAAAAGCGAAAGTGTTTATCTTACTATTGATGAAATTGAAAAGTTATTCAATAAAGATTTTTACGATCGGCCAAGATATCAAAATGTAAGGGATTGGGCGATCATTGGTTGCTGGACAGGGTTAAGAGTTTCAGACTGGGATAAGTTCGGAGGTATTGAAAATGGATATATTAAGATCATGCCCAAGAAAACTCAATATACTTCAGGAAAAGAGGTGGTGATCCCTATTCATTGGCAAATACAAAAGATATTAGATAAGCGTGGGCTTCCTGAAAAGGTGAGTGATGTTGAATTTAATCGAATATTTAAAGATGTTTGCGGTGCAGCTGATATTGATTATGAAGTATATGGTAGCAGAAGAAGCAAAAAAAGTAAAAACAGGCTGGAAAAGGGGATGATCGCAAAGAATGATCTAGTGAGTTCTCATACTTGTAGAAGATCTTTTGCTACAAATAATTATTTAATGGGAATTGATACCCTTACGATTATGCAAGTTACCGGACATACAACAGAAAAGAGTTTTCTCAGGTACATTAAAGTAACTCCGGATCAACACGCTAAACGATTAAAGGAAAAGTGGGATAAGTATTACAGTGAAGCTAAGAAATAGTTTCAGGCCTCTCTTTTTTAGTAGTAATACTTTTTATGAAAATCTCATCGCTAACACCGAAGATCCAATTTGCATTCACTTTGAAATTTGTGATAATTTTTGAAATATGTTCAGTTGTGAAATGATTTGATCCTTTTTTGATATTGTAAAGGTTCTGTTTTCTAATTCCGATCGTATCACAGAATTCAGTACTGAATTTAAGATCTCCCCTTGACTTGAGGAGATCTATCAATGTGATTATTTTTTGATCAATATTATTCATATTATTTAGTAGATTCTTCTTTAATAAATTTGTTATCTTCTGTGTTAGTATAATAGAACTTATCAAATGTTTGCTTGGAATCATTTAGCATTGGATTATTAATTGAATAAGAAGCTTTATATTTTGTGCTAACTACTTTTTCAGGACTTTTCTGATATGAATCACTTTTGTTTTTCCAAATTTTAACATCATAAATAGCATCAATCATTTGATCTCTTTTCTTTTCCCATTCATAGTTTTCATAAGCTCTATCAGCTTTAATGTTAGCCAATACGATGCCTTGATATCTACTTCTAAGGGTGTCTAGTTGACCTAAAACATAATCATAGGTTAAAGTATCTTTCTTGTTTTTTTCGGCATCTTCACCTAACCATAGGTTTACTAACTTATCTCTATAAAATTTGAGACTATCTTTAGCAGTTATTTCTTCAACTTTATTTATTTCTGATATTTCAAAGTTTAAGTCATCAATATTCATATTAATGTTTTCTTTTATTTTATCTTTTTGATAATTATAAAGTAATTCTTCTTCGTGTGATCTTCCGCAAGAAATTAAAAGCGTTGAAATAGTTGCGATTAGTAATAGTTTTTTCATGATAAATTTGATTTTAGTTATTATTAAAATAAGTGGCTCGATGCCTGTACTTTGTAAATAGATAAAATTGTACTCTTTTTTATTTGTTGTGGCGGGAACTCTTCTTTTTTACTTTCAGATGGCTTACTTATTAGTGTGTAATGATTGTCGTCTTTACCTTTAGTTATTACTTTAATCATTCTAAATCCGTTATTGGTAACAATAGCATAAACCTCTCCCATAGGTATAAACTCCTGCCAGTTATTAATTTTAGTTAGACCAATGGCATCACCGTGTTTAATAATTTTTGCCATCGATTGCCCAGATGCTCTAACAATATAATCACAACCTGAAAAAAAAGGATGCGTAACATAAGTGTCGGGTTGTGTTTGTTGATTATTTATAATTGAAGCAAACCCCGCAGTAAAATCTAAATCGAAATAAGGAACTCCTTTTGGCTCTGCTTCTTTATTATATTCTTTACTAGGTTCTGATGTTTGCTCACCCTTTAGCATTGAACCCTCGCCGGTTAAAAGCCAAGCAGGATTCACGTCAGGGAATTTATTCAAAATTGCATTAATCAAATCTTTGCTTGGTTCATTTCTCCCTTTTCTAATAAAAGTTAATTTAGATTGAGTAATTACATCAACTTCTTTTGAAATCTTATAACCACTATATCCTTTTTCTTTAATAAGATAGAGAAAGCGTTTAGATAATTCACTTATATTATTTTCAATACTTTTCAATATGTGTTGTATATTTGTGTAAATTCAAAAACTTATATTATGTCTGATCAACTTGAAGAAGCTCAAAAAAACAGAGACAACGATCTTAAAATTGCTATTCTTAATTTTCTTTCAACAAAAGAACAGCCGCTGTTAAACCTGGTTTTAAAACACAAAAACAATCCTATTCCTAAGTTTGAAGAGATTTTCAATTATATTAAGTCTCTTTGAAAAAATCATCAGGCAAATTAACTGGTGGGAATAAGATTGGTAAGCTAAACTTGACTTTAGATACACTCTCTTTATCACCACTATAAGATCCTGAAAGCACCTGAACTGAAATACCGCCCTTTTTTACTTCTCTAGTAATTAAAGCTGCTTCAATATCAATTTTTTGATATTTACCAAAATCGTAAATTTTTCCCTTCGTTTCATTACCCAAAGATTGGTCACTTGTTGGATTCACAATCGATTTAATACCCTTTTTGTTTATTTCATCTTGAGTATCTGTAACTCCTTGTATAATCTCAAGTGAGACCTCTTTTATAAACTCTCTTAGTTCCATAAATAAAATTTTAACACAAATTACTTTACAAATGTGTTGTACTTTTCATTTTGTGTTGTATATTTGTCACAGTCAACAAGACAAAGATAGAAAAACAAACAACAAGTTAGTAATCTATAAATCAAATTACCTAATAAGTAGGATATGGAAGATCAATCACAATTAGAAAAATTAAGGCAAACTTTAATCAAAGTGGCCGAAGCTTCTCCGGCAGGAAGTCACATTGAAGTTGCTGAGAGAATGAAAAAGAGCCCATCTTATATCTACAAGATTCGCGTAGGTATCAATGCAAAAGTTGATAATGAAGGTAACAGAAAGCTGATTCAAAAAGCAATTGATGCTTACCGAACAATTATCGAGCGTGAGCAAAAGAAATACGCATCGCTATGAAACCCTACACAACGATGCTCTCTCCAACAGAGAAAGAGATAACCGAACAGATTGCGATGGGAAACTCAATGAAGGAGATAGCTGCTGAACGATATAGAAGTGTAGAGACAATTAAAACACACATCAAGAACATCAGAACCAAATGGAACGCTCGCGGTGTAGTTGATATCACAAGAATCTACACCATCGAAAATGCCGATAAGATGAAAATGTTGATAGCGGTTCTCTTTTTAGGAATTCAAATTTTCTTCATCGTACCGGATCACAGCGCGCAATTGAGAAGAAGCAGAACTCAAAGAACAGTAAGAGTAAGAAGTAAAAGAAAAAACGAATAATATGGAAGTATTAACCGAAAAGCAAAGAATTGAGGAGAGCATCAAAGCTCACGCAATTTATGATGCGAATAATAAAAGCATGACAGCGAAGGAATGTGCTGAGTATTTAGGTGTTCACATCAATACTGTTAAGAACAAAATCAATTCGGGAGAGATTAAAGCTAATTTAATTGGGACCGTGTGGAGTATTCCTAAAATTCAATTTCTAAAAAAGATTATTGAGGATAAGTGGAAGTATAAAAAAAGCCACCGGTAAGGGCAGCTTTTTAATCTATAAATCGATTTCGGATCAATCACAATCGAAATCTAAGTTCAACCGATTACGATTCAATCACAAGCCGTAATCACTTAAAACTTATTACAAATGTATTTAAAAAAAGTATTAGCAGGAAATTTTCTCTACAATTTAGGGATGCACACCGAGTACGAGCAGTACATTAAAGTAACAACTGATGAAGAGTTAGTTGCTATTTATCACACACTTTTAGATCGAGCTGAAGAAACTAATAACAAAGTTTTGAGAGAGGTTGTTTTTGCAATGATCGCTTATTCTACCGGGATCAATATTAATCCTTTAATCCTTATGGCGCTATGAAAAAAGAGATAGTGATCATTAACGGAAGGTGGCAAGTGAACGGAAAACCTCTTCTTGAACTTACTGATGAAGAGAAGCACGAAATGAATGAATATTTCAAATCATCTAAAACAAACTGCAATGCTAAAGTTAAACGATAAACAAGCTTTCATAGGCTTCTGTATAGCCTTGGCGGTTTACATCATATCAATCATAGTCTTGGGCATTTTAATCTTTAATCTATAAATCAAAATGATTTCAAACATTCAATATCTAACTCCGGAAGGGGTGAACGTAACTAAGCGAATTGAAGAGGGTAGAACTCTAAAATTCAAAGAGCGAAAGGATGCTGAAGCAAAAGCAAACTTTATCAGATCTTATGTATATGAGCTGAATTACTATTTGTCAAACGAGAAGGGCCAGCGAGTAATCAAGCAATTCGGTTACGCGGTTCCTAAATAAGTCAATCACTATGAAACATTATTATTTAGAACTCAAGCAAGGCGAAAAGGTTTGTATGAGAAAAAAGACTTCTCTCGCCTCAGAAAGTAAAGACAGAAAACAAATGAAACAATTTCAGAAACCTGATCAAGAAATTCAGTTTGTTGTTTCATCAACCAAAGAAAAATTAATCCATAATCTATAATTCAATTATTATGAAATCAATCACAATTCAATCATTAAAGCTAGTTAACTTCAAAGGAATCAGAAACCTTATCATCGATTCATTTGGAAAAGAAACTAAAATTTTCGGTGATAATGGTACCGGAAAAACATCTGTATTCGATGCGTTCACTTGGTTATTATTTGGAAAAGATTCTCAGGACCGCACAAGTTTCGAAATTAAAACGCTAGACAACCAAAACAATGTAATTCCTAAAATCGATCATGAAGTTGAAGCCACCATTTTAGTTGATGGTGAAAGTGTAACACTGAAAAGAATATTCCGTGAGAAATGGAGCAAGAAGAAAGGAAGTTTAGAAGCTGAATTCACTGGCAATGAAACCAATTACGAGTGGAATGGTGTACCAATGACGCAAAGAGATTACAATGCAAAGATCAGCAGTATTGTTGATGAAAAAATATTTAAACTGATTACATCACCGGCTGCATTCACATCCTTAAAGTGGCAAGATCAGCGCCAGGTATTAATTGAAATCACTGGTAATATAACCGATGAAGATATCGCAGCCGGTAATCTCGACTATCAAGAACTTTTAAAGAACCTAACTAATAAAACAATTGAGGAATATCAAAAACAGATCAAAGCCTCAATTGCAAAGTCTAAAAAAGAGCTGAAGTTTATCCCTTCACGTATTGATGAAGTGGAACGTGGTAAGCCGGAAAGCTTCGATTTTGATCAGTTAAGAAAAGATGTTGAAGCTAAGGCAGAAATTAAAGCTTCATTAGATAATCAGATTTCTAATAAACTTGAAGCTCAACAAGAGTTCCTTAATCAAAGGAGTGAGGTTCAAAATAAGATCCATTCTTTAGAAACTGAAATTAGTAATGTTCAGCATAAACACAGACAGCAAGCAAAAGATAAGTTTGCAAATTCTACTTCAGAATTAACTTCTGTTCAGTCTGAAATCACACAGATTACTTCAGAAGTAACTTCAAGCCAAAACGGATTGAACACGCTTAAAAGTAAGTTGAATAATAAGAATAACGAGCTTTCAACTACTAAGGAGCAAATCAATTCTATTACTGAAAAATGGGTGAAGGTAAATGCGGAAGAGTTCAAGATGGATGAGAACGAATGCAAGTGTCCTACTTGTAACCGTGAGTTTGATCCTGCAACCATCGATGAGAAAAAGGCTGAAGCTGAGCAACGTTTTGATGAAAATAAGCAAAAGCGTTTAGCTCAAATCAATCAAAATGGTAATAGCTTAAAAGAAACTAAGGAGCATTTATTAAGAGAGGTTGAGGATCTAGAGAAGAGAATTAGCAACGGTGTTGATCACATTCAAAATTTAGAACTTAAACGTGATAATCTTCTTACTCAAGAAAAAATGTTGAAGGAAGATCTTCCTAATGTAACTGAAGAAGGAATCTACAAAGAGTTAGTTTCTGCAAATACAGAGCTTAGTGAAATGATCGCTAAAGTTTCAGGATTGAAGCAAAACCTTTCTGAAATGAAGCCGGTTGATATTTCTGATATCAAGTCAAAACGAGAGGAAGTTGAAAAAGAGATCGATCGTTTAAAAAGAATGCTTTCAAATGAGGATCAGATCAAGAAAGTAAATCAACGTATTGATGAGCTGCAGCAAGAAGAATCTCATTTAGCTCAAACTATTGCAGATTACGAGCGTGAGCAATTCATTATTGACAGTTTCGTAAAAGATAAGATGGATCGATTAGAGGCGCGTATCAATGAGCGTTTCAATATGGTTGATTTCAAGTTGTTCGATACTCAGGTTAATGGAGGTCAAGTGGAAACTTGCCAGGCTTTAATTAATGGTGTTCCATTTTCAGATGCAAATACAGCTTCAAAAATAAATGCTGGTATTGATATCATCAACACCCTTTGCAATCACTACCAAGTGAGCGCGCCTATCTTCATCGATAACCGTGAAAGTGTGGTGAATCTTATTCCAAGTCAATCGCAGATCATTAACCTAATAGTTTCAGAACCTGATAAAAAGTTAAGAGTTGAAACAGTCGATGAAGTGGAATTTCAAACAGTTTAAAAATTAATCTATAAATCAAAATTATGAGTACACAATCAAAAGAGTTACAAGTTACCAAAGAATCAATGGTTGATAATGTAACTAATCGAATTGCAGAATTACAAGATGGAGGTTTTAAACTTCCTGCAAATTATTCTCCACAGAACGCTTTGCAATCAGCTTGGTTAATGTTGCAGGATATTCAAACGAGAGACAAAAAGCCGGTCCTTCAGGAATGTAGCAAGAACACTATTGCAATGGCTTTGTTCAAGATGGTTCAATTAGGATTGAATCCGGCAAAGAATCAATGTTATTTCGTGCCTTACGGTAAAGATTTGGTATGTATGACATCTTATTTCGGTCAGGTTTTAATTGCTAAGCGTGCCGGTTTACAAGATGTGAAAGCAAACTTAATTTTAAAAGGCGATAAGTTCAATTATCAAATTGAAGCAGATGGCCGAAAAGTAGTTACAAATCACGATCAGCCTTTTGAAAATTTAGGGAATGAAATTATCGGTGCTTATTGTGTGGTTACGCTTCCTGATGGAGTTCAAGATACCGATATAATGACTTTGGCTGAAATTAAGCAGTCTTGGCAACAAGGAGCGCCAAAAGGGAATTCACCAGCTCATAGAAACTTTGAAGGTGAAATGGCAAAGCGTACAGTTACTAATCGAGCTATCAAGATGTTTGTGAATAGTTCTGATGATGGGGCAGTACTTGATGATGAATTACCAACTCAATCACCAACAGAGGCACACGTTCAGCATCAGATTCAAAGCAAAGCTCATCGAAGTGAAATAGGTTTTGAGGAAGAAGAGGAAGCTGATTATGTAGAAGAGAAAGCAGAACCGGAACCGGCTGCAAAACTTCAATCAGAAAAAATGCCGGAGTGGGCTCAACAGTAAGCTATGGATATTAAAACGTGGAAAGACTTGAAAGAGTTTGCTAATTCATTAGATGAAAAGCAACTCGAAAAGAAAGTAGTTGTGTGGCGAGAAGAAGAGGCTATAAGTGACTTTGAAGCTATTACACTAGAAGCAGATCATTACATCGGAGATAATGATGATGGATGTTATTCTTTATCAGATGCAGGATTAACCATTGAAGAAGCTCAAAAGGAAGGTTTAGAAATAGCCTATCCAAAAGGACACCCAATCATATTTGAAAATTTCTAATGAATCTAAAAGTAATAGGCACAGGATCAAAAGGAAATGCTTACCTCCTCGAGAATGAGGAGGAGGCTATCCTTATTGAATGTGGGGTGAACATCAAAGCGATCAAGCAAGCAATCAAATTCAATATCAAAAAGATTGTAGGATGTTTAGTAACGCACGAGCACGGTGATCACGCTAAAAGTATCAAAGAAGTGATGGCTGCGGGAATTCAGGTTTATGCTACTGAAGGAACTTTAAAAGCCTGCGGGGTTTTCGGTCATCATCGAGTTTGCACATTGGTACAAACAACTTTTATCATCGGAAATTTTGCAGTTAAAGGATTCGATGTTGAACACGATGCAGCGGAACCAGTTGGATTTCTGATCAACCATAAAGAAACCGGAAACATTCTCTTTTTAACTGATACGGTTTATTCTCCTTACACATTTCGAGGTTTGAATAACATCATCATCGAAGCCAATTATGACGGAGAAATAGCAAAGAGAAAGCTTTCTGATATGGAGTTCTTGAGGAATAGAATCATTCAATCGCATATGAGTATTGATACTTGTATCGACTTTTTGAATGCAAATGATATCACCGCAGTAAACAACATTGTTTTGATTCACTTATCTGATAGCAATAGCCACGAGAAAGCATTTCAATATCGTGTTGCTAAAGCTACCGGAAAGAATGTAACAGTCGCTTATAACGGCTTAGAAATGGAATTTAATAAAACACCTTTTGGAATATGAAACGAAGAAACAGAAGATTCAATAGTGAAAAGAACGCAAAGAGTTTTGCTAAAAAAGTAAATGGTGAAGTTGTTGATTTACGAAACCATCCAGAAAGTAAATCAAATTTCAAAGTTTGGTACGACCGTCAGCCTACAAAGGATCCTTGGGAAAAAGCTAGCCAAGAAGATATAAATGAAATGGTAGGTTTTGATGTAGTAAAATAATGCAATACACCGATGAAGAAATATCAAAACTCAAAGCGATGCTTTTATTCCTGGTAAAGAAAAAGCATAACGAAAGTGATGGCCATTGTGGTTTTCATATCAATGAACTTGAACCAGTGCTCAAGCAGCTGGAAGAGGATGGAGAAGTTGAAACCCGTCCAACAATTAACACACGAATGTATTTTTTAAAAAACGGAACATTGTTCCATAATGATCAAAACGATCAGCAATAATTTAGCATTCATTAATAATCTATAAACATAATTCTATGCACATTGAAATTAAAAAAGCAGCATTATCCGGTACATTGTTCTTGACTTACGAGTATGATGAAACTGAAGCCGGAAGAAAAACGAACCACAAATGTAAATCGGATGCTCCTATTCACGAAGATCTTCGTGATGCAATCAAAGCACTTACACCACATTTTGTAATGCTTACCGAAATGCAAAAGAAACCGGACCTGGCTAAAGATTTGGATCTGAAAACAGTTTCTGAAGGACTTTTAAAAAAATACACCGTAAAGGGTTTTCAAGTTGAAGAAGTGAAAGGGATCATCTTCGTAACTCTTTCCGGTACAAAGTTTCTTTCGAATGGCCAAACGGTAAAATTTGACACTCCAAGAACCGATCGCGGAACCGATGAAGATGCCTATGAATTCTTTGATAAGTTAATGGAATTGATTGAGCATTGCCAAGAGGAGATTCTTGAATTTATGGATGGCAAGCAAGCAGAAACTAATCAAACAGAAATGTTTGGTGATGATGAAGCTGATGGATTTAACCCTGATCGAACAGAGAATCAAGAAGGTGATCACGTTTCAAAAGCTAGAGAGACCTTCAAGAAATTAGAAAAGGATGGATATAAAATTGAAGTTTCCACCTCTTCTAACGAAGAAAACGATGCAGCGTAATGGCTCAAAAAAATACCGTGAAATATGTGGAGCTCTTGATCAACTAGGTTATGTTTTTTTTATCAATAAAATTCATTCTGAAAAATTTGAGCTCCACCTTAACGGTACAATTATAAAGTCATACAAGCAGCGAAGAAGTTGTAACAGATATATCAACAAAATCTATAAATCAATCACAGATGAAGTCAACAGATAATTTTAAAAAAGCTATTCAATCACACTTAAATAAAGTAGCTGAAAAGGATTCTGATTTTGCTAAGAAGATGGAGAATCAGGATAAAAATATAGATGATTGTATTACCTACATCTTAAACCAGGTAAAGAAAAGCGGATGCAATGGTTTTGCAGATGAAGAGATTTACGGAATGGCTCTTCACTATTATGATGAAGAAAAAGTGAAGGTGGGCAAACCTATTGATTCAACTGTAGTTGTTAATCATAAAGTAGAATTGACAGATGATGAAATTGATCAATTGAAAAAAGAAGCTAGAGATCAAGTGATCAATGAAGAAAAAGAGAGATTGAAATCAACTCCTAAGAAGCGAGGTAAAAAAGAGGAAAAAGAGACTAACGTATTATCATTATTTTAATTATGAAACCAAGAACTAAATTAGAAATCGAGGTTTTCAGATTAAGTAAAAGACTTCCTAATCTCGATAGAAAGCAAAAAGAATGGGCGTATGATAAATGTTTAGATCATAAAGGCTTTGCAACTAAATCAAGAGTTATATGTATGGATTGTGGGAAAACTTTTTCTCCGGATTTAGTTAATCGAAAAAGAGCTGTGTGTCCTCATTGTGAAACGAAGTTGAAAATTGAGAATACTCGTAAACGAACAGATCACCAGGTTAATTTTTTTGCACAGGCTCATGTGTATGGAGAGTATCAAATTGTAAGAAATTTTGAGTTAATCGCAAATTATAGAAAAGGAAAAAAAGTATCATTTATACTTACAGAGATCTTACAATATTGGATCCGTCCTGATGGAAAGAATACAATGGTAGGATTATTACACCATACTCAAGGCTATTGTAATTCTTGGGGTGGAGACTGGGCAATTCGAAAAAACTATTCTCGAAGTATTTATAATTGGAATGTATTGAAATACAAAATTTATCCTTTCAAATATACTCCAGATTCTGAATTCAAAAGCGAATACAAGAAGTATGGAATCGATTATAATCTTGATGGTTTAACTCTGACAGACGCAATTAAAATACTTCCGGAAAATCCTAGAGCAGAAACTTTATTGAAAGCTAAACAGTACGATCTTTTGTTTAGATGCAAAGATTATCCCAGTGATATAAGTTACAACTGGCCATCAATTAAAATCTGTTTACGAAATAGATATAAGATTAAAGATGCATCACTTTACATTGATTACTTGGATCTATTGAGGTATTTCAATAAGGATTTAAGAAATGCTAAATACGTATGCCCTAAAAACTTTAAGAAAGCTCACGACACTTTAGTAAAGAAAAAACAGAAAATTCAGGAGAGACAGCGAAGAATGAATCAGGAGGAGCAAAAGAAAAAGAGAATTGAACGAGATCGAACTGCTAACATTCGCTACCAAAAAAATAAGAAACCTTTCATCGGTCTGAAGTTTTCAAAAGGTAAGATTCAAATTAGTTTCCTTAACAATACCAATGAGATTAAAGAGGAGGGAGAGATCCTTCATCATTGTGTTTATGTGAATGAATACCACGATAAAAACACTTTGTTGTTTTCGGCCCTGGTTGATGGAGTTAAAACAGCAACGGTTGAAGTAGATACTGATTTGCTTCAAGTGGTTCAAGTTCGAGGGAAATATAATAATCCAACTGATTACGATGATAAGATCAGAAAGATACTTGAAGATAATATGTTCAAGATTGGTGAGATTGTGAATGCTAGTGAAAAATATAACATCGCTAGTTGATTTAATTAAAAAGTAATATATAATATTACCAAAGTTATGCAAATAGTAGAATACGATACTGAATATAGAGTGCACATTGACTTCAACAGATTGCGAAGAAGAAACAATGCTGCAGTTAAAAAAATACCATACGCAAAGTATGATCGTAATGAGAAATGCTGGCGAATTCCTTTGAACCAACGTATCAATATGATCAAGCTTCAGCATTACACCAACGCGAAGTATTTCAAGATTAATGATACCGATCCTGAAGAGTTTGAAAATATTCCGGAATTACCAAATCTTAAAAATGAAATTCCGCTTTCGCATCCTGAAGGGTTTGGATTTAGACCTTATCAGGAACAGGGAGTGGCAAGAGGTTTACAGCTTAAAAAATTGATGAATGGTGATGAGCAAGGACTTGGTAAAACGCTTCAATCAATTGGTACCATATACGGTGCACACCTCAATGGTGAAAAGGTTTTCCCTTGCTTAGTTATTTGCCCAGCTTCAACAAAGATTAACTGGAAGCGTGAATGGGAAATGTGGACTGATCGCAAAGCAATGGTTCTTGAATCGAAATCAAAAGACACTTGGCAACGTTTTTACGAGCTTGGAATGGCAGATGTATTTATTGTGAACTATGAGAGCCTTAAAAAATACTTTGTGAAGTATATGCCACCAAAAGGGCAAATGAGAAAGTCGAGCGATATCCTTATGGATGATCGTGTGAATCTTTTAAAATCGGTAATCGTTGATGAAAGCCATCGATGTAAAGACACCAAAACCCAACAGGCCAAGTTTGTGCTCAATATCTGTAAAGATAAAGAACGCGTGATCTTGTTAACCGGTACACCGGTAGTTAATAAGCCTATTGATCTTTTTCCGCAGTTGGCCATTATGAACCGCCTTCATCATTTCGGAGGTAAGAAAGGATATTTAGAACGCTATTGTGAAGGTGGTCGTGGAGCTGCAAATCTTAAAGAGTTAAACTTCTTACTCAATAAATTCTGCTTCTTCAGACGTGAAAAGAAAGATGTTGCTAAAGACTTACCGGAAAAGCAAAGGCAAACCATTCTTTGTGATATTACCACACGTCAACGCTACAATAGAGCGCGAGATGAGTTTGTAGAGTACTTAAAAGAGCAAGGCGCGGATGATGCTGAAATTGCTAAGAAGTTACGCGGCGAAATTATGGTGAAGATGGCTGAACTCAAGAAGCTTTCTGCTTACGGTAAACTTAATGAAGCAAAAGAATTTATCAAAGAGGTTACTGAATCAGGAGAGAAGCTGATTGTATTTGTGATCCATCACGTGATTGTTGATGAACTTCTTAAAGAGTTTCCGAATGCGGTTACAGTTACCGGGCGTGATGATGTTGATGATAAACAGCGATCAATTGATTCATTTCAGAAAGATCCAAACACTAAACTGATCATTTGTAATATCAAAGCTGCAGGGGTAGGTATTACGCTTACAGCAAGCTCAAGAGTGGCATTCATTGAATATCCTTGGACTTATGCCGATTGTGTGCAATGTGAAGATAGAGCGCACCGTATTGGCCAAACTAATAATGTGATGTGTACTTACTTCCTGGGCCATAATACTATTGATCAACAGCTGTATGAAATGATTCAGGAAAAGCGACACACCGGAAACACCATCACCGGTGCCAGTGATGAAATGAAAATGGAAATGGTGAGTAACGTAATGGATCTATTTAAGAAATGAAACATTGTTTCATAACCCCACAAACTAAAGAAAGTACTTTCATTAAAAATATATAGCAATGGCAAAAGATAAGAAAAGCTTTGTAGCATATACCGAATGGAGTGAAACGTTTGAAATGTTATCAGATGAAGAAGCTGGTAAGCTAATCAAGCATTTGCTTAGGTATGTTAATGATGAGAATCCCGAAATGGATGATCGTATGCTTAAAATATTGTTCCAGCCAATTAAACAGCAGCTTAAAAGAGATTTGGGTAAGTATGAGGATATCAAAAAAAAGCGTGCTGAAGCTGGAAGAAAAGGAGGAAAAAAAACACAAAAGAAAGCAAAACAAGCAAATGCTTCAGATGCTAAGCAAAACCAATCAAATCAAGCTGTAAATGATAATGATAATGGTAATGTAAATGATAATGTAAATATACTCTCTAAAGAGAGTAATAAACGCGCGCTAGATTTTCTCAAAAATAATTATCCCTCAAGATTCGAAACTGATTTTGTGATGAGATACGGAAAGAATATCGAAAACAAACAAAAGTTTACAGATGATTTCAACGATACAATTGATCAAGAAGATCTCGAATGGACTGATAAAAAGCTATTCGCTAGACTAGGTAAATACTCAAGAAATTGGATTGACAACCAAAACAAATACGCAAAACACAATACCACAACCAACGATGTAGATAATTTCTACAAAAATATTCCAACAGGATAATGAAAGGCAAATTACCACCACAGGATCAAGAAATTGAAGAAATCGTAATCGGTGCACTTCTAATCGATAGCAGAGCTACTGATGATGTTATGGATTATCTAAGACAGGATATCTTCTACCAAGAGAAAAATAAGCTCATTTTCAAAGCTATTCAAACCCTTTATGATGCTAATGAAGCTATTGATTTAAAAACAGTTTCTAACCAGCTTAAAAAGTCTAAGGATCTAGCAATGGTTGGAGGCGATTTTCATTTGATTGAACTAACGCAAAAGATTTCTTCATCTGCTCACATTGATCATCACGGTAGAATATTAATGCAGAAATATATTCAGCGTGAACTGATTTCAAATTCCTCTGCGATTATTGAAAATGCTTACGATGATGGGGTTGATTCTCTTGAACTTTTGGATAAAGCTTTTGATCATCTTGGTGAAGTTTCAAACCTAATCATCAGAAACAAAGAGATCGACATCAAAGAGCTAACTGCTGAAATTATTGATTACGGTGGTAAGTTATTCCGAAATGAAATAAAGCCAGGTATTGAAACTCCGATCAAGTTACTCACCTCAAGAATGGGAGGTTGGAGAAACGGTGAATTGATCATTTTGGCAGCACGTCCGGGTATGGGAAAAACTGCATTCGCTTTAAAAGCTGGATGGGTGGCAGCTCTTGCAGGAATACCGGTTGCTTTCTTCTCTCTTGAAATGACCGCCTCAAGATTGTTATCTCGACTTTGGTCAATGGATCTTAGAATCGATAATGATAAGTTTACCAAGGACGGATTAAGCCCTGATGAACAGTCTAGGATTATGGCCCGAATGATGGAGTTTGAGAAAATTCCTTTTCACATCGATGATACTTCTTCACTGAATATTCAAACGCTTAGAGTTAAAGCTAAGAAGCTTGTTAAAAACCACAACGTGAAAATGATCATCGTGGATTATTTACAGTTGATGGACGGTAACAGCAAGAACCGTGAGCAAGAGATTAGCAAGATATCACGAGGACTTAAAATGATAGCCTTAGAGCTTGAATTACCAGTGATTGCATTGTCTCAATTGTCGAGAGCAGTGGAAACCCGTGGAGGCAATAAAAGACCAATGTTGAGCGACTTGAGAGAATCAGGAGCGATCGAGCAGGATGCGGACGTTGTGCAATTTATTTATAGACCTGAATATTACGGAAGCGATACGTGGGATAATTACGATGGAATTTCTTGTATCGGTGAGGCTGAATACATAGTGGCCAAAAACAGAAATGGCGGTTTAGTTAAGAATCGAATGAAGTTCGAAGGGAAATATACCAGGTTTTCAGATATCGATGAGCCTGATCAGGATTTTGACAATGACGATATCTTTGAACCATCGCGACCACAACCAAATAATAATTTATCAAACGCATTTGATGAACCAATTAAACCAGAAGAGGATCACGATGATCTGCCTTTCTAAAATTCTAATCTATGAGCTGGACTATAAGCGATCTCAAGAAGAAAAACCTCAATCACAACTACAAGCCTGAATCAAAGCCAAAGGTTAAGCTTCCAAAAATTGAAAAGATTTCAGTTGAGAAAGAAACAATCAAAAAAATACTTTGGCTTTTCCATCGGGAGGGGATCATTCCAGATTATGTGGAGGAGCTGCAGTTTGACGATGTAAGACAATTTCGTTTTGACTGGGCAATTCCTCAATGGAAGCTTGCTATCGAATACGAAGGGATTTTTAGTAATAAATCAGGGCATACCACAATTGGGGGATATACCAAGGATTGCGTAAAATACAATCTTGCACAGCTGAAAGGTTGGAAAGTATTGAGATACACCGCTAAAAACTATCAGCAATTATCAAACGATTTAAAATATTTTAAAGAAAAAGTAATATAATATATTACCTTTGAATAAATTTGCTTATAATAATCGGCTACCAAACCGATAAAATTGAATATCGTTCAATAACACGATGAAGGAAAAACTCACAGATAAAGAAGAAGCATTCTGCCAAGCCTATATTTTGATAGGCAATAAATCTGCAGCTTATCGTGAAGTGTATTCAACCAAACGAGCTAAACCTTCAACCATTAACCGTGCTGCAATAAAAGTTTATCAGCGACCTAGAGTAACCCAGCGCGTTGAAGAATTACAAAAACAAGCAGCTGAACGAAATAGAGTTGAACTCGATGATCTTATTCAAATGCTTTCCTCGATGGCTCGGTTTGATATTGGATCCCTTTACGATGATGAAGGAAAATTAAAGCCTGTTAACCAAATGCCGATTGAAGGGAGAAAGATGATTCAGCAACTGGAGACAATCGGTGGCCATACAGATAAGATTAAAACCTACAGCCGATTAGAAGTAATTGAAAAACTGATGCGACATCTAGGCGGTTACGAGAAAGACAATGAGCAAAAAGGAAATATCGTGATTGAATCACGTGAGGAACGTGATAAGCGAATTCAAAAATTAATTGATAAAAGAAATGCCTCTAACTCAGGATGAACAAATGGAGCTTGAAGCTTTGTTGCTTCAAAACTACTATGAAGATGCGAGTGAAGATCTTCTATCATTCACTGAGGCAACATTTCAAAAGTTTAAACCGAAAGGTTTTCACAAAAAGTTCTATGAAATATTAACTCTGTTTGCACTTGGTATTATTAAGAACCTCATTATCTCAATGCCTCCACAGCACGGAAAGTCAGAAGGAAGCTCAAGAAGGTTGCCAGCCTTTATCGCTGGAAAACGTCCTGATGATAAGATTGCCCTAGTAAGCTATGCAGCAACTAAAGCACAAAAGTTTGGGCGTGAAATTATGAGCATTATGAGAGAAAGAGAATACAAAAAAATCTTTCCTGATGTTCAATATCCTGAACGTGGTTATACCGGAGCAAAAGCAAATACCAATGAGAACCGGGAATCAATCAACAGTGATGGGTCAATGAAATTCGTGGGAGTTGGTGGTCCGTTGACTGGTGATCCTGTCGATGTGTTACTGCTTGATGATTTGTATAAGGATTGGGAAGAAGGCAATTCACCAATAATTCAGCAGAGAGTTTGGGATTGGTACACCGCAGTAGCAGAAACACGATTGCATAATGATAGCCAGCAGTTAATTGTATTTACGCGATGGAGTGAAAATGATTTGATCGCAATTCTTGAAGATAAAGGCTATGTGAAAGAGTGGAAAGGTGAGCAAGATCTTAACGAGTTCATTGAAAGTTTAGATTCAACAGAATTCTTAAAAATCAATTTGCCAGCGATTAAGGAAGATGAGCCGAATGAATTTGATGAGCGTGAGAGAGGGGAAGCTCTTTGGCCTGAAAAGCATTCGATTAAAAAACTTACTTCTTCAAGAGATAAAGATCCCGATAAGTTCGATGCGCTTTACCAAGGTGATCCGGTTAATAAAGATGGTTTGATGTATAACCCTTTCAAAACTTATTCTGAGTTACCACCGGCAAAAATTCGAAAGAATTACACCGATACAGCAGACAAGGGTAAAGATTACCTCTGTTCAATTTCTTACGATGTTCCTCTCAGTAAAACCGATGAACATTATTACGTGGTTGATGTGGTTTACTCTCAGGAGGCTATGGAAAAGACAGAACCTCAAACAGCTGAAATGCTTAAAAGGACAAAAACAAAATTGGCAAAGATTGAAAGTAATAATGGAGGTAGAGGGTTTGCGAGAAATGTTCAGACTTTGGTTAAAAGAGCTTGTGCGATTAATTGGTTCCATCAGTCCGGAAACAAAGAAAGTCGAATTTATTCGAATTCAGCAACGGTGAATCGTTGTTTGGTTTTTCCTGATGACTGGCATATTCGATGGCCCCAATTTTATAAAGACGTAACCAAATACAAGAAGGAGTTTTCAGCAAATAAAAGGGATGATGCTCCCGATTGTATGACAGGGATTATTGAGACAGAAACAAAAACAGGAAATGATGATTGGGGAGATAGTGGAGTGATATGAGAAACGAAATATTCAAATACAAAACGATCGCTGAATATCTTCTTGTTGAAGATAAAACGCTCATTGATATTGTGCTTCAAAATGTTGCTCCTAAGAAAGTGATCTCAATTAATTACCAGGGCAATTATTATGATCTCAAGCCTAGAGTGAATGATCTTTTTGAAATTGAGTACAAGTGGATCATCAAGATCAAGCAGAGTTTACATATCAATACGCTGAACTCAGTTAAAGAAATAATTTCAGCAGTATTCCCACTTCACACAGATATGCAATTTTTTAACTGCAGCGTGTTTGATGTGTTTGCAGCATACGCTTGGATCATTGAAGAAATGGAAGTGATTGCTGAAGCTGAAATGCAAAAGCTTTATAAGAAGCCAACTCAAAAACAGATCAATGCAGGTATTGAAGAGTTTGATCAGCTGGATGATATTCCGGCAATCGATGGCCTTGCAAATGGAGATTTAGAAAAGTGGGAGAAAGTTCTTGAACAGCCCTACGGAAAGGTAATGAGAAAGATGCTTCTCAGTAGAATACAAAGTGAGTACGATGAACAATATATGAAAACAAAATGATAGTCGATTACACAGAACAATTTGCAGAGAATAACCTTGGATATAAGTTCCAATATGGTGCAGAGCATTGGCAGAACCTTATCGATGCTGAAGATGATACATCAATTCCATTTGAAGAAAAGCAAAAGTATCTTCTATTCCTTTGGCACGATGAAGAGGATAAACTTAATGAGCACGGAGCCACAGAAGCTTTAACCTATACCGGTGAATTTCTTTTGATGGTACGTTCAAAGCTTAGTGATGAATCACAAGAAACTAAATACAAGGATGCGGTGAGATATCTCAAGGGAGAAGCTTCTAAAGTGCTTGAAGGGTATCTCAATTGCGATGGCTATACAGTCAAACGATGGAAGAAAATTGAGGTTTACGATGAGTTTGACACCAATATGGACGGATTAAAAATACAGTTTACAATTGAATATATAGAACAATGAGAAGATCTAGTAAAAAACGCTTAGCGCGTATCGTATTTTTTGCTGCATTGGCACTTATGCTATGGCTTTTTGACCTTACCATTTTAGCGTGGGTGTTTGCTGCTTTGGTGTTACTTCCGGTTTTAATCGGTGGAGTGATTTGGTTTGTTAAATCAATAAAAAAATAGCTATGAAAGGAAAATATCTAATTACAACAGATGGTTGGTTCTTAGCTCCGGACGGTCAAGAATATCGAGCAGTCTGGGGAGAGGTTGAAATACTTGAAGATAATGTTTTAGGCTTAAAAACTAATCGTAACAGCACTAACTGGTATGCTAAGGTAGGAAGCCAACAAACACACGTAATCGTTGCAGGGTGCCAAATTCATTATGCAGTAAAAAGCGAAAAGAAACCAAGCGCTGAGAAATCAAAAATGACAAATGGTGAAGGAAAGAATTACTTGCATCCTTCTAAAATATTCTTCGCTGAATAATGAATTGGGTTGTAGAAATATATCTAATAACCGTTACGGTATTTGCTTGTTACGGTATTTGGAAAGCAATTAATAGTAGATGAACCGCAAAGCCATATACACGGAATACCTCGAACGATTCAGAAAAGATCTAATTGCTAACTATGATAAGTTAGGATTAAGAGCTTCAGGAAAGTTTGCAGAATCACTTGAGTACGAAATCAAAGGTAATAAGCTTTTGATGTTCGGATCTCATCATTCTCTGTATATGGAAAACGGTCGCGGTCCTGGTGGTTTTCCTCCATTAAAAGCTATTGAAGAGTGGATTGAAGTTAAACGGGGGCTGCCTGCAATCTTTGTTGAGAAGAAAAAACAATTCGCCTTTATCATTGCCCGAAAGATAGCTAACGAGGGAATCAAAGTTCCAAATGCATACAACGAAGGAAAAGTGATATCTGATGTGGTAACGCTTTATCTAGGTGAATACATCTATCAGATGCTAGATGATATCGGTGAAGAATATATGAGAGAGTTTGATTTTGTTTCAGATTTTAAAAACATTTTACAAGCAGCATAATTATGAAATACGCAGAAATCAAAATAAAATTTTTAGGCTTTGTTAATGGATCTAACCCTCAATTAGTAATTGTAGATTCAATTAATCAAGAAGAGAATGGACTTAGGGATCAATTTCTTTTTAAAGAAAACCCAACGGAGCAATATCATATACAAATTAAAGCTAATACTTCAGATCAAAATCAAGCTATCAAAGATGCTTTCGATATTTATCTCGTAGGTAATGGTCCTTATGAAACAGATATAGATTCAGAATATGTGTATCTATATTTAACGGTACCAACAGAGCAATTTTATTGGATCACCTACGATGGTCTTAATATAGAAAAAGGAATAGATAATAGCTATTCACCTGAATTTAGCTTGTCTTTAATATCGGAACCAAACCCTAGAGAATTATTAAACGCATATAATGATAATGTTGTTTATATAGAGAGAGGAGGAACGGAAAATATTAATGTAAAATTCAACGGTCAATTACCTATAACTATTTACCCTTCCCCGGTAAATGGAGAAGGGTATTATTTGAACTTAAAAGAGGCTGCAATTCCTTTGATTAATGAGAATAACTTTTTAGATGAAATAGTACCCAATATAGAGGAGGATGGTTATATATATCAAGATAATTCAATGTTTTTAAATATGTCTATAGAGTTGATAGCAACACTTGAAGGACGTCAATTTACTGAAATGTTGAGATACTATTTTACAAAGTCAGTAGAGCAGATAGCAAATTTCAAAGATTCAGTATTTCATATAGATAACGATAAGTATTACTTATTACTGCCTAAGGGTAAAATAGACGATATACATAGGGTTACATACTACTATGGCTATCCATTTGATATCACTTTCTTTTCGAATTTAGAAAAAACAATAACATTAAAAAATATCACCACAGGCCATGAGATAGGAGGGATAAATATATTACAACACATCAATAGGTTATTCTTTTCTCAAGGGAGTGAAGATTTCACAATCAATGATATTCTCCCAATTCAAACAGGTATCAATCGGATTGAAATGGTGATGGATGAAGAAAAAAGTTTGATGCTTTATGTAAATAAGAAAGAGCCGGTTTGCGCTCCATATTTCAAATTCTATCGAAACCGTGGAGGCTGGGGATATATAAGATTTGAAAAAGAATTCACGATCAAGAATAAAGTAAAAGACGGTAAGGAGATCAAAGTTGATTACGAAGGAATACAAAACACACTCACTAGATCTTTAACAGCAAAAGAATCTTCAATTGAAATGGAATTCATGACGGAATTCCTTGAAGATTGGGAAATGCAAAACTTCAAGGACTTTTTGAAGTCTCCACGTGTAGAAATGTTTGTTGGTAATTTATTTCAGAAGCAAGAAAAGGATTCATGGATAGGAGTTAAGGTTGGAAGCAGCTCATTAGATAATAAGAGCTTAAAAACTAAACGCAATCGTGAACGAGTTAAGATTGAATTTCAAGAATACAGCTTGTCGTTATGAGTGAAATAAGATTTTATATAAATGATTTTCGAGTGGATATGTATGACGGTCAAAAGATTGGTTATACAAAGCAAGTGAACAGCTTAAAAAATCTATCATCGCGTCAAACTAATTTCAGTAAATCATTCAAGGTTCCCGCTACTCCAAAAAATGTAAAAAACTTTGAAGGTTTAGGAATGACCGGTACTAATTCAAATATGCCTTATCAGAAGAATACGGCAATGTTATTTGTTGGAAATTTATGTTTAATAGCAAAAGGTTGGACTATCTACAGAGGTAAAAAAGGGAATGATTTCGATATAAATATATACGATGGTAATATAGATTTCTTCAAAGAGCTTGACAATGTAAAGTTTGAAGATGTTGACATTCCAGAGTTAAGCCATATCAAGAACATTGAAGAAATAAAAAGCAATTGGGAGAATGGCAATGATTATTACAAATACCTATTAGCTGATTATAATGGTAAGACTCATTTCGAAATAGGTTTAAATAAATACATCAATACAGATTACTTAATCCCGTCAGTTAAAACCTCATTTCTTTGGGAGAAGATATTTCAAACTTTTGGTTTTACATTTAGTGGGGCCATATTCGATACTCAGGCTTATAAGGATTTATTCCTAACGTATCCAAAAGGAGTGATATCAGGTCAATCTGGTGATGTGTTTGCTGATATAGAAGTGAATATCAGCAATTTTGTAGGCTTTGAAAGGTCTAAAGTTCACCCAATGACTTTAAATGAAAACTATGATGATTATACAGATGCTGTAACTGTAGAAACTAGCATTGATCAAGGGTCATACAACATATGTCCTTGGGATTCTAATCAAGTTTATTCTTATTATCAAGTGCCTGAAAATGGTTATTACAAAATAAGAGTAACCGGGTCGTTAGATACTAATATCTTAGGGTTTCAAAAGGCTATCGTGTTGCTTGGAAAAAACAAACACCAACAAGAGCAAACGCAGATTGCTAATTTGTATTCAATATTTCAAACTGATGAGGCGAATTTGCATCAAATTGACTGGGAAAATATGACTGATCAATATTATAATGCTGGCGATACGATTATGATATTTTGGTTCTACAATAGTAGCAGTTCTTTTTCAGTGTCTTCTCCTAAAAATTACAATATTAAGCTTGAAGTCAGTAAGATCAACCAAACAGAAATCGATCAAACAAGTTTCTTCAAAGGCTTAACTCCTAAAGACTTCTATCGTGAGATAATGTGGCGTTTTGGCCTCACTCCATTCCCTTCAAAAGATTCTAATCACCTTGATTTTCTTACTTACGATGAGCGCATCAATGGAGATGTTGAAGATTGGAGTGATTTTTATATTGGATCTGAGGAAGAAGATTCTGAAGAATATATACTTGGTGATTATGCTAAGCGAAATTACTTCAGATTTAAATACAATGGAGAGGAGCAAGATTTCAATGATGGCTATTTCGATATTGAAAATGAAAACCTTGATGATAATATAAATGTGATCACTTCAAAAACTTATTCTCCAAATGAGTTTCCAGTGCCATTTTTAATTGGAAATCAAAATGAAGATATCCCGGTCCTGGAACTATGGGAAAAAGAAGTGAAGCAAGAGGACGGTGAAACCGTAATCGAATACAAGGCGAGAGATTCAAGGTTCTCATTCGTGAAAGAACGCGTTTTAAATACTGCAGTAAATATCGGGAGTGAACAATTAGGTGAAACCAATTCAGCTACAAAGCTAAGAGTAGTTGATAACGCTGATTACTCATTTCAAAAGCTCAAGGAAGAATATTATTCACCAATGGATGTCTTATTCAATAGAGTGCTGTTGATCACAACTAAATTCAAATTGAATATTTCAAAGTTTGATTCATTCGATTTGAAAAAACGAATATACGTAAAGCAAAAAGGAGGGGAGTTCTTAGTCGATAAAATGAAAAAGAGCCATCTCACAGATGATATAACAGAATGTAAACTAATCAAAATCAATAGGTAATGGCAAATACTGAGAATGTAAAAATTGCGGAGATCGATATCGGTGTCGATAAGATTTTAGCCAAGGCAGCACAAACAAAAAAACAGATTGCAGAATTAGAAAAAAGTCAAAAGGCTTTGAAAACTGAAACTGATAGCTTAACCAATGCAACTCAAGAGCAACTGGAGGCTTATACCCTTGGAGAGATCGAACTCAAGAAGTACAAGAAAGAAGTGCGTGATGGCCAAAAGGTACTCGATGCTTATATCCATATTCAAAATCAGGATATAAGAACTAAGGACCAGGCACGTGATGCCAATAGAAAACTTATTGCAATTGCCAATCAGTTAGATGCTAGCAATGAAGATCAAGCTGCAACCTTAAAAAAAGTAAACGCTGAGATTGATCGTAATACCGATTTCATTAAAGATAATGCGAGTGAGTATGAGAAAACCAAAATAAATATTGGTAATTACAAAGAGCAGGTAACAGAGGCTTTAGAGGAATCTGGACTTTTCGGTCAAGAAATCAAACAAGTAACAAATATCACTCAGAACTTTGCACCGGTATTCAATACGCTTCGAGCAGACATCAAACAAGGAGCTAGTGATATCCGCAACGCTTCAGCAGAAACTGAGGGGATGAGTAATTCTCAGAAGCTTTTAGCAGCTTCAACAAAAGCCACTAGCGGTATGCTAAGGATTTTTAGAGCTGCTTTGATTGGTACCGGAATTGGAGCGATCGTTGTAGTTCTTGGTTCTTTAATTGCTTACCTTACCACTACTCAATCAGGAATCGATAAGGTGAACAAAGTTCTCACTCCAATGAAAGAGATTTTCGGAACGCTTCTAGGAATCGTTCAGGAATTTGGAGAAGAGATATTTGAAGCAATTTCAAACCCAAAAAAGTCAATCAAGCAGCTTGGTGAAATGATCAAGCAGAATTTAATCAATAGATTCGTAGCATTAGCGAACATAGTAGATAAGGTGCTTAATTTTGAGTTTGATGGTATTGGTGATGATCTTATTCAAGCTGGTACCGGAGTGGAGGATCTAACCGGTAAGATCAGCAAATTAGGTGAAGCAGCTGCAGATCGTTTTGGCGAAGCTTGGGAACGTGGTAAACAAATTGAAGAGATTACTCAAAACCTATCGAAAACTGAAGCTCAATATATTACTCAACAAGCCAAATTAAGAAAGGAATTTGAAGAGCAAAAAAAGCTTTCAGATGATATTTCACAATCCACAAAAGTAAGAGAAGAGGCTGCTGCAAATGCTATTCAGCTTCAAAAAGAAATCAGTCAAGGATCTATTGAAAGAATTAAACAAGAAGCTGAGATACTTCGATTAAAGCAGGAGGCAAATGATACTTCAGATGCAGAAAAGGCAGAGCTTGCCACTAAGTTAGCAGAGATCGACAAAGCACTTGAAGAAGAGGCTGCAAAAACTACAGAAGCGCAAAACAAGTTGAATTCAATACGTAAAGAAGGAGCTGATAAAGCAATTGAACAAAAGCAAAGAATACTAGATGCAGCTATCGAGAAGCAGCAACAAGAACTTGATTTGTATTTGGCTCAACAAGGCATTAAAGCCAAAAGCCTAGAGGAAGAGCTTCAGGTAGCAAAAGAAGTTTCTAAAAGAAAATTAGAAATTCTCAAATCTGAATATGAAGCTGGTGAGATTTCTAAAACCGAATATGAAACTGAAAAGTTCAATATTACAAATGAGTTTGCTCAAAAGCAGATAGATGTAACTATCGCCAATGCAGAGCGTGAACTTCAAATATTTAAGGATTCTCATCAAAGTAAGCTAGATTCTAATCAATTCCTTAATGAGCAATTATTTCAAGAGGAGAGAAATCGTCTAAATAATATTGCACAGGCTGAACGAGAATTTCAGCAAAAACGACTTGAAGAGGGAGCTATCAATCAGCAAGATTATAACGATGAGATTGCTCGAATAGATGATGAAAACTACAAGAATCAAGAGAAACTAAGAGCAGAGCGCGAGCAAGCCAAAAATGAAAAGCAAGCCTTTGAACTTGAGTTACAGCGTGAACAAGAAGCTGAGCAGTTTCAAAATAAGTTTGATTTAGAACTAGCAAGGGAACAACAAAGATATGAGGCTGAACTTGCTGCAGCTGAAAGATTAGGCGTTGATACTACTGCCATAAAGAAAAAGCATGCTGATATTCAGGAAGACATTGAAGAGAAAAAAGAATCAGCAATAAGAAAGCAAACAGCTGACACCTTCGGTGAAGTTTCTAAATTACTTGGAGAAAAGACTGCAGCCGGAAAAGCTGCTGGTATTGCATCTGCAACGATGAACACATATGAAGGAGTAACGCAAGTTTGGGCTAGTGATTCAGTATTACCGGAACCAGCTGCGACAATTCAAAAGGGAATTAGTACTGGAGTTGTTTTAGCTTCAGGACTTAAAGCGGTAAAGAATATTGCAAAAACTAAAGTTCCAAAAGCAGCTCAAGGTATTGCGATGGATCTTGAAGGACCTTCTCATTCTTCTGGAGGAATCAAGTTATTTGATGAATCTGGAAATCCTTTGGTTGAAGCTCAAGGTGGTGAGAAAATGGTAATTCTAAAACGTGAAGCATCTAAAGAGCTTGGAGTTCTTTCAGCATTGAATCAAAAACACGGTGGGGTTAGCTTGAGTAAGCCGGTGAGTTATGCTGCTAATGGAGGTGCGGTGATCAGAAATCCTCAAACGCCAAGGTTTAAAATGCGAGATGTAAAATTTGATTATGATATGCTTGGCAATGTATTGGCCGATCGAGTAAATTCAATTCAGACGGTGGTACCAGTTGATCAAATTACAGATGTAGCGACTAGAGCTGCAAATGTTGAGCAAGGAGCAGATTTCTAACGATGATTAAAGATATTCTCAACGGTTGGAAGAATTACTTGATAGAAAATCCGGTAATTGAAGAAGTTGCAAAAGAGCGTTCAAAAATATGTGCTACTTCAGGACCTAATGGAAATAAATGTACACACTTGAGTAAAGGTAAATTTACCTCGATGCTTAGAGATTATAAGTTGCACGAGATTGAAGGCTATTATTGCAGTAAATGTAAATGCCCACTATCGGCAAAAGTTAGAAGCAAGAATGAAAAATGCCCGATTAATAAATGGTAAACACTTATGAACTCATATCGCAATTAGAAAAAGAAGGGATGCTCAAGAAGCTTCTAGGGAAAGGAATTGTTCCTATTCGTTATTTAAACGATAAAGAAATGTACGAGCGTTTTCTTGAGCTAATGGAAGAGGGCCAAAATAAAATGGATGCCTATTTCAAGACATCCATTGAGTTTAAATGCAGTTCGAAAACTGTTGAGAGGGTAGTAATTAAGATGGAGAGTTAAACAACAAACCAATTTTGTTTTTCTTTTAAAAATAAATCGATTCTTACTTCTTTAACTCCAGTTAATTGTACTCGTATCTTATTAATATTAAAGCTCTTATTAAGTTTTGAATTGTAAACTATAGTATCGGTTGAAAAGTCAGTAACTCCATCACTGCTAATTTCTTTTTTGCTGTTAACATAAGAATAGTCTTTTGCAAAATCCTCTATACTTGCATAGTCATTATCATTTAATTCATTGTCAATATATACAGCAATTGTTGTTTCGTATTTCATTTCAAATAATTTATGAATTTTCAGCAACAATTTGCTTTATAAGTCTTGAAAGTTCTAAATAAGACTTATTAATCGGTAATATATCTCCATTGACAGACAAAGCGCAATATTCTCCTCTTTTCTGCAAGTAATCTATTTTCTCTACATTAACTAATACTGGTTCATCAGTATCGATATTGATTAATTCTATAATTCCCATATATATAAATTTATTGGTTATCTTCTAAATTTTGTAATCTCAAAAAAAATAAAAAAAGTAAAAAGCAAACAACAGCACCTATTAGATATTTACTTTCAAAAGTAGCAATTGAAGAAATAATAAAAATGATAATCCCTAAAAAGCAAATTGATAAAATTAAGTGATACATATTTAATCTAAATTTCTACAAATTCTTTCTCAGGACCAAAATACTCTCTCCCCTCAATAGTTTTTACTACAAGAGCTTTTCCCCAACGATTATAAAATGCTCTCATATATTGACCTTCAATACCTGTATGAATATTCCGATAATACTTAGGTCTAGTAAATTCTAAAAGAGCATTAATATCAATTTTAGTCTCACCGTTTTCTTGAGAAATAATTGGTTTATTTTTCATCGTTGCGCTTGTTTATACTTTTTTTCAAATTCGATTTCCTCTTTTGATTTCACCTTATCCATAGGAAGATCAGCTCCAGTTTTATCCATCCAGTTTAAATAATCTTCATAATACTTATCGTTTTGCTGCCTACGCTTGTGAGCATCGATATATGGATTGCTGGGTGGAGTTGGAGTAGCAGTTTGTTTTTTCTGCTTTGGCCATATCCAATTAAAGAACTTAACCCAACCATAAATCAGGGCAATTCCAAAGCTAACTAAACCTAAGATTACTACTATCATACCTCAAATATAAGTAATTCGACAAAAGTCTGTCTAACAATTTAATGTATAAACTACATATTTTTGAAAAGTAATATAATTTATTACTAATAATGAAAAAAGAATTTAGATCAGCGCCTAACTTTTCAGAACAAAAGCACGTCAATGTAGATCGTGAGAATAGCACGATTAAGAATATTGAGATTGCTAAGTATGGCCGAAATAAAAACTACACGTTTTTCGATGAAAAGTTTCTTGATGATCTTGTTGAGAAAGGAAATGAACAAACTCAAGGTGTTAAGTCTCGTTTTGGTCATCCAAATATGTGTGCTAGTTCCTTGGGCACTTTTGTAGGTAGATACAAAAACTTTCGTGTCGATAATAGAAAAGCTTATGCAGATCTCACCCTTGATCCAATCACCAAAAAGACTTCAGTAGAGGGTAAAGGAATCAAGATGTACGATTACATAATGGATATGGCCGAATCAAATTCAGATATGTTCGGTAATTCAATTGTGATTATGGGTGATGAGTATGAGAATGAGATTGAAAATGATAAAGGTGAGAAAGAATGGGAAAACGTTCAAGTACTTCATTCACTTTTAGCTTCCGATCTTGTCGATGATCCTGCAGCTACCGATGCACTTTTTTCAGTTGGAAATGATTTTGGAGTAACCATCACTCAATTCCTTGATGATAATCCGAAGATCTATGAAATAGCTAACGAGAAACCTGAATTATTTATGGATTTCTTGGAGCGCTATAAAGCTTATCATAACCGTAAATCTAATAATAATCCAAACATGAGTTTTTTAAACAAATTGAAAAAGAAGTTCGGCACTAAAGAGGACGATAAAAAGTTCGATGTCGATCTTACACTTGCCACTGGCGATATGATTAAAGTGGTAACAGAAAATGAAACCCCACAAGAGGGTGATGGTCCTGTTCAAGATGCAAATGGTTCTGTTTTACAAGATGAAGAGTTATTACTTCAGAACGGTAAAACAATCGTAACCGATGAATCCGGAATGATCACCGAAATCAGAGAGCCTGAAGAAGATGGCGGAGATGAAGGTGAAGGAGAAGAAGGTCAGAGCAGTAGCGAAGGCGAAGGAGAAAGCAATTTTGACACGTTAATGAAAGAAATCAAATCTTTTAAAAAAGAGTTTTCTCAAACGATGAATTTAGTTACCGATCAGTTCTCTGCTCACGAAAAGTCAATTGGTAATCTTCAAAAGACTGTGAAAACGAACAAATATAACGCACCGAAAAAAGGAGAGCGTAAGGGGATTACCGATACCGGTGAGGAATCATTCGAGGCTAAAATCGAAAAGCAGAGAGCTGAGCGAGAAGCTAAGAAGAGTAAGAAAAAGTAATTCATCATTCATCAATCAAATAACGAATTAACAAATGGATTTAATAGAAGCATTTGCAGACATTAACAATAGCGATCGCCTTTTACAGGATTTACGTGATGCTATTGTGCAAAAGACTTTATTTCAACAAGCGGAAGAGTTCTTCACGTTTGTTCCAGGAATAAAAGGAGGGCAGCAAGTAGTTGCCTTGAGAGATTACGAATATGTTACAAAGCAGCAAGCAGGTTGTGAGCCTGAATTCACTGCATTTGAAATTAACGGAATTGCTCAAAAATGGAACCCACGTTCAATGGACGTAAGAATAAAAATGTGTTACCAAGATTTTGAAGGCGCATTCGTTCAATGGGGATTAGCTAACGGTTACGATCGTAGAAACCTTCAAGAAGCAGATTTCTTTGATTTTATTAAGGATATGACTTCAGGAGCAATGGCACGAGATTTAGTTCGTGTTGCAGTTCACGGAAATAAAGATATCGTTGTGGATGATATTCTTGGTGAAAATGCGATTGGTGAAGCTGGGGATTATAATCAGATCGATGCTGGTCTTATTAAAACACTTCAGTTATTTAAAGCTAATCCTTTATTAGCATCGCAATTTGACGATATCGCCAAGAATGCTGAGGCTACAAAATCAGCTCAGTTAGCGATCACCGGAGAAGAAGCTTTAGCTATTTACGATGACCTTATTGAAGGATTAGAGTTTGAAGGAGGAGATCAGCTCTTAACCTCTCATACTTTGTATAAAAAATACAAAGATTTATTCAGAGGTAAGTTACTAGAAAGTGGAGTTTCAGCAATTCAGCAATCTTTCGAGCCTCAGTTTGATAGCCGACCACTTAAAGATATGCAATGGGCATACGATAAAGTTATCCGCAGAGATTTCGATCAATCAGGAGATGCAGAAGCTGGAAATTTATATCAGCCTCATTTCTCGATGATCGCAGATAAATCTAACCTTCAGATAGGAGTAGATGATACTGCAGCACTTACTGATCTACGACTTGAGTACGTGGGTGGTAAAGATGAGAACTTCTACATCAAGGCTTCTTACTTGATGGATTTTAAAATACCTAACCCTTATGCGCTTAGAGCAGCATTTTAAAAACTGAATATTATGGACGATTGCAATATTGGTATCAGCGGTAATTTCAGAAAGATTTGCGGTTACAAACCTAAACAGGGGATTAAGCGCAAATGGTACGGAAACCAAGAGGATATTGATAAAGAAGCTACTGTATTAGCTAACCGTGGTAATAAGATCACCACTTTAGTTTTGAAAGAAAACGCAAAGCTATATCCTGTACTTGGTAACGATAAAACTCATCAGCTTCAATCTTCCGGTGTGGTTGGTGATTACGGTAACGGATTTACTCACACAGATACGGTTAACATCTTATATCGTGGAGATCAAGAACGTGAACGCGTTCAGGAGATCGTTGACGGTGCTCGAATCTTTTCTATTTCTGAAAAAGTGGATGGAGGACAAAATGGAGAATTAGCATTTGAATTTGCTGGTTATGAATCAGGAATGCTAATGAGTTCTTTTGAGTATGACACCAACGCAAATTCAGGTGTGGCTACTCTTGCAGTGGCAACCAAAGAAGGTGAAGAAGAAGGTACTGCTCCGAAAATCTTCCAAGATACAGATTATGCGACTACGTTAGCTTTTATCGAAGCTGCTGAGTACACAGAACCTGCAGAGACAACACCTTAATGGAGCTAAAGGATAAAATATCAATTATCCAGGAATATAGTTCCAAGGAGATTATTAACGGGGCAAGCCATAACGGTAAGCCCCTTTTGAAGTATGTACTGGAAGCATTTGAAGAGTACTTTGGTTACGCTTGTAAGCATTGCTCTAGTGAGCTTCCTGGTTATATTAAAAAATTACAGTCAATCAATACAAATAAACCGATTATGAGTACAAAGGACAGAAAATACCGAATGAAAAGTGGATCAACAATTCACAAAAAAGGTACTAACAAGTACTATTCAGATTTAAACATCACTGATGAAATTGCTGAGGAACTTCTCAAGCAAAATCTTAATCGTGCAGCGCTTTTTGCTAAGATGCCGGAAGGAGCAATCAAACGCTTAAAAAAAGAACGTGCTGAAGAGGAAGCTGCAGCTGCGGAAGCTCAAGCCAAAGCAGAGCAGGAAGAAGCAGATCGTAAAGCTAAGGAAGAAGCTGCTCAAAAAGAAGCAGAGGAAGCAGCAAGAAAAGAAGCTGAAGCTGCTCAGAAGGATAAGGAAGAGCAAGAAGCTGCGGAAGCTCAAGCCAAAGCAGAATTTGAAAAGGCCTATGAAGCTGGTGATCTAACGGCTGAGCAAATTGATCCTTTGAATATGGACGAAATCAAGAGTTATGCAAAAAAGCATAATTACAAATTTGGTTCAAGATCATCAAAAGATGATTTAGTGAAGGAAGTAGCAGCAAAAGAAGTAATTACTGAAAAAGAGTAATCTTTCATGGAAAGTAAATTAATATCAGTAGATAGCCGGAAGAAAAAACCGGTATATAACAAACAGTTAGGGGTTATCTTCAATGGCGAAGATAACCTTTACCCTGTTTTGGTCGAGAACTTAATTAAATCAAGTCCTACGACTGGCCAATGTGTAGAAATTTATGAATCCTTTATTGGAGGTTCAGGTTTTGAGGCTGAAATGGTTGAAGAACCTACTGATAATTTACTTGAAACTTTCACACCGGAGGATCTTCTTTTTGAAATTACACCTGAATTAAGTAAACATCAAGAGGTTTGGATTCAAATAGGCTACAATGCAGCCTATCAAAAAACAGAATTTGAAGTAATTCCGGATGAATTCTGCAGATTAGGAGAAGAGGACAGCGAAAAATACATTGGAAAAATTATTGTCAATCCTGATGGATGGGATCGAAGAGCTGATAAAAAGAAAATACAAATATTCGACACTTACAATCCACGCCCTGAAGTTATTCAGGAACAAGTTGAGCGTGATGGAGGTTGGCACAATTACAAAGGTCAAATATTACACTTCAAATTAAACAATTTAAAAGGTCATTATGCTGAAAGCTTAGTTGAGAAATGCTATATGTTTTCAGATACTGAAGCTTCAATGGGCTTGCACTTCAATAGAACGGTAAGAAAGGGCTTCAAGGATGCTTGGATAATCAGGCACAAAAAGTTTGACAGCCCACAAAAACAAAAACAATTTGAAGGTAATGTAAGGACCGTTTACGGAAATGAGAATACCGGTTCAGTTTTGACTGTAGAGGACGAGTTCAACAGTGAAGCCGGTGAAGAATCAAAATTCAAATTTGATTTTTTGGAGGACAAAACCAAAGCTGGAAAGTATGAACATTTTGAAACTAGCTCAGCTAATTTCATTAGAAAATCTTTTTTCAATATTCCTCCACAAATTATTGATTTTGTTCAGGGGAAGCTGGGAAACTCTTCAGGTGATGATCTAAGAGCAGCGGAAAGCTTGTACAACAAATCAACATCAAAGCATAGAAAAAGAATTGAGCGATTGTTCTCTGAATTATATCGCAACTATCATATAAATATTAATCCTTCAGGAGATTGGACTATTGGTCTTTATAAGCTTATGGAGGATGGAACAATTCAAGAAAACGATGAAACAACCCCTATTGATAACGAAGAGTAAAGCAGCTGAATATGTTCAGGTGGCGATCGGTTGTTCAGAAAAAGAATTTAACCGGTTTATTCGTGAAGCTCAAGAGTTTGACCTCAAAACATTGGTTTGTGAAGAATTCTACTATGAATTATTAAATAAATCAACTGAAGAGCCATACACCGATATTTTACCGGGTAAAGAATATACTTACAGAGAAGGAACTTACTATCACGAAGGTTTGGAATCGGTTCTTTCATACTTCGCTTATGCGCGTTACATCTTAAAGGGAAACGTTGTTAGCACTTCACACGGTTTTGTAACCAAGAAAACGCCTAATTCAGAACCAATAAGCCAAACCGAAAAGAAAGATCTGTATTACACACATCGTCAAGATGCTAATAAGCTTTTTGAGAATGTGGCCAAGTACATGGATCGCAAAGAAATTAATTATAAGGATTGTCAAGATTGCGGAACCTCTTCAGTTGGTAATGATATTGAAACTCGAGCAATGAAATGGTAATAAATATTCAACATAATTCAGGTGAAAAAACGTTCAGATTGAATGGAAAAACCTATGTGAGAAATTTTCACGCTTACGTTTCTGGTGACAAAGTTAGAATAGTTAACGCCTATGATACGAAAGATGAATTACTAGCCTATACAAGCTATACTCAGTTTTCATACAACGGAAATACTTACAATTCAGCTATAGAATTGATGGCTGCAATAGCCTTGCCGTTATTTAGAAAATTAGGTGATTCTTCAGACGGTAATGGAGGTGTTATCAATAATTCAAACAACATAAAAATAACCAGACGATCAGTTTGGATTAACTGGAATTCACCAGGGCATAGAGATTTAAAGGTGGCTACAAGAATTAGTAGTTCTGCACCTTTCATCGTAAGTGGTAACGAATTGGTGATATACCAGATGTACAAAAATGCCACAATGTACCAGGTAGAAAATTACAACCCTGAAATACATTTATGGATTTTTAAACCGGGGAAGGGGACTTATGGCTATGGCGCTACACCTGTAGCTGTTAATGATCTATTGTACATAGGCTACACAAGAAAAAACTTTCAAAATATAGAGTATAATCTTGGTGAAATAGGAAATGTGCCTATTTCATTATACATAAATGAAGGGACTGATAAATACACAACAAATCAAGATGTGTATAACATTTTTAAGTGCAAAAGATTAGGAGAGACCTTTACATATGTGTTTATAGGTACCGACAAGTATTTGATAGGAAATATTGAAAATGGTTTACAAACAGACGAGGTATTCGAAGAAGAATTTAATTTGCTTACTGGAGAAACTATATTTCCTCCACAACCCACAGATAATGTCACTTATCAAGATTACAACTCGTCACTCTACGACAGGCACGATTTCATTCTAACAGATGTAATCGCTAATGCAAGCAATCAATTTTCTGGCGCTAATTTCTATCTTATAGAAGCTGACCAAGAATCAACACCTTATCATTTTGCAGTGAAAAATAGCTTAGCCGGTAGGTTTACTGATTTTGCAATTCAAATTATAAATGCAAGTGGTCAGCGCCAAGATTTAAAAGCTTTTGATTTTGAATATAATGGCTATAAAATATGGAAACTTCCAAATATAACTAACTATTCTGACCTTCAAAATAACCCTTTTCAGGTTTGGTTCTATAACGATTCATCAATTCGCTACGACATAGAGCAAGATCTCACGCATTCACAACAACAACAAGCACAAGAAAATATCGGGTTAATTTCCGATGAAATACCCGACTGGACGAGCGAAGCAGAAAACGAAATTAATTTTTAAATATGAATTTTTCAGAAAAAATAATTCAAAATATAAGCTCTTTCAAAGCTTTCATTGTAGCGAAATTAAACCTGCTAAAAAGCTACATAGATGCCAATGAAGTTAAAATAGCTGATCTGGAAGGGATGGTTTTGTATGCTGACATGGCAAATCAAAAAATATTAATTAGAAATGCTTCAGGTGTTTTGATTAGTGAAGTCGGTGTAGGATGGCTGAACAATGAGGGAACTACTTTCACTTATAATGAAAGTACTGAAAAGCTAGAATTGAGAAATGATGCGGATGAATTGTTGAGTGAAATACCCGTTAGTTCATTCGTTTCAAATCTTGCAAAATCTATATCGCTCTCAGGAAGCAATCTTCATTTGAGAGATACAGAAAATAATATTCTAAGTTCGGTTACTTTTCAAATTACCAACATACAAGGATTGCAAGCAGCACTTGACCTAAAAGCGAATGATTCGGAAGTAATCCACAAAACAGGTGATGCAGACCAATTAATAACTGGTAATGACACTGAAAAATCCATAGGTGATTTTGTCCTTAAAAATGAAAGACCTTTGTATTATCGTGGAAAAATTGAGGAAGGTGACGATTTGAATAACCTTGAATTTGGTTTCTATTTAATCGATAACTCTCAAAATCTAAATAACATCACAAATTTTCCTACACAATATTACCAATTTGCAGGAAATATGGTTGTTGAAGTTTGGAATACAGGTGCTTATATAACTCAAAAAATACATAAATATCAAGGTTTTTCAGTTATAAGAACATCTAAAGCAGATGGAGATTTTGAAAATTGGAAAAAGTTTTATACGGATGCAGATTTCTCTCAATCAGATATAGACCAATGGAATGAAGTTTATAGTTGGGGGGATCACACAGCTAAATATATTGCACTTGATTCAAGTTTAGCTGGTTTTGCTCCAAATGTAGGTGCAATCGATTTTAATTCTATAACAAAATCTCAACTTGTTTACTCTGCTAATGGCGCTAATATGCCATCAGCTTTTCAAGGTTTAGTCTTAAGTTTAGGTCGTTCATCTAGTTACAGCGGACAATTATGGCTGCATAATAATGGTACTGATTATTACTTAAGAAATCAAAACAATGGTGTTTGGGGAACACATCGCCGTTTATGGACTTCAGGAGATTTCACGCAAACCGAAATAGACCAATGGAACCAAGCCCTGTTAGATGTAGAAACTCTATCTAACAATTTGGGTAATTTTTCCCTCCAAAAAGTTACAGATAATGGAAGCCTTACCGACAATCCTCTAATTGTCAAAGTTGGTAATGAGAAAGTAACATACAGCCAAGATCGTATAACTTATGGTGATGAAGATTCTAGAGCAGAAGTGAAATTCTCAAATGGGAAAATTCAATTTATAACCGATGGTACTATATTACCTAAGCTTACAATTTTAGGCGGAGATAGTCTTAGTGACCCTAATCTTTTAGTGGCGGTTTACAAAGGCCGGGTTTCGGGGAGTGATGCTAGGTTGGGTAATGAATTTATCACTTTGAACCAATTAAATGAAAGGATGCGTGTTAGTACAACATGGCAAACTTGCCCACCAATTGAAGAGAATGTACTTAATGGCACATTCGAAATCAAAAGAATAGCTGAGCGTTTAATTTTCCGTGCAAACTTTTTAGCCAATGCAAACGGAGAATTTCCAATAGCACAACTACCAGAAGAATTAAGACCTGATGGAATTAGGCGTTGTGTTGCAGCTACAAGTCTTACAGGTACATCTAATTTATTCATTCAATCTGATGGTCTAGTCATAGCATATTTGAAAGAGGGGCTTGATTATGACTTGACGGTAGAATTTATTCAAAAAATAGAAGATTAATGAAAACAATTATAGACAATTGGGAATGGTTTATTGGTGTTTTGGCGCCAGTTATTACTTTTTTCACGGGCTACAAATTCAGAAAAGCAGATCTTCAAAAATCGGAAGCTGATGCATTAAGCAATGTCCAAGCTGTTTATGATACGCTTACCAAGCAAATCAAAGAAGATGTAGACCATCTTAGAAATGATTTGAAAGAAGTGAAGATTGAAAACAGGGATCAGCGAAAGTCTTTGATGTTACTCCAAGAAGATAATAGAAAGCTTCACCGTGAGATTTCTAAGTTAATGAGCGAAAACAGTCAGCTGAAAGAAAGACTAGCCAAGCTTAGTGTCGAAAATGAGAAATTACGAGAACGCTTAAAAAATCAATAAGATGAAACTACACATTAACCGTTACAGCCACGAAGAAAAGCAAACCATCGGAAAACTGTTTGTTTTGAACGATAACAATGAAGTAAAAGCAGAATTAGATTGCTTGGAATTGCCTTGGAAAAACAATCAGCGAAATATCAGCTGTATTCCTGAAGGAAACTATCAAGTGAAGAAACGAACCAGTCCAAAATTTGGAGAACATTTTCACATACTTAACGTTCCCGGAAGATCTTACATTCTAATTCACAAGGGGAATTACTACACCGATATACGCGGATGCATTTTACCTGGTTTGAATTTGAGTGATGTCAATCGTGATGGTGTGATCGATGTAACAAATTCTACTCAAGCAATGGCGCAGCTATTGAAAATGATGGGTAGCGAATTTCAATTAAAAATCACTTCAAAATGAAAATAGATAAAACCTCAGTTTTCGCACTTGTTTTGGTTTTCGGATTAATAGCTTCTGTAGCTTACAACTATCAGCAATCAATCGAAAATAAAGCATTGAAGAACAGCAAATCGATAATCGATGAGCAGCTTGAAGAAAAGAAAGAAACCAACTTCATTAATATCGACAGCCTTGATGAAGTGAAAGAAAAGATCATCGACAGCATCGAAATTTTGAGAGCTGAAAAATTAACTATCCAAAAGCAAATGTCAAACCTTGACAAAAAACAAACTCAAGATGAAAAAGTTATTCGCAATATGCGTGATGCTGATAGCATTCAACAGCTATTCTCAAGACACTATCCAGATCACGATTGAGCAGGCCAAAGATGCAATTGTAGCCAAGCAGCAAAACCTCACGCTCAATAAAAAGTTGATGATATTAGAAAATGGTTATGCAAACCTTGAAGATCATCTGCGATTAATGCAAGAAGCACTCGACACCGAGCAAATGAAATTTAATTTGCTCCAAGAAAACTACACTATTCTCGAAACTCAATACGAAGCTGAAAAAACGATTAAGAAACCTTCTTCTTGGTGGGAGTTTGTTTTAATCGGTTTGGGGGCTTTTGGTTTTGGATTTATGATTGGGAGTTTATAAATTAGTATCTCAAAATATATTTATGTCAGATTCTTGGATTGGTTTAATTGGTGCTTTAATAGGAACTTTTTTAGGTTTTTTTTTAAATAAGTTAGATGAGCTTTTAAAAAAAGGAAAATTAAATTTTAAAACTGAAGACGTTAAGATAAAAACTTTAGTTAGTAATGGTTCTGGTGGATTTAGATCTCCAAATATAGAGGAAGGAGATGTTGGTAAAATAGTTTCTGCTTATTGTTTCTTTTTTATTGAATTTTTAAATGATTCACAGTTTGAAAAAAAACTAATAAGAAATTTTAATGTAATAAATAATTTTCAAGGTGAATTTTCGGGATGTTATATCGATGAAAATAGGGTTGAAAGTATAATTTTAGAGCCTTTATCTGTAATAAGAGTCAAGGTAAAAGTAAACGTGAAAGAATATATGAATTTTGGTTTTGAGAACAATTATCTAAAGTTAGAATTTGAAAATCAAAAATTTAAAAAAACCTCTATTAAAAAGTATCTAAAAACTCAGGATTTCAATACTCCAACCGAACGTTGGTAATTCTTCGTGATGTAAAACCAGTAATTGAGTATAATCTTTTTTACCGTAATGTTCGCTGTAAGAATACGATAAAAAGCCGCGACTAATTTTCCACTCAATTTTAAAATTAGCTAAGCGTTTAGGAAAATCAACCTCCATCAATTTACAAGCAGCTTCAAGTCTGCCTTTTCCTATTTTAATAAGGCATTGCTCTATAGCTTTCTCATTAGTATTTACGAAGGTGGGTTTTTTCATTTTTCAAAAATAATCTAAAATAATTTTATTATTTGTTTGCTAATAGCAAACTTTAATGTATATTTGTATAGAACAAATAAGCAAGGGTTCTTTGACATAACGAAAATCAAAACAAGATACAAAAATGGAAAAATTAATTGATAGAGTTTGGGAATACTCACTAAACAATCCTGAAGGTTTTACTTTAAACCTTGAGACAATGAGAGCTGTTAAATTTGGAATTATAGTAGCATACTATGAAACTCAAGACAGCTTCGGCAAAGAAGCCCTAGAGAATGTAATTAACCACGCAATGAAACATAACAAAATGATAGGAGGGTGGTTAAATAATGAAAATGACTTTTATTATTTTGATAGTGTAAATGTCTTTAAAAATTCAGAGTTAAAGAAAGCAATTGAATTTGCGAAGCAAAACAAACAGTTAGCAATTTTTGACTTAACTAATTTAAAAGAAATAAAAATTAGATAGGGGAGATAATCTCCCCGCCCTTGCTTTTTAATTTGAAAATTCACAGAAGAAATGAAAACTTTAAATATTAGTACTGATCAAAAAAATAGTATTGATCAATATAAAAGAGCTGGTATATATATAGAGCCAGTTTTTGAAGGCTTAGAACAAATGAGAGGTATCAAAATTACTCAGAAAAATCTTTTTAATGGTTATATTCTCAATCAAAAACAACTCTATAATAGAGCTAAAGAAATATTTCCTAATGAGAAAATTCTTCCTGTCGTTTATTCCTTGAATGTTGACGATATATCAATCGATTGGATTAATTCACGAATGGAGGAGTTCGGTATAAAAAGAAATGATTTAATTAAGCAACTAGCACTTGACAAATCTTCATTAAGTTTATATCTATCAGGTAAGCGTAAAATGGATAAAAGTCAAAAAGCAGCTTTTTATTTTTATTTTTTAACCTATGAATTAAATCGTGATTTTAGAGAATATATCAACACCAGCGATGAGGTTTAAATTGCTTTACTTTCCCCTAATCTTTCCCTGAAAATTTAATACTGTAGTGTTTATGAGGGGTGAGAGGTTATAAATGTGCCCAGAATGGGAGTCGAACCCACACGCCCTAATGGACACATGGCCCTCAACCATGCCTGTCTACCAATTCCAGCACCTGGGCTCAATAAATAGGATATCTTATAAAGATATAAGAAGTGATCTGGCTGGGGCTCGAACCCAGGACCCTCTCCTTAAAAGGGAGATGCTCTACCAACTGAGCTACCAGATCATTAAATAAAGAACTATAATTTTAAACCAAAATTATTAAAAATAAGTGATCTGGCTGGGGCTCGAACCCAGGACCCTCTCCTTAAAAGGGAGATGCTCTACCAACTGAGCTACCAGATCTTAGTTACATTCTTTTTTCGAATGCGGGTGCAAATATAGAGGGTTTTATCAATATAGCAAACTAAAAAGAAGATAAATTTGTATTTTTTTTAAAAAATCTCATATTTGAATAAAATTAGAATAATGAAAATAGCATTGTGTGGATATATGGCTAGCGGAAAAAGTACTGTAGGTCAGTTAGTAGCGGAAAAATTAAATCTTGAATTTATCGAAATTGACCTTGAAATTCAAAAAAAAGAAAATTTGTCTATTGCTGAGATTTTTTCTCAAAAAGGAGAAATCTATTTTAGAAAACAAGAAAATTTAGCATTAAAAAGAATTTTAAAAAATTCTAAAAATGCGGTAATTTCTCTTGGTGGAGGGACTCCTTGTTATGCGAATAATATTGAACTCTTAAAAGCAGATCAAGATCTAGATTTAGTTTATCTTAAATTAACAGCAGAAAATATTAAAAATAGACTATGGTTAGAAGAGAAAAACAAAAGACCTTTACTCTCTCATCTAAGTGAAGAGAAATTAGAAGAATACATAAGAAAGCATCTATTTGAAAGACAATTTTATTATTTGCAAAGTGACTTTAAAATAGATGCTAACTTTAAATCTGTAGAACAATTAAGTGATGAAATTATTTATTTATTCAAATAATGTTGCTTTGCTGTTTTGACCAAAACTCACTTTAATTGTTTCATTTAATGAGGTAGATAAGGATATACCTTTTACATCTGCTTTAACAGGAAACTTTTTGTGACTTCTATCTACCAGTACTGCTGTTTGAAATTTCTTTAGCGTAACTTCTAAAAAATGTCTTACGCCATAAATTAAAGTAGAACCAGAGTTTAATACATCATCTACTAAAATGATAGACTTGTTTTCGTACTCGGTTACTTGTAAAGAGGTGCTTACTCCGTTTAATGGATTTTTTTTATCTAACTTCACTTCACAAAGCTTAATTTCTAAATCAGAGATGCTTGTTAATTGTTGGTGAAGTTTTTTGGCTAAAGTATAACCATTTTCAGCAATACCAGCTAAAATAATCTCTGTTTCGTTTACATTGCTTTCATAGATTTGAAAAGCCATGCGTTTTATTTTGTGCTCTATCTCTTGGTGATTTAAAATTAAAGTAGGTTTAGCTTTCGTCATTTTTTTTAATTTCATTGTTAGTTTCCGGTTCATTGTCTATATCAAACCAGTCATCAATTTCTCTTCGGTCTTTTTTGGTAGGTCTACCCGTTCCCTTTTTTCTATAATAATCTTGCGAATATTTGAGTAAATCTAGTTTTTCTATGTTCTCTTTTGGCGTAATATCTGTTAAATAAATACTTACCAATTTAGCTCCAACTCTAGAAGGTGGTAAATCTAAAACCTGTATAATATAGTTAATTTGGTTCTTTCTTACTTCAATTTTGTCTGTAGGGTAAACTTCCCTAGAAGGTTTTACAATAGCTCCATTCACTCTTACGTGACCTTTTTTGCAAGCATTTGTAGCAATACTTCTAGTTTTAAAATAACGTACACACCATAAATATTTATCAACTCGCATAGAAAACACTTTTTATTCGTTATACAAAAATATAAGAAAATTGTATCTTGCGGGCTAAATTTGAAGCAATGATGAAATACTGGAAAATTTTAGCAATTACTACATTAATAATAATGGGTGGTTGTAAATCAGATGATGATGGGGGTAATGGTCCTGTAACTGTAGAATTAAGAGATGAGCAAGAAGTATATTTAGAAAATATGGATGCGATAGAAACTTATCTGTCTACTCACTTTTATAAAGTTGAAGAAACTACGACAACACCTGTTTTTAAACAAATAATCTTTGATACCATTTCCGGTGATAACGCGAATGAAACACCAATTTTAGAGTCTGATTTTTTAGAACAGAAAACGGTAGAAAATGGAGAAGTAAGCTATACACTATATTATTTAAAACTTCGAGAAGGTTTTGAAGGTGAATATAAACCAACCTTTGCAGACAAAGCTATTGTAACTTATAAAGGAACTTATATTGATAGTTTAACCGTAAGGCCATTTGACGAAAGTAATGTACCAGTAAGTTTTGATTTTCCAGGAGCTGATGGTAATGGTGTAATCAAGGGCTTTCATAAAGCCTTATCAGAGTTTAGAGGAGCAAGTATTTTTGAAGGAGATGATCAAAATGGCACCTATAATATTTCTGATGATTATGGTTATGGAGCGGTATTTATACCTTCAGGTTTAGGGTATTTTTATGAGGTACCTTCAGGATCAGGTATTAAATCTTATGCGCCATTAATTTTTACATTTCAAATGTATAAAGCTATTCAAATGGATCATGATGGAGATGGAATTCCTTCTTACTTAGAAGATACTTCTGGTAATGAAATACTCTTTGAACAAGCTGAAGATTTAGATGGTGATGGAGTACCAAATTATTTAGATCCTGATGATGATGGTGACGGCGTCCCTACGGCTGATGAGATTGAAGTTAACGATGCAAATGAAGATGGTGTAATTACTGAGGATGAAATTAATTTTATCGATACAGATAATGATGGTACTCCAGATTATTTAGACCCAAATATTCCTAACGCACAATAAAAATTTTTAATATATAAAAAAGGGCTTATTGATTTTTAACAAGCCCTTTTTTTATGAAACAAAATAAAAGTTATTCTACACTTTCTCCGTGTTGAGAAAGATCTAAACCTTCTACTTCTTTTTCTTCAAGAACACGTATAGGGGTAATTAAATCTGTTATTTTATATAACAAAAGGCTACCAAAAAAGGTGAAAATACCAACTCCTATTAATGCTATTATATGATGTAAAAATGTAGTAGTTTCTCCATAAACTAATCCCACATCTTTGGCGAAAACTGCTGTTAAGATCATACCCGAGACACCTCCAATTCCATGACATGGAAAAACATCTAAGGTATCATCTAAACTAGATTTATTTTTAATTTGTACCGCAAACCAGCTAATTATAGCTGAAATAAATCCTATAAAAATACTTTGCCCTATAGTTACAAAACCTGCAGCAGGGGTAATGGCAACTAAACCTACTACAGCACCTATACACGCCCCAGTAGCCGACATTTTTTTCTTATTGAACATATCAAAAAAGATCCAAGAAATCATGGCAGCCGCAGATGCAAAATTGGTATTTGCAAATGCACTCACGGCATCAAGATTTGCTCCTAAAGCAGAACCCGCATTAAAACCAAACCAGCCAAACCATAAAAGTGCTGTACCTAAAATAATATAAGGAACTTGAGAAGGGTTGTGCACATTTTTCTTTCTTTTTCCTAAATACACCGCGCCAGCTAAGGCAGCAAAACCAGCCGACATATGTACAACGGTTCCTCCTGCAAAATCTAATACATCCCAATTTCTTAATAATCCATCTGGGTGCCAAGTCATATGAGCTAAAGGTGTATAGATAAATAAAACGAAAATCACCATAAATAGAATATAACTTCTAAAGCGAACGCGTTCTGCAAAACTTCCTGTGATTAATGCTGGAGTAATAATGGCAAATTTTAATTGAAATAAAGCGAATAGTAAAAATGGAATGGTTTCAGAAAAATCAGGATTAGGAGCTAGAGAAACTCCATTAAAATTAAAATAGGTTAAAGGGTTTCCAATTACTCCTCCAATACTGTCTCCAAATGCAAGACTAAAACCTACTGTTACCCAAAGAATACTTACAACTCCTAGAGCCACAAAACTTTGTAGCATCGTAGAAATAATATTTTTTTTGCTAACCATTCCGCCATAAAAAAAGGCTAAGCCGGGTGTCATCAATAATACTAATGCTGCAGAAACTAGCATCCAAGCGGTGTCTCCAGTATCAATAGTTGTGGCTTCTTCTACAGAACTGGGGATATTAAATAAATTGATAAACACTAAAATTGTAAGAACAATAAAGTAAATCTTTTTTTTCATGAGCTAAGTTTTAAATTTATTAAGCGTTAAAAAAGTGAAGAAAGCAATATAATAATTAATTATAAGTATTTGAAATGTAGTTATTCAGGATAAATTTGCGATTTATAAATTCTAAATTATAGCTGTTTATATTTAATATAATTCAGCTTATAATTCAGAAAATAATAATTCCATATTTTTTAAAATCAAATTAGATTATTTTTTTAAAAAGAATTTAAATTATGGCTGAGTTCAATCACATTTAACTTTAAAAATAAATCTTAAAGATTTCCGTTTAAGTAGGGTAAATAATTACTTTTGCGGCTATGCCAAAAATTTGGACTTGCTTATTAATGCTATTTGTAACCCTAAAATCTTTTTCACAAGTTGGGGGAAGAAGCACTTACCAGTTTTTAAACCTAGTGGCAAGTCCTCGCCAAGCGGCTTTAGGTGGGAAAAATATCACTATATACGATTACGATCCAACTTCGGCTATTTACAATCCTTCGACCATTAATTATAAAATGGATAATAATCTATCGGTAAATTATGTGAGTTACCTAGGCGATGTGAATTATGGAACCGCTTCTTATGCTTATTTATTAGATAGAAGAACACAGGTGCTTCACGCAGGAGTAACTTATGTGAATTACGGAAATTTTGATGGTTATAATGAATTTGGAGAGTCTACTGGCAATTTTAGTGGAGGAGAAGTAGCACTTTCTTTAGGATATGCTTACAGTATCCCATGGACCAACTTTCATGTAGGTGCTAACCTAAAATTAATTTCTTCTAAGTTAGAACAATATAATTCTCTTGGAGGAGCTTTAGATATTGGAGTTACATATTTATACGAAGATTGGGATTTGGTCATTGCTGGTGTGGTTAGAAATATGGGTACTCAATTTACTCCTTATCATGAAATTTATGAAGATTTACCTTTAGAAGTAGATTTTGGAGTTTCTCAATTAGCAGATGGTGTGCCTATTCGTTGGCACATTACCTTAGAAAATATGCAGCAATGGAAATTAGCATTTAGAAATACTGCTCGTGATGAAACAGATCTCTCTGGAAATGTAATTGAAGATGATCCTGGTTTTTTTAATAATTTACTTCGACATACGGTTTTAGGAGCCGAAATTTTTCCTGAAGGTGGGTTTAATCTTCGTCTTGGTTTTAACTTTAGAAGAAGTGAAGAACTTCGAATTTTAGATCAGCGTTCATTTGCAGGTCTTAGTGGCGGGTTTGCAATAAAATTTAATAAACTTAGATTAAGTTATACTTACGCTCGTTACCACGCAGCTTCAAGCACCAGTTTTTTCGGCTTAAATCTAGATCTCAATTAATTTAGTTGAAGCAATTTTTTCTATTTTCGCATACCTTATACTTAATAAAGTATAGTTTAAAAATTCATCCAAAATAATTAAAATGAAAAAAATCATCATTGCTGTCGACGGATATTCTTCTACAGGAAAAAGTACTGTAGCCAAGCAACTTGCAAAGGTTTTAGGTTACGTTTACGTAGATACTGGGGCAATGTACCGAGCGGTGACATTGTTTGCGATGCAACATGATTTAATTTCTAAAGATGAATTTGATAAAGAAAAACTAATAGAAAATTTATCAGCTATTCAACTTCAATTTCAGTTTAATGCAGAAAGAGGTTTTGCTGAAATGTATTTAAATGGTGAAAATGTAGAAGATAAAATAAGAACTTTAGAAGTTTCTAATTATGTGAGCCAAGTGGCAGCTGTACCCGAAGTAAGAAAAAAACAAGTAGAACAGCAACATAAATTAGGTGATGAAAAAGGCATCGTCATGGATGGTCGCGATATAGGAACGGTAGTTTTTCCTCAAGCCGAACTAAAATTATTTATGACTGCATCAGCACAAACTCGTGCGCAACGCCGGTTTGATGAGCTTCAACAAAAAGGAGAGAATGTCTCTTTTGAAGAAGTATTAGAAAATGTAAAATCTAGAGATCATATAGATTCTACTAGAAAAGATTCTCCACTAGTTCAGGCAACAGACGCTGTAGTAATCGATAACTCTAATATGAGTAAAGAAGAACAATTTGAAAAAATACTTTCTTTAGCAAAAACCGCTATCGAAAAAGCTTAGCATGCCAAAGCAACAACTCTCTAATTCTTTATTGTATTTAATGGCTGTTGGCGCAGGTTTAGTAGTGGCTAATAATTATTATAACCAGCCATTATTAAATTTAATAGCAAAAACCTTTAATGTTTCTGAATCCGAAGTAAGTAATATTCCTTTGTTTACTCAGCTCGGTTATGCGTTTGGATTGCTTTTTATTATTCCGCTAGGTGATAAATTCAACAAAAAAAAACTTATTCTAATCGATTTTATCGCCATTATCGTTTCGCTAGTAGTTGCTGCTTTAGCTCCTTCATTATTAATATTGACTGTGGCTAGTTTCTGTATTGGGTTTTCTTCGGTAGTGCCACAATTATTTGTGCCGATGGCAGCACAATTAGCAAATCCAAAAGAAAAGGGTAGAGCCATTGGTATTGTAATGAGTGGATTGTTAATAGGGATTCTAGGAAGCAGATCTGTGAGTGGTTATGTAGGCGAATATTTTGGTTGGCGAACTATGTTTTTTATCGCCAGCGGAATGATGCTTTTGTATGCCCTCTTCTTAGTGTTCAAACTACCGTCAATAAATTCTGACTTTAAAGGAAGTTATACTGCATTAATGCAATCTATTTGGACTTATTTTAAGACGGAAAGCTCTGTTCGTCTTGCCGCTTTGCGTGGTGGTTTAGGTTTTGCTGGATTTAGCTCATTTTGGACTACGCTAGTTTTTTTAATGGAAGATAATTTTAACTACGGAAGTGGAGTTACAGGTCTATTTGGTATTTTAGGAATTGGTGGAGCTTTAGCAGCGACTTGGGCTGGAAAGTTAAGTGATAAAATGAATAAAAACCGATTAATCACCATTGCCACTTTAGTGATGATTATTTCGTGGGGAGTTTTTGAGTTTTCAGGAGAATCGATACTTGGCTTAGTAATAGGGGTTGTTTTTATAGATATGGGGTTGCAATCGCTGCATATTACCAATCAAAACATTATTTTTTCTAAAAACCCAGACGCCCGAAATAGAATTAATACCATTTATATGGTCGGTTACTTTATAGGTGGAGCGTTGGGTACAACCACAGGAGCTTATGCGTGGCAATGGTACCAATGGACTGGAGTAGCGAGTTTAGGTTTAATTTATTCAGCTTTAATATTGGTGGTTCATTTAGTCTGGAAGAAACCTGTAGAGGTTAGTAATTAGTTGTTTTTCTTGTGGTTATAATATAATTTTAGACCTAAGCTAAATTCAGCATTAAATTTTAAACCTTCATCTCGATAATAAGGAGGGAAATGCTCCTCGTCAAAACTTTTGAATGCCAAATCTTTAAAGTTAGTATAGTCATTATGTCTAAATTTTATGCCAACCCCAGTATAAAAATTGAGTCCTAAATGTGTACCTGTAGTCCAAAACCAACCAAGATTACCAACTACACCAAATTTTTGCCGGTGATAATTAGCTTGTTCAAAAGATAAGTATATCCTTTCTTTATTAAAAAAGTTTTCTCGATCAAATTCTTCAAAGTGATAAATGTAAAATGCTTCGATCGAGGTGTAAAAGTTTGCTTTCTTTTTAGAATTTAAAATAAAGTAATATTGAGGTCTAATTTCAACTAAAGCATAACGCTCTCCAGTATTCAATAAAGAAATTGTAGAATGACCAAAACCAAATTCTACCCCTAATTTTCTTTGTTCATTAAGCTCTTTAATATAGCCTAAACGCCAACGAGGGGTTGAATGATCAAAACCATAATAATGAAAATAGTAAGGAGAAATTAAATCGAAAGTAATAATATCACCTTTTAATTTTTCAGTTTGTGCAAGGGTAGAAAAACAAATAAATAATAGGAATAGAAGAATTCTTTTCATTTCAAATCAATTTCTGAATGACTTTATATTCAAAACAATAACTAACAGAATTAATGGATAAAGCTAAACTTTAAAAACTTAATTTATAAAACTTTAATTGTTTGAATATCAAAAAATAAATTGTACTTTTGCAACCCTTTTTAGCAGCTTTATCGGAAAGAGAAAAGGAAATATAAAAATTATTTATTAAAACTTCTATGTTTTAGCTGAATAAATCTTCCGAAGAACAATAGAATACAAATTAATTATCTTCAATGGCTGAAGAAACAAAAAATCAAGAAGTTCAGGATGTAGCTGGTATGGCTACTGCATCTCAACCTAATGTTGAGAAACAACAAGAAAATCCTGAAAAGTTTTTAGCAGATTTTAACTGGCATAACTACGAAGAAGGAATTGATCCTATCGACGATGAAAAGCTAGAAGAATTTGAAAAATTAGTAGCAGAAAATTTCGTAGACACTTTAGATGATGAAGTAGTAGAAGGTACGGTAATTAACATTACAGATCGTGATGCTATTATCGATATCAATGCGAAAAGTGAAGGAGTTATTTCTCTTAACGAATTTCGTTACAACCCAGATTTAAAAGAAGGAGACAAAGTAGAAGTACTTATCGATGTGCGTGAAGATGCAACTGGACAGTTAATTCTTTCTCACCGTAAAGCTCGTGTAATTAAGGCTTGGGATCGTGTGAATGCTGCGCATGAAGAAGCAACTATCGTTAACGGATTCGTTAAATGTCGTACTAAAGGTGGTATGATTGTAGACGTTTTTGGTATCGAAGCTTTCTTACCAGGTTCGCAAATAGATGTGAAGCCAATTAGAGATTACGATGCTTACGTAGGTAAAACTATGGAATTTAAAGTGGTGAAAATCAACCACGAATTTAAGAACGTAGTAGTTTCTCACAAAGCGCTTATCGAAGCAGATATCGAAGAGCAGAAGAAAGAAATTATCGGTCAATTAGAAAAAGGTCAAGTATTAGAAGGTACGGTGAAGAATATTACTTCTTACGGTGTGTTTGTTGATCTTGGTGGAGTTGACGGATTAGTTCACATTACAGATCTTTCTTGGTCTAGAATTAACCATCCAAACGAGATTGTTGAGCTAGATCAGAAATTGAATGTTGTAATCTTAGACTTTGATGAGGCTAAGACAAGAATTCAATTAGGTCTTAAGCAATTGAATAAACATCCTTGGGAAGCTCTTGACGAAGAATTAAAAGTAGGTGATAAAGTAAAAGGTAAAGTAGTTGTAATTGCAGATTACGGTGCATTTATCGAAGTTGCTGAAGGTGTAGAAGGATTAATTCACGTTTCTGAAATGTCTTGGAGCACACACTTACGTTCAGCTCAAGATTTCGTAAAAGTTGGTGATGAGGTTGAAGCGCAAATCTTAACTTTAGATAGAGAAGAGCGTAAAATGTCTCTTGGTATTAAGCAATTAACACCAGACCCATGGACAGATATTACTTCTAAATACCCAGTAGGTTCTCGTCACTCAGGTGTAGTAAGAAACTTTACTAACTTTGGTGTATTCGTAGAATTAGAAGAAGGTATCGATGGTTTAATTTATATCTCAGACCTTTCTTGGACTAAGAAAATTAAGCACCCATCAGAATTTTGTAACGTAGGAGATAAGTTAGAAGTTGTAGTTCTAGAACTTGATGTTGAAGGACGTAAACTAAGCTTAGGTCACAAGCAAACAGAAAGTAACCCTTGGGATAAATACGAAACTGAATTTGCTGTAGGTACGAAGCACACTGCAACTATCGATGAGATGGTAGACAAAGGTGCAACGATCGAATTTAACGAAGATATCACTGCATTCGTTCCGACTCGTCACTTAGAAAAAGAAGACGGATCTAAACTAGGAAAAGGTGATTCAGCAGAATTCTTAATTATTGAATTCAATAAAGAATTCAAAAGAGTTGTAGCTTCACATATGTCTATTCACAAAGAAGAAGAGGCAAAAATTGTTAAGCAAGCTGCTAAAAAATCGCAAGAAGACAACAAGCCTACATTAGGTGATGCTAACGCAGATCTTCAAGCATTAAAAGATAAGATGGAAGGAAAATAATATTCCTAATATCTTTTCAATACAGAAAATCCCTTTCGGTTCGCCGGAAGGGATTTTTTATTAGCATTTGAATTATATAATGAAGTAAAAAAATGAGTTTTTCTGCGTAAAAATCAGCGAATAATAATGCTGTTCAAGACGGGCTTTCCGTTACAAGTACGCAGTAAAAATTATAAAAATAAACCCTTTAGAAGGCTTCTTTCGTCGCTTTCCAAAGGGAGTATTTTTTAACTAATTTTTACTTTACGCGCTTTTCACTACTATCCCTAACAGAAGATTATATCTGTTGTGTCGAGGTAGTATAAGCAGAATTTTCTGATGATTGTTGATTAGATTTTTCTTTGATATTTTTAGACTCTTCGTCTTCTTTTGAAAAATTCTGATGATCAAAAAATTGAGATCGCATCTGTTCCATACGTTTCATCATTTGATTTCTTATTTCTTCAGGATTCATATTCATCATTGATTCACCGAAAAAATCATCATCAAAAGAATTTTCAAATCCAGAACTATTAAAACTATTCATATGCGCTTGCATCATCTTTCTGGCATTTCCCATTAGGCTATCCATTTCTTGCGGATTCACTTGCTGACCATTTACCGACGACCAAGAATAGGAGTAAGTGGAGTCTTCTCTTATTAGATTTCCTTGTTCATCAAATTCTTTATGAACTTCCCAATTGCCTTGCGGACTTTTACCTGTAATATCTTCATAATTTTTAGAAGATGTAGCCTTTTCTGTTTGTGAAGAACAAGACCAGAAAAAGCTTAAACTCAATGTAATTAAAGCTAACTTTTTCATGATATTTATAGTTTAGTTTCAATAAACATTTATCAAAAAAAATACCATTTTGTAGAACTGTCAATTTTACACAAAAAAAGCCTCAGATGAATACCTGAGGCCTTTTGTAAATAATGTTTCTTATGTTAATTTAGAATAATCCAACTGCATCTTTGCTATAAGAAATAAGCATATTTTTAACTACTCGGTAGTGATCTAGAGCCATTTTATGGTTTTCACGACCAAAACCAGATTCTTTAACCCCTCCAAAAGGAGCGTGTGCTGGGTAAGTGTGGTATTGATTTACCCAAACTCTACCTGCTTGAATTGCTCTTGGTACTTGAAAAAGTTCGTGAGCATCTCTACTCCAAACGCCAGCTCCTAAACCATAATCAGTATCGTTAGCAATTTCAATAGCTTCTTCTGTAGAGCTAAACGTTGTTAATGATACTACAGGTCCAAAAATTTCTTCTTGGAAAACACGCATATCATTCTTACCTTTTAATACAGTAGGTTGAATGTAATAACCATCTTTAATTTCACCTTCGTAATTTCCAGCTTCACCACCTGCAAGAACTTCGGCACCTTCTTCACGACCAATTTTAATGTAGTTCATGATTTTTTCAAATTGTGCTTTAGAAACTTGAGAACCAATCATGGTTTCAGGATCTAGTGGGCTTCCAGTTTTTACAGCTTTTAGACGCTCTTGCATTTTTTCGATAAACACATCAGCGATATCTTCGTGTACTAAAATTCTAGAAGGAGAAGTGCAAATTTCACCTTGATTTAAAGCAAACATTAATGCTCCTTCAATAGCTTTATCAAAGAAATTATCATCATGATCTGCTACAGATTTAAAGAAAACATTTGGAGATTTACCACCTAATTCTAAGGTTAATGGTACGATGTTTTCTGCAGCATTGTGCATTACTTTACGACCGGTTTCTGTAGATCCTGTAAAAGAAAGTTTTGCTACACGTTTAGAAGTGGCAAGCGCTTCACCTGCTTCTGCACCAAAACCAGTAACAATATTTAATACTCCTTTAGGTAAAATATCTTTAATTAATTCCATTAAACAGATAACACTTGTTGGAGTTTGTTCTGCTGGTTTAACGACAGCTGTACATCCGGCAGCTAAAGCAGGAGCTACTTTCCAAGCCAACATCAATAATGGGAAGTTCCAAGGGATAATTTCTCCTACAACTCCTATTGGCTCGTGAAGTGCAATACTTACCGTATCTTTATCGTGTTCTGAAATAGTTCCTTCGTCTGCACGAATTACCCCAGCAAAATATCTAAAGTGATCAATACAGTAAGGAATATCTGCTGCTCTGGCTTCACGAATTGGCTTACCATTATCTATAGTTTCTAAAGTTGCAAGGTATTCAAAGTTATCTTCCATTACCTGAGCAATCTTTAATAGCATATTGCTACGTTCTGTTGCTGAAGTTTTGCTCCAAGATGGAAATGCTTCGTGTGCAGCATCTAAAGCTAAATTTACATCTTCTTCTGAAGATCTCGCAGCTTTAGTAAATACTTTTCCATCTACAGGAGATATATTATCAAAATATTCTCCTTTAACTGGAGCTACAAATTCTCCGTTTATGAAATTTTCATACTTTTCTTTAAAAGCAGGTTTTTGTACTTGTGACATAGTTTTTGTTTTTAGTATACCTGCAAAGTTAAGTTGAAAGTCTATTCAACTATTTATTAAAAGAAGTCAGTTGTTTATGAATTTAGTTCAAAGTGGTTAAAAATAAACTTTTTTTACTTTATGATAGTTCTTTTGGACTAATTCCGAACTTGTTTTTAAATGCTGTACTAAAGTTAGATAGGTTTTTATAACCTATTTCTAAATAAACATCAGAGGCTTTTACCCTTTCTTGTTCAATTAGAATTTTAGCTTTTTCTAAGCGTTTATTATGAAACCATTTTCCTGGAGACTCTGCATATTCATTTTTAAAATGTCGTTTGAACGTAGAAACACTCATGTTGCATAAAAAAGCGATTTCTTCAATTTTAAGATTTGAATACAAATGCTGTTCTATAATTTCTCTAAAATGCGAATTTTCTTTATAGATAAGTGAATGAAGGTAAGATTTAAATGAATCTCCATATTTTTGAGAAAGATAAAGTAAGATTTCTTCAAATTTAACAAATAATAATTCTTCATTTTTCATAAGGGCTTCATTGCCTATAGCAGATAATGAATTGATGAAAGCTGTTATATAATCATCATTCTCTATAATATAGTATGGAGAACGTTTTTGTTGCTTAATAGAGAAGGAATGCTTTTCTAAAAATTTTTTTAAAATCTGTTCTGAAAAAAATAATAGTTTGCAGTAATAAATTTTTCCGGTGTCAATAAGCTCTGTCCATAAACAGTTTCCTTTAGTGGTTAAAATGGATTGATTCTTATTCACATCGATAGCGGTTTCTGCAAAGTGAACTTGTTTTCTTCCTATTTGTAAAAAGCTAAACATGTGCATTTGCAGATTGACTTTACTTTTTACATTATCTGTTGTCATTCTAAAATCGTGCACCAACATTTCTGGTGAAGTTTTAGCTTCAGGAATAAATAGGTCTGGAATATTCTCTATTGGCATAAGATAGCGTCGAAATATAGCGCCGCCACTAATTTTTAATTAAACATACGTTTTTTTGCTTTGATAAAGAGTTTAACGATTACTACAGCGAAAAAACCAAAAATTAAACCAATAATAAATTCAGCAATCATAGAAGGTATAGCTTCTGGAATAAGGTGGTGAATAAAATCTAGGTTGTGAACAAAGATACCTCCAGAAACTAAAATTAGTGCAATAGTTCCAATAATGGTTAATCCTTTAATTACTTTGGGAAGCGCTGCTACCAAAAATTCGCCTAACTTAAATTTAAAACCAGATTCTTTATTACTTTTTTCAATTAAATAGTAACCAGCTTCATCCATTCTAACTATTAGAGCGACAATACCATAAACACCTATGGTTGCAAGAATTGCTATAAGACTAACAACTATAATTTGCTCTACAATAGGTTCTCCTACAACGGTGCCTAAAGTAATAATTACAATTTCTACCGATAGAATAAAATCTGTTAGAATTGCAGATTTAACTCTTTCTTTTTCTAAAGCTAGAATTTCTTCTTTAGTTTCTACTTGTTTAAGTTCTTCTTTTTTAGAGTTTTTTTTGTGCGGAACAAAAAAATGATAAATTTTTTCGGCACCTTCAAAGCCTAGGTAGAAACCACCTAATAGTAAAATAATTGTAATTGCAATTGGTAGAAAAGAGCTGAGTAAAAAAGCTATGGGTAAAATAATAAGCTTATTTAAAAGCGAGCCTTTCGTTATAGCCCAAAGAACTGGTATTTCACGAGAAGATACAAAACCAGATGCTTTTTCTGCATTTACGGCTAAATCATCTCCTAAAATACCAGCAGTTTTTTTTGCAGCTACTTTACTCATTACGGCTACATCGTCCATTAATGCAGCAATATCGTCTAATATTGCAAGAAATCCTGTTGCCATGAAAGGTGTAACGTTATTTATTAATTGTTAAAGAGATTTTACTTTTTTTAGCTTAGCTTTCCATGTCTCTAATTGCACTTTATGTCTTTCAATATTTTTAAGTACTTCTCGAAATAAAGAGTTGCTTTCATCTGCATTAGAGAAAAACTGCATATTATTTTCTAGCTGTGTGATCTCTGCTTTTGTTTCTGAGATTTTCTTGCGTAAAAAGCTTTCTTCTTTCTCTATTTGTCTAGAATCGTGAGCAGCATCTAAAGCTTGTACACGATTTTCATACTTCATCATTTCAGCTTCTTTTCTACCAATATCTAATTGACTAAAAAGTTGATCTAAGACTTTATTAAATTTTCCTTCAATGTAGCGTTTATTATAAGGTACTCTTCCTATTTCTTTCCATTCAGAGATTTTTGTTTTGATGAGTTTTAAATCTTCTTCTGGCTTGCTTTGAAGTTCTAAAGATTTTGTAGCGTCTAGTAATTCTTTCTTCTTATCGAATGCTTCATTTTCTTCTTTGTTCTCTTCGTTTTTAACGGAATGAACTCTATCAAAATAATGATTACAAGCGTCTTTAAATCGTTTCCAGATTTTATCACTATCTTTTCTTGGAACGTGGCCAATTTCTCTCCAGTTAGACTGGATTTTTTTCATAATTGGAGTAGTAGCTTTAAAGTCTTCGTTATTTTTATTGTCTTCTGCAATTTCAACTAACTCTAGCTTTCTTTCCAGATTTTTATATTGTTCTTTTTTAAGATCTTTATAATAAGCGTTTTTCTTACGGTTAAAGTTTCTTACATTTTCTTTAAAAATTTTCCAAGTGTCTTCATTTACTTTTAAAGGTACTTTGCCAGCTTTAAAAAATTGATCTCTAAAACTTTCAATCTTTTTAATTTGTTGCTGCGCTTGATTATGAGAAGTGATTTCTTTGTCTGCAATTTCTTTTATAGCTCCAATTATCTGAAGTTTAGCTTCTAAATTTTTCTCTTTCTCTTGATCTAATTCTGCAAAATGTACTTGTCTATTTTCGTGAATTTTTTTTGTAGCAGCACTAAATTTTTCCCAAATATCTTCGCGGTATTCTTTTGCAACAGGGCCAACATCTTCTTTCCACATTTTATGAAGCATTTGCAGCTCTCTAAATGCACGATTAATATTGGTTTCTTCAGCTAATTCTTCTGCGCGAGCGATCATTTTTAACTTCTGCTCAAGGTTATGTTTAAAATCCATATCCCTAAACTCGCGGTCTAAATGCAAGAAGTCGTAAAAGTTTTCTACGTGATGGTGATAAGTATTCCACACCATTTTATATTCTTCTCTAGGTACAGGGCCAGCTTTTTTCCAACGTTCTTGAAGTTCTTTAAATTGATTAAAATTGGCACCCATATCTGCACCAGTGCCAATCATTCCTTTGAGTTCTTCTATGATCGCTAAACGTTCTTCTAAGTTTTTTTGAAGATTGTTTTTGAGTTGTTGATAGTAATTATTTCGTTTTTCTTTGTAGTCGAAATAGATTGAATTGAATTCTTTTTTTATAGGGCTTGAATAATGGAAATCTATAATATTACCACCTTCTTCTAAGAAATCTTCTTTTTTCTGCTCCATTTCTTCTTCAAACTTCGCATCAAATTCAGTTTTTATTTCTTTTACGTGATCTTTTATAAGTTGAATTTTCTCATTTTTCAATAGCGATGAAAGTTCTTTTACAAGTTCTGACATAGACATCGCATGGTAATCTTTCATTTCGATGCCATGACGCTCATGGGCATCTTCATCTTCACTGTCTTCTGCGATTGCATCATCAAGCTCACTTTGATGTGTATCTTCTTCTGTTGCTTCTACTTTTTCTTCAGAAGAAACATTCTCCTCTGCAGTTTCAGCTTCATCTTCACTTTGGGAGTTAAGTTCTTCATTTTTAGTATTTGTTGGTTCTTTCTGAGATTCATCAATCATAGATTGTTCTATATCAGAATTACTTTCAGTAGTATTAGCTTCATCAGTTGCAGGTAAAGAATTTAAATCTTTTTTATGCTCTTGTTGTGCTTGAGATTTTTCTTTTTCAGACATTTCTTTCAATGTTTAAGTTCATCTTAAATTAGTCTTGAAAGATAGTAACTCCTAAGTTAGTCTGCAAAAAAAACTAGAAATCTTAAAAAAAATATTGATTAAGCTTCATTCCAAATTTCCCATGAGCGTTCTGCTTGATATTCAAGCATTTTCTGGCCATTAAATATTTTGCAGCCTCTTACCTTGCCATTAGCTAAAAATGTGGTTAGGGGCGGATTGTAAACCAAATCGTATAAAAGGTGACGATGGTCTAAAAACTCATACGGTATTGCTGGAGCTTCATCTAAATTGGGATATGTACCTAAAGGCGTACAATTAATGATAAGAAAGTTTTTTTCTAAGACTTCTTTGCTAATTTGCTCGTAAGAAATATGATTTTGTGTAGGTTTTCTAGAAACAAATAGGTGTTCTATGCCTAGTGATTTTAGGGCATGCGCTATAGCTTTTGATGCACCGCCGGTACCTAAAATTAAAGCTTTTGTGTGTTGTTTTTCTAATAAAGGAAATAGTGATTTCATAAATCCAAAACAATCTGTATTGTAGCCAACGAGTTTTTTATTTTTAATTTGGATGGTATTTACGGCACCAATTTTAGCTGCTTGTTCATCTAATTGATCTAATAACGGAAGAATTTCTTGCTTATAAGGAATGGTTACATTTAGTCCTTTTAACTTTTCTTCTCTGGCTATAACTTCTTTAAAATTTTTTAAGCTCGACAAGTCGAAGTTTTGATATGTTGCCTTTATTTCTTCATTTGCAAATTTCTTTTCAAAAAAGTTTTTAGAAAATGAATATGAAATATTTTTACCTACTAATCCGTATTTATTCATTTGTATTGGCATTTTTATTTCCGTAGCGTTCTAAACCTAACACTATTAATATTCCTAAAATTATAAAAAATATTGCGATCCAAGTATTGATGTTGCTTAAATCTGGCAAATACCTATCATAGTTGTCTAAGATTAAATTTCCGTTAGCGTCTTTTAGAAATTCACCGCTGCTTTTTGTTTTAAAAACTTTTTCTTTCCAAGGCCATACCACCCCAAGTGAACCTGTAATAAAACCAATAATTATGGCGTAGGTAATATTTTTAAAATGTTTCAAAACGAAACCCAATATGTGTGAAAGGCTGACTAAACCTACTAAAGAGCCAAAAGTGAACGAACTTAATACTTTAAGCAAATTGACTCTTACAGGGTTATTTACAAATGAAAAATCTAATTTGGCAAGATCTGTTAGGGTATCAAATAAAGCATTTACAGAATCTACTAACAATAATACGTAATTGCCAATAAGAATTAAGATGAAAGAACCAGAAAGGCCAGGAAGCGTCATACCAGATACACCTATAATTCCGCATAAAAATACAAACCAAAGATTATCATTTTCTGTGGCGGGCTCCATTAAACTAATGCCTACACCAGCAATAATACCCAGGCTGATAAATGCTAAATTGCTAAAAGATTTCAACTTAAAATCTTTAGAGATGAAATAAATAGACCCAATAATCATCCCAAAAAATGTAGACCAAACATAGAGTTCTTCATGCTCGATAAAAAAATCTAATAATTTAGAAACGCTAAAATAACTAATAAGCATACCTAAAATTAGTAAGCCTAAAAATTTAGCGTTAGTATAGTGATATAAGCTCCTAAATCTACCGTTTACGAATAATAAAAATGCTTTATGATTTATTTTTTGTAGTGAATAAATAAATTCTTCATAAAAACCTGCCACAAAAGCAACTACACCACCTGAAACTCCAGGAACCTTATTTGCAGCTCCCATCGCTAAGCCCTTAAGGACTAATAATATTTTATCTTTAAGTGTTCGGGTTTGCTGCATCTTCTTCTGGCTTCTGTTCTGCAAATTTCTCTAAAATAATGATTAAAAAGAAACCTGCAAGCATTAAAAGAGCAGCAAATAAAAGGTGAGAGTCTCCTTCAAAATTCCAAGGGAGTACAGATTTGTCTTTTAAAACAATCACTTTATCTTCAATTTTTGTGCTCTTTAAGATTTCTTTCCAAGGCCAAATTTTATTAAGCGAACCTGCTATAAAACCTGTTAATGCAGCAAGTGTTGTATTTCTATAATTAGAAAAAAGCCATTTTAAAATCTTAGAAAATGTAAGTAAACCTATAATAGCGCCAAGTCCAACTAATGCAATTTTTTTTAAATCAAAATCGTGTACTGCTTGAGTAATATTTCTATAAGCCCCCATTAAAACTAGAATAAAAGCTCCTGAAATGCCTGGTAGAATCATGGCGCAAACCGCAATTGCTCCGCAAATGAGTAAATAAAAATAACTATCTGAAGATGTTGCCGGTGGGAGAGAAGTGATCAAATAAGCGATGACGGCTCCTAAAATAGCGGTAATAAAAGTTACTGTCTTCCATTTATCAATTTGTTTGGCAACAAACCAAATACTTGCTACCACGAGTCCAAAGAAGAACGACCAAATAAGTACTGGATGTTCTTTTAAAAGGTAATTTGCTAGGCGCATAAAAGTGAAAACACTAAATATAATCCCTAACATGAGCGCTAAAATAAACCCGCCGTTAAGCTGAGACCAAAAAGCTTTAAAGCCTTTATTTTTCCAAGTTTTTACTAATGATGTATCTATGTTACCTATAGTGGTAATTAATTCTTCATAAATTCCAGAAATAAAAGCAATAGTGCCACCTGAAACTCCTGGAACCGTATCTGCCGCTCCCATAGCAACGCCTTTTAAGGCTATTGTAAAATAATCTTTAAAACTTCTTTGCATATCTTAGTTTGAAAAGTAAAAATACTAAAATAACTTTTGAAGCAAAGGTGTATTTAAAAAGTTCTCTTCTTAAAATTTAAAGGATATAGAATTAAGCTTGTTTATTAATCAATTCTTTAATGCTATTTCTTTTGAAAATTTCAGGAAATAATTCTTCTATGATGATAGAATATTCCACATCAATTTTTAAGGCATTTTTTAAGTGATAATAACCTCTATCTCCTTGATTTATACAGAAGTAAAGCCCTGCTAATCGATATTCAATTTCAGCAGTCTCTGGGTAAAATTCTATAGCTTGGTACATGGTATCTAAAGCGGTTTCATATTCGCCTAGATTAATGAGAAGATCACAACGAGTAATCCAAGTTTCTAATTCATAATTACCTAATTCAATCGCTTTTTTATACCCTTTTTCTGCTTCTTCAATAAAATTTAATCGGTTATTAATTTTAGCAAAACGTTTCCAATACAATACATTTTCGCTGTCAATACTTATGGCTTTGTTTATAAAATAAAGTGCTTTAGAATAATTTAGCTTTTGAGTATAAAAATCGGTAATTGCAATCCAGGCTTTGTCTAATAATGGATCTTCATCTACAGCTTTTGAATAAAAATCTATCGCTAAATTATATTTCTTTAATTTTTCATAGCACTTTCCAATTCTTAAATAAGCAAATGCAGTAGGATCATCGAGCTCTAAAGTAATGTGGTAGTTTTCGATGGCCTCTTCTAGACGACTCATTTTTTCGAGCACTTTCCCTTTTTCCATATAAGCGCCAACAAAATAATCATCAGAAATAATGGCAAAATCAAAAGCAGTTAATGCTTTTTCATATTCTTTTAAGTCGAAATATTGCTTACCTATTTGGTGCCAAGCAACTTCAGAATAAGGATGCTTATCTAAAAATAGGTTTAAAAATTCTATAGCTTCTTTGCGTTGTTCTAAAAAGTCGAAACAGTAAATGATATTATATAAAGCAGCATAATCATCATCTTCTAATTCTAGGCATTTTATAAAATTAAGCTTAGCATTTTCGTAATCTTCTAAAAACATATACTCCATAGCCATTAAAGAATGTATTTCTGCTTCTTCAGAAGTAAAATCTAAAGCAGTCTTTAGCGTGTTAATTGCCATTTGGTGATTGTCCTGCTTAGAGAAAATATTTGCTTTTTGAATATAGATTTCATCGTTAGAAGGCTCTAATTCATGCAATTCATTTAATAAGGTGTCTGCTTCGGTAAGTTTGTCTTCGAAGATTAGAATTTCTACTTTAAATAATTTAAGTACGCTGGCATCAGGGTGTTGCTCTAAACCAAGCTTTACAGCTTTTTTAGCTAAAGCAAATTTACCTGTTTCTAAATAATGAAATATAATTCCTTCAAATTCATTAGAATCAAAGAATAAAACATCATTAGTTTTAAGCATTGACTCAAATTTTGAGAGAGAGAAATTGTGGTCTTCGTTTTGACTTAATTGCATACACGAAATTTTACTTATTTCTACTGTATTAAATTTACTTACAATAACGACAAATTTTTAATAATAGCGTGATTGTTGTTAACAAAGTAATTAACAGCTTAATTTTTATAAATTTTATCTAAAATGGAAAGGATGATCTTACATCCTTTTTTAATTTCTTCTTCAGAAATGGTTAAGGGTGGTGTAATTCTTAGCGCACGTTTTTCAAAAAGTAACCAAAATAAAATAAGTTCGTTCTCTTTGGCTTCTAGAATAACTTGATTTGCAATTTCTTCTGAAGACACAATAGGAGCAAGCATTAAGCCTTTACCGCGAACTTCTTCAATTAAGGGGTGAACTAATAATTTTTTAAATAACTTTTCTTTCTGAAGTGTTTCTTCAATAAGTTTGGTTGATGTAATCACTTTTAAAGTAGCTAATGCTGCTGCTGCAATCATTGGGTTACCGCCAAAAGTAGTGATATGTCCCATTTTAGGGTTATCACTCAAGGTATCCATTAACTCTGCAGAAGCTACAAAAGCTCCTATAGGTAGGCCACCGCCCATACCTTTTCCTATTACTAAAATATCTGGAACAATACCAAAATGTTCGTACGCAAATAATTTACCTGTACGTCCAAAACCTGGTTGAATTTCATCTAAAATTAATAATGCTCCTACCGCTTCACAACGTTGCTTTACTAATAAAAGAAAGTTGTTTTTAGGTTGAATAAAACCTGCGCCACCTTGAATGGTTTCTAAAATTACGGCTGCTGTTTTTGTTGTGATATTTTTAATGGAAGCTTCATCATTATAGGTTAAAAAAGAAACTTCTGGTAATAATGGCTCAAAAGGTTTTTTACGTTCTTCAAAATCCATTAGACTTAATGATCCCATGGTGTTTCCGTGATAAGCACGATGGGCTGCAATAATTTCTTTTCTTCCTGTATATCTTCTAGCTAGCTTTAAAGCACCTTCAATCGCTTCAGTTCCACTATTTACTAAATAGGTTTTTGCGTTAGGTATTTTTAGGTTTTCGCTTAAGAGTTTGGTGTATTCTACAGCGGGACTTTGAGCATATTCACCATAAACCATGACATGCAAATATTTTTCACTCTGCTGCTTAATAGCTTCAATTACTTTGGGATGGCAATGGCCTAAGCTACACGCAGAAACTCCTGCAACAAAATCTAAGTGTGTTTTGCCATCAGTGGTGTTAATGTAACTTCCTTTTGCGTTAGTTACTTCTAAACCCAATGGGTGTGGAGTGGTTTGTGCTTGGTATGTAAGAAAATCTTTATTCAATTACTTCTTTTCTTTTTGTTTCTCTTTTAAAGGGATATTTATCAGCTCTTTGTGCTTAGAAATACTATCTTTTGTGGTGGTATCGGTTTCTCGGTGTTGTAGCGTTTCTGGTTTTAAACGAGAATTTTGATTTAATAATTCATCATCATCTTTATCTCGTTCTTCAAAAAAGTGTTCTTCCTCTTCTGGAAGTGAAATTCCTTTAATTTTTGGCAAATTTAAAGGTTCATCATCAGAAAATAAGTCTTCTTTGCTTTTAATTTGTTCATCACCACGCCAATTAAAACCTCTTAATTTTCTAGCATTTTTAGGAAAATCATTTTCTTGATAAAGTATATTTTCAGGATTAGTATTGTAATAAATACTTGATACAGTTTGGTCTTCAAATAAAATTTTGATAGAGGAAGAAATAGCCTTGCTAATCCCAATGAGGTTTTGTTTTTCGTCTCTACTGTAAAATATGGTTTCAGTATTTTTAATGAAATTAACTTCAGAGAGTTGATTGTCATCTCTAAAAAGACCATACATTTCTTTTCCTTTTACTTGATTATAACCTTCAATAGAATCTTTTTGTATCATAAAAGCATTATAAAATACTTTTAAAGAATCCATTTTTTCAGTTTTTCTGTTATTAATCAAATGAATACTATCTCCTGTCATTTGGTTGCTTCCAGACCAAACTACAGGTTTTCCTATCATTTGAGTGAGCCCTTTTTTTTCATTTATATGTATGGAGTCACATTTACCATTCATATCACTTTTATACATTTTGGTATGGTAAAAGCCTCTAATAATTCGGTTTTCGGGTTTCCCGGTAATCATTAAAGTGTCGCTATGTATATGAATAGAATCTGTTTCTTGCTTCATGGAAGCGATTGCCCTTTTAGTGATAAATAAAGAATCTTTTTCTTTAAAAATTTCAGCATAATGACCTTTAATCACAGATTGGTTAGCGGTGTCTGTAACTTTAATATTATTGGTTGCCGAAGCAAAATTTTTCTTTTTATTGAAGAAAATACTGTCACCTTCTAATTTTCTGTTTTCATAAAAGACTTGAGAATTTTGAACAAAATATCCTTTATCATTTTCCATGTCATAATAACCACGTTCACAATAAATTTTGCTGTTTTCGTTGGTTATGGTAGAAGGACCATATAGGTAAGCGTTTCTGGTTTCTGAATAATAATCTATTTGTTGAGAATTAATTATGTAATCAGGATTGGTGACCACTACATCGTTTACAAAAGAATATTTTTTCTGTTTCATAAAATACCGCCCAACTATACTAGTGATTGTGCTTGATGTATCTTCTACCTTACCTCCGCTTCTGTAAAATGCTTGTTGTTTTTTTCTGTTAAAAAAAAGACTATCGGTGGTGAGCGTTGTAGACGGTGTTTTTAGTTTTACATCTGTACTAGCAAATGCGAATTTTGTGTTTCCATTATATTCAGCATAATTACTGGTCATATTAATGGTGTCTCCTTGCTTCATTTTTACATTTCCGTAAGCTTTAAAAAAATCTTCTTCTTGATAAAAAATTGCTTGGTCGCACCAAACCTCAATTCCTTCGTGATTAAAGTAAACCTGTTTTTCTATTTTACTTAAAATAAATGCACCAGGATATTTTTCTTCATCTTTATACGATCGGTCACTGGTGTAATCAATTTTTTTAGGTGATGGAGTTTGTGCCAACATATTCAGAGAACTGAATAGAATGCATATCAAACATATATAGTTAATAATAGTTTTCAAGAGAATAATTTTATTCAAAAATAAGCAATTGTTTTTTCTGAAAAATATAATAATCAAAAAACGCTCCAAATTTTATTGAAGCGCTTTTTATATAGATTTTATAATTAAGAAATTACCTCATAATTGTTTGCTTTCTATCGGGACCAACAGAAACAATTTTTATAGGCACTTCAATTTCTTTCTCTATGTATGTGATGTAATCTTTAAATTCTTGTGGAAATTCAGATTCATCTGTCATTTTTGTTAAATCTTCTTTCCAACCTTTTACTTCTGTGTAAATTGGTGAAAGATTTTCTTCTTCTATATTAAAAGGGAAGTGAGAAATTTCTTCGCCTTTGTAGGTATAGCCAGTGCAAACCTTAAGCGTTTCAAAACCGCTTAGAACATCTCCTTTCATCATCATTAATTGGGTAACTCCATTTACTTGAACTGCATATTTTAGCGCCACTAAATCTAACCAACCACATCTTCTAGGTCTTCCGGTTACCGCACCAAATTCATTTCCATTTTTGGCCATAGTTTTACCATCTTCATCAAACAATTCAGTAGGGAAAGGGCCACCACCTACACGGGTCGTGTATGCTTTAAAAATACCAAAAACTTCGTTGATTTGATTAGGTGCAATCCCTAAACCAGTACAAGCGCCAGCAGCGGTAGTGTTACTAGAAGTAACATACGGGTAGGTTCCAAAATCTATGTCTAATAAAGAACCTTGTGCTCCTTCTGCTAAAATGGTTTGGTTATTTTTTTGTGCTTGGTGTAAAAATTCTTCAGAATCTATAAATTTAAGTTCTCTTAATTTTTTTACAGCAGCAAAGAATTCTTTTTCAAGATCTTCAAGATCGTATTGAATGTCTACGTTGTAAAAAGAAATCATCGACTCGTGTTTGTCGGCTAGATTTCTATATTTTTCTTTCCAATCATCCATTTCTAAATCTCCAAAACGTAATCCATTACGTCCTGTTTTATCCATGTAAGTTGGACCAATACCTTTTAAGGTTGAACCAATTTTCGCTTTTCCTTTAGAAGCTTCTGAGGCTGCATCTAAAAGACGGTGCGTAGGTAAAATGATATGCGCTTTTCTAGAAATGACTAATTTCTTTTTGTAATCGATATTGAATTTGTCTAGACCTTCTAATTCTTTTACAAAAACTACAGGATCTACAACAACCCCATTACCAATTACATTTAGAGAATTTTCATGAAATATCCCAGAAGGAATTGTTCTTAATACGTGTTTTATGCCGTCAAATTCTAAGGTGTGTCCTGCATTTGGACCTCCTTGAAATCTTGCAATAATGTTATAATTAGCGGTAAGTACGTCTACAATTTTACCTTTTCCTTCGTCTCCCCATTGAAGCCCAAGTAGCAAATCTACTGCCATAAATAAAGTTTATTTGGATGTTTTTTTGGTTCCGTAAAAGTACAATGAATGGTTGCTGATATTGATATCAAAAACCTCTTCTATTGTTTGTTTGATTGATTGAATTCTGGGATCGCAAAATTCAATAACTTCACCAGTATCGGTTAAAATTACATGATCGTGTTGCCTATCGAAGTAAGATTTTTCATACTGTGCCTGGTTTTTCCCAAATTGGTGTTTTCTTACTAAACCACACTCTAATAAAAGCTCTATGGTATTGTATAGGGTAGCACGACTTACACGATAGTTTTTATTTTTCATCGTAATATAAAGTGATTCGATATCAAAATGCTCCTCACTGTCGTATATTTCTTGAAGAATAGCAAAACGTTCGGGTGTTTTACGGTGTTTTTTTTCTTCTAAAAACTTTGTAAATACGTTTTTAACTACTGCTTGATCGTTTTTTTGTTTTTCTGTTTCTTCCATAATTCTGCCTGCAAATTTAAGCTTTATTCACGGGTAACCTTATCAATTCCGTTTATTTTTTTTAGACGATCCATTAATTTCTTGAGAATAGATTTATTTTTCACCACTACAGTGATCTTTCCTTGAAAAACACTGTCATGGCTTTCAAAAGAAATTTTACGCATATCTACATGAAGGTTGTTAGAAATTTCTTTGGTTATTTCACTTACCAATCCTAAATTATCTAAGCCGTTAAGACGAATAACAGCAGAAAATTCTTGTTGAGAAGAATCTATCCATTTTGCTTGAATAATTCTATAGGCATAATTACTTTGAAGCTGAATGGCGTTAGGGCAGTTTTTCTTGTGAACTTTAATACCATCATTTACCGTAATAAATCCAAACACAGGATCTCCAGGAATAGGATTACAGCAATTCGCTAATTTGTATTCTAGCTTTTCTTCTTCTTGACCAAAAACAAGTTGATCATAATTATGTGTGATTTCTTCCTTATCAATATCATATGGAGCGCTTGGTTTTCTAATTTTATTTTTAAAGAAAGAAACAAACGCATTACTTCTTGAAGCCGCAAATTCTTTTAACTTAATATTGTCTATTGTGCCAATACCAACACGATAAAATAAATCTAAGCTAGTTTTTAGTTTAAAGTATTTTATAAGTTCTGCAATGGTTTTGTCGTTAAAAGGTATTTTTTGTGTCTTTAATTTTCTAATTAAGACTGCTTTCCCATCTTCTGCAATTAATTTTTTCTCATCTTTAAGTGAAGATTTAATTTTAGATCTTGCTCTAGCAGTATTAGCAAATTCTAACCAGTTATTGGTGGGCTTTGCTTTTTCTGAAGTAATAATATCTACTTGGTCACCACTTTTTAACTCATGACTTAATGGTACTAATTTACCGTTAACACGAGCTCCTCTGGTTTTTAACCCAATTTCTGTATGAATACTAAACCCAAAATCTAATGGAGTAGCTCCTTTGGGTAAAGATTTTAAATCTCCTTTAGGGGTAAATACAAAAATCTCTTTAGAATAAAGGTTGAGTTTAAATTGTTCAACAAAATCTACCGCATTTACTTCATTATTTTCTAAGGCTTCTTGAAGTTTGTTAAGCCATAGGTCTAGGTTTTCATCATTTTCTTCATCTTCGTTTTTGTAACGGTAATGTGCGGCATAGCCTTTTTCGGCAATTTCGTTCATCCGTTGGCTACGTATTTGTACTTCTACCCATCTTCCTTTTGGACCCATAACGGTTATGTGAAGGGCTTCGTAACCAGTAGATTTAGGTGAAGAAATCCAATCTCGTAAACGTGTTGGATTGGGACGAAAATGATCTGTAACAATAGAATAAATTTTCCAAGCTAAAAATTTCTCATCTTCTTGGGAACAATTATAAATAATTCTAATCGCAAATTTGTCGTAAACTTCATCGTAAGTGATGTTTTGTTTCAGAATTTTTTTGCGAATAGAGAATACCGATTTTGGTCTTCCTTTAATTTCGTAAGCTAATTTTTCTTTGTCTAAAGAATCAGATATAATCTTAGTAAAATCTTGAATATAAATATCTTGATCTTCTTTACTCTCTTTCATTTTAGTTAAAATATCCTGATACATTTCTGGTTCAGTATATTTTAAACTCAAATCTTCTAATTCTGTTTTAATATTGTAAAGCCCAATCCTATGCGCCATGGGAGCATAAATGTAAAGCGTTTCTGATGCAATTTTCACTTGCTTATCAGCACGCATCGAGTCCATGGTTTGCATATTATGAAGACGATCGGCAATTTTTATAATTATTACACGAACATCGTCATTAAGCGTTAACAACATTTTACGGAAATTTTCCGCTTGTAAAGAAACATCACGCTCAGGCTTTAGATGGCTAATTTTGGTGAGACCGTCTACAATTCTTGCTACCGTTTCTCCAAACATTTGCTCAATGTCATTAAGCGTATAATCTGTATCTTCGACAACATCATGTAATAAAGCTGCAGCAATAGATGTAGCATCTAAACCAATTTCTGAAGCTACGATTTTCGCTACCGCAATGGGGTGGAAAATATAGGCTTCTCCAGATTTTCTACGCTGGTCTTTGTGCGCATCTACAGCCGTTTCAAAAGCTTGTCTTATGAGTGTTTTGTCATCATCTGTTAAGGTGCGATAACTAATGCGCAGCAATTCTTTGTATTGCTTGGCAATTTTTTTATTTTCTTTTACTATTTCTTCTTCCGTCAAAACCATACGACTAATATAATAAAGTAAACGATTATTTGTACTTTAAATTCTGAATTCGTTGTAAAAGTGTGGGGTGAGAATAATGAAAAAACACATAGGCTCGATGCGGAGTAAGATTACTCAAACTACTGCTAGATAGTTTTTTAAGGCTGCTAATTAGTGGTGCGCTTCCAAATGTTTCTTTGGCATAATTATCTGCTTGATATTCAAATTTTCTACTTAAACGATTCATTAATAAACCTGTAATTTCTGAAATAGGAGAGTATAAAATCCCGAAAGCGATTAAACCAATGTGAAAACTTGTACTCTCAACTCCTAAAGCCTGAGAAAGTAGCGGACTATTAACAAAAAGTGATAATAACCAAAGTGTAAAACCAGTGGTGATAATACCGGCAAAAAGGTTAAAAATAATATGCTTCTTTTTGTAGTGTCCTACTTCGTGAGCTAATACTGCTACAATTTCATCTTCATCTAAATCATTGACTAAGGTATCGAAAAGCGTTATTCTTTTTTCGCTGCCAAAGCCAGAAAAGTAAGCGTTAGCTTTGGTGCTTCTTTTAGAACCATCTATAATAAAAATATTGTCTAAGGTGAAACCTACAGTTTTCGCGTAAGCTTCTATTTTAGAGCGTAAGCTGCCTTCTTCTAGCGGAGTTTGCTTATTGAATAACGGCACTATTAGTTTGCTGTAAAACATATTCATTACAATAGAAAATACGGTGACAAGTCCCCAAGCGTAAATCCAAAAACTTTCAGCAGCAAATTGATAAAACCAAATAATTAAAGCTAAAATACCGCCGCCAACGATTGCCATCATGAGCCAGCCTTTAATTTTATCTAAGAAGAAAGTCTTTTTGGTTGTTTTATTGAAACCAAATTTTTCTTCAATTACAAATGTGCTGTAATACGAAAATGGAGTCGTAAGAATATCGCTCCCTATCATGATAATTCCGAAGAAAATAAGTGCGATTAGAACTTCGTTATCAGCAATAGATCTAGCGATACCATCTACCCAAGCAAAGCCATGTAAAAAGAAAAAAACTAAGGTTAATACTAATGAAAATGAAGAGGTAAGTATTCCAAATTTATAATTTGTTTTTTTATAAGCTTGTGAGCGTTCATATTCTTTAGCATCATAAACATCTTGAAGTTCTGTCGGTAAATTATCATCAAAATGTTTAGCATTCAACGCGTCTAAAATTTGATCTACAATAAAGTCGATAACCAAAAGCGCAATGATGATATAAAAAACTGTGGTTGGAGTCATATTTTTATAATGAATAATGAATAATGAACAATGAACAATGAACAATGAACAATGAACAATTCTTTATTTAGAGGACTCAATAATTCTGAATAGAATTTTAAGTATTTCTAAAAGTTCATTATTTAAATGATTAATAATTTCTAATTGTAAATTACACATTACTAATTATTAATTAAAATCCCGTTGTCGTTTAGCTTCAAAAATAAGAATTCCTGCAGCTACAGAAACATTCATCGAATCGATTTCTCCTTGCATAGGAATATGAATATTTTGGGTAGAATGTTCTCGCCATTCTTCACTTAATCCGTCGGCTTCGGTTCCTACAACAATTGCTGTAGCTTTTGTGAAATTCTGTTTGGTGTAAATTTCAGATTCTTGTAAAATTGCCGAATAAATAGCAATGTTTTTTTCCTTTAAAAAATCAATAATTTCTGAAGTTGTTCCTGTCGCAATTTGATTAGTAAATACACAACCCACACTAGATCTAATAATATTGGTATTGTATATATCTGTTTTTGGGTTGGCAATAATAACCGCATCTACATTTGCGGCGTCTGCAGTTCGCAAAATCGCGCCAATATTTCCGGGTTTTTCTGGAGCTTCAGCAATTAAAAGTAACGGAGTTTCGGTTTTAAAATTTAGTTGCTGTAACTCATGAAATTTGATTTTTGCAATACCCAGAATCCCTTCGGTACTACTTCTATATGCAATTTTTTTATAAACTTCTGGAGTTATTTCTGTGAGCAAATGTTCAGCAAATGAAAATTTTTCTAGATGTTCTTCATTAAAAACTTTTTGACAAATATAAACGGCTTCAAACTGGTAGTTTGCTTTGAGTGCCAATTCAATCTCTCGAATTCCTTCTATTACAAAAAGTCCTTCTTTTCTTCTATTTCTAGATTTCTCTTGAAGCTGAAGTATTTGTTTTACCGTCTTATTTTGGGGACTGCTAATTTGCTTGCGCATAGGTTTTAAATCTAAGCGGCAAAGGTAGGTAATTTTTAAATTAGGCAAATAGTGATAAGCGCTTTGCTAAGCACTAAAGTTGATGAGCACCTTTAAAATAATTCACCAAAAGTGCCACTACATAATTATAACTTTTAATCCCTTGGGGTTGATTGTTAGCTCTTAAGTAGTTTCCGTAGAATAATTTAAAAAAGGGTTCTAATGGGTTTTCGTGATCATCCCAAAATTTGTTTACTTCCCTGTAGTTTTTTATAATTCCTAAATTCAACATACCTATAATATTTTGAGCTTCACAAGGATCTGTTAGATTCACTTCGCCTAAGCAATACTTCAACGCAAAAGTGTAACCCGCGTATTTAAAATATGGATTTTGATGATCCATCGTGGTTAGACAAGCCATAAAATTAGCTTCATTCTCTTTGGCGTAACCAATTTGATGACCCATCTCGTGGCTGGTGGTACTGGGTAATTTAAACTTCGGAATTTGATTATTAACTTGAGCTTCGTTAGTCAGCGGATTCAAATAACCATTAAAACCCATATAGGTTAGCGGAATGCTAAATATAGAAGGTTTAATGCTTTTGGCTTGGTAAGCTAATTCAGGATATTCATTTTCAATATTTTGATAACCTTCAATTGCAATGGTTCTAATTTCTGAATTTTCAAACTGAAAGTCTACTTTCAGCGTATCATTTTCAACTAAATTTAGATGAAGTTTGTTCGTTCGCTTTGCTAAGTTTTTAGTGAAATTGATTAATTCTTCCTGTGAATATTCGTGATTAATTTCTAATGATTGGTGAAGTGGAAGTCGGTAATAGTTTAATCCCCAAAAAAAATGAAAAGAAAAATATAGAATAGAAAGAGCAGAAATTCCTTTTACGATCCAAACTTTTGGTTTTTTGAATCCCGTTTTAATTCTGATATAAATCCATCTTATTAAACAAATTACTAATGCCGCATATACTAAATCTCCAACAGAAAATGGCAGCCAACCCAAAGCATAACGCTCTAGTTTTGAAACTATCGGGTAGAAACCATTACTATAATAAGTTTCAATAAACTGCGGAAATTTTGCGGCAATAGAAACTAAGGCAACTTGAAGAGGCAATAAAAGCGCAAGTATAAAGTGATAACGTTGTTTCATGGCTTAAAAATACAAAGTAAAGCTATGGCGACAAATTTTATAATTGTAAAGAGAAACAATACCTTTGCAAAAGTTGAATTTTTGTCATAATTGAGCTTGTCGAAGTAGTTTGTAGAATTTTATAAATGAATTCTCGACTCCGCTCTAAGTGATTAAAAGTATAAATGTAAAATAATATTCATGAGTCAAGAAATAAGAAATTTAGAACCTAAAGCGGTTTGGAACAAGTTTGCCGATTTAAATGCTGTACCACGTCCTTCTAAAAAAGAAGAAAGGGTAATTGCGTTTATGAAAGATTTTGGAGAAAAGCTAGGACTAAAAACCATTGAAGATAAAGCGGGAAATGTAATTATCAAAAAGCCTGCAACTGCTGGTATGGAAGACCGTGCAATGATTGTACTGCAATCTCATTTAGATATGGTGCATCAAAAAAATAACGACACCAATTTTGATTTTGCTACACAAGGTATCGATATGTATATAGATGGTGACTGGGTGAGAGCAAACGGAACGACTCTTGGCGCAGATAATGGTTTAGGAGCTGCCGCTGCAATGGCAGTTTTGGAAAGTACCACAATTGTTCATCCTGCTATTGAGGCTTTATTTACTATCGATGAAGAAACAGGAATGACCGGAGCTAAAAATTTAGATAATTCGGTTTTAGAAGGTGAAATATTACTAAACCTCGATACAGAAGAAGATGATGAGATAGGTATTGGTTGTGCAGGTGGTGTAGATATTACCGCAAAAAAAACGTATCAAGAAGAGCAGGTGAGTGGTGAAGTTGAAGCTTTAAAAATTACCGTTAAAGGTTTAAATGGTGGTCATTCAGGTATGGATATTATTAAAGGTTTGGGTAACGCCAATATATTAATGAATCGTGTGCTTTACAATTGTTCTCAAGAAGTAGATATTCGTATAGCTGAAGTAAATGGCGGCGGATTAAGAAATGCGATCCCGCGTGAAAGCCAAGCAATTATTGTCGTAGCGAAAGATAATCAAGCTGCTTTTCAAAAAGCATTTGAAGCTATAAAGACAGCTATTGAAACTGAATTTAAATCTGTAGAAGCTAATTTAAATATTACTGCAGAAGTGATTTCTACTCCTGAAAAAGTGATGTCTAAAGAAACTCAGGTTGAAGTTTTAAAATCTCTTTATGCAGCTCATAACGGTGTTTTTAGAATGAGCCCAGATATTGAAGATTTAGTTGAAACTTCTAATAACGTGGCTAAAGTAAGTATTGCTAACGGAAAAGCTGAGGTTTCTTGCTTAACAAGATCTTCTGTAGAATCTGGAAAATGGGATTTAGCTTACAGTCTGCGTTCTGGTTTTGAGTTAGCTGGTTTTGAAGTTGAATTTAGTGGAGATTACCCAGGTTGGGCTCCAAATCCAGATTCAGCTATTTTAAAAGTTTTAGATGAATTATACCAAAAACAAACTGGAGAAAAAGCAAATATAGCAGCTTGCCACGCCGGATTGGAATGCGGAATTATTGGTAGCCACTACCCAAAAATGGATATGATCTCATTTGGGCCTACCATTAGAGGAGCACATTCTCCAGACGAAAGAGCTAGTATTTCTTCAACTCAAAAATTCTGGTACTTTTTTAAAGAAGTGCTTCAAAATATTCCGAAGAAATAAACTTCAATATAACATAATAAGATTAAAAAAAAGCCTCCAAGAAAGTTGATTCTTGGAGGCTTTTTATAGTTAGAAAATTAAGCTTTTAATATTCATTTCTCAATACTTGCAAATTATTCATCAAAAATATTCTCGTAAGAATTTCCTTTTGTAACAAACTGAGCATCACCTTTTACGTATCGATAATGCTTATCGAGTTCAGAAATTTGTTTCATATCTTCTTTGTCTAACTCGTAACCAACACTTTGTAGGTTTTGTTCAATTCTGCCTTCATTGGTAGATTTTGGGATTACTGCGGTTCCTCTTAATTCTGCCCATTTAATTAAAATTTGAGCAGGACTCGCATTGTGTTTTTTAGCTATCTTTTCAATAACATCATTTTTTAACAAAATAGGTTCATCATCTGCTTTCATATCTTCTGTACGATCGCCGCTTCCTAATGGAGAATAAGCGGTGACATTAACTCCGTGTTCACTACAATATTGTAATAAATTGTTTTGTTGCAAGTAAGGGTGCAATTCAACTTGATTCATCTCAGGCATATAAGTAGTTTCTTTTCTTAATTGCTCTAATTTTGTAGCACTGAAATTAGAAACGCCAACATGTTTTACCAATCCTTGCTTTTTAGCTTCTAACATCGCTTCCCAAGTTTCGCTCAACGGGACTTCATCTAGCGATAAAAATTCTTCATCTTTCTCTGGAAATTTTACATCTGGACTAAAAGCTACTGGCCAATGTATTAAATAAAGGTCTAAATAATCAAGTTGTAAATCTTTTAACGTTTGCTTCAATGCAGGGATTACATCTTCCTTTTTGTGTGAATTATTCCATAGCTTAGAAGTAACCCAAACATCTTCTCTTTTCACTTTACCGCCATCAAAAACTTTTTTAAAAGCGTTTCCTACTTCATTTTCATTTCCATAAATAGCGGCACAATCTATGTGTCTATATCCATTATTTAAAGCATGTTCAACAGCATTTTCTACCATTTTAGGTTCAGATTTCCAAGTTCCTAAACCAACAGCTGGCATTTGATCTCCGTCTTTAAATTTTAAAGTTCTCATAGTTTTTGTTTTTTCTTCAATATAGATGAAGTATGAGAACTGAGAAAGCACCGGCTCTACTTTAGCACAACTTTAATAGCAAATCTTAACACACCTTAATAAAACTATCGTCTGGGGTGAAATTTCTCTAACACATCTTTAAGATGAGAACGATCTAAATGCATATAAATTTCTGTGGTGATAATACTTTCGTGTCCCAACATTTGTTGTATGCTTCTTAAATCTGCTCCGTTTTCTAATAAATGTGTAGCGAAAGAATGTCTAAAAGTATGCGGACTTATTTTCTTTTTTATTCCTGCATTGATGGCGGTTTGTTTAACGATAGTGAAAATCATAGCACGAGTTAACTGTTTACCCCGCCGGTTTAGAAAGAGTATATCTTCAAAACCTTTTTGAATAGGTAAATGCACCCGAATATCATTGTGGTAAAGATTTATGTATTTAACGGTAAGCGGACTAATAGGAACCAGCCGTTGCTTATCGCCTTTACCTAGCACTCGAATAAAACCTTCGTCAAAATATAAATCAGATAATTTTAAGGTGATAAGTTCAGAAACGCGTAAACCACAACTGTAAAGTGTTTCTAAAATACAGCGGTTACGTTCTCCTTGAGGGTGGCTTAAATCTATACTATTAATAAGTATATCTATTTCTTCTGTAGAAAGTGTATCTGGTAATTTTCTACCGAGTTTTGGAGATTCTACAAGTTCTAACGGATTGTTTTTTCGATAATCTTCAAAAATTAGGTAATCAAAAAAACTACGTAACCCAGAAATGATTCTAGCCTGTGAGCGAGTACTCATGGTTTTAGCAACCTCATAAATAAATTGCTGAATTTGTTCTTCTGAAATTTTTAAGGGTGAAACTTCAATGTGGTGTTCTTCTAGGTAATTAATGAGTTTAACAATATCAAATTGATAATTTTCAATAGAATTCGAAGATAAGCCTCTCTCTATCTGAAGGTAGTGTTGATAATCTATAAGTGCTTGTTGCCATCTCATGCGTTAAAAGTAGAAAATTGAACTTAAATATTTAAGTATAATTTAGATTTTCCTTGAGATTTTATTGGCAAATACAGGCTTACATTTGTCTCAAATAAAAAAAAAGCAATATTATTATGAAGAAAGTAATTTTAAGTTCATTATTAGGTTTATTTGCCATTATTGGCGCTAATGCACAATCAGATTCAGAATTAGTACAAATTGGTGTAAAAGGTGGAGTGAATTTTTCTACTTTTACAGGAGATGATTTAGGAGGAGATCCTGATTCACGTACAAGTTTTAATGCAGGTTTTGTTGCAGAAATTCCTTTTAGCGAACGATTTTCTATTCAACCAGAAGTTTTATATTCAGGACAAGGTTTTGATGTTAAACAGTCAGATCAAGATAATTTTTTAGATAATGATGAAAATATCGAGTACCAATTAGATTATATACAAATACCGGTATTAGCAAAAATCTATTTATTTAAAGGTCTAAATGTACAAGCCGGACCTCAAATTGGTTTTAAAATTAATGAAGAAATTGATTTTCAGCCTAACGATGATGCTGGTGATGTTGACTTTGATGAAGCAGAAGACATTGATATTAGTTTAGCTGCAGGTATTGAATATAAATTTGATAGTGGTTTCTTTATTCAAGGAAGGTATAACTACGGTTTTACAGAATTAATTAAAGATTATGATGTACATAATTCTGTATGGCAAGCTGGTGTTGGATTTATGTTCTAAATAGTTAACAATAATAAAAAAAACCGACTTCTAATGAAGTCGGTTTTTTTTTGCTCAAATATTTCAATTTAAAATCTATAAATTAGACCTAAATTAATATCACTCATATTTAAGCTAAATTGAAATGAGTCTGTAGATTCATTATCTACACCTTCAATGTCTGGTTTTGCACTTGTATAACCAAGAATTCCAAACGTAGCCTCTAGTGCAAAATGCTCTGAAACAAAATAATTAACACCCGGAGCTAAACCAACATTTATACCATTAAATTTATTATCATTTATGTCTTTGGTATGTCCATAACCTAAACCTAGTTCACCAAATAAATTGAACTTATTGTCATTAAAAAAATAATATCTACCAAAAACATCGATATTAAATGTAGTGTTATCGGTAACATGTTGTCCTGTTGAATTTTCAGATTTTTACTTTCCGTAACCAACTTCTGCACCTATAGCAATACGTTTATTTAAAAAAATAACCAAAACGAGGTGCAATATTAAAATTATTGCTTTTAAAGTTGTTTGGGAGTTTAGTAGTACTAAAATTTACAGAACCCGATACAAACATGTCACCTTCATTAAAACCAAAAGCTTCAGTTTCTTGTTGGGCTTGAGCAATCGTAAAAGCAGCAAGCATAAAGATTGATAAAATAATTTTTTTTGTTTTTAAAATTTTAGACAAATTCATTGTTTTTTTAGTGAAACATTTTCTTACTTATTAAAGTTATACTGCAATGCGTTGTTTTTTAAATATTTACAATATAAAGGTTAAAAAATGAGTATTTTTTCAATAAAATGTTAACGGTTTGTAATAAATGTGTATATATTTGATTTAAATCTTAAAATAATTAACATTATGAAAAAATTATTACTTGTATTTGGTTTAGCTATTTGCGGAACATTTTTTAGTTATGGTCAAAATTTTGAAATTGGTGGCCAAGTAGGTTATGGAATATCAAATGTTTATACAGACGATGATAGTGCAGATTCAAAAGGTGTATTCCATATTGGGGCTGTAGCTCAATATAACTTCAACGAAGATTGGTCATTAGTAGGGGAATTATTATACGACCAAAAAGGATACTCTTATACAGATGGAACAGATGGTGAAGAAAGTATAAACTATTTAAGTGTTCCTGTAATGGCTAAATATAACTTTGGTTCTTCAACTAAATTTTATTTACAGGCAGGTTTGTATGGTGCTTTTTTACTTTCTGCTGAAGGAGAATTTGAAGGTAGAGATGTTGATACTAAAGATGCCTATGAAAGTACAGATTTTGGTGTTGCATTTGGTTTAGGTGTTGAATTTCCTATTCAAGAAAATTTAAAACTTTTTGTAGATTTAGTAGCGAATTCAGGCTTTTCTAATATAGCTGCTGAAAGTGATTTCGATATTACTAATGGAGCTACAAAAGCAGGTGTAGGTCTTAGGTATTCTTTAAACTAACCAATCATCAAATATATTTGAGAGCGAAAACTTTGGTTTTCGCTTTTTTTTATAATTATAATATTATTATCTAATATTATAATTATATCTCATGATCTTATTTTTAATGGCTAAGGTCATAATATTGATTTTGGTGTAAATGCAGGTATAGGTTATGAGTTTAGCAATGCTGTGTTCTTAAATGCTAACTATTACTATGGATTGAGTAATATTAGCGAAACCAATATTGCATTTGTAGAGCAAGAAATTAAACAGCGTGTTGTTCAATTTTCTGTAGGTTATTTTTTTAGCTAGTTTGCTTTAATTTTAAAACTTTATTAAATAAAACCGAATCGTTTCTTCATTAGATTTTAATACCTTTATATTTTCTATAAATAAAATTTAATGAAAATTTTAATCATTAACGGTCCAAACTTAAACTTACTTGGCGAGCGTGAACCCAGTGTTTACGGTAAAAAGTCATTTGATGAATATTTCACAATACTTCAATTTAAATTAAGAGAAGTAGAACTTTCGCATTTTCAGTCTAATCACGAAGGAGAAATTATCGATAAATTACACGAAGCAAGAATTCATTTTGATGGGGTTGTGCTAAATGCAGCAGCTTACACACATACTTCTGTAGCGATTGCAGATGCGGTAAAAGCGATTCAAATTCCAGTGGTTGAGGTTCATATTTCAAATACTTTAGCAAGAGAAAATTTCAGAAAACATTCCTATATCGCTCCTTATGCAAGCGGAGTGATTACCGGTTTCGGGATGAAAAGCTACGAACTTGCCGTCTTGAGTTTTGTAGAATTACCTGATAAAAATGAATAGCTCCACCTCAATTTTATTAGTGAATAAAACTAATTTTAATATAGATTAAAATAAAGAGTAGGTTATTACTAAATCATTAATAATAATGAATAGCGAAAGCTTTAAAAATTAATGTTATCAGGAAATTAGTTTTAATATCAATTTTCATTAAGGTAAATTTTTAAAAAATTAGGCTTAATTTTAACTTTTTTAGCTAAGATTTATAAGTTTAAGGTTTTTTATTAACGACATTTTGAGAAATGTCGTTAGTTATTTTTTGCTTCTTTGCATTAATAAAAAAAAACTTAATAATGAAAAAGACTTATTTATTTTTACCCGTATTATTCATGACTATTTTATTTAGTTCTTGTAGTGATGACGATGATGTAGTAGATCGTTTGAGAACTATTAGTGATATTCCTATAAATGCGGAGGTTAGTATTGATTACTTACCGATTAATATTTTTGAAATTCCAGTTGAAAAAGATTTAGATTTACGTCAGTTAATCGAAAATGAGTTAGGAACTGATGAAACTTTAGATCAAGTTGAAGAAGTAGAGTTAGATGATATGGATATTGTCTTGGTAAGTGCAAATGATCAAGAAAATTTCGATTTTATTAACTCTGTCACTTTGGGAATAAGAACAGACGATTTAGAGTATAAAGAAGTTGCTACTTTAGATGAAATTCCATCAGGTGCTACTACTTTAGATTTAAATACCATCGATGGTGTTTTTATTGATGAATATGCAAAATCTGAAAGTCTAAAATTAGTAATTAAATTTGAAAGTACAGAAGATGCTTCTAATTTAAATTTAAATTTAAAGATGCAATTTGATGCTAAATTAGATCCTTCGCTTTAATAAAAGGTGAATTATCAAAAAAAGCTCTGCAAAATTTTGCAGAGCTTTTTTGATTCAATATTTATGAGCCAATTAAAAACTAATAAAGCTTTGTGAGTTTCACAACAAGGCTTTATTAGAATATCTTATTTTAATCTTAGATATGAATTACTTCATCATAAGCGGCAGCAGTTGCTTCCATTACGGCTTCACTCATCGTTGGGTGAGGGTGAACTGCTTTTAAGATTTCGTGACCAGTAGTTTCTAGTTTTCTAGCTACAACTGCTTCAGCAATCATATCGGTAACACCGGCACCAATCATATGGCAACCTAACCATTCACCGTATTTAGCATCGTAAATTACTTTTACAAATCCTTCCTTTTTACCAGAAGCGCTTGCTTTACCAGAGGCAGAGAAAGGGAATTTACCTACTTTAATTTCGTAACCTTGCTCTTTAGCTTGCTTTTCTGTAAAACCTACACTAGCAATTTCTGGAGAAGCATACGTACAACCAGGAATGTTACCATAATCTAAAGCTTCAACTTTCATTCCTTTAATTTTTTCAACACAAATAATTCCTTCCGCAGAAGCAACGTGTGCTAAAGCTGGTCCAGCAACAACATCACCAATAGCGTAAATACCAGGAACGTTAGTTTGGTACCACTCGTTAACGACGATTTTATCTTTATCGGTTTTGATATTTAAATCTTCTAAACCTATATTTTCAATATTTGTTTTTATACCTACAGCAGAAAGTACAACATCCGCTTCTAAAGTTTCTTCGCCTTTTTTGGTTTTTACTTTAGCTTTTACGCCTTCTCCAGAAGTATCTACACTTTCTACAGAAGAATTAGTCATTACTTTAATACCTGCTTTTTTGAAAGATTTTTCAAATTGTTTAGAAACTTCTTCGTCTTCTAATGGTACTAGGTTTGGTAAAAATTCAACAATTGTTACTTCTGTACCCATTGATTTGTAGAAATGTGCAAACTCTACACCGATAGCGCCAGAACCAACCACGATCATTTTCTTAGGTTGTTTCTTAAGGTTCATCGCTTCACGATAACCGATTACTTTTTCACCATCTTGAGGTAAATTAGGGAGTACGCGAGATTTTGCTCCAGTTGCTACAATAATATGATCTGCTTCGTAATCTTTTGTATTTCCGTCTCTATCTTTTACAGCAACTTTTTTACCAGGTTTTAATTTTCCGAAGCCGTCGATTACATCAATTTTGTTTTTCTTCATTAAGAACTGAACACCCTTGCTCATTCCACCAGCAACATCACGACTTCTTTTGATAACAGCATCAAAATCTTTATCTACTTTTTCAGCCTTCAATCCGTAATCTTCAGCATGATTTAAGTAATTAAAAACTTCTGCACTTTTAAGTAAGGCTTTGGTAGGTATACAACCCCAATTAAGACATACACCTCCTAAATTTTCTTTTTCAATTACTGCAGTTTTAAACCCTAGTTGTGATGCACGAATGGCGGTTACATAACCTCCTGGACCACTACCTAAAACTATAATATCGTATTTACTCATATCATTTTTATTTTTAGCTGAATTTACATTACAAATTTAAACAATAATACCCATAACCAAAAGCATAGACTTAGATAAGTATTACTTTTAATTATGGGTATAATTATGAAAAAATAAGAATGTTTACAGCTTTCTATCTATTTGAAAACCTTTTTTGCTTGCCTCTTGCATGAGACTTTCATAAGTTTGTAAATCGTTATTTGGATTATTTGCAAAATCTGAAGGGACAACTACTACTCTAAATAATTGATTTTGATAATATTCAGGAGTTAATGTGCTTAAATCAAAATTTCCGTCTATAAAAATTCTTACATCTCTAAAAGTATGATCAAAGCTATAGGTTAATATATCTCCATTATCAAAATAAATGGTTTCAGGTAAAAGCTTCCAGACATCAATAGGCCCTGTTGGATCTGATATTGATTGTTCAGACCTATAAACCAATACAGCGTCAGATTCTAATACCTCAATATTATTATCGCTAAATAAGTAAGTAAATTCGTTACTATCGTTAAAATTCACCGTAAATTCTGCTGTGTTTCCTAGTATATTTACACCAGGCTCACCTTTGTCTCCTTCACAATTGGTTAATCCAAAAACTGCGATTAGAGCAATTACTATAAGTTTTATTTTATTCATCTTGTTTATATTTACTTGTTAAATTCTATACTTGCTGAATTTACGCAGTAACGTTGTCCTGTTTCTGTTGGTCCGTCATCAAAAACGTGACCAATATGTCCACCGCAATTACTACATAAAATTTCTGTTCTCATCATTCCGAAGGTGGTATCTTTTACATACTCTATACTTCCTTCTACTGCCTGATCAAAACTTGGCCATCCGCAATTGCTATTGAATTTCGCTTGGCTTTCAAAAAGTACATTTTCGCAGGCCGCACATTTGTACTTTCCATCTTCAAAATGAAGATTATATTTACCAGTATGTGGAGCTTCTGTACCTTTTTTTCTTAAAACTCTGTACTGTTCTTCAGAAAGTTGTTCTTTCCATTCTTGTTCAGATTTTTCTAGACTGTATTTTTTCATAGTTTTATTTTTTAGTGGGAATAAAATTCATTGCTACACCATTTAAACAATATCTTTTGCCTGTTGTTTCTGGTGGTCCATCATTAAAAACATGTCCTAAATGTCCTCCGCATTTAGCGCAAAGCACTTCATTTCTTTTGTAACCTAATTTATTATCTGCAGAATAAAAAACGCCGCCATCTATAGGTTTATCAAAACTAGGCCAGCCAGTACCACTTTCAAATTTTCTTTTGGTTTTAAAAAGTGGATGCTTGCAAGCAGCACATATAAAAGTGCCAGGATTTTTAATTTTATTTAACTCACTTGAAAATGGTTTTTCTGTACCTTCTTTAATCAAGACATAGTATTGTTGTGCAGTTAATTGATTTTTCCATTCTGCATCTGTTTTCTGAATTTCAAATTGTTCGCTTTTAGGTTTTTTTTGAGCATTACCTTGGCAGCTTACTAATGTGAAAAAACTTATTAAAAATAGATATGTTATAATTTTCATCGTTTACTTTTTTTGTAAACTTACAAAGTTTGTGCCGTTTCTAAAATTTAAGAATTGTTAAAGCGATGATAAACTTCAAATTAGCAATACAGCAATTTTGTAGTTTTACACTAATAACTAATTAGATTAAATTATGAAATTTAGAAATATAACCTTTGCCATAGTGGTGATGCTTGCTTTTTTATCTTGCACCCAGAACCCCTTTACTGGTAAAAAAACATTAGCGGTAGTCCCTAATTCGCAAATTTTGCCTACAGCTTTTCAGCAATATGATGAGTTTTTAAAAGAAAATAAAGTCGTAAAAGGAACTTCAGAAGCAATGATGGTAAAAAGTGTAGGACAAAAGATAGCTACTGCTGCAGAGCGTTATTTAAATGCTAATGGTTTTCAAGGTTATTTAAAAGACTACCAATGGGAATATAATTTAGTAAAAGATGATGCAATAAATGCTTGGTGTATGCCTGGAGGAAAAATTGTAGTTTATACAGGAATTTTACCTATAACTGAAGATGAAGCTGGTTTAGCGGTAGTTATGGGGCATGAGGTAGCGCACGCTTTAGCTAATCATGGACAACAACGAATGAGTGCAACTCAATTGCAACAATTAGGGGCTACCGTTGGCGCAGTGGCTGTAAGCCAAGAAAATCAGCAAATATTTCAAACCGCTTATGGTTTAGGTACACAGGTAGGAGTAATGTTACCATTTAGCAGAAGCCATGAAACAGAAGCAGATAAAATAGGATTAACATTAATGGCAATTGCAGGGTATAATCCTGACGAAGCAGCTGATTTATGGAGAAGGATGAAAGCTAATAGTGGGGGAGCAGCACAACCAGAATTTTTAAGTACTCACCCTTCTAATGATACGCGTATAAATAATCTGGAATCTTGGTCTGAAGGAGCAAAAGCTGAAGCTAGAAAATACGGGGTTACAAATTTTAAGAGTTAAAAAAGCCTATTTTGATTCGTAAAAAACATCCGAAATAATTTTATTTCGGATGTTTTTTACGAATCAAATAAAGCTTTCATTAAGGTGCTAATTCCTTTGAAAATTAAAAAAATACCTAATCCACAAACTATAATTCCTAATATGAGTACTGCAACATATAAAGGATGTTCTTTATTATGAAAAGCAGAGTATAAAATTGAAGGTCCTATAAATATAACAGGAAGTGCTCCTGCTAAATATCTAATTCCTTTTCCTAAAATTTCTTTATTTGTTTTTTTAGTCATGATTAATGTTTTTTATAGCTTCACGAACATTACCGTATTTTTTTAAAGCGATTTGTGATTCTTTATAAGAAAAACCTGTTGCTTCTTGAATCATTTTTGTTCCTCGCTCTATAAGTTTTTGATTACTTAACTGCATGTCTACCATCTGGTTTCCTTTCACTTTTCCTAGCTGAATCATAGTTGTGGTGGTGAGCATATTTAGCACCATTTTTTGCGCCGTACCAGCTTTCATTCTAGAACTTCCTGTTACAAATTCTGGACCTACAATTACTTGTATAGGTAAATTAGCAACTTTTGCTAAAGGACTATTTTTATTACAAGTAATGCAGCCTGTTGGAATATTCTCTTGGTTACATTTTTCTAAAGCTTTTACTACATAAGGTGTTGTTCCTGAAGCGGCGATACCTACAACTATATCTTTAGACGAAATCTTATAATCTTTTAAATCGTCCCAACCTTGGAGTTCATGATCTTCTGCATTTTCTACAGCATTTCTAATAGCTTGATCTCCACCAGCAATAATACCTATAACAAGTTCTGATGAAACTCCGAAAGTAGGCGGACATTCACTAGCATCTAAAATACCCAAACGACCACTTGTCCCTGCACCTATATAAAATAGTCTACCACCATTCTCAAGTTGTTTAACAATTCTGTGGGTTAAATTTTCAATTTGAGGTAATTGCTTATTGACAGCTAGGGCAACTTTTTGATCTTCTTGATTAATATTCTTGAGGAGTGTTTTAATATCCATCTGCTCTAAATTATCATAAAGCGACGCTTGTTCTGTAGTTTTTATAAACTCTTCACTCATTATTTTATTTTTATAAATATCAAATTTAAAACATACTAAATTGGTGTTGCTAAAATTTGTAAATTTTTTTTATTTAAAAGATAAATGTTGATGATTACAAAAAGAAAATTTCTTTTCATATTATAAAATTTCCTTAAAAAAATTGATGTCTAAACTCAGTAATTTGACGTTTTTTTAATAAACGAAACTTTGAATCCTATGTTAGTACTGATTTTGTGAAGTTTTTATAAACTGAAAAACAATTATTTAGCGATGTTTTTAAGCTATGTTTATTTTAACAAATATTTTGTTTGCGTATATAAAAATAGCGTATCTTTGCCCCGCGAATTTAAAGACGTAAGCTTTTATTGTAAAGTGTCTTTTAAACTTAGTGTATTGAGAAGAAGTTTTGCTAAAATAATAGCCGTACCGGTATTGACAGGAATTTTTCTATTATCGGGGTTTTCTAATAAAGAGGAAGCAATTATTGCAAGTGTAACGACTAAAAATTTACCAGAATACTATAATGTAAAATCTAACGATAGCTTATTCGTTAATGAAATAGTTTTTCCGGTACTCCCAAAAAATTATTTAGGTTTTAAAGAAGCGGTTGCTTTTAAAGAATCGGGTAGCGATTATAGTATAATTAATCAATTTGGATATCTTGGCAAATATCAATTTGGTAGAGGAACGCTAAGGCTAATAGGTATTTATGATACAAAAGATTTTTTAAATAATCCTAAATTGCAAGAAGCTGCATTTTATGCCAACGCTTCTCGTAATAAATGGATACTTCGTAGAGATCTTAAATGGTACGTGGGTAGAACTATCGGTGGTGTAAAAGTTACAGAATCAGGTGTTTTAGCTGCTGCTCATTTGGCTGGTCCAGGAAGCGTGAAAAAATTTTTACGCAGTGGAGGAGAAGATGGTTTTTCTGATGCTTTTGGAACAAGTATTAAATATTATCTAAATAAATTTAAAGGTTACGATACTTCTTTTGTGAAGCCAAATCGTAAAGCTAAGGCAACAGTGACCAAGCTTAATAATTATTTTTCGGCTACTGCTCTTTCTGAAAAATAAATATACAAGGCTTTTTGTGAAGTTCTGTTTTAATTTTCTTCCACTCTTTAACTGTTCTTGTTAGAATTGCTTCTGAAGACTGTGTTACTTCACAACCAATGCAAAGGGTAGTTTGTGGATGAAGTACTTGTAATAAGTCTTCTAGAAACTTATCATTTCGATATGGTGTTTCAATAAATATTTGGGCTTGATTTAATTCTAAAGAAGTACGTTCAAGTTTTTTAATGGCTGCTTTTCTTTCCGTTTTATCAATTGGTAAATAGCCGTTAAAAGCAAAATTTTGCCCATTAAGTCCGCTGCTCATTAAAGTAAGAAAGATAGAAGAAGGTCCTACTAGCGGTATTACTCTTATATTTTTTTCATGAGCTAATTTAACCACATCTGCGCCAGGATCTGCAATACCAGGACAGCCAGCTTCGCTTATCACGCCCATATCTTTACCTGCTAAACATGCTTCTAAAAATTCTGGTACATCTTCAGGCTTAGTATATTTATTAATAATGCTGAAATTTAAAGAAGGCTGTGATTTATGTGGTGCAATATTCTTTATAAATCTTCTTGCTGTTTTTTCATTTTCAACAATATAATCATCAATTTCTTCAATTTTCTTTTTTACACTTAACGGTAAAACTTCTAAAGGTGCCGAACCTCCCAAATCGTTAGGGATGAGGTATAATTTTCCAGATTTAAATTCTTGGTGAATGCTATTCGACATCTATATAAAATTTAAAGTTAATGTAAAGCTCTAATTAATTAGACTTTGTTCAATTCTTTCGAAATAGTATTTGTTGCTTCATCGAGCATATAGTACACGTTTTCAAAACCTTGATCACCGCCTTGATATGGATCTGGTACAGATGAATTTTCATCTGATAAAATAGTATTTAGAATAAGAGAAACTTTACTTTTATCTTGTTCATTTCTAGCTAAATTAATTACGTTTCTGTAATTAGATTTATCCATCACATAAATGTAATCAAACTTATCAAAATCTTCTCGAGTAAATTGTCTAGCAGTTTGATAGGCAATATCGATTCCGTGTCTTTTAGCTATAGCAATAGATCTTGGGTCAGGAGTATTTCCTACATGATAGTTAGAAGTGCCTGCAGAATCTACAAAAACCTTATCGTTATTAACTTTAGCTTTAAGAAGACCTTCTGCCAATGGCGATCGGCAAATATTTCCCAAACAAACCATTAGTACTTTTGTCTTCATAATTATAGGGTAAGTTTTTTATTTAAATCTTCTACAAACTTTTTAAATTGTTTATCTGTGGTAGATAAATTATTAACAGTTTTACAAGCGTGAAGAACCGTAGCGTGGTCTCGTTTTCCAATTTGTGTACCAATACTAGCTAAAGAAGCTTTGGTGAGTTTTTTGGCAAAAAACATGGCTAGTTGTCTAGCTTGTACAATGTGACGTTTTCTGGTTTTAGATTGAAGTGTTTCTACATCCATTTGAAAATAATCACTCACTACTTTTTGAATGTATTCAATTGAAACTTCTTTCTTAGTGTTCTTAACGTAATTATCTACAATTTTACCTGCAAGATCTATTGTGATGTCTTTTTTATTGAAAGAAGAATGTGCAATTAAAGATATAATTGCTCCTTCTAATTCTCGAATATTAGTTTTAATATTATTAGCTAAATATTCAATAATTTCTTCAGGCATTTCTACACCATCTCTATATAATTTGTTTTTAATAATAGAGACTCTTGTTTCAAAATCTGGATTCTGTAATTCTGCAGAAAGTCCCCATTTAAAACGAGAGAGTAAACGCTGCTCAATGTCTTGCATGTCTACTGGTGCTTTATCACTGGTTAAAATTACTTGCTTTCCATTTTGATGTAAGTGATTAAAAATATGGAAGAAAACATCTTGTGTTCCTGCTTTTCCTGATAATAATTGAATATCATCGACAATCAAGACATCTATAATTTGATAGAAATGAATAAAATCGTTTCTGTTATTTTTTTTAACCGATTCAATATATTGTTGCGTAAATTTTTCAGCAGAAATATAAAGCACCGTTTTTTCTGGATATTTATCTTTTATCTCAACACCAATAGCATGACCTAAATGGGTTTTACCTAAACCTACACCTCCAAAAACTAGTAGTGGATTAAATGAAGTGCCTCCTGGACGGTTCGAGACTGCTAATCCTGCAGATCTTGCTAACCTATTAGAATCTCCCTCTAGAAAATTTTCAAAACTATAATTGGGATTCAATTGCGAATCAATTTTCACGTTTCTAATTCCAGGAATAATAAACGGGTTCTTTAACTCTGGACTTTTATTTTTTAAAGGAACGTTAACTTCTTGCGAAGAGACATTACTTCGTTGTGAACTAGGTATTTTCTCTGTAAATGGTTGCTTATTACCATAGGTGTTTTCCATCTTGATGGCATAAACCAATTTAGCATTTTCGCCCAATTCTTTTGTCAAAGAAACCTTTAATAACTTCACGTAATGCTCTTCTAACCATTCGTAAAAGAATTTAGAAGGCACCTGAATGCTTAACGCATTGTCAGTGAGCTTTACTGCTTTAATTGGTTCAAACCAAGTTTTATAGGCTTGGGGAGTAATATTATCCTGTATAAATGACAGACAATTTTCCCAAACTGAATCAGCAGTTTTACCCATAATTTTATTGTAAATTTTATTGTTATTTATATATGAAAATGAAAATGAACTACTTAGGAAATACTAAGCATTTATCATTTTGAGACCACAAATATGTGAACAAAAAAGGTAAAAAAAAAACCCAATTTGTATTGAATTTATTCTTTTTTTTTCTCATACTTAAATTCTTTATAAACTTACAAAATCTAAACCAAGAAAAGCAATTAATTTTATGAAATCATATTCTTCAATTATCCGAGTTCGTTATGCAGAAACAGATCAAATGGGTGTAGTTCATCACGGGAATTACGCGCAATACCTTGAACTAGCAAGGATTGAGTGGATGGAGCAATTTGGTATTTCATATAAGTCAATGGAGAATGATGGGGTTATGCTTCCTGTTTATGAAATGAAGTTTAAATTTAAGCGACCAGCACATTTTGATGACTATTTAACTATACAAACCACTCTTATAGAGTCTCCTGGGTTTAGAATAAAATTCAATTATAAAATATATAGGGAAGAAGAGTTGTTAACAACTGCTGAAACAACTTTAGTATTTATGGATGCCAAAACGAAAAAGCCTATCTCATGTCCAACACATATTTTAAAAGCTATCGGGTTTTAAAAACAGATGTAATTAAAATTGAATCTAAATAAAAGTCATGCATTTTAATAGATTTATTTTTAATTCTACAAATTTTATTAAAAATAGAATTTGAGTTTAATTTAATATAACGATGTGTTTTAGAGTTGAAGAGTAATTTTTAAATAATTAAGCTCACTGTAAATTTGGAATATCAATTTAGACTTTTCAGCTTCAAAAGAACAAGGAAAAAATTAATTATTCAACTTCTTCAATTTTAACTCCGTAAATCCCCTCAAATTTCTGATAGATATTTTCAGCTTCATTTTCTCTTACTGAAATAAAAATTTGACAGTTCATTTCTAAAATTTGATTGGTAACGTTTAAGTTTTTCTCTTTAATTACCCGCATCACTTTATTCATATCAGGATATTCGCAGGTCACTTTATATTCGGTATTAATGGTTTTAGTTTTTATAACAGAAGCTTCTAACGCCATTTGTGCAGTAGTTTTGTAAGCACTAATTAAGCCACCAACACCTAATTTAACTCCACCAAAATAACGAACCACTACCACTAAAATATTAGTTACTTTAAAAGATTGTAACTGTCCATAAATAGGCATTCCTGCCGAATTAGAAGGCTCGCCATCATCGTTAGCTCGGTAATGATCGTAGCGTTTCCCTAATTGCCAAGCGTAACACCAATGTCTTGCTTTATGGTGTTTGCTTTTCATTTCTTCTAAGGCTAAATTAATTTCATCTTCATTTTTCACAGGGAAAGCATAACCAAAAAACTTACTGCCTTTGTCCTTAAATAAGACTTCTTCGCCTGGTGTGAAAATGGTTTTATAGATATCTTCTGCTTCCAAAATTATCGGGTTGTGAGTGCGACTAAAATAATACTTACTACAGCTAATGCAATACCAATCCAGTTTTTTCTAAGTAATTTTTCTTTAAAGAGTAAAATTCCTAACAAGGTAGAAAGTAAAACTATAGCTACGTTGTTTAAGATAAAAACGGTGGTGCTTGGCATTCCGCTGCGAAGGGCTTGAATAAAAAAGTAAATAGAATAATAATTGGGAATACCTAAGGCTATACCGCCTAAAACTTCTCTGTAGGTGAATTTAATTTTCTTTTTTGTGAAATGAATAATTCCTATAATCATCCCGATAACTGCGGCACAAATAAAGATAGAAGTAGAAAATAGCGCTACATCTTCTTTTGTAACAAAATTTTGCTCTAAAAATTTGATAAGCGTTTCTATAATTCCGCTGCCCAAAAAAACCAATAGCGGATAAATAAGCGTATTTTTTTCTAACTGAATACCCGATTTTGTCTTAACAGAAGAAAGATAAACGGCAACTAGCGCGAGTGCAATTCCGCAGATTTTTAAAAACCCAGTAGGTTCGTTGTAATAAAATATCACAAATAATATAGGGATTGCGACACTCATTTTACTAGCAACAGAAACTGCTGAAAGTCCACTTTTTTGTGTGGTAATGGCCATTAAATTAAAAACAGTTATAAATAGAACACCTAATAAAATTGCACCAAAAATCCAATCTTGGGCTAGAGTGTCTTCTATGGTAAAAGCACGTTCGAGTCCAAAATAACCAGCGATACAGGCTGTAAAGTAATTTACTACAATGGCGTAAAGTGAATTAATTTTAAATCTATCGAGCAGTTTAAAAACCACATAAATAGCTGTAGACGATAATATACTAAGTAAAAGATAAATCAAAAGAGCTTAGATTTAATGCTGAATAAATGAACGATATCTTCGCTTTTAGGGTCAATATTCCAAGTGTGAATGCCTAAATTTTTTGCGGTTTCGGTATTTTCTTGCGTGTCGTCTACAAATAAAACTTCTTTAGGGCGAAGTTGATGTTTTTCTAAAACAAACTCGTAAATATCTACATTAGGTTTTCTAAAGTTAATTTCGTGAGAAAGATAAAACGCATCAAAGCAAGCTTTAAATTCTGCAAAATCGATAATGTTTTCCTTTATCCAAGAAATGTGTAAATCGTTGGTGTTGCTTAATAATATAAGTTCATATTTTTTTTCTTCTTTTAATTGCTGAAGAAATTCTAAACGGTGTTTGGGTAAATCTAATAAAATTGAATTCCACGCTTTTACTAAATCTTCTGAAGAACTTTTCGGTATTTTATTTGTGTAGAAATTGACAAATTCTTCAGAAGAAATTTTACCCATTTCATAAAGTTGATTTTGCTGAATCATTTCTGAAGAAAAATCATTTAACCCCAATTTGTTTAATTCCCTAAAAGTGGCAGCTTTATCTAAATTGAGAAATACGTCACCAAAATCAAAAAGTAAGGTTTTTATCATTTTTTATAGTAATTAGTTTTGCAGCGTTACGTGCTTACCAAGAAATTTAGTTATGATTACCTTGAGAAAGCTTTGAATAAATTTCTAGACGGCAATATAGTTATAAACCATTTCTATAAATTTCTAATTGATCGTTATCAATCATTAAGTTTTCAATTATTTTTCCTGTAAAAGTTGGCGCTTTAGTTCCGGTTTTAAATAATTTTTTTCCTGTAAATACGCGAGCTTCATTCCAAAGATTGGTATCTATAAATGTCTGCAGGGTTTTTTTTCCTCCTTCAATAATAACCGATTGTAATTCGTGACGATAAAGCACTTTGCAAATTTCTTCGGCTAAATTCAGTTGAAAATCTACTTTTTCAATAATAAGATTTTCTTTTTCTAATGCAGGGGGAATTTCAGTATTAAGTTCTGTAATTACAATAGTTTTGATAGTTCCGTCAAATAAGTGAGAAGCTTTTGGGATGCGTAAATTTTGATCTAGTACAACTCTTACAGGGTTGTTGCCTTCCCAAAGTCTGGTGTTTAATTTGGGGTTGTCTTTAATTGCAGTTTGTGTGCCTACTAAAATGCTTTGCTCTTCACTTCGCCATTTGTGTACCAATTGTTTTGAACTTGAATTGGTAATCCAAACAGGTTCTCGTTGGTCTTGAGTTTCTGGAGCGATAAATCCGTCTTGAGTTTGCGCCCATTTCAAAATAACATAAGGTCGTTCGTGTTGATGAAAGGTGAAAAAACGTTTGTTTAATTCTTGACTTTCTTTTTCTAAAACTCCCAGCACCACATCGCAACCAGCACTCAATAATTTTTGAATGCCGCGACCTTTAACCTTTGCAAACGGATCCATTGTGCCAATCACCACACGTTTAATTTTATGAGCGATAATCAAATCGCTGCAAGGCGGTGTTTTTCCAAAATGCGAACAAGGCTCTAAGCTTACATAAATGGTCGATTTTTTGAGCAGCGATTTATCGTTTACAGAATTAATAGCATTAACCTCTGCGTGGGGTTCGCCAGCTTTTTGGTGCCAGCCTTCGCCAATAATTTCATCTTGATATACAATCACGCTTCCCACCAATGGATTAGGGTAAGTATTTCCTGTAGCATTTTTAGCTAACTGTATGCATCGTTTTAAGTAAAATTCGTGTTTTTTCACTTCTTTAATTTAATTTTTTAGTAAAAGCTTAGGCTAAACTTATTAAGTTCTTCTCTGTAAAAACTTAAATAATTACGATCTTTGTAAGTCAAAAGTAGTAAGAATATTTTATAATGAAGACACCTATTATTCGATCTATTCAACAAAATGATAATCCGTTTATAGCGCAAATGATTCGTGAAGTTTTAGTAGAATCTGGAGCGCCAAAAATAGGTACTGCTTACGAAGATAAAACCTTAGATCAAATGTTTGAAACCTATTTAGGGGAGCGTTCGCAATATTTTGTTTTGGTTGAAAATAATAAAATTATTGGCAGTGCTGGTATTGCTCCATTAGCTGAAGAAAAAGCGGAAATCTGTGAGCTGCAAAAAATGTATTTTTCTGCAGAAGCTCGTGGTCGAGGTTTAGGAAGTGAAATGATGAAAGTTTGCTTAGATTTCGCAAGAACTCAAAATTTCACTCAATGTTATTTAGAGACTTTACCGTATATGAAGGCTGCTCAAAAACTTTACAAGAAAACAGGGTTTATAGAAATTAACCATCGCATGGGGGATACAGGTCATTATTCTTGCGATGTTTGGATGTTGAAAAAATTAGACTAACGGTTAGGAAATTATTATTTTGAGCGAAGTCGAGAATTATTTTTATTGTCATTCTTAACTCGTTTCAGAATCTCATTATCATTTAAAATTGAATAAAAGTTGAAAATAAAAAAATACAAAACTGAATTTTTTGCAAAATTGCTTCCACTTTTTCCGGAAACAGAAGTAGAATCGTTTTTCTATTTATTAACTGAAGCGTATCTCGATAAAACAAGAATTCAATTAGCTTTAGATCCAAATTTTGAAATAAAACCTGAACACTATCAGCAGTTTGAAAAAGCTTTAGCGCGATTAATTCAGCAAGAACCCATTCAATATATTTTAGGAGATACAGAATTTTTTGGTTATCCTTTTCAAGTGAATCAACATACGTTAATTCCGCGTCCAGAGACAGAAGAATTGGTAGCTTGGATCATTGAAGATTGCAAATTCAACATTCAACATTCAATATTCAGTATTTTAGATATTGGTACTGGTAGCGGCTGCATACCTATAAGTTTGGCTAAAGAACTTCCGCAGGCAAAATTAAGTGCGATAGATGTTTCGGTAGAAGCGCTAAAAGTAGCCCAATTAAATGCGAGCTTAAATAAAGTTACCGTCAATTTTATTCAGCAAGATATTTTAAAAGCAGAAAATCTTTCTGGTAAATACGATGTGATAGTTTCTAATCCGCCTTACGTTCGTGAACAAGAAAAAGAGTTCATGCATAAAAATGTACTTGAGTTTGAACCAGAATTGGCGTTATTTGTTGAAAATGAAAACCCATTAATTTTCTATCGAAAAATAGCCCAATTAGCTAAAACCGCATTAACTGAAAATGGAATTCTCTATTTTGAAATCAATGAATATTTAGCTGAAGAATTAAAATCTATGTTAAAAGAATTTGACTGCCGTGAAATCGAATTAAAAAAAGATATTTTTGGAAAGTTTAGAATGTGTAAAGCTTCATTCTGATAAGAAACTCATGACGTTAATTGTCTTGTTTTTTAAATAAAAATAGAAGATTCGTCATTCTGAATTTACTTCAGAATCTTATCAGGGTTTTAATTAAATTTTGATGATTCTCTAGAATCTAAAATTTAAAAGCTTAAATTAAGTTTGAATTAAAAATACCTATTTAGAAAAAAAAATAATTAATATGAATTCAACTGAAAAACCTGCTGTAAACTTCATTAAAAGTATAGCCGTATTCTGCGGAAGTAGCGATAGTAATGATGAATTTATTTACAGTCAAGCTTTCGAATTAGGCAGAGCTTTGGCTAATAAAAATATAGATTTGGTTTACGGCGGAAGCAAGTTAGGCTTAATGGGGCAAGTGGCGAAAGGGGCTTTAGAAAATGACGGACTCGCATTTGGCATCATACCAGAATTTTTGAAAACCAAAGAAATTGTACATCGCGAACTTACCGAGCTTATTACCACTCAAGATATGCACGAGCGCAAACTTAAAATGCACAAAATGAGTGATGGTTTTATCATGTTGCCCGGTGGCTTTGGTACATTTGAAGAGTTTTTTGAAATCTTAACTTGGGCACAATTGGGCTTACATAAAAAACCAATTGGTATTTTAAATACAGAAGGTTATTACAACGATTTGCTGATGATGTTCAACAATATGGTGACCAAAGGCTTACTGAAAAAAGAAAATTTAGATTTGATTCTGGTTTCAGATTCGGTAGAAATTCTCTTAGATAAAATGCATAATTACGAATCGAAAGTAGATACCAAATGGTTAACTAAAAACGAGCAGACTTGATGAAAATTAAACAACTTCATATTTACACGCAAAATTTAGCGGAGCAGAAGAAATTCTATGAAGAAGTTTTAGATTTACCAGTTCGTAAAATCGGGAGCAACGTGATTCAGGTTCTTTTGGGTTTTTCTGAAATTTTTATGGAAGAAGATCTTACTGCAAAACCTTATCATTTCGCATTTCATGTCATGCCATGCAAAATTGAAGAAGCTAAAAACTGGTTAGAGAATAAAGTAAAACTTTTAACTTTTGAAGAACAAGCCATCATAGATTTTTCGAATTGGAATGCTAAATCGCTTTATTTTTATGATGAAAACAAAAACATTGTAGAATTTATTTCCCGTCAAAACCTATTCCCAGAAACCGAAAAACCCTTTAATGCCGAGCAAATTTTAGGAATTGCTGAAATTGGTTTGGTGACAGATAATGTAGGAGAGAAATTTAATTTTCTTCAGCAAGAATTTGGTTTAGAACAATACGATGGAGATTTAGAAAAGTTTTGTGCAGTGGGCGATGATTTAGGATTGTTTATCACCATTAATCAGCAAGAAAAAGATTGGTTTCCAATTAATGATAAACCTTATGTAGCAGATTTCCAAGTTGCTGTTCAGCACCAAGAAAAGGACTTTGCTATTCGGTTTAAAAATAATCAACTTGTAAAAATTAACGAATAATTCTTATTTAATAAATCGCTTATGCAGATCGCTGTTCAAATTATCATAGGTTTTGTGGCTATTTTTCATCTCTATATTTTTTGGTTTGAAATGTTTGCTTGGGAAACAAAAGGACCTAAAATATTTAAAAAATTTCCTAAAGATTTATTTCCTGTAACTAAAACGATGGCTGCTAACCAAGGACTCTATAATAGTTTTTTAGTAGCAGGGCTTTTTTGGTCATTTTTAATTACAGACCTAAATTGGCAAAATAATATTGCTTTATTTTTCTTAAGTTGTGTTTCTGTAGCAGGAATTTATGGCGCTATAACTGCAGATAAGAAAATATTTTTTATACAAGCTCTGCCGGCTTTAGTCGGAATTTTATTAATTATTCTGAAGCATTAAACGCTTACTTCAATTTTATTTTAAATGAATACCTCAATAGAACAAAAAATAATTACTCTTCGAGAAGAATTAAGTCAACATAATTACAATTATTACGTGTTGGACCAAGCAGAAATATCAGATTACGATTTTGATATGAAGTTGAAAGAATTACAAGAACTTGAAGATAAACATCCTGAATTTCATGATCCTAATTCACCAACACTACGTGTGGGTGGTCAGGTCACTAAAAATTTTGCGACGGTAGTTCACCAAAATCGTATGTACTCACTTTCTAATTCTTATTCTAAAGAAGAATTAGAAGAATGGGAAATACGTATCAAAAAGCTTGTTGAGCAAGAGGTGGAATATACTTGCGAGTTAAAATACGACGGAGCTTCTATAAGCCTAACTTATGAAAATGGAGAGCTTGTACGAGCAGTAACTCGAGGGGACGGTATTCAGGGTGACGATGTGACTAATAACATAAAGACTATTCGCTCTGTTCCTTTAAAATTGAAAGGAGATTTTCCTTCTAAATTTGATATTCGTGGAGAGATTGTTTTACCGCACGAAGGTTTTGCAAAGATGAACGCTGAACGAGTAGAAAATGGAGAGGAGCCGTATGCAAACCCAAGAAATACGGCTTCTGGTAGTTTAAAACTACAAGACAGTAGTGAGGTTTCTAAACGACCATTAGATTGTTTATTGTATAGTATTGTAGGGGAGAATTTGCCTTTTTCTAGTCAATTTGAAGGTTTACAAAAAGCACGAGATTGGGGATTTAAAGTTCCGCAAGAAGCAGAGCTCGCAAAAAGTACAGATGCGGTAATGACCTATTTAGAATATTGGGATAAACACCGTCATGATTTACCTTACGAAACCGATGGTGTGGTAATTAAAGTGAATAATTTACACCAACAAGAAGAATTAGGTTATACTTCAAAATCGCCGCGCTGGGCGATGGCATATAAATTTAAAGCCGAACAAGTTTCAACACAATTACACAAAATCACCTATCAAGTAGGAAGGACTGGAGCAATTACTCCAGTGGCAAATTTAGAACCCGTACAGTTGGCAGGTACTGTTGTAAAAAGAGCTTCATTGCACAATGCAGACCAGATTGAAAAACTAGATGTTCGCGAAGGTGATGAGGTTTTTGTAGAAAAAGGCGGTGAAATTATCCCAAAAATTGTGGGCGTAGATTTTGCTAAACGCGATCCAAATTCAGAACCTACCGAATATATTTCTGAATGTCCTGAATGTAGCTCTCAATTAATTCGAAAAGAAGGTGTAGCACAACACTATTGTCCTAATTATAATGGTTGCTCGCCACAAATTATTGGTCGTATTCAGCATTTTATTTCTAGAAAAGCTATGGATATTGAAGGCTTGGGAGGAGAAACCGTAGCTTTATTAGTGCGTGAAAATTTAATTGAAAATTATGCCGATTTATTTGAATTGAAAAAAGAGCAAATTTTACCATTAGAGCGTATGGCAGAAAAATCTGCTGAAAACTTAATAGAAGGAGTTCAGCAATCAAAAGAAGTTGCGTTTGAGCGCGTATTGTTTGCCTTAGGTATTCGTTACGTGGGCGAAACCGTCGCTAAAAAACTCGCAAAACATTATAAGAATATTGAGGCTATTGAAACCGCTACTCAAGAAGATTTAGTAAGCGTAGATGAAATAGGAGAGAAGATCGCAGAAAGTGTTGTAGACTTTTTTGCAGTAGAAGAAAACCGAAATATCGTAAATAGGTTAAAAACTCACGGATTGCAATTGGCGATTTCAGAAAATGAGCTAGCGGGACAAACCGATAAATTAAATGGAAATACGTTTGTGATTTCTGGAGTATTCGCAAAAGTATCGCGTTCAGAATTAAAAAAACTAATAGAGGCTAACGGAGGAAAGGTGACTAGTTCTATTTCAACTAAAACAAATTATTTAGTCGCAGGAGATAAAATGGGGCCAAGTAAATTAGCTAAAGCTGAAAAAGCGGGAACTACGATTATTTCTGAAGATGATTTTTTAGAACTGGTTGGATAGTACTCAAAAATAAATAGAATTGCGTCAACTTGAACTTGATTAAGGTTGACGCAAGTTTTAATCGATAAAAGATATTTGTCTGCACAAAATGGAATTACACTTCAATTGCCATTCCATCTGCAGAAATATTATTTTGTTCATCTAAATAAAAATCAATTCGACCTAAATTTATACCTGCCCAACCAGTTTGATTAATTAATACTTTTTTCCCCTCGAGGTTATTAGTAACAGTAGGTTTTTCTAAAAAAGTATGTGTATGTCCTCCAATAATTAGATCTATATCTTTAGTTTGTTCGGCTAGTTTTAGATCGTCAATTTTGTCTGAATCGTATTTGTAACCTAAGTGAGAAAGGCAAATCACCAAATCACATTGTTCTTCTTGCTTGAGTTTTTGAGTTATTTCTTGCGCAATTTCAACTGGATTTAAATATTTGGTTTCTTTATAATTTTTCTTACTAACCAAGCCGTCAAGCTCAATACCTAGACCAAAAACTCCAATTTTCACTCCGTCTTTAGTGTATATTTGATAGTTTTTAACTTTTCCGTCAAGAACCGTATTTTTAAAATCGTAGTTAGAACTAATAAAACTAAATTCTGCGTGAGGTAATTGTGCATTTAATCCATCAATGCCGTTATCAAAATCGTGATTTCCTAAAGTAGCGGCATCGTAGTTAAGCTTACTCATTAGTTTAAATTCGAGTTCACCACCATAAAAATTAAAGAATGGAGTGCCTTGAAAAATATCACCCGCGTCTAATAAGAGTGTATTTGGGTTTTCTTTTCTAATGCTTTCAATTAACGTGTAGCGACGAGAAACGCCTCCTAAATTAGGATATTTAGCATCGTCTGCAGGAAAAGGTTCTATATGGCTATGCACATCGTTGGTGTGTAAAATGGTAATGTGTTTTGCTGGAGATGCAAAAGAAGAAGATAATAATCCTAATCCGCCAATTCCTGTGAAAACTCCGGCTGCAGTTGTATTTTGTATAAAAGTTCTTCTTTTCATTTTATTCTTCTAATTTGATGAAACGATCGTCTTTAACTGGCGCAATAGTATCTTTTTTCTTAAAATAATCTATAAACAAATTTCTTAATTTGTAATTCATATTTATGACAGTATCTGTTTTAGAAAGAAAATCCATATGATCTCCGCCTTTTTGTAAATAATCATTAGTGGCAATGTAATAGATGCGATCTTTTTTTATAGGATTTCCTTTAACTAAAGCTTTTTTAATACTTCCGTTAGTATTCAAAATTAATTGCATTCCAGCAATAGGGTGAGCTGTTTGATGTTCAGCTAAATAATTAAATAATTCTTGCATCGCTTCACCGTTTAAACGAACGACAACAGCTTCATTTTCAAAAGGCATAATATTATAACCAGTTTTAGTAGTAATGTTGCCTTTGTTGATGCTTGATCTAATTCCGCCGTAATTAAGTAAAACACCATCTAAATTATGTTGAGTCCTATTAAAAAGAATAGGGCTTAATAATTCCATCACTGCATCTGCTTCCATATTGCCTATGGGAGTGTTGAATTTTGCATCAGATTTAGATAAAGCTTTGGGAGCGTAAGCTAAAGTTGTGCTCATTTCTTCTTCAATACGGTCTGAATAGGGTTTTATAAATTCATCTAAATCTTTGTTAGAAGTAATAGAATCTGTGATTTTGATTTCTTTTCCTTCAATTTTAGAGATCGCTATAGATTTCTCTTTACAAGAATGAAAACCTATTATAGAAAGCGTGCATAGAAAAAATACAATTTTTTTCATTTAAAATTAATTTTTGGCAAAGGTAAGAAGAGAAATAATATTCTCTATTAAAAATGTAAAAGCTAACGCTATCTTAATCTAAAAAATATTGGGTGTTGATGTAACTTTTTAACAAGTTTGTAGTCTTATTTAAGCAAAACGACTCGATTAATGAAAAAAATAATTTATGCCGTTGCGGTTATTTCAACTTTAATAAGTTGTAAATCAACGCAACAAAACAGCAGTGAAGATTTAGTAGTAGCTAACTTAGATTTAGTGAATGTACAAGATGATAAGGTGATGTTAAGTGTAGATCCCGGAAAATTTACTACCGAGAAAACTACATTTTTTATTCCGAAAACTGTACCAGGAACTTATTCTACCGATAACTACGGAAAATTTATTGAAGGCCTAAAAGCAATTGATTATAATGGTAATGAACTTACCGTTGTGCAATTAGATGATAATTCATGGCAAATTTCGCAGGCTAAAGAACTCGATAAAGTTACGTATTGGGTAAACGATACTTATGATATCGAAGGAGAAGAAGGTGTTTTTTCTCCAGCAGGAACTAATATTGCTGCCGATGAAAACTTTATGTTGAATTTACATGGATTTGTAGGTTACTTTGATGGAATGTCTGAAAAGCCTTACCAGTTATTAATCAAGCATCCTAAAAAACTGTTTGCAGGAACTTCTTTAAAGAAAATAGCTGTAGCTACTGAAGAGGGAAAAGATTATGAAACAGATGAATTTAATGTGGATCGTTATTTTCAGGTGACAGATCATCCAATTATGTATTCAACTCCAGATACAACAAGCTTTCAGTTACAAGGGATGAAAGTGAAATTACAAGTATATTCTCCAAATAAAACTTACACTGTTAAAGATGTTGCTCCTAAGTTAAAAGAAATGATGCAGGCGCAAAAAGACTTTTTAGGAGATATTAATAATACAGATGTTTATTCTGTTTTATTATACTTATCAAATGTAAATGGGCAAGATGCAAAAGGATTTGGAGCCTTAGAGCACCATACTTCTACCACGGTAGTGTTACCAGAATCTATGCCGATTGATCGTTTAAATGAAACGATGAAAGATGTAGTTTCTCATGAATTTTTCCATATTATTACTCCGTTAAGTGTGCATTCTAATGAGGTTCATTATTTTGACTATAACGATCCTAAAATGTCTGAGCATCTTTGGATGTACGAAGGTGTTACCGAATATTTTGCTAATTTATTTCAAGTAAAAGAAGGTTTAATAGATCATCAAGATTTTTATAACCGTATGTCAGGCAAAATTACCTCTTCAAAACAATTTGATGATACAATGTCTTTTACTAAGATGAGTGAAAATATCTTAGCGGAAGAATATGAAGACAGCTATTATAACGTATACCAAAAAGGAGCGTTAATAGGAATGAGTTTAGATATTCGCTTACGAGAATTAAGTAATGGCGAAATGGGTATTTTAGACTTAATGAAAAAATTAAGTAATAAATACGGAAAAGATAAACCTTTTAATGATGAAGATTTATTCCCGGCTATCGTAGAACTAACATATCCTGAAATAAAATCGTTTTTAGAAACTTATGTAAGCGGAACTACGCCAATACCTTATCAAGAATTTTTTGCAAAAGTAGGAGTAGAAGAAACTGAAAATGAAATTGAAACTGGCGTTTTCTTAAAAGGACAACAACCTTATATAGACGGAAATCCACAAACAAAAGAGTTATTTTTTAGAGAAGGAATTGCTTACAATTCATTCTTGAAAGATCTAGGAGTAAAGCCAAAAGATGTGATCAAGACTGTAAATGGAGAAGTTTATACCGTAGAAAATATCTATCCGTTGGTTATTGGTTCTCGTTCTTGGAAAGAAGGAGATAAAATAACAATGAAGGTTAATCGTGATGGAGAAGAAAAGCAGTTAGAAGCTAGTTTTAAAACTCCAACAGATAAAGAAACCAAACTTCAAGAGATGGAATTATCAACTGACGATCACCGTGTGAAATTAAGAAAAGCTTGGTTAGATAAATAATATTTTTTTAGAATTTAAGTTGAAAAGCTGTCTATTATAGGCAGCTTTTTTTTGTTGAAATAATCTTTAGAAAAACGGTAGTTAGTAAGATTAAAATCCTAGTAATAATAGTACATTTGTTACTTAATAGTAGTATAAAATTAATGTTTCAAAAGCTTAAAATAAAATCAGCAAAAAAATACATAGAGAATTGTGTTTACGGCCATCGCCCTAAAGCGGTAAATAATATTGAAAAATTAGGAGTAATTGTTGATGAAAATATTTTAAATAAAATTTCTTTTGAAAAACTAAAGTCATCTTTTTTACAAATAGGGGAGCAAGTAGAAATTATTTTGTTTTCAGAAAAAGATTCAGAAGATTTAAAAAGTTTTAAAAAAAGAGATTTAGGTTGGAAAGGTGTTTTTAAGCAAACAACTGAGGCGAGAAGGTTTCAGCAAAATCATTTTGATGTTTTGATTAATTATTTTGAAGAAACAAAGCCAGAATTAATTCTTCTGGGAGCTTCTACTTCGGCTAATTTAAAAGTAGGCTTAGCTCAACAAGATAAAAAATTAAATGACCTTCAAATTAATGTAGATGCTTTAGAAGTAAATTTATTTTTAAAAGAATTAAAAAAATATATAGCGATAATAAATAAATAACCCATGAAAAAGTTTGTAGGGACAGGAGTAGCTTTAGTAACTCCATTTAAGGAAGATAGATCTGTAGATGTAGAAGCTTTAAAAAAAATCGTTCGTTTTCAAAAAGAAAATGGCGTGAATTATTTAGTAGTTTTAGGAACTACTGGAGAATATGCAACGCTTACTCAACAAGAAAAAGAAGTAGTTAAGAAAACAGTTATAGAAGAGAATAATGGAGCTCTTCCTTTAGTGATTGGGATAGGAGGAAATAATACTCAGGCGGTAACAGATCAAGTTAAAAAAGAAAATTTAGAAGGCTTCGATGCTATTCTTTCAGTTTCACCTTATTACGTAAAACCAACACAGGAAGGAATTTATCAACATTTTAAAAAAGTGTCACAAGCTTCAAATTTACCCGTCATTTTGTATAATGTGCCAGGAAGAACAGGTTCTAATATGACTCCGAAAACAGTAGCTAGATTGGCTACAGATTTTGAAAATATTATAGGAATTAAAGAAGCTGCGGGAGATATGATGCAAGCCATGCAAATGATTCGTCAAACCCCAAAAGATTTTTTAGTAATTTCTGGAGAAGATATGCTTACATTGCCAATAGTATTGGCAGGAGGTAGCGGAGTTATTTCTGTAATTGCTGGTGGTTTTCCGAAGAATTTTGCAGAAATGGTTCAAAAGGGATTGGGAAGAGATGTAGATGAAGCTTATCAAATTCACTACAAAATAACGCCAGCGATTGAACTGGTTTTTGAAGAAGGAAACCCTGCCGGCATTAAAGCTGTATTTAATAAGTTAGGCATAGCAAAAGATTACGTGCGTTTGCCTTTAGTTGAAGCGAGTAAAGAATTGACAGCTAAAATAGTTTCCTTTGTCGATGAAATTAAATAAGTTTTTATGAAATATCTTTGCTTATTAGCTGTTTAAATTAAAGATTTAGAAATTTTTATAATCCATAATAATAAAGTATTTTTGCAAGATGTTTTTAAAAATTCGTAATATAACCTTCGTTCTTTTAGCCGCACTTACTTTAGGTGCGTGTAGTCAATACCAAAAAGTATTAAAAGAAGATGATATCAAGGCTAAGTATGCTATGGCAGATAGTCTTTATACTCAAGGGATAAAAGAAGAGAAGAATAGCAAGTTAAAAAAGGCACTTCGCTTATTAGATCAAATCATGCCTCAATACCGCGGTAAGCCTCAAGGTGAACGTTTGGCTTACATTTATTCTAACACTTATTATGAGTTAGAGAGTTATTTTGATTCTGGTTACCAGTTTGAGCGTTTTACAAAGGCGTACCCTAGAAGTGAAAAAGCAGAAGAGGCTTATTATAAAAGCGCTAAGAGCTATTATGAGATTTCACCTAGATTTAGTTTAGATCAGACAGAAACTCATAAAGCAATTAATAAGTTTCAGGAATATATTTCAAGGTATCCTGACGGTGAGTTTATTGGTGATGCTAATGAATATGTTTCAAACTTACGAGATAAGTTAGATAAAAAGGCTTACAGTATTGCAAAACAATACCACCATACAGAAGATTATAAAGCAGCAATTGCGGCCTTAAATAATTTTATTGAAGATAATCCTGGTTCTAAATATTTAGAAAAAGCTTATTTTTATAAATTTGATTCGGCTTATATATTAGCAATTAATAGTTATGCACAACTAGTTCCTCAGCGTTTAAGAGCTGCTAAAGAATATTACGAAGATTATATAAAATATTATCCTGAAGGAGAATTTGCACAGCAAGCTCAAGAATATTCAGTAGATATAGAACAAAGATTACAAACAAATAACACTAATTCATAAAATATGGATTTAAAGAAAACAGAAGCTCCTGTAAATACGACTACTATCGATAAGAATTTAGTAGATGCTCCTACAGATAATATCTATGAAGCAATATCAATCATTTCTAAAAGAGCAACTCAGATTAATACTGAAATTAAAAAAGAGCTTTTAGAAAAATTAGATGAATTTGCTACTTATACCGATAGCTTAGATGAAATCTTTGAAAACAAAGAACAAATTGAAGTTTCTAAGTTTTACGAAAGATTACCTAAACCACAATCTTTAGCAGTACAAGAGTGGTTAGAAGAGAAAATCTACTTTAGAAATACTAAAACTAACTTAGACTAACAAATGTATGTTGAGCGGAAAAAAAGTTTTACTTGGTGTTACAGCAGGTATTGCTGCTTACAAAACCGCTTATATAGTAAGGCTTTTAATAAAAGCTAGTGCAGAGGTAAGAGTAGTAATGACTCCAGAAGCAAAGGAGTTTGTTACTCCTCTTACCCTTTCTACTTTGTCCAAAAATGAAGTTATTTCATCTTTTACCAATGAAGAAGGTGAAACTTGGAATAACCATGTAGATCTAGGTTTATGGGCAGACTTTATGCTTATAGCTCCCACCACAGCCAATACATTATCCAAAATGGCTAACGGCCATAGCGATAATATACTTTTAGCTACTTATCTTTCTGCTAAATGTCCAGTTTATTTTGCTCCAGCGATGGATTTAGATATGTATAAACATCCATCTACAAAAGCAAGTATTCAAAAATTAGAAAGCTTTCACAATAAGATGATACCTGTAGGTTCAGGAGAATTAGCAAGTGGTCTAACTGGCGAAGGAAGAATGGCTGAACCCGAAGAAATCATCAATTTTATTTTAAAAGATTTACAAGCTCAATTACCACTTTATGGTAAGAAAATCTTAATTACTGCTGGTCCAACATACGAAGCTATAGATCCTGTTCGTTTTATAGGAAATCATTCTAGCGGAAAAATGGGGTTTGCTTTGGCAGAAGAAGCAGCAAATTTAGGAGCTCAAGTAATATTAGTTAGTGGTCCTACTGCCTTAGATAGTTTTAATAAAAATATTTTTTTAATACGTGTTACTAGCACGCAAGAAATGTATGAGCAAGTACATGCTCATTATAAACAAGTTGATGTTGCCATTGCCGCAGCAGCAGTATCAGACTATAAGCCTAAACAAGTTGCGAATCAAAAAATTAAGAAGTCTGAGGTTGAAATTTCTATAGAATTAGAAAAAACACAAGATATTTTACTTTCTTTAGGTAAAGCTAAAAAGCATCAATTGTTAGTAGGTTTTGCTTTAGAAACAGAAAATGAAGTTGAAAATGCTAAAGCTAAGTTAGTTCGTAAAAATTTAGATTTTATTATTTTAAACTCATTAAATGATAAAGGAGCAGGATTTAAGCAAGCGACTAACAAAATAAAGATCATTTATCCCAATCAGACCAAAGAGTTTGATTTAAAATCTAAACAAGAAGTTGCAAAAGATATTTTAAATGAAGTAATTTACCATTATGAACATTAAATTTACATTTTTATTATTCTTTTTTTCTTTGGTAAGCTTTGCGCAAGAGTTTAATGCTAATGTGACGGTAAATGCTGAACAAACCGGAAGAACTAAACTTTCTATATTTAAAACTTTAGAAAGTGCAGTGCAAGATCTGATCAATCAAAATACTTGGACCGATAATAGTTTAGAGAATTTTGAAAAAATTGATTGTAATATTTTTATTAATGTTTCAGATTATAGTTCAGATAATTTTACAGCAACCATTCAGGTTCAGGCTTCACGTCCGGTTTATGGTTCTACCACTTCTACACCAATATTTAATATTAAAGACAATCAGTTTAATTTTAGGTATAGTGAATTTCAACCCCTAGATTATAATCCAAATACCTTTTCTTCTAATTTAGTATCTACAATTTCATTTTATATGTATACAATTTTAGGTTTCGACGGCGATACATTTGCTCCATTGGGCGGTTCTGCTTATCACGAAGAGGCTAATTTAATTGTAAACACGGCACAGCAAAGTGGCGGTGAGGGATGGTTACCTTCTTCAGGAAATCAATCTAGGTATCGTTTAAATGCAGATTTACTTTCTAATAATTTCACGAAATACAGACAAGCTTTGTATGTTTATCACCGAGAAGGTTTAGATGTGATGTATCAAGATGTAGAAACCGGTAAATCAAAAATAGTAGAAGCTATTCAAATGTTGAAAGAAGTAAACAGCGCTAGACCTAATTCAATTTTAATGCGTAGTTTTTTCGATGCAAAATCAGATGAAATAAAAAACGTATTAAGTGGTGGTCCTCAAATTTCAATTTCACCCGTCTTATCGAGCTTAAAAAGTATAGCACCTCTTTACAATAAAAAGTGGAATACTATTAATAATTAATTTTATCAAGTCTTTTTCGATAAGCAAAAATTCTCTTGTATATTTACCTAAAAATAATCAAGAGAATTGCTTACATCACTTTCTATAAAAAACTTTGCTTTAATTGAAGATGCTCACCTTCAACTTAAAGATCAATTTACCATAATTACAGGAGAAACTGGAGCAGGAAAATCTATTCTTTTAGGAGCTTTATCGTTGCTTTTAGGAAAGCGAGCAGACTTAAGTGCCATTAGAAATCCTGAAAAAAAGTGTGTAGTTGAAGGAACTTTTCAAATAGAATCTTACGATCTTCAATCACTTTTTGATACATACGATATAGATTACGAACCGCAAACCATTATTAGGCGCGAAATTTTGCCTTCTGGCAAATCAAGAGCGTTTATTAATGATACTCCAGCAACGCTTCAAAAACTTGCTGTTTTAGGAAATCAACTGGTCGATATTCATAGTCAGCACGATACCTTGTTTATTGGAGACTCAGACTATCAGTTTCAGGTAATTGATGCGTTAGCTGGCAATAAAGATTTATTGGAACAATATCAAAATTCTTATAAAAAATACCAGCAACTCCTTCAGCAATTAAAAGAATTAAACGAAGCACAGAAGGAAGCTGCAGCAACTTACAATTACAACTTGTTTCTTTTAAATGAATTGAAAGAAATTGATTTAAAAGTAGGGATGCAAGAAGATTTAGAGAGCCAATATCAAGAGTTGAATAATGTAGAAGAGCTGAAAGAAAACCTATCAGCTTCAGCTCATTATTTGCAAAAAGAAGAAATAGGAGGTATTGCTAGCTTGCAGGAAGTGAAAAATAGAATAGCAGCGCTTGAAAATTATGGAGATCAGTATAAATCGCTATCAGAACGTATTCAAAGTGTTTTGATAGAGCTAGAAGATATGGCGGTTGAAATAGAAAGTTTAGAGAATAATGTAGAGGCAGACCCAGAAACATTAGCTTTTGTAAATGATAAACTTCAGCAATTATATAGCTTACAGAAAAAACACCATATAGATTCTGTAGAAGAGTTACTTCAGTTGCAAGAAGGTTTAACTGAAAAAGTAGCGACTTCAGAAAATGCAGAAGAAGAAATTGCTACTTTCAATAAAAAAATTGAAAGCGCAAAAGCTGAGATACAAAAAATAGCAAAGAAAATTTATAACAATAGAAAAAAAGTAATTCCGCAGTTTCAAAATTCAGTAGAAAAAATTCTTACGCAAGTAGGTATGCCAGACGCTCAATTAAAAGTAGAACTTGATCATACTTCTAATTTTACAGCAAAAGGATTAGATACTATTGAGTGGAAATTAGCCGCAAATAAAGGTGCTAGTTTTAATGATATTAAAAAAGCAGCCTCTGGTGGAGAATTATCTAGAATTACGTTAGCTATTAAAAGTATTTTGGCCAATTATAGTAAATTGCCAACCATAATTTTTGATGAAATAGATACAGGAGTTTCTGGAGATATCGCTCAAAAAATGGCAGTTATTATGAATAATATGGGGAAAGAGATGCAGGTAATATCAATTACACATTTACCTCAAATTGCCGCTAAGGGTAGTCATCATTTCAAGGTTTACAAGCAAACAGAGAATGAGGTAACTAAAACCAATATCTCACTATTAGATAAAAATCAACGAATTGAAGAATTAGCAGAGATGCTAGGAGGTAAAGAAAAATCTGCATCGGCCATTGCTCATGCAAAAGAATTACTCAACTAAGTTTGTTTTATTATATTTACCGCCGCAACAACAAATAAAAATAATACCATGTCATATAATTTATTAAAAGGAAAGAGAGGAATTATATTCGGAGCTTTGGATGAAAACTCTATTGCTTGGAAAACCGCAGAAAAAGTACACGAACAAGGCGGTACTTTTGTTTTAACTAACGCGCCAGTAGCCATGAGAATGGGAGCTATTAAAGAATTGGCAGAAAAAACGGGTTCAGAAATTATTCCTGCCGATGCTACCAATATCGAAGATCTTGAAAATTTAGTAGAAAAAGCTCAAGAAATTTTAGGAGGTAAATTAGATTTCGTTCTTCACTCGATAGGAATGTCTATCAACGTAAGAAAAGGAAAACATTATACCGATCAAAACTACGATTGGACGGCTAAAGGTTGGGATGTTTCTGCAGTATCTTTTCACAAAACCATGCAAACTTTATACAAAAAAGATGCAATGAATGAGTGGGGAAGTATCGTTGCGTTAACTTATATGGCTGCACAGCGTGTGTTTCCAGATTATAATGATATGGCAGATAATAAAGCATATTTAGAATCTATTGCCCGTAGTTTTGGTTATTTCTTTGGTACAGAAAAGAAAGTGAGAGTAAATACTATTTCTCAATCACCAACACCAACTACAGCAGGACAAGGAGTTAAAGGTTTTGATGGGTTTATAAAATATGCAGATGAAATGTCAGCTTTAGGAAATGCTACGGCAGATGAGTGTGCAGATTATACGTTAACGTTGTTTTCAGACCTTACAAAAAAAGTAACATTACAGAACTTATTCCATGATGGAGGTTTCTCTAATATGGGCGTAAGCCAAAAAGTAATGGAAAAGTTTGTAGAAGAATAGTACATCTAATTCTTTAACTTATACAAAAGCGGCTATCAATTATTGATAGCCGCTTTTTTTGATATCTAATCAACGAATTTATTTATTTTAAACGGAATTATTAGTTTTTTATCTAAACTTTATTTTTTATTCTATGATTAAACTTAAAAAACTTTATTTTTAATAATAAATCGATAAAAATTTAATTTTATGAAAAAAAATACATTGTTTTTTTGTTTTCTAGTTTTTATATGCTTCACTGGATATTCTCAGGTTTCAATAGGAGAATCAGATGATGGAGGTGTCGCTAATTCTTCTCCAATTAATTTACGTTATGGTTATTCCTACTCTCAGGTTATTTATTTGGCTTCAGAGATAAATGCAAGTGGTAGTATTACCTCTATAGGTTTTCAACTTAATCCTGGTTCAGAGATTGTTAATAGTGATGAAAATGTAGATGTTTGGATTGGACATACTGATAAGGTGGGTTTTGAAAGTAATTCAGATTGGGTAGATATAAATACCTTAACTCAAGTGCTTACTAATGGTACGATAACAGCTGCAAATGATGTTTTAACAATAACATTTGAAAATTCATTTGATTATAATGGACAGGATAATCTAATTATAGCAATTGATGCTAATGAATCAGGCTGGGATTCTTCTACAAGTTATTTATTGCAAACTAATATAGAGGCTGATGAAAATCTTAGTATTAATTACAGGAGTGATAATACAAATCCTGACCCTTTAAATCCATCTGTAGCAAATTATATCCAAACATTAAGAGGAAATATTATTCTTAATGGCATTACTCAAGTATGCCTGAAACCTACAGATATTACTATTAATAATGTTACATCAGACTCTGCAGAAATTAGTTGGACGGCAGGTGAAGATGAAACCGAATGGGAAATTCTTTACGGTGAAGAAGGTTTCGATCCAGAAATAGAAGGAATTTCAATTAGTGATAACGATGGTGTTTTAGGAGAAACTTTGGAGGGGTTATCACCCAATACAGAATACGAATTTTACGTAAAAGCAATTTGTGGAGTAGATGAAGAAAGTTCTAGGAGAGGTCCATCGGCATTTCTTACAGCTTGTGAATCAATTACTGATTTTCCTTATATTGAAGATTTTGAATCAGTGATAACTCCAAACTTATCTTCTTGTTGGTCTGCATTAAATGCAAATAATGACTCAGATTTTTGGAAAACCTATGTTGATTATGGCATTGATGATAGTCGGGCAGTTGGTATTTATACTGATTATAATAGTGGAGATAACGATGATTATTTAATTTCACCATTATTAACTTTGACAGGAAATGAAAGATTAAGATTTTCTATGAGAGCTAGATCTCTTTTAGAACCAAATGAGTTTGAAGTATTGTTATCTACTGGAGGAAAAAATGCAAATGAGTTTACAGAAGAATTACTTCCTGTAACGGAAATTTCTAATACTTCTTATGAAGATTATACAATTAACTTAGATCAGTATATAGGTGATGTTTACATTTCTTTTCATATACCTCCTGGTAATATAGATGGATATTATATTTACATGGATAATTTTGTAGTAGAAGAAATTCCTAGCTGTCAAGAACCTTCAGATGTTACAATCAATAATATTACATCAGACTCTGCAGAAATTAGTTGGACGGCAGGTGAAGATGAAACCGAATGGGAAATTCTTTACGGTGAAGAAGGTTTCGATCCAGAAACAGAAGGAATAATGGTTGCTGATGATGATGGTGTATTGGGAGTTTCTATATCAGGTTTATCTGAATCTACATTTTATGATGTTTATGTAAGAGCAGTTTGTGGAGAAGATGAAGAGAGTATATGGACCTTAGGAAGTTTCTTTACATTCCCCTTAAATGATGAGTGTGATAATGCAATAGAAATAACTATTAATGATAATTTAGAGTGTAATACTACAACATTAGGATCAACAGTAGGTGCTACAGCATCAGATCTAGGAGAAAACGAAGAAGATGTAATTGGAACTCCGAATAATGATGTATGGTTTAGATTTGTAGCCACATCTGCTTCGCATCCAATTTCATTATCCAATGTACAGGCTATTACTGGAACAAGCGTTGATATGGCAATGGCTCTTTATAATGGAGATCAGGGTTGTGAGTCTTTAGAACTAGTTGCTGACTCTGATCCAAATTCATTTACAGCTGTAGGATTAACAGTTGGAGATACTTATTACTTAAGAGTGTATGGATATTCTTCTACTTCTTCTACTGCACAGGCAAGATTCGATGTTTGTGTACAAACAATTCAATGTCCTGAACCTATGGAAGTAACTATAGAAAATATTACTACTTCTTCTGCAGAAGTTAATTGGGTAGCTGGTGGTAGTGAAACCGAATGGGAAATAATTTTTGGTGAAGTAGATTTTGACCCAGAAACTGAAGGGGAATTAATAACTGATTCAGATGGAAACATAGGAGAAGTAATTTCGAACCTATCCACTGATACCAATTATGAAGTATATTTGCGATCAATTTGTGGAGAAGATAGCGAAAGTGAGCTAGTAGGACCTATAAGTTTTGCTACCTTAATTGAACCAGTAATTGTCTCATCTGAAAATCCTATTCTTAATGAAACCTATTGCTATACAAATAATGAATTAAAAAGATGGCTATTTAAAGCAGAAAACGAAGAGGTACTTAGGATTAGTTTTAGTAGTGGTACGTTAGAAGAATATCTTAGTTGGTTTGGTATTTATTTGACATATGATGACCTAGTTATTTATGATGGTCAAGATGAAACAGGAGATGTGCTTTTCAATTCAGATGGCGATGGTTACGAGTTAGAAGGTTTAACTTTTGATGCGTTTTCAGGTTATATATATATGACCTTAACTTCTGATGGAAGTACATCTTGTAATAGTGGAAGCGAAGAAACAATAGATTTTGATATCAACATATTGTCGTGTCCAAAACCAACAGAGGTAACTATTGCGAATATAACTAATAATTCAGTAGAGGTAAGTTGGACATCAAATGGGTCAGAAACCGAATGGGATATTCTTTACGGTGAAGAAGGTTTTGATCCAGAAACAGAAGGTACTTCGATTATTGATAATGATGAAGCTTTAGGTGAAATCATAGAAAACCTAGATGCAAATACTGAGTATGAATTGTATGTAAGAGCAAGTTGTGGAGACGGTGATATAAGCGAATGGTCTGAATCGGTAACTTTTATAACAGATTGCGAAGTAGTTATACCAAATTATATTAATGAGTTTACAGAAGAACCTAGCTGTTGGACTGAAGTTGGAGCTGGGGATCCTGAAAATGGTCCAGACGCAGAAGCTTTTGGTAGTGGTAATTGGTTTCTTGAAGAGTTTTTAAACGAAGAAGAGACTACAAATATGGCTATGGCAATTAATCTGTATACAGACAATAGAGAAGACTGGTTAATTTCACCATCATTTGACCTTTCTCAGGGACAATATGAATTAAAGTTTACAACAGCTATTACTGAATATGATAGTCCAAGCCCTTCAGACATGGGATCAGATGATGAGGTGCAAGTATTAATCTCTCAAGATAATGGTGAAACTTGGCAAATGTTAATAACTTATGATCAGTCTAATTCGCCATCTGCCACGGGAGATATTGAAACGATAGATTTAAGTGCTTATTCAGGAACTGTTAAGTTTGCTTTTTGGGCTACTGATGGTGAAATTAATGATGATGAAGACTATGAATTCTTTATAGATGATTTTGAAGTAAATACTTTACCTTGTGAAACACCAACAGATTTAGAAATAACAAATATTACGGCTACAACTGCTGAAGTAAGTTGGACTTCTAATGGAGATGAAACTGAATGGGAAGTTCTTTATGGGGAAGCAGATTTTGATCCTGAAACAGAAGGAACTTCATTTCTAGATGATAATGGAGAATTAGGAATAACTCTTTCAGATTTAATTCCAGAAACCACTTACGATGTATATGTCAGAGCTATTTGCAGTACTGATGATACAAGCGATTGGACAACTGCAGAAAGTTTTTCAACTTTACAAGAACCTTGTGAAACACCAACAGATTTAGAAATAACAAATATTACAGCTACAACTGCAGAAGTAAGTTGGACTTCTAATGGAGATGAAACTGAATGGGAAATTCTTTATGGAGAAGCAGATTTTGATCCTGAAACAGAAGGAACTTCATTACTCGATAACGATGGGGTATTAGGTATTACAATTACAGATTTAACTCCAGAAACCACTTACGATGTATATGTTAGAGCTATTTGCGGTACAGACGATACAAGTGATTGGACAGCTTTAGAAAGTTTCATAGCTGAACCCTTAGGAGTAGATAGCGAAAATTTTATAGGCTTTAATTACTACCCTAATCCTGTAAAAAGTTTATTGCATTTACAAGCGAAGACTTTTTCTATAGAAGAGGTTATTGTTTATGACTTATTAGGAAAACAGATTGTAATTGAACAATTTAATAATTTAAATGCTACGGTTAATTTAGAAAAACTAAATACTGGAAGCTATGTTGTAGTTGTTAAAATAGGAAATCAGTCTAAAATAATTCGTCTAGTAAAAGAATAAAAATTTGTAACTTATTTTTAAGCCCTCAGGTGAAATATCTGAGGGCTTTTTGATTTTTTAAAAAAAAGTTTTTTTAAAATAAGCTAGTAGTAGTTTCGGTTTTTTTCTTTGTGTATTTTAGCAGCATGAAATTTAAGTATTCTTTTATAGTACCTGTATATAATAGACCCAATGAAATTGAAGAGCTTTTAGATAGTTTTTTTCTAATGGAAAAAAATATAGCTTACGAAATTGTAATCGTAGAAGATGGCTCGACAATCTCTTCTGAAAAAGTCATAGAAAAATATGCAGATCAATTAAACATTCTTTACCTAAAGAAAGAAAATTCTGGTCCAGGTGATTCTCGAAATTATGGCATGAAGAGAGCTAACGGAGATTATATGCTAATTTTAGATAGTGATGTAGTTATGCCGGCTCATTACTTGTTAGCTGTCGATGATTTTTTAATTAAAAATCCAGTAGATTGTTTTGGAGGACCTGATGCTTCTAAAGATAATTTTTCTCCTATTCAAAAAGCGATCAGTTTTGTGATGACCTCTTTTTTAACCACAGGTGGTATTCGTGGTAAAGAAAAATCTATAAAATCTTATGAGCCGCGGAGTTTCAATATGGGAATTTCTAAAAAAGCTTTTTTTAAAACAGGCGGTTTTGGTAAAATTCATCCTGGTGAGGATCCAGATTTATCAATTAGAATTAAAAATGCAGGTTTTAAAATAGGATTTATTAAAAAGGCTTACGTTTTTCATAAGCGTAGAATTAGTTGGGACAAGTTTTATACACAGGTTAATAAATTTGGTAAGGTAAGACCAATTTTAAATTCTTGGCACCCTCAAACATCAAGTCTAGTGTTTTGGTTTCCTAGTCTTTTTATTTTAGGTTTAGTTATAAGTTTGTTTTTATTAATGTTAGGTTATTCATTTGCAATATTAATTTATCTATTTTATTTATTACTGATATTTGTTTTAGCTGCTATAGAAAATAAAAGTTTTAAAATAGGTTTTTTAGCTATAAGGGCTATATTAACACAATTTTTTGGTTATGGTTTAGGCTTTCTTAAATCTACTTACTATATTAAAATTTTAAAGAAAAACCCCAAATTAATATTTCCTGAATTATTTTTTAATTAATGAAAAATATCATAAAAAAACTTAGAAGCACGGTCTTTAAAAAAACTAATTTTAAAGCATTTTTCTTTTTTCTCTGTTTTTCGGTGGTGATCTGGATTTTAGTTCAATTCAGTAAAAATTATAAGCAATCTATAAACGTAGAGGTTGAGTATGTAAATACACCTAAAGATAAAATTATTCATAAAAATAAAGATGAATTTTCCATTCGTTTAAACGAAAACGGATTTAATATTGCTTGGTTTTCAATCTCAAAACCTATTATTCAAGTTGATTTAGGAGAACTTCCTGAATATAAAAAAGAATTAATCTTTGTAACAGAAAATCATAAACAAGAACTTCAAGATCAATTAGATATAGATATAGATGAGGTGACGTTTTTAAAGGACACTCTTGGTATTCCTTACGAACAAAAGAAAGTGAGAAAAATACCTATAAAATCTAGATTAGACATAAGTTATGCTCCAGGTTACTCGTCTAATGAGGTGTTAAAACTGCAACCAGATTCTGTGAAGGTAAGTGGTCCTTCTGAAGTGATAGATTCTTTAAAAGCTGTTTATACAAAACAAGTAACCTTAACTCAGGTAAAGCATGATCTTAATGGGAAGATTGGCTTAGATACGCTTGATGCTAAAGGGGCTACTTTTTATACAGATGCAGTAGAATACGAACTGAAAGTAGAGAAATTTACCGAGGGAAGAGCAGAAGTGCCAATAGAAGTGATTAATGCGCCTAGAGCTATTAATTTGAGTATCTTTCCTAAGCGAATCGTAGTCATATATGTGGTGAGTTTAGAAAACTATAAGTCTATTGTTAAGGGTAATTTTAAAGTAGTTTGCGATTATAAAGATTTGAAAGAAAATCAAAATTTTCTTATTCCTAAATTAGTTGAAAAACCAAAAAATGTAACTTCTACACGGTTAAATATTAATAAAGTTCAATTTGTGATTAAAAAATGATGATTGTTGGATTAACCGGCGGAATTGGTAGCGGTAAAACTACCGTAGCTAAAATGTTTGAAGCATTACAAGTGCCTATTTATGTAGCTGATGAACGCGCAAAATATTTAATGGAAAATTCAGAAACTATTCATCAAGAATTAATACAGCTTTTCGGTAAAGAAGTGCTAGATAAAAAAAAATTACCTAACCGAAAGTTTATTGCTTCTAAAGTATTTCATGATAAAAAATTATTAGACCAACTCAATACAATTATTCACCCTCGAGTAGCTAAAGATTTTAATAGCTGGTTATTAAAACAGACTTCTACGTATGTTATTTACGAAGCAGCAATTATTTTTGAAAAAAACATTCAGAACAGATTTGATTATGTAATTTTAGTCACTGCACCTAAAGAACAAAAAATAAAAAGAGTTTTAAAAAGAGATAATGCTACAGAAGGTGAAGTGAAAGCTAGAATGAATAATCAATTAGCTGATATTGAAAAGATTAAATTAGCAAATTTTGTAATTGATAATACAGATTTAAAAGTTACAAAACAGCATGTTTTATCGCTTCATCATACACTTCTTAGCCTAGTAAATACTTGATGTTAACATTTGGTTAAACCGTTTAAAATGTAAATGTTAAAATCTTACTTTTGGCGGTATGAATAAAAAGTTGTTTTTAATCCTTATTTTATTAATGAGCCTGTCCTTAATAGGTATCATATTTGTACAGGGATACTGGATTAAAAATACAGTAGAAACCAATGAAGAGCAATTTTCATTTAGTGCCAAGCAAGTGCTAATCAATGTTTCTAAGCAAATTGAAAGAGAAGAGATAGATAAATACTATGTTCAGTATGCAATTCTTTCAGACTCAACAATGCCAACTAGTGCAAGACTAAGTGAGTTATTTCAGATTAAACAAAATGAACTTACCAACGAAACTTTTTATTATACCAATAGACTTTTACGAGAAGATAATAAGCTTTTCTCTTCTTTTTTAGGATCAAGTAATGATTCAACTGCTTTTAAAAAATTATTATCGAGTAAGATTACTAGAATAGTTAGAGATGATGAATTAGATGAAAAAGAAGCTTTAAGTGCAGAAGAACGTTTTGAAAGAATTTCCCGTTTAGAAAAAAACGAAAAAAGAGCTTTATTTGAAGTTATAAAAGAGAGAGCTGCTGAGTTGCCTATTTATAAACGAGTAGACACTTCTTTAATTCAATCTTTAATAGAAGCGCAACTTATAGCAAGAGATATAAAGTCTAATTTTGAATTTGCTATTTATAGTAACGATTTAGCTACAAAAGTTGGTACAGAAAATTTCAGAAAAGATTCACCAGGAACTTATGGAATCCCGATTTTTGAATCTAGTAATACTAATTATGAATTTTACATAAATTTTTTAGATAAGAAAAAAGAAGTACTAAGTACAATTGCTCTAATGGCTTTGTTAAGTATTATTTTTACCTTAATTATTATTGTAGCTTATGCAAGTGCTTTGTTTCAATTAATAAAGCAAAGACAAATCTCTCAAATTAAGACAGATTTTATAAACAATATGACGCATGAATTTAAGACGCCTATAGCAACGATTAATTTGGCGTTAGATTCTGTTAAAAACCCAAAAATTGCCAGTGATCCTGAAAAGGTAAATCGTTATATGGGCATGATTCGTGAAGAAAATAGAAGAATGCACGCACAAGTAGAAAATGTGTTGCGTATGTCTAAATTAGAAAGAAATGAACTAAATATTAAAAAAGAACGTTTAGACCTTCATGAACTCACAGAAGAAGCTATAACTCATATCGAATTAATTGTAGATGATCGTCAAGGGTACGTTCAAACACATTTTGGAGCTTTACAGTCTTGTATATTGGCTAGTGAATCACATTTCACTAATGTGATTGTCAATATTTTAGATAATGCTGTGAAATACTCTACAGATAAACCGAAAATTGACATTTATACAGAAAATGTAAAAAACTATATCATTCTTAAAATTCGAGATCAAGGAAAAGGAATGAGCAAATCTGTACAGAAAAAAGTATTTGAAAAATTTTATAGGGAGCATACCGGAGATATTCATGATGTAAAAGGTCATGGTTTAGGATTGGCTTATGTAAAACAAATTATTGTAGATCATCACGGGCAAGTGATGGTAGAGAGTGAAAAAGGAAAAGGAAGTACATTTATAATTAAATTACCACTAATATCATAGATATATGGAAACTGAAAACAAGAAGATTTTATTAGTAGAAGACGATCCGAATTTTGGAATCGTACTTAAAGATTACCTAGCAATGAATGATTATACAGTTACTCATGCTAAAAACGGAATGGAAGGTTTTGAAAAGTTTAAAAAAGACGATTTTGATCTTTGTATTTTAGATGTAATGATGCCATATAAAGATGGCTTTACATTAGCTAAAGAAATTAGAGAGAAAAATGAAGACGTGCCAATTATTTTCTTAACCGCAAAAGCGATGAAAGAAGATGTATTAAAAGGGTATAAAGTCGGTGCAGATGATTACTTAAATAAGCCTTTTGATAGCGAAGTATTATTAATGAAAATTAAAGCTATCATGCAGCGTAAGGCTACAGATAGTATCGCAGATAGCAAACAATTTGAATTTCAAATTGGTGGTTTTCATTTAAATTCTAAGTTAAGATTTTTAACTTTTAATGAAGAAGAACCAATTAAACTTTCTCCAAAAGAGAATGAATTGTTACGTTTGTTAGCACTTCATGAAAATGATTTAATGCCTCGTGAATTGGCATTAACTAAAATATGGAGAGACGATAATTATTTCACCTCAAGAAGTATGGATGTTTATATCGCTAAGCTTCGTAAGTATTTAAAGAAAGACGAAAATGTCGAAATTTTAAATATTCATGGTGAAGGCTTTAGACTTGTTATTAAAAACAAAGAAGAAGAAAAAGCTTAATAGTAATTATTAAGAAAAGATTTCAGTTTCAAAAAATTCTCCAAGGTAAAATATTTATCTTGGAGATATTTTGGAATCGATAAAATTTACTATTTTTTCTATTGGAGTATCGTAACTAAACCAGTTAATTTCCTCATCTTTTCTAAACCATGTTAATTGGCGTTTAGCAAATCTTCTGGTATTTTTTTTAATTTCTGAAACGGCAAAGTCTAACGTCCAATTATCATCAAAATACTGAAATAATTCTTTATAACCTACAGTGTTTAAAGCATTGAGTTTACGCATAGGGTAAACTTTTTTAGCTTCATCTAGTAATCCATTTGCAATCATCAAATCAACCCGTTTTTCAATACGGTCATAGATAAGTTCACGAGGAGCGGTTAACCCAATTTTAATAGGGGTGAAGTTTCTTTCTGAAGAAGAATTATTTAAAAAGCTAGAAAAAGGTTTTCTACTGGCTATACAAATTTCTAAAGCTCGAATAACGCGATGAGAATTCTCTAAATCAACTTTTTGAGCGTAAACAGGGTCTAATTTCTTTAATTGAAATTGAAGCGGTTCGATGCCTTCATTTTCTAATTGAAGATTTAAGTTTTCTCTAATTGATGCATCTACTTCAGGAAATTTGTCTAAACCTTTTAAAACTGCTTTTACATACAACCCACTACCACCTACCATTAATGCTTTATTTTTGTGATGAAATAATTCATCTAACTTATGAATAGCCTCGGTTTCAAAATCACCTACAGAATAATCATCTTTCACTGATATATGTTGAATAAAATGATGCTTTGCAGCAAATAATTCTTCAGTAGAAGGTACCGCGGTGCCAATTTTCATCTCCTTATAAAACTGTCTAGAATCTGCAGAAATAATTTCAGTTTGGTAATGATTGGCCAGAGCAATACCGGTAGAAGTTTTACCGATGGCTGTGGGACCAACAACAGAGATAAGCGTATTATTTTTCACGATTTAAAGGGTATCCACAATTTTGACAATAATCAGCGCCGTCTAAATGCGTATTTTCATGGCAATGATAGCAAGATTGTGTATTGGTAGATAATTTTTTTTGTTCATTTTCGTCAGCTTCAGATTTGCTGTATTCAGCACTTACAATTCCGGTAGGTACAGCAATGACTCCGTAGCCTAAAATCATAATAATTGAAGCTAAAAACTGACCTAATGGTGTAACAGGATGAATGTCTCCAAAGCCTACTGTAGTAAGCGTAACAATGCACCAATACAAACTTACAGGTATATTTTTAAAACCGCTATCTGCACCTTCAATCATATACATGGCGGTTCCAAAAATTAAGCACAGAATAATAACAGCAAATAGAAATACTAATATTTTTGGTCGACTATCTTTTAAAGCTTTTATTAATTTATTGCTTTCACCTATGTAACGACTTACTTTTAAAATTCTAAATACGCGTAATAAGCGTAAGGCTCTTACCGTGATTAAGGCGCTACTGCTGCCTGGTATAAGAAATGAAAGGTATAATGGGATTGTAGAGAAAAAATCGATTAAACCATAGAAGCTAAAAATATATTTTGTAGGTTTTTGTATAGAAATGATGCGCAGAATATATTCAATAGTAAAGAGGATAGTAATTACCCATTCTGCGGCATACATATAATTATAAATCCAGGGGTCTAAACCTTTCACACTTTCTAGCATCACAAAAATAATGCTTAAAAAAATAATCACTAATAAAATTACATCAAAAGCTTTACCCGCAGGAGTATCGGCTTCATAAATAATCTCATGAATTTTCTCGCGCCAAGAGTTTCTTTTAGGTTTAGTTTTCAATGGATTTAAAATTAACTTTTATAAATAATCGATAAATAAAACTTTTTCAAACTGTTACTTTTTCGATAATCTTAAAATTCGATTATTCTAAAGGGTTTATTTTTTCGTAAGTAACTTTGAATAATATGCTGACTATCGCGATTATTCTTCATGGGAGTAATAATATTTTTAACGATAGCAATATCATCCATTTGATGGTTTAAATTGAAATAACCAATGCCACAAAATTTTCCATCTTCAATTAAAATTACGCTTTTTTCATCTACATCACGTCCTCTGTCAATAATTAACATGTTTTTGTTGGTATAAGAATATTTGTTAATCACTTGTTGAGCACGTTTATTGTAATCTTCTGCAGATTCTTCAGCAATACAAGCTCCGTGGCATTTTTTTATGCTATAATTAAAGCAACTTCCTCTAGTTTGATGTAAACCTAATTTTTTTTGGCACAACTCAAAATCATCTAAAATTCTTTGTAATGTACTTTTTGCTTGGGCACTATTGGTAAATGTGGTGATATTTTCTTTTTCAGGATCAGCTTTTCCTATTTTAAATTGAATATAGCCATGCTTATCTTTAGATTGATATAAAGCGTAAGTAAAAATATCTCTTTTTAAGGCACGATTGTACTTGGGCTTATTTTTTTTAATTTCTTCATTTTCTTTCAATAAAGCCAATAATTCATTTCCTGTATTTTCAAAAGTTACCGTATAAACTTCATTTTGAATTTTCTTTGATTTATGATTATCGCTAGTGAAATGCTGGTTTATACGTTTTTTGATATTCTTGCTTTTGCCTATGTAAATTACTTCACCTTTTTCATTATGAATATAATAAACTCCTGTAGAAGAGGGAAGCTCATCAATAATACGAACAAGCTTTGTGTCTAAATTAGTTTTAGGATTACTTTTTACAGAAGTTGTAATAATCTCTTTTTTAGAATCTTTTTGTAAAAGCAGCTTAAAGAGTTTTACCGTAGCTAAAGCATCACCGCTGGCACGGTGCCGATCTGTTAGAGGAATACCTAAACTTTTTACTAATTTACCCAAACTGTAAGAAGGCATATTGGGGATAAGTTTTTTAGAAAGCTCTACCGTACAGAGCGATTGCCGTTGATACTCATAACCTAAGCGTCTAAATTCTAAGCGCATAATTCTATAATCAAACTTGGCGTTATGTGCAACAATAGTACAATCTGTAGTAATTTCTACTATTCTTTTAGCGACTTCATAAAATTTGGGAGCGTTACGAAGCATTTCATTATTAATACCTGTAAGGTTAACAACAAAAGGTTGGATAGGTTTCTCAGGATTTACTAAACTTATAAATTGATCAACCACCTTATGGCCATCAAATTTATAGATGGCAATCTCTGTGACTCCTTCCTCGTTATACTTTCCTCCGGTGGTTTCTATGTCTACTATTGCGTACAAAAAAATTTAATTATAATTTCTAGCGCCAAATATAGCGCTTCCTATTCTTATCATATTACTTCCGTGCTGAAGTGCTATTTTATAATCACCGCTCATTCCCATAGATAAGATTTTAAATTCTTTGTGCTGAGCTGTAACTTCATCATATTTATTTTTTAAGAAAGCAAATTCATTGTTAATCTGTGTTTCATCATCGGTTAAAGTAGCCATTCCCATTAGGCCTACTACTTTTACGTTTTCCATTTGTTGGTAAGCATCAGAAGCTAAAATTTTATCTACATCTTCAGCATCCATGCCGTATTTACTGTCTTCTTCAGCAATCTTCACTTGTAAAAGACATTCAATAACACGGTTGTTTTCTTTGGCTCGTTTATTAATTTCTTTTAATAATTTTAATTTATGTACCGCATGAACTAAAGTTACATAGGGTGCCATATATTTTACTTTATTGGTTTGCACGTGGCCAATCATATGCCATTCAATATCTTTAGGTAATGATTCGTGCTTATCTGTCATTTCCTGAATTTTATTTTCTCCAAACACTCGCTGTCCAGCTTCGTAAGCTTCTAAAAGATCTTCATTAGGTTTGGTTTTAGATACGGCCACTAAAGTTGCCTTTCCAGAAAATTCTTCAAGGTATTGATTGATATTATCTTTTATGTTATTAGCCATTTTGTTAAATCTTTTTAGAATTTTTAAAATTCATAGATGGTAACACCACTTCTTAGTTTAGGTTGAATATACGTAGATTTTGGCGGCATGGTTAAACCTTCATCTGCAATTTGTTTCATTTCCTCTACATTTACGGGTAGCATTCCAAAACCTATTTTAAACACTCCTTCGTCTATTTTTCCTTTTACGTAAGCCATGCCATTTTTTCCGTGAGAATAATCAATACGATTATCGTTTCGTACATCTTTAATTCCTAAAATGGGGTTTAGTATAGTATCGTATAAAATTTTAGCATCGAGTTTAGAGGTGGCATCATTAAAATTGTATTCAGATTTTCTAAGTTGAAGTGAATAAAATTCTCCTTCTAAATACATACTAAACTGATGTTTCTTTTTTGGTTTAAAGTATTCTAACCTACGATTTTCAATTCTGAATTTAGCATCTAACTGAATTAAAAACTCTTCTTTAGAAAGTCCGTTAAGATCAGTAATCAAACGATTAAATTCATGAATACGCAAGTCACTTTCTGGAATAATTAAAGTCATAAAATAATTATAAGCTTCGTTGCCAGAATGTTTTGGGTTTTGATTTTTTAATTCTTCTCTTAAAAGAAAAGAAGAAGAAGACCTGTGATGCCCATCTGCAATATATAAGCAGTTCATGGTAGAGAATTCTTGCTGAATACTTTTAATTTGACCTTTATCTTCTAAAAGCCATAAATAATGAGTATCTCTATAAGTGGTTGTAAATTCAAACTCTGCTCGGGTTTGGGTAATTTCGCCAACAATGTGAGCTAAAACTGAATTTTCAGGATGTGTGAGTAATACAGGTTCTGCATTAAAACCAACTGTTTTTAAGTAATCTTTAAAAGTCTCTTCTCGAAACGAGATGGTATCTTCATGACGCTTAATACAATTATTCTTATAATCTTCTACACTAGCCGCGGCAATAATACCAGTAAATACTTCGCCTTCTCGATTTATAATTCTGTATACATAATAGTAAGGCTTAGGGTCTTGAATAAAAATATCGTCTTCTTTAAACTCTTGGTAACGATTTTTTACCAATTGAAAACGTTCTGGACCCGAAATTTCTTTGTGATATTTGTAACCCGGATTTACAATGTGTAAAAATGAAAACGGATTATTATCTAAACGAGCTTCTCTTTCTGCTTGGGTGTAACTTTGGTAAGCACGTGATGCTATTAAGCTCACTTTATCACGCGTGGGGCGTACCGCTCGAAAGGGAAGTATTTTAGGCATAAATATAGTTAAGCTTTAAATTGTGCAGAAATATGTTCTGCTTTTCTACTGGTTGAATAATCGTAAAAACCTTCTCCAGATTTTACACCTAATTTTCCTGCTCTTACCATGTTTACTAATAAGGGGCAAGGAGCGTATTTTGGATTTTTAAAACCGTCGTACATGACTTCTAAAATAGAATGGCAAACATCTAAACCAATAAAATCTGCTAATTGTAGTGGTCCCATAGGGTGAGCCATTCCTAACTTCATGACTGTGTCAATTTCTGCAACACCTGCAACACCATTATAAAGCGTTTCAATCGCTTCATTAATCATCGGCATTAAAATACGATTAGCCACAAAACCAGGGTAATCATTTACCTCGGTTGGAACTTTATTTAGCTTTTTTGAAAGCTCCATAATTGTATTGGTTACTTCGTCTGTGGTGTTGTAACCTCTAATAATTTCTACTAATTTCATGATAGGCACCGGATTCATAAAATGCATGCCAATCACTTGCTTGGGACGATTGGTTACCGAAGCAATTTTAGTAATGGAAATAGAACTAGTATTTGAAGCAAGAATAGTATTTTCTGGACAAACTTTATCTAAAGTTCTAAATATATCTAGTTTAATTTTTTCATTTTCTGTAGCAGCTTCTACCACTAAATCAACATTTTTCACACCTTCTTCCAAAGAAGTTTGTGTGTTGATATGTTTTAAAGTTTGCTTTTTATCTTCTTCAGAAATTTTTTCTTTAGCTACCATACGATCTAAATTCTTCGTTATGGTTGCTATTCCTTTAGAAAGATTATCTTGAGAAATGTCTATTAAATTTACCTGAAAACCGAATTGAGCAAAAGTATGAGCAATGCCATTACCCATAGTTCCGGCTCCAATAACTGCTATGTTTTTCATTATAAGTGTATTTTTAGTTGGTTATTCATCAAAACTATCAATGACCATTTTTGCTACACGAAGTGCTTCTGTAGCTTGTTCTAAGGTAACAATTGGTGTGGTGTTATTATTGATAGCATCTGCAAAAGTTTCTAATTCATCTAAAATAGCGTTATTTTCATCTACTTCAGGATTATCAAAATAAATTTGTTTTTTAACTCCTTCAGCATTTTGAAGAATCATGGCAAACTCATCAAGTTTTTCTGGTGCATCTTTCATCTTAACCACTTCACATTTCTTCTCTAGAAAATCTACAGAAATGTACGCATCGCGCTGAAAAAATCTTGATTTACGCATATTTTTTAGTGAAATTCTACTGGCGGTAAGATTGGCTACACAACCATTTTCAAATTCAATACGAGCATTAGCAATATCTGGAGTGTCACTAATTACAGAAACTCCGCTAGCATTTACTTTTTTTACTTTAGATTTTACCACACTTAAAATAGCATCAATATCATGAATCATTAAATCTAAAACTACCGGAACATCTGTACCTCGCGGATTAAATTCAGCTAATCGATGTGCCTCGATAAACATGGGGTGATCAATTTTAGCGTTTACTGCTTGAAATGCTGGATTAAACCGTTCTACATGACCTACTTGACCTTTTAAGCCTTTGGCTTTAGCCATTTTAGTAAGTTGCTCTGCTTCTTCGACAGTATTGGTAATGGGTTTTTCTACAAAAAAATGTTTTCCCGCTTCAACAGCTTTGACAGCAGTGTTGTAATGAGAAAGGGTAGGAGTTACAATATCGATTACATCTACGTTTTGTAGCAAATCGTCAATAGTTTTAAAGCTTTTATAGTTAAACTCGTTAGCAACTTCTTCAGCATACTTTTCATTGGCATCATAAAAACCAACAAGTTCATATTTCTCAGATTCATTTAATAGACGTAAATGTATTTTACCCAAATGCCCTGCACCTAATACTCCTACTTTCAACATAGTTATTTTGTGTTTTACACAAAAATACTATTTCTTTTAAGAATTCATAGAAGCAATTTGGGGAAATGAAGTTGCAAATTGTTAATTAATGAAAGCTGAAAAAATTCAGATTCAAGGCGGTATTCTTTATTTTTGCAAGACTAAAAATAATAACTGCTTTTGAAAGATACATTTAGACATCAGGGAAAACGTAAACAATTGGTAGAAGTAGTAAAATCTAAGGGAGTACAAGACCAGAGAGTCTTAGCTGCAATTGGTAAGATACCAAGACATTTGTTTATGGATAGCTCTTTTGAAGATCATGCGTACCAAGATAAAGCTTTTCCTATTGCTGCTGAACAAACCATTTCACAACCTTTTACCGTGGCTTTTCAGTCTGAATTACTACAAGTAAAACCAGGTGAGAAAATACTTGAAATAGGAACAGGGAGTGGTTACCAAACGGCTGTACTTTGTGAATTAGGAGCTAAGGTTTATTCTATAGAGCGGCAACAAGAGTTATATTTAAAAACAAAACGTTTCTTAACACAAATAGGTTACCGACCTAAATATTTAAATTTTGGTGACGGTTATAAAGGATTACCCACATATGGTCCTTTTCATAAAATTATTGTCACTGCAGGCGCTCCTTATGTGCCTAATCCTTTATTGGCACAATTAAAAGTAGGAGGTAGGTTGGTAATTCCTGTCGGGAATGATCCTCAGATAATGACTCTATTTATAAGAAAATCTGCTAAAGAATTTGAAAAAAAGGAATTTGGAGAATTTAGATTTGTCCCTATGTTAGAAGATAAAAATTAGCATTTTTCTATTCGTTTTAAGATTTCTCTAAGAAGTCCCGATTACTTACTTTACTACTTTTGAAAAAAAATAGATATGAAAAAATTAGTATTGTTAGTAGTAGCATTGGGAATGTTCTCTATTTCTCAAGCTCAAGAATTTGATTTAGGAGTAAAAGCAGGGGTAAACTTTTCTCAATTGAGAGATGCAGGAGATGTAGATAATAGAACAGGAGTATTAGCTGGAGCTTTTGTGGGGGTGAAATTTAATAAGTGGGCTATTCAACCAGAAATTTTATATTCTCAGCAAGGGGGAGATTCAGATTTTGGTGATTATCACGTAGATTATGTAAATATCCCTGTGATGTTTAAATATTATTTAATTGGGGACTTTTTAAATTTACAAGTAGGACCACAATTTGGTTTTGTAGCCAATGATGATTTTCCTGAATTTAACGCTATTGGAGATCAGGTTGAATCAAAAGATTTTGATATGTCGGCAGCAGTGGGAGCTGGGCTAGATTTGCCTTTTGGTCTGCGTGTAGATGCTCGTTATAATTTTGGTTTTACCGATGTTGTCGAGAATGCAGATGCTAAAAATGGAGTGTTTTCTTTAGCATTAGGATATTCTTTTTTATAAATAAAACACCATATAATTGAAATAAAAAAGCCTTCAGTTTTTCGCTGAAGGCTTTTTATTTAGTTTTTCTCAAGAACCTAACTATTAATTTAGAAATGCTCTTTACTCACAATCGTAGAGGGCAACACCTTCTGAATAATCAAACTCATTGGCATAATAATCTTGAATATCATTAGAATCGTGTGTGTCACCAGCTTCTCCATTATAATAGTTTTGATATTCATAGTGATGCGAATTATTTGGAGAATCTGCTATACCACAAAATTTAAAAACGGAAGACCTTCAAACGGATTGTTAAGGGTGTCATAATCCCCATATAGTTGAATTATTTCATAATCCGTATCACTAAAATTCGTAGTTTCTCTGTAATGATCTTTAATTAGGTTTCCATCATTATTGTAGGTGTACTTAGTCGTTTTGTTGGTGGTGAAAATTTGCCCTGTTGAAGCAATTTCTCTACTATATTCTATAACTGTTTTCTTAATTTGATGATTTGTATTGTAGGTGATCATTTCTTCATAAGGTGGAGGCGGATTAATATAACTTGACTCGATTTTAATTTCTAACCTTTTGAAAGGTAATTTTGAAGAATTGTTTTCATATTCAAATACAGAATACTTGTTAGAAGGGATTTTATATAATTTCCATAATCTTCCCAAGTCATCGTATACAACACTATCGATTTTAGGAAATCTTGTATTTTGTTTTCTGGCTATTACCTTTGCATTTTTATATTCTAATTCATATAAATAATCAAAATTACCATCCATATCGTAAATTAAACCATATTCTAAAAGTTTACAAGCCGCTATTTCTTCTTCTGGTAGAGCACGAAATCTTCATCATCGTTGGAGCAGGAAATAGTAAATAAGTAATAAGAGTAAAAGTGAATTTCTTTTCATTGTATCATAGAATTTATTTTGAAAATAAGCTTAACGATAAATCTAGATAATTAAATGTAAAATTTAATACTGAAAGACGTTTTGTTTAGAATTTTAACGAAATCGAAATTGGTAGATGATCAGAGCCAATATTTTCTCCTACTTTTCTTTCTATAACTTGTATGTTCTTAGAAACTAAGCAATGATCTAAAGTAGTTTGAAGTAATGAAAAATTTGCTGGCCAAGTAGGTAATATTCCAAATCCTAACCTGCTATCTCTTAAATCTTTTTTTAATAATTTTTGAAAATGATTAGAGAAAGATGAGTTATTAAAATCACCAATAATGATTAAATGATCTGAATAATTAGATCGGTTTTCAATAAGGTAATTCATTTGTAAATTCCTCAATTCAAAAGCATTTTTATCTACCGGTGCAGCAGGATGCGTTGCGATTAAGGTAAGCGTTTTTTTTGCAAATTTTAATTCACTAACAATAGAAGGCTTTTCATTCAATTTAAAATAAGCAGTTTTTGCTTTCAGCTGTTTTTTACTTAATATGGCAATACCAAAATTATCGTTTCTAGGAACGAAATGGCTGTAAGCATAATCTTGTATAGTTTTCTTTAAAAGTGATTGCCACTTAGGTGTAAATTCTAGAAGCACAATAACATCTGGGTTTTCTTTTGCTAGATAAGTTTCTACTAATCTTACTTGGTCATTACTAGATAATAAATTAATGCTATTAATTTTTAAGTTATGTTCACTAACTATATTTTCATCTTTATGTTTAAGATAATAAGGCAAAATATAATAGCTATTCCAACAAATGCTAAGCAATAAAACAAAGCTCGCAAGCCATTTTTTTTTAAAAAGAAAATAGACTACCATCAATAAGCATATTGAGGCTATTAAATATTGAAATTTAAAATTTGAAAAAATATCTGCCAGCCAATAATTGGCTAATAAATTAGGGATAATAGACAACAAAAATAAAGCAATACAACAAAGCCATATAAGTTTGTGCAAGCATTTATACTTTTGTTGTTTCATAAAATTAGGGTTTACATTCCAATACTCAATCCAAACATTATGCCGCTATCTTGCCAGCCACCTTGGTAAGCTTTTACATAATCAATTCTTAAAATTCGATATTTGCCAAAACCTATATTACTAATTCCTACAGAATATTCAGAATAAGGTTTATTACCAGTGGTCCATAACCCATTAACACCGATAACCGTATTAAAATTTAAATCTCTTATAAACGGAATTTTCCCTAATAAGTAACCTTTAAAGTTATGCTCTGCGTGCAGCTCTCCATAGGTGTCGTTCGCACTAAACCCATAATAAGGAAGCAAATTAAATTGATTGATTGTAGGCGATAATTTTACGTGAGTTAAGTTACCATTAAAATGTTGATGATCTACTAAAGAAATATTATCTCCATTTAAAAATTTACCTCCTTTTAAGCTATATTCAAAATCTCCTTTATTCTGAAGGCTTATATTTTGGGTAGCCATAATCTTAAAATGATCAAAATTATAATCGTCTACTGTAGCTGCAAATCCTTTTTCGTAGCTGAAGTAAAGCGTTGGGTAATCTGAATTTGTGACGTTATATTTCCCGTCAGGATAGTTATAATATTTCTGGTCAAAATTAACCCTTCCCGTGATACCAATTTTAGCAATATTGTGTGCTTCGAAAGGAGCAGAATTAAAATCGTTGGCAGATAATGGATTGTTTGGCGTGTACTCGTCTTCCTCTTCAATAATTTCGGCATCATCAAACAGCGGGTTTCTACGCTCAAAAGATGCGTTGGCATATAACCTAAAGCCATTAAATAATTCTTCAGAATAACGAGCTTCAATAAAAGTTCGATCGTAAATTTTTAAATAATTCTTATCGAATAAAATAGATGCGACAGAACTTACTAAAGTAGAAATAGGTTCGGTATTATTAATCTGATTAGCTTCAATACCTCCATTTAAGGTAAAATAGGGCTTAGAATTGTTATTGAATTTTTTTGTAAAACCACCTTTTAATCGCAAACGATCGTCTGCCAAACCATAATTAGCAGAGGCATTTAAGCTCCAATATTTATTATAATCGTCTTTCCATTTGGTGAAACCTGCATCTATAGTTGTATTCCAACCCTGTACCGTATTATAGCGAATACCTTCTATGGGACCACTGATATTCCAAGAATATTGTTTGTGAGAATTGCGGTAGCTATACCCAAAAAGCGGATCGGTAATGCCGAAGCGATTATGCTCGTGATCTACAGAATCTTTATATACCTTCGAATTTTTACGCTCTTGTATGCTATCTTTTTTCACATAATCTGTAGCTTCTTCTATGGTTAACGGCATAGGTCTTATGGTTTCCCAGTAAGTAGAATCTTTTTCATTTGCATTTTCAGCAAAGCTCAAAATCTCATTGCTAAAATCTCCACGTGTAAATTGCGGATTAAAATTATAGTTACTGTAAACGGCAGAAAACCTACCATTACCACAAATACCAAAAATTTTCCAAGTGAAATTTACCGTCTGAGAAAGTTTTACCCAAAGTTTATCTTTTTCAGAATAAGTGAAATTTTGTTTAAACGTTAAAGTTTCTATCGGAGGGATTTGAGTAGATTCTCCCGTAGTCATTAATTCTATTCCATAAATCTCCCAAGAATTTTCTATAATATAAATAATGCCTGAAAAAACTCGATCTTTTGGTCGTTTAGGGATTACTTTTATTTTATTAATAAGGTTGCCTAAATCATCATAAAAAATCCCTTCTAGTTTGTAGTTATAATAATTAAAGGCATAATCTGCGATAGGCGAAACCAATTCAGTATTTAATTCAACTGTATTATTGTAAAATGTGTAATCTGCATCTTGAGCGCTATTTAAACTGAAACCATTATCATCGCCACTTACTTTAGAGGCTAAGATTTTTTCATGAAAATCGTCTGGTGCTTTAAATTTTATCTGCGATTTGGTTTCAGAGAGGTAAACAATTCCGCTTCGGGTAGAATCTAAGCCACCACCAAGGTCGCCAACTTCTTGACCTAGAATTTTTTCAGGTGCGTTTTCTATTTTCCACATCCCGCGAGAATAGAAATCTGCGGTGTAAGCTTCAATTTTAGCTAAGTTTTTTTTACGATTCGCTATAGCATTTCTAATTACACGATTGGCAGGATTCTCATTAGAGTTAATAAGAACCTCTTCTAGGCTAGTTTCTTCTTCGACTAAGGTAACATTTAAGGTGAAGGGTAACTCGTTAATTTCTACCTTTTTCTTTTGTGTTTTAAAACCTAAAAATTGATAGACAATGGTATATTTACCTGTCTTATTAATCTCTAATTCGTACTCTCCTTCTTGGTTAGAGGTAGTTCCTGTAAAACTATTTTCGAGGTAAATATTTACATAAGGAAGTTTTTCTCCGTTTACATCGGTGATTTTACCTGCCACTTGGGCAGAAATTACCCCAGAAAGTAACAGAAGTGTTAGCAGTAAAAGTTTTTTCAAAATGTGTTGGCATTAGTTATTTATAGTCTTTTTTAATGCGGTCAAGACGACGTTTGTTTTCACGATCTTTAATCGTTTCGCGTTTATCGTGTGTCTTTTTACCTTTACAAAGAGCTATTGCTAATTTTGCCAAACCTCGATCATTAATAAATAAGTTGAGCGGAATAATGGTTAACCCAGACTGGGTTATTTGTTTTTCAAGCTTTCTTAATTCTTGCTTGGTTAATAAAAGCTTGCGTTCACTTTTTGGGTTATGGTTAAAATGTGTGGCGTGAGAATATTCATCTACGTGCATGTTAATTACATACAATTCTCCGCGATGAAATTCACAAAAACTTTCAGCTATTCCTGCTTTACCTTCACGAATGGCTTTAATTTCTGTACCAGCCAATTTTATACCTGCTACATATTTATCAAGGATCTCATATTGAAATCTGGCCTTCCTATTTTTTATGTTGATTTTATTTTTCTCCATAGTAAGCGCTAAAATAGGAAGCTTTTTTCAATTTAGAATAACTCTTCTGTAATATAGGACTTCTTTAAGAAATAATTGTTACAATTATTTTATTGTTCTTATTAATTATTTGCTTAAAATCTATTTAAAAGTTGGTTGTTTTTCTACATTTGTGGTAGAATTAATAAAATTTTATAATGAAAAAAATATATACACTTCTTTTATTAGTAATTGCGTTCACATCTTGTAAAAACGATTCTAAAAATGAAAAGATAGAAGAAGTGAAAACAAAGACATCTAAAATGCCAGTCCCTAAAGACGGTGGGAAAGGAGCAGAAATTATGAATGTGGTTATAGACTCTGCAGGCGGCCATCGGTATGAAACAGCAACTATAGAATTTACATTTAGAGATGCTACTTATAAAAGCACTCGCAACTGTGGAATGTTTGAGCTTAGTAGAATTAAAAAAGATAGTTTGGGTAATGAAACTCTAGCAACCATCAATAACGTTGGTTTTAGTTATTATAAAAATAATGAAGAAGAATTTTTAGAAGATAGTATGGTAAATGAAGTTGGAAATTCTATTAACTCTGTACATTATTTTGTGCAATTACCTTTTGGATTGAATGATCCTACAGTTAGAAAAGAACTAATTGCAGAAGATTCTATTCAAGGAAAAGTTTACTACGAGATTCAAGTTAACTTTTCTCAGCAGCACGGAGGTAAAGATTTTGAAGATACCTACATGTATTGGGTAAATAAAAATACATATCAAGTAGATTATTTAGCTTATAGCTATCATATAAACGGAGGAGGAATGCGTTTTAGAAAAGCTATTAATCCTCGCAAAATTGAAGGAATTAGATTTGTAGATTATAAAAATTATAAACCCAAAGCAAGAACTTCTCCTAATCTAGAAGATTTAGATGAATTATTTGAGAAAAATGAGCTAGAGCTTTATTCTACGATAGAAAATAAAGATTTAAAGGTTACGGTGCTCGATAGAAATTGCGCTTAAACTTAGCGTTGAAAATCTTAATTGTTTTTAGGTAACGAGTGTTGTTCTACCGTACTAGATTTTTTTCCGTTCGGATAAATTGTGACGATAAACAATTTTGAATTTTCATTATCTTCAATTCTACTGTATTTTTTTTCTTTTAAAATTTTATTAATGAATTGCGGAGTCGTGTCTTGATGGCCAACAATAAGAACATGTTTTCCATCTGTTTTCTTCTGAAAATTTTTACTGTATAAGTGATTAGCTTTGTAGAGTTCAATTTTAATGTTGAATTGGTCTGCGGTTGGACGAGCAGTTTCTAACGTTCGCTGATAATTAGTACTGTACACCATATCAATTTCTTTGTCTTTTAAAACTTTAGCCCAAAAGTTAGCCCGTTGCATACCTTTAGGTAATAAATGCGGATCGTCTGTATTCGCTTCACGGTCTTTTTCGCCGTGTCTTATAAAATAATAAACCGTAGTATCTTTTGGTTTAAAATTAAACTCAGCTTCTTTTGTCGCCATTTGCTGCTCATTTTCTTTTTCTGCTTGTTGCTCTTTACAACCCATAAAACTTAAGAATACAATAAATAAAGATAAATATTTCATGTGTTAGATTTAGTTGAATTAAAATTAAGCAATACTTAATAACTTCTCATTAAAAGAAACTTAAATAAATTATTTTAATTGAAGTTCTAACCAAATCACTTGGTTTAATTGTTGCATAAAACTACTGAAGTTGTTGTCTGAAATTACAAAAATAGTTGCGTTTCCGTTCGCTAGTTGTGGTCCAAAGCAAATTCCCTCTATATTATCAATCTTATTTTCTTTCAATTTTTTCTTAATCGATTTAAAATTAAAAAGGAATTCTTTTTGAGCAGGAATTACCTTTTCTTTCATTTTACCTTTTAGCTGTTTTATAGATAATGTATTTGTTGCTTGCGAAGCATCTGCTTTAAATAACAAAACATCATAAGATCGTTTTCCTCTGCCTGCAGAAAAAGAACGTTCTAAAACTAAAAATTGTTTAGGTGAAATCTCTAAAATATCGGTAACTCCGTTAATATGAAACGGTAAATAGGGTAACTTTTGGATAGGCGCTAACAAATAAGAAAATTGAAATTCAGGTTTTAGTTGTTTATTAAAATAGGTAAATCTTACAGGAGATTTGGTGCGGTAAAGCTGAGGTTGAGGTCCGTCTTTAGTTAAAGGCAGTTCTGTAGAAGACCAAATGCCTTTAGTGTTTATTGCATGTGATAGTCCTTCAAAAACACCATTATTTCTAGGGTGTTGTTTGTCTTCAACAGTAAAATAGGAGGGAAGGGAATATTGAGACAGGTAATTACCTGAGTTATCTACTTTAATGATCGATGGGTTTTTATGATGATTTATAGCTCCTTCGCTGCTAAGAATAAATTCATCATTTTCTGTAGTGTAAAGTATAGATTCTAAATCGAAAATGTTATTGGCTATAAAAGAAGATGCTAGATTTAGTTCAATTAACTTTTTAAATGTTATGGTGTCAATTTTTTTCTGATTTATTTTAATCTTTATTTGATAAAATCTTGGATTGGACGGAGAATCGCAAACTACATAATAATATTTGCCATCAAAATCAATTCCGCTTAAACCGCCTATTCTTGTTCTTTTAAAATTAAAATCTGCGGGAATAATATAATCATCCAAATAATTAATTTGAATAGAAGCTGAAGATTTTGGTTTTCCTGCTCCACACCCTATCAATATTAAACAAACGCTGATTAAAGAGAGAATTCTTGTTTTATGAAAATAAGAATATAACAAAGCCTTAAGAATAAAATGGGATTTCTTTAGCATAGCATTAGCCATTTAGATTGTAAATTTAATCATTGTTAAACAACAAAAACTAAAAGCTATGAATAAGATGGAATTAGAAGGTAAATGGAACCAAATAAAAGGTAATTTTAAACAAAAGTACGGAAATGTTACTGATGATGATGTAACTTATTCTGAAGGTAAGTTTGATGAAATGCTTGGTCGTCTTCAAGAAAAGACAGGAAAATCTAAAGAAGAATTACAGAAAGAAATTGAGAAGTTATAATTATAACTTTTTAAAAATTGCTATGAAAAGTAAAAGCCCTTATCGTTACGATAAGGGCTTTTATATGGAATAAATTCTCTAAAAGTTTACTCTTCTATACTTACCAATTCTACATCAAAAATTAAAATAGAATTAGCAGGTATTGGTCCGTAACCACGCTCTCCGTAACCTAAATGTGGAGGAATTACAAATCTAGCTTTCTCTCCAGTTTTTAAAAGTTGTAAACCTTCATCCCAACCTGGGATAACTCTTCCCATTCCTAAAGGAATTTCTATAGGTTCACCTCTATCTACAGAAGAGTCAAATTTCTTACCATCGGTAAACATACCTGTGTAATGAACTTTAATTTTTTGTCCTTTTTTAGGTATAGCTCCATCTTCGTTAGCTTCAGTTACTTTATATCGTAAGCCGCTATCTGTTTTCTTGTAACCTTTACTAAGATTTTCTAATTCTTCTTGTAAAGCTTTCTTGGCATCTTCTTTTTTCTCTTCAACTCTGTCTAACTCTTGTTTAAAAACCATTGGTGCATCAAAAGATTTGGCATCTTGTCCTTTTCTAATAATGTTTACCTCTTGCATTACCACATCTTCAACAGGTTTATCACGTTGAGCAGTTTCTAGGTTACCTATAGAATCTACAACTTCTTCTCCTTTTACAATTTCTCCAAAAACGCTATGTCTGTTATTTAAATGTGGAGTAGGTTTTAAGGTGATAAAAAATTGACTTCCATTAGTGCCAGGACCAGCGTTAGCCATCGATAAAATTCCTTTTTTATCATGAACAAGTGAATCGTTAAATTCATCTGGAAATTTATAGCCTGGACCACCTTGACCAGTTCCTTCAGGATCACCACCTTGAATCATGAAATCTTTGATAATACGATGAAAGGTTAACCCATTGTAGAATTTTTCCCCTTTGTAAGTAGAGTCTACCATTTGGTTTTCACCTTCAGCTAAAGAAACAAAATTGGCAACAGTAATAGGTGTTGCTTTGTAAAAAAGTTCAGCAACAAAAGTTCCTTTATTCGTTTTAAATTCGGCGTACATCCCATCTTTCAATTCTGGGTATTGCTCTTTCTGACAAGCAATAGCGCTAAATGCAACTGCTAACAATAAAAGTAAGGTCTGTTTTTTCATATTGTATTTGTATTCTGGTTTTAATTTAATTTATCTTCCTTTGTAATTTTATTAAGTGTAATGGTAGATTTAATGGGTACATTTCTACCAATTTTTTCGTTATCACCATAATAACCAAAAGCTTTATGTGAAGGAAATAAAAAGGTAAGTGTTTCTCCTTCTTTCATCATCTTTAAGCCTTGTCTAAGACCATTAAAAACGTTTTCCTGATCAATTTTATATTCTCGTGTTCCAATTTCTTCTGTAGAGTAAATAGAAGTTCCTTCTAAGGTAGAAATATTATAATTAAAATTTACTAAATCTCCATAATCTGGAGAAATGCTATCTTGAGTGGACTTCTGATTGTAATAATACCAAAAGCCGTCACTAGAAGAAATGTAGTTATGAGCAGTATCTTTTTGAATGATTTCTGAAATACGTTCTTCTTCTTGTGCTACTAGTTGTTGATTTCTCTTCACCGATTCTTTAAAAAATGAACCAGAATTTTGAGAAACTGGTTTTCTTGCTTCTGGTGTTTTGCAACTAGCTAATGCTAGAAAAGCAAGACTAATAATTAATAACTTATGCTTCATCTTTTAGTTCTTTTTCATAATCAGGTAGGAGTTTTTCAAATTTTTGAGTGGTTTCTACTAGATTTAAATCGCTTCTTCCTCCTGCAGCATTAATATGACCGCCACCATGAAAATGTTCTCGAGCAAATTGATTTACATCAAAATTACCTTTAGAACGTAAAGATATTTTTATGATTTGGTCTGCTTTATTTTCAATAAAAATAGCGGCAAAAATTATTCCTTTTATTCCTAAACTATAATTTACAAAACCTTCGGTGTCTCCTTTTTTAAAATGATATTGGTCTAATTCTTCTTGAGATAGGGTAATATAAGCAGTTTTATATGCTGCGCAAATCTTCATATTATTTAACGCTACACCTAATAATTGCATCCGCTCGTAAGAATTATTATCAAAAGTATCTTGATGAATTATAGCATTTTTCGCCCCTTTATCTATTAAATTTGCAATAACGCGATGTGTTTTGCTAGTGGTAGAAGAAAACCGAAATGAACCAGTATCTGTCATTATACCTAAATACAAAGCACTCGCTGCTTCAGGTGAAATCAATGTAGTTTCATCTAACATATCGATAAAATTATACACCATCTCACAAGTTGAAGAACAACTTACATCACTATAGGTATAGTTAGCATAATCATCTGGTTGTTGATGATGATCAATCATAATGTAGGTGGTGGTCGTCTTGCTCAATACCTCTTCCATTAAACCTGTTCTAGAAAAATGGTTAAAATCTAAGGTGAAAATTATTTCTGCTTCTTGAATTTTACTTTTAGCTTCGTTTTGATTTTTATCAAAAATTAGAACATTTTCTTGACCCGGAACCCACTTTAAAAATTCAGGATAATCATTGGGAGCAATCACTACCGCATCATGTTTTTTGCTTTTTAAAAAGTCACAAAGCGCTAATGTAGAGCCAATCGCATCTCCATCAGGATTTTTATGAGGAACGATCACTATTTTTTTGGGTGTGGTTAATAGTGATTTAATTTCTTTAATTTCTGTTGATTTCATAGCTCACGAATATACAATTTATAATATTTCTTACATTTATTTTTTTTCTTAGCTTGTTTATTAAAATGTTAGAAGTTTAGGTATTACCAAGGATTTGATTATTTTTGCAGCAAATTTAAAAAAATCATCATGTCAGGAAATAGAACATTCACAATGATTAAGCCAGATGCAGTTGAAAACGGTCATATTGGTGGAATATTAGAACAGGTTACAGCTTCAGGCTTTAAAATTGTAGCGATGAAATTAACACACATGACAACTCGTGATGCTGAAAAATTTTACGCAGTACATAGCGAGCGTCCGTTTTTTGGAGAGTTGGTAGAATTTATGACTCGTGGACCTATTGTTGCTGCTATTCTTGAAAAAGAAAATGCTGTTGAAGATTTTAGAACTTTAATAGGCGCAACTAACCCAGAAGATGCGGCAGAAGGGACAATTAGAAAAAAATATGCAACTTCTATTGGTGAAAATGCTGTTCACGGAAGTGATAGCGATGAGAATGCACAAATTGAAGGTGCTTTTCACTTTGCTGGAAGAGAGCAATTCTAAATAATTTTAGTTAGATAAAAAAGCTCGTTAGTTTTCTAACGAGCTTTTTTTATTTATTAGGTTTTAAGGTTTGCTAATTATCTTAAAACTAACTTTTTTACCAAATCTTTACCTAATTCTTCGTTCATCCTTTTGATGATTTTTTCTTTACCGTAGCTTAGTTCTTCCCTTAGAACAGATGAACTTAATTCTACATAAAGTGTATCATTATTTAATTGAATTGAAGTGGTGTATTTGTTAATAGCGGGTCCCATTTCAGATTGCCACACTTCTTTTACATTTATACGATCTAAACCTTTTTGAAGTCGGTTTTTATCTACAAAATTTTTGAGTACATCACTTATTGATTGGTGTTCATCATTTCTTGCCATCTAAATATCCGTTAAAGCGTTGGTAGGTATAAATTATATCTTGTTTGTTTTTTACTTTAAGTTCATCTTTATCTAATTTTAAAAGGGTTTCATCCCAATCATCCATTTCAGTGTGGTAGTGAAAAATCCACTGATTATTTTCTTTAGAAATACTAAAAGCCTCGGCATCATTGGTAGCGAAAAACTCTCCATCTAATGTTGGTTTTACTTTAGTTCTAACTCCTTTTTGGTCATTAAATTCAATAAAGTCTACCGTTTCATTGAACTTGTAAATTTTTTCTTTACCATTTTCTTTAGCTACTTTTTTTATTTCCCAATAGCCTTCTAAATTCTGTAAATCTTTTTCTTTTATCTCGTTGCAACTATAGGTGAAACAGACTAGAAAAAGAACGATAAATAGTGATTTAAATTTAATCATGATAATTGAATCATTTTATATTGATTAGCATTTGCTTTTACTACATTTTCAGTTCGGTTAGCGTGGGTGTCACTTATAAAAAGTTGACCTAAATCGTCTTTAGTGACCAAATCTACAATTTGTGCGACACGATTTTCATCTAATTTATCAAAAACATCGTCTAAGAGTAAAATAGGATTTACCTTACTTTGAGCTTTCATAAAATCATATTGAGCCAATTTTAATGCGATAAGATAAGATTTTTGCTGCCCTTGCGATCCAAATTTTTTAACGGGATGACCGTTTATTTTGAAAGTTAAATCATCTTTATGAGTACCTACACTAGTGTACTGTAATCCCATATCTTTCTGAAGGTTCTTCTCGAATAAACTAGCAAGACTATCTTCTGATAACTGACTTTTATAGCTAATTTTCACCTTTTCTTTAGAATTACTGATGCTTTTGTAACGTTCTTTAAAAATAGGAGCAAAAGCTTCTAAGAAATCAATTCTTTTTCGATGAATTTTTTGCCCCATTTCACTCATCTGAATATTATAAATATCTAGTGTAGAACTATCAAAGGTATGATTAGCAGCAAAATATTTTAATAATGAATTTCGTTGCGATAGCGTTTTATTGTATTTCATTAATAAATTAAGGTAGTCGCTATCGTTTTGAGAAATTATACTATCTATAAATTTCCTACGAGTTTCGCTACCTTCAACGATCAAATCACGATCTGCAGGAGAAATAATAACTACAGGAATTAAGCCAATATGCTCGCTAAATTTTTCATAGGCTTTTGCATTTCGCTTAATCACTTTTTTTTGTCCTTTCTTTACACTAACGACAACTTTTTCAGTACGTTCTAACTTTTCAAATTCACCATCTATTACAAAAAAATCAGCTTGGTGATTTATATTTTGAGTAGAAATAGGATTAAAATAACTTTTACCGTAAGCTAAATGATAAATGCTGTCTAAAACGTTTGTTTTTCCAACGCCATTATAGCCCACAAGACAATTTATTTTCTCATCAAATTCAAAATTTGCCATTTCAAAATTTTTATAATTAAGTAAAGAGAGTTTTTTTAAATGCATAAAGTGTTAGTAAACAGTTGTTTTTAGAAATGGTTAATTGTTAGTACGATCTTTATTGTACGCTTGCAAAGTATTGAAAAATAACAAAAAAAATCTCTTTTATATATAAATAAAAATTTTATTTTTGCTCATCAATTAAGACAATTTTATGGCAACATATAAGAAAAGGGGCTACAAGCCAAAACCAGAAGCAGAACAAGAAGAAATAGGCGAAAATGAGAATGCATATGTAGAAGGAGAATCTACCACGCAAGAAGTTTTTGATAACCTTGATGAAGGAGCTAACAAAACTGAAGAGTGGTTAGAGAAAAACCAAAAGCCTATTTTTATTGCGATAGCGGTAATTATTGTAGTCGTTTTAGGTTATTTAGGGTATGAGAAGTTTATAAATCAACCTAAAGAACAAGAAGCAGCCAATGAAATTTCTCAATCTCAAATTTATTTTGAAAATGCTTTAGATGCAAATGGTAAAGCACAGGATTCATTATATAATCTAGCCTTAACTGGTGGTGGCGGTAAATACGGTTTCTTAGATATTATAGATAACTACGGAAGTACTAACGCGGCTAATCTTGCTAACTATTATGCAGGTATGGCATACCTAAATACGGGTAAGTATGATAAAGCGGTAACGTACTTAGAAAATTTTTCTAGTGAAGATGAAATTTTAGCACCTTTAGCAAAAGGCGCTATTGGTGATGCATTTATGCAATTAGAGCAACCTGAAGAAGCTTTAGGTTATTATGAAGATGCTGCAAAGATGAGAACGAATGATTTTACGACACCTAAATTTTTATTAAAAGCTGCGATTACAGCGTTAGAGTTGGGAAAAGGTGAAAAAGCAGAAGGTTTTTTAACAACAATTGAAGATGAATATGCAGATGCTCCTGAAGCTGATAAAGTACCAGTTTACTTAGGACAAGCAAAAGCACTAAAATAAATTATGGCAACAGCAGGTAAAAATTTATCCGCTTACGATAAAAATACAATCCCAAACGCGAAAAATTTTCGGTTTGGGATTGTTGTTTCTGAGTGGAATGACGACATTACAGAAAACCTTTTTCAAGGCGCTTTCGATGTGTTTATTGAAAATGGTGTACTAAAAGAAAATATTGTTAGGTGGAATGTTCCTGGTAGTTTTGAATTGATTTATGGTTGCAAAAAAATGCAAGAATCTTTTGAGATGCTAGATGCCATTATCGCTGTTGGTAATGTAATACAAGGAGAGACCAAGCATTTTGATTTTGTTTGTGAAGGTGTTACACAAGGAATAAAAGATTTAAATATTAAATCTGATATACCAGTAATTTTTTGTGTACTTACCGATAATGAGAAACAGCAATCTATCGATAGAAGTGGTGGTAAACACGGTAATAAAGGAGCAGAAGCTGCTGTGGCGGCAATCAAAATGGCTCAGTTGCGTAAAGATGCTAAGTTTTATAAACAATAAAAGACTTAATTACAGCTTTGTGTTAACAAAATTTGCCGCTTTATAAGCGGCATTGTTTTTGATTTTAAGTAACTTTGAATTAACTAAAAGTTATGGGAGTCTTAAAAACAAGAAAGAATAAACAATTTAATTATAGTCCTCGCTATTTTGATGATAAAGGTGAGGGTAATCCCTATAAAATAGGATCAAAATTTGATCAATATAGAAAAACCATCGACAGTCCTGGTGGTATTGTAACTCGCTTTAAATCGGCTTGGTCAGAATTTCAAGATAAATCAGACCGTCAATCTAGCCGTACAATTATGATTATTGTAGCTCTTTTTGTGGTGCTTTTTTTATTTATTATCGATTTTGATTTATCAATTTTCTTCGCAAATTAATGGCAGACATTATTCAATTACTTCCAGATCATGTAGCTAATCAAATTGCTGCAGGAGAAGTGGTGCAACGCCCATCTTCTGTAGTTAAAGAGTTATTAGAGAATGCTATCGATGCTGGAGCCAGCAATATTCAACTTTTAATTAAAGAAGCCGGTAAAACTCTAATTCAGGTTTCAGATGATGGTAACGGCATGAGTGAAACCGATGCTAGGTTATGCTTTGAGCGTCATGCAACATCTAAAATTAAATTAGCAGAAGATCTTTTTCAGTTAAAAACAAAAGGATTTCGAGGTGAAGCTTTAGCTTCTATAGCAGCAATTGCTCATGTTGATTTAAAAACAAAACTAGCAGGTGAAGAGGTAGGTACAGAAATAAAAATAAACGGAACTAGAGTAGAATCGCAAGAGCCTTGCGTAACCCCGAAAGGAACTGTAGTAAGTGTAAAAAATTTATTTTTTAATATTCCTGCGCGAAGAAATTTTTTAAAGTCTAATGCGGTAGAAACTCGTCATGTTATCGATGAGTTTCAGCGTGTAGCTTTATCACATCCACAAATTGCTTTCTCGTTATATCATAATGGTAATGAAATGTTTCAATTACCAATTAGTAATCACAGGCAACGTATAGTTAATGTTTTTGGCGCAAAAACAAACGAGAAATTAGTTCCTGTTGAAGAAACTACCGAGATTCTAAAGGTAGAAGGTTTTGTGGGTAAACCAGAATTTGCCAAAAGAAGCAAAGGTGAACAATTCTTTTTTGTGAACGATCGCTTTATTAAAAGTCCTTATCTTAATCATGCTGTAACTGCAGCTTTCGATGGGTTATTAAAAGAGAAAGCATATCCTTCTTATTTTTTATACTTAAGTATAGATCCTCAGCGTATCGATATTAATATTCATCCTACAAAAACAGAAATTAAGTTTGATGATGAGCATGCTTTATATGCAATTTTAAGAAGTGCTATTAAACATAGTTTAGGACAGTTTAATGTTGCGCCAATATTAGATTTTGAACGAAACTCTGATTTGGATACGCCATATAGTTATAAAGAAAGACAAGTAAAAAGTCCTGTAATTGAAGTTGATCAAAACTTTAATCCTTTTGAGAGCGAGAAGAAGTTTGCTTCAAAATATTCAGGTAATTTATCGTTAAATAAGAGTAATCATAAGCCTGCTTACACTTCAAAAAAGAATGTAGGTTCGTGGGAATCTTTATATACAGAATTGGGTTCTTCAAAAAATGAAGCTAATTTTAGTAATGTGGAGTTTGAGAGTGAAGAGGTAACGGGTAATTTATTTGAAGATGAAAAGATTACAACATCTGGAAATACTTTTCAGCTTCAAAAAAAATATATTGTAAGTTCACTAAAGACAGGATTATTGGTTATCGATCAGCATCGTGCGCACACTAGAATACTTTATGAAGATTTATTGAAAAGTATAACGGTAACAGCGGCTATTAGTCAACAGTTATTGTTTCCTCTAATTCTTCAATTTTCTAAACAAGAAACAGCGATGTTAATTGAGTTAAAAGAAGCTTTAGAGCAAACCGGTTTCGTATTTGCAAGAATAGAATCTCACGAGGTAGAAATAAAAGGAATACCTAATTTAATTTCAGAAAGTGAAGTTTCTATAATGTTAGATCAATTATTGTCAGATTTTGAAAATGAAATTCCAGAAAGTGGTTTTAAACAGACTGACTTATTGGCAAAATCTTTAGCAAAAAGTATGGCCATTAAAACAGGCTCGGTTTTAGATACAGTAGAGCAAATTGCTATAGTAAATGGTTTATTTGCTTGTAAAGAGCCTAATGTAACTCCACTAAACAGAAAGGTTTTTGTAACTTTATCTGCAAATGAACTCGAAAAAAAATTCATGTAAATGGGTAGAATATCAGAAACAGTAAAAATACTTCTAATTGCTAATATTCTATTTTTTGTAGGAAGTCAGTTTTTAGGAGATTATGCGGTGAAAATGTTAGCCTTGTGGTTTCCAGAAAATGCTAATTTTGGAATTTGGCAATTAGTTACGCATATGTTTATGCATGGAGGCATTTCTCATATTTTCTTTAATATGTTTGCTTTATACATGTTTGGGAGTGTTCTAGAACAGTCTATTGGTAAAAATAGATTCATATTTTTGTATTTTTCAGCAGGTCTAGCAGCGGCGGGACTTCAAATTTTATTTACTTATCTAAAATTTAATCCAGCATATCAAAATCTTATAGATGCAGGTATAGATCCTGGTACCATTTACCAAAGTTTAGGTAGAGCGGTGCAAAGTAACCAGTATCAGTTTTTTCCCGGAGTCTCTCAAGATACGGTTATGCAACTTACTGATGCTTACGTAACACCTATGGTTGGTGCATCAGGAGCAATATTTGGAGTATTAGCGGCATTTGCAGTCGTGTATCCTAATCTTCCTTTGTATATTATGTTTATTCCAATACCAATTAAAGCAAAGTACTTAATTGGTGGTTACTTTTTGATAAATGTATATTCTGCAATAACTGGAGCTACTATTTTAGGTCCATCTAATACAGCATATTGGGCACATATTGGTGGTGCAGTAATCGGTTTTATTACCATGTGGTATTGGAAGAAAAATCAATTTAATCGCTGGAATTAAGATGAACTTTAGAGATCAATTGCAGTATCGATATAATATGGCTGGCGTGGTTGAAAAACTAATTGCCATAAATGTCATTGTTTTTGTATTCGTCTTTCTTTTAAAGGCAGTAGCTTATTTATTTCAATTTGGAGATTTCTTTACTGAGTGGTTAGTTTTTCCAAAAGAAATAGGAGAATATATTTATAAACCTTGGACAATTATCACTTATGCTTTTATGCATAATGGAATTTGGCATATTCTTTCTAATATGCTTATTCTATATTTTGCAGGAAGAATGTTTTTGACCTTTTTTTCACCTAAGCGTTTATTAAGCTATTACTTTTTAGGAGCTATTTCAGGCGCTTTATTGTTTATGGTTAGCTATAATATTTTTCCTGCTTTCGCAGGTACTGGGAATTCTTATTTATTGGGTGCTTCTGCAGCCGTTATGGCTGTTTTATTAGGTGTTACCACACAAGCGCCTCATATGCGAGTAAGGTTAATGATTATAGGTAGTATTAAACTATGGTGGATTGCTGCTTTTTTCGTGATTTCTGATATCGTACAAATGCCATTTAATAATCCTGGTGGTCATTTAGCACATATAGGGGGGGCACTCTTGGGCTACACCTATACCACACAATTGCAAAAAGGAACCGATATAGGGGGGTGGTTTGAAAAATTTATGGATAGTATTGCTATTTTATTTTCAAAAAAAGAAAAATCACCATTTAAAAAAGTTTACAAAAATAAATCTAGGACTAAAAGAGCAGCTAACACCAAGAGCAGTAAAAGTCAAGCTGTAAACCATCAACAAAAAATAGATGGTATTTTAGATAAAATAAGTAAGAGTGGCTATGAAAGCTTAAATAAAGCTGAAAAAGACTTTTTATTTAATTCTGGAAAAGATTAATTTTTTAATGCAATGAAGCCATTAAGTTTTTTTAATAAAGGTGTATTTTTTGTAAATTCTTTGTTTGCAACAGCGCTTTTATTAGCTTATTTGCTTCCTTATATTCCACCAAGTACTTTTCCTTTTCTTTCTATCTTAAGTTTAGGAATGCCTATTCTTTTAATTTTAAATATTACTTTCCTTATTTATTGGATCGTGAAATTAAGAAAGCAATTTCTACTTTCTTTTTTAATTCTACTTTTGGGTTTTAATCATATTTTATCTTTATATAAATTTGGTGTAGAACAGTATACTAAAAAGCCTTCAGATGTTAAATTACTCAGTTATAATGTGAGGCAGTTTAATAGGTATAATTGGATTGAAGCAGATACTGTCACCAAACAAATTATTCAATTTGTGGGTGATCAAAAACCAGATATTCTTTGTTTTCAAGAATATGATCATCGGGAAGATGTGAGTTTTTCTTCATTTAAAAATCAATACCGAGTTTTATTAGATCGTGAAGAGCGTTTTGGTCAGGCTATTTTAACCAATTACCCTATTATTAATAAAGGAGCAATTGGTTTTGAAAACTCTAATAATAATGCTATTTATACTGATTTGTTAATCGCTAAAGATACCGTTAGAGTTATTAATATTCATTTAGAAAGTTTAAAGATTAATCCTAGCGTTTCTGAATTTCACGAAAAAAATAGACAACGACTAGTGGGTAGAATGAGTACATCTTTCAAAAAACAAGAAGTTCAGGTGCAAAAAATTTTAGAAAATCTAAATAATTGTCCTTATAAATCGGTGATTTGCGGAGATATGAATAACAGTGCTTTTTCTTACGTATATAGAAAATTAGCGCAAAACCATGTAGATGCATTTAAAGAGAAGGGAGAATCTTTTGGGAAGACATTTGTATTCGATTTTATTCCGCTTCGTATAGATGCTATTTTGGTAGACGAATCTATGGAGGTGAAAGCTTTTGATAGTCACCCTGAAATTAGGTATTCAGATCACTATCCTATTTCTTGTGTTTTTTCGTTAACTAGCGATAATTAATCCAGTTGCTGGTTTTCTAGGTAATTTAGCGTATTTGGACCTTCATTAAAAAGTAAGTCTAAAATAGATAAATTAGAAATAAAACCACACTTCTTTTCAAATACTTGCGTGTACTTTTCTAGTGTAAAATTATACTTCGCTTTAGCATTAATTAAATAGCGTTTGTCTGTCCAGTTTTCTTCATTTTTGGGTTCAAAATATTGTTCAGTTGTAAGAACAGGAATATCTAGTTGAAGACAATCTGCAATGGTATGGTAGCAATCGTGGTTAAAGTCGAGTAAAAATTTATATTTTTTTTCATACAGATGAATTAATTCATCTTCATAGAATTCAAAGAAAGGAGAAGTTCTGTAGGCAGCTTCTAGCGACCGCCAATGAATAGTTTGCCAGTTAAATTCTTGTTCAATTTTTACTTCTTTATATTTTTGTCTACCTTTTTTATTTCTGGTATGTTTAATAGGGATATTTAGCAATAATTTACCATTAGCTCCATAAATATATTGCCGGTTTCTGTAGGTTTGTTTTTGATAATTATCTTCGTTTTCAAAAATTAATTGATCAGCTTTTATAATATGACAAAACTGAAAAATTGATCCAAAGTAAGCTGGATGTACTACAATAGAATTCATAAAATCTTATGCTTTTTTCTTACGCTTTCTAAAGAAATTGAAACCAATAACAATTACTAGACCTATTAAGAAATAATAAAGATAGGACACAGGTTTACCTTCGCCACCAACAGTAGTAAAAAGTCTTTCCCATCTAATTTTATTAAAGAATCCGTTGGCATGGGTATCCCAGCTCATCCAAATAAATATAGGTTTTCCTACCACATGATTTTCTGGTACATAACCCCAATAGCGACTGTCTTCACTATTATGGCGGTTATCACCCATCATAAAGTAGTAATTTTGTTTAAATGTATATTGGGTTAAAGGCTCGTTGTCTAGTAAAACTTGCTTTCCGTTAACTGTTATTTTATGAGGATTTCCCATTTCTATGCCTTCATAAACTTCGATAATTCTTTTATAGAAAGGCAATGATTTTGGATTGATTGCGACCGTTTTTCCTTTTTCTGGAATATAAATAGACCCCATTTGGTCATGATTCCAATTCATTCTTGCTGAAGGAAATATACGAGCATCTGTTTGTTCTACCGGATCAATAATTTTTGTAATAGAGGCTACGTTCGGGTGATTTTTAAATTTCTGAATAGTTTCTTCTGAAAGAGAAACAAATCGGTATTGTCTTTTTGCTTGATTATACCAACCTACCGGATCTGTAATATTATAACGTTGTGCTAAATTTCTTAAATCGAAACCCTGACCTTTACCTTGAACTATATAAGAATATTGTGGTTTTGCACGCTCAGGGAGCATTAAAGGTTTTTGATTAATATAAACTTTTCCATCTACAATTTTTAAAGAATCTCCAGGCAATCCAACAGCTCTTTTTACATAGTTAGATTTTTTATCTATCGGTTTTTGATAGTGTTTGCCAGAACGATCAAAAAACTTTCTTACCGTATCTACAGGCCAGTTAAACACAACAATATCATTACGCTCAATATCTTCAAATCCTGGAAGTCTAAAGTAGGGAAGTTGTGGCCAATTGGTGTAAGATTTAATTCCTAATACAGGAATCGTATCATGAACCATAGGAAAAGAAACGGTAGTTTGTGGAGTCCTTGCTCCATAATGAAATTTACTTACAAATAAGAAATCACCTACTAATAATGTTTTTTCTAAGGAAGAAGTAGGGATCGTGAATGGTTGTATAAAATAGGTGTGTACAATAGTAGCTGCAACTATGGCAAAGAGTATAGAACTTACCCATTCACCAACCTCTGTTCTAGGTTTTAAACTACGGTCCGAAATGTGATTAACCTCTTGCGTATAATTAATATAATATAAGTAAAAGCCAATAGTTAAAATACTAAGCCAAGTATCTGCTTTAGTGTGCTTGCCAAAACTTCTAGCCGTTTCTACCCAAACAACAGGAAACATAATTAAGTTTACAATAGGGATAAACAGTAAGATAGTCCACCACCAAGGTCTATTAATAATTTTCATTAAAACGATGGCATTGTATACCGGTACAAAAGCTTCCCAAGGTTTTCTGCCTGCTATTTTGTAAAGTTTCCAGGTTCCAAATCCGTGAATAAGTTGTAAGAGTAAAAAAAATATAAACCACTGTATAATTGTCATCTTTTGTCTTTTTTATATAAGTAAGAAATTGTAAATAATTGTTACATTATTAAAAGCCTAAAACATCTTTCATTGTAAAAACTCCTTTTTTATTGCATAACCATTCTGCTGCAATAACGGCTCCTAATGCAAATCCTTCTCTAGAATGCGCGGTATGTTTAATTTCAATATCATCTATTGTAGAACTGTACTTAACCGTATGCGTGCCTTTTACGTCGTCTTCACGTTTAGCTATTACAGGAACTTCGTTTTCTGCAACTGTTTCGCTAGCATCTGTTAATTTCCAATTTTGCTTATTAGAATTTTTAAGAATAGATTCTGTCAGGGTAATAGCAGTTCCGCTAGGTTTATCTAATTTTTTTGTGTGATGTATCTCTTCCACACCAACTTTATAATCTTCAAATTTATTCATCAATCGAGCTAAATTTTCATTCAGTTGAAAAAATAAATTTACCCCTAAACTAAAATTTGAAGCATAAATAAAAGCACTTTCATGTTTTTTGCAAAGTTTAACTGCTTCATCATAACGATTTAGCCAACCTGTAGTTCCAGAAACAACGGGGATGTTATTTTGAAAACAAGTGGTGATATTTTCAAAAGCTGCATCGGGAATACTAAAATCTATTGCGATATCAGCTTTTTGTAAGGCTTCGGTATTTATTTTTTCTGAAGTTTTATAAACTACTTCATGATTTCTATTAATAGCAATTTGTTCGATAGTTTTACCCATTCTTCCGTAGCCTAAAATTGCAATTTTCATACTTAAAATTTTATATTAAGGGACAACCCGTAATTTACGTTTCTATTAATTTGATCGATATCAAAATTAGGGACTAAAGAAAGATCATTGCTCACATTAAATTGTTGTAAATGTGCATCTACATTAGCGTCTACAATATTTACAATATAAAATGCCGCAATAACAAGTATAGAGAGCTCTTTGTTTCTTCTAAATTGTTTTTGTGCATCTACCAACCTTTCATTGGAAAGTACATCTTGAAATTCATCATCTTGATAGCCTGCTAATCTTCGTTTGTAAGCATCGCGGTAACGGTTATATTCTTTATTATTATGAATATAAATACCAATACCAGTACCTAAGGCTCCGTAAACAATAGGTAATTTCCAATAGCTGCCATTATATATTTGTCCTAAACCGGGAAGTATTGCTGAATAAAATGAGGCTTTTGCAGGAGCAAGCGGATCGTATTTTTTAAAATCTCCTTTTACCGCATCTACTCTCGCAATATTTTCTGTACGTAGCGCTAAAGAATCTTTTTGCGCACTAAGTTGAAAAATTGAAAAAGTAGTGAATACAATTAATAATAAATTAAGCTTCACCTTCTATAAGTTTTTGCAGACGTTTAAAATCTTCTTCCGAAGAAAATGGAATGATTAATTTCCCGTTGCCTTTTTTACTAACTTTAACATCAACTTTTGCACCAAAATATTCAGAGAAATTTTTGACAGAAGTTTTTATTTCTTTAGGGATGCTTGGCGTATTGCTTTTTTTATTAGAAAATTCTTTTCCGTTTTTTTGATACGATCTCACCAATTGTTCTGTATCTCTAACCGATAGTGAGTCTGCTAGTATTTTTTCGTAAATTTTTAATTGAATATCAAGATCTTCTACATTAATTAATGCACGCCCGTGGCCCATAGAGAGAAAACCGTCTCTCATCCCTGTTTGAATAATGGGATCTAATTTTAATAAACGGAGGTAATTGGCAATAGTAGATCTATTTTTACCAATACGATCACTCATTTGTTCTTGAGTTAGGTCTATTTCATCGATTAATCGTTGGTATGAAAGTGCAATTTCTATAGGGTCTAAATCTTGGCGTTGTATATTCTCTACTAAGGCCATCTCTAACGACTCTTGATCGTTAGCTATTCTAATATAAGCAGGAATAGATTTTAAACCCACTAATTTTGAAGCACGAAAACGACGCTCACCAGAGACAAGTTGATATTTGTTAAAGTCTGTTTTACGTACGGTAATGGGTTGTATTACACCTAATTCACGTATAGAGGTAGCAAGTTCTTGTAAAGTATCTTCATTAAAACTAGTACGAGGTTGAAATGGGTTTACCTCAATAGATTCTAACTCTAATTTTACTATATTTCCTACAACTTTATCTGCATTTTTATCTTTAGCAGATTTAATATCGTTTTCTGGATCTTTTAATAAAGCAGAAAGTCCACGTCCTAAAGCTTGCTTCTTTGTTGCCTTCGCCATAAATCTTACTTGTTTTTCTTTATAATCTCTTCAGCTAAACTTAAATAATTATTGGCACCTCTACTTGATGCATCGTAATTGATAATGCTTTCACCATAACTTGGGGCTTCACTTAAGCGTACATTACGTTGAATAATGGTGTCAAAAACCATAGCTTCAAAATGTTTTTTTACTTCATCTACTACTTGATTAGATAATCGTAAACGAGAATCATACATGGTTAGTAGCAAGCCCTCAATATCTAATTTATTATTATGAATTTTTTGAACACTTTTAATGGTGTTCAACAATTTACCTAAACCTTCTAAAGCAAAATATTCACATTGAATAGGAATAATTACTGAATCTGAAGCTGTTAATGCATTTAAGGTAAGTAAACCTAAAGAAGGGGCGCAATCTATTAAAATATAGTCGTATTTTTCTTTTAGAGATAAAATAGCTTTTTTTAGCATAGACTCGCGCTGATCTTGATCTACCAATTCTATTTCAATCGCTACTAAATCTATGTGTGAAGGAATAATAGCTACATTAGGAGCATTAGTTTCTGTAATTGCATCTTCTGCTTTTAGCGTATGTTCTAAAAGTTGGTAAGTACCTACTTCTACATTTTCTACATCGATACCTAAACTTGAACTCGCATTCGCTTGCGGATCGGCATCAATTAATAAAACTTTTTTCTCCAAGACCCCTAGAGCGGCGGCTAAATTTACTGAAGTAGTGGTTTTACCTACTCCGCCTTTCTGGTTAGCAATTGCAATGATTTTACCCATCAATTATTTAAGATTTAGGTGGTAAAAATACGATTTATTATTCCAATTAAAAACGCTTAAATAAATAAGTTCATGATGTTTTTAAACAAATCAGTTAATTACTTGTTTTTCTTTTTTTTAATCATTTCTTCTAGTGTATCCCACATTTCTTCAGAAATATCTTCTAATAAGTTAAATTGTCCTGCTCCTTTTAACCACTCACCTCCATCTATGGTAATAACTTCACCATTTACATATGCTGAAAAATCTGAAACTAAATAAGCAGCAAGATTGGCAAGTTCTTGGTGTTCTCCAACACGTTTTAAGGGTACTTTTTGTGCCAAATCAAACTTGTCTTTTAAATCTCCTGGTAATAATCTATCCCACGCACCTTTAGTAGGAAATGGACCAGGAGCAATGGCATTAAATCTTATTCCGTATTTTGCCCATTCTACCGCAAGTGAACGTGTCATCGCTAAAACTCCAGCTTTAGCGGTAGCCGATGGAACTACATAAGCAGAGCCCGTCCAAGCGTAAGTAGTGACAATATTTAAAACTGTTTTATCTTTTTCGTTGTTGTCAATCCAATGTTTACCAAAAGCTAAAGTACAATTTTTACTTCCTTTTAAAACAATGTCTATAATGGTGTCAAAGGCATTAGCCGAAAGCCGTTCGGTAGGAGAGATGAAGTTACCCGCAGCATTATTCAATAAAATATCAACACTTCCCATTTTTTCAACAGCTTCATTCTTCATGCGCTCTACTTCATCGTAATTTCTTACATCACATTGAATAGCAAAACATTTTCCGCCGGTTTCCGCTTCTAATTCTTTAACGGTAGTTTTCAGTTTGTCTAAATTTCTAGAAGTAATGGCGACTTTGGCTCCCAATTCTAAAAAATATTTGGTCATGGCTTTCCCAAGTCCGCTTCCACCGCCAGTGACAACAATATTTTTATTTTTTAGAGCATCATCACGTAACATTTTATTGGTGTAGTTCATAAATTTCTATTTCTTCTAAATATAAGGATAAATATTTATGTAGAGTATGCTAAAAAAAATTACATTTTTAATTAAAATTGATATTTTTGTGAATATGTTATTACAATTAGTTTCGTAACCTTTAAATAAAATGGAAAGATCAATTATCGATTTCTGTTTTTTTTCGGGGGGTGAAAGTCTTATTTGGTGAATATCAGTTATGCTTAAATGTTTCAGAAGAATACAAATAATCTGATTCTTTCTTCTGAATAAATATTCTAGTTGCTGTGGCAAAAAGATCAGTTCTGATTCATTTTTTAATAAATTCTAGTTGATTTAGGTTTAATTTAAATCAATAGATATGATTTCTAAAAACAAGATCATATGCTAAGAAACGGTTGGTGTATATATTAAATCTGTAAATAAAAATTAACTCAATAATAAAAAATAACTTATGAAATTTTTATATCGATTACTAATTTTTGGAGGAGTAATGTTGGTAAGTATACCTTCAACGCAAGCTCAAATATTTAAAAAATTAAAAGATAAGATTGCAGGAGAGGCAGAAAAAGCGGTCGATAGACAATTAAATAAAAACTCTAAAAATAAAGGAATTGCAGAAGAAGATTGTTCTACTAATTCTAACCGAATACAAATTGAAGAAAATGGAATGTTTATCCCAGGAGATTCTTTAGTTTACGCCACAAATTTTGATCGGATGGCTAACGGGAGTATGCCAGATCAATGGAAAACTACCGGATCGGGTTCTGTTGTGAAAATAAGCAGATTTTCAGGGAAGTGGTTAAATATGAGCGAGCGCACCAGCTATAAATTAAAACGAACTATAGATTATCCTGATCGTTTTACGGTAGAGTTCGATTTAATTATAGCTGCAGATAAAGTTAATGATCTTTCATCCTTATTCTTTGGTTTTACAAAAGATAACAGTTTGTCGCGTTGGATTTCTAACAGTAGTATCTGGCACGCACAATTACAATATATGAATAGTAAAGATTTTGTCGTTTCTAGCAAGGTTCGTGATTTGTATAGAAATGGAAGTTTTGATTTAGGAGTTTACGCTAATCAAAAAATGCATGTGTCTATTGCTGTAGATGGTGATCGTGTAAAAATATATTTAGATGATACCAAAATTGCAGACAGTGATCTTTTTAGAGGGCAACGCTTTAAACATTTCTTTATCAGTAGCCCATTACGTAGTGATAATGGAGCAAGTGCATTATTCGGAAATTTCAAAATTAATACGTATAGCGAAGATTTTTAATTCAATAATAATTAAAAACAATATAAAAAAACACCCACATCTGGGTGTTTTTTTATTTAATTTATATCCATTTCATTAGGCTACCGAATCAATTAAAATATCTAAAATCTGAATGGCAGCTTCGCTAATTTTAGTTCCTGGTCCAAAGACTGCAACTGCGCCAGCATCAAATAAATATGGATAATCTGCAGAAGGAATCACTCCACCAACAATTACCATGATATCTTCGCGATCGTGTTTCTTTAATTCTTCAATAACCTGTGGGACTAAAGTTTTATGTCCTGCGGCTAAAGAAGAAACTCCTAAAATATGAACATCATTTTCCATTGCTTGTTTTGCTGCTTCTTGTGGAGTTTGAAATAACGGACCAATATCTACATCAAAACCTACATCGGCATAACCAGTAGCGACTACTTTAGCACCGCGATCATGACCATCTTGTCCCATTTTTGCAATCATTATTCGAGGTCGGCGACCTTCTAATTCTGCAAATTGATTGGCTAATTCTTTTGCTTTTTGAAACGATTTGTCGTCTTTAATTTCTTTACTATACACGCCACTAAAAGATTTTGTTTGTGCTTTATGTCTTCCGTATATTTTTTCTAAAGCCATACTAATTTCACCTATGCTGGCACGTTCACGAGCAGCCTCTACAGCTAAGCCGAGAAGATTTCCTTCTTGTTTTTCTGCGGCTTTAGTGAGGTTTGTCAGGGCTTCTTGAACTTTTTCTTCATTACGATTCGCTTTCATCTCTTCAAGTCGCGCGATCTGTTGCTTACGCACGGTTTGATTGTCTACTTCTAACGTGACAATAGGATCTTCTTTATCACGTCGGTATTTGTTCACGCCAACAATAATATCTTGACCACTGTCTATTCTTGCTTGTTTTCTGGCTGCGGCTTCTTCTATACGAAGTTTCGGAATTCCTTTTTCGATCGCTTTAGTCATACCTCCCAATTCTTCTACTTCTTCAATAAGTTTCCAAGCTTTTTGGGCGATTTCAGCGGTTAACTTTTCTACATAATAACTGCCTGCCCAAGGGTCTACTGTTTTGGTAATTTCAGTTTCATCCTGTAAATATAATTGTGTGTTTCTGGCAATACGTGCAGAAAAATCTGTAGGTAAAGCAATGGCTTCATCTAAGGCGTTGGTGTGTAAACTTTGGGTTCCGCCAAAAGCTGCTGCAGAAGCTTCAATACAAGTTCTTGCCACATTATTAAAAGGATCTTGCTCTGTTAAACTCCAACCGCTGGTTTGGCAATGCGTTCTTAACGAAAGTGATTTCGGATTTTTCGGGTTGAATTGTTTTACCAATTTTGCCCATAACATTCTGCCGGCACGAAGTTTAGCAATTTCCATAAAATGGTTCATTCCAATGGCCCAGAAAAAGGAAAGTCGTGGTGCAAAACTGTCAATATCCATTCCCGCTTCGAGTCCTTTTCTTATGTATTCTAGACCGTCGGCAAGTGTGTAGGCAAGTTCAATATCATTGGTAGCTCCGGCTTCTTGCATATGATATCCAGAGATACTAATGCTATTAAAACGCGGCATATATCTAGAAGAATATTCAAAAATATCTGAAATAATTTTCATCGATGGAGTAGGTGGGTAAATGTAGGTATTACGCACCATAAACTCTTTAAGAATATCGTTTTGAATCGTTCCTGAAAGTTGTTCAGGTTTTACGCCTTGTTCTTCTGCCGCGACAATATAAAATGCCATAATAGGCAAAACAGCGCCATTCATGGTCATAGAAACCGACATCTTATCGAGTGGAATTTGATCGAAAAGAATTTTCATATCTTCAACAGAATCAATCGCAACTCCGGCTTTTCCTACATCACCCACCACACGTTCGTGATCACTATCGTAGCCGCGATGCGTCGCTAGATCAAAGGCAACAGAAAGACCTTTTTGCCCGGCAGCCAGATTTCTTCTATAAAAAGCATTACTTTCTTCTGCGGTAGAAAACCCCGCATATTGCCGAATTGTCCACGGTCTTCTCACATACATGGTCGAATAAGGCCCGCGCAAAAAAGGAGAAAGTCCTGCTACAAAGTTGAGATGTTCTAAATTTTCAATATCTTCTTTGGCGTAGAATTTTTTAATTTTAATTTTCTCTGGAGTCTTAAATACTTCTTCATCAAAATTTTGAATATTCAATTCTGAATTTTGAATTTTTATATGTTGAAGGTCTTTTCGAGCCATGGTTTTCGGTTTTAATTACTCCGTTTCTAATCGTATTTGCTCACTTTTTTCAGCTAGCCTTTTCTGAATTATCGGTTTCAAAAGTGTTTTGCGTTCTTTTTTCTGAAGAAATGGAGACTTCTCTAAATCTGCTTTCATTTTATCTTCTGGATTCAAATACTTGTTGGTACCAACCAGCGTTTTTTCAGCTTCATTAAATTGTGCTAATTCTTTATCGGCACTTTCTTTAATTTTACGTTGAATGGTTCCTTCCATCAATGAAGTAATCCAACCTCCAGATTTTTCGATTGATTTGAAAATTTCCAATGCTTTTTCAGCTAACTGCGAAGTGATTTCTTCTACATAATAACTACCATCACTGGCGTTCGCTACTTTATCAAAATAACTTTCTTCTTTTAAAATTAAAAGTTGGTTGCGCGCAATTCTTCGTCCAAAATCATTATCGTGATGGTAAATTTCATCATAAGGAAGATTGCAAACCCAATTGGCGCCACCTAAAATACTACTCATACTTTCGGTAGTGGTGCGTAACATATTTACATTATAATCGTAAATGGTTTTGTTGCGTTGTGTTGGGAAAGCTAAAATTTGAATAGTTTCAGGCGCTTTGTAAGCTTCAGCTAAACTAGCATAAAGTTGACGCAAAGCTTTCAGTTTAGCTATTTCAAAGAAATAATTTGAACCTGTTGAAACTTTAAATGTAGGTCGAAATTCTTTTAATTGCTGCGGAAAATGTTCATTTAGATAATTTAAATATTCGTTCACGTGCGCCATCGCGTAGGCCAATTGCTGCACGATATTGGCTCCAGCATTTTGATAAATAGATGTATTTACACTTATAGTAATGGGTAAATCATCATTTAACTGTATAAATTCAGTTAATAATTGGAAATCTTCTTTTTGGTTATAAAACCAGTTTCCGGTGGCCGAAAGATTTCCGACAATATCTACACCTACCGAAAGTTGATGATTCTTACCTAGAACAATTTCTTTTAATTGTTGAAGTATTTTTTTCGACAAAAATTGAAAATCGAGAAATACTGGTATTTTTTCGATATCGATTTCGGTTAATAACTTTGGGAGATTTATTTCATCAGAAGTAATTACTAACCACAAAGCTTCAGTTCCTTTTTCTAAACTTTCTAAAAGGGAAACTGAAGTTGTCTTTTCAGAAATAATAAAACGTTCGGTAATATTCCAACGAGCTGGTGAAGTAGGCGCATAACTTGGTTTAAAATTGTCTTGATGATAAAAAGGTTTTACATCAATGCCTTCGTTACTGTGAAAAATAAGACTCTCGTAATTGGCGCCTTTTAAATCTACCTGAATTTTTTGTTTCCATTCTTTACCAGAAATATTTCTAAAATCTTCAAACAATTTTTCACTCATAATCATCTTCCTTTTTCGACCCGTCTTGGTATTCAATAATAAAAATTTCTTCATCTTCACGCTTCATAAAATATTCTTCACGCGCAAATTTTTCGAGTTCATCAGCATCATTTAGACCCTCAATAATAGTTTTATCTTTATTGATTTCTTTCTCGTAATAGGTCTTATTGTTGTTAAGTTTATCTAACTCTTCATCTAATTCACGATGTACCAACCAACTATTGCTGTCTAGAAATAACATCCAAACACCAAACACTAAAATTATAAGTACATATTTGTTGCTTACAATTTTAAACCAACGTTTCTCGCGAAGCTTTTTAAAACCCATGGGAACGAATATACAAAATTAGTCTAAGCGTTCTCTAATAATGGTCTGAACAATATCAACAGCTACCGTATTATAACGATTATTTGGTATAATAATATCGGCAAACTCTTTAGAAGGCTCAATAAATTGTTGATGCATAGGTTTTAAGGTGGTTTGGTAACGATTTAAAACTTCATCTAAATCGCGACCACGCTCTTTCATATCTCTTTTTAACCTTCTAATTAAACGTTCGTCACTATCGGCATGAACATAGATCATAATATCAAACAGCTCACGAAGCGCAGGATTGGTAAGTATTAAAATGCCTTCTACAAGCATCACTTTTTTGGGCGGTGTTTGAATTGTTTCTCCTGTGCGGTTATGCTCTTTAAAAGAATATACGGGCTGCGGAATAGAAGATCCTGCTTTTAATTGTTTTAGATGCTTAACCAGTAATTCAAAATCGATAGATTGTGGATGGTCAAAATTTATTTTGGTACGCTCGTCATAGCTTAGGTTACCAGTATCACGATAATAAGAATCTTGAGAAATAACCGCAACTTCTTCGTGCTGTAATTCATCAATGATAGTATTGACCACAGTTGTTTTTCCACTTCCGGTTCCTCCGGCAATCCCAATAATGAGCATAATTTTAATTTTTATGCAAAATTAGTTAATTATTAAAATTATGAAATATTGTTTAAGAATTCTTATTAACGATTTTTTAAGAGTACATTTTTTGAAAACTTAATTGTTTTATATCATGCTGAATCAAATTTAGCAAGACGAATAACCAATTAAGCTAACAGCCTTCTTTTTTGCCGAAGTACAAATAATTTTAGATGATAAACAAAGTTTGATTTTTCATGCTCTTTGGCCGTATTATGTCGTTTATCGAAACTAGCTAACGCAGCTTTTAGATCTCCTTCAGCATTAATCTGATTCCAGAAAATTTTAAAATCTTCTTTTATTGTTGCAAGTTGAATGGTAAGTTGTTTTGGCTGATGCTTTAAAAACAAATCTATATTTGCGGTTACCGTATCTACATAATCATAACAAAGCTGCAGTTGCTCTTCTTTGTTTAACGTTTCTGGCGGATTCATTTTTATTCCACCAGAATACGCATCTACCATACTTTTCTTTTTCAAAAAGCGCTTACTAAAACTTTTGGCAGTTTTATCTCGATCTCTTTTGAGGTGTACATAAAAAACTTGATCGGTAAATTTTTGGTTCATTTCACCCAAATGCCAGCTTAATCTATTATCAGCTTCAATATGATCATTAGGATAATCAAAACGCGCTGCTCCTAATTGTTGTGAACGTGTTTCGTGACCACAGCTGTAATTGGTCATATATTTACAAGCTTCTATAAAACTATAAGAACCACAACGTCCCGTGCCTAAAACAAATATGCGCATTGAAAAATGAATTTGGTTTCAAAAATAAGTAAAGAAATGATAATAAGGTAGGCTATTGACTCTTTTTCAACTAGGCTTAAAAGCAACCTTCATTTATAAGAAAAGTGGCTTTTGTGATTTTTGCGTTGAGATTATTCTGAATTTATTTCAGAGTCTCATTTTAAAAAATGAAAAGTAATAATGAGACCTTAAATCAAGTTTAGGGTGACGGAATTTTTCTAAAAAATCATCACCTCTAAACCTAACAAACTCATAATCTCCTAAAAAATAATACCTAAAACCTCCCAGCTAAATTAATGATGATGCCCGCCGCCTTCACCTTTTTCTGCTTCGGCTTGTATATAATAAGCATTATTATAAGCAAACAAAGTTTTTGAAGGTTGCTTTTCGAGTAACTGAATGGCTGTCCATGCACCATCAGTTTTTCCGGTTTTTACTTCAACGGGTATAAAATTCCATTCGTTTTTGTTTTTTTCAGTTTTATAGATATAGAAACGATTCCCCTTTGTTATTATCGCACTTTCAGAAATTGCGGTAGTTTCTGAATTATCAGTTAGAATCCGACCTTGAATATACATTCCTGGAATAAGATTTCCTTTTTTATTTTCAATTTCGGCATGAACATGAACTGCTTTCGGATTATCTTCAAAGGTTTTACTAATTGAATAAATCTGAGCCGTAAGTTCTGAACCTGGTAATGATTGAATGGTGAATTTTATTTTTTGTCCTTTTTCAATTTTATAAACGTCTTTTTCATAAACCATTAAATCTGCGTGAACATGGTGCGTGTTTATAATTTCAAATAAATCGGTTTGAGGTTGAACGTATTGCCCTGTTTTCACTTCTACTTTTTGTACAGCTCCTTCAATGGGACTGCATAATGCGACACGTTCTTGAATATTTCCTTGTTCAAGATTTTTTAGGCTAATATTTAAAAGTTTTAATTTAGATTTTGATCCGCTCAGCATTCCTTTCTTAGCTTTGTATTCAGCCTCTGCTTTTTGAAAATTCATCCCAGAACCTACACCACCTTCATATAGTTTTTTTTGGCGTTGGTATTCTTTTTCTAAATATTTCAGTTGATGAAAGGCTTCTAAATAATTAGATTGTAATTGAATAATATTAGGATGTGATAAATAGGCAATTACCTGTCCTTGTTCAACTTCTTCGCCTTCAATCACTTCAATTTTCACAACGTTTGCGCCAACACTAGTAGTTACCGTGGCTTCGTTTTGTGGTGGCACTTCTAATCTTCCATTAGCTTCTACAAAACCACCCATAGTTCGCTTGGAGAGTGTGTCTATTTTTAAACCTAAAATTTCGGCTTGTTTAAAAGAAAGATGAATGCCTTCTTCTTTGTGTTTTTCAGTATTTTCTTTAGTTGAATTTTCTTTTTCTTCTGCGGAATTATTTCCACAGGAAATTAAAAATAAAACGCAACATATAGAGCTGATAAATTTCATTTGTAGTGAGTTAGAGATATTATTCATAATTAAAATAGGTTAAATCGAATTTGGCATTTAGATAATTGTTTATCGCTTCTATAGCATTGAGTTCGGTTTCGATAGCATTAGTAAGCATTTGCGTGAAAGTGGTGTAATCTATGGCTCCTTCGCGGTAAGCCAATAAAGCTCCGTTTTGTTGTTCTTTTACCAAAGGAAGTGCTTCGTTTAGGTAGAAATTTTTTGATTTTTTCCATTTCATGAAATTTCGCAGACTTTGCTGATATTGGGTTTTTAACTGTTGCTGAAGAAAATCTGCTTTATTCTGTGCTACTTGCTGCTGAATTTTTGTAGTTTTTACCCGAGTTTTTTCATCTCCAGAAAATAAAGGAAGCGAAATGCCCGCTTGATAAGTATAAAAACCGCTTTGATTTTGCACTTCTTGTATTCCGTATTGAATATTAAACTTAGGTAATAAATCTGCTTTTGCAGCGTGATAATTTGCTTCGGAAGTTGCTAATTGTTGCTGGGCCACTTGAAACGCTGGATGGTTTTCTATCGATTGCTCGGTGATTAGCGTTTCCTCTTCAAGCAAAATATTATCGCTGACCTCAAAAATGTGATCATTAGTTAACCATAAATTTAGTTTTTGTAATTCGATGAAATAATCATCTTTTGCTTGTTCTTTTTTTAAGGCAATTTGTAAAGCTTGATTTTTAGCATAAGAAAATTCGAGTTTAGAAATGGCTTCCACTTCTAAATTTAATTTTACCGCAGTTTTAAATTTAGTGTAAATTGAATCTAAACGTTGGTAAAGCTTAAACTTTTGTTTTGCGCTATAAGCTTTAGTCCAAGCTATTTTTACTTCTCGTTCTACTTCAAGAAGAGAAAGGGTTAATGCTTTTTCTGCTAATTTTACTTCAGCTTTAAGTTGTTTATTTTTAGCAGCAATCCCAAATATATCGATGTTTTGCTGACCAACATTAATCCAAGTATAGACTCCTTTATTATTATTAATTTCTTCACCGCTTGTGAAGATTTTTGTGGTTCCTAAATCCCAAACTTTTGCTTTTTGAGCTTGTTGCTGATTAATTTCTAATCGTTTGTTTTTTAGTAACGGATAATTTTCTTTAGCGATTTTAACAGCTTGATTTATCCCGATTTCAGAAAACGTTTTTTCTTGAGCATTGCCTTGAAACGGAACAAGAAAAAACATAAAGACTCCAGCAATAGCAGTGGTTTGGAGTGAAGTTAATTTTCGTTTTTTTCTGGTCTCAATCCACTGATAAAGAATAGGAATAATAAAAAGTGTAAGTAGGGTAGAAGTGATTAAACCACCAATTACTACAGTGGCTAAGGGACGTTGTACTTCGGCTCCAGATGAAGAAGAAATTGCCATGGGTAAAAACCCTAATACATCGGTAAATGCTGTGAGCATAATTGGGCGAACGCGACGTTTAGTTCCTTTTAAAATTCGATTTCTCACATTGGTTTCACCTTCTTCTTTTAATTCATTTAAACCGTTAATCAATACTAAGCCATTAAGTACGGCAACGCCAAAAAGTACAATAAAACCAACGCCTGCAGATATACTAAATGGCATATCTCTTAGCCAAAGTGCAAAAATACCGCCTATAGTAGCCATAGGAATAGAAAGGTAAATCATTAACGTTTCTGAAAATGATTTTAAGGCGAAGTAAATTAAGATGAAAATTAAAATTAAAGCTATAGGGACGACGGTTTGTAAACGTTTATTAGCGCGTTCAAAATTTTCAAAAGCACCACCATACCGAATATAATAACCCGAAGGTAAATCAAATTCTTTGTCTAATTTTTGCTGAATATCTTTGACGACCGATTGAACATCTCTATTTCTAATATTTATACCTACATATGTGCGCCGGTTTGTATTGTCTCGACTAATCTGCATAGGTCCAGTCTGGTAACTAATGTTAGCAACTTCGCGAAGCGGAATTTGATTTCCGTTAGGTAGATCTACATACAAGTTTTCTAAATGCTGAATATTTTGACGTTCTGCTTCTGCTAAGCGTACGACCAAATCATAGCGTTTTTCACCTTCAAAAATAACCCCCGCTTTTCTACCCGCAAAAGCCGTTTGGATTAATGTATTTAAGCTACTAATTTGCAAACCATATTGCGCCAACTTATTTCTGTTGTAATTAACAGTAATTTGTGGCAAACCAGTAGTAGCTTCAACTTTCATATCGGCAACCCCATCAATATTAGCAATCAGTTTTCCTATTTCTTTTGCTTTATCTGCTAGCACTTGTAAGTCTTCTCCAAAAAGTTTAATCGCCACGTCTTCTCGTACACCAGAAAGTAATTCGTTAAAACGCATCTCAATAGGTTGGGTGAATTCATAAGAAACACCTGGAATTATGCTAATGTCTTTTTTAATTTTAGCGATAAGTTCTTCTTTGGTCTTCGCAGAAGTCCATTCTGATTTAGGTTTCAGAATAATAAAAGTATCGGCAAGATCCATAGGCATAGGGTCTGTGGGAACATCGGCAACACCAATTCTACTAATTACCGACTTCACTTCTGGATAATTACTTTTAATAATTTTTTCAACTTTTGTAGTGGTCGCAATCATCTCAGTTAACGAACTGCCTGGTTTTAAAATGACGTGAAAGGCAATATCACCTTCATCGAGTTGTGGTATAAATTCACCTCCCATCTTGCTAAAGGTAAAAATGGCTAACGTAAGAAGTACTATAGCAAAACCAATGATTAATTTTCCTTTGGAAAGACTTTTTTGAAGTATTTTTTCATAATTGCGTTCTACCCAACATACAAATTGATCTCCCCAAGTCGATTTTGATTTTTTCGGAACTTTAATAAACAAAGCCGAAATCATAGGAACGTAAGTGAGGCAAAGAATCATGGCTCCAACCATAGCGAAAATAAAAGTCAATGCCATGGGGCGAAACATTTTACCTTCTACACCTTCTAAGGCCAAAATGGGAATAAAAACAATCATAATGATAAGCTGACCAAAAAAGGCCGAATTCATCATTTTTTTAGAAGCTTTCGCTGTGATTTTATCTCTGTTTTCTGTTGTGATTTCAACTTGCTTTTTCTTCACATAAGCGTAAAGAAAAAAGACAGTACTTTCCACAATAATAACAGATCCGTCTACAATTATACCGAAGTCAATAGCTCCTAAACTCATTAAGTTAGCCCAAACATCAAAGACATTCATCAAAATAAAAGCAAACAATAAAGCTAGTGGTATAGTAGATGCTACAATTAAGCCACCACGCCAATTGCCAAGCAATAGCACTAAAATGAAAATGACAATAAGCCCGCCTTCTAACAGATTGTTTTTGATAGTTCCTGTGGTGTTGGCAATAAGATCGCTTCGATCTAAAAAGGATTTGATGTGAACTCCTTCGGGAAGCGATTTTTCAATTTGCTGCATCCGCTCTTTTACACGGTTAATCACTTCGTTAGAGTTTGCGCCTTTCAGCATTAAAATCATTCCACCAACAGCTTCACCTTCGCCGTTTTTGGTTAAAGCTCCATAACGAACTGCATTACCTATGTTAACTTCTGCAACGTCTTTAATTTTAATAGGAATACCATTATCATTTTTTATGACCATTTGGCGAATGTCATCTAGGTTTCTCGCCAAGCCTTCACCTCGAATGAAATTAGCTTGATGATTTTTTTCGATATAAGCACCACCCGTGTTTTGATTATTTTGCTGTAAAGCAGAAAAAACCTCAGCAACACTAATACCTATCGCTTTAAGTTCTTCGGGTTTTACGGCAACTTCATATTGTTTTATTTTTCCACCAAAAGCATTCACTTCTACCACACCAGGCACTAGTGCCATTTGTCGACGTATTATCCAATCTTGATAACCACGTAAATCGGTGCTGGAATATTCGTTTTTATAATTTTTTTCAACTTCTAGCGTGTACTGGTAAATTTCTCCAAGCCCGGTAGATATTGGTCCCATTGCAGGCTTTCCGAAACCTTCAGGAATTACTTCTTGAACTTCAATTAATTTTTCTGAAACCAGTTGTCGCGGCAAGTAGTTACCGGCTTCGTCTTCAAAAACAATAGTGACTACGGAGAGTCCAAAACGAGAAATAGATCTAATTTCTTTTACCTGTGGTAGGTTGCTCATAAGCATTTCTACGGGTAAGGTTACAAACTGTTCTATGTCTTCAGTCCCTAAATTTGGCGCTTGGGTAATGACTTGTACTTGATTATTGGTAATGTCTGGATTGGCATCTATGGGAACTTGTAGCATGCTCCAAACACCAAAGCCAATCCAGGCGATCATTAGTAAACCAATGATCATTTTATTCCGAATGGAAAAATCAATGATTTTATTAATCATAAATATGTTATTTTTTTATTCTTGTATGAATTTTTAGAATATCAAATAATTATTTGAATACTCTAATAAGCTCACTAAACAACACTTCAACTCCGCTCAGTGTAGTAATATAAGAGAGACTAAATCTTACAGAAATTTTAATATTATAATAGGTTGAGGGAAGCAATGGTTTTTCCAAAAACAAAAAACACTTTACTAATTTGAGTGTTAAAAATTAGGCTTAGAAAAATTGCTTCAAATGAGGTAGATTTCAGTGAAAACTGAAATTATGCGTTTCTTGGAGGTTGTAGAATACGATTATGAATCTCTTGTCCTAAATTTTCAAAAGGAATAAAATTTTGTGTAGAAATTTTTTGAGCAATGGTTTGAAATTCAGTGAAATGAAAATCGATAACATGAATATGACAACAGTGGCACTGGCAAAAAGGAGAGCAAAAATCTTCTGAATGTTGATGATTTTCGTGATCTTGAGAAGTCGTTGCTTGCGCTAAAGTAGGTTCTTGTATATCTGTAATACTATCTTCACAAGGGATAAAATTGAGCCCTAAAATATAGATAGATAATATGGTAAGTAAGATTTTCATTTTCTCAAAGATATAAAAAATCTAAAAGCTGATGGATAAACTTTAGTTTTTTGATTTACTAAGGTAATCTTTTACCCAATTTGTAAGTATTTTTGTTTGTGCTTCAGATAGTTTAGCATCATTGTGTAACCATAGGTATGAACGTAAAGGCATTTCTCCTTTTTCAATCATTTCTTCGGTTTCTTCCATTTTATGATTCTTCCATTTTTGTGACAGGTATCCCCATTCAGAATAATTTAAATGGCGTTTTCCATCTTCTAAATGTTCAGCTAAATACTAGTTGACGGGAGTTATTTTGTCATACCAAGGATATGTTGTGTTATTGGAATGGCAATCGTAACAAGAAGTTTTTAGAATATTCATAACTTCAGAAGAAACATTTTCAACTTTTGCAATATCTGTATTGGGAACTTGTTGGTAAGTGTTTTCATCTGGACCAAAAAACTGTGCCATAATAAAGACAGCAATTAAGATAATTATGATAGTGTTAAAGATTTTTCTTTTTGAAGCCATTTTTTATTTTTTTAGAATTGTTTTTGTTGCTTCTAGTACACTATAAAATTAAAACCTCCTGAAATGATGCTGGCATTCAATCCTGTGTTTCTTTCATAATAATGATAATTTAAATCGATGCTTTTTAAGGCTAACTTCCAAAGGTGGAATCCAGTAAAAATATCGGTATAAATTACTCCTAAGCCATACTGATTGGCATTAAATTTTGATAAATCGTAATCGGAGGTATAATATTCATCGGTAGATAGATGCTGCTCGTAAGGAGCAAAATAATCGGCTGTCGATTGTGAGTAAAACCGGTAGGATGGGATGAGTGTAAATTTGCTACTTATTTTTGTGGGCAATTCAATTTTTGTAGTGTGTGAATTAATGCCCCAATTATCGGTGTAGAATCTATAATAGGTTCTTAGCACAAAAGTTTCGTTGAGGTAATAATTTAACCTTCCACCCAAAGCAATTTTAAAACGGGTATCAGGTAAAATTTCATTGGCATCTGCCAGTTGAAAATTTTGTATAAACGAATCTTCTACATCGGCAAAATACACTCGTTGAAAAGGTGTTGAAAGCAAACCTTCTTGCTGAACTAAATCTAGCATTAAACTTCCTTGAGCCCGTTTTGATAGAATCTGAGAAAAACTTAAACCAAGTGAATAAGAGTTTCTACTTTCATCATCAAATTTGGTGAAATTAGGATTGTAATTTTGATTTCCCGTAATGCTATATTGCGAAAATAAATTGTTGTTTAATCCATTACCGTCTTCTGAAAATGGTCTTAGTTCATAAGGGTAAATAGAATTCCAAGTATCTAAATATACATTTGCATTTATAGAGATTTCCGTATTTTTTTCGTTGAATAATTTGGTATAGCTTCCGCCAAAACCAAGTGAGAAATAATCATATTCAGAAGAAACCAAAAGTTTCGCGCTCCAAATTGTATTTCTGTCATCAGAATTATGAGTGTAAGTTCCCGTAAGATTAGTCCATACATCTCCCGAGGAAGCACCAGAACTTTCTACAAAAGGATCTGCAGATTGATTTCCGTCAAACGGATTTATATTGCTGGAAGAGGCAGAGGTATAAGCAGATACTCCACCATCTATGGTTAATACATCATCATCGTTTAATGGAATAGAAACGACAATGGTAGGAGTTACATCGGTTAGTTTTTCGGTACCAATACCTCCAGAAACGGCAGCATTATTACCATCTTGCGTGTAGTAACTCGCCAAAAAATCTACTTCGGTAGTTTCTAAAACTCTTTTTTTGTAGGTCTGAGTAGAATCTGAAGCTTGCTGAGCTTTTGAAATAAAACCACTTAGCAACAATATAATTACAAAAATATTTTTCATATAAGTTTTAATTACATCCACAGCCACCGCCTGTTTTTCCTCCGTTAGCTCCTGCAGCTGCTTCACGATAAGCTTGGAAATTAGTTTCAAAACGATCTGATTTTTTTGTAGTGCTTAACAACATTTGCGGATCGTTTAGGTAAACTTTTTCATATTCTTTTACTACCGTACAAGAACTAGCTCCGGCAATAAGAATGATTATGGCTATTATTTTTTTCATTTAGTATTAATTTCAATATTGTTGGAGGTGAAAATATTTCCTTGATCGTCTATCAGAATGCATTCAATATTAGGAAGCTGGTTGATTCTGTTAAGACCAACTTCTTTTCCCATAACAAAAACTGAAGTTGCTAAGGCATCTGCCAGTTCCGCTTTTGGAGCAAAAACAGTCACACTTATAATTCCGCTGGAAGGATAACCCGTTCTTGGATCGATAATGTGCGTATATCTTTTTCCGTTAAAGTTCACGTATTTTTCATAGTTACCTGAAGTGACTACCGCTTCATTTTGAATAGGCAAGAGAGCAAAAGCTTTGTTTTTATCCATCGGGTTGGTAATGGCTACTTTCCAATCGCTTCCATTGGGTTGTTTTCCCCAAGTATTCATATCGCCAGAGGCGTTGATAATTCCGGCAGGGACTCCTTTGCTTATTAATAATTCTTTGGCTTTATCTGCGGCATATCCTTTTCCAATGCCTCCAAAACCAATTTTCATTCCCTTTAATTTTAGAAAAACAGTCGATCTATCTTTATCTACCAAAATATTTTGATAACCAACTTTACTTACAGAGTTTTTAATTTCTTCAGCAGGCGGCATTTGCTTCATCGTTCCGTCAAATTTCCAGATCTTATCCATCGAAGCATAGCTAATGTCGAAAGCTCCATCAGTTAATTTGGAAATTCCTTTTGCACGCTCTATTAATTGAATTAATTCTGAATCTACTTTTACCGCTTTTATTCCTGCATTTTTGTTGATAGCTGAGGTTTGTGAATTGGGATCCCAAGAAGAAATGAGTTTTTCTATTCTTGAAATTTCATCAACTGCTAAGTCAATATATGTATTGGCTTCCACAGAATCTTGGGCAACCACCGTAATATCAAAACGGCTGCCCATTAGTTTTAGGGTACGTTTAACTATATTCTGGGAAAACCCCTGAATACTAACTATTAGTGATGTAAAAAAAATAAACTTTTTCAAATTAATAAATGAACGAATTTAGGTGGGCAATATATTCTTTCGGACTCATGTTTTTGTAGCTGGTTTGTCCTAAAACTTTTCCGTCTTGATCTAGAATAACTACAAAGGGAAAGTAACCATTTGGATTATACTTTTCTGCTAATTTGTTGTTTTTCTCTTGTTGTTCTTCCGGTAAAGCGTTTTTGCTTCTTTTAGGGAAGTCTGCTTGTAGCATGACAAAATGATCTTTTGCGTAGTTTTTAAATTCATCTGAACACCAAATATTTCGGTCTAATTTTATACAAGGCGCACACCAATCAGATCCTTGAAAAACCAAAATTATAGGTTGGTCTTTTTCACTAGCCATTGTTTTAGCCTCGTTAAAATCTAATTTCCAATCTTGAGAAAAACCTATGGTGCTAAAAAGCAATAGTGCTAAAAGGAGAATATTCTTTTTCATCTTTTTTGTTTAAAAATAATTAAATAGAAAATAAATTGAGTTTTTCTATTCTTAAGATTCGCTTAAGATTTAAGTGGGACAGATCACTTGAAGTGATTTGGAAACTATTTTTATTTGACATTCATTGCCTGTTAAGAAATATTTTTCACCATCTTTTTGATACTTCCATTCTTTATGATCATTCCTTTTAATGGTTAATTGGGTAAATGGGAGATGGTTTTTTTTATTGAAATAATCAGTTTTTCCAATTAATAAAAGCAAACCGAGATATAATTTTTCTATCAATGAAATGCTAGGAATACTGATTAAATCGAGTTGACCATCGGTGAGTGAAGCTCTTTTGTGTAAGGAGAGGTGATAACCCATTTGATTGGAGCTGGTAATGAATAACAAAAATGGTTTTACTGAAAACGTTTCTTTTTTGTTTTGAATTTTAAAAACAGAAGAGTTGTTATTTGTGGTAAAGGTTTTAAAAACTGCTTTTAAATAGGAGTAAAAAGGGTATTGATTAATTTTTTGATAATTATGAATTACTTGTGCATCGAAGCCTAAGCCTAAATTACTGAAAAAATATTCTTCATTAATTTTACCTACATCTATAGCAAGAAAGTCACCATTTTTAATACAAGAAATACTGGATTCTATATTTTTAGAAATACATAAGTTTCGTGCTAGTCCGTGGCCTGAACCTATTGGGATTATACCAAGTTTTATAGATGAATTGACGAGACAACTAGCTACTTCATTTATGGTTCTATCGCCACCACAAGCAACAATAATATTGGCATTTTGTGCCATAGATTCTATTGTTAATTCTTTGGCATGTAATTTATATTTGGTCTCTTTTAGCTGTATGTGGTATTGATGAGATTGAAAAGCATTCGCTATTTTTTTATTTAAATTTTTCGGAAAACCTTTTCCTGCAGAAGGGTTCACTATAAAATGAATATTAATTTTTTTCATTTTTTATTTTTATAGTTAAACCTTGATTTCTAAATAGCCAGTCTGCTGTCTGATAATTAGCAATTGCCAAGCTTAATAATAAACTATCTGTATCTTTTTTGTAGAGTTGATGATTGGAGGCTACGTATTGGTAGTTGTTGAACGATTTATGATCGTTTAGGATTATAAGATGGTCATCTTTTAAAAGTCCTAATTTTCTGTAATTTCCAATAAAAGCTCTTGGTTGATAATTTTCTTCAAACACATTCTGTCCATAAAAATTAGATTCATAAGACCAATTCATTAAACCAAAAAGACTGGGTAAAAGATCTATTTGTGAGCTTAATTGTTTCACCTGAAAAGGCTTTTTATTGGGGAAATTATAAATAAAGGCAGGAATATGGTAATTATTAATATTTAGCTCCCATTTACCGGCACTACTGGCGCAATGATCTGCAACAATAACAAAGACAGTGTTTTTGTACCATTCTGTTTTAGAAGCTTTTTTTAGAAATTGCTTGATGGCAAAATCTGTATATTTTACAGCTCCATTTCTATTTGTTCCCGAGGGAATATCAATTTTTCCTTCCGGATAAGTGTAAGGCCGATGGTTGGAAGTGGTCATAATAAAATGAAAGAAAGGCTGATTTTTTGGCAAAGCATCGGTTACTTTTAAAACTTTATCGTATTGATCTTCATCAGAAACTCCCCAAGCATTTTCAAAATTCACCTCTTCATCTTCAATTAATCTTCTCTTAGTAAGAATATCATCAATATTTAATAACTTTCTACCTCTATCAACAATATTGAAACCATTGTTGCTGAAAAAATGATTCATGTTATCAAAATATCCATCTCCTCCATAGAAAAATGTGTTTTCATAGCCTTTATTTTTAAAAACTTCTCCAACGGTAAATAAGTGTTCATTATTTTCTCTTTTTACAATGCTCCTTCCTGGCGTTGGAGGAATAGATAGGCTTAAAGCTTCCAATCCGCGAACGGTTCTTGTCCCTGTACTGTTTAAATTCTCAAAAGAAATACTTTGAGTTCGTAAGCTATCTAAAAAAGGGGTGAGTTTTTTTTCGTTTCCGTAAGCTTTCATAAAATCAGCACTTAAGCTTTCAATACAAATCAGAATAATATTAGGGGTAATTTCCTGTTCAGTATTGGTTATGGTTCTCGAAATGGGACTAGTAGCAGTTTTGTTGATAGAAGAAATATTTAATTCATCTTGAACTGTTTTAAAAGCTTTCTTATCAGAAATACTCAAATAAAATTCTTTATATTTTAGGTTGTTATTCTTAAAAGCAGCAAAGAAAGAATAGATTCCTGTTTTAGAAATTTCGTTGTTATACCTATTGTTCGACCATTCAGCAGATTCATTATTCACAAATAAACCAAAGCCAATAACCAATACTAAATTAACACCTAAAATAAAAGTTTTTGTTGTTTTAGAAGCATTGCTTTTGAAAGTATGTTTAAATATTCTTTTGCGTTTTAGAAACCAGACTGTCAATAATTCTAAAGCTATGATTCCCGAAATAAGGAAAGGTAGAGGATATGATTCATTAATATTTTGAATTACCTCATAGGTATAGATTAAATAGTCTACAGCAATAAAATTAAAACGACGCTGGAACTCTTCCCAAAACGTTATTTCAGCAAAAAAAGAGAAGTAAAAGCTAACACTTACAATAATAAAATAATTTGTTTGTACGGTTTTATCTACGATATTTCCTGACCATTTTGAAGGAAAAAAGAATAAATAAAAACTCCAGAGAATAAGAAAATAAGAAAGTGTTCCTAAATCAAAGAAAGTCCCTATAACTAATGATTTAATAATCGAAATAGCATCAGTTTGTGCTTCATGAAAATCCCAAGTAAGAAAAACAATTCTTAATAAAAAAGAAGTCAATACATATAAACTACCTATGGCAAAAAAGAGGGTATACCTTTTTAATTTTTTAAATTTATTCATTATTTAATGAACAAATCTAAATTGAAACCTTAAGCCTTTTATTTGTATACCCTTAAGATTCGCTTAAGATTTAGAAGAAGATTTTTTAAAGGTAATTTTAAAGGTGGTTCCTTTTAAATTTGAAGTTGATAAATTTACACTTGCCTGAATGGTTTCAGCTGCTTTTCTTACAATGGAAAGCCCAAGTCCGGTGCCATTAATTTTATGGTCTTTTACCTGTTGTGTTCTATAAAAGGGTTCGAATACTTTTTGTAGGTCTTCGGGCTTAATCGTTATTCCGTAATTAGTGATTTGAAAGAAAGCTTCTGTGTTTTTTTCTGCTACTAAAATTTGAATTTTTTCTCCTTCAGCAGAATATTTAATCGCATTGGAAAGTAGGTTCTCTACAATAATTTGTGTGTGATATTTGGGAACTTTTATACTTCTTTCAGCTTCATTAATAAATTCAACTTTTAGGTTTTTTAACTTGATGGTTTCTTTATTTCGTTGAATGGATTCATCTAAAAGTATAATCAAGTCAAGGTGTTCAAGTTCTTGTGAAGTATGGTTAAACCTTGCTAAGAATAAAAGTTGCTCCACCATTTCAGAAAGTCGGTCAATTTCCAGTAAAGAAGTTTTTATTCTTTTTTCGTACTCTTCCGGATTTCGCACTTTTCTAATAAGTACTTCTAAATTTCCGCGTAAAGCAGCTAAAGGCGTTCGCAACTCGTGAGAAGCATCTGAGGTAAATTGACGTTCCCGCTCCAAGGCTTCTTCAATTCTTTTTAAAAGAGAATTAATCGATGCCGAAAGGTTGTACAATTCATCTTTATTTTCGGGTAAGTTTACTCGCTCTTGTAGGTTATTTTGATTGATTCTCTCCGTAATCTGGGTAATATCTTTAATAGGGGCAATGCTCCTTCCCGCTAAAAACCTAGAGATAAAAAAGAGGACAATCACTATAATTGGATAGGAAATTAGAAGTATAACCCATAGTTGGTCGATAATTTTTTGAGAAGCTTCAAAAGACATGGCGGTGATAATATAACCGCTAAGCTTACCATCCACTTTTACAGGTTCTTGTACTTGGCGGATTAAGCGATTATTGAATATGGTATTAAAATGCAAGTGGTCTTCCTTTTCAGGAAAGAATTGAAGTCGGTCTGCATTGAGATTAGGCGATTTATCGGTAATTTTTCCTTCAGAATTGATAATCTGAACAAAAACAGGATTTACTTCCACTTCTTCATGTTCGCGTTCTTCCCACTCTTCGCGGTTAGAAAAGACCATATTTTCTAAATCGAGTTCCTCTAAATGAACTTCAGATTCGTAATTAAGATCACTATCCAAGCTTTCATAAATCGTTGTTTTTAAAGAGATGAAAACTATAGCGAACACTAATGCAACCACAATGCCTGTAGCAAAAAAATAGTTGAGCGCAATTCTAGTTTTAAAGTTAAGTTTCATTCTTCTTTGGCTATATAGCCAACACCCCTTACAGTTTGGATATAATTTTCTTCAGCAGACAAATGTAGTTTTTTTCTCAACGCATTTATAAAAACATCAATTACACCAGAATCATAATCAAAATTAATGTCCCAAACGTTTTCAAGTATTTTTTTACGGGTACAAACCTGCTCTTTATGCTTTAAAAGATATTCTAAAAGTGAAAATTCTTTTTGGGTAAGTTTTATTTCTTTTTCATTTTTAAAAACTTGATGAGTAGAAGGATTAAGCTGAATTTTACCCAATTGATAACTAAAGTTTCCATCGGTTTTTGAACGTAACTGTACTTTAATACGTTCTAATAATTCAGTAAAATGGAAGGGTTTTTTTATGTAATCATTGGCACCTGATTGTAAACCTTCAATGGTGTCTTCAATGGTGTCTTTTGCCGTTAAAAAGATAATTGGAGTAGTGGAATCTTTTTTTCTAATTTCTTTACAAACTTCAATCCCTGGCAATCCAGGTAACATCCAATCTAAAATAATTAAATCAAAAGATTGTTGTAAAGCGTATTGAAATCCTTCTTTTCCGTTTGTAAACGAGCTCACTTCGTAAGATTCTTCTTCTAAACCTTGCTGAAGAAAATCTACGATACTTTGTTCATCTTCAATGATTAAAATATGCATAATGAGGTTGTTATCATTTTAATCAGAGAAAAAACTCTTAATAAATTTCAGAAAACTGTTGTTTTAAAATTTTTAAATTTTTTTTCTTTTGTGGTAGAAGAAGTTTTTTTCCGTAGGGAGTAAAATAACGATGACATTCTAAAAAATCGATATTTAATTTTACCCATTCTTTATTACTAAAGCAAATTTTTAAATGTTCACTCCATTCTTTACGCAATAATCCGTTTTTAGAAATAAAACTCTCTTCCCCTAAATGTGCCAAATCTGCATCACAAATAACTTCTTCTAATATGTTGGTAGGAGATTGTGGCATTTTAGTAGCCAAAATACATTTGATAACTTTCTCAATTTTAGAAGGCTCAAATCCAATTTCATTTAAATAATCTGAAGCTTTTTGGGCGCTTACACTTTCATGATTTTTAAAACAATCCATATTGCCAGTATCGTGAAATAAAGCAGCTAAAAGAACAATTTCTAGCTCTTCTTCTGATAAATTTACATAAGCACCAATTTTTTTTGCACTATTAAATACTTCTTTAGTGTGCTGAGAATTATGAAAAGCAAGTTCTTTACATCTACTTTCTGAAAGAAGTTGTTGGCAGTGGGTTTTGGTCTTTTCTAATAAAGCGTTCATTATGTTACGACTTTTAAAAGTAACTTTATTTCATATAGTTGGTGTAAATGATTAACTAAATTAATAAAAAAATATTGCGTCGAGTAGTTAATTCTTATTTAATTTATTATATCAATAACGCTGCCACAAGTTAACATAGAAGTTCCGTAATAAGGATTTTTTATTTCTTTTTCTAAACTTAACCATTTGGCTCCTTGATTATTATTTGCCATGGGGCATTTTTGAATATATAAAGGTTGAGGTTGTGATATTTTTTTTAAAATTTTAATCATTTCATCTGAGAGTGAAATGAATGTTTTTCGTTGCTGTACTATTTCAGTAGATTGACCAATTGACACAAAAAGATTTTTTAAAGATTGTATTTCAGTTGAAATTTTTTCATTAGAAATTTGAATGTTCTCTAAATACACTAAACTTTCTTTTGAAGCTTTTTGTGCCTTTTCGGTTTTATCATTAACCAATGCGTCTTTTAATTGAAGGTATTTTGTTACCACGTTAGAGAATTCTTGTTGAGTTTTTTTAGAAAGCTGAAGTGGTGCTTCTTTGTTCATCATCGATTTTTTTCCTTGAAGTTGCGCTGCGGCATCGACCGTGAAAGTTCCGTTGGTTACAATTTCGTCTCCCTTTTGAAGGCCGCTTGAAATAGTATATTGCTTCCCGTGTTCAGCACTAAGTTTTACCTCACGCATTTCTAATGTAGGCGGATTATCATTACTTTTTAAATAAACCAAAGAGCGTTCTCCCGTCCACATGACTGCTGATTTTGGAATGGTAATATTCTTAGAGTTTTCATCTTTACTTTTTAAATTTGCAATAACAAACATTCCCGGTTTTAAAAGATTATTCTTGTTGTCTAATTCTACGCGTACAGTTACTGTTCGGGTAGAAGAATTGAGGATAGGATCTATAAAACTAATTTTGGCTTCAAAGTTTTTATCGGGATAAGCTTCTGCTTTTATTTGAATTTTTTGTCCTTGCTTTAGACTCTTAATTTCATTTTCATAAACATCAAATTCTGCCCAAACTGTAGAAAGATTGGAAACCTCAAAAATAGGTTTGCCATCCATAATGTGAGAACCTTCCTTAACTTCAATAGAAGTGACAACCCCAGAGACATGGACAAAAATGTTCATGTGCATTTGTGGTTTTCCGCTCTTTTCAATTTCTTGTAATTGTTTCGTATGAATTTTCCAATTTTTAAATTTATTATGTACCGCTTGGTAGAGTCGAGGCTGGCTTTCACGTTTTTTATAAGCACTAATCAATTCTTGTTGCGCTGCCACTAATTCGGGAGAATAAATTTTAGCAACTAGCTGTCCTGTTTTTACAGTTTCTCCAATAGTTTTCACATAAAGCTTGTCAATACGCCCATTAAAATGAGCAGGTTGTGTAGCAGTTTCATTTTTATTAACTTTTATTTTTCCAGAAATATTTAATGAAGCAGCTTCATTAGCAGCTTCTCCTATCACAGTAGTTTCAATATTTGCTAAAGCCATCGCATTTTTGGTCATTGTAAATTGATGTTCACCAACTTCATTGACCAACTTTTCTTTAGGGATCAATTGCATACCACAAATAGGGCAATCACCAGGTTCTTCTAATTCAATTTGTGGATGCATCGAGCACGTCCATAATTTATTTTTTTCTTCAGCAGAATGTTGATGAGTATTTTCTGAAGTTGAATAAGAATTATTAAAAAAAAGATAACCCAAGAAAATTCCGGCCGCTATCAAAAGAATATATATTAGGTATTTTTTCATTTTATTTGTTCTAAACTATTAATCAATATTTGTGGCTCGCAATCGAAGCGCATTGGTAATAACCGAAACCGAACTAAAACTCATTGCTAAAGCGGCAATCATCGGTGAGAGTAAAATCCCTAAAAAAGGAAATAAAATACCTGCCGCAATAGGTACGCCGATGCTGTTATAAATAAGTGCGAAAAACAGATTTTGTTTGATGTTTTTCATTACTTGATCACTTAATTTTAAGGCTTTTATAATTCCGTGTAAATCGCCTTTAACGAGCGTGACTTCAGCGCTTTCAATCGCTACATCGGTTCCTGTTCCCATAGCAATACCAATATTACTTTGGGCAAGGGCAGGAGCATCATTAATTCCGTCGCCGGCCATCGCAACTTGTTTACCTTGGTTTTGCAAACGTTCCACTTCCTGTTGTTTACCATCGGGAAGCATATTGGCTTTAAAATTATCTAATCCTATTTCTTTGGCAACTGCTCTAGCGGTTTGTTCGTTATCACCGGTGAGCATTATTACATTAATCCCCTTTTTATGCAGATTTTGTATCGCTTTTTTTGCATTTTTCTTTACAGGATCACCAATGACCACGTAACCTAAAACTTCGGTAGTATTGGCGAGGTAAGAAATGGTTTTTCCTTTTTCTTGCTGCTGAAGAATTTCTTGCTGAAGATTTTTTTCAATATTAATCGAGTTTTCTTCTATCAGTCGTTTATTTCCTAAGAAATAAGTTTCATTGTCAATTTTAGCCTGAACTCCTTTTCCAGTAATGGCTTTAAAGTTTTCAGTTTCTTGAAGCTGAATATTTCCTTCCTTAGCAAACGTTAAAATAGCTTTTGCTAGCGGATGCTCACTGTATTGATTTAAAGACGCCATTAATTGGCTTGCATTTTCTTCGGAAGTATTTTTAGAATACCCAATTTTTTCAACTTTAGGTTTACCTTCTGTAAGTGTTCCGGTTTTATCAAGAATAAGCGTATCGATTTTATTCAGTTTTTCAAGTGCCTCCGCATTTTTAATGAGTACACCGTTTTGTGCGCCTTTCCCTACGCCAACCATAACCGACATAGGGGTTGCTAAACCTAATGCACAAGGGCAAGCAATGATTAATACTGCAACAGCATTTACAAAAGCATAAACATAAGCCGGGCTTGGTCCAAAAAATGCCCAGATAATAAAAGTGAGAATTGAAACTCCAACCACCACAGGCACAAAATAACCTGAAATTTTATCGGCTAATTTTTGAATAGGCGCTTGGCTTCGGCTGGCTTTATTTACCATTTCAATAATTTGAGAAAGTAGAGTTTCATTACCTACTTTTTCAGCTTTCATCAAAAAGCTTTGTTGCCCGTTAATAGTTCCAGAGCTTACTTGGTCATTTTTATTTTTTTCTATAGGAATGGGTTCTCCAGTAATCATCGATTCATCAATTGAACTTGAACCTTCGGTAATGACACCATCTACCGGTATTTTCTCTCCAGGTTTTACACGTAGAATTTCACCGACTTGAATTTTATCTACCGCAATTTTTTCTTCTTTCCCATCGACTACTTTGGTTGCTTCATTAGGACTTAATTTAATTAATTCTTTTACGGCGGCATTGGTTTTGCTATGAGCGCGCGCTTCCATTACTTGACCTAGTAATACCAACGTAAGAATTACAGTGGCAGCCTCAAAATAAACGTGAACCGTACCGTTTTCTGTTTTAAATTGTGGCGGAAAAAGGTTAGGGAATACTAAAGCCACAATACTAAAACACCAAGCGACACCAGAACCAATGCCAATGAGTGTAAACATATTGAGGTTTCTGGTTTTTATTGATTTATAAGCACGTTCAAAAAATAACCAAGCCGCGAAAAATACAACCGGAATAGAAAGTGCTAACTGAATCCAATTCCAATATTTTAAGTCTAATATAGTATATAACGGATTGTTGTTGAGCATATCTGACATTGAAATGATAAATATCGGAATGCTGAAGCCCAACGCCAACCAAAATTTTTTGAGCAGTTTTCGGTAATTTTTTTCTTCCGCAGAAAGGTTGGGTTCTTTAGGCACCAAATCCATTCCGCATTTTGGGCAAGAACCAGGAGAATCTTCAACCACTTCAGGATGCATCGGGCAGGTATATTGCGTTTTTGTAGGTGTTACTGAAACTTCTTCGACTAAATCCATTCCACAAACTGGACAGTCACCGGCTTGGTGGTACGTTTTTTCACCTTCGCAATGCATCGGACAATAATAAACACCAGTACCATTTTTAGGTGGCGTCGTTTTTTTTTGTGTTGGCTTAATTTCTTCTTCCGAAGAATGAATTGAATAATTTCCGCCGTCATTTTGTAAAGCTTCTTGAAATTTTGTGATAGGGATATGTTTTTCCATTTCAATTTCGGCTTCAGCTTTTTCAAGATGAACGATTACACTTTTTACTCCGCTAATTTTTTCTAAAGTTTGATGCACATGATTTTGGCAACCTGAACATGACATACCTTGAATAAAATAGGTATGTTTTCTTGCTTCGGAATCTTTTTCGGGAAGATGAATGGAATAGCTCCCGCCGTCATTTTGTAAAGCTTCCTGAAATTTTGTGATAGGGATATGTTTTTCCATTTCAATTTCGGCTTCAGCTTTTTCAAGATGAACGATTACACTTTTTACTCCGCTAACTTTTTCTAAAGTTTGTTGTACGTGATTTTGGCAACCAGCGCAGGACATTCCTTCTATATGATAAGTATGTTTCATTTTCTTATAACTTTAAGTACCAAAGTTATTGTGTTTGTCGTTGTTAGACTTACAGAATTACCGATAGAATTTACACAATTTTATCAAGCGGAATGCGGTTCCAATTTGGGCTGTTTTTATATTCACTCATCGTCATTCCTGTTAAAGTTTTAAACTGATTAGATAAATGATGAATTGAATTGTAATCGAGTTGATAAGCAATTTCTGAGAACGAAAATTTATTCATCTGTATAAATTCTTTTACCTTTTCTATTTTAAGTTTAATAAAGAATTTTTCAATAGTTTGCGCCTCTATTTTTTTAAAGGTTTTACTCAATAAACTATAATCTTTATGGAGTTTATTAGCTAAATAAGTAGAAATATTATCTATAGAATGAAGCTTTTCAATTGCATGAATCAATTCAATTTTAATTTCTTCTGTAAGTTGAATTTCTGGATTTTGCATCAATTTAAATCCGTTTTTTTGTAAGGCTTCAGCAAATTCAGTTTGATTAAAATTTTGATTAATGTTTAAGACTACTTTTCCTAACTGAATTTCTTCGGTATTGGCATGAAAACTTTCAGCAAGCTGTTTTACTACCATTTTACAACGATCGCAAACCATATTTTTGATGTAAAATTCTTTTTTCATTTTATAAGAAAGTTTTAATCTTCTAATTAGATAAATGTAATTTACTTTAGGGTTTCTTGAACTTCACCACAATGCAACATTTTATCTCCAAAATAAGGATTCATAATTTTTTCTTCAGCAGAAAACCAAAAAGCACCTTTACCATCTAACGCCATTGGGCAATATTGTTTGTAAAGTTTTCCTCCAGAAATATTTTTGGCGAAAGTAGGCTCTAACATTTCTGAAAGTTGAAAGAATGCTTTTCGCTGATTTTCGATATTATTTTCTTGGTGAATAATTTTTTGAGCGATGCTTTTCATTTCTTCATCACTAAATTTTTTCAGCATAATTTCAGCAATTTTTCTAGCGCCATAAGCGTCTTCTTCTACAAATTTGGTTTTAAGGTCTAAATAGAGTCTGGCAATTTCATATTGACTTTCAGATTGAAAAGCTAGCGGTAAATTTTCAGTATTTTCTTTTTCAACTTGTTCGCTTTTTTCTTCTGAAGTAGTTTCTTTATCAGATTTTGTTTCGTTTTTACAAGCGGTTAAACTTAGGGCCAAAAGGCTTACACATAAAATGGTACGTTTCATAATTTAGTTACTTAAATAGTTAATAATTGCAGTTTGTAAATAATAATTTTTAATGGCTTCAACTTGCTTAAGCTGAAATTTATGTTGTAATTCTTGAATAGCTAAGACCTCTTGAAAATCGAGAATGCTAGTTTCATATTGTCTTAATAGAATGTCTTCTGCATCTTTTGCTTGCGTAATATTTTTTTGTTGGGTTTGATAACTTATTCTTGCCGAAATGCGTTGCTGAAGGGCTTCTTTTAATTGAGAGTCTAATTGGTTTTTTCGATATTCTTTTTGCGCTTTTAATTCTTCTTGCTGAAGATTTAACTGACGCTCAACCGATTTAAATTTGTGATTGAAAATAGGAACTGATACCGCGAGCATCGGTATAAAAATATCTTTACCATTATCGCTAAAATTCATATTTGGTCGTTCTTCAACAGCAATATAATCTACGCCAATACCTACACTCGGTAAAGATTCTGAATTATTTAATGCAGCTGATTTCTTTATAGAAAGAAATAATTGATCGTATTTTTCTAATTCTGGATGTAATTCTAAATCGTTCATGCTAAGCATAGGCTCTTCTACCGGAATATCAATAGAATCCTCTACCATAATGGCTTGTTCTTCTTGATTGAGCAGGTTATTAAACTTACTTTCCATCGCCAATTCGTCACCCATTAATAGTTCACGTTGCTCATTAAGTTCATTTTGTTGAATCTGAATTTTTAAAACCTCTACAGAAGAAGCTTTATTAACTTCTACTGCATTTAACGCTAAATCTTCATAAGTGCTAAGTAGCTTTAAATTTTGTTGAATGATTTTTTGCTTATTTTTTAAGGCATACAATTGATAATAGGTTTGGGTTACCTGTAAAGCAAGTTGTCTTTTAGCAATGACAATATCTACATAAGCTGCATCTGCTAAGGAAGAGCTGTAGTTTTCTCGAGCGGTAATCGTACCAAACCAAGGCATCATTTGTCTAACCGAAACCTTTGCTTTTTGCGCGCCGGTTCGTGTTTCTGGTTCGCTTACAAAATAACCAGCACCAAATTCGGTATTAGGTAAGGTATTGGCTTCATTTACTTTTTCTTGAGCACCTTTATAGCTAAGCTCGACTGCTTTTACTTTTGGATTATTCTCTATCGCTTGTTGTATATAATTATCTAGCAACTGAGCATTTGTGGTTACACTAAAAATAAGTAGTAAGCAGAAACAAATCGCTTTTTTAAAATTTTGAATTTTAAATATTGAATGTTGAATTTTCATAGGTCTGATGTGATACTGTTCCTTAACTCCGCTCGGAATCACCAAGCTGTAAAACATGACGCTATTTAAAGTGAAAATTTTACGTTTAATTCTGTTTTTCATTATCGTTTATATAATTTTCTAACTTCTAACTTCTAACTTCTAACTTCTAACTTCTAACTTCTAACTTCTAATTTTTCTTTCTTCTCGCCAGCTAAACAATACGGGTACTACAAATAATGTAATTAATGCTACTAACATTCCACCAAAACTAGGGATCGCCATTGGTATCATAATATCACTACCTTTTCCTGACGAAGTTAAAATGGGTAATAATGCTAATAAAGTGGTTGCAGTGGTCATTAAACAAGGTCTAATTCTCTTTTCTCCAGCTTCTATCACCGACTTACGAATTTGTTCTTTAGTCTCAGGTTTATTTTTTTTGAAGCTTTGCGTTAGGTAGGTTGCCATCACTACACCATCATCGGTAGCAATCCCGAATAATGCAATAAATCCTACCCAAACAGCAACGCTTAGATTTACGGTTTTCATATGAAATAAATCACGAATATTTTCTCCAAAGAAATTAAAGTTTAAAAACCAATCTTGTCCGTACATCCAAATCATTAGAAATCCACCCGCAAAAGCAACGGCAATTCCGCTAAAGACCATAAAAGATGTGGTGGCCGATTTAAATTGAAAATAAAGAATCATAAAAATGATTAGGAGAGAAAGCGGAACCACAATAGACAAAGTTTTCTCTGCGCGAAGTTGGTTTTCATAATTTCCGGTGAACTCATAATTAATTCCGCTAGGTACTTTTAATTTTCCTTCTTCTATTTTCTGCTGAATGAGTTGCTGTGCTTGTTTAACCACGTTTACTTCAGCAAAACCATCTAATTTATCAAAAAGAACATAGCCTACTAAAAAAGTATCTTCACTTTTAATGGCCTGCGGACCTTTTTCATAGGTAACAGTTGCCACTTCACTCAGCGGAATAGGATTTTCATTAGCTACTGGGATGTAAATGTTATTTAAATCTTCTGGACTATCACGCAACTCCCGCGGATACCGTACTCTAATGCCGTAGCGCTCACGACCTTCTACGGTTTGCGATAGCTGCATACCACCCAAGGCAACTTCTAATACTTTTTGAACATCATCTACAGAAATACCATAGCGTACCAGTTTTTCTCGGTTAATATCGATCAATAAATAAGGTTTTCCTACAATTCTGTCGGCAAAAACAGCTTCTTCTTTCACTCCTTTTGCTTGTTTTAGAATCTTTTCTAACGCTAAGCCAAATGCTTCGATATCTTTCAAATTTTGACCTTTTACTTTAATTCCCATTGGTGCTCGCATCCCTGTTTGTAGCATAATGAGTCGAGTTTCAATAGGCTGTAATTTGGGAGCAGAAGTAATTCCGGGTAATCTGGTGACACGCACAATCTCATTCCAAATGTCATCTGGTGATTTAATGTTGGGTCGCCAGTTACGGTAATATTCACCATTTTCATCAGGAATGAGTTGTGAAGTTGTCACATCGAGCGGAGTCGAGATGTATTTGGAAGATTTAGAAGAATTCTCATCTTTATTTGAACTAACATTGTTAGGATTTTCAACTAAACTTCCATTTTTCAGTATAAAATAGCCGTCTTCATTTACTTTAAAACGCTGCTTTTCGCCTTTTGCATTTAAAGCATATTCTGGTTTGTACTGAATAATATTTTCATACATAGAAAGTGGAGCAGGGTCGAGGGCAGACTCGGTTCTTCCGGCTTTTCCTACTACGGTTTCAATCTCTGGAATGTTGGCTACTGCCATGTCTAATTGCTGTAAAATACGTTTATTTTCTTCAACTCCCGCGTGTGGTAACGAAGTGGGCATCAATAAAAACGAACCTTCATTAAGTGACGGCATAAATTCTTTGCCAGTATTTTTCATAATGAAGAAACCGAAAATCACGATCGCTGTCGGAATGCTTAAAAAGAACAATTTGTGTTGAAGCGTCCATCGTAAAATTCTTGTATAATACTTCCTGAACAGCGTGAAACCACCCAAAATTAGGAAAACGATTAATGCTACAAAAATAAAGTTGAGCGTAATATTTTGCATGATTCCCAATGGTCGCCAATAGGTCGCTAGAAAATAAACAATCACTAAAGCTGAAATAAAAATATTGATGAAATTCGCTTTTGTTGCGGAAAAGATATTTTTCTGCTGAAGTAATTGAACGATCCCGAAAGCAATTAAAATAATTCCTAATAGATACCCAAAAATCATTGCTGCAGTTCCTAGAATGATAATTGCTATATTGATGAAAAAACTTACCTTTTTTCGACGATTTCTTTTCTTGAATAATACGGCAGCAAATGGCGGAATTAGAAATAGCGCTACGATTAATGAAGCAACCAAAGCCATCGTTTTGGTAAATGCCAACGGGCGGAAGAGTTTTCCTTCAGCTCCCGTCATTGTAAACACAGGAATAAAACTGATGATTGTTGTTAACACCGCCGTTAAAATAGCCCCAGAAACTTCCGAAGTCGCTTGGTAAACAATTGTATTTATGTTGAATTTTTCTTTGGCTTTTTCAAGATGTCGAATAATATTTTCAGAGAGAATAATGCCCATATCGACCATCGTACCAATCGCAATGGCAATACCAGAAAGGGCCACGATATTTGCGGTTACGTTAAAAAACTTCATCGCAATAAATACCATTAAAACTGCTACAGGAAGTAATCCAGAGATTAAAAGCGAAGCACGCAGGTTATATACCATAATAATAATCACCAAAATGGTAATTAAGATTTCCATAGTTAGCGCTTCATTAAGTGTACCTAAAGTTTCCTGAATAAGTTGTGTACGATCATAAAATGGTACCACGGTTAATTGCGAGATGGTACCGTCTTTTAATTCTTTAGAAGGCAAGCCGCCTTTAATTTTTTCAATTTTTGCTTTAACGTTATTGATTACCTCCATGGGGTTAGCTCCATAGCGAGCCACTACCACGCCGCCAACCACTTCTGCGCCTTCTTTATCTAGAATTCCTCGTCTTGTGGCAGGACCTAAATGTATGTTCGCCACATCTTTGATACGAAGAGACGTGTAGTTTTGAGCGTTTACCACTGCGTTTTCAAGATCTTCAATCGATTTTACATATCCCAAACCACGTACTAAATATTCGGCTTGGTTTATTTCTAGCGTCTGTGCGCCAATATCGCGGTTACTTGCTTTTACCGCTTTCACGATTTGTTGCAGACCGATATTGTATTGACGCATTTTTTCAGGATTTACATCAATTTGATATTCTTGCACGTAACCGCCAATAGAAGCAACTTCTGAAACACCACTCGCTCCAGAAAGCGCATATTTTACGTAATAGTCTTGAATGCTTCGAAGCTCCTGTAAATCCCAACCGCCAGTTACATTTCCGTTTTGGTCGCGCCCTTCGAGTGTGTACCAAAATATTTGTCCGAGTCCGGTTGCATCGGGACCTAAACTAGGGTTGACGCCCTGCGGGAGTATATTTGCCGGTAGCGAGTTGAGTTTTTCGAGAATTCGACTACGACTCCAATAAAACTCAATATCTTCTTCAAAAATGATATAAATGCTAGAGAACCCGAACATCGAAGAACTTCGAATAGTTTTTACTCCGGGAATACCTAATAATGAAGTCGTAAGCGGATAGGTAATTTGATCTTCGATATCTTGAGGCGAACGTCCTTCCCATTTGGTGAAAACGATTTGTTGGTTTTCGCCAATGTCTGGGATAGCATCTACGGCAACCGGATTATTAGGCAAAATACCTAATTCCCAATTAAATGGAGCATTACTGAGGCCGTAACCTATTAAAATTGCAAGTAAAAGTGCAGCTACAATTTTGTGTTCGATTAAAAATTTAATGCTTTTATTGAGCATAATTTTTAGTGATTAAAGTTGAATATGTACTGAAAATGGAAAACAGTTAATTTTTCAGTATTGAAAATGAATAAGGAAAGTTATTGCGCAAGGGATAGTAGCGACATCCTTTTTTGTTGTGCTTCGACAAGCTGAGCATGACAACAAAAAAGATATAGCGAATAGCCCGACCCGATAGGGTTGCGCCCAAATGAAATTTAGATTAAGAAACTCTCGTCCAAAACGAGTAAGTCGTACACAAGTAGGGGAGGGATGTAATTTTGGTGAGCAACAGTTGATGATTCGTTCTCTTTAAATACTTGAGTATAGGTGAAAAAAAATGCAGCTACAAATGGTTGTGGGATGAAATTAGTTGATGTATTATTTTTAACATCATCTTGTTGCTTTGTAATTTTCTTATTGGTACAACACCCTTTTTTTTGAATCGAGCATGTAGTATTAGTGTCTTTTGGTGTCTGCATAATATTCATTCCGCAAGACTTCGCTTCTTGAACAAATGAATAATCGACCAAGGTTTTTCCGCAGTAATGCATACTTACAGCAAATGCTGAAGTAGAAAATAGCACTAAAAATGCCATTAAGATTGTTGCTATTTTTTGAAACGATTTCACTACACAAATGTAACAAATAAAAATTTAAAATTCAGTAATGGAATTTGTCCTTTTGTTGGGATTATTTCCTAATTTTGAATTATGGAAATAAGTGATTTTGGAAAAATAAAACGAGCAAAGCCTAAACATCGAGCAGAAGTATCGATGCAAACGGGCTTTCCGAGTCCGGCGACACATTATTTAGAACGAACGGTAGATTTGTCTGAGGTTTTGGTAAAAAATAAAGAAGCTACATTTTTTGTTCGTATTGGAGGAAGTGCTTGGGAAGAGTTGGGTATTTTTAAAAATGATGTACTAATTATAGATCGGTCGTTAGATTTTGTGCGGGGTAAACTAGCCTTGGTGGTAAAAGATGGTGCTTTTGAGGTAATGAAATATCCTACCAAAGAAGAACAACAGAAAATGAGTCTTGATGCTTTTGAACTTTGGGGAGTAATTACTTATGTGATACATTCGTTATGATAGCACTGATTGATTGCAATAGCTTTTATGCTTCTTGCGAGCAAGTTTTTCGGCCCGACTTAATAGGAAAACCTGTGGTAGTGTTAAGTAATAATGATGGTTGTGTGATTGCTGCCAATAGTGAGGCAAAAGCCTTAACGCAAATCCCGATGTTTGAGCCCGTATTTAAAATTAAAGACCAGCTTGTTAAAAATGGCGTTACTTTTTTCTCTTCTAATTATACGTTATACGGTGAAATGTCTGATCGCGTGATGCGTATTCTAAAAGAATTTTCTCCTTTGGTAGAAATCTATAGCATTGATGAATCGTTTATAGATCTTTCTGGAATGGAATACCAAGATTTACGTGCGTACGGAATTGAGATGAAAGAAAGAATTTTTAAATACACCGGTCTTCCTGTAGGCGTAGGAATTGCTCCTACCAAAGTATTAGCAAAACTAGCCAACAGACGTGCTAAAAAACAGAAAGAACACGAACATGTTTATGTGATTGATTCTGAAGCGAAAAGAATAGAAACCCTACAATGGGCAAAAATTAAAGACGTTTGGGGGATTGGTAAAAAGCACGCTCAACGCATTCAAGAAACAGGAAGAAACTCCGCTTTCGACTTTACGCAGCTTCCTTTAAGTTGGGTGCGAAAGCAAATGACGGTGGTGGGCGAACGCACTTGGCGAGAATTAAATGGAGAAAGTTGTCTGGCTTTAGAACGTTTACCAAAACCTAAAAAAGCCATAGGTACCGCCAAGTCGTTTGGTAAAAAACTCGAAAAGCTAGCCCTTATTGAAGAAGCTTGTTCTTATTATATAAATGAAGTGAGTGAAGTTTTGCGTAACCAAAATTGTTGTGCCAATTATTTACAAGTGTTTTTGCAAACCAATTACCATAGCGAACGCGACAAACAATATAACAATAGCATTACGGTTACTTTAGAGGTACCTACTAATAATACTTTTATTTTAAATGCTGAAGGTAAGAAAGCTTTACATAAAATTTTTAAACCTGGTTATCGCTATAAGAAAGTGGGCGTTTGCCTAAGCGGAATTGTACCTAAAGAATACGTGCAAACTACTTTGTTTACTACAACCGATGAAAAAGCTGGACTCATGGAAGCTTTTGATTTTATTAATCAGAAATTTGGAAAAACGACTTTAGCGCCAGCTTTAATGGATACTCGAAAAATAAAGGAATGGGAATTAATAAAAGAAGAACGGAGTCCGCGGTACACTACGCAATGGAAAGAGTTGTTGACAATCGTTTAATATATAAAGGTATTTGAATTCAACAGAAATATCAATATCCTAAAAATCAATATTGCTTAAATGCACAACGGGTTAATATTCTATATAGTAACTAGGAATCTCTTAGATAAGTCCTATCTAGCCTACATTGAGTCCATAATAACTGCATACCAAGGCTACATATTTGTACTATATAGTGGTTTTATAATGGGTACACGCTTGTTTGCGTATTCAAAGGAAACAAACAACAAATGACCGATGCCCGTGGAATGACCACGGAGTATAAAACAGGTTTGCACGATCCCAAAGTAGGTGAAGAGGGCGAAGAAGAACAGCTTTGGAGCCTTATTGATAATCCCGATAGCGGGAAAAATTGGCTGTTGACTGATGTCGCCAATAAACCGAGTTTCAAATGGGATAGCCGTGCATATCGCCAACGTTTGGAATATGATATTGCCCAACGCCCCATAGAAAAATGGGTGCAAGCTCCCACTAGTAGTAACGAAGTTTTAAAACAAAAAACCGTTTATGGTGAAACCGCAAATAGTCCTCGAGCAGAAAATCTATTGGGGCAAGTTTTTGAACAATACGATCAGGCAGGGAAGCAAAGCATTCCAGCTTACGATTTTAAGGGGAATTTAAAAATTGAAGCACGGCAGTTTACCCAAGTTTTTGATTCGGTACTTGATTATAGCGGAAGCGTAGCTTTACAAACAGAAATTTACAATACCTCCTATAGCTATGATGCTTTAGATAGACCAACAAAAAAAACCACTCCTGATAATAGTACGGCTATCTACAGCTACGCAAAAAACGCGATGCTAGAAAACCAAGCGCTTGAGGTACGCGGCAGTGGTAACGAAGAACAAGCCATTAATGATATCACCTATAATGCCAAAGGCCAACGCACCGATATCTATTATGCCAATGGCAGTAAAACAAAATACGTATACGACTTAGAAACCTTTCGAATTATTCGTATCTTAACCACAAGAAACAATGGGCAGGAGATCTTGCAAGATATCAACTATACGTTCGATGCTGCGGGAAATATCACCCAACAGCGTGATGATGCTCAACAAACCATTTATTTTAGTAACCAAGTGGTGCAGCCTTTTTGTAAATATACCTATGATGCTTTATACCGGCTAAAACAAGCCACGGGCAGAGAATTAAATGGGTTAGTACAACCTAGTGCCAGTGACTGCTCTATACAAACTCCGGTACCCAATACCGAAACCAATGCCTGTAGAAATTATATCTTAAATTACGATTATGACGAGTTGGGGAATATTTTACAGATGCAACATATCGCGCAGAATGGGAACTGGACACGCAATTATTTTTACCCGAGTGACAGTAACCAATTAGTTGGTCAAACTAGTGGACAAGCTGATTATACCTACGATGCTTCTGGAAATATGCTAACCATGCCACATTTAGATGAAATGGGTTGGGATGAAGATGATATGCAGGTGGAAGCCGACTTGGGTGGAGGCGGAACCGTCTATTACGGTTACGATAGTAGCGACAACCGGGTACGGAAAGTAATAGTAAACGGTAGTATTAAAAAAGAAAGATTGTACGTAGGAGAATGGGAATTGTGGCAACAGGGTACTAATGATACGATTGAAACCGAACGGGAAACCTTAAGCATTGCTGACGACCAAAAGAGTTTCTTACAATTAGAAACTTTAACGATAGATAGTGGAAACACAGTTTTAAGCCCATTTACTAACTGGCGATACCAATACGATAACCATTTGGGAAGTGCTTGTTTGGAGTTGGATGATTCTGCCAATATTATTTCTTATGAAGAATATTACCCATTTGGGGCAATGAGTTATCGGTCTGGTAAAAGCCAAACTGAAGTTTCACTGAAACGTTACCGGTATTATGGGAAGGAACGTGATGCGGCCGAACGTTAAAAAAACAGCCAGTGGCTGTTTTTAGTGTAGGAGCGAGATTGGCGCGTTGGAAAGGATTCTATTATTATGGAGCACGATATTATGCGGCTTGGATTGGGAGGTTTATTTCGGTTGACCCGTTAGTGGAGAAAACGATGGAAGCCTATATCTATGTAAGCAACAATCCTCTGAGGTATACATATCCTACCGGGATGAGCAAAGATGATTGGATGAGAAAAAAAACTGGAGATACTTGGGTTTGGAGAGAAGATATAACTTTTAAAAAAGAAGCCGCTGCTGAAGGTTTACAATATGGAGGTAAAAACAGGCAGGAAGTTAGTTGTATTTATTTGACCTGCTAAATCTAATTCAGTTTCAATCCTAGTTTCTAAATGGAACGGTCTGGAAGAGATTCAGATACTTCTATGACTGCAGATGAAGTCAGTTTCAATCCTAGTTTCTAAATGGAATGGTCTGGAAGTTTTCTTTTCATAACGAAACTCTTTTCATCCAACCATGTTTCAATCCTAGTTTCTAAATGGAATGGTCTGGAAGTTACAACCAACGGTTAGTGTCGAGTAGGCAAGGGGATTTTCACCCCGAGCCTCTCACAGAACCGTACGTGATAGTCTCCCATCATGCGGCTCTTCTAACTTGACATACAAAAATAGCTCATCCTTTTTTCAAGTTGGCAGTATGTACATCAAATTAGCTAACCCCTTTGCTCCACTCCCATTACAGGAGCTTCTTCACTACTACGAGTTAGTCCGCCCCTATACCAAGCATCGTTATTTTGCCTCTAGTTTGCGCTATTGTACATTTCACTTTGCATCTTGGCACAGGTTCCCGAGTTCCGTAAATAAGCCCAAATACTGGTCATGCCTCCTAAATGACGCCTGCCGCCCAGCCAATAAACAGGTGACCGCTGGACTTATAATGTTTGTCATACTTCAAACACTTTTGACAGAAGGTTGCACGTTCTCGACACTTCATCAGAGGTTCATTTGCATTCATCTCCAGTATTCATACCTGACTAGCTCGTGGCATAGCCTTTTCCATAACGCTCAATACCTTGACTCTTTATCAAAGCACCTTATGGTGGTTTAACGCTCTCCCCTGTAGGACAACATTGGTGGGTCGGCTCCACCATCTTATAAACAGTTGCGTAACGACTTTCAGCCGATCGTTACTCTCGGCACACGTATGGCACGTTGCGAGTTTCAATCCTAGTTTCTAAATGGAATGGTCTGGAAGAGAAAGCTTTTCAAAGTATAATTTTAACAGAAGTGAGTTTCAATCCTAGTTTCTAAATGGAATGGTCTGGAAGGCCCATAATGTGTTTTCCTCGTTGTTCGCAATGTTGTTTCAATCCTAGTTTCTAAATGGAATGGTCTGGAAGAAATAACTCAACTCGCATACCTTGCTGCACAATTTCGTTTCAATCCTAGTTTCTAAATGGAATGGTCTGGAAGATATTTACGAGCGTTGGATGAAGTGCATTCAGGTACGTTTCAATCCTAGTTTCTAAATGGAATGGTCTGGAAGGGTTTTTACTCGAAGTTTCAAAAATTGAGGAAGAATGTTTCAATCCTAGTTTCTAAATGGAATGGTCTGGAAGAAGTTACAAGTGCTATTAATGGAGGTTACAACGGCTGTTTCAATCCTAGTTTCTAAATGGAATGGTCTGGAAGAATCCACAAAACAGGCGATGAAGATATTCAAGGTTCGTTTCAATCCTAGTTTCTAAATGGAATGGTCTGGAAGTCCAGTTTGAAAATACACCGTTGGACAATTTTCTTTCGTTTCAATCCTAGTTTCTAAATGGAATGGTCTGGAAGTTCCGTTCACGTACAGCTGGCCATCGCCCGAAGTCGAGTTTCAATCCTAGTTTCTAAATGGAATGGTCTGGAAGAGTAATTACAGAAGAAAGAATATTAAGTATTATTAAGTTTCAATCCTAGTTTCTAAATGGAATGGTCTGGAAGTTAACATTAACAAGATACTCTTTTTTATCAAAAGCGTTTCAATCCTAGTTTCTAAATGGAATGGTCTGGAAGTTAGAATGAAATCGTGCCTATCATATAATGACGAATGTTTCAATCCTAGTTTCTAAATGGAATGGTCTGGAAGTAGCTTTCTTTGTTTTTGCTCATCAGTACCAATGTTGTTTCAATCCTAGTTTCTAAATGGAATGGTCTGGAAGTGCTTTTTTGTAATCTAAGAGTTTCGAAATAAATTCGTTTCAATCCTAGTTTCTAAATGGAATGGTCTGGAAGTTGAAAGGCTTCATGCCATTGTTCTGATGTTGAATTGTTTCAATCCTAGTTTCTAAATGGAATGGTCTGGAAGCCTGCTATAAGGATTTGTTACTTTTATAACTTCTCTGTTTCAATCCTAGTTTCTAAATGGAATGGTCTGGAAGATTATCCCATAGCTTTAGAATTGTTTGATACTGCAGGTTTCAATCCTAGTTTCTAAATGGAATGGTCTGGAAGTGTAGTAACTTCCATTTCTTCCGCAAGGCTATCGTAGTTTCAATCCTAGTTTCTAAATGGAATGGTCTGGAAGTAGTCTTACTTAATCGAAATCCTCCTCGATTATTCAGTTTCAATCCTAGTTTCTAAATGGAATGGTCTGGAAGTCGAGCATTGTAAAAGTGCTGTAGATAATTTCCAATGTTTCAATCCTAGTTTCTAAATGGAATGGTCTGGAAGTTGTAGTTGAAATTGAAGTCTTTTCAATTCATCATTGTTTCAATCCTAGTTTCTAAATGGAATGGTCTGGAAGTTGTTTTTTGTTCCTAAAATCTTTTTTTTGAAAAGCTGAAGTTTCAATCCTAGTTTCTAAATGGAATGGTCTGGAAGAATCATCTTCTAAGTTAGGGAAATCTTGATCGTTCAGTTTCAATCCTAGTTTCTAAATGGAATGGTCTGGAAGAACCAAGCGAAGCTCTTCGGCCATTCCACTCAAGTCGTTTCAATCCTAGTTTCTAAATGGAATGGTCTGGAAGTTAAAGAAGCTACTGTTTGCGTTAATTGTGATAAGTTTCAATCCTAGTTTCTAAATGGAATGGTCTGGAAGGTGATATCCATTGGTGTTATGTGGTGTGGTGTTTTCGTTTCAATCCTAGTTTCTAAATGGAAGGGTCTGGAAGTACGATACGGTAATTTTAGCAGCAACAGGTGTTTCAGTTTCAATCCTAGTTTCTAAATGGAATGGTCTGGAAGACAAGACACTAGTAATAAAACCAACAGAATTATATAGTTTCAATCCTAGTTTCTAAATGGAATGGTCTGGAAGTTTTGCAGTCCCTTCATTTCTTTGATTTTATAGTTATGTTTCAATCCTAGTTTCTAAATGGAATGGTCTGGAAGTAACTTTGTAGAATACCCTAAAAATGCCCACTTGAAGTTTCAATCCTAGTTTCTAAATGGAATGGTCTGGAAGGACGGATCTATCTGGTTATTGGGAAAGCCTTGGAGTGTTTCAATCCTAGTTTCTAAATGGAATGGTCTGGAAGAGGGATAGAATTAAACGACTTAGCGACAGGTGTATTGTTTCAATCCTAGTTTCTAAATGGAATGGTCTGGAAGTTAAATGGTTAAATTGAAAAAATTTTTATTATAAGGTTTCAATCCTAGTTTCTAAATGGAATGGTCTGGAAGTTGGTATGGTTAGTGTTTTTTCTTTAGCACCATCCAAGTTTCAATCCTAGTTTCTAAATGGAATGGTCTGGAAGTTTCACGTTTAGGTTTGTATAATGAATTCAGAATGCGTTTCAATCCTAGTTTCTAAATGGAATGGTCTGGAAGATAATTATTTAATTTTATGAATTTGGTCGTTTATCTGTTTCAATCCTAGTTTCTAAATGGAATGGTCTGGAAGATCCAACGCACAAAACCTTCAAACTCTACCTTTTCGTTTCAATCCTAGTTTCTAAATGGAATGGTCTGGAAGTTTGAAAGTAACCGTTAATAATGGGTTAGAATCTCCTGGTTTCAATCCTAGTTTCTAAATGGAATGGTCTGGAAGATTACCACCAACACTTAAACCTTGCGGCCCTTGATAGTTTCAATCCTAGTTTCTAAATGGAATGGTCTGGAAGTTCCCTTTTAAATTCCTTTACAGTTGTTTGTGCAGGGTTTCAATCCTAGTTTCTAAATGGAATGGTCTGGAAGTTAACTCAATCGCTCCAGAATGAGTCTTTTTAGTAGAGTTTCAATCCTAGTTTCTAAATGGAATGGTCTGGAAGTAAATATGTAGAGTCTAAAAATTTAATAGAGGTCATGTTTCAATCCTAGTTTCTAAATGGAATGGTCTGGAAGTAATAGCCGCTTCAATATCTGAACGCCAGTTACCAATGTTTCAATCCTAGTTTCTAAATGGAATGGTCTGGAAGTTTTTTCAGCAGATGAAAAACGTTTGCTAACATTGGCGTTTCAATCCTAGTTTCTAAATGGAATGGTCTGGAAGTATTTCTTACGAATACTTCCACACGGTCTTTTAGGTCGTTTCAATCCTAGTTTCTAAATGGAATGGTCTGGAAGACATAAACTTCAGTTGCTAGCCCATCTATAACCTCGGTTTCAATCCTAGTTTCTAAATGGAATGGTCTGGAAGTATCCAAGGTATACTCGAAGTAACTTATACCTGATAGTTTCAATCCTAGTTTCTAAATGGAATGGTCTGGAAGTTAATTATTTCGTGTTTCATTTTATTGTGTTTTTAATGTTTCAATCCTAGTTTCTAAATGGAATGGTCTGGAAGATCAGAATTAGCTATTTCGTAATGCTTCATCATATCGTTTCAATCCTAGTTTCTAAATGGAATGGTCTGGAAGGCTGATGCCCTGGTGTTGAATAGTCTGTAACAGGATGTTTCAATCCTAGTTTCTAAATGGAATGGTCTGGAAGCTTTAATGTTTGGGCGAGTTTCTTTAATGTCGGCAAGTTTCAATCCTAGTTTCTAAATGGAATGGTCTGGAAGCTTCACCAGAATAAATACCCATCGAATTCATTTTGGGTTTCAATCCTAGTTTCTAAATGGAATGGTCTGGAAGAGAACTTTTGGATAGTAATTACCAGAGGTTTAGGAAGTTTCAATCCTAGTTTCTAAATGGAATGGTCTGGAAGTGAGTTTAGAGGTCATTTCTGCTTCTGCAACATCGAGTTTCAATCCTAGTTTCTAAATGGAATGGTCTGGAAGACTATTACAAGCTTCGTTAACAAGCATAAGGCAAAGTTTCAATCCTAGTTTCTAAATGGAATGGTCTGGAAGATTTCTAAAGAATTTAAAAAAGCTACTACCGATAAGTTTCAATCCTAGTTTCTAAATGGAATGGTCTGGAAGAGAATCCGCTTTCTTTCAAAGAAGTGGGTCTTTCTAGTTTCAATCCTAGTTTCTAAATGGAATGGTCTGGAAGGTAGAGCTCTTTTTATTTTTAGATTTTTCTTCTTCGGTTTCAATCCTAGTTTCTAAATGGAATGGTCTGGAAGTTGCTTTCTTGTAATCTAAGAGTTTAGAAATAAACTCGTTTCAATCCTAGTTTCTAAATGGAATGGTCTGGAAGACTTAGAAATGCCACACGAAGAATAAGAGAATTCGAGTTTCAATCCTAGTTTCTAAATGGAATGGTCTGGAAGTGTTTTTTAAGTATGATGAAGATACTTATTCTATTCGTTTCAATCCTAGTTTCTAAATGGAATGGTCTGGAAGCTTCTGCGTACCTTACCAAAGCATTAGGATCATTCGGTTTCAATCCTAGTTTCTAAATGGAATGGTCTGGAAGTAGTGAATTAAAAGAAGAGCAAAAAAAATCACTTACTAGTTTCAATCCTAGTTTCTAAATGGAATGGTCTGGAAGATTAGCTACAGATACAATCGAGGGTTGGCGGGCAAGTTTCAATCCTAGTTTCTAAATGGAATGGTCTGGAAGATTTTTGGACATGATTACATTCCAAGATGAAGAAGGGTTTCAATCCTAGTTTCTAAATGGAATGGTCTGGAAGTTGCCTTAAATACGTGGGTATTCTCAAACTCTTCTTGTTTCAATCCTAGTTTCTAAATGGAATGGTCTGGAAGAAAGCCAGCGATACGTTGGTAATTATGAGCGCTCTCGTTTCAATCCTAGTTTCTAAATGGAATGGTCTGGAAGTTTGTATCTCCGGTAACAACATTTTGAGCAGTAAAGTTTCAATCCTAGTTTCTAAATGGAATGGTCTGGAAGAGCGTTACTTCTCTGTACTCCCTATTCCCTAAATAAGTTTCAATCCTAGTTTCTAAATGGAATGGTCTGGAAGTTTATTTTGTTCGAAATATTCATCGAATTCTTTTTGGTTTCAATCCTAGTTTCTAAATGGAATGGTCTGGAAGTTTTGCTATTTTTAATTTTTGTTCGTGTTCCATAATGTTTCAATCCTAGTTTCTAAATGGAATGGTCTGGAAGTCGATTTTTTGCCTTAATCCAGAAATAAAAGTGTTTGAGCCAGTGTTTTCAATTTCTAAAACTCCTTTTTTCAATATGTCAAAGAACGTAAAAACCGAAAAATAAGTAATTTTTCCGTATTCGAAAATCCGCATGATTACTGACATAAGCGTATAAATTAAAGCGATTAAAAATAAATTTACAGGCGGAATACTTATTTAATGCAGATATTCCGGTAGGTACAATTTACACATCTTTTCTTAAATGTTGTTGCTTTCGGAAATTTATTTTGCTCAATAATCACCAACATTTTTTCCATACTTTCTTTTATTTCTGCTTTTGCAGCAGGTGGAATAGGGACTTCGATTAATTTATGTTTACTTCGTGTATAGACCAAAAAACCTTTTCTTACTTCCACCTGAAAATTTACTTCAATTAAAACGGCATAACAATAAAGTTGCTGTTTGTAAGTATCGTAAATTCTATCTTTCCAATGGGCAAATTTATAATCTAAAGGAGCAAAAGTCGCATCTTGTAATTCTAGCACCTCATCTATTTTCCCTCGTAAACCTTCCACTCCCAAATATTGGTCTGTCCACTTGTTTTTAACTCCAATCTTTTTCCGTAAATAAGCCTTATTCTGTTCTAACTTTTCGTTATGTATTTCCCTTCCTCTTGTTACCTTGTAAAATTTATCTTCGTATTGCGGAATCCGGAGTACATACTCAAAAAAAGTGTATCTGGGGCAGTACAGATATTCGATAATTTGCGAAGGATAAAAACTTTGCATCAGAAAAACAAGGCTTTTACTTCATCTGTCACCAATTTATCATCAAAAGCCTGGCCTAGCATCGTGCAGTCTTTTAATTGCTCTTTATTCATTCTGAATATATAAATTTTATCGGTCTCTTCATTAATTACTTTTTCAATTTGTAATTCCAGGCTATCTTTTTCATTATCATTTAAACTGCCTAAAAAACAAGAGTATTGCACCCGGTATAAACCAGCGTGTTTACAAGCTTTAGCCACATAATTTCTCGCACTGTTATTTTTAATATCGTATAAAACCCAGATAATCATTTTTATCATTTTAATGGCGTTCCCTGCGGTCGGGCTATCCGTTACAATTCCTCACTTATTTGCGCTGTCGCTTCAACAAGTTGTGGGATTTTCACTACTATCCCTAACGCAATATCCAATCACTTAATTAAATCGTTAGCAAAACGATGCGCTTCTAACTGTACCGCATTTAACCGCGTTTGCAACCGACCTTTATAGCGTATTTTTTCGCTATCTAAATATTCAAGATAGGGAGCTACAAAAAAAGCTTTTCCCTCTTCGTTTAAAGAAACCCCTCCAGTAAATGCTGTAAAATAGTTTTTATTGATTTTCTTTCCAGTAAATAACCTGAATACAAATCGATCGGCATAAATTCGGTAGGGTTCTATAAAATCGAAAACCAGACTTTTTGAATTATAATCATCTCTATGCATAAACCCAACAAAAGGATCAAGCCCAGCCAACATTAAGGCGCGTTCTATACGACTGTATAAAATTCCGTAAGCATAATTAAGCATCGCATTAAACTCATCTTTAGCCGGTCGAAAACTTCTACCGCTAAACGAGAAACTTTTCGGCATACATAAAGACAAAGCATCAAAATACTGACGACCGGCAGAACCTTCCCAACCTCGAAAAGACTCATCAATTTCTTTAATATCTACCGCAGAAGTTTCCATAATTTTTTGTCTGAAACTCAATATAGCTTCCGATTTTTCATCTAGAGATAATTGTAAATTTTTTCGATGTTTTTTTAAATCTTGAAGAAAATCTGATTGATTTTCAAGCTTTACGCTCAACCATTCTTTAATCCATTTTACACCAACTTCGTTTAAAGAAGCTTTTAGTTGCTCTTTACGAATTTTGGTCGTACTTCCTAATTTACTATGCCAAAAGCGACCCATGGGATGACCGTTATTTTCTACAAGTACAATATCGATATTGTGTTTTAAGGCTAAAGCAATAGCATCGGAAGTAAGCGCAGCACCTTTAGAAACAATAAACGAGGTTACTTTGTGGGCAGCAATGTGATTTACCTTAAAAGGTTGCTTTTTGTCTTCCCGCACTTTAATCTCAAACATATCATCTTTAACGTGTAAATAAGTGCCGTAGGTGTTAATAAAAATTTGCATTTAGTTTCGTTTAATGGTCCCAAAACCTCTGGAAACAGCTTTCCCTAAACCAATCTCTTCCGGAAGTTCAGCATTCACAATAAAACTGCCGGTAAATGCCATCATTTTATTTTCCTTAAATTTGGTGCTTTTTTCTTGTAGATTGGTTTTTACCATCAAACGTTCAGAGGCTGATAACTCTACACCCATATTTCTAAAAAAGCTAAGGATATGTCCCACTAAAATAGCATTGAGCATGGCTTCTTTTTCTTTAGTTGTTTCTAAAGCCAAGTAACGAGGATAGTTTTGCTGGTTTAGTGCCATCCAAAGTGTTGTAAAGGTATATTCGTGTAATTGTTCGCTATGTCCTGCCTCTTCATTTTGAACGGCAATATTTTTACTGGTAATATCATATTTTTTACCATTGATATCTAATTCATTAATTTTTAGAAATAATTTTGGTAGCAAAGTGGCTCCTTCGTTGATCCCAATTAGGGTAGGGGTATTGTGCAGCACTTTATATTGGATGCTTGGATATTTATAGCGAAACTTCCCATCTTCATAATGGTTGTGTAAGATAGGGGAGTGTTGCTTAAATAAATTTCCGAAATAGCCACGAAGCTTATGTGCATCACGGGTTTGTAATTTAATCTCCGGAAACTTGATGCGGCAAATTTGTAAATTTTGAGTGGTTGTGGTAGTCATTTTTTCCTTGTTTTAGTGGAGGGTTTATTTAGCAAACTATACTTTTATTCTCATTCTTTTCTTTAAAGGTTAACCCTTTTTCAACATCGTAATTTACATCTGCAAATTTAAAGTTCAACGGAGCTGGAGTAATTTTTATGGCGTTTGCTCTTCTTCTACTTATAGTTAATTCGTGATTACTAAGTTTATCTCTATCTTCACACGTATACAATTCTTCTTCAAAAGTATTTGGAATTATAGATATAGTATCTAGCCCTTCTCTGGTAAACACTTTCTCATCAGTAGTTAGGTCTTTAATGTAATTGTATTTATATTGAATTTCAGAATGCTTATGTAAACCTTCAATATATTTATCATTAGTTTCAATCTCTAAATCTTTATAAACAATATCTACAAGCTCATTTAATTTCTTTTCTGAGAGGCGCTGGTTATTAACCTTTACAAATTCAGAATATGTATTTTCTAGAATATTTGGGACATCATAAATTTTCTCACTGATTTCGTAATGATTAAAAATAATAACTTTAGTATCTCTTTTTTGTCTTTTACGATTGACTCTACCTGCACGTTGAATAATAGCATCAATCGGAGCGTTTTCTGTATAAAGAATGTCAAAATCAATATCTAATGAAACTTCTACGACCTGCGTTGCAATAAGCAACCCACCGTTATTTAGTTTATCTAAATCAAAAATTTCCTGCTCTTTTTTTGCACGATCTTTTTTTATGTATCGTGAATGGTAACAAATTGCTTTTTTACTAAAGGATTTAGCTGTTTCTGCCAAAGACTCATACAATTCTATAGCCTTATCGACAGTATTTACGACAACTAAAACTTTTTTACCTTCTTCAATCTTTGCTTCAATTTCGTCCAGCGATTCTTCAATTAAAATATTTCGTGTTTGAAAAATATTTCTTGACTTTTCTAAAAGTTCTTGATCTTTTATTATAGAAACATTTTCTAAAGTTTTCTCTAATAAAGACAATAGCTTTTGAGGCATTGTAGCTGTCATTATATAAAACTTAGTATTGAAATTATCCTTTAGATATTTTATCGTTGAAATAATTAATCCTAAAGTATATGGTGAATAAAGATGTATTTCATCTATAATTACTCGAGCATTAAGCATATGGAAGGTTTTAACTTCCCAAAAGCCTAGATTAAACCCAAGTGTTAATAGCTGATCTACGGTACATATATTGATGTTTTTAAAAAAAGATTTATCTCTAAAGTATTTTTTTTGATCGTAGGAGTTATCAAATTGTTCTTTAATGTATTGTCTTGCGGATGAATGTATTAGCTGAGTATATTCATTTCCAAAATAATCAGTTAGTCGATTATGTATTGCATTTGAAGTCACTCGAGTTGGTAATAAATAGATAATGCGTTCCCAATCCTTTTTTGAAGATGACCAAGTGAGTGCCGCTTCTGTTTTTCCACTTCCCGTTGGAGCGATAGCGATTACATTTTCATCTACTAAACTTTCCTCTTGAAATTTTCGGAATTTAAAGTTGTTAGCTATATCTTCTTTGCCGTCTTCTACTAATTTTTCTATTATTTTTTTTGCTAAATTATCTATGTTATAAATAATGCCCTTCTCTAATTTTAAATGTCCAGAAGCGGTCCAGTCTGAAATATTTAATAAAGCTTTATGATAGATATAATTTCTTCGACTTTCGATATTTAAAAAATTATCCTCACTTACTTTGTTGTAAACCTTTTGTTTGTAAACTTGGAGTAAAGTAGCATACGGATTGTTAATTGCGTATTTAAATTTATCATTTATAGTTAATTGTTTTTCTCCAAATTCGATTGATTTTTGATTTACAAAATCTACAAATTGATCTATTAGATTGTTTTCTAGTACAAAATCAATAGTTGAATTTCTAGAAATATGCTCATTAAAACCTTCATCATTAAAGGCTTTATGATGTGAGTAAACAGCAACTAAACTCTCCGGCTTTTTTTCATAAAACAAAAGATTGTTTAATAATAAAAATGTACCTGAAAAAAACTCGTGACGCACTCGTTCATCATTATTAAAAGCTCTTTCTCCTCTTATAGTTTCCTGAAAAATGTTACATAATTTTCCAAAATCGTGATATGCTACAGCACTAAAAGAAGCAAACCAAAAATCTTTATTTTCAATTTCTTTAAAATAACGTTCTTTTAATTCATACCAAACCTCAAGTACTAATGAAGTATGTTGAGTTAATGTTTCTACAGGTAAAGATTTTGCCCAAATATCATCTAGTTTATTCATATTGAAAATAATGGTATGAATCTATTTTTATAATATAAGCCCTTGACTTTGAAATTAATTTTCATTTGATTCCCTATCAAGGAAAAAGTACCGATTTTTGAAATTGTTCTTCTGCCATAATCATTTTCATAATCAAAACGTACCGGTAAATCATAGGTTAGGGTATCGTTGGAATAAATAGAAAAGTTTAAATTACCTGTATCAGCTAAACTCATTACATCATTAACAACATCTCCCTTTATAAAACAATTTTCTATTTCAGTTACATCCATTTCTTCAAAATCTTTTTCAATACTTTTTATGTATGCTAAAGAATCGCTATTTCCCATTGTTAATGCATACACCGGATTTTGAAAAGCACTATTAAGTTTTTCTAAAGCTTCTGAATGTTTTGATGAAAAAGCGATTAAAAAGGAAGTAAAAACTAAATATTCTTTTTGAATGATACTCCCGTCCTTTTCAGGATTATAAAGCCGCATATCTCTTATTCCTTTATTGTATTTCCAAGTATCACTACATTTACCTTGATATGTACCATAAACACCGATTTCAAACTCATAGGAATCAAAAAAATCTTGTGCTTGTAATGGACTATAGCCTAGCGCTGCACCCGCCATACCAATAATCGTGGTAGGTGGTGGCAATTCTAAGGACTTGTGAAAGTTTTGAAAATCAGGGTTTCTAAAAGATGCGGTTTGACATTTCATTTCTACAATAAAATTTTTCATCTTTTTTAATTTATTCCGTAATAGGTGTTTACCCAATTTTCAAGCTTATCAAATCCTTCTTTTAAACTGTTCATTCCCTCTTCCTTCTTAAAAACGGCTTCCTGTACTGCAAAAACATAGTCTTCCATAAATTTATCGTAATCAGAAACTACGGTATTCAATTTGGAAATATTGATAGTTCCTTCTTCGGTAAGATCAACAGCTTCAAGAAAAATAGGATTTTTAGATTTCATTAATCCGGCAGCAACAAATTTTGGAGAAATATCAGCTAAAAAACGTGTTTGTCTGCCTTGGCTCCAAAGCATTTGTAGTGCATTTAAGAAATTATTTACTCGAGTTGCTTTTTCTTTATTATCAACTAAATCTACAGTCTCCAGCTCCCTTGTTTTTTCATCTTTTAATTTCGTTTCTTTACCTATGCGATCTAATTCAATAAGTATAGTGCCTCGATAAACCCCAGAATGAATTTCAGTTTCAAAGATGTTTGCATTTAGTTCAATCTTCTTTCCCATAAAATTAGTTGCATAATCTAAATCACCCTTATAAGTTGCTAAAGCCAATAAAGATTCTACTCGTATTGGTGAAGTTCTAACTGTTGAAGTACCTGCCGCTCCATCTTTGCCTTTAGAAGCATCCATATACCCAAAAAGATCATCATCTATATATTTGATAGGATTCATTTCAGTTTTAGGAGCTCCTTTATCTGTACTGGACATTCCTACCGGTGATATATCACTTCCCAACTCTTCCAATTTATCACGTAATGCTCTACGTATTGCTTGTGATGAAACATAAGGTAACTCTTCTCCATTTTGAAGGGTAACTTTCTTTATAGGATTGATATTATCTACTTCTTTATCGCTCCCGTTAAGGCTTGCAAATGATACTTTTGATAAATACGTAATGGTAATACTGTTAACTTTCATTGTTAAGATTCTTTTTGGTTAGATAAAACGACATTTAGACTGTTTAATGCTCCTATTTGAGCATATTGTTTAACGGCTACATAGTTTTTTTCGTTAAGATTTTCTAATATTTCATTAGAGATTGAAACTAAATACTTGCGCTGAATTCTAATTAAGGTTTCTCTAAATTGATCTATAGTTCTGGCCTTATGTAGACTAATAAGATATTTTCTTCCGTTTTTAGCATTGGCTTTTTTTTCAGTATCATTTTTAGGTTCGCCATAATTTATGATAGCATAGCCAATACTTTTACCTAAGCTAATGGCCTTTTGTTGTAATGATTCGTTCATTTCATTGAGTTTAAAATTTATTGTTTGTTCATATATGATTAGAAATTCTAGAATAAGGTCATATCTTCTATAACCTGAGTTGTCGCCATTTGCTAGAAGTAAATAGCTTTTATGGAAAAGCGACTCTAGAATAGGCAAAATTGATTTCCCCTTTAATAGACATTCGATGACTTTTATCCTTATTTGGCGTTCAAGATTCAATCGTTTATTGTAATCTTTAATACTTTCGGTTTTTGAGGTTTTAAATATTAAACCTCTCCAAATTTCACCTATTGCTACACGTTTATCTTTATTCGTCTCGAGTTTATGAATAAGCTGAATTACAAATTTTACGTTTGTATATTCCTCATAAAAATTAGGCCGCAGTGTTGAAGCGAACTTATCTGCTTTAAATGTGACTAAACTAATGGGTGATTTATCAATTTTTAATAGGCTTAGAATATCGGTGGTCTCAGTTTTACTTATGTTTTGAATGGTTAGTTCATCAGCAAATTTCTTTTTATAAAAAGTAAGTAGTATTAGAAATGTGATTTCTTGAGGAGAGAAAGAATCTTCAGCGGCATCTAACGAATAATCTTCTTTTCCTTTTCGAGCAAAACTAAAATTGTGAAGTTTTATATTTCTTTTAAAAGGCATTTTCCATGACTGCATAATTTCATTTTCATAAAAGAATTCGCTTTTATATAAATCATTAATCTCTAGTAATGAATTTGAATTAAAGAATGAAGAAATAAAAGAATCATAACCTTTGTAGTAACTGTACATTGCCAAGGCAGGTGAGAATCTTAAAAGATACAGTCCTTTTTGACTTACCTTTCCATCAGATGAATTTAAAAATGAATTAAACGTAGTTAATCCTTTTATGAAAGGTGAAATGTTAATAGCATTTACTAAACTTTTGAAATGTTCTCCAGTTAAATAACAATATTCTTTACCATCTATCCAATATTTATCTTGTAAATCAATAGTTGTTATTTTGGTGTAAGGCTCGTTTAGATATACTTTTGAAAGTAATTTCAAGTTGTTTTTATCAAAGTAATCCTTTATCTTATTTGCAACATCAGGTTGTTCTTTTTCGAGATTTTTTATCTTAGGAGAATTCTCCTTCATTTTTGTAGTTCCTTGCGCATTGTTTGTCAAAAGTTCAGCTAAACCGTAAGTATAGATTTTAGGAAACCTATGAAATTCATCTTTTTTGACGTCATAGTAAACATTTTCGAGCTTATCCAATTGCTTTTTAGAAGAAGTATCATATATATCTTTCCCCATAAAATAATAGACTTCTTCTAAAAGGGATAAGAGATTCTCAGATTCGACTATTAGTTTATCATCTAACAATCTAAAATTAAATTTCTCGTTAGAATTTTTTCTTTCGTATTGCCCTAAATATCGATATAATGCAACTATACCTGAATTAATGAAAATGTTAGAGGTCTTATTAAATTCTATTTTATTCATTCTTAAGGGATATAATTATGGATATAGTCTATTCAATCATTATGCTTGGCTAAAGATAATTAATTTTACTTTAAAAGTATTACGGTATCCCGCAACTCTCTATAAATACCCGGTATTGGGTATAAAAAATTCTTTTTTCAAAGATGTTAAATACTTATGCTGTAAATTTGGTCAGGTTCAGTGTTGTATTGTACGCCAGGTTTGTAACTCACTTAAATATGTGGCTTCAAAGGATCAACAATAATTTACGAAAGATCTGAAAAAGATCAACAGAGCCGTTACTAAAGATGTAGCTGAAAAATGAACTATTGAACCTGAAAGATAAATGAGGCCGTAAATATCCTGTAGTTATTAAAAGCTGGCAGTGTGACAGGGAACAGTTCTCTCCGTATATTGAATACACAAAGCCATTAGAAAGATTATTTATACTACCAATGGCGTAGAGGGCTTCCATCGCCAGATCAGAAATTTACCAAGACCAGGGGGTATTTACCAATGAAATGTCGCTACTTAAATTAGTCTACTTGACTACAAGAAACATTGAGAAAAAATGAACATTTTATTTGCATAATTTAGAGTCTTACGATTCTACAATTTTATATTAAATTAGGATATCAAGTTATAAAAACGCCAATTCCACTGGGGGTAGCCGTAGAGGAATTGATACATCAGAAAGAGTTTAATTTACAGACCCCATAAAAGGCCTGCTGATCCATTGCGATTTTTTTGCTGGAGTTTGCTTGATTTTCTTGGATAACTTCTAAACAATGCAAATCATTGTCCGAAGTGCTAATCTAAACGAGTACTGGACTTGCAATAAAAAACAGGACTTTAAGTTGAGTGACTATGCTGCTAGTTTTTGATTATACATATCTATTTCAAATTCTTTAATGGTTCTGTTTCCTAAATAGGAATGTCTTCTTCTGGTATTGTACCAGGTTTCTATCCACTGAAAGATAGATAACTCTGCCTGTAATCTAAGCTTGTACTTATGCCAATATACCCACTCTACTTTTAGAGGTTTAAAAAAGGATTCCGCTACGGCATTGTCCCAGCAATTACCTTTTCTACTCATCGATTGTTTAACCAAGCCATTATAACTTTTAAGTAGATTAGTAAATCTTTGGCTGGCATACTGGATACCTTGGTCTGAATGGAATATCAAAGGTTGTGTGAGTGTGGTATTTTTAATAGTCATCTGCCAAGCTTTTATAATAGTATCCTCGGTATTTAGGGTATCACTTAAAGCCCATCCTATAACTTTTCTATTGAATAGATCAATGATCACTGTTAGGTAGCTCCAGCCTTCTTTAGTCTGAACATAGGTAATGTCGCTTACCCATACTTGATTAGCCCTAGCTACATTAAAGCATTGGTTCAACAAGTTTGGTGCTGTGGGATATTTATGGTTACTATCGGTGGTGGCTTTAAACTTACGCTTCCTCTTAGCATATAAATAGTTTGCCTTCATTATACGGGCTACCCGTGGCTTTGACGCCTTAAAACCTAAAGCTTTCAATTCAGCTTCTATTCTCGGAGCTCCATAGCTCTGGTGGCAATCCTCAAATATATCTTTGATTAATGAAGAAAGCTTATGATTTTCTTTCCAGAGGCTGCTGGGACCAGATTTTAACCAGTGGTAATAACTGCTTTTACTCACAGCTAACATAGTGCACATCTTCTCAACAGGAAATTTCATACGGTGCTGTTTTATGAACCTGTATTTTTCTTGTCGCTCGCGGAAATGCGAAGCATTCACGAATACCTTAATCTAAAATAATAAATAGTGAGCTAAAAGATGCCAATCGCCTTTTTTAAGATATCACGTTCTAATTCGGCTTCTTTAAGCTGTTTCTTTAAACGAGCTATCTCTTTTTGTTCATCGGTCATTTTAGGATTACCACGGCCAGGAAAACTATTCTTACCATAATTCTTTTGCTCTTTACGCCAGCGGTAAAGAACAGCAGGTAAAATATACAGATCCTCACAAATCTGCGCTACACTGCCTTTTGCATAACTTAATTCTACTGCTTTCTGTTTAAACTCTAAAGTGTAATGTTTGGCTTTACGTCTCATAAATGCTAAGTTAACAACTTGCAATAATATTCATTCAACTCTATGTCCAGTCTAATGTAGTAATTCCAATAATAATCTAAGAACACATTTTAGTCTGGATTTAAGAAAACCGGCGAAAGTGCATCTTAATCCGAACATCGAATACAGATCTTATCGAAAAAATAATGTAAATTTACACCAACTCCATATCTAAATATTAAAATATACCTATCAAAAAAGAGTCAACCTATATCAGTATAATACACCAAAATTACCTGTTTTAACAGAAAATAAAATGCTAAAAAATGTAGAGTTAAATTCCAAAAGACTTAAAACCAGAAATCTTAATGAAGGTGATATAGAAAAATTATTTAAAATTTATTCAGATAAAGAATCAATGAAATTCCGTGGCTCAAAACCTATGAATGAAATTGAAGATGCATTAAAAATGGTTTTCGACCAAACAATTGAGAAGAATAATATCATTAAAATTCGCAAGGCTATAATAAAAAAAGAAAATAAAGAATTAATCGGAACTTTACTTTTGGAATGCGATAAATCATTTCCTAACCGATGTGAAATTGGATTTTCATTCGAAAAAAATGAATGGAATAATGGCTATGGAAAAGAAACACTAAATATGATATTGGAAAAATTAAAAACTATTAATAGCATTAAAGATGTTAAAGCGTGGTGTATTAAAAAAAATATTGCTTCAGTTAAGATATTTGAAAAAAAAGGATTTACTAGAATTAATCAGAATGAATTTCCTGAAAGCTATTTATTTATAAAAGAATTAAAAAAAACCTGCTCACAATAACTAAGTCTTCGTGTGGTCGGTACGACCTAACCTGAAGATCCTATTGACTAAACCGATTCTTTGCGGATTGTTCGTTTATGGGGATTACTCCCTTTTAGAGATTTAATTTATGAAGAACCGTTTGTTCTTCTTCATCTGTAGCAGGTTGGGTGTAAGCTTCCCCTAAAACCGAACTGTTTAAAATTAGAATATTAATCTAAACTTTAGACAGTATTATGAGAAAAGTAAATTTTCACCTGCGCAGATGGCAAAGATTTTAAAGGAGTTCGACAACGGCAAGAGTGTCGATCAGATAAGCCGTGAACATGGAGTTAGTGCTGCTGCTTTTTACAAGTGGCGCTCCAAGTATGCTGGAATGAATTCCAAGGAACTAAAGAGGCTCAAGGAGCTGGAGGAAGAAAACCTTAAACTCAAACAGATGTATGCCACTCTGGCGCTAGATCATCAGATGGCAAAGGAGATTATCGAAAAAAAGCTTTAAAGCCTTACAGAAAGAGAAGTATTGCAAAAGAACTTATACATTACGGCATCAGTAGGGCGTGTTGTGTTTTAAATATGAGCAAAAGTGTTTACTATTATAAGTAATTACTTAAAGACGATACTACTATAGAGAAGGCGCTCCAACAAAAAGCAAAGAATCATTCTGAGGAAGGGTTTTGGAAGGCTTATGAGCGTTTACGCGAAGAAGGTAAGCTTTGGAACCACAAACGGGTGCATCGTGTTTACCTAGCATTAGGTCTTCCATTAAGGAGAAAAGTAAAGAAACGTTTGCCCGCAAGAATTAAAGAGCCCTTAGAGGTCCCAACTGAGCTGGATCATACGTGGAGTATGGATTTTGTAACTGATGTCTTAGAAAACAAAAGACGCTTTAGAGCATTTAATATCATTGATGATGTTAATAGAGAGGCGCTTTATATTGAAATAGACTTTTCATTGACAAGCAATCTTATTGTTTGGGTACTCAATCATTTAATTAATAAAAGAGGAAAGCCAAAAAATATAAGAATGGATAATGGTCCTGAGTTTATCGCTCACATCACAAATGATTGGAGTCAGATGCACGAGATCGACTTTAAGTACATCTAGCCAGGAAAATCAACTCAAAATGTTTTTATTGAGCGCTTCAATGGTTTATATAGCCGAGGAGTTTTGAACAAATATATATTTGAAGACCTACATCAGGTAAGAGAACAAACCCGGATATGGGTGGATGATTATAACCCACACGACAGCTTAGAGAAAATCCCTCCAGTAACATACGCAAAGCTTAATTCCTCTGGGTCTAGACCCAGAGGAATTAAAAAACAAAATAAAAAATGTAATTTTGGAAAACTAAAAAGTTCTAATTAGGGGAAGCTTACAATTTTGTTAACACTCGGAGAACAGATATCTTTATGAAATCTTTATAATTCAATCACTAAATTTGAATAAAAAAATGTGGAGTTACTAAAAACAAGGAAATATAGTAAGAAAAATCAATATTTGATAAGCGTCCTTCTTGTCGTGTTCACTGCTGTTTTGTGTTTTTTTTCGGTTGACCTTGTTGGTTACAGAGCCGTAGCGCTTATTTTACTTTTAGTTGTTTCGGTAAACGCCATTCTCTTTGAGATTTTTCCTGTAATGTTATCAGCATTATTGAGTGCACTTATTTGGAATTTCTTTTTTATTCCTCCTATCCTCAATTGGCAAATTGCAACTGCCGAAGATGTATTAATGTTCTTCATGTATTTTGTTATAGCATTTATTAATGCTGTTCTAACTTATCAAATTCGAAAATTTGAACGAAAAGAAAGAGAACAAAAAGAAAGAGAAAAATCTATCAAATTATACAACAGCTTACTAAACTCACTTTCTCACGAATTGAGAACCCCCATTTCAACAATAATCGGTGCCATTGACACTATTAAAGACAACCCAACCAAACTTTCTGACCATAATCGCAATGAATTATATTCTGAAATTGAAATTGCCAGTTTTAGATTAAACAGACAAGTCGAAAACCTTTTGAGTATGAGCAGACTTGAAGCGGGTTTTATTCAACCTAAAATAGATTGGTGCGATTTGAACGAGCTCGTTTTTTCTGCGATAAAGGACAATGAAAATGATGCAAAAGATCATAAAATTGTATTTACTCCAAAGGAAAATATGCCGTTGGTGAAAATTGATAGTGGCCTTACGGAACAAATTCTGTTTAACCTTATACACAATGCAATTCAACATACCCCTAAAAATACGACTATTATTATTCAACTCGACGACAATCTAACGCATTGTTTTATAGAAGTAATAGACAATGGTAAAGGATTTCCAAAAAATGAAATTGAATATGTTTTTGACAAATTCTATCGTTTAAATAAATCTGCCACAGGTGGCACAGGTTTAGGACTTTCTATAGTAAAAGGGTTTACCGAAGCAATGAATGGTATAATATTTTTAGAAAATAGAAAGGAAGGTGGAGCCAATTTTACTCTTAAAATTCCGTGTGAATTTTCTAAAAACAAAAATTCGGAAAATGAATAAGGCAGAAATATTAATCATAGATGATGAACCGCAAATCAGAAAATTGCTTCAAATAAATTTGGAAAGCAATGATTATAAAGTAGTTCAAGCAAGTACTGGAAAAGAAGGCTTGATTTTATCGGCTAGTCATCCTCCTGATTTGATTTTACTTGATATTGGGTTGCCTGATAAAAGCGGTCACGAAATTTTACAAGAACTACGTGAATGGTATAATAAACCCATCATCATCCTTTCGGTTCAGGACAACGAATCAGATATTGTTTCAGCCCTGGATAACGGAGCAACAGACTATTTGACCAAACCTTTCCGCACTGGCGAACTTTTGGCAAGAATCCGTTCAGCCATTAGAAGAAGTCAAAACACCGAGAACAAAGCTATTATCATTTGCGGAGACATCCATATTGATTTGACCTCTCGAATGGTAAAGCGAAATAATGAAGTTATCAAACTTACCTCAACTGAGTATAATTTACTGGCTTTATTTACCAAAAATGAAGGTAAAGTCCTTACGCATCAATATCTTCTAAAGGAAATTTGGGGTTATAGCTATCAAACCGAAACCCAATATTTGCGGGTGTTTGTTGGTACGTTGCGTAAAAAGATTGAAGAAAACCCCAACAATCCGCAACACATCATCACCGAAAGCGGTGTTGGTTACCGCTTTCAGTAGTCTTTATAAAATCTTTATACAGCCCTACCAATCCTTGATTTTCTACTTATTGCTTTCATCTGACCTTTGTATTGTAAAAAAAATGCAAAAAGATGAAATGGGATTTTTTCTATGATGAAGGGCAAGGCCATGCCTATGAATCTACAAACGATTGGTATAAGGAAATCAGGTATTTGATAATTTCAAGCATTATAATGGTGGTTTTAGGCATTGCCTTTTACCTCTATTTTCGATTTTTTAATTTCTAAAGTTAATAAGCGATGAAAAGTGAAATATCAATTTCAAAGAAAATGGCTGATACGATTGTTCAAGTTTGCTTTGATGTAGTAGAATTTTCAAGGCTTTACGAACAAGACCATCCCAATAGTGCAAAAAACCTTTTTTATTGCAATGAAGCGGTAAAAAAGGGCTTGAAATGGTTTATAAATGCTCAAAACAAAGCAGAATTTCAAAATAAGGTTTCTGATTACCTGAGTGAAGTAACATTAGCGAAGAAACTTTATCAAGACATTCAAGTTCCTGTGGAAAGCAAGGATAACATCATTGCTCAGCTTACAAAGATTCAAACGCACTTAAATGAGCTAAAAGAAGGAGCTTCAACCCATCAAAATAATCAATAATCGTAATATAATTCTATGTATAAAACATTTATAAAACAGGTTGCGAGTCTGCAAATCATTTTAGGCTTGGTAATGCTTGTGCCAGCCATATTTGCCATCATTTATCAAGAATGGTATTCCCTAGCAGGCTTTCTGATTGCAGGAACATTTACCGCATTGTTAGGGTATTTGGTTTACCGGATTTTTGAAAAAACAGAAGAGCCCCAACAAAAACATTCCCTTGCCATAGCCGCCATTGGTTGGCTAATGATCATGGTTTTTGGAGCAATACCCTATTTTATTATTGCTCATATTACACCATTGGAAGTGATGCAACAATTTGTGCCCGCCGGGATGAATTATACTTCCAGTTTGTTGAATTTTAAAAATCCATTGCATTGCCTTTTTGAAAGTACCAGTGCCTTTACAACTACAGGTTTAACTATGGCGTATAATGAACCTTCGGTAGGAAAATCTATTTTGTTTTATCGCTGTTTTTCACAATGGGTTGGCGGAGCAGGATTTATCGTAATGGCAATAGCCGTATTTAAACACTTGCCAGGCCAGGGAGCAATTCAGCTCTACGGTTCAGAAGCTAGCGGAACAAAATTAAGAACCAATGTTATAGAAACTGCACGAGCCATTTGGAAAGTATATTTTGTAGTAACTTTTTCGATGTTTATTTACATCGCCATTGGTACCTACTTTATATTACCAAACTATCCCTTATCAGAAAATATTTTTGATGCGATTAATCACGCTATGACAGGACAATCTACTGGCGGATTTAGTACGCTCGATGATAGTATTGCAGGCTATCAATCGGCTAAAATGGATATGTTATTCTTGCTTCCAATGCTTTTAGGTGGTTTATCCATTCCATTTTTCTATCGGTTCCTTTTTCAGCGAAAAATCAATGAATTATGGAAAGACATTCAAACGCGTGCAATGATTATTGCATCTATAATTGGCGGAGTGGTTTTGTCTTTATTTTTAATGAACGCTGACATCGTTTCGAACCCATTCAGAGAAGGAGTATTTCAATTTGTGAGTGCTTTGACCACCACAGGTTGGCAAACCTCTAACATTGGAGCTTGGGATGATCTTTCGGTATTATTTATTGTTGCGGCAGCAATGATTATTGGTGGTTCTGCCGGAGGTACGGTAGGAGGTATCAAAATTATTCGGGCTTTATTATTACAAAAAGGACTAAGATGGCATGTCAATAAGATTTTTTTATCAAAAAACACCGTAAAATCGGTTCGCTTTGATAATAAAATAGTACTTCCGGAGGAAATGAGTTTAGAGTTAGCAAGAGCAGGAATTTTTACCCTCATTTACATCTTGTTTGTATTTGTATCAACCTTAATTACGATCTATTTTATGTCGGACGATTTCACCTTGGCAGATGCCATTTTTGAGTCGGCATCAGCACAGGGTACAGTTGGGTTAAGTTCTGGCATCACCGACCCGAGTATGAATCCAATTTTAGAAGGGGTTTATATCCTACAAATGTGGGCGGGAAGAATTGAGATTATCCCAATTTTAGTGCTTTTGAGAGTACTGTTTTATGGCACTAAACCAAGAATTATTTAAAAATTAAATCTAAAAAATAACATTATGCATATCATTATCATTGGTTCAGGAAGAACCGGAAAACACGTCATCGAAGCTGCCGTAAAAGACAACCACGATGTTTATGTAATTGAAAAAAATAAGGAAGCAGCCGATTGGGTCGCTTCACATTTTGACTGTGTGGTGATCCACGCAGATGCAACAAGTATGGAAAACCTAAAAGAAGCCAACGCAGAAAAAGCAGACGCTATTATTGTGACTACAAATGATGATGCGGTAAACTCTTTGGTTATTTTATTGGCAAAACAATTGGGGGTTAATCGATTGGTAAGCTCTGTTAATAATGAAGAGCATCTTTCGGTTTTTGAACAATTAGGAACCGATACTGTAGAAAGCCCATATCGATTGAATGGGAGATACTTATACAGAGCCGTTCAAGGACCGAATGTAAAAACATTTTTAGATTTAGGCGATGGATATGAGTTATTAGAAATTCAGGTAGAAAAAGATGCTAAAATAGCTAACAGATTAATCAAGGAGTTGAATAAACAAAAAATTTTACCATCCGATTCACGGGTAACGTTAATCAAAAGAAACAATCAAATTATCATTCCTGAAGGAGAAACCAAAATAGAAATAAAGGATATTGTTGTAGTTTTGTCGCAACGCAGTAAAGTTACAGAAATATCCAGTCTTTTCGGAAAGTCAAACTAATACCATTTAAAATGAAACATATTTGGTCGTTTATACTATTTATAACTCTATTCTTAACGAGTGCTAGCACATTTGCTCAAGAAGATAGCACGTGGCAACAAAAACCACAAGTGAATCTTGTTGGTTTTGCAGACGTTTTTTATGTATATGATTTTAATCAGCCGCAAGGCACACAAAGGCAGTCTTTTTTATATAACCATAACCGGCACAACGAGTTTAATTTGAATTTAGGACTTGTAAAATTGAATGTTGAACATTCAAAATACCGAGCCAATCTTGCACTGCAAACTGGTACCTATGCCAACGATAATTATGCGGCCGAACCAGGGGTTTTAAAAAACATTTTTGAAGCGAATATTGGTATTTCTTTAAACAAAGAAAATAACCTTTGGTTAGACGCTGGTATCCTGCCTTCTCATATTGGTTTTGAAAGTGCGATTTCTATGGATAACCCTACGCTAACCCGTTCTTTATTGGCCGAAAATTCCCCTTATTTTTTAACAGGTGCCAAACTGACTTTTAATCCCAATGAAAAATGGGAACTCGCAGGATTGGTAGCAAATGGTTGGCAAAGAATACAACGATTGGAAGGCAATTCCTTACTTTCTTTTGGCACACAAGTAAATTATAGCCCTACGGATAAAGTTACGTTAAATTGGAGCACATTTATCGGTACGGATGATCCTGATGATACCAGAAGAATGCGCTATTTTAATAATTTGTACGGGCAATTTCAACTCACAGAAAAGCTGAATTTAATTGCTGGTTTTGATCTAGGAGTACAACAACGCTTTAAAGAAAGTTCAGATTATGATGTATGGTTAACTCCAATTATTATTGGAAAATACAGCTTAAATGATAAGTGGAAAACCGCTATCCGAGCAGAATATTACCAAGATGAGACAGGAATAATTATCCCAACCGGAACAAGGAATGGTTTCCAAACCACCGGACTTTCAGTTAACCTCGATTATTCACCCACACCACGAATAGCGTGTAGAGTGGAAGCCCGATGGCTCAACAGCAAAGACGCTATTTTTGAAAACAAAAGTAATTTGGTAAAAGACAATTTTATTGTCGGAGCTTCTATAGCAATCAAAATTTCGGAAACTTTAAGTAAATAAGACCCGCTAAAAGTCATATAAATTTTAGATATAATTACGATGATTTTCTGAAGCTACTGTGACTGTTGGAGTTGATTGATATGCCAAGCATTTTAAAAAATATCATGAATATTGAAAAGATAATCAAGGCATACATTTGCTTAAAACGAGACCTGAATCTTTTAATTTAAAAAGAACTTACTATTACTTTTAAATTTGCAAAAGAAAAAGATAAAAGTCAAACCTGCTTTTATGAAATGATCATCTTTATTGACACTAACAAAGGACTAATATTCGGGTTTCCCCGCAAATACAAGATGCTGAATCGTATATACATCTTCACAAATTTAAGAAATAAGATTCAAGCATCTAAATAGGAGCACCATGGATCCTTTTAAGAAGCCTTAACTTGGCATTGTAAATTTGATATAAAATCTATTTTTTTTGCTACGGTAATGATAGCTTACTAAATATTTTAAAATAAATTTTCTTAACCCTATATTTTTATTCGTTTTTTCATCATTGGAAATCTCTGGTTCATGGATAGTTAAAGAATAGTAAAGTGAGTGCATAAAAGTGAATAAATGAAAATACTTAGCATAGGAGGGCTTATATAATAAGATTTTCATGTAACATTTTATACAAAATGTATCTAAAGGGAAAACAAAACCTTTTAGAGATGAAAAAATTAAATATTTGCTTTATTGTTATTATTCTTTTAATTGCCTTCCCAATGCAATCACAAGAAAGTTTTCAAGTTACAAAAACCGGAAAGGGACAGCCAATTCTACTATTTCCCGGTTTCACCTGTACTCCTGAAGTATTCAGTGAAATAACAACACATTTATCAGAAAACTACGAAATTCATGCCTTTACCTTTGCCGGTTTTGGAGAAGTATCTCCCATATCTTTTCCGTGGTTACCCAAAATTAAAAAGGAGATTCAAAGCTATGTCATCGAAAATAAACTAAAAGATGTAATTATTCTGGGGCATAGTATGGGAGGCAGTCTTGGGTTGTGGCTTGCTTCAGAAAATAATAATTATTCCAAGCTTATACTTATCGATGCGCTTCCTGCTATAGGGGCTTTAATGCTGCCAGATTATAACAGCAAAACAATCACTTATGATTCTCCTTACAATCAAAAGCTACTAGCAATGGATAGTTTGACTTTTACTAAGATGGCAAAACAAATGACGCAAGGAATGAGCCTTAATAAGGACAAGCATCAACAAATAGTAGACTGGATAGTACAAGCAGACCGGAAAACTTATGTGTATGGCTATACTGATTTGCTCAAGTTGGATTTAAGGAAGGCTATAAAAGAGATCGAAATTCCCGTTCATATTTTTACCGCTACACATCCCTACGGGAAAGTGTACTTGCAACAAAAAACTGGACAATTAGTTGAATGACTATGCTGCTAGTTCATGATTATATATCTAATTCAAATTCTCTAATACTTCTGTTACCTAAAAAGGAATGTCTTCCTCTATTATTATACCATGTTTCTATCCATTTGAAGATAGATAACTCGGCTTCAGACTTTAGTTTATAGTTGTGGTGATATACCCATTCTACTTTTAATGATTTAAAAAAGGATTCTGCCACAGCGTTATCCCAACAGTTTCCTTTGCGACTCATAGATTGCATGACTACCCCTTCATAGCTTTTAATAATAGAGGTAAACTTTTGGCTTGCATATTGTACACCTCTATCAGAATGAAAAATTAGAGGTTCTTGCAAGGTTATGTTTTTAATAGCCATGCTCCAAGCTCTTACAATAGTGTTATCTGTAGTTAGATCTTTGCTTAAAGACCACCCAACTACTTTTCTATTAAATAAATCGATAATAACCGTAAGATACAGCCAACCTTGTTTGGTTTGAATATAAGTGATGTCACTTACCCAAACTTGTTTTTCTCGATTAACATCAAAGCATTAGTTAAGTAAATTAGGAGCTATTGGGTAATTATGGTTACTATCTGTGGTTATTTTAAATTTACGTTTTCGTTTAGCAAACAAATAATTAGCTCTCATGATACGGGCTATTCTGGGTTTAGATACCTTATAACCTAATGCTTGCAATTCTGATTTTATCCTTGGAGAACCATAACTTTGAAAACTCTTCTCAAATATGCTGCAAACAAGCGAGCTTATCTTTTGGTTTTCTATACACAACTTACTTGGTTCTGATCGTAACCAGTGATAATAACCGGCTTTTGCTTACCTTTAATACTTTGCACATCGCCTCAACAGGAAATTTTAATAGGTGTTGTTTTATAAACCTGTATTTTTCTTATCGCTCACGGAGAAGATGCCAATAGCCTTTTTTAAGATATCACGCTCTAATTCTACTTTTTTTAAACGATCTATCTCTATCTCTTCATCAGTCATTTTAGGCTTACCCCAACAAGGAAAACTGTTTTTACCGTAATCTTTTAACTCTTTACGCCAACGATAAAGCACAGGTGGAAATACGTCTAAGTCTTCACAGACTTGCTTTACATTGTCTTTGGCATAACTTAATTCTACTGCTTTTTGCTTAAACTCTAATGTGTAATGTTTCGGTTTACTTCTCATAATCGCTAAATTAATAACTAGAAAACAAATTCTCTCAACTTAGTGTCTAGTCTAATGTAGTAATTTCAAGATGTGTCATTTTGTAGTTCCAAACCATAATAAAGATTTTTATCATATACTTTCTTTAATTATGCCAAACTGGAGAAGATGGAAAAATCTTTTAGAAGTGAAACTTGCTTAGCCCTAAAAAAACACAAATAAATCCAAGAAAAGATGAATATGATTAAGTTCAGGAGGTTCTTAATTCAATTTAACCTAACTTTCTTTATTATCAAAAGATTTAATTAAATCCAGCAATATGTCCGCAATATTTACGAAAATAATTTAATACGCTGTTATTTAGTGTATTTTGATTTTGTCGGGATGAGAGGATTCGAACCTCCGATCTCGCGCCCCCCAGACGCGCACTTTAACCGGACTAAGCTACATCCCGAGTAGAGCTTGCGAATATAATAATAAGACATAATTTTCATAAATATTTTTTTGAAATTTCACGAAATCGATATTGTATATTAATAAAATGTTAAAAGAATTATTAATCTATTTCAATAACTTTCATTGCCCGAAATTTGCAAAATGCAAGAAGATTTTACCATCAGGAATAAAAAAAGAGAACAAATAATATTATTAGTTTTAGGTACTTTAATAGCCTTAGGGCCTTTCTCTGTAGATATGTATTTGCCTAGTTTTGAAAGTATTGCTAATGATTTTTCTACAACAAAGGCACAAATAGGCTTCTCACTTACTAGTTATTTTGTAGGCATTGCGCTAGGTCAGTTAGCTTATGGTCCTATCATGGATAAGTTTGGCAGAAAGAAGCCCTTGCTAATTGGATTGATTATTTATATTATAGCGGCATTGAGTTGTTTTTATTCTCCTAATTTATACTGGCTAATTATTTCACGCTTTTTTTTAGCAGCTGGCGCTTCAGCAGGAATGGTCGCTTCGAAAGCAGTTGTAAGAGATATTTTTCCTCCAAATGAAGTAGCAAGAGCTATGTCCTTTTTAATGTTAATCATGGGAGGTGCTCCAATTATAGCCCCAACTGTTGGCGGAATTGTTATTACTTATTTTACCTGGCATATTATCTTTTTAATTTTAGCATTATTTGCGGTATTGATGTTTATAAGTGTGTTTAAATTTTTACCTGAAAGTATTACACCCGATAGTACTATAAACTTAAAATTAAAAGAAGTTTTTAAAAAATATAAAGGAATTTTAGAAGATAAAATTTTCTTGACTTTTTCTTTAGCGGGTAGTTTAAGTATTGGTGCTATGTTTGCTTACATTAGTAATGCGCCTACACTATTTATGGATAATTTTAAGTTAACCGAATCGCAATTTGGTTGGTTATTTGGAATGAATGCAGCAGGATTAATTTTGGGAAGTCAATTAAACCGATTGGCACTTAAAAAGAATACCACCTTTAATGTGACCTTAAAGATTGCTTTTATGCTTGTAGGTTTAGGCTTATTATTCTTGATGAACGCCTACTGGTTAAATAACTTTTATACCACAGTTATTTTATTGTTTTTTATCTTATTTTTATTAGGTTTTCAAAACCCAAATACAACTGCTTTATCTTTATTTCCATTTACCAAAAAAGCTGGTAGGGCTTCTGCTTTAGTGGGAAGTTTTAAAATGATTTTCGGAGCTATAGCTTCTTTTATCATTAGTAAATTTACGGGATCTAGTATGATTCCGTTAGCAATAACAATTTTAGTTTCATTAAGTTTGAGTTTAGCATTTTTAATTAGGTTTAGATTTAAAGAGAAAAGAGCTTTAGTGATTATTGGTAGATAAATAAGAAGCCTAATTCTAAACGAATCAGGCTTTTTATTCAATGTTTTTGAAATTTATATTTTTGAGATATATTATAAGATCATATTCGCAATTTCAGTTTGGCCTTTTATAGAACCTAGATAAGTTCTTTCTTTAGGATTAGTAAGAAAACCTAGTTGAAGCATTAATGCTGGGGAATTACATTTGGTAATGACTGTAAATCTTACATTTTTTATCATTACTTTACCTAAAAATTTCTTTTGAAAATCAAGATGGTCAGCTAACTTATTTGCCATTTTAATATTTTCTCTTTAAACTCATTATTGATAGTAAAATATACTTCTATCCCTTGATGATCTTCAGTTCGAGAATCTGAATTTACGTGTAACGATAGAACCAAATCTGGCTTAATTTTATTGATATAATCTACTCTTTCTTCTAGACTTATAGTTTCTTTATTAGTTCTTGTGAAAAAGATTTCAACATTACTATTTTTGTGAAATTATTTTATTTTTTTGTGATATTGAAAACAAGTTCGCTTTCAGAAATTCCTTTAACAATAGATCCAGGATCTTTACCTCCATGACCAGTATCGATAACAATTTTAAGTGGTTTTTTATTATCTTTATTTACTGGCTAAAATGCTATTAAACTAAAAGATATAATGCATAGAAAATAAACAAGTAAGTTTTTCATAAGTTAAGTTGTTTACTTTATATATATAATTATTGTTTTATTCAATTTTAATTTTATCACCTAAATATTTGGGTTGTACACCAAATACTAAATCTAGCATCATTTTAGTTCGAGCTAATTTTTCTCTTAACTGAGTTTTAAAACCATAGTTTATATTTACATCTTGAGCATTAAAGGCAATAGCATGAATCCCGAAATTTTTAGCGAGATAAAGCGCACGCTCATTATGGAATTTTTGAGAAATAACTGTAAATGTTTTTAAGCCGAATATTTTATGGGCTCGCAGAACAGAATCTAATGTTCTAAATCCAGCATAGTCTAGAAAAATTTTATCTTCAGGTATTCCGTTTTTCATTAAATCTTTTTTCATCATTTCAGGTTCATTGTAGTTTTTTGAACCATTATCTCCACTAATTAAGATATACTTTATTTGTCCTGATTTAAAAAGTTTTACAGCTGCTTCAATCCTATAGGTATAATATAAATTAAGTTGATGCTGACTTATATATTTAGAGGTGCCTAGTAATAGCCCTACTTTTCTTGATGGAATTTCGCTAATTTTAGTATAAATACCATTAGAGGTACTCGATGTGATATGGCTGTTAATAATAAATACTGCTAAAATTACAACCAAACAAAAAGTAAAAAACAAATAAATAATTTTTTTAACATTTATCATATTTATAAATTTTATTTCTTTAGTAAAAGGAGGTTAAAATAAAACTAAATTTTGACGTAAATTTAATTATGCTGTGAAGATTCGATAACTTTAAAATAAAAAATGGAATTAGGTATTTGTTCTTGGACCTTAGGTATAAAGCCTATTGAACAATTAATGTTTACAGTAAAAGAATTAGGGTTAGATGGTTTGCACTTTTGTGAAGACTTTAGAAAACACGAGTCTAAGGTTGTAAAAGAAGCAGCAAAGCGTTATGGGTTAACAATTTTTGCTATAGACCCACATGATTGTTTTCCTCAACAAACATCTGAAGCCACTTTAGCAGGAGCAATTAACTTCTATTCTGGTGTAATAGATTTTGCTGTTAATGTAAATGCAACTTGGGTAACCCTTCAGGGATTAACCAATTGGACACAAAATTGTAAATCTGAAATAGAAAAAAATAATTTTCTTACCGAAGCCTATAAAAAGTTAGATAGCTATGCGAAACTAAAAAAAGTAAAATTGGCTGTAAAAGCAGTAAATCGCTATGAATCTTCTATGATGAATACCGCTTTAGAATGTTTGAACTTTCTTCAGCAATTAAAAAATCACAACATAGGCATAATTTTAGACAGTTTTCATATGAATATTGAAGAATTTGATGCTGTTCGCGCTATACGAGAAGTTAATAATGATTTAGTTAGTTATCAAATTTCTGATTCTAATCGTGGTGGTATCGGGAGTGGACACATAGATTTTATTCAGCATTATCAAACTCTAAAAGAAATAGGCTTTGAAGGTCCTGTAATAATAGAAATTGTTTTACCACATTTAGCACCTAATAGTACACCAAGAAATCTAAAAGAACGACAACAATTAGAAAATGAAATTAAGCGTAGTGCAAGTGTCTGGAAAGAAATTCACTAATCATCAGTTTTGTTTTCTTTTGTATTTAATTCCTAAAAATCATGCAAAGCTTCTTTTCTGGCAATTTGCCAAAGTTTATATTTCGAGCTTTTATAGTTTCACCTATTTTATCGTGGATAAATGGATTATCGAAGCCAATAGTGGTAGTATCATTTTGTGCTAGTAAATAAGAATTTTTTTAAAAAATCTAACCAATAAATAGCAGAAAACCCTATAATACATTACTCAAAAAAGATATATCTTATACAATCATTAAGCCGAAAATTTTAAAACTTTACGCGCTTTTTTTATAACCGTAATTTCAGCATGAGCTGTTGATTTTATTAAGAAGTTATTTATATCTATTATGATGGTTGTAGAAATAGATAAATCATTAAATTTAAAGCAAAGCTCAGGTAAAAACTCATTTCATTTGTTCTTTAGCTTTTTTTAGCTCATTGGTCGTAGGGTCTTCTTTTTCTTGAAATTTTTTATATTTTGGCTCATAAGTAAGTTCTAAAAAAATAGGTAAATGGTCTGATCCATTTTTTTTAAGCAATTGTAAATCTTTCACTCTAAATTCTTCAGAAACAAATACGTGATCTAAAGGCCAACGCATAATATAGCTGTTTGCATTGTAAGTATTATAAAACCCTCTACCTTTTCTAACATCTAGTAATTTGCTTACTTCTTGAAATATAGTAGTGGTTGTAGACCATGCTACATCATTAAAATCTCCCATTACTAACGTTGGTGTATTTTTATTAGCCAATACTCGATGAGCAACAAGCATCATTTCGGTATCTCTTTTTTTAGACGTTTTGGCGTGTTGAGGAGTAGGAGGTTTAGGGTGAATTGCATAAAGCTGAAGCGTATTTTTATTGAAAATAACTTTTGTAGTTATTGAGGGTATACTGTCTTCTATTAGGTAATTCACTTCTGTTTTTTCTAATTTATATTTAGAGTATAACAACATACCGTAAGTATTAGCCAAAGGAACTTTTACGGTATACGGATATTGATTATCAATTTTTTTTTCGATAGTAGTTAACCATTCTTGATTCGTTTCTGTGAGTAAAAATAGATCGGGTTGTGTTTCTTTAATTTGCTGAATTAATTTTTGATGTGATTTATTTTTTTGAAGCACATTCGCTACGAAAATTTTAAGTGAAATTTTATCTTCTGAAGCGGACTGTACTTCATAAGCTGCAAAAGGTGTATAGGGGTATATTTTTACAGCCTGAATGGTTAAGCAAATTAATAGCGCGAAGCTAAAAATATAATCTTTCCAATTTTTATATTCAAACTTAAAGAAGTAAAATAGTAAAATGAATAAGGTTAAAAAAGTAAGTTGTACGTGAGGATAATCAAATACTCTAATGTACCAAGCATCTGCGTTAAAAAAAGGGAAAATGGTTAGTAGTATAGCAATAACCGCTAACGAGCGAAATATTATTTTTAAAATCAATATTTTACGTATAAAAAAAGACTTGTTAAAAGTCTTTTATAGTTACTGTTCTTTTTGATGTATTTGAATAGTTTCAGATCTAAACTTATTCTTACCAAAGTCTAAAGTTCTTATCGGGAATGGGATGTTTATATCTTCTTCATTATAAGCTTTTTTGATCGCTAAAATTGCTTTGTGTTTCGCGAATAAAATATCTTTTTGTCTATTCACATCTGTCCAAAACCGTACTACATAGTTAATAGAACTATCTCCAAATTCTTCATAGGCAAATTCTATTTGTTCTTCACCTATTTGTTTAAATATAGCTGAAATCGCATTTATCGTAATTTCTTCTACTTTTTCTAAGTCACTTTCATATCCTACGCCACATGCTAACATTACTCGAGATCGTTTAGTTCTACTAAAATTTTTAAAAGCATCTTCTACAATTTTGGTATTTGGAATGACAACATGGTTATTATCAGATTGAATAATAACTATATTTCTAAGATTTACTTCACGAACTTCTCCAGCAAAACCATTTGTTTCTACCCAATCTCCAATTTGTATTTCTGGCAAAAAACTTAAAATAACTCCAGAAACTGTATTGCTTAAAGTACCCTGTAAGGCAAGACCAATAGCTAAACCAACAACTCCTGCACCCGCTAAAATAGAGGTGAGTAATTTATCTAAATTTAAAAGACCTAAGGCTATAAAAAAACCGAAAGAAATAATTACCAATTTCAAAATTCTAACGGTAATATCTCTTACGGAATGTTGTATATTTCTTTTTAACAGAATTCTAGTAAGTATTTTGCCAACATATTTGGCAAAAACAATAAACACAATAAAAACAAGTACTGCCAAAATAAAATTTGGCAGATTAAGTATTAATGCATCTAACCAATCGGCGAGTTTATCATAGATCCCGCCGATGGCTTCTGAAAAATTAAATGTTGAATTTTTTTCCATCAAGATTATTTAATTTCTTGATGTGTCTGTTTAGTTTTCATTACCCAAGCATCTAACATCCAACTGGTTTTTTCTAACTCTCTAATATATGCGCCAATTAAATCTATTGTACCTTCATCATTAGCCTCATCTGCTACTTTTACGACTTTACGCATTTGTGATAAAATTTTACCATGATCTTCAAGTAAGATTTTCACCATCTCTATATCTGTAAATTCAGAATCAGATTCTTCTAAATTAGACAGTTTTAAATAGTCAGAGAAATTACTAGCAGGCTGAAACCTTAATGTTAGCACGCGCTCAGCTATATCATCAATTTTTAATACTGCATCATCATACATTTCTTCAAATTTTTCATGTAAATCGAAGAAACTTTTTCCAATAATATTCCAATGAAAATTTCTAAGCTTTTGGTAGTATAAATGATAATCTGCAAGCAGAATGTTTAATTCTTCAACTGTCAGTGTTAATTTTTCTTTATTTAAATTTAAATATTCCATAGTTAAAACTTATTGTTATTTTAATTTCTATTCAAAAATACAATTGTTAAAGGCTAAAAACAATTTAGTCTTTGTTTTTTAATATAAGTTTAACTGCTTTCATTATTGCTCAGTTTCTCGGTGTAATTTATCTAAAATTGTTTTAGAAACTTGTCCGCCAGACACACCGTAGCCATCGGTCAAAATTCCTTTTCTGTCATTAGAAGTGGTAATAGCATATAATATAGAATTGTCATCGGGATTGCTCATTCCTTCAAACCTTAAAACTTTATCTACTTCAAACTCATCGGCTGTATATTTTTCTTTTTCAGCTTTTAGTTCTAAGTAATCATCAATTAGGTTAAAATCATGGGTGTAACCTTCTTCTAATTTTAGTTTGTTTATTGCTTCAGATAATGTTCCGTAATCTTTCATAATGGTTAATTTTTCATTTAAATTACTATGTTTAATTGGGCTTACAAAAAACGATCGTCGGTTTAATATAAGTTTAACTGCTATTCTTTATATTTCTTATTTCTTAAATATGCAAAGAATATAAACTTTTTCGGTTTATAGATTATGTGAGAATTTCAACTTTATTTTTAAGATCAACTCTTAATAGTTTCAAATTTTATAAAACAAAGTAACAATTCTACCCAATAAAGGTTTTATTAATAATAGGTTACTATATTTTTTAAATCATAGAGTTGTCTGTTTGATTGTAAAGTTTCTTATTTTAAGCGTCTGAATTTTTAAGTTAATCCTATGCGTTTATATTTATTTCTAATTTTATGTAGTGTTTTTATTCCTGTTTCTGCTCAAAATCTTTATGAAGAGCACCATACTATAGCAAAGCAGGAACTATTTTCTGCGGCATCTTTATTTGAAAATCAAACAAGCGCTAATACTGGAAATTATGATGTTACTTATCATCGTTTAGAACTAACGGTAAATCTTTCTGTTGCTTTTTTAGAAGGTGAGGTGACCACTTATTTTAAAGCCAAAGAAAATCTAAATCAGGTCATATTTGATTTTTCTACAGGAATGAATGTGTCGACAGTCTTACAGAATGGTATTGCTCTTAACTTTCAGCAATCTAATGATGAATTAATAATAGATTTACCTCAAACTCAATTACAAGGAGTTTTAGATTCATTGAGTATTAGTTATTCAGGAAACCCGATAAGCACTGGTTTTGGTTCTTTTGAACAAACTACACATGATGGTAATGAAATTATTTGGACGTTATCTGAGCCTTATGGAGCTAAAGCTTGGTGGCCCTGCAAGCAAGATTTAACTGATAAAATAGATGAAATAGATATTTTTATAACCCACCCAACATTTAATAATAACGGAGCAGAAAATGTTGCGGTAGCAAATGGTTTAGAACAATCTCAGGTAATAAATTCAACTTTAAAAACCACTCATTTTCAGCATCATTATCCTATTCCTGCATATTTAGTTGCTTTTGCAGTAACTAATTATTCGGTTTATAATGATACTGTGATGAACAACGGAAACCCGTTTCCTATAGTCAATTATGTATATCCTGAAAATTTGTTTCAAGCACAAAATTCTACAGCAATTACCGTCCCTATTATGGAATTATTCATTGATAAATTTGGTAATTATCCTTTTGAAGATGAAAAATACGGACACGCTCAATTTGGTTGGGGTGGTGGTATGGAGCATACTACCGTTTCTTTTATGGGAAACTTCAGTAGAGGATTAATAGCTCATGAATTAGGGCATCAATGGTTTGGCGATAAAGTAACTTGTGAAAGCTGGCAAGACATTTGGTTAAACGAAGGTTTTGCTACTTATATGGCAGCAATGGTTATTGAATCTTTAGATGGTGACCTAGTATTTAATGATTATAAGGAAAATTTAGTGAATAGTATCACTTCCCTACCAGGAGGTTCCGTTTATGTTCCGGCTCAAGATACGTTAAGTGTCAATAGAGTATTTAGTAAGCGATTGTCTTACAATAAAGGAGCGATGGCGCTGCATATGTTGAGAAAAAAACTTGGAGAGTTCAATTTTTTTAACGCTTTACAGAATTATTTAAATCATCCTAATTACGCTTACGATTATGCAAATACAGAAAATTTAAAAACTGAATTTGAATTACAAAGCGGAGAAAATTTAGATGAATTTTTTAACGATTGGGTTTATGGCGAAGGCTATCCTAGTTCTGAGGTGTATGTAGATCAAGATTTACAAAGTAATCAGATAACTATAACAGTATCACAATCACAAAGTCATGCATCTGTAGATTTTTTTGAAGTAGAACTACCTATAAAATTTTTAGGAACTCAAGGAGAAGTTGAAGAGCATAAATTTTATCATACCCAAAATTCTCAACAATTTTCTTTCTCTACAACGATGACGGTAGAAAGTATTGTAATAGATGCTGAAAGTGATATTATATCAAAAAATAATACGTCTAACCTAAAAGTTAAAAAGTTAGAAAAAGAAATTTTTTATATTTACCCAAACCCAACCCTTGGAGAAATAACAATTCAGTCTTCATCTGCTATAGAAAAAGTAAGAATTTTTAATGTATTAGGAGAAAAGTTAAAAGAAACAAATCATCAAAAACATTTTTCTATACGTGATGTAGCTAGAGGAATTTACTTTTTAGAGGTAAAAACAGGAAGAGGCACACAAGTAAGAAGAGTAATTAAACACTAATAAAAAATAAACCCTCGCGATTAGACGAGGGTTAAAATTTAAGTTTTAGTGGTTAAGTTAAAATTAGTTGTTTAACATTACTGGCATCACCAACATTGTTACTTTTTCACCTTCATCTAATCCATCTTTAGGAGTTAAAATTCCGGCGCGGTTGGGTAAACTCATTTCTAACTGAACGTCGTTAGCATTTAGGTTATTCAGCATTTCTGTTAAGAAACGAGAATTAAAACCAATTTGCATATCGTCACCTTGGTAATCGCAGGTTAAACGTTCTTCTGCTTTGTTACTGTAGTCTACATCTTCTGCAGAAATATTTAATTCAGCCCCAGCAATTTTAAGTTTTACTTGGTGTGTAGTTTTATTAGAGAATATAGAAACCCTTTTTACAGAGTTTAAAAATTGTGTTCTGTCAATAGTTAATACGTTTGGATTTTCTTTTGGAATCACCGCTTCGTAGTTTGGATATTTACCATCAATTAATCGACAAACCAATTGTGTATCGTCAAATGTGAATTTAGCGTTAGAATCGTTATACTCAATCAATACATCGCTATCGCTATTAGCTAAAATTCCTTTTAAAAGATTTAAAGGTTTTTTAGGCATAATAAATTCTGCAGTTTCTTCTGCAACAACATCTTCACGAGAATATTTTACTAATTTGTGCGCATCTGTAGCGACAAATGTTAAGCTCTCTGAAGAAAACTGAAAGAACACTCCGCTCATTACGGGTCTTAAATCATCATTTCCGCTAGCGAAAATAGTTTTGCTAATTGCAGTAGCCAAAATATCTGCGGGGATTACCGTTTTACTAGGTTCGTCTAACTCAACTGCATTAGGAAATTCTTCTCCATTAGCGTAAGCCAAAGCATATTTACCATAGCTAGAACTAAGCTCAATGGTATTGTTATCTTCAACAACAAAAGTTAGGGGTTGCTCTGGGAAAGTTTTTAAGGTATCCAACAATAATTTTGCAGGTACAGCAATACTTCCTTCAGACTCAGATTCTACATCCAATTCAGCAGACATGGTCGTCTCTAAATCTGAAGCAGAAACTTTTAGTTTATCTTGATTAAGTTCAAAAAGAAAATTATCTAAAATGGGTAGTGTGTTACTATTATTAATAACACCACCTAATATTTGAAGTTGTTTAAGTAAGTATGAACTAGAAACTATAAATTTCATGAGAATTATTTGATATAAAATTCATTCGAATCACAAATATATCTTATTAACTGAATTTTCACACTAATCTTTAAAAATTTTTATTAACAGCATCTGTTTTTTTATTAAAAACATAGATGCTTGTAAATCTTTGTTTTAAGATTTCTATGAATCGGGTAGTTTTGTTTTTTTTGTTGAAAAAAGTTAGTTAACATATTTTCTTTTTCTGTAGAAGCTAAATATAAGCCCAAAAATACCTAAAAATAGAAGAGGTACTATAATATTTATCAATTGCCATTGTAGGCGTTCTGCAGCAATTCTATTGGTATTTAAAAATGCAAGTTTCACTTCTTTACTTCTTATTTTTAAAAGTCCTTTATCATCTAATAAATAATTCACTGCGTTTACTAGAAACTCTTTATTACCATAAGTAGTAGCTGTCATTGGGTCATAACCTAAAGCTTGTGGTTTACCTTTTTTAGTAGTATTTTTAATTACATCACCATCAGAAATGATAAGCATTTTATTGGCAGAAGAATTTTCTTTGTAATTCTCTGCTGGAAAAGGTAAAACCCTGTTTTTATAAACCGAAGTAAATTTACCTTCTAATAATACAGCTAAATTTTGAGGGCCAGCATTATATGAAGCAGGATCTGGTTTTTTTTGAATTACTTCTTGCAAATTAATTTGAATGGGTACCCCTTCTAATTTTGAAGATTTAGAACTCTGTAATAAAATTGTTTTATGAATATTATTTTTTAAAGTATCTATAGGATTAGCAAAATTAAACTTTACCGCTTCAATATTGTGGGTGATGGGATGATTGTTTTTAGAGACCGCCATAGGATCATAAAACCAAGGGTAAGGATTAAATTGTGTTTCTTTACCAGTACCTTTTGCTAATACAATTGGTGCAGAATATACATCGTTCACAATTTCAGGATTTACTCGAGCTCCATATTTAAAGAATAAATCGGTTAAATTTAAATCGTTATAAAAAGCTAATAATTTATTTTCATTATTAGTAAATAAACTATCTTTTTCTGCCGATACATTTTCTAAGAGCCAAAGCGATTTACCGCCACTCATAATATATTGATCAAGAACCAATTTTTCTTTTTCTGTATAGGCTTCTGTAGGTTTTGCTTCGATAATTAAATCGTATTCTTTTAATTGCTGAAGTGTTTTCTGTGGATTATTAGCTACAGAATCTAATGTAAAAGGGGCAATATAGTAGTAGTCACGAATAGACTTTACAAAATCTGCAATATGAGCATCGGCTAACTCACCATTGCCACGCATAATCGCTACTTTTTTAGAACGTTCGTTAATAAGTTTATTAAAACCATCTGAAAAAGCATATTCTAATTGTTGTACCGAGCTATTTACAATGTCTTCATTACGATCACCAATTTTCTTTTTCAGTAAATGAATTTTAACTCGACGATCTTGAAGGTTAGCAACAGCCCAAGGGAATAAAAGACTTTCGGTCACTTTTCCGTTTTCATTAACATTAAGATTTTCGGGAGTCATTCCAGCTTTATAAAAATCTGTAGCAATAGCTTGAGCTTCTCGATTTTCTTCTAACGGATTAATGAAATTGAATTTAACGTTTGGATTAAAAGCTTCATATTCTTCTAACAGATAACGTGTTTCATTTTGAAGTCGCTTAAACTCTGAAGGAAATTCGCCTTTTAGAAAAACATCGACCACCAGTGGTTCTTCTACATTGATTAATATTTCTTTAGAAGTATCAGAAAGTGTGTAACGTTTATTTTCTGTAAGATCTAAGCGTTTATAAAAACTGGATGCTAGCAGATTTAAGAGAATTAAAACTCCAAGAATCACTGCCAAAGAAATATATTTTTTGTTGTTTTTCTTCATGAGAAATAGCGTTTTAAATTCAATTTTGCTAAATAAAGAAATAAGAAGATGAAACTAGCAAAATAAATTACATCTCGAGAATCAATAATACCTCTGCTTATACTTTTATAGTGGTAACTAATGCCTAAGTATTCTAAAGCATAAATTTCTGAACCAAATAAATTAATATTAGATAAACCTTCTACGCCGTAAAAACAAAGAAAACAAATCGTAACGCCTAAGATAAAAGCTACAATTTGATTGTTAGATAACGTAGAACAAAAAATACCTATAGCTGTATAAACTCCTGCTAAAAATAACAAACCAATGTAAGAACCAATAATGGCGCCGCTATCAAAGTTAGCTGTTGAAGCTCCTAATTCACTTATGGTGTAAACGTATAATAATGTTGGTAATAAAGCTAATATCACGAGTGTTAAAGCCCCCAAATACTTACCTGCAATTAATTGATTTTGGGTAATGGGTTTGGTAAGCAGAAGTTCTAATGTACCTTGTTTAATTTCTTCAGAAAAACTACGCATAGTAATTGCCGGAATTAAAAAAATAAAAATCCAAGGCGCTAAATGAAAAAACGGAGTTAAACTCGCAAAACCAAAATCTAGAATATTAAAATCTCCCTGAAATACCCATACGAATAAACCATTGATCAATAAAAAAATACCGATTACTAAATACCCCATCGTAGATGAAAAGAAGGAGTTTATTTCTTTTAATAAAATTGCTTTCATAAAATAAGTTTAGGTAAGACTAACTAATTTATTGACACTCCAAGCTTCAGGTCTGGCATTAAATTTTATTTTGGTGGCCGCCCAAATCTCTTTAAATAGATTGGAATGTCGATAGTTTTGTAAAGCCTTATCATTTTCCCAATAACTATAAGTAAAAAAGATCGTTTTGTTTTCTTGATCTTGGTATAACTCTAAAAACTGGCAACCTTCTACACCTCTAATTAAGTGTTTTTTCTTGTCGAAAAGTAATTTGAAGTTTTCAATCTCTTCCTGTTTAAATGTCATTTTTACAATTCTAACCAGCATTAATGTCTTCAAATTTAATATTAATAGTATCTTTTAATTTTAAACCGAAAAGGGTAGAGGCGCTCCCAACTGTACTGGGGTTACTCTTATAAATGGCAAGCTCTATATAATTTGAAGCATTAAAAAGTGCCAATTTTTTACCATCTTCTTCTCGCGTTTCTTTAGGTTTATTAAAATTAATAGCGTGACTGTAACTTTCATGAATTTTAGTAAAGTTTACAGATCTTGCAGAAATTTTAAATTTTCTTCCCTTACCAATGTTTTCAAATATTTTTCGAGATATATTGGTGACTACATTCCCGTAATTATCTATATACATAACGTGACCAATAATCTGTTTTTCATCTTGATTGATAAAAGGGGAAAAGTCTTTTAATTGTTTAATTTCTGGAATGGTTTTCCCAATAACTTCTAGCGTTCCGCCGCGCGCAATATGACAGGCCACTTTTACAAAAACATCAAGTACAGGGAAATTACTTTCAATAGCATCATGAATATTAATTTCAACAATTTTTTCAGGTTTTATTTCTGAAGCAATTAAAGACATAATTCCATTATTAGCGCAGATAAAATAATGATCGTCTAATTTTAAGGCAACATGTTTATTTTCTGGAGTAATCTCAGAATCTACGCCTACAATATGAATACTTCCTTTAGGAAAGCTACTATAAGAATTTTTTATAATATATGCCGCTTCAGTGATATGAAAAGGCGCAACTTGGTGTGAGATATCAACAATATTCACCGAATCAAGTTCACTCAAAATAGCTCCTTTTACCGCAGCAGTAGAGGGATCTTTAAGTCCAAAATCTGTTGTTAAAGTGATGATTGGCATTTATAAAACTGTTAATATGTTTAAGCGGTTAAACTCTTTTTTTTACTTAAATTTGTGTTGTGCGAATTTAAAGATAAAACAACAATAAACATACCTGCTTTTGAACGAACTTATCATAGAACTTTCTGAAATAAGCCCACGCGATTTTTTTGGGCAACAAAATGCTAACATAGAGTTACTTAAGAAATATTTTCCGAAATTAAAATTGGTTGCTAGAGGTAATCAAGTTAAGGTTTATGGAGATGAAGAACTACTCGAAGAGTTTGATAAGCGTTTTACCATGCTTATGGATCATTTTGGTAAATATAATAAACTTGATGAAAATTCAATAGAACGTGTACTTACCAGCGAGAAAAAAGAAGATTACGAAACTTCTACCGCAAGTGACGAAATATTAGTTCATGGCGTTAGTGGAAAGCTTATTAAAGCGCAAACTCCCAATCAGCGTAGAATGGTAGAAGCCGTTAAAAAGAATGATATGGTTTTTGCTGTAGGTCCCGCAGGAACAGGTAAAACCTATACCGCAGTAGCTTTGGCGGTAAAAGCATTAAAAGAAAAACAAGTTAAGCGAATAATTTTAACCAGACCAGCAGTAGAAGCTGGAGAGAATCTTGGGTTCTTGCCAGGAGATTTAAAAGAAAAGCTCGATCCTTACATGCAACCGCTTTACGATGGATTAAGAGATATGATTCCGCATGAAAAATTAGAATCTTTTATAGAGAAAGGTGTCATACAAATTGCACCGATGGCATTTATGCGTGGTCGTACTTTAGATAATGCGTTTGTGATCTTAGATGAAGCACAAAATACCACTCACGCGCAGATGAAAATGTTTTTAACCCGTATGGGAAAAAGTGCAAAATTTATGATTACCGGTGACCCTGGTCAAATAGATTTACCAAGGCGTGTGATTTCTGGTTTAAAAGAAGCTTTACTGGTATTAAAACCTGTTAAAGGAGTTGAAGTTATCTATTTAGATGATAAAGATGTAATTAGACATAGGTTAGTAAAACGAATTATTTCTGCGTACAACTCAATTGAAAATATAGATTAAATACTCAAAACCAACTCATGAATACTATTAATAGTACAGATTATAAATTCCCTCAACAAACTAGTGTTTATAAAGGAAAAGTAAGAGAGGTTTACCGCTTAGATAATAATCGAGTGATTATGATTGCTACCGATAGGCTAAGCGCATTTGACGTGGTGATGCCTAAAGGAATACCTTATAAAGGTCAAATCTTAAATCAGATTGCTACAAAAATGATGAAGGCGACAGAAGATTTAGTCCCTAATTGGTTAGAGGCAACACCAGACCCTAACGTTGCAGTAGGGCAATTATGTGAACCTTTTAAAGTAGAAATGGTGATTAGAGGTTACATGGCAGGTCACGCGGCTAGAGAATATAAAACTGGTAAAAGAGAACTCTGCGGGGTAACACTTCCAGAAGGGTTAAAAGAGAATGATAAATTTCCTTCTCCTATAATTACACCAGCAACGAAAGCCGAAATGGGTGATCACGATGAAGATATCTCTAGAGAAGATATCTTAAAACGCAGTATTGTTTCTGAAGAAGATTATAAAGTATTAGAAGACTACACACGTAAACTTTTTGAACGCGGAACTGAAATTGCAGCTAAGCAAGGATTAATTTTAGTAGATACAAAATATGAATTTGGAAAAAATGCTGAAGGAAAAATTGTATTAATCGATGAAATTCATACGCCAGATTCTTCTCGTTATTTTTATGCCGATGGTTACCAAGAACGTCAAGATAAAGGCGAAGCTCAAAAACAACTTTCAAAAGAATTTGTGCGTCAATGGTTAATCTCTAAAGGCTTTCAAGGAAAAGAAGGACAAGAACTTCCTGAAATGACAGACGAATACATCAACTCGATTTCAGAACGATATATTGAGTTATATGAAAATATTACTGGAGAAAAGTTTGAAAAAGCTGAAATTGATAATATTGAAAATAGAATTCAAAATAATGTATTAGCTTATTTAAATAAATAGCAAGTAAGCTTAAATTATTAATGATACTAAAACACCCGACTTCAAAAGTCGGGTGTTTTAGTATAAAATCTTTGATGAAAATTATTCTAAGACTTCGCTAATCTCTAAAGGGGTAATGGGAGTTTTAGATCGATATTTTGTATTGTAATCTTCATCTATAACAATTACCAAGAAATCTGTATTGTCTTGTTGTAAGTTTTGATAATTTCCAAATTTCATTAACCTATCATTTTCTTGATGAAAAAAAGATTCCACACTTTCTGGAGTTATTAAGTAAGGCTGAATATTACGTTCAGCAAAAAACTTTCTTCCATTTTCAAAAATATCATACTGCTTTTGTACATCTGGTAAATTTTTATCAGAAGTGACTACAATTACAAAACCTGGGTTGGATTTATGTTCGGTTGGATTTCCATATAAAGGTTCTTGTGCATAAATAAAACTACTGAAGGTAATGCAGAGAATTAGTAATAAATTTTTCATTTCTTTTTTTCTTTTAGGTTAATTTTAAAATTCTCCATGAGTTCGAGAACTACTTTTTCGGTATTAGAAAATAAGGAGGTAGAATTTTTGGTAGCTTCTTCATCTACTTTATCAAAATATTCTTGAATTTTTCCATCTTGGTAGTATTCAGTAACTACAGGATGTACATAATAATTTTTACAAACAGATCTGGTATTGCCTAAGCCTTCTGCAGCTTCATCTAAGGCAGCAATTAAATTTTTGTCTTGTTGTTTTTCTTTATCTGTATAGCCTAAATCTCGTAAGGCTTCAAAATAAATTTTTGTAGCTGCCCAAGTTCTAAAGTCTTTAGCTGAATAATATTCACCACAAATATTTTGAATATATTCATTAATCATTCCGCTATCAATAGAATTTTTTTGACCATCTTCATCATAATATTTAAAAAGTTCCCACCCAGGTATTTCTTCACATTCATTTACCAGCTCAATTAAATCTTTATCGGTAACATTAATATGATGTTCTTTTCCTTTCTTACCAATAAAATTGAAGGTTAAAATATCTTCACTCAAATTTACATGGCGTGATCTTAGCGTAGAGAGACCGTAGGTTTGATTTTTTTTAGCGTAGTAATGATTGCCAATTCTAATATGTGTTTCTTCCATTAACCTTACCACCAGTGCTAAAACTTTTTGCTTAGGCATTCCCTCTAGTTCTAAATCTTTATCGACCTGCTTTCTTATTTCAGGAAGTTTTTTACCAAAAGATGACATTTTAAAAAACTTGGTTTGATTTTTAAATTTAGACCACAAGTCATGGTAACGATAAACTTTTCTATTTTTATCATCTCTCCCAACAACCTGTAAATGTCCGTTGGTTAGGTGTGTAATTCTTACTTCATTCCAAGCGGGTGGTATCACTAATTTTTTAAATCGCTCTAGAGTATTTTTTTGAGTAATCTTTTTTTTATTCTTATCAGTATAATAAAAACCTTTTCCATGTTTATGACGTTGGATAGTGAGTTGGTGGTCTTGTATGTAAACAAGATTAGCAAGCGCAGCAAATTCTTCAGGATGCTGTGTAATTTTTTCTATTTTTTCGGCAGTTAAATTCATAGGTCATTTAGAAATCACCAATAAATTTAGTTAAGAATGCTAGTTAATAGGTATAACAAAAAGTGAATGTTTTAATAAAAACCTGCTAATTAGCAATATTTAAGGTTTTGTTGAACTGATTTACGGTTTTAAAAGGTAGAGAGTTATCATAACTTATGTTTTATTCATAAATGATTCTATAAATAAAAAGCCTTCCAAAATTGGAAGGCTTTTTATTTTGATAAGCTTCATCTTATTTAAAATAGCTGAAGGTTTCTCCATTTTTAATCTGAAGTAAACTTTCGTAAATTAATTTAATTACATTTTCGACATCATCACGGTGTACCATTTCTACCGTTGTATGCATATAACGTAAAGGAAGTGAAATTAAAGAAGAAGCAACTCCGCCATTGCTGTAAGCAAAAGCATCGGTATCTGTACCTGTCGCTCTACTTGCTGCTAAACGCTGAAATGGAATTTTATTTTTTTCTGCCGTTTCTATAATCATTTCTCTAAGATTGTTTTGTACCGCTGGTGCGTAGCTAATTACCGGCCCGTCACCAATTTTAGTTTCTCCTTCTTTCTTTTTATCGATCATTGGAGTAGTGGTATCATGACAAACATCTGTAACAATGGCTACATTTGGTTTAATGGTTTGAGTAATCATTTCTGCACCACGCAAACCAATTTCTTCTTGAACAGAATTGGTGATGTAAAGACCAAAATCTAATTCTTTATCATTTTCTTTTAAAAGGCGAGCAACTTCAGCAATCATAAAGCCACCCATGCGGTTATCTAAAGCGCGACAAACAAATTTATTTTCGTTTAAAACAAAAAACTCATCTGGGTAAGTAATTACACAACCCACGTGCACGCCTAATTTTTCTACTTCTTCTTTAGAAGTACAGCCTACATCAATAGTGATGTTTTCTATTTTTGGGTGTTCTTCATTACTTTTATCACGGGTATGAATGGCTGGCCATCCAAAAACACCTTTTACAATTCCTTTTTTAGTATGAATGTTTACACGTTTAGAAGCGGCAATCATATGGTCGCTACCTCCATTTCTAATCACGTGAATTAATCCGTTATCGGTAATATAATTTACATACCAAGAAATTTCATCAGCATGACCTTCTATGACTACTTTAAATTTCGCATCAGGATTAATAACCCCTACGGCAGAACCGTAAGTGTCGGTAATAAATTCATCTACATAAGGCTTTAAATAATCCATCCAAAGTTTTTGACCTTCACTTTCATAACCGGTAGGAGCCGCATTATTGAGGTAGGTTTCTAAAAATTCGAGAGATTTTTCGTTTAGGATACTATTTTCTGACTTCATTTAATTTCTAATTTGCTACGAAAATAAGAATTCTTATTGATTTAATTAATAATGATTAATTTTGGAATGGTTTTAGTTTCATTATAGTGTAAAATATAGAATTAGTTAGCTTGAATAAAATTTTACTCATATTACTCTTTTTACTAGGGCTACATGCTCAAGCTCAGGTACGTCACCAGTTGATGAGGTCTAAAGCTGTAATTAAAACTTCTGAAGAAAAGAAAGTTAAAGATACTTTGGTAGTAGATTCTTTAAATGAAAAAAAATTGATGGTGATCGATGACCAAGTGATGGAAGCTATTGACTTGGATGAGGTTTTTTTAGTAGGTCCGTTTAAGTTTAAAAATAGATATGAACGTAGAAGGTATTTAATACTACAAAAGAAAACGCGACACGTTTGGCCGTACGCGGTATTGGCATCACAACGATTAACTGCGCTTAATGAGAGATTGAATAGCATTGAATCTAAATCGAAAAAGCGAAAGTATACTAAAATGGTTCAAAATTATATACAAGATGAATTTACAGCCGAATTGAAAAAGCTTACCAAAACTGAAGGGCAAATTTTAGTAAAACTTATGTATAGACAAACCGGAATTACGACTTTTGATATCGTGAAAGATTTAAAAAGTGGTTGGCGTGCCTTTTGGTATAATACAACTGCAAGCTTATTCAATATCTCATTGAAAGAAGAGTTTCATCCAGAAGAAGTCGAAGAAGATTTTCTTATAGAACATATTTTAAGAAGAAATTTTCAAAAAAATCATCTAGATAAACAAGAACCTGCTATAGAGATTAATTTCTTAAAAGCAGTAGAGAAGTGGCAGTAAGGTTTTATTTAGTAAAAGCTTTAATGATAAATTCACACCTTCTGTTAATCTCATGTTGCTCTTCTGTACAAGAATCTTCTGTTTTACAAATTATAATGGGTTGTGTTTCTCCATAACCTACAGCTTGAAGTCTATTTAAATCTATTCCATTCTCATTAAAATATTCTAGTACTGATTCAGATCTTTTTTGAGATAAATCTAAATTGTATTTATTGTTTCCTCGCATATCGGTATGAGTTCCAATTTCAATTTTCATTTCTGGATATTTTTTTAAGAGGGAAATAACTTTTTGAAGTGTTTTACGAGACTCTTTTCTAATATACCATAAATCATAATCAAAATAAATAGGTTCAGTTTTTATAACTGTTTTTTCTTTTTTTTCAACAATACTAGGTTCTTGTTGAATAATTCGTTTGATTAGTTTTTGCTTTTCTTGATGCTTTTTTTGTTGTTTTTTGAGCTGCTGCTGGTGTATTTTTTCTTTTTCTTGTTGTAATTTCTTCTCTTTTTCTTGAGCTATTGCTTTTTCGCTTAATAAATACAGGTCTTTAGCGTGTTCTTTTTTACGTTCAGATAAAGTATTAAAACTTTTACTGTCATTAGAAAATCCAGTTTTATTTGCAGATAATTGAAAAGATGAATTGCAATTAATTTTGAATGAAAAACTACCTGTTTTGTCTGTTATTAAACTATCTATTATAATTTCATTTTCTTTTAAAAAAACTTTTGCATTAGCTAGTAGTTCTTGGGTTGTTTTGTTGAAAATATTTCCTTTTAATAATTGGTAGCAATCTTCGATAATTAAAGGTTTAATTTCATGAATTTGATAAACATCATCATTCCCTTTACCCGAAAGTCTATTAGAAGAAAAGAATCCATCTTTTGTAATCGTATTAATGTAAAACGCAAAATCATCATAACCAGAATTAATAGGTAATCCTACATTATCAGGTTTTTCAAATCCGTTTTCTGAAGTTTTAGCAATAAAAACATCTAACATTCCAAAACCAGGATGACCATTAGAAGCGAAATAAAGATTCCCTTGATGATCAATAAATGGAAATTGCTCTTTTTTAGAAGTATTAATTAAATTTCCTAAGTTTTTTGGATTTAGATAATTAGTAGTATTTACTGAATAGAGATCAAAACCTCCAAACCCTCCCGGTTTATTAGAAGCAAAATAGAGTGTTTGACCATCTTGACTTAATGCTGGATGCTCACAAGAATAATTTTTGTTATTAAAAGGTAATAAGGTAACGTTTATCCATTTTTTATTTTTTAATTCTGCTTTGTAAATCTGGAGCTGAGTAACCTTGGCGGTATCTCTTTCTGTTTTATGATTTAAGTAACTATTTCTAGTAAAAAATACTGTTTTTCCATCTTTTGTAAACACGGCATTGCTTTCATGAAATTTGGTCGATAATTCTTCTGCAAAAAGTTTAGGCGAACTATTTTCTAAACTGTCTAATGGGATAGCGTAAAGATTTAAGTAAGGAAGGTTATTCCAATAATATAGTTTAGAAAAAAGACCCTTTTCTTGTTTTGTTGAAGAAATGAGAAGTTGATCTTGATAAATTCCGCTGAAAAATTCAGATTTATCCGTATTTAATTCTAAATTTTTCAGCGAATAGCGATCTCCAATTGCTTTTACGTTTTCTAAATACACTAGTGACCGCAGGAAATCGGTTTTTTTAGAAGCTTCAAGTAAATGTTCTTGATATAAATTATTGGCTAAATCATTTTTTTGAAGTGCCTTTAAGGTTTGATAGTAATAGAAAATATGCTTTTTATCCAAGATTTCCCCTTTCTTTTTAAAAAGCACGCGGTACCATTTTTCTGCTTTTTTTAAATCGAAAGTAAAAAAATAGGCATCTGCTAAATTTTGTATTGTTTCAGCAGAAGAATTGTAACTTATTACTTCTTCATAAAGTGGAATGGCTTTAGCGTAATAGGTTCTCGCAAAATATTTATCTGCTTTTTTGGTAGAAAAGTCTTGTGCATTTCCCAAAAATGAAAGAAAAAAAGTAGCAGTGAATATTATATATAGAAAATTTTTTTTCATAGAAAATTTTTAAAAAAATCGCGGTGATTTATGATAACCTTTAGATAGGTCTAAATTATACAGTAGAAAAAATTCATGTGTACCCGAAGTGAAATTTCCTAGATTGGTGGTGGTATAATCGTAAGCATATCCAAATTTTAAATTAGTAGTAATCCCTATGCTCATTAAAGCGCTAATAGAATCGTCATATCGGTAAGAAACCCCTGCTTCAAATCTGTCTAGATATAAAAAATTGGCAGAAATATCAATCATAGAAGATGCGCCATTTACAGTTCTTAATAAAAATGATGGTTTTACTTTTAAACTTTGAGAAACTTTAAAAACATATCCTCCTGTTAAATACATATGAATTTCTTCACCTCCAATACGCTGAATATGATTAGCATCTTTTAAATGTTTACTTTTTAAAAAATTAGGAGTAGATAAACCTAAGTAATAATTTTTAGAGAATAGAAATGCTCCTGTGCCTAAAGTAGGGTAGGTCTGATGAATATTTTGACTAAAAGCAGGATCGGTACTTGTATTTCCGCTTTCTAATCTAAATCTTGAAAAATCTGTATCTAAAAAAGTAGCTCCAGCTTTAAGTCCGAAAGAAATTTTGATAGTTTTTGAAACTTTTAAAATATAAGCTAAATCTGCGGTGACATTATTTTCTTTAAGTGCGTTTTCTCCTATTTCATCATTCACAAAAGAAATACCTGCTTCTAATTTACTACTTAATGGTAAATGCGTGAAAAATGAATAAGTAGTTGGATTGCCAATAACATCTACCCATTGTTTACGATAAAAACCGCCAAAGTATATTGTTTCTGGACTATTATTTACATATCCTGGATTGATAATTTTCATATTATACATATAATGAGTAAACTCAGGATCTTGTTGACAGAATGCATCTAAATAGCAAGAGAAAATTATGAGAATGAGTAATTTTATTTTCATTTACGATATTTTAAAATTATCTATTTAAGTATAGTCTTCCCTGTTGAGGTGAGATGTTATTTTTATTGAATTTTACTATGTAAAAGTAGATTCCATTAGGGACGACACCATCAGATAGTACAAGGTTACTTTCTGCTTCTCCATTCCAAAATGGATGATCGATGTCACCTTGATATAAAAGTTTACCATACCTATTATAAATCTCGAACTTATAATCGGGATATATATAGTTAATATCTGGTATCCTAAAAACGTCATTAATACCATCATCGTTTGGAGAAAAAGCATCTGGAATAAAGAAATCGTATTCGTTATCACATTCAACTAAAGAGACATTTACTTCTAATACCTCTTTAGCTTCACAACTGGTAACAGGATCATAGGTATAACCAAGATAAGTTTGATTTTCATCGAGAAGAGTACTTTCTGTAAGTAAATTTCCATTTTGATCATACCATTCTATAGGGTATTGATTAAATTGAGAAGTATTTTTACTTAAATCTAAAATAGTGGGTTCATCAACTCCACAAAAATCTTCACCTTGAGGAATTAAAGTAGCAGGAGGAATTTCATTAATTACAACGTTAACTGCAGTTTTATTAGAGTAGCAGCCATTGGAGTTAATTACTGCCACCCAGTAAGTTCCGTTAATTAGTGGTGTTTCAGGCTGTAAACTAGTTTGACTATTTTGGGAAGTATACCATAAATTTGTAGCTTGATTAGGTATAAGGTCTGATGCTTTGGCATCGTTAACCTCACAAAATTCTTGTAAGGGTGTAGCATTTGGAGCATCGGGTAGCGGTAATACCTCAAAAGTTAAATTAATAGTTGTGGTTATTGTACATGAAGTAGCTGTATTTATTAATTCATTAATAATAAGAGTAGTTGTACCTGAATTGGTAATTAAGTTTGCTGGAATTACTAAATCTCCAAAATCATTATTTATAGTTATCGTTTCGGTTTGTGATGAAGTTGAATTGGCTCCACTTAAATAACATTCAATTTCTAATTGATTAATTCCTGTTAGATTACTTAATTCAATTAGAGCATCGTCACCCAAGCAAATATCATTAACAAATATGGTAGGTTCAGGAGTATCAAAGATTCTAAAATCCATTTTTAAATCTGTAGGAGTAGTTATGCAGCCGTCTGACGTTGTAATTTGTATAATTTCAAATTGGTGTAAACCGGCATTTGAGAATAAATTTTCTGCAATTTGAAAATTTGAAGATCCATTTACAAAATTGAGAGTAGCAGTATTATTTACACTATTAGCACCAGTAATAGAATAATCAATGATTAAATCTCCACTAAAATTATTATTTGTAATTTCAAAATTAATGAGAAGATCATTACCAAAACATATATTTGGAATAGCGAGGTCTATATCTTCTTCAAAAACTGAAAATATTTCAAAAGTACTTTCGAGATTATATTCAATTTCACAAATAAGTTCATCTGGGTCATTAATACTTGCAATATCTATTACTTCTATAGTGTATATTCCTGGCGTAGGATCAAAAGCATTTGGTAGGTTAAAAGTTTCAGGATTATTAAAGGAAATTTGAGCGGTTTCTTCATTTAGACTAACAGGGCCATTTATATTATAGATAATATTAAAAGTATTGCTGGGTAAATCATTTAAGTTTGGGAGGTTAAGAATTTGAGCTTGAAGCGGTATAGCTATATCGTTTTCGCAAAAAGAATTTACCACTAAGTTCGCTCCAGAAAAATCTAATTTTCTTTTAATTTTAATAACTATACTTAATACTTGATAATCACATATAGGATGACTAGGAATGGCCGTATAACTGAATGTATACTCACCATATCCAAAATTATTAAAAATATTTTGTACATCTACAATTGTATCTTCCTCATCAATTTCATTAGTGCCAGAGTTGTCAGACCAGTATCCATTCGATGGTGATGCAGGTAAATAATTATTTAAATCTATATCTTGTTGATTAGTAATTTCTTCTAAACCACAAATTACGTTTTCAATAACATTAGAAGATGGAGTAGGAAGGGGGTGTACTGTTAATTCTACCGTAATTGTATGCATTGCACATGTACCTATTGCAGATACATTATAAGTAAATGTATAGGTGCCAATACCTTGTATGGTAGCATCGTAAATGTTATCTGTTAATGCTCCAGTATTACTCACATCTATCCATTCACCATTTAAATGCGGATTAGGATTATTACCTGTAAATTGAAATAAGTTCACAGCAACATCATTTTCACATGCATTAGCAATATAATTGTCTTCACCAGCATAACCGCCTATAATAAGTGTTAATGTTGCTGAAGTATTAGAACAACTAGAATTAGTTAAATTGTATGTAAATGTAAATACACCACTCTGATTTATTTGCCAAATATTAATCTCATTTTGATTACTATTAGTATAAACCCCTAAATTATCATTATCAACCCAAGTTCCTCCACTATCAGGATTGCCATTTAATACATTAAAAAGGTTGAAATTTTGATTGCTTGAATTTGCATAATCACAAATAGTAATAGTCGTGTCTTGTCCTGCACATTGAGCATATGCAGCAATATTTATAAATAACACTATAATCAATAGAGTGTAAGTTTTAATCATGGTAACGGTTTACGTATATGTACAAATATAGTATATTATTTAACTTAGCCAATTAAAGCTAGAGAATGTTATTTTCTTACTTGATGATAATAATAATTATGTAGCTCCTTCACAACCTTACCGAGATTTTGTGGTTAGATTTGGTATAGTGTGGGATTTATTTCTGTAAATAAAAACATTTATGTTGCTGAAAATTTGCTATTTACGTGCTAAATTAAATAAAAATTAAGAAAACATTAAAAAAAGTTTGTTTAGGGAAGAAAAAGAGGTGTATATTTGCATCCGCTTTTAGAGATAGAAGTATGTTCATTGAGAGTGTAGTTTGGGTTTAGATTAAGTT